>NZ_MPKW01000028.1 GCF_009729415.1 Mycolicibacterium sp. CBMA 234
CCGCCGGTCCAGCCAGTGCCGATCCAGGTGTTGACGCCTTCACCAACGCCCTGGGCAACGCTGACCTGATGCTTCCGGGCGGCTCCGATCCGGTGGCCCTGGGACAGTCCGTGTGCCCGATGCTGGCTCAGCCCGGACAGACGGTCGCCGACGCTGCGGCCAAGGTCGCCGACTCGTCTGGCATGTCGCTGGGGCCGGCCACCATGTTCACCGGTTTCGCGATCTCGTCGTTCTGCCCGGGCGTGGTCGGCGCGCTCAGCAACGGAAAGTCGCCGTTGCCGCTGGGCCTATTCGGCCTCGGATAAGGCCTGATCGGCGCTCACCGGCGTCATGACCGGGCGTTTCGGCCCGAGCCCTTTACCCGAAGAGCTGCCCAGCGTGTGCCGATACACCCAGGGCATCAGCATGTTCTGGGCCCACATCAGCTGCGAATACATCCGCTCGCGTAACCGCGGCAGCACGAGCTCGCCCTCGACCTCCGCCCAGCGGTGATCGCCGCCGGGCAGACCGAGCGCTTCAGCGGCGGCGTCGGCGAACAATTGATGGCCGTGCGGGGAGCCGTGCACCCGATCGATGGCCCAGGTGGCGGGATCCAGCATCGACTCGGCTGTCGACAGGTCGACGAGGCGGAAGCCGAAGTGGGCGGAATCGGATCGGATCACCTCGTTGATTCGGCGCAGCCTGCGGCTGAGTAGCCGACCGATCGGCAGGATGCGGGCGATATCGGGAAATGTCGTCGTGACCACCGTCGCGCCGGTGGCGGCCAGCTCGGTATGCACACGCCGCATGTCGTCCAGCGCCCGATCGAAGCTGCGAGCAGGCTTCGTGACGTCGTTCATCCCGATGCAGCTGGTAATCAGATCGGGGTTCATCGTCCGGGCGAGCGGCAGTTGCCGGTCCAGAACGTCGCCGATCCGCCGGCCCCGCACCGCCAGATTTGCGTACTGCAGGCCGGGACGCAAGGCGTCGAGCCGCCACGCGAGCCGGTCTGCGAAGCCGTGGATGCCCGAGCTGTCGTCGCCGTCCAGCAGACCTTCTGTCTGGCTGTCGCCGAGTGCGACATATCGGGAGTAGCCGATGGTCACGTCCGTGACTTTAGTTAACGATCGACGGATCTTCAGCGCGGCTCGCTAGCCGGGCCAGATCACGTCCAGCGGACGACCCACCACACTGAGCTGGTTCATGAGCTCGTCCAGTACGGCGCGTGGCACGTCGAACTGCCATTCCGGCAGCGTTGCGCCGACCCGCACGACACCCGGGCCGAGTTCCACCGAGGTCAGGGTGACCCCGTACGGCAACTCGGGCAGCCGCACCGGATAGGCGGGGGCCAGCCCGGGCACCGGCACCCGGGCCGATCCCAGCGTCAGTCCCCGGGGCTTGATCCACAGTGTGTTGCCGTGCAGCTGCGGGTCGACTTCGATGTAGCCGGATCGAAAGCGCGACAACCTGATTCGGGCCACGCCGTCGTCGCCGATTTCGGTGCTGACCCGGGGCTCGACGCCGCGGATCAGCTCATCGAGCGCGGTGGATGGAATCTCGACCGACAATTCGACCGGGGCGGCGACCAGCATCGGTGGCACCGACGGCCGGACATGCAGGTTGTTCAGCTTCGCGGATATCGAATTCAGGACGGTGCCGGCCCAATTCACCTTGTGTGCGGTGATATTGACGGTGCCGATGTGTCCCACGGCGAAGATGCTGGCGTCCCACCGGGAATCGAATTCGGCCACGGTCAGGGCCAGATCGCTGGTGCGCAGTCGGACCGTGATGCGCCGACCGATCACCAGAGGACGCACCGTGAGCAAAGCGGTCCGATACGCCGCGGCCGCACCGGTGCTCATCGGCAACACCGCGGCGGTCGACACCACCGAGGTGAACAGATCGAGCGGTCGGAGTGGATCCCACCGGCGCGGCGGACGCGTCATGGGCTCCAGCATGCCTGGATCTGCCGCCGCTGCACCAGTCGGCGCGGGCTGGGAACTATGAATGGCTGCCCGGTACCGTCGAGCCGTGGCTGACTCTGATGACCTGTACCGGCAGCGCGATCGAGCCGATTCCTTCGGCGGGGCGGCCCGTGCCTATGACCAACACCGGCCCCGGTATCCCGAGCCCATGCTCGACGAATTGGTCGGCTCGGCTTCGCTCCGGGTGCTTGACGTCGGCGCCGGCACTGGGATCGCGTCCCGACAGCTGCTCGCGCGCGGGGCGGATCTGGTTGCGCTGGAACCAGATCCGCGCATGGCCGAAATTGCCGCCAACCACGGCGTCACTGTCGAGGTGGCCACCTTCGAAGACTGGGACGACGCCGGCCGCACCTTTGACGTGATCCTGTTCGCCCAATCGTTCCACTGGGTCGATCCGGCGGTGGCGCTGCCGAAGATTCGCCGGGTGCTGGCTCCTGGTGGCCGGCTGGCACTGGCATGGAACCGGCTGTTCCCGGTCGAGCCGTCGCGCGCGGACTTCGCTGAGGTGTACTGCGACTTCCTCGATGCCGCTTCACCTTTGGTGACCGCGACGCCCACCGGCGGCACCGGCTCGGGCATGGACAGCGCCGACGTGGTGGCAACTATTGAGGCGGCGGGATTCGCGGTGCAGCAGCACACCTATGAACGCGGTGAGCGCTACAGCAGCCAGCAATGGCTGGATCTGGTCTTCACCTACTCCAACCACCTGGTGCTGTCCGCTGATCGTGCCGCGGACATGCGCCGGCGACTGGCCGCGGTGATCGGCGACGGCGGCGTTCAGGTCGGTGGCGATACCCTGCTGATCGTCGCGCAGCCGGTCTAGTAGTTGACCTCGGCGAGGACCTCCGTGCGAGGCGTACCCGCCAGTGCCGGCGACGCCTCGGGCGACTTCCAGACCACCTCCATCAGGAACGTGCGGAACTGGGTCGCGGCGTCCACCGTCGGGAAATGCAGATCCACCCAGATGTAGTTCGGGTCGGTCGTGGACTGGTAGACGTCAGCGCTGAGTACTCCGGCCTGCTCGCGCGCCGGTGCGAACCTGCGGAACGCCGTCAGCCAGGTGTCGAGGTCGGTGATCGCGTGCTCAATATGCAGGATCGGCATCTGATGCTCCTGTGCCGGGCAGATTGCTCTGCGTGGCCGATGGAATCGACTGGAGTCAAAGGGAAATCAGTACCTACGAGTGTGGCAGCCAAAGGTGCGGTGGTCCAGAAATCGCCGCATCGGCTAGTCGCGGAGACGACGGACGAGCCGGGTCTCGATGGCGTTGAGCGTCAGGACCCGGCGTCGGATGCGCCACCCCGCCGGGGTCGGCTGATACTCGTCGTCGTACCGCAGGTGCCACACCAGATCGGTCACCTCGGCGGCGTTGGTTCCGCGGGTCCAGTGGTGGGCGACGCAGGTGATGCGGCCGAGTGCGTGGTCCGGACCGGCCGAATAGACCTCGCCGACGATCTCGTGCTGGGTGCGGGCGACACCGGACAGGGCCGCCATGGCGGCGCGCACACCGTCGTGCCCGTGCTGGACGGTGACCGCCTCCAGCGTCCTGGGTGGATCTGGCACGATCAATTCCGCTGTGGTGGTGAATAATTCGACGACATCGTCGAATCGGCGGTCGTCGACGGCAGCGGCATAGCGGTGCACCAGGTCCGTCAGCTCGAGCCGGTCGGCCGGGGTCAATGGCACGGCGTCAGCCCGAGTCGGTCGGCGCAGGCCGACAGCATGTCCTTGGCCTCGTTGATCTCTGTGACCGGTGGCATCGCGAGTACGACCCGGTTGGCTCCCTGCTCGGCGAGCCGGCCCGCACGATCAGCGTCGACCTTGGTGACGAGGTGCCCGAGCGACAGCTCCAGCGCGTCCGGATCGCGGCCGGCCTGCTCAGCGGTATCCCGCATCAACGTGACCAACACGGCCAGTTCGGGGCCGGCGACTCCGAGCGGCTGCAACCCATCACCGCGCCGTCCGGCCCGGCGGGGGGGGGG
>NZ_MPKW01000029.1 GCF_009729415.1 Mycolicibacterium sp. CBMA 234
GGAAAAGTAGGACACCGCCGAACACAAATTAGCCCTCAGCCCCCGATCACCGATCGGGGGCTGAGGCATTTTGCATTTCTGACGCTTTTGTATTCGATCGCCGCGAATTCTGCGGCGCCGGCCGACGCCATTCGATTAATCGAACAGCGTCGGCTCTTCTGTTCCTGACCGACTTTTTTCGAGATTGAGCAAGAGCTTCTTGCGGTCCAATCCACCGCCATATCCGGTAAGGCTGCCATTCGCGCCGATTACTCGATGGCACGGCACGATGATGCCGACCGGATTGTGGCCATTGGCCAGTCCCACGGCTCTCGACGCACTGGGGGATCCGACCTGCAGAGCAATTTCGCCATACGAACGTGTTTCGCCATAGGGAATAGTGAGCAGCGCGTTCCAAACGCGGCGCTGGAATTCGGTGCCGATCAGATCGAGTTCCAATTCGAATTCCTGCAACTCGCCGGCGAAGTAGGCGGTGAGTTGGTCGACGGCCTGGGGGAATGCGGTGTCGTCCGGCTCCCAGCCGTCATGGCTGGGTTCGTAGGTCTGATCGTCCATCCGTAGATGACGCAGCCTGCCGTCGCGGCCTGCGAGCGTGATGGTGCCGACCGGGCTGTCCATGGTCCGGGTCTGCAAAGTGGCGTTCATGCTTGCTCCTGTTGGGGCGATTGCGTCGTATAGGCGGTCGATGGGGGCCATTGGTTGACTGCATGGTCCAGGGATGTCCAGAGATGCTGGGTGGCGTACGCCCGCCATGGGCGCCACTGTGCACTGTGCTCGATCAGCTGGCGTGGATTGCCTGGCAGTCCAAGTTGTTTGGCGGCGTTCTGTACTCCGAGGTCGGTGGCGGGGAACGCGTCGGGATCGCCGAGTGCGCGCATCGCGATGACCTCAGCTGTCCACGGACCGATACCCGGTAGCTCATCCAATTGGATCCTGGCCTGCCGCCAGTCTGAGCCGGCGTCGAGCTCAAGGGTGCCTGCGGCAATGGCGTCGATCATGGCGATCAGCGTGCGGCGTCGCGCCTCGGGGAAGGCGAGCTGCTGAGGATCGATCCCGGTGAGTTGGGTGACCGCAGGGAAGACATGGGTCAAGCTTCCCACCGGGTCGCTGACGGGTGAGCCGTAGGCCTGGGTGAGCCGACGGGTATGCGTCACTGCAGCTTTCATCGATACCTGCTGGCCGATCACCACCCTTAGCGCCAGTTCGTTTTCATCGACGGTACGGGGTATGCGTTGTCCTGGGGCCTTGGCGACCAGGGGCGCCAGCTGCTGGTCGGCGCTGAGGATGTCGAGGACCGCTTCAGGGTCGGCATCGAGATCGAGCAGTCGTCGGCATCGGGCGATGGCGGTGGCCAGGTCGCGGAAGTCGTCGAGGATCAATGAGCACTGGACGTGGTCGACACGTGGCGACAATCCGACGATGCCGGTGCCGTTGGGCAGCCGCAGAGTGCGACGGTACGCGCCGTCGCGGACCTCTTCGACTCCCGGCACCGCGCCGGCAGCCAGGTGCCCGAAGACTCCCTCGTACGCGAACGGAAGCCGGACCGGCAGTCGTACGGAAAGTGTTCCGGTCCCACTGGTTTCGTTCGGATCGAAGCGGGTCTGCGCCCGCTGACGCAGTTCAGTCGGGGTCAGCGCACATACTTCGCGGATGGTGTCGTTGAACTGGCGGATGCTGGAAAAGCCCGCTGCGAAGGCGACGTCGCCAAACGGCAATTGGGTGGTCTCGATGAGGACGCGGGCCGTCTGGCTGCGTTGCGCTCGGGCCAGGGCCAACGGATTGGCGCCCACTTCAGCCTGGAGCAGTCGTTCAAGTTGCCGGGTCGTGTAGCCCAGCCGCGCGGCGAGGCCGGTGACGCCTTCGCGGTCGACGGTGCCGTCGGCGATCAGTCGCATGGCGCGGGCGACAACATCGGTACGGATGTTCCACTCTGGCGATCCGGGGGACGCGTCGGGCCGGCAGCGTTTGCAGGCACGAAAGCCCGCTCGCTGCGCGGCGGCTGCGGTTGGGTAGAAGCGCACATTCCGGGCGAACGGTGGGCGGACCGGGCAACTGGGGCGGCAGTAGATACCCGTGGTGAGGACCGCGGTGACGAACCAACCGTCGAACCGGGCGTCCTTGGATTGGACTGCCCGATAGCAGCGGTCGAAGTCGTCGTACATGTCTTCGACAATGGCACGCGAGCCGCACATCTACTAGCGGAAAATCGACATCTATGTGGTTCGCGAGACAAATCTGACCATTTGTCTCGTTTTTTGCTGACGCGGGCGTCGGGCTTTGTTATAACTGGAACGCGTTCTAATCCGGGTTTACAGAAAGCGCGTGTCAATGAACATTCATGAGCAGTTCCCAACTGGCGCAGCTAGATTCGTCGGGCGCGTGGGGGCATTGGCTGTCGCTCTGGGGATTGGCGCGGCCGTTGCGAGCAGTCCCGGCGTTGCCTTCGCGGCACCGAGTGACGGTGGCGGTTCGTCGTCAGGTTCGGCCTCGTCAGGTTCGGCGTCGTCGGGAAGCCATGACACGAACAACACGGACAAGCCAAAGCCCGGTGAAGGCGCCAAGCACCCCGGCGGTGTGAATTCGGGGAAGAAGCCACGCCGGGAGGGGAAGGCAGAATCCGCGAAGCCTTCCCCGAATTCGCAGTCGGCTGCGCAGGGTGCATCCGATGCCGACAAGTCGTCGACGCCAGACGCCCCGAAGCGTCCGGCTAAGGGCGCGTCCAGGCCGGTTGTGGCCGCGGCTGAGAAGCCACAGAAGACCGAAGCTGCGGCGCCAGAGGCCACACCCGCACCGCAGGTCAAGCAGGTGACACACGTGACCGTGCCGGTCTCGGTTGTCGGTGCGCCAGTAGCAGTGGTCGGGGCGGTGTCTGAAGTAGGCCCGAAGGGCGCCGCGACCACGTCAGGAAGTCCGGTGGCGCCGCTGCAGAACGCCGCAACGGCGGCATTACTCGGCGCTACCCGTCGGGAGACTGCGGACTCGTCGTCGACGACGTCACTGGCCGCCGCGCCGACGTCCCTTCAGAGCGTGCCTACGGTGCTCGGCACGTCGCAGCAGTTGGCTGCGGAGAAGAACGCCAATGCGATCGTCAACACGCTGCCGATGCAGTTCATGAAGTTGATCCTGAACTGGGCGTTCCAGATGAATGCCAAGCAGCAGTTCTCTCAGGTCGGCGGGCCGGATCAGACGAACCTGAGTCAGCTGGGCAATGCCGTCAACGAATACGCGCAACAGGCCGGCATGGAGTACCAACTGCTCAATTCGATGCGGCCCACGGTGCTGGAAATGGTTATGCCACCGCACAACTGGTTCGGTCAGAACGTGACCGGCACCCGCATCCTGTATGACAACCCGGACACCATCTACCGGATGATGGGGGTCAATTCGACGTCGTCGTACGTCATCACCGGGAAGTTCGCCCCCGGCCAGATGCCGGCGGAGACCACGTTCAGTGTGTTGACCGGCCTCGGTGGCACGACGGCCGCGGTGCTCAATGCCAAGGACATGCAGATCAACCCGGATGGCACCTTCACGGTCACGGTCAGCGGGGCTCCGGCGGCCCCGGGCCAGACCAACCATCTGCAGATTCCGACCAACACCACGTTGATCGTGGCCCGAAATACGCTGTCGGACTGGAATTCTCAGTCCCCGATGAGTCTGTCGATCCAGCGGGTCGGTGGGCCGCCGGACAGTCTGTTCGCGCAGCTCGGCGGGTTCGCGATACCTGGTCTGGGGGCGTTCGTCGCAGGTAATCAATTGCTGACCAACGTGGTCTCGCTCATTCCGCCGCTGCCGGTGATGCCCACGTTCCTGCAGGGCTTGGAGGCGTCGGTGATCCTGGCGCTCGGGCTGCAGATGGAGCCGCAGTACATGGCGGTGGCCACCCAGGATGCATCCGGAAAACAGAAGGCGCCCAACGTCTTCACTGATCCGGAGAGCAACGCCACGTTCCTGTCGACCCAGGTGCAGAGCCCGGGGTATTTCCAGCTGACCAATGATCAGGCGGTGGTGCTGACGATCAAGCCGGGCGATGCCGGCTACTTCGTCGTACCGGTGACCAATGACTGGACCATCACCAACAATTACTGGGATCAACAGTCCAGCCTCAATATCGCGCAGTCGATAGCCAACCCGGACGGCAGCTACACCATCGTGGTGTCGCCGACCGATCCCGGCGTGGCGAACTGGGTGTCCACGGGTGGCCTGAATCAGGGCACCATCTCGATCCGCTTCCAGGACATCGATCCCAACAGCACCGATCGACCGAAGGTCAGCTCACAAGTGGTGTCGCTGAGTGACCTTGGCACGGTCCTGCCGTCCGGGACGACGTATGTCACCGCGGCGCAACGACAAGCGGCTCTCGATGAGCGCAAGGCTGGCTACAACAACCGCTTCGCGCCGTACCCTCAGGCGTGATTCACCAGTCGTGGTTCGGGCACTGCACGTCGACGTATACCGTAGCCGCGACAGTGCCGCCCGGCTTGAAGTTGCCAGGGTTGTTGATCCCGAGTACCCAGCACTCGTCCAGCGGTTTCGTGTCGAAACCGTTGGTCCAGTTGATTTGTACGAGGTAACCCTCGGCCTGGAGGTTGTTGACGACGTCGGCCGCCGAACCGCCGGTGTCGTAAGTGTCGGCAGCGGCGAGCGGTGCGAGTCCCAGTGACATCGCAAACGCGCTGGCCGCCCCGGCCAGTGCGAAGTATCGCTTCATGGTCACCATGATCCTCCGGATCTGTGTGAACCAGATGTGAATTCAGGCCAGGACGGCCAGTTGCGTCGGCTCGGGCAGTCCGCGCAGGGTGACGGTGTCGCCCAAAGCCCAGTTCGCGCATTCGGATTCGGTGACCGCGTCGAGCATGCCTGCGGCGGCCACCAGATGGCCGGGCACCGACTTGGCGAGTTCACACAAGCGGGCAGCCTCGTTCACCGGGCCGCCGATCACCGTGTACTCGAACCGCTCCTTGGCTCCGACATTGCCGGCGACGACGGTCCCGGCGGCGACGCCGAGTCCGGCCTTCAGTTCGGGCACTTCGTCGCGAAGTCGTGACGCGATGGCACGGGCGGCGGCCAGGGCGTCGCCCTCGGTGCACTGCAACGACACCGGCGCCCCGAACACGGCCAACACAGCGTCGCCTTCGAATTTGTTGACGAAGCCGTGGTGCCGATCCACCTCGTCGACGATGACGGCGAAGAAGCGGTTCAGCAGGTCGACGACCTCAACGGCCGGGCGGCTGGTCACCAGCTGGGTCGAGCCGATGACGTCGACGAAGATCACCGCCGCATGCCGTTCTTCACCGCCGAGTTGCGGCTTCTCCTGCTCGGCGAGCGCGGCGACCTCGCGCCCGACGTGCCGGCCGAAGAGATCACGGACGCGTTCGCGTTCCCGCAGCCCGTGCACCATCGAGTTGAAGCCGCGCTGCAGCTGGCCCAGTTCGGTGCCGTCGAACACCACCAGGTCGGTATCGAGGTCGCCGCGTTCGACCCTGCTGAGTGCGCCTTGCACGATGCGGATCGGCGTGATCGTCATCGAAGACACCAACCACATCAGGAAGAAGCCGAACACCAACGCGAACAGCGCGAGAATGACGATGGCGAACTCGAATTGGATCGGAGTCAGGGTGTTCATCGTGAGCGCCACCAGAGCCGCCAGAAGTACGCCGAGCATGGGGACCCCGGAGCCCGTCGCCCAGACCAGCATGGTGCGCCCCATGATGCCCGAGGTGAGACGGGTGGTGGGCTGGCCGGCCTGTAACGCCTGGGCGGCCACGGGACGTAGCGCGAATTCGGTGAACAGGTAACAGGTGGTGGCGACGACGATGCCGGGAAAAGTGATGCCCAACAAGAACTTTGGGATGAAAGCGGGGTCGTGTACGGCGTACATCGTGGTGAGCACGGCCGCGTCCGAGAACCACAGGACCAACACCATGCGGGCCAACTGGCCCGGCGCGCGGAAAGTGTTGCGGTAGTCCGCGGCGGTGGGGGGCCGTTCCTCGAGTGCCCACCGCACGCTCTTGATGACACGGCCGGTGGCCCAGACGGCGCCGACCGCGAACGTCGCGAGCACGTAGGGCGGGATGAAGATGACGGTGATCCACCAGACGTCGGGTCCGAACACGTTCGGGGTGGGGAACAGCACGGTCGTCACGAGGCTCGTGACCGCGACGCCGACGAGATTGGCGACGATGACGAACGTCGTCAGGATCAGTTGAATCCGAATCCGGCGCCGGCGCTGGCTTTCCGACACCCGACCCAGCAACCAGGAGCCGTACTCGTGGGTGTCACGCGGGGTGACGGCCTCCCGTACCCGCACCAAGCGGGGTGCCACGGTTTTCTCGACGGTCATGGTGGCGCCAGCCTAATTCGTGCCCCGGGCCAAACGGGTCATTTGATGGCCCGATCGGGCCGGGGGAGCGGGTGCCCCTAAGGTGGGTCGGGTGCGTCTCGTGATCGCCCAGTGCACTGTTGACTACGTCGGACGTCTGACCGCACATCTGCCGTCGGCCCGTCGCCTGCTGTTGTTCAAGGCGGACGGATCGGTGAGCGTGCACGCCGACGACCGCGCCTACAAGCCGTTGAACTGGATGACGCCGCCATGCTGGATTACGGAGGAGTCCGACGCCGGCCTGGTTTGGGTGGTGGAGAACAAAGCGGGCGAGCAGCTGCGGATCACCGTCGAGGACGTCGAGCACGACTCTTCTCATGAGCTCGGCGTCGATCCGGGTCTGATCAAGGACGGCGTCGAGGCGCATCTGCAGGAGTTGCTCGCCGAGCACGTCGAACTGCTCGGGGTGGGCTACACGCTGGTGCGCCGGGAGTACCCGACACCGATCGGCCCCGTGGACCTGTTGTGTCGGGATGAGATGGGCGCGTCGGTCGCGGTCGAGATCAAGCGGCGGGGCGAGATCGACGGTGTCGAGCAGCTGACGCGGTACCTGGACCTGCTCAACCGCGACAGCGTGCTGGCGCCGGTAGCCGGGGTGTTCGCCGCCCAGCAGATCAAGCCGCAGGCGCGCACGCTCGCGACGGATCGTGGAATTCGCTGCGTGACACTGGATTACGACAAGATGCGTGGCATGGACAACGACGAGTTCAGGTTGTTCTGATGCCTCGGCGACGTCCGGAGCGGCCTAGGCGTGACCCGCCGCCGCTGCTCGGTCTGTCGTCGCGTCGCGTGGAGACCGGCCCGGATGGGTATGACTACGACGTGCGGCTGGTGCCCGGTTCGCGCGCCGTCAAGATCTACCGGTGTCCGGGGTGTGATCACGAAATCCGCCCGGGCACAGCGCATGTAGTGGTGCTACGGGCCGACGACGCTGAAGACCGTCGGCATTGGCACACGCCGTGCTGGGCGAATCGCGGAAATCGGGGACCGACGCGACGGTGGTCCTAGCGAAAGCGCGAGTTGAGCGTCAGTGTCCTTCAGTAGCCGGCTCGACCAGCTCGATCAGCACGCCGCCAGCATCCTTCGGGTGAATGAAGTTGATGCGCGAGTTGGCGGTGCCACGACGCGGGGCTTCGTACAGCAGACGGACACCGTCGGCGCGCAGGCGCTCGGACAGGGCCTCGATGTCGCTGGTCCGGTAGGCCAGCTGCTGCAGGCCGGGGCCGCGGGTGTCGATGAACTTGGCGATGGTCGACTTCTCGTCGAGCGGAGCCAGCAGCTGAATCTGGGCGCTGCCGACGGCCGCGCCACGGACCGAGAGCATGGCCTCGCGGACGCCCTGGTCCTGATTGACCTCTTCGTGCAGGACGATCATGCCGAGGTGGTCGTGGTACCAGCGAATCGCGACGTCCAGATCCGGCACGGCGATACCAACGTGATCAATAGCGGTCACGAGGGCGCTGGCCAGCGCCGGACGGGCATCGACGTGTTCGGTGGTCATAACGTAAAGGTAACCTGAGGCGACCGAATTTGCGCCTGTGTGATCGGCCACATTAGCCGTTACAGATTTGTTGGAGGATGGAAATGACGACCTCGGTAATTGTTGCCGGAGCCCGCACCCCGGTGGGCAAGTTGATGGGTTCGCTCAAGGACTTCTCGGGTAGCGACCTGGGGGCCGTCGCCATCAAGGGCGCCTTGGAGAAGGCCGGAGTCGAGGCCTCGCAGGTCGACTACGTGATCATGGGCCAGGTGCTGACCGCCGGTGCCGGGCAGATGCCGGCCCGTCAGTCGGCCGTCGGCGCTGGGATCCCGTGGGATGTGCCGTCGCTGACCATCAACAAGATGTGCCTGTCCGGCATCGACGCCATTGCGCTGGCTGACCAGCTGATTCGCGCCGGTGAGTTCGAGGTTGTCGTGGCCGGCGGCCAGGAGTCCATGAGCCAGGCCCCGCACCTGCTGCCCAAGAGCCGTGAGGGCTACAAGTACGGCAACGTGACCGCGCTGGACCACCTTGCCTACGACGGTCTGCACGACGTCTTCACCGACCAGCCGATGGGCGCGCTCACCGAGCAGCGCAACGACCAGGACAAGTTCACCCGCGCGGAGCAGGACGAATTCGCCGCGCAGTCGCACCAGAAGGCCGCGGCCTCCTGGAAGGACGGCGTGTTTGCCGACGAGGTCGTGCCGGTGTCCATCCCGCAGCGCAAGGGCGACCCGATCGAGTTCGCCGAGGACGAAGGCATCCGCGGCAACACCACCGCCGAGTCGCTGGGCGGGCTGCGGCCGGCGTTCCGCAAGGACGGCACCATCACCGCCGGTTCGTCGTCGCAGATCTCCGACGGCGCGTGTGCCGTCGTGGTGATGAGCAAGGCCAAGGCCGAGTCGCTGGGTCTGACCTGGCTGTGTGAGATCGGCGCGCACGGCGTCGTCGCCGGCCCGGATTCGACCCTGCAGAGCCAGCCCGCCAACGCCATCAAGAAGGCCGTCGAGCGCGAGGGCATCTCGGTGGACCAGCTGGACGTCATCGAGATCAACGAGGCGTTCGCTGCGGTGTCGCTGGCCTCGACCAAGGAACTGGGCGTCGACGGGGACAAGGTGAACGTCAACGGTGGCGCCATCGCCATCGGCCACCCGATCGGCATGTCGGGCGCCCGGATCACCCTGCACGCTGCGCTGGAGCTAGCCCGCAAGGGTTCGGGTTACGCGGTTGCGGCGCTGTGTGGCGCCGGTGGTCAGGGCGACGCCCTGATCCTGCGTCGTCCCTAGTGTGAACTACGCCTCGTAGTAGTCAGCCCGTTACTCGGGCACAATGGCGCCATGAGCGCTGTTGTGTCCCGGGTGACGGGCTGGTTTCGTCTGATCGCGATGGCTGAGGCCGTCAGCTGGGTCGGACTGCTGACTGGCATGTACTTCAAGTACTTCGGCACACCCCGCACCGAGATCGGCGTACACATTTTCGGCATGGTCCACGGCGTGGTGTTCTTGGGCTTCCTGGCGACCGGCTTAGTGGTCGGCCGGGCCGCGCGCTGGTCGCTGGTCACCTGGGTGCTGGCGGCGTTGTCGAGCATCGTGCCGCTGGCCAGCGTGATCTTCCTGCGCTGGGCCGAACGTACTGGTGCCCTGACCGCCAAGGCCGCGGTGGCCGCCGAGGCCGAACCGGAAACCTCGGCCGTCGCGTGACAGACTGGACAGCGTGACTCGTCCGCGTCCCGTTGGTCCCGCCCTCGCTGGAGCGGTTGACCTGTCCGCGCTCAAGAACCGTCCCGCCGAAGGTGCTGCCGCCGCCGGTGGCGCCCCCGGCGGCATCGAAATCACCGAGGCCAATCTCGAAGCCGAAGTGCTGATCCGCTCCGGCGACGTGCCGGTCGTCGTGCTGCTGTGGTCGCCGCGCAGTGACTCGAGCGTCCAGCTGGGGCAGGCGTTGTCCGCGCTGGCCGCTGAGGACGGTGGCACCTGGTCGTTCGGCACCGTGAACGTCGACACCTCGCCGCGGATTGCCCAGATGTTCGGCATCCAGGGCGTCCCGACGGTCGTCGCGCTGGTTGGCGGGCAGCCCGTCACCAGCTTCGAGGGTGGCCAGCCGGCAGAGCAGCTGCGGCGCTGGGTGGACATGCTGCTGCGGGAGACCGCCGGCGGTGGTGCTGAGGGGGAGGCCGAGCAGGTCGATCCGGCGCTGGCTCAGGCGCGCGAGTTCCTGGACACCGGTGACTTCGACGGCGCCTTGGCCGCGTATCAGGCGATCCTCGATGCCGACCCGGCCCACGTCGAGGCCAAGGGCGCGGTGCAGCAGATCGCGTTCCTGCAGCGTGCGTCCGCGCAGCGGCCGGAGGCCGTACGCCTTGCCGATGCGACGCCGGACGACATCGACCTGGCGTTCGCCGCTGCGGATGTGCAGCTGTTCCAGCGTGACGTCGACGGTGCCTTCAACCGACTGATCGCGCTGATCAAGAAGACCTCAGGCGACGACCGGACCCGGGTGCGCACCAGGCTCATCGAGTTGTTCGACCTCTTCGACCCCGCCGACCCCGAGGTCATCGCCGGCCGGCGCAACCTCGCCAACGCCTTGTACTGAGCTCTGCCGAGCAGTACTGAGCTCCGCCGAGCAAACGCAAAACGTCCCCTGATATCGCGTCGGGGGACGTTTTTGTGTCTGGCCGCGGACTACTCGGCGGGCTTGAGCCAGAGGGCCGAGAGCGGCGGGAGCACCAGGACGGCGGAGGCGGGGCGGCCGTGCCAGGGCACGGCGGTGGCCTCGACGGCGCCCATGTTGCCGGCGCCGGCACCGTGGTAGACGGTGGCGTCGGTGTTGAGCAGCTCCTGCCAGGTGCCGGTGTGCGGCAGGCCCAGGCGGTACTGCGAGTGCTCGCTGCCGGAGAAGTTGAAGACGCACGCGATGGCCGAGCCGTCGTCACCGAACCGAAGGAAGCTCAGCACGTTGTTGCTGGAGTCATTGGCGTCGATCCACGAGTAGCCCTCGGGGTTGCTGTCGCGGGACCACAGCGCGCGGTTGTCTTGGTAGATGCCGTTGATATCGCGGACCAGCTGCTGTATCCCGGTGGAGAAGCTGTGTTCGCCGAGCTGGAACCAGTCCAACCCGCGCTCCTCGGACCACTCGGCGCGCTGGCCGAATTCCTGTCCCATGAACAGCAATTGCTTTCCCGGATGCGCCCATTGATAGGCCAGTAGTTGGCGCAGACCGGCCGCTTTGGCGTGATCATCGCCGGGCATGCGAGTCCACAGTGTGCCCTTGCCGTGCACGACTTCGTCGTGGCTGATCGGCAGCACGTAGTTCTCGCTGTAGGCGTACAGCATCGAGAACGTCATCTCGTGGTGGTGATAGCTGCGATGCACTGGGTCATGGCTGATGTAGTCCAGGGTGTCGTTCATCCACCCCATGTTCCACTTCATCGAAAAGCCAAGGCCGCCAAGGTTTGTCGGCCTGGTCACGCCCGGCCAAGAGGTGGATTCTTCGGCGACGGTGACGATGCCGGGGACCAGTTTGTGGACGGTGGCGTTCAGCTCCTGCAGGAACTGCACCGCCTCCAGGTTCTCGCGGCCGCCGTAGATGTTGGGTGTCCAACCGCCGTCGGGGCGAGAGTAGTCCAGGTACAGCATGGAGGCGACGGCATCGACGCGGAGGCCGTCCACGTGGAATTCCTCCAGCCAGTACAGCGCGTTGGCCACCAGGAAGTTGCGGACCTCATTGCGGCCGAAGTCGAAAACGTAGGTGCCCCAGTCGAGTTGCTCGCCGCGGCGGGGGTCGGCGTGCTCGTATAGCGGGGTGCCGTCGAAGCGGCCGAGCGCCCAGGGGTCCTTGGGGAAGTGCGCGGGCACCCAGTCGACGATCACGCCGATGCCGGCCTGATGGAGCGAGTCGACCAGATACCTGAAGTCGTCGGGAGTTCCCAGCCGTGACGTCGGTGCGTAGTACGACGTCACCTGGTAGCCCCAGGATCCTCCGTAGGGATGCTCAGCCACGGGGAGCAGCTCGACGTGCGTGAAGCCTTGGGCCTCCACGTATTCCGTGAGCTCGACGGCGAGCTCACGGTAGGTGAGCCCGGGCCGCCAGGACATCAGGTGCACCTCGTAGGTGCTCATGGGCTCCAACACCGGGTTGCGCTCGGCGCGGGTAGTCATCCATTTGTCGTCGCGCCACTCATAGCTGCTGACAAAGGTTTTGGACGCGGTCAGCGGCGGCACCTCGGTGCAGAACGCCATCGGATCGGCGCGGTCGGAGACGGCGCCGTTGGTGCCGTTACCGCCGTGGATCCGGAATTTATACAGACTGTCGGCTTCGAATCCGGGCCAGAACAGTTCCCACACTCCCGACGAGCCCAGGGCCCGCATCGGAGCTTCGCTGCCGTCCCAGTGATTGAAGTCGCCGATCAGGTTGACGCCCTTGGCATTCGGCGCCCACACCGCGAACGAGAACCCGTCGACTACGCCGTCAGGCGTGGTGAATGAACGCGGCCTCGCACCAAGGATTTCCCACAGCCGTTCGTGGCGCCCTTCGGCCAGCAGGTGCAGGTCCATGTCGCCGAGCGTCGGAAGGAATCGGTAGGGGTCGGCCGTCATGAATGCCGGTGCATCCGGATATTCGACCTCGAAGCGATAGTCGGCCAGCTTGGTGATCGGCACCTCGACGGCGAAGACGCCTTCCTCGATGGGCTCCATCGGGTAGCGCTTCCGCCCGATCACCACCGTGACCTCTTTGGCGTGCGGACGCAGTGCCCGGATGACGGTGCGCTTGCCGTATTCGTGCGCACCGAGGATGGAATGCGGGTCGTGATGTTCGCCGGCGAGCAACCGGGCCAGGTCAGCGACGGGTGGCCGGAGGTGGCTGGTCACGGTTGCCTCCGAAGTAGATTCAGCCGCTTGTCATAGGAGATTTGCGGCATGTTGAGTACGTGTGCGACGGCCTTGCCTGGATCCAGTCGCACGTAATTCGATGCGCCCCATTGGTATTCCTCGCCGGTGATCTCGTCGCGGACCCAGAACCGGTCGTGGTCCTCCATACCGAGGGCGCCCATGTCGAGGTACAACATCGCCCACTCGGGGCCAAATGCGTTGAGCGTCAACACCACCAGGACGGTGTCGCCGGTGACCGGATCGAACTTGCTGTACGCCAGCATGGAGTCGTTGTCGATGTGGTGAAACTTGATGGTGCGCAACTGGCTGAGCGCGGGGTGCACGCGGCGAATCTCGTTGAGCCGAGTCAGCAATGGTTCCAGGGACTGACCACCGGCCAGTGCGGCCTCGAAATCCCGTGGCCGCAACTGATATTTCTCGGAGTCCAGGTACTCTTCGCTGCCTTCATGGAGCGCCCGGTGCTCGAACAGTTCGTAGCCGGAGTAGACGCCCCACGACGAACTCAGCGTGGCTGCCAGCACCGCGCGGATCGCGAACATGCCTGGGCCGCAATGCTGCAGACTGGCGTGCAGGATATCCGGGGTGTTGACGAACAGGTTGGGCCGGTAGAAGTCGGCGTATTGGGCAATCTCCTGACCGAATTCGGTGATCTCCCACTTGTAGTTGCGCCAGGTGAAGTACGTATACGACTGCGTGAAGCCGAGTTTGGCCAGCCCGTACAGGCGGGCCGGGCGGGTGAATGCCTCCGACAGGAACAGCACGTCGGGGTCGATGTGCTTGGCCTGGGCGATGAGCCAGGCCCAGAAGTCCGCCGGCTTGGTGTGCGGGTTGTCGACGCGAAAGATCTTGACGCCGTGCGACATCCAGTACCGAACTACCCGCAGCACCTCGTCGTACAAGCCTGCCGGGGCGTTGTCGAAGTTCAGCGGGTAGATGTCCTGGTACTTCTTCGGCGGATTCTCCGCGTAGGCGATAGTGCCGTCGGGCAGCACCGTGAACCATTCCGGGTGTTCTTTGGCCCACGGGTGATCTGGCGCGCACTGCAGCGCCAGATCCAACGCGACCTCCATGCCGTTGTCGCGTGCGGCGGCGACGAGGTCGTCGAACTCGGCGATGGTGCCCAGGTCCGGATGCACCGCGTCGTGGCCGCCCTCGTCGCTGCCGATCGCCCAGGGCGAGCCGACATCACCCGGTGCTGCGGTCACGTTGTTGTTCGGGCCTTTACGGTGCACTTTGCCGATCGGATGCACCGGCGGCAGGTACAGCACGTCGAAACCCATTGCGGCAACCCGTGGAATGGCCTTGGCTGAGGTGGCGAAGGTGCCGTGTACCGGCTGGTCGTCGGCGTCCCAGCCGCCGGTGGACCGTGGAAACAGTTCGTACCAGGCACTGAACCTGGCCCGCGGACGATCGACCCAGATGCCGTATTGCTCTCCGCGAGTGACCAATTCACGCAACGGATACTTGCGCAGCAGGTCCGTGACATCCGGTGCCAGCGCCGCGCCGGCCCGGATGAACGGGTCACCTGCTTCCCGGAGCCGGCGGGCGGCGGCCATCAGCGGGGTGCGGTCGTCCTGCGGCACGGCAGTGGCGGCACGTTCCAGCAGAGCCGCACCGGCCAGCAGATCATTGGACAGTTCGGCTTCGCTCTGGCCGGCGTCCAGCTTGGCGGTGACAGCATGGCGCCACGTTGCGATGGGGTCGCCCCAGCCGTCGACACGGAAGGTCCACAGCCCGACGGTGTCCGGGGTGAACTGGCCGTGGAATATGTCGGGGGTGTAGCCCTGCGTCATGGGGAGGCGGGTCGGCTTGACCTTGACGCCCGGTGGCGCCGGCACCGGTGTTGCGCCGGGCGGGGTTTCAGCGAGCTGTGGATAGTCAAGTCCGTGGTACCGGACCACCAAGGTGGCGGCGACGGCGTCGTGCCCCTCGCGCCACACAGCCGCGCTGATCGGAACTACTTCGCCGACCACGGCCTTGGCTGGATACCGGCCCGCAGACACCACTGGTGCGACGTCGTCGATCTCGATCCGACCGGCCACCCAAACCACTCCTTACCCGGGGCCGCGGCACTACGCACCGTAGTGGCCACGAGGCCCGCCCGTGCTGTGATACCCACCGTAGTGGCCTATGACACCGGATGGGCAGTGAGCAGTTGGATGGGTGGTGGGTAGTCGCCGAACTGGCCCTGCAGCGCGAAGAAATGTCAGTAAGGTTGGCTCGTGTGAAAGCACTCCGTCGGTTCACCGTCCGTGCCCACCTGCCCGAACGCCTCGCGGCTCTGGAGCGGCTGTCCATCAACCTGCGCTGGTCGTGGCACACCCCGACTCAGGAGCTGTTCGCCGAGATCAATCCGGCGCTGTGGGAACAGGTCGGGGCCGACCCCGTGGCGCTGCTCGGCGCGGTCAGCCCGGCGCGTCTCGACGAATTGGCGGCAGACGACGACTTTGTCGGCCGGGTGAACCACCGGGCCACCGATCTGGACAACTATCTGAGCCGGCCGCTGTGGTACCAGGAGCAGGCCAGTATTGCTGAGGATGGCGGCCCCGCGATGCCGAAAGGCATCGCATATTTCTCCATGGAGTTCGGTGTCGCGGAGGTGCTGCCGAACTACTCGGGTGGCCTCGGCATCCTGGCGGGCGATCACCTCAAGTCGGCGTCGGACCTCGGGTTGCCGCTCATTGCGGTCGGGCTGTACTACCGGTCCGGGTATTTCAAGCAGTCACTGACGGCCGATGGTTGGCAGCACGAGACCTATCCGTCGTTGGACCCGCAGGGGCTGCCGCTGCGGCTGCTGGCCGGGGCCGATGGCCAGCCGACGCTGGTGTCCCTGAACCTGCCTGAATCGCAGGTGCTGCGGGCCCGGGTGTGGGTGGCCCAGGTCGGACGAGTTCCGTTGCTGTTGCTCGATTCTGACATTCCCGAGAACGATCACGAGCTGCGTTCGGTGACCGACCGGCTGTACGGCGGCGACCAGGAGCACCGGATCAAGCAGGAGCTGCTCGCGGGTATCGGTGGCATCCGCGCGATCCGCGCGTTCACCGAGATCGAGGGCATCGAGTCGCCCGAGGTCTATCACATGAACGAAGGCCACGCGGGTTTCCTTGGCGTGGAACGTATTCGGGAGTACATCAGCGGCTCGGGATTGGACTTCGAAACCGCGCTGGCCGTGGTGCGGGCGTCGACGGTCTTCACCACGCACACTCCGGTGCCGGCGGGCATCGACCGGTTCCCGGTGGAGATGGTGCGGCGCTACTTCGACGACACCGTCGCCGCGCCGCTGTTGCCCGAGATGCCCCTCTACCGGGTGGTCGCATTCGGGGCGGAGGACGACCCCGATAAATTCAACATGGCGCACATGGGTTTACGGCTTGCGCAGCGGGCCAACGGGGTGTCGCTGCTGCACGGCCGCGTCAGCCGCGGCATGTTCAGCGAGCTGTGGCCGGGCTTCGATCAATCTGAGGTGCCCATCGGGTCGATCACCAACGGCGTCCACGCGCCGACGTGGGCAGCGCCGCAATGGCTGGAGCTGGGCCGGGAACTGGTTGGCGTCGAAGGGATGGCCGCCGTGGACCAGGCCGCGGGCGAGCCCGAGCTGTGGCACCGGTTGTCCGACGTCGATCCGGGGCATTTGTGGTGGATTCGGTCTCAGCTGCGCGAGATGCTGATTGCCGACGTACGGGCCCGGCTGCGCAGGTCGTGGCTCGAGCGCGGGGCCACCGAAGCCGAATTAGGTTGGATTGCCAAGGCTTTCGATCCGGGCGT
Source organism: Mycolicibacterium sp. CBMA 234 (assembly GCF_009729415.1). Taxonomy (GTDB): domain Bacteria; phylum Actinomycetota; class Actinomycetes; order Mycobacteriales; family Mycobacteriaceae; genus Mycobacterium. Next base: position 16,517 of record NZ_MPKW01000029.1, read on the forward strand.
GCTCACCATCGGCTTCGCCCGCCGAGTGCCCACGTACAAGCGGCTGACGTTGATGCTGCGCGACCCGGAGCGGTTGGAGCAGCTACTGCTCGATGAGGATCGGCCGCTGCAGCTGATCGTCGCGGGTAAGTCACATCCGGCCGACGACGGCGGCAAGGCGCTGATCCAGCAGGTCGTGAAGTTCGCCGACCGGCCTGAGGTGCGGCACCGGATCGCGTTCCTTCCCGACTACGACATGTCGATGGCCCGGCTGCTGTACTGGGGATGCGATGTGTGGCTGAACAATCCGCTGCGTCCGCTGGAAGCGTGCGGTACGTCTGGCATGAAGAGCGCACTCAACGGCGGCCTGAACCTGTCGATCCGCGACGGCTGGTGGGATGAGTGGTACGACGGCGAAAACGGTTGGGAAATCCCGACTGCCGACGGCGTGACCGACGAAGTTCGCCGCGACGACCTGGAGGCCGCCGCGCTGTATGACCTGATGCAGAACGCGGTGGCGCCGAAGTTCTACGAGCGCAACGAGCACGGCGTGCCGATGCGCTGGGTGGAGATGGTGCGGCACACGCTGCAGTCGCTGGGCCCGAAGGTGCTGGCGTCGCGGATGGTGCGTGACTACACCGAGAAGTACTACGCCCCTGCGGCGCAGTCTTTCCGGCGCACGGTGGCCCCGGTCGACGGTGTGCCATTCGGCGCGGCACGCTCGCTGGCGGCATACCGGCTGCGGGTGACGGAGGCCTGGCCGAAGATCCAGATCACCGACGTGGACAGCTACGGGCTGCCGGATACCCCGCTGCTGGGGTCGAAGCTCTCGCTCACCGCCACTGTGCAATTGGCCGGTCTTCGCACCGATGATGTTGTGGTGCAAGCGGTTCTGGGCCGGGTCGATGCCGGGGACCAGATCGTGGAGCCGGTGACGGTGCCCATGACGCACTCGAGTTCTGGCGACGGCGGCGTCGAGGTGTTCTCGGCGACGACGCCGCTGCCCGTGGCCGGACCGGTCGGGTACACCGTAAGGGTTTTGCCGCACAACGCATTACTGGCTGCGGACAACGAGCTCGGGCTGGTCACGCTGGCGTGAGTGCACTGACTGTTGCGGTCGACGGTGGACCGTACGCGCTGGCGGCTGGCCCGGACGGTGCGATGTGGGTGACGTTGGTGTCGGCGGGCTCAGTGGCTCGGGTGGACACTCGCGGTGAGGTTCGGCTGTTCGATGTCGGTGCGGACAGCCGGCCTATGCAGATCTGCGCAGGGCCCGACGGCGCCATGTGGTTCACGTGTTCGGGCACCGACCGGCTGGGGCGCATCGCGGGTGATGGTGCGCTGACGTTTGTTGAATTGGATTCAGGCAGTGCGCCTTTCGGTATCACCGTCGGGCCCGACGATGCCGTGTGGTTTACCGCCATGGAGGCCGGGACAGTAGGACGGGTGGGCGCAGACGGCTCGGTGGAGCAGGTCGCCACGCCCCGTGGCATGCCATCGATGATCACCGCCGGAGGTGACGGTGCACTGTGGTTCACGCTGAATCAGAAGTCGGCCGTTGGGCGACTCACGGTGGCCGGTGACCTGTCGGTTCGACCGACACCGACGCCCAGTGCTGGGCCGGTCGGTATCTGCGCCACCCACGACGACGCGGTGTGGTTCACGGAGATTGGTGCGGACAAGCTGGGCCGCATTCCGTTGAACGATGCCATCCAGGAGCTTGACCTGCCGGGCAAGCCGCACGCGGTGGTCGCCGATGCGGCCGACGGTGTGTGGGTGAGCTTGTGGGGCGCCGACGCGATCGCGCGGGTCAGTGCCGACGGCGAAGTAGACACGTTCGACCTGCCGCCGGGCAGCGAGCCGCACGGGCTCGCGGTCGACCGCAACGGCGCGCTGTGGGTGGCGCTGGAATCGGGGTTCGTGGTCCGGCTGCCGGTATAGGGGTCCGCCAGCTTGCGGCGTGTCACCTCAAACGCGCCCGGCGTGTCGCTCCTCCTGCGGCACTTGCGATCTGGACCCGTCACCATGGGCTGACATTGTCAGCATGTGTTGACAATGTGAGCCATTGCTGACAGGTCCTGGCGCGAGGTAGTGCGGGAGAGCTCCCGCGGGCCACGTCAGCTCGACGCTGCCAACCGCTCTAGTGCGCTGCGCACGCGCGCCGGGTCGGTGGTCGACCAGTACGGCGGCAGCGACGACTGCAGGTATCCGCCGTAGCGGGCCGTCGCCATCCGCGAATCCAGGATGGCGATCACGCCGCGGTCGTTGACACTGCGCAGCAGCCGACCGGCGCCCTGCGCGAGCAACAAAGCTGCGTGCGACGCCGCGACCGCCATGAACCCGTTGCCGCCGCGGGCCGCGATGGCGCGCTGACGTGCGGTCAGCAGCGGATCGTCGGGGCGAGGGAATGGAATTCGGTCGATGATCACCAGCGACAGCGACGGCCCCGGCACGTCGACGCCCTGCCACAGCGACAACGTGCCGAACAACGATGTCTCCGCATCTTCGGTGAAGTGCCGCACCAGAGTTGACGTCGAGTCGTCGCCCTGGCACAGCACCGGGGTGTCGAGGCGTTCGCGCATGATCTCGGCAGCGGCCTTGGCAGCCCGCATCGACGAGAACAGTCCGAGCGTGCGGCCGCCGGCGGCGGTGATCAGTTCGTAGATCTCGTCCATCTGTTCCGGGGCGGCAGCGTCTCGGCCCGGCGGCGGCAGGTGCTTGGCGACGTACAGAATTCCCGACTTGGCATGGGAGAAAGGCGATCCCACGTCCATGCCCTTCCACTTCGGTGGAGTCGCCGTGCTGTCCTCCGCGACCGACAGCCCCCACGCCCGCGCCATCGACTCGAAGCGGCCACCGATGGTCAGCGTCGCAGACGTCAGCACTGCCGTCACCTCGCCGAACAGCCGCCCGCGCAGCAGCCCGGCCACCGACAGTGGTGCCACTCGCAGGATGTAACGCACTGTGCCTCTGGACTCTTCGCGATCCAGCCACACCACGTCGTAGCGGTCGGGGATGGCCGGGACGAACGAGTCGATGATGCGCGACGCGGTGTCGCTGAGGTCGGACAGCGCCGTGACGGCCTCGCTGCGGGCGGCCGCCGCCGTGGGATCGGACGGTGCGGTGTCGATCGCCATCTTGACCTTGTTGGCTGAGTCGCGAACCACTGTCAGATAGGTTGCGAGCTCGTCGTCAAGGACGTCGATTCGTCCGGCTTCCATGTCGTGGATAGCCGACGACAGTGTCGCCACCGAAGCCTCAAGGCGTTCTGCCAGTTCAGGTTCCACCAACCGTGCGGCCCGGCGGTGTGCCACGCCCATGGACGTGGCTGACAGTTCACCGGTGGCCACACTGGTGACGCGGTCCACCAGTTCGTGGGCCTCGTCGACCACCAGCAGTTGGTGCTCGGGCAACACATTGACCTCGGAGATGGCGTCGATGGCCAGCAACGCGTGGTTGGTGACGATGATGTCGACCGCCCCCGACTTGGCTCGGGCCTTCTCTGCGAAACAGTCTGTGCCGTAAGGGCATCGGGTGGCGCCGATGCACTCCCGAGCGCCGACGCTGACCTGTGACCAGGCCCGGTCGAGCACGCCCGGCACCACTTCGTCACGGTCACCGGTCTCGGTGTCCGACGACCACTCGATCAATCGCTTGACGTCGCGGCCCAGGGCGGAGGCAGCGACGGGGTTGAACAGTTCCTCTTGCGGGAGGTCTTCTTCGGCGGACGCTCCGCTGTGAACCTTGTTCAGGCACAGGTAATTTCCGCGCCCTTTGAGCAATGCGAACTCTGGGCGGCGGGGGAGGTGGGGGGCCAATGCGTCGGCCAACCGCGGGAGGTCGCGGTCCACCAACTGGCGCTGCAGCGCGATGGTCGCCGTCGACACCACCACCGGCTGATTCGAGGCCACGGCGTGCGCGATGGACGGCACCAAGTACGCCAACGACTTTCCGGTGCCGGTCCCGGCCTGCACCGCTAGATGCTCGCCGTTGTCGAAGGCATAGCCGACGGCTTCGGCCATCTCGATCTGTCCGCTGCGCTCGGCGCCGCCGAGGGTGGACACCGCGATGGACAGCAGCCCCGAAATGTGTGAAGCGTCTGTCGGATCTGTCTTGCGGCTCACGCGCCCACCAATCGGGTCGAGATGGCTGGCTCGCCACGGGACAGCTTGAGCCCGTCCCAGGGCAGGCTGTGCAGCCCGGCCGCGACGCGCGCGCGGGCGTCGGCCAGTGATGCGTCGTAAACCACTGAGCCCGAACGCACCAGCGGCAATGTCAGCACCCGCCCGTCGTCGCAACCAGTCGGAATTGAACGGGCCGGGTACACCACCTCTTCGACGACGGTTCCGGACGGCTTGGCCAATCGCAGCGCCGCCTTGCGGCCGCCGTGAGATTCCTTGTGGGTGCTGCGTTTTGCCACGGGCATGTCGTCGACCTCGACCAGCTTGTAGACCATGGACGCGGTCGGGGCTCCGGAACCGGTGACCACCGACGTGCCGACGCCGTAGACGTCAACCGGTGCCGCGGCCAAGCCGGCGATCGAGTATTCATCGAGGTCTCCGGACACCACGATCTTGGTGCCGCGCGCACCCAACGAGTCGAGCTGGTCGCGTACCTGCCGGGCCATCACGCCCAGATCGCCGGAGTCGATGCGCACCGCGCCGAGCTCGGGTCCCGCGACCTTGATGGCGTTGGCCACGCCATTGGTGATGTCGTAGGTGTCGACCAGCAGCGTCGTCCCGACGCCCAACGCGTCTACCTGGGCGCGGAACGCGGCAACTTCATCCGGCCCGGACTCCGTGGTGTGCAGCAGGGTGAACGCGTGGGCGCTCGTGCCCAGCGCGGGGACACCGTAGGTCCGTTGCGCCTCCAGGTTCGAGGTGCCGGTGAACCCGGCGATATAGGCAGCACGGGCGGAGGCGACCGCGGCCTGTTCGTGAGCTCGCCGGGAGCCCATCTCGATCAGCGGCCGGCCGGTCGCGGCGCTGACCATCCGCGCGGCTGCAGACGCGATCGCTGTGTCGTGGTTGAAGATCGACAGCACGAGCGTCTCGAGGAGCACGCATTCGGCGAAGGTGCCGTGCACCGATAGCACCGGCGAATCCGGGAAATACAGCTCGCCCTCGGGATAGCCGTCGACGTCGCCGCGGAACTCGTAGTCGGCCAGCCAGCGCCGCGTCTCGGCGTCGAGGAAGTCCAGCGAGGCCAGTGCGGCGTCGTCGAACCGGAAGTCGGCGAGCGCTGCAAGAAACCGGGCGGTGCCGGCGACGACCCCGTATCGACGTCCGAACGGCAGCCGCCTAGCAAACACCTCAAACGACGCACGGCGGTGTGCGGTGCCGTCGCGCAGGGCAGCAGCGAGCATGGTGAGCTCGTATTTGTCGGTCAGCAACGCGGCGGTCACAGCCCTCACCGTACTGGTTCTTCAGCCCGTATCCGCCCGGCTATTCTGGGCTCATGGTTCTGGGTGCCCCAGTGTCGCGGACGAGCCCCGCGACTGATGTCGAGGAGGTAGCCGACCTCGATAGTCCGTGGGTGACCATCGTTTGGGATGACCCGGTGAACCTCATGACCTACGTGACGTACGTCTTCCAGAGGCTGTTCGGCTACAGCGAGGTGCGTGCCACCGAGCTGATGATGCAGGTCCACACCGAAGGCAAGGCCGTCGTCTCGGCGGGTAGCCGCGAGTCGATGGAGGTCGACGTCACCAAGCTGCACGCGGCCGGACTGTGGGCAACCATGCAGCAGGACAGCTGAGCCCGTGCGCAAATGGAAGCGGGTGAACACGTCGGCGGGCGTGCGGATCAAGTCAGGGTTGGAAACGCACGAAGTCACCATGCTGCGCAACCTGGTCGGGTCATTGGTGGAGATGCTCGATGACCGCGAATCCTCCTCGCCGCGTGACGAACTCGCGGAACTGACCGGTATGAAGATCGGGCCGTCGCAGGCCCCCGATGACGACACCATGCGGCGGTTGCTGCCGGACTTCTACCGAGATCCCAGCGAACATCCCGACGGCCGCGCCGCCGGCGAGAGCCTCAACGGCGCGCTGCGCAGCCTGCATGAGCCGGCCATCATTGATGCCAAACGCGAAGCCGCGCAACGGCTTCTGGATTCGCTGCCAGATCCGGCCGGCAAGTTCGAGCTGACCGAGGACCAGGCGCAGGACTGGGCGACCGCGATCAACGACGTGCGGCTGGCGCTCGGTGCCATGCTTGATATCGGACCCGAAGGGCCGCAACGACTTTCGCCGGACCATCCGATGGCGGGGCATCTCGAGGTGTATCAGTGGCTGACGTATCTGCAGGAGTACCTGGTGCTGAGCCTGTTGGACGAGCGGTGACGGGCTCCATCACCTTCGTCCCCGGCATCCTGGTCGGGAACTACCAGCGCATCGAAGATGCCACCCTGGGTTCTGGCTGGGCCACCGGCACCACCGTCGTGCTCGCTCCGCCGGGGACCGTCGGCGCGGTCGACGTGCGTGGGGGAGCGCCCGGCACCCGCGAGACCGATCTGCTGGATCCGTCCAACAGCGTGCAGCACGTCGACGCGATCGTGCTCACCGGCGGCAGCGCCTACGGCCTCGCGGCCGCCGACGGCGTAATGACCTGGTTGGAGGAGAACGACCGTGGAGTGAAGATGCCCGGTGGTCGGGTGCCGATCGTCCCGGCCGCGGTGATCTTCGACCTTCCGGTGGGTGCGTGGGCCAATCGTCCGACCGCTGAGTTCGGCTACCTGGCGGTCGCCCATTCCAGTACAGACGTGCCCAACGGCAACCACGGCGCGGGCGCCGGAGCGCGGGCCGGGTCGGTCAAGGGCGGGCTCGGGACGGCGTCGGTCACGCTCGACAACGGCGTGACGGTCGGCGCGTTGGTGGTTGTGAACGCGGCCGGCAACATCGCCGACTCCGAGACCGGGCTGCCGTGGTCGGCCGACCAGATCAGGCAGTTCGGGCTGCAGCCTCCGCCGCCCGAGCAGGTCGAGGCGTTCTGCACTCGGGTGAAAGACCCGAAGCCGCTCAACACGACCATCGCTGTCGTCGCGACCGACGCCAAGTTGAGCCCGGCGGGATGCAAGAAGGTGGCGACGGCCGCGCACAACGGTTTGGCCCACACCATCCGGCCGGCGCACACCGCGGTCGACGGTGACACCGTCTTCGCCCTCGCGACCGGCCGGGTCCAGATCGAGCCGGACCCCGCGACGCCCGAACAGATGAATCCGGAGACGCGGCTGATCTCCGAGATCGGGGCAGCGGCCGCCGACGCGCTGGCCACCGCGGTGATGGTCGGCGTGCTGGCCGCCGAGTCGATCGCTGGGATTCCGACCTATCGCGACCTGCTGCCGGGAGCCTTCGGCTGACGGTGTTCGTCGGTAGCCTTGGGGCATGAGCAACTTGCCCACGACGCCGTCGCGGCCGCAGCCGCCTGCGACGTGGAAGGTCGGCGGCGTCACGATCGTCAGCTTCGTCGCACTGTTGTGGCTCATCGAAGGTTGGGATGCGCTGCACAACCAGGAGCTGAATCAGGACGGCATCCGGCCGCTGGAGGCAGACGGACTCTGGGGCATCTTGTGGGCGCCGCTGCTGCACGCCAATTGGGAGCACTTGATGGCCAACACCGGCCCGGCGCTGGTGCTCGGCTTCCTGGTGACGCTGGCCGGCATGGGTCGGTTTTTGGCAGCCACGCTGATCGTCTGGATTCTGGGTGGGTTCGGTACCTGGCTCATCGGCAACATCGGCGCGCGGCCCGGCGTGGAATCCGTCCACATCGGAGCGTCCGGGCTGATCTTCGGCTGGCTGACGTTCCTCATCGTGTTCGGGTTCTTCACCCGGCGGGCCTGGCAGATCGCCGTCGGCGTCGTCGTGTTGTTCGTCTACGGCGGTGTGCTGTGGGGCGCGCTGCCCGGCACGTTTGGAGTGTCGTGGCAGGGCCACCTATGTGGCGGCATCGCCGGGGTGATTGCTGCGTATTTGCTCAGCAGTCCGGAAAGGGAAGCGCGCCAACGACGTAAGGGGTCGACCCTGCCGTCAATTCCAGCGTGATTTGCTGAATTCGGCATTCGCTGCGCGTTGGGGTGCCGGTGGCGTGATTGGTATCGCTTTTGGAATTAAACGAGAAACTGGCCTCCGAAAGGTGCCGTCTTTTCGTCGCGGGACGCCTTGACGTGGCAAGCTAGGGGTGTGCGCCTCACCATTCTCGGTTGCTCCGGCAGCGTGGGAGGGCCGGATTCACCGGCCTCGGGCTATCTGCTGACCGCACCCGACACCACTCCGATGGTTATTGACTTCGGCGGCGGAGTTCTCGGCGCGCTGCAGCGGCATGCTGATCCGGGCGCCGTAAATATATTGCTGTCGCATCTGCATGCCGACCATTGTTTGGACTTGCCGGGGCTCTTTGTCTGGCGGCGGTATCACCCGAATCCTCCGGTTGGTAAGGCACTGCTGTTCGGCCCGGCGGCGACCTGGCACAGGCTCGGCGCGGCGTCGTCACCCGAGGGCGGCGAGATTGACGACATCACCGACATCTTCGACATCAAGGTCTGGGTTGACGGCGAGGACGTCGAGATCGGCTCGCTCGTTGTGACGCCCCGACAGGTCTGTCACCCAACTGAGTCGTACGGCATGCGCTTCACGGATCCGTCCGGGGCGACGCTCGTCTACTCAGCCGACACCGGGTACTGCGACGCGTTGGTCGATCTGGCTCGCGGTGCCGATGTGTTCCTGTGCGAGGCGTCGTGGACCGACTCGCCGGACCGTCCGCCGAAGCTGCACCTGTCCGGGACCGAGGCGGGACGCGCTGCCCGCGAGGCCGGGGTGGGCGAGCTGCTGCTGACCCACATTCCACCGTGGACGTCGCGCGAGGACGTCATCAGCGAGGCCAAGGCGGAGTTCGACGGACCGGTGCATGCCGTGGTGTGCAACGAGTCGTTCGACATCACCCGCGGGTAAGGCGCCGCCCCGCTATCCGCGGCCCGCTAGGGTTGTCGGGTGTCCAGACGTGAAGACGGTCGCCTTGACGACGAGCTCCGCCCGGTAAAGATCACCCGAGGATTCACCAACCACCCGGCTGGGTCGGTGCTGGTGGAGTTCGGCCAGACCCGGGTCATGTGCACGGCCTCGGTGTCCGAAGGGGTGCCGCGCTGGCGCAAGGGTTCCGGGTTGGGCTGGCTGACCGCCGAGTACGCGATGCTGCCGGCCGCCACGCACGACCGCTCCGACCGCGAGTCGGTCAAGGGCCGCGTCGGTGGGCGGACCCAGGAGATCAGCCGGTTGATCGGCCGCTCGCTGCGCGCGTGCATCGACCTCAGTGCGCTGGGTGAGAACACCATCGCCATCGACTGCGACGTGCTGCAGGCCGACGGCGGCACCCGCACCGCGGCGATCACCGGCGCGTATGTCGCGCTTTCCGACGCCGTCACCTACTTGGCCGCGGCGGGCCGGTTGAAGGACCCGCGTCCGCTGTCGTGCGCCATCGCCGCCGTCTCGGTCGGTGTGGTCGACGGCCGGGTCCGCACAGACCTGCCCTACACCGAGGACTCGCGGGCCGAGGTCGACATGAACGTCGTCGCCACCGACACCGGAACCTTGGTCGAGGTGCAGGGCACGGGCGAGGGCGCGACGTTCCCGCGCTCGACGCTCGACAAGCTTTTGGATGCCGCGCTGGCCGCATGCGATCAGTTGTTCGCGTTGCAGCGCGAGGCGCTGGAGCTGCCGTACCCGGGCGTGCTGCCCGAGGCGTCGGGTCCGGCGAAGAAGGCATTTGGTGCCTGAGCTACTCGTTGCCTCGCGCAATGCGAAGAAGCTTGCGGAGCTGCAGCGCGTTCTCGATGCCGCCGGTGTTGTCGGTCTGACGTTGTTGTCGTTGGCCGATGTGCCCGCGTATCCCGAGGCGCCCGAGACCGGGGCGACGTTCGAAGAGAACGCGTTGGCCAAGGCTCGTGACGGTTTCGAAGCCACCGGAATTCCTTGTGTTGCAGATGATTCCGGCGTTTCAGTCGAGGCGTTGAACGGTATGCCCGGCGTGTTGTCGGCCCGGTGGGCCGGACAGCACGGCGATGACACGGCGAACCTGGAGCTGCTGCTGGGGCAGTTGGGTGACGTGCCGGATGAGCGTCGTGGTGCGGCATTCGTGTCGAGCTGCGCGTTGGTCTCTGCTGCTGGTTCTGTCGTGGTGCGCGGTGAGTGGCCCGGTGTTATTGCTCGGGAGCCCCGGGGTGCGGGTGGGTTTGGTTATGACCCGGTGTTCGTCCCTGCGGGTGGTTCTCGGTCTGCGGCGGAGCTGACGCCGGACGAGAAGGACGCGGCGTCACATCGTGGGCGGGCGCTGGCGCAGTTGGTGCCGGCGCTGCGGGAGTTGGCCGGCGCCTAGCTATCCGACCGGGCTGTCGGCGACGGCGGCGACGCGGTCATGGTGCTCGACGTCGGCCTGAGCGGGTCGTGGACGGTACATGCGCACCAATTCGCGCACGGCCACGAACAGACAGAAGGCGGCGTATGTCGCCGACAGCGCTTTGGCGTTCAGGACCAGGGCCAGCACTGCGCCGGCGATCGCCCCCGGTAGTGCGCCGAGGTTAAGGGTCAGACTCAGCCGGGGCGACGCTGTTCCCTGGCGGGCGTGCATGATCCAGCCGACGATCGAGTTCGGGACGAACATCAGCAGCGAGGTCCCGATCGCCGTATGCAGGTCGCAACCGAACAACATCATCAGGACGGGAACAGCGAGCAGGCCGCCGCCGAGACCGACCGCCGCGGCCCACGCGCCGATCAGCAGCCCGCATGCCAGCGAGACCGGCGCGATGTAAACCCAGTTGTGAATGACGGCGGCGGAAACCACCGCCCCGCCCTTCAGTGGGTTCATACCGGCGATGTCGAGCGTGAGCTTGAGCACCGACAGCAGCAGCACACCGACGAACAGCCAGCGCAGAATTGAGGGCGAGACCCTCAGGAGCAATTTGGCGCCGAACAGGCCGCCGATGGTCCCGCCGATCAGCATGCCGATGCCGGCGTTCCAGTCGACGTGGCCGCGGACCAACGCGAAGGTCAGCGCCCCGACCCCGACGACGGCGGTATTGGCAGCGGTGGCCGTCCCGTGCAGGCTTGTCCGTGGCAGCTTGGTCAGGAATTCCAGGGCCGGCACGTAGAAGACGCCGCTGCCGCCGCCGAACAAGCCGCCGATCATTCCACCGATTGCGCCCACGCCGAGTTCTGCGGGCAGTCCACCGCGCATGGCGTCGGCGTCTGGCGAAGCTGACTGTTCGTTCTGCACTTTGGTCCTCCCTCAGGTTGCCTCGCCGACTATTGCACTTGTCTGAGGAGTAGACAAATTGGTTTCGGTGAGCGAGGTACCGAATGGAGCCCGCAGGAAGCCGTGAATGGCGCCTGACCAGCAGGTGCGCGTGAGCTACGGCGTGGCCAGATACCCATCGACGAAGTCGTGCAGCGCGGGCGCGAGGTGCTTGACGCCGGAATCGTTGAGCTTGGCCAGCAGGATGATGCCCTGATACTGCGCGAGTAGTGCGTGCGCGAGCTGCTGCGGGTCGGTGCCCGGACGTAGCGCGCCGGCGGTCGCGGCCTCGTGCGCGATGACCGCCAGGTGATGCTCCATCGCCTTGAGGGTGTGTGCGAGGTGCTCACGGAGGTCGTCGTCGGTGGTGGACAGTTCAGCGGCGAAGTTGCCGAATGGGCAGCCCACCGCGCGGCCGAATTGGGCTTCCAATGCGGACTGGATGGCACCGATGGCATCGGGCACCGCGTGTAGCTTTTCCGCGGGCGTCGCAGTGGGGGAGCTGGCGAGTTGGCGCTGAAATACCTTGGCGTGCAAGTCGATAACGGCTTTGGCGAGCTCTGACTTCGACGAAAAATAGTGGTAGAAGCTGCCTTTGCGGATGTCCGTCGCGCGGCACAGCTCGTCGACCCCGACGGCTTGATAGCTGCGTTCGAGGAAGAGTCGGGCGGCGGTCGCGACCAGGCGGTCGCGGGCGTCTGAACTGCGTGGCACCTGTGAATTCTATTTAATAGTTGACCGGTCGGTCAACAAGTGGGAGGTTGACGACATGACTACCGCAGAGGTCTTCCGCACGCCCGACGAGCGATTCGCGAATCTTCCGGGTTACGACTTCGCTCCGAACTACGTCGACGTCGACGGGTTGCGCATGCACTATCTCGATGAGGGGCCGCGCGACGGCAAGCCCATCGTGTGTTTTCACGGCGAGCCGACGTGGGCGTACCTCTACCGCAAGATGATTGGCCCGTTCGTGGATGCCGGGCGTCGGGTGATCGTGCCCGACTACGTGGGGTTCGGTCGCTCGGACAAGCCCACCGACCGGCGGTGGTACAGCTACGACCGGCACGTCGACCTGGTGACGCAGGTGCTTGGCGGACTGGACCTGAGCGACGCCACCGTCGTCGTGCAGGACTGGGGCGGGCCGATCGGCCTGCGATGGGCGGTGGAGAACGCGGATCGCGTTGGCGCGCTGGCGATTTTCAATACCGGGCTGTTCACCGGCCGGGTGTCCAAGGGTTTCATGGCGTGGCGGGATTTCGCGGAAGCCAATCCCGACTTGCCGGTCGGCTTCGTGATTCAAGGCGCAACGACTGGTGAGTTGTCGCCTGAAGTGGTTGCCGCCTACGACGCGCCGTTCCCCACCGTGGAGGCCAAGGCTGGCGCCGCGCAGTTCCCGCTCTTGGTGCCGATCACTGATGACGCCGTCGGTGCGACGGAGATGCGTGCGGTTACCGACGCGCTATCGCGCTGGGAGAAGCCGGCGTTGGTGGCGTTCTCCGACCAGGACCCCGTGTTCCCGTATCCGCGGGCGGGCGAGGCGTTCCGCGACCTGATCCCGACGGTCGACGAGCAGGTGCGGATCGAAGGTGCGTCGCACTTCCTGCAGGAGGATCGGGGCGAGCAGTTGGCAGCTGAGGTTCTCAAGCACCTGGGGTGATGGGTTGGGCTGCCGCGACCGTAACGCCACGGCGGTTCTCGGGACCGATTTCCGCCTTGCGGTTACATTCGCGGCGGCCTTGGCCGATCCATCCACTGGGCTACGCCGCTTGACCTTGGCCGCCGGCCAGCAGCTGGGCACACTGCCACCATGGGGGAGCCATTTATCGGCAGCGAGGCGTTGGCCGCCGGAACGTTGACGCGTCACCAATTGCGAACGAATTTCGTTGCCGTCCACCAAGACGTATACGTGGCGCGAGGTACTCGACCGACTGCGATCCTTCGAGCGAAGGCCGCTTGGCTGCGATCCAAACGTGCGGGTGTGCTCGCGGGATTCTCGGCAGCCGCGCTGCACGGAGCCCGCTACATCGATGCGTCGTTGCCTGCCAACATCATTCACAGCAATCGACGGGCCGCGCGCGGTGTCGTGGTGTGGGCGGACGCCTTGGACGACGACGATGTGTGCGCGATTGGTGAGATGCATCTGACCACGCCGTTGCGCACGGCCGTCGACCTGGCTCGCAGATATCGCGAGGACGTAGCGGTTGCCGCCATTGATGCGTTGGCTCGGTCGGCGCGTTTGGCGGTCGCTCAGATTCAGGAGGCGGCTGGACGGCATCCGGGGCAGCGGGGGCTCAAGGCGGCGCGGACGACGATCGCGTTGGTGGATCCGGGCGCCGAGTCTCCGGCTGAGACGCGACTGCGGCTACTGATCGTGAAGGCCCGCTTCCCTCGGCCGGTGACTCAACACCCGATCGACAACGAATATGGGGCGCTGATCGGGGTCGTCGATCTCGCTTGGCCGGAATTGAAGATCGCGGTCGAGTACGAGGGGCGGCACCACATGGACCCCGACCAGATTCGCAAGGACATTGCGCGGATCGAGGAGATGATCGAGATGGGGTGGCTCGTCATTCGAGTCACATCGCGTGATCCCAGTGGCGTCGTGCTGCGCAGGATCGCACATGCCCGCGCATTGCGGGGCGCGGTCGATGATGTCGCGATCCGACTGTCGCGCGACCTGACCGACTCGGTATGGCCCACTGGGCTGAAGGCGTCGTGAAGGGTTTGGCTAGCGGCCCGCGACCGTAACGCCACTGCGGTTTTCGAGCCCAATTTCCGCCACTTGGTTACATTCGCGGCCACACCGCGCAATCAGACGAGGTCGAAGCGCTTCCGAACATCTTCGGTGCGGAAGTGCTCGACGATGATGCCGAGCAGCGGGACGGTGCCGGCGAAGAGGGTGCCGATGGTCTGGCCCAGGGGCCAGCGGACCTTGACCGCCAGGTTGAAGGTGCACAGCAGGTAGATGAAGTACACCCAACCGTGCACGATGCCGATCCAGTTCAGGCTGACGTCGTTGAAGATGTAATGCGCGACCAGCTCGTAGCAGAGAGCGATGAGCCAGATACCGGTCGCCCAGGCCATCACGCGGTAGGCGATCAGGGCCTTGCGGATGGAGTCTTTCGACACGGCGGTCGGCTGCGACTCGGTCATGTGGTGGTCCTGTCCTGTTTGTCGTTCTCGGCCAGTTCGGCGAGGTAGGCGTTGTACTCGGCGGTTTCTGCGTCGGTGTCTGTGGCGGCTTTGGGACGCTCGGGGAGCAGGCCCTCGGGGATTTCGGTGGGCTCATTGGCTGCCGGTGCGACGGGGCCTTCGTCCTCGTAGCGGACGAACTTGTAGTAGCCGTAGAAACAGAACGCGCCGAACATCGGCCACTGCAGGGCGTAGCCCAAGTTCTGGAAAGTGCCGGCGGTCGACTGGAATCGCGACCACTGCCACCAGGCCAGGGCCATGCAGCCCAAGGCAGCGACGGTCACCAGCACGATGAGCGCCGGCCTCCTACGCCGTGTAGTGGACATAGAGCAACGGTACCGCGCGTGACCTCGGGTTTGCGATTCGCGCCGGTTGCGACGTGGGACGTTGGACGCGCGACCACGCCACCGGGCGGGACTTGGGTCCGACAAGCTCGAGACTCCGCGGTACCGGTATCCTCAGGGGGCTGCGGGCGTGGCGAAATGGCAGACGCGCGGTCTTTAGGTGTCCGTGTTCGAAAGAACGTGGGGGTTCAAGTCCCTCCGCCCGCACTCTTGTGGTGAGTCAGGTCAGGGGTAACGCCTGACCTGACTCATCGGCCGCCGATCGCCCGCACAGCTGCGCGAGGCCGCCTCATGGGAAGTCCCGGTCCGCAGCGAAACCCCGCAAACCCGCTGCGAAAAGCGTTGGGATAGCTAACTGGCAGGGGTGGCTGTCAGTGCTTCTTGGGGTGCAGCACGTTGTCGATCGCCGGTGCCTGGGTCGTTTTGGCGCGCTTGTCCGCCCGTTTCTCTTTGAGCGACTTACCGGATTTCTTGGACATGGTGTGCCGGGGAGATTTGTCGGCCATGCTCGGCCCCTTTGTTTCGGGGGCCTGGACGGTCCCTGTTACCCGACCATACGTGCGCTGCTGACCTGGTGCAACGATGTGGGTCAACACTGTTGACAACGCCCGGCCGCCCGCGTTGACTGGGCTGCAGACGGGCGGCCGCGCCGTGGCGGAGCCCAGGTCTGCCGCCGCGCACAATGAACTGGGATACAGGTGGCAATACGTAACATCGCGGCTTATACGCATCTGAGTCAGCGCGATATTGAGGCGTTCGGAGCAGAGATGGACACCATCCGCTCCGATATCGAGGACTCGCGCGGTGTCAGGGACGCGGCCTATATCCGGCGCGTCATCGTGTTCCAACGAGTCCTGGATCTCGTGGCTCGGCTGCTGATCGTTGGGTGGCGCTCCCGAGTCGGCTGGGCCGCCGGGACCTTGTCACTGGCCTACGCGAAATCCGTTGAGAACATGGAGATCGCGCACAACGTCTGCCACGGGCAGTGGGACTGGATGAACGATTCCGAGATCCACTCCAGTGCGTGGGAATGGGACATGGTGGGGTCGTCGGCGCAGTGGCGCTACTCCCACAACTATCGCCATCATGTGTATACCAACGTCCTCGGCATGGACGACGATCTCGGGTTCGGGGTAATGCGGGTCAGCCGCGATCAACCATGGAAGCCGGCGTATCTCCTGCAGCCCCTGGTAAATCTGTTGTTGGCCTTGACATTCGAATGGGGCATCGCCCGGCACGGATTTCACTCTGACCAGAGCAGGGCGAGCACCGCAGCCGGCAAGCAGGCCGTCAAGCGGACCATGCTGGTCAAGATGGCCGGCCAGACCGCGAAGGACTACCTCGTCCTGCCTGCGCTTGGCGGGCGTCGATGGCGCCGGGTCCTGACTGCGAACATCGCTGCTAACCTGCTGCGCAATCTGTGGGCCTACGTGGTGATCTTTTGCGGCCATTTCCCCGACGGTGTGCAGACGTTCGCCCCGGAAATCGTGCAAGAGGAGACCAGGGCGGAATGGTATCTACGCCAGATGCTAGGTACGGCGAACTTCAAAGCTGGTCCGCTGCTGGCATTTTCGAGTGGCAACCTGTGCTACCAGATCGAGCATCACCTGTTTCCGGATCTGCCGAGCAATCGGTACGCGCAGATTAGCGATCGGGTGCGCGAGCTGTGCAACAAGTACGACCTGCCGTACACCTGCGGCTCGCTCGCCCACCAGTATCTGCAGACCCTGCGGACCATCTTCCGGCTTGCGCTACCCGGCCCCAGGCTCACGGGCGCGACGGCCGACGACGGCCGTGTGTCAGGATCGTCGTGAAATCTCTTCCCAGCCTTGCCTATTCGAATTCCCCGGAACCGGATTACCCGGCGGTCGGCTCGCCAAGCTTCGGGATTCTCAGCACGTATCCACCGACGCGATGCGGCGTGGCCGGGTTCGGAGCGGCCCTGAGCAATGGGCTGTACCGCAACGGCGCTGACGTCAGCGTGGTGCGAGTCGCCGACGGGGCGTCAACCGACGACAGCCGCGTCATCGGGGAGCTGGCCAATGGATCGGCGGCGTCAGTGTCGGCAGTCGCGGACTTACTCAGCTGCAGCGATATCGCCGTCATCCAGCACGACTTCGGCATCTACGGCGGAGTCGACGGGTCCGAGGTGGTGGACATCGTCGACGCACTGCAGGTCCCGTCGATTGTCGTCGCGCACACCGTCCCCAAGGACCTGACGCGACATCAGCGTTCGGTGTTTGAGTCGCTGCTGGCGCTCGCCGATCAGGTGGTCGTCATGTCCGCCGCGGCCAGCACCCGGCTGTGCGTTGGGTTCGATGTCGACCGCCGGAAGGTCGTCACGATTCCGCGCGGTGCGGCCATTCCGACCGGTCCCCGAATGAAGCGAAGCGGGCGACCGACCCTGCTGACCTGGGGGCTGTTGAGGCCGGGCAAAGGGGTCGAGCGGGTAATCGACGCGATGGGTTCGTTGCATCGACTTACCGGCCAGCCGCGTTATCTGGTCGCGGGCCAGACCCATCCGAGGACGCTAGCCGCTGACGGTGAGACCTACCGCAATGCCCTCATTGAGCAAGCCCGCAGCGGCGGGGTGGCCGGCTCGGTGCATTTCGATGCCGGCTACCGCGACGTGCCGACACTGACTGCGTTGGTCATGTCGGCGGCGGCGGTGGTGCTGCCCTACGACTCCACTGATCAGGTCAGTTCCGCTGTTTTGGTCGAGGCGATTGCGTGCGGCCGGCCGGTTGTCGCCACCGCCTTCCCGCACGCGGTCGAGCTCCTTTCCAGCGGGGCGGGCATCGTGGTCGGTCACGATGATCCGGAGGCGTTGCAGTCCGCACTGCATGCAGTGCTGAGCCAGCCCCGGTTGGCTGGCGCGATGGCGGCGGAGGCTCGAAAGCTGGCGCCGGAGATGGCCTGGCCCGTGATCGCCAGGTCGTATCAGGCTGTGGCGCAACGAATTCTGTCCAGGCGGCGGTCGGAGCGGGCGTGGCCGCGCTAGGGAGTCGGCCTTGACCAGGTATGTCAACACTGCGGGCGGGTACTGTCGTCACACAATGTGATCCGTTGCGGGACAGTCAGAGGGAGGTGCTATCACGATGGTCGGGCAGGTCAGCCGGTCAGTGATTCTGCACTCCGCCTTGCAGATCGTCGACCGTGACGGTGTTGACGGGCTGTCCATGCGCCGGCTCAGTGACGAGGTCGGTCGCGACCCGGCGGTGCTGTACCGGCACGTGCCGAATAAGGCGGCCCTGCTCGACGGTGTCGCCGAGATGGTGATCGGCCAACTGCGTATCGATGCCACCGATTCGGACTGGACGGGGCAGTTGCGCGCAGTGGCGCACGATTTCCGGCGGCTGGCGCTGGAACACCCAAATGTGGTGCCGCTGTTGGTCACCCGGCCGCTAGCAACCCCACTGGGGCAGCGTCCACCGGGGATGCTGCGGCCTCTGGAGGACGTCGTGACGCTGCTGGTAGGTGCCGGGTTCAGTGACCTCGACGCCCTGCACATCTACCGGGTGCTCTTCGGCTACCTCTACGGCCACATCCTGACCGAGTTGCAGGAGGTGGTCGAGCGTCCCGAGGAATCCGACGATGTCCTGCGGCTGGGCCTGCACCGATTGGCCATCACCGAGTTCCCTCAGGTGCGGGCGCTGGCCTCCGCGCTGGCTGGCTATGACGGCGCCGCCGAACTCGATCGCGGTCTCGACATGCTGTTCATTGGTCTGGGGGCCACGATGGCGCCGGCCGATCAACGGCGCTGACGAGTTCGGTCGGGGCCTGGTAGCGGGCGGTGGGGCGGCGCTACTGCGTGCTGAGCCGCACCATCCGCGTCGTTGAGCTTTCGTCCAACTCGACGACGTCGGTGCGCGAGCGCAGGAAATCGCTGAAAGACTTGAATCCCAGCGCCTTTTCGCTGAAGGACGGGTCCATCCGCTTCATTTGCGCTTTGACTGCCGAATTGTGCAGCCATTCGACGTCGTCTTTCTCGAGCCCGATCTGCAGCGCGCGGGTCAGTAGGGCAGTGGCGGAGGTCTGCGGGTCTGGCGGTTCGGGCTCGGAATTGGTGCTGCGGCGGGTGCGTTTGGGCGGCTCCGCGGAGGGCTCGAGTGCCGGGACGCCGGGCAGGGCGTCGTAGGTGACGAACTCGTCGCAGGCCGCCGCGAGCGCCCGGCTCGACGACCCGGCCACCCCGATGCCCACCACATACCGGCCGAGGCGCTTGCAGCGCTGGGCCAGCGGAATGTAGTCGGAATCGCCGGCGGCAATGACGACGTGGGTGAGGTCGGGCAGGCGGAACATGTCTTCGACGGCGTCGACCGCCAACCGGATGTCGGCGCCGTTCTTGCTATACGCGGCGGCTGGGAACAGTTGCACGAGGTCCACGGCGCGTCCGACGAGTTGTTGCTGGTAGCCGGCGTTGACGTCGGCGGACCAGTCGGCGTACGCCCGGGTGAGCACCAACGTCCCGAAAGATGAGGCAAAGTCGAGGACCGCGCCAACGTCGACGGTGGCCCGGGTCAACCGGTCGGGGTCCAGTCCCTTGGCCTTGTCCTTCTGAAAGGAGTTGCGGCCGTTGACCTGGTCGTAGCGGGAGATGACGATGTTGTCGAAGTCGAGGTAGACCGCGACGCGGGTGGCGGCGGTGTCCGTCATGAGCCCAGTGTGGTGCATGGCGGGGCGTGATGGCGTGGAACGGGTGGTGATGTGCCCGACTCTGTGCGACGAAGGCGGTTGCGCCGGTCATGCGCACCCGACGACACGACATGATGGAGCCATGGTTCGGTCGAAGATGAACATCCTGCTGGCGGTTTTCGGTGTGCTGGTCGCACTGCTGATGTGTGGCCCGGTAGCCGGGCAGGCGCACGCGGCCGCCGCGGCGCCGGCCGGGGACGTCATCTCCATCGGTGATCCCAATGCGCTCGGACAGATCGATCTCTACGTCGACCCGCTGTGCCCATACAGCGGCAAGATGATCCGCAAAGACGGCGACGAAATGGGGCGGCGCATCGAGAACGGCGCCTTGCGGGTGAACCTGCGCTTCGTGAACTTCCTCGAAAAATATTCGGCCAGTGGCACATACGACCGTCGGGCGATCTACGCTGCGTTCGCCGTGGCTGGTGAGTCGAAGTCGAGCGATGTCGCGTGGCACTTCGTCCAGCAGATTTTTTCGAAAGAGCAGCAGCCGCACGAAAAGGGCGGAACGGATCTGAGCAACGATCAGCTGGCCGAGCTTGCGAATCATGTTGGCGCGCCGCAGTCGGCTCAGGACATGATCCGGCTCGGCTTGCCCGTCGGCTACGACGCCCAAGTCATCGCCGCCAACAACCTCGAGCTCCTGCACGACTTCCCGGAGCCGGGGGTGCCGCTCGTCGTCATCAATGGCAAGCCGATCGACGGCGACGACGATTGGCTCAACCAGCTCCCGTCCTGAGGGCGTTCTGCTGCAACAACTCTCGCAGGTGAGTGATCTCTCCGCGTAGGTCTTCGATCGGCGTCGCGGTGATGGCGGCGTGAGCTTTGTCCTCGCCCGCCAGGTCTGGGGTGCGAGACCGTTCCCCCGATTGGGGGACAGACGATTCAACCGGCGTAGGGCCCGGTTGGCGGATACAGGTGGATGGCCGTGCGCGGCATTCTTAGTTCAACACCGGAACACACCGGACAGAACTTGAAAAGCCTTATCCGACAAGGGAGTCGACATGAACCTCACCCACCGCATCGCCGCCGGTTTCGCCCTCGCCGCCGCGCCGGCCGTCATCTTCCTCGGTGCCGCTACCGCGCACGCGGATGTCTCGACCGCCAGCAGCCCCATCGGCAGCCACCAGGCCTTCCCGCACCAGCACAACACCCCGGAGCCCGGGACCCCGGTGCATCACCACCACCAGCGCAACCGCTGAAACTTTCCGGCACCGCTGAGGCCGCCCTGTCGTTTGACGGGGCGGCCTTACGCATTGGGTGCTCAGTCCACGAGGATGTCCGTCAAACGCAGCGAGACCGAGGCCCGCCGGTTGGCGTAACCGCGTGCGGCCCGCTGTATTTCGGCAGTCTGCTCGGTCCTGATGCGCTGGTAGCTCGCCAACGCCGAGGCGTAGTCGCCGTCGACGACCGAGGCGATCTGCGTCGCCAACTCGGCGGCGTCTTGGATAGCCTGATTGGCCCCCTGCCCGCCGAACGGTGTCATCGGGTGGGCCGCGTCGCCGAGGAGCGCGATGCGTCTGGTGGTCCACTGGTCGATCGGGTCGCGGTCGTACACCGCGTGCATGTACACCGGGCTGGTCGCGGCACGGAGCATCCGCGGCACCACCGGATCGAAATCGTCGAACTGGCGGGCCAGTGCCTCCAGGTCGGCCCGCGCCGACCACAGGTGCAGCGGCGGTTCGTCGACCCCGAGCGTGGCGTCGACAGCGACTTGTCGGCCGGCCCGCACCGGCATGGAGATGACGTGTTTGGCGTAGTCGGCGGAATGCCAGGACCGCAGCCGGTCGTTGGGCCCGTCGACGCAACTGGCGGGGCTGACGGCCCGGAAGATCACCGATCCGCAGTAGTGAATTTCGTCGCTGCTGAACAGCTTTCGCACCGTCGACCGCAGGCCGTCGGCGGCGATCACCAATCCGGCTCGCACCGTCTCGCCGCCTGCGAAGGTGAGCTCGACGTGGTCGTCGTGCTCGGCGATGGTCTCCAGTTCATGCCCCAGCCGGACCTGCTCAGCGCCTGCGGTCGCGACGAGCAGACGGTGCAGGTCGGCGCGGTGCACTGTGCGCGGGGACACGTCGGCGTCGGCGTAGCCGAACCGCCCGTGCTCGCCGTCGGAATCCGGTGTGGCCGCGTAGTCGGTGATCTTCTCCAGCTCGCCTTGCTGGTCCCGGTTCTCGAAGAACGGTGTAGCCGAGGAGATTTCGTCAAACTGTGCGGCGATGCCCCAGTCACCGAACAGCCGCAGTGTCTGCGGGGAGATGCCGAGCGGGCCGCCGACTTCACCGAGCTGGCGGGTCTTGTCGAAGACGACGGGTTTCAGGCCGTGCTGTTGCAGGGCGACGGCCGCGGACAGGCCGCCCAGTCCGGCGCCGATGATTGCGATGTCCATGAGGACCTTTCAGGAGATTCGGGTGAGCGCTTCGGTGTCGAGGGAGACGCCCGACAGCGCACCGGGGCGATGGCTGGTCACGGTGCGGACGTTGCAGATCGGCAACCACAGGCCGGCCGTGATGATTCGATGTTGGATGTCGTGTACCAGCGCGCGGCGTTGGTCGGCGTCCGCACAGGACAATTGGGCATCGAGCAGATGGTCGATATCGTCGACGCCATTGCGGTGGTTCATGTTTCGCTGCGTGACCGCGAACTGGTAGCGGAGCACGTCGGGGTCGGCGCCGGTGAAGTAGAAGAACCGGAAGTCGTAATCACCGGACTCCTGCCTGGCCCGGAGCTCGGAGAAGTCGACATCATTGAGCACCAAGGTGATTCCGTGTTCGGCCCACTGCGCAGCGACTGCGGCGAGGACCGCGGTGTCGACGGGGGAGAACGTGCTGTTGAACACCACGTTGAACGAGAGTTCGGCGCAGCCCGCGGCGCTGAGAAGCTGGTGCGCAGTGTGCGGATCGTAGGCGAGTTCGGTTGTGCAGTCCCGATAGTCGATTGTCGACGGGGTCAGGACCGAGCTGGCGACGGTGTAGCCGGTGCTGGCCAGGACAGGCTCCAGTCGTGGACGGTCGATGAGGAGTGAGAGTGCGCGTCGTACGCGTGGGTCGGCGAGCGGGCCGCGGGATACGTTGGCGCATAGGCCGTAACTGATACCCGGATTGTGTAGCGCCGTGACGTGAAGCCCGTCGACGTGGCCGGCGTAGATATCAGCGGCGGTGGGATCGTCGACTTTCCGGAAGCGCACGCGGCGCGGTCCGTCGATCAGGTCAGTACCCGACGCTGTCCAGCGGCCGGTGCCGACGCCCGCCTTGCTGATTGCAAGATTCACGCTCGCGAGCGACCGAAGGAGCGCTGCGTTGTGCCGGGTGAAGTGGAACGTGACGGTGGTGCTTCCGGCCTCGGCGCGCTCCAGTCCGGTGAGCATCGTCACGGCGGCCGGGACGGGCGAAACATGCCGCAGTTCCTTGATTTCCATGAAGCTGCGCACGACATCCGCGGGGGTTAGCGCGGCGCCGTCGGAGAAACGCACGTGGGGGCGGATGGCCAGTTCCAAGGTGAGCGGGTCGAGGTAGCGCCACGAGGTCGCCAACCACGGCAGCAGCTCGCCGGTGGCTGGGTCCACGTCGAGCAGGCTTTCGTAGATGTGCCGGCAGAACGTCTTGGAGATGTTGTTGTAGGCCAGGTGCGGGTCCGTCGTGAGTTGGTCGGTCGGCCAGCCGAAGGTGAGGTCTATGGTCACGGTGCCGGCTCTAATAGCGTTGCGCGCCAGCCGGAGCGGGTAGCCAGCGTCGCAAGCAGCCCGACGACGATGATCAGTGTGGCTACCGCGCCGAAGAGTTCCGCGTGCAGACTCTCGATCGTCGTCGCGCCGATGGTCACGCCGGTCGCGGCGCCGAGCGCGCGCAGGTAGTGGTACAGGCTGGAATCGAACGGGAGCTGCTCGGAACTCCCAACGACGTTGCTGGCCAACGAACTCCACAGAAATCCCATGGCGCAACCCATCAGGGCGGCGCTGCCCAGCAGCAGGTGTCCCGGCACAGCCAGACTGAGTCCGCCGATGAGCAGGAATACCGAACCGATGCTCACCAATCGAGTGTTCTTGCCGCTGTCACCGGGGCGGCCGAATTTCAGCATCGGGATCAACCCCGCGAAGAACGCCATCGGCACCAGGTACAGCGCCGAGCGGTAGGAGTCGAGCCCTCGTACCTGCTGAAGGAAGAACACCATCGCGAGAGTGAACACGTTGGTCGCGATGCCCGCGACGAAGACCACGAAAAAGCTCTGCGTCAGAACCGGATTCGTGGCCCTCCGGAATCCGCGGACGGCGACGACAGCGATGCCGAGTGTGATGATCACCGCGCACAACGCGATCTTGGCGAACACTGTGGTGGCTGCGCCGATGGCCAGGAAGATCGCGACCTGCAGCACGGCGAGGCCGACGACCGGCAATGCGGACCGTCGGGCGGCAACATCTGGCGCGGTGGGCACGGCGGGCGCCCAGGCCAGCAGCGCCATCGCGACCACCGTGGTGGCCACGGTCTCGTAGGGGAAGGACCGCCAGCCCCACAGATCGTTGAGCACAGCGGTGATCAGCGGTGAGCAGAGCGCTGAGGCCGACACCACCAGCCCCCACGTGCCCATCACCTGCGAGTGGTGATACGGGTAGAACTGGGCTCGGATGATCGGGAAGATCTGCGGCGCCACCACCGCCGAGGCAATGCCCTGCAGGAACCGGACGAAGACAAGCGCCCAGAAGTGCGGGCTGAGGCTCGCTGCGATGCCGAGCAGCACCAGGGCTGCCGAGCCGGCGAAAAAGGCGGCCGTCGGTGGGTGGCGGCGCAGTACCAAGCCTGCGGGCAGCAACGCCAGGCAGAACCCGGCCAGGAAGGCCACGCCGCTGTAGGCGGCTTGGGAGAACGGTATGCCGAAGTAGTCGGCGATCGCCGAGTTCAGCAGCACAGCCGACGACGAGTTGGAATAGAGGGTGTATTCGGTCAGGTAGAGCGACGCCGCAACGGCGTAGAGGGACGGCTTCATGACGCCTCGAAGCTGATTGGAGGTACAGATGGGCAGCGAGAGCTAGCCCGAGATCCTCTTCAGCGGTGCCAAACGGGCGCGATTCCAGATCGACGCCAGCAAATTGGGTGCCATCGATGCGTCAGCGCGCACGCGACGTGCGGCTGCTCGATCGGATGTGGCGCCCATGGGGCCGAGTGTACCGACCGCTGCGCCAATTTTGATGCACAGCCGGGGAACGTCTGTTCGCTCATTGGCGGGTTCAGCCCACGGCCCCGTACCCTTCCACGGTGACCGCGATCGATCCCGACCAGCTCAGCACATGCCTGCGGGTGCTGTCCGAGGTGACCGCGCTGCCGCCCGAGCACCCCGATGCCGTTGCTGTGCGCCAGGCCACTGCGAAGATATTCAAGGCGTTGAAGAAGGCTCGCCGGACCGCCGCGCGTGACGCGGTTGCCACCGCTGATCGCGCTGTCATCGCCGCTACCGCCACGGGTGCGCCGGGCCGGATCGACGACGAGACGCAGGGCTTGCCATTGGTGTCCACCGCGGTTGGGGCCAGTGCGGGCACGCTGCTGCGCTCGCGCGCCTGCTACATCTGCAAGAACCACCACACCGTGGTCGACGCGTTCTACCACCAGCTTTGTCCGGACTGCGCCGCCTTCAACCGGGCCAAGCGGGACGCTCGCACCGACCTGACCGGGCGTACCGCGCTGCTCACCGGCGGGCGCGCCAAGATCGGCATGTACATCGCGCTGCGGTTGCTGCGCGACGGCGCGCACACCACGATCACCACGCGGTTTCCCAACGACGCGGTGCGCCGCTTCGCCGCGATGGAGGACAGCGCCGACTGGTTGCACCGGCTGCGGGTGGTGGGGATCGACCTGCGTGACCCGGCCCAGGTGGTCGCGTTGGCCGACGAGGTGGCCTCGCAGGGGCCGCTGGACATTCTGATCAACAATGCGGCCCAGACTGTGCGCCGCCCGCCGGGCTCGTACGCCGCGCTGGTGGAGGCCGAGCGGACCGCGCCGCCGGAGTTGGTGGACGTGATCACCTTCGACCATGTCAGTGACGCGCACCCGCATGCCTTGGCCGGGAGTCTCGGCGAGCACCCTTCGGCGCACGCGCTGACCGAGCTGGCCCTGACCGCGCGCAGCGCTTCGCCGGAGCGGATCGCCGCCGGCCTTGCGATCGATGCCGGCGGGTTGCTGCCGGATACCGCGTCGGTCAACAGTTGGACCCAACGTGTGCACGAGGTCGACGCGATGGAGCTCCTCGAAGTGCAGCTGTGCAACCAGACGGCGCCGTTCATTCTGGTGAGCCGGCTGCGCCCGTCTCTTGCCGCCTCGCCCGCCCGGCGCAAGTACGTGGTGAATGTGTCTGCGATGGAAGGCCAGTTCGGCCGCGGCTACAAGGGGCCTGGCCATCCGCACACGAACATGGCCAAGGCCGCGCTGAACATGCTGACTCGCACGAGTGCGGGGGAGATGCTGGAGCAGGACGGCATTCTCATGACCGCCGTCGACACAGGTTGGATCACCGACGAGCGTCCGCACCCGACCAAGCTGCGGCTGGCAGAGGAGGGCTTCCACGCACCGCTGGATCTGGTGGATGGTGCTGCGCGCGTGTATGACCCGATTGTGCGAGGGGAATTGGGCGAGGATCTCTTTGGGTGTTTCTTGAAGGACTACTCGCGCAGCGATTGGTAAGGGCATGACTGTCGCGGGTGCCAGGGCATGGACGGCGCACGGGATTCGTTGCGACGGAACGTATCCCTGGCCGGATCGAGGTGACCGTTGGCCCGTACCGCGTTACGCGGCCATCCGCGCTGAGGTTGCCGCCGCGATCTGATTCAGGTGACTGGTGGCCACCTGCACCGAACTCTGGTTGGGGAGTGCGTTGACCGAGTCGTACGTGATGTGGGGCAGGGTCGGCGGATTGGTCGAGTAGAAGGCGACCGCCAAGTCGATGGCGTCGACCAGCGCGGGTCCGCCCACGATCGGATCGGTGACGAACGCCAACACCTGCTGAGCCAGGCTGCCCTGGCCGGTGAGTCCGGCGATCAGCGCGAGGGCCGCGTTGATGCTGATGCCGAGTTGGACCGCGGCCTTGTAGACGGCGGTGATGTCGGCGCCGGCCTGGTCGTTGGGCGTCGTGGTGTAGAGGTCGCCGGGGTTGGCGAAGTCCCACCAGGTGTCCATTCCGCTTGCGTCCTTGGGGATTTGCGCCGCGGTCAGGTTGGTATCGGCGATGCCGCGACCGCCGGGGTCGGTGCCGCCGGGGAAGGTGTGGCCCGTCAGCCGCCACGGATTACCGAAGGTGTAGCCGCCGATCAGATTCGGTTGGGCCCACTGCAGCGAGCCGGTCATGATCTCGGCCAACACCCGGGAGGCCGCCTCGGCGCCCTGGCTGTAGCCGCCGATCGCGAAGGTCTGCTTCGGGAAGGCGGTGATCCATGCGGTCGCATTGGTGACTGCGGTCTGCACCGACTCGGCGTAGCTCGGTGACAGCGGCGCGCCCGGCGGGATGGGCCCGAAGGTCCACGGGGCTTGGATCGGGACTTCGTCGACGAGGTCGGGGTCCGCGGCGTTGACGACGTCAGAGGGGTAGCCGGTGCCGGGTGCAGCCCAGGTGCCGGCGAAGGTCAGGACCGCGTGGCGAACGAGGTAGACCCCGGAAATGTTGGCGGCGATATCACTGAAAGTGGTCATCGCTCAGCTCATTTCGCTGTGGTGGGCAGTCCGTTGGCTTTGCGCCACTGGATGGCGAACTCCATCAGTTCGATGAGCACGTCACCGCTGTCGCGGGTGATGCCGTCGCTGAAGGTGTGCACCCAGGCGATCTGCTCGGCGGTGGTCACCTGCTGTTCGAAGGCGTCGAAGGTGCCCTGATAGGTCTGGCCGTTATGGGTGGAGTTCCACGGTCCTCGGTTGGGGTCGTCGACGATGTCGCCGATGTTGCGCGGATGGCGGGCCAGGACCGCACGCCACGGTTCGGGCACGCCGTTGGCCGTGACGCCGGAGATGTCGGTCTGGAGCGATCCTGCATCAGCCATGGTGAAACCTCCTGGTTGGTGGGGTGGACGTGGCTTGGCGCTGCTCGGGCGACCGATGGAAGTCGGTGGTAATCGGCTGAAATGCCGTGGTGGGGAATAGGAATTGCGATGCAGGCGACTCACGATCGTCGGGGCTGCATCCCGGGATCGTGCTGAGCGTCGCGCTACCGGCTGCCATCGTTGTCGTCCGTCCTTTACGGGAACGTCCATTTCCCACAGTAGGCCGAGATTGATAGGCCGTCGAACTTGTCGGTAGGCGGTGCGACGATGTCCGGCTCACTCAAATTGGGAGGAAGACATGAAGAATCCGTTGGTGACTGTGGGGGCGGCTGTGGCGTTGAGCCCGATGTCAGCGGCCGAGCCGGCGTGGACGATGCCGAACCTGATCGGGATGGATCTGCAAGGAGCGCAGGATGCCATCCAATCGCTGACCCGCGGTGCGGTGTGGTTCAGCGGGTCGACTGATCTGACAGGGAAGGGGCGGGCGCAGATCATTGATCGCAACTGGCAGGTGTGTACGTCGAGCCCCGCGGCGGGGGCGACGATCACGACGACGACACAGATCAGGTTTGGGGTTGTGCGGGATTCCGACAAGTGTCCGCAAGCGTCGAAACGCGCTACCTGCTGTCCTCGACTGTGCTACGCACGAATAGCATTTCAGACAACCGTAGTTTGAGGGTGCGAGATGGCCGGTGAAACTATGTTCGGGTCTTGTGATCGGTGTGGTGAGGTACGTTGGCGCATCGACATCGATAACTGCTGGTGCGCAGAATGTGTGTCCGGCAACGCTCTCGGTAAGTTGACCGATTCGGCGCAGGTGGACCGCGGAATCTGTCGCGATGCCAGATCAAACGGGGGCGACAAGTTCCGGAACAATCTTTTGGACATCCGGCGAGCGCTGAAGTCGAATTGGTTTCGGATGGACGGGGGGAGACTTCACAAAGCGTCCGTGCTTGCGTCGTGTGTGGCGCCGAGCAGTTGATGCGGCGGAACCACGATAAATGCCCCAGATGTCATGCCATTGCAACCGGAGCATCGAGGCAGTGCGTCAACTGCGGTGACGAACATCCAGCCCGGAATGAGTCCATGGCCTGCGTCAAATGTGATGCGGATTCGACGTCCGTCAAGCATGTTTGCGAGAAGTGTGGGAAGTCATCTCGTGCCGCTCGTAAGGGCAATATGTGCACTACTTGCGAATCGAAACAACCGGGACACGCACTTTGGGAGCTGCGTAACTACTTCGAGCGTAGATATAGACGCGGCAAGTTCGGGGTGCGACCAAGCAGATCGCAGCTCTGGAAATTTGCGCGAATATATTGGGATTCGTTGTCGCCACGTGCACAGAATCTGCTGCGGAAAGACCTGCGTGTACATAACTTCAATAACCAGGACCCATTTGAATCTGTGGTCGACTACGCGCAGATGACAATCTGGGCGGTGGCGGCCGACGTCAAGCGTCACGAAGCCAAAAAGAAGAAACAGAACACCTCGAAGGACGCAACGTCGGAGGCGAAGAAGTCGAGTGCCAGTGTGTGGACAGTCAGTGGCGGGTTACCTACCCTTGGTAAGAACTGATTTCAGTTCGACTCCGCGGCTAACGGAACATCATGCAAATTGCAGCGATGCTCGACGCACACCGTGTATGTCGGTCCGGCCCTCATCGAGTCGTCCGTCCCAAGTTGCATCGGGAGAAGGTCGCATGAGTTCGGTACGACCACTTGCGTCATCGGAACTAGTCCGTTCGCGGATGATCTGACCGGATAACCGGTGCGGGGCACTGGTTAACTGGTGCGTTATTCTTCTTTCTCGATCCAGCGACGACGATTCGTCGTCGTGGCCAGGTGCTTCACTTGGTTCTGTAGAGGTTCTGCAGGAACAGATTCGTCAGCAGTTTGATGTCGTTCGGAGTGTTCTGAAGGCCGTTCCATCGCCGTTGGTCGTCCGAGGCTAGGTTCCAAGTACCGGATGACCAGGCGGTGACTGCGCAGAGTGCATCAAGGTTCTTATCAAGTGCGATGTTTGGTAGATCGTCTGCAACGAAGCCTTCAGTCAGCGCATCCATGACGTAGCCCAACGCTTGGATACCAACTCCGTGGGTGAGCCGCGACTTGCGAGGGATGAGTTTCCACTCGATGGGCCATGTTGCCTCGACCAGACTCCAGAAGATTTTGACGTGTAGGAGCATCTGTTCGACGTCGCCGGAACCGTCATTCGGGTCGCGATACGCGTAGAGTGCGCCGTCGTAGAGGCTGTTCTCGATCATCTTGAGGACGCTGTTGTCCTTGATGTACCCGTCCGGCGCTGTCGGAGTCGCAATAGCTCCGCGGAACGGACTGTCGCTATCGATATTGAGTCGGGTCATGAGTTGGGCAGGCAACTGCCGGCGTGCGTACTTGGGTGGGAGGTACCCAGACGCGTCTGGCAGCAACTCGTGAATCAAGCCTTTGGGGAGTGGTTTGGTGTTGTTGACGAGGATGAACTGCGACCGTTGTTCGTCTGCTCCCGACGCGATGAAAGCAACTGCCGCGACTGGAAATTCAGCGACATCGGCGTCCCGGATCGCGGCTACACGTTGCTGGCCATCCACTAACAGAGCCGGCTTGTCGGCTTCCGGTAGTGCTTCGTCTACCGGGATAACGAGTTCGCCCATGGTTGAGTAACCGACCTTGCTTCGTCGGGCAGTCGGTACGAACCGAACTCGATCATCAAAGGCAAGGACGACCGCGTTTGGTAGGAGCGCTTCGGGGGATTCGATGTAGCGCCTGATCGCTCGGATGTGGTTCATCACCTCGGGGCGCTGATAGCCATCGAGTTCGCCCCCGTCGGTCCTGCGAACACGCGATACCGCGGTGAAGGCGAGTAGTTGTTTGCCATCGATTGCGAAGCAGTAGATATGCCGTGCACCCTGACGAACTTGTATTGCGGGCACTCGGATTTCGTATCTGTCAGCCACCGCGAATCCTTTCAAGGCTGGGCGACTCCGTTGAGTGGAGTCTGCTCATTCTGTCTGCGAGTACCGACAAGTTGTGAAAGCCTCGCCGCTTGTTGCGTTCGCTTCCTCGGAAGATCACCATTTCGATCCCGTGCTTCTCGCAGAGGCCGCATGGGCACGTCCGCCAGGGCATGACTTTCAAGGTGTCGGCGTACAGGTCGCGATAGGTCTTCTTGACGCCGATCACGTGTTCATACGCAAGCACTGCGTCGAGTGCCTCGTCGATCGAACACTCGTCGTGGTCGAAGGCGCGGAGCGCTTGCAGACTGTTTCGTTCGGCTTCGATGGCATCCCGTTGGGCTACTCTTCCCGCCAAGATGGCTCGCTTCAGCGATACGTTTCCGTCCACCTGCGGAACCTTTATCGCAGCGAAGTTCCGTGACTTGGTGTGGTAGTTATCGCGATCGTCCATGAACGACTGCCGGAACGCTGAAGTGCTGTCGAAGCTGGTGACGCCGTGAGATTCGAAATCTGCCATGGCTTCCACGCGGGTGATGCCGAGAAGGTGCAGTTGCGTCGAGGACGATCGGATTGCATCGATTTCAGATAGACAAGCCAGTATGTCCGGAGTCCTAAGCGGAACCATGCCGCCCAATGCAATCCGTGTGTATCCCATGTCTTGCAGTTCGCGCACGCTGTCTGCGTAGCTTTCTGGATCCCAACCCTGGGCTGCTCCGACTACTTCCACCGCGCTATTGCGTTCCGCCGCCGCAGCCCTGAACTTCTCAGCGAGTTTCAGCGATATGTGCCGGCGCTGTGTCCACTCGTCGGGCACATCTTGCCCAGGGCGGAGGTAGCCCAAAATGATGTGGTCAACGCTGACTCCTGCGTCGAATCCGCATTGTTCGTAGAAGTCGAGGACCTCATGAACGGTGTACGGAGGCTCCGGTTCGTTGACGTAGTTGAATGCGCCGCAATCGCCAAGTGTTGAAACAGCATTCGAAAGCCTGAAGAACCCTCGAACTCCAAGACGGTACAGTCGCTGGCGTTGTGGCATCGAGTACTTGCCTACGCCCTTGATAGACCCGTCGACAATCGCCTTGGATACCAAGATGCCGTCGTATGCAGGCACGGTGAGTACTTCGTGCGCGTAACGGTCATCCCGTTGGCGGACGCGGAGGGGAGAGTGCTCGTCGTGAAGGAAGTCGTACGTTGGACTGACCTGGTCCTGGCTGTCCGGGAAGAAGAATCTCATGCGTGCTCCTTCCTCGCGACGACATATGCCCGCGCAAGATAGTTGGAGAGTGCCGAGATGTGCTTCGAGACATTCTGTAGCTCGTCCCATGGAAGTCCGAGTTCTTCCCAAGTTCCGCTGGTCCAATGGCAGCGGTCGGCTATGCGCGACAACTCTTTTCGCGCTTGGACGGCGGCGGTCGGCTGGGCAATCGACACGTGCACCATTACCCGATCCATCAGTCGGCTCATCGCACGGATGCCGACGCCACCCATCAACTTCGAATTGGTCGCAGGTTGTCCCCACGCATCCGGAAAGACATCCTTGACCGCTCCCCAGTAAGTCAGCAGAACTCGCCTGATGCCTTCAGTATCTGTCGAGCCTGTAGCCATATTCCGATAGGGGAACAGAACTCCCGACGGTGACTCCAGAGATTCCTTGAGGGCTTCGACCAGACTGTTGTCGGTCACCACCGCGGTTCGTCGGTCCTCGGCTTCCGTGGACGCGCGTCTGATAAGTCCGAAGAACGGAGATTCGGGATCGCGGTTCAGCATGTCCACCAATGCAGAGGGCATCTTGCGCTGTGAGAGGCGCGGTGATGGCGCGGAGACAACTTCGGGCAAGAGTTCAGTGACCAGGTTGGTCGGCAGTGGTGCGACGGTGTTTACTCGCAGAAACTGATCGCGTTGCATCTCCAGGGTGGGCGCTACGAAACCGGCGACAGGCACGGGGAGTCGCCCGTTAACTGCTCGCGCGAGGGCGATGCTGCGCTGCTGGCCATCCACGATCCACGCCGGACGCGGTTCGGAGTCGTCGTCAGGAAGTGGAATTTCGATGGTTCCGGAAGTAGCTAGACCATCTGTTGTCCCCGGTCCTCGACTGGAGCGGAAACGAACAGTATCCGGGAGAGCAAGGATCAATCCGTTCGGGAACAACACATCGCCGGAATCCAGGTACTCCAGGATCTGTTTGACATGATTTCGGCGTTCTGGGCGCTGATAGCCAATCAGTTTTCCGGCTTCGTCGCGTGAGATGCGAGCGACATCGGCTACGAGGCCGACCTCTTCGGCTGCCAAAGCGAACAAGTACAGCGGGGTATGGCTGTTCTGATCGATGCGTAAGGCTCGACGTTCAAGCACGCCGTCTTGAGGTCCTGTCATCGCTCACCTTTGATAGTTCGAAAGAGCGCGCCGAATCGCTTCTGCTCGCAGGCGATGCCTTGATCGCGCATGAGTCGCAGCGTCCGGGTGGCCGACAAGTTGGGGTCCCGGCGGAGAAGGACTCGGACGTGCTTGATGATCTCGTTGTCGGCCATGGGAATTCGCTGGTAGACCTCAGGCCGTTGAGCGGTCCTTGCCCAACGTTTCCAATGAGTCAGGTCGCTCGGAGCGAACAAGTCGCTGGTTGAGCGCTTCGCGATCCAGCGTCTTGCCATCCGCAAGCTGACAGTCGAGACGGTGCCGCCGAGTGCAGTTCGAAGGTCGCGGTTTGCGGGGAGTCGCGGCATGCCATCAATGTCTCTCCAACCACCGACAAGGAACTTCTCGCCACTTCCGCGCGAAATCTCGGTGAGGTCGCCATTCATGGCGCGGGCGTAGTTCTCTGATAGCACCAGCAACACCGATTCGTTCTTGAGTTCGGGCACTGACACCGTGTCGGGGAGTTCCGCAAGGTGATTCCACCAGGTGGATATCGTAGCCACATCGCTCACGGAGTCGTGATGGCCACTCGCGAAAGTCGCGGCGTAGGAGGGCGCCAACGTGGTGATGTCCCGCAGTCCGAGACCCGCCGACGCGACGAGCATCCTGACTGAGTAACCAGTGTCTCGAGCGTCTGTGGCGAGTGCTTTGGCTTGGAGCCAGGCATCACCCTGGTAGAGGTTAAGCAACTCGACGCGGGTCTTGGCCCGATCAAGTCGGCCGCGCCACTGCGCGAAGCGTTCAGAGGGGGCGCCATCGGGTATCGAGCGTATGCGCAGGTCAGCTTCAGGGACGACAGATTTCCTGTCGGTGCAGTTGACTACTATCGTCAGTTTCTGCACGTCACCCCGCTCTCCGGCCTGGAAACTACATCAGAAATGTGTCGGCTCGACGGTGTAGTTTCCGATACTATAGCCGCACAGCCCGACCAGTAATCGGAGGTTTCGATGGGAACGCCAGCAGTTGTTCTGCTCAGCGGGGGCTTGGACTCCACGACAGTGCTCGCGATTGCCAAGAGTCGCGGGTTTGACGCCTACGCCCTGTCTTTCCGCTATGGGCAACGACACGCTGTTGAGTTGGAGGCAGCTCGGCGCGTCGCTAGTGCCATCGGCGTCGAGCGTCATGTCGTCGCGGAGATTGATTTGCGCGTGTTTGGCGGCTCATCGTTGACCGCTGACATTGAAGTGCCAAAACATGACAATGCGGCCGAGTTGACGAGTGAAATACCCGTCACCTACGTGCCGGCGCGCAACACAATATTTCTGTCCTTCGCGTTGGCCTACGCCGAGACAGTCGGGGCTCAAGACATCTTCATTGGCGTGAACGCTCTCGATTATTCGGGATACCCGGATTGCCGCCCTGAGTACATCGAGGCCTACGAGCGGATGGCGAACCTTGCGACCAGGGCGGGCGTGGAAGGCTCGTCCTTGACGATCCATACCCCGCTTATCGAGATGACGAAAGCGCAGATTGTTCATGCTGGCTTGGCCCTCGGCGTGGACTATGGCCTGACCTCTTCGTGCTACGACCCAAGCGTAGAAGGGCAACCGTGCGGCCAATGCGATTCGTGCCTCTTGCGCCTCAAGGGGTTCGCTGAAGCTGGCCTGCCTGATCCACTGGTTTACCGGGCAGCCTGATGTCCTACACCGTCAAGGAGATCTTCTATACCCTCCAAGGCGAGGGATTCCACACCGGCAGGCCGGCGGTCTTTTGTCGATTCGCGAGCTGCAATCTGTGGACGGGCCGTGAACAAGATCGCCACAGAGCGATCTGTACATTCTGCGACACTGACTTCGTCGGCACAGACGGTGTTGGGGGAGGGCACTTTAGCAGTGCCGAGGAGTTGGCCGACGCCGTAGAGCAGACTTGGCCGGATGCAAGCCACGAGAATCGGATGGTGGTGTGCACCGGCG
This sequence comes from Mycolicibacterium sp. CBMA 234, assembly GCF_009729415.1. Taxonomy (GTDB): domain Bacteria; phylum Actinomycetota; class Actinomycetes; order Mycobacteriales; family Mycobacteriaceae; genus Mycobacterium. The sequence goes on from NZ_MPKW01000029.1 coordinate 51,301, forward strand.
GTGAGCCCCTTTTGCAGCTGGACGGCGAGCTCGTAGAGGCACTGCACAGTCGTGGTTTCTACATTGCAATTGAAACCAACGGAACGCGCCCGGCGCCCGAGGGCATCGACTGGATATGCGTGAGTCCGAAGATCGGGGCGCCCTTGATGCTTACCTCCGGGGATGAGTTGAAGCTGGTGTATCCCCAAGACGGAGGCGATCCGGCGCAGTTCGAACTGTTGGACTTTGGTTCCTTCCGCCTGTCTCCGATGGACGGACCCGCGGTGCGTGAGAACACCGCAGCAGCAGTCGAATACTGCTTGAAGCGCCCCAAGTGGCGCCTAAACCTGCAAACCCACAAGTTCCTAGGGATCCCATGATTGATACGGCCGAGATCTTCTGCGAGTTCAAATTCGAAGCCGCACATCGACTTCCGAATGTGCCGAGCGATCACAAGTGTTCGCGTTTGCACGGGCATTCCTACCAATTGCAGGTGCACGTCAAGGGGCCAGTCGATGATCACGCCGGTTGGGTGATCGACTTCGCGCATATCAAAGACGCTTGTAAGCCTGTCATCGACCGACTCGATCACTACTACTTGAATGAGATTCCGGGACTTGAGAATCCGACCAGTGAGCGTCTCGCCGCCTGGGTCTGGAACGAGTTGGCAGCGTCGCTTCCGATGATGTCGGCAATCATGGTGCGAGAAACGTGCACGTCGGGGTGCGTATACCGGGGGCCTGCATCCGAATGAACCCGTCATTGCCGGATATACAGGGTGCACAGGACAGTCGTGGCGTTGACATCGACGAGGTCGGAATCGGCGCACTCCGGTATCCGGTGACTTTTGATGACGGGGACCTGACGCAATCTGGCATTGCCAACGTCGAGATGACTGTTGCGCTGCCTGCTGACCGCCGAGGCACTCACATGAGCCGCATGGTCCAGGCTGTGGAATCTGAACTCGCGGTGGTGAATCCATACGAATTGCACGGCCCGTTCAAAGTCATCGCTGAGTTGCTGGACGCAACGCAACTGTTTGTTACCTTGTCCCTACCGGTCGCAATTCGCGTGCAGTCGCCGGTTACGGCAAACAGCGGCTATCAAGTCCAAGATGTCAGTCTGAGCGGTTCGCTGGTAGGCAGTCGGTTCATCTTGGCGACGATGGTGACGGTCGATGTCACGACTCTGTGCCCGTGCAGCAAAGCAATTAGCGACTACGGCGCGCATAACCAACGGAGCAGGGTGTCGTTGTCCATCAAGGGAGAAGGCGACACTCCGTACCCCGCGACGGTGGGCGACCTTGTGTCATTGATCCGGGATTCGTCGTCGTGCCCCGTATACCCAGTTGTGAAGAGGCCTGACGAACGGGCGATCACCATGGCCGCGTATGACAACCCGAAGTTCGTCGAGGACCTTATTCGTGACCTATCGATATCCGTCCGCCAACTTGGACTTGCTCATCAGATCGAAGCACGGAACATCGAGAGTATTCACAGCCATGATGCGGTAGCGCGACTGAGTTGGTCCGGCGACTGAGCGTCATGTGCCCTGCGTCTAAATCGCCCTAGCCCGACTCGGCGATCTCCAGGTGCCGGCACACCTCGGCCAGTTCCTGGCCGGCACCGAGGAATTTGTTGTCCTCGGCGAGCTTGCGGATGATCTGATCCGGCGTGTGCCGCCGGCGCTTGTTCGATGCCGTGTCGTTGTTGATTCTTCCTTGCCCGCAGACCGGGCAACAGAGTCGCACAACGACTGGATCACTACGGCGGGCTCACCGCAGTTGCACCTATACCGGCCTGCCTGAAACTGGGAGCAGATGCTCGACGGTATCGAGACAGTCGTATTCATCGAAACGCTGCCCCCGGAACCGTGACTTACTGGGTCCGAACGCCCCTGATCCAGGTGGCGCCTTGGGAATCTCACGATGCCGGATTCGTCGTGCCTGAGATTCGCATCGGGTGGGAAATCCGTGAAGACGCTTTGCTACTGGTTGCCGCCGGCGGACTCGAAGCGATAGTGCCCGCACTCGAGCAGTCTGGACTGCCCATGCCTGCGGTGTGGTATGGCGGCCAGACCGCGGTCACGCAGTCGAACACGCAGCAGCCGAGATTCGCCCGGTCGCTCTCGGTGTGGGCGGACCGGACCGATGAAGTTCTTGTTGTCAATCATGGGATCCTGATCGGGCGGCACGGCGACTTGTGCAGGAGCACTGCGCTCTCGGCCGGATGCCCGTGTCGGCCAACCGAACGCCGCTCCCCTCGGGACGCACAGCCGATGTGTTCAGCCGGATATCTCAATAAGTCCTGATTCGACCGCCCGCATCATCGAGGCCGACCCGGATCCATCTGCATAGCGGATGAGGGCCTTGTCGGCATTCTCGGTGATGAAACCGGTCGCTGCGTGTGCGGCGCGTCGCGTGGCGATGACGATCAGGTCGGCATTCCGGGCATGTTGCCGCAGTGCGGGATTTCCAACCTTGTCGAAGGATGCGCGGACTCTGACTGACGGCCACTGTAGTTCGGCCGCCTTCTCAACCCGCGCGAGGCAACCCTCGTCAAGGCTGTAGATAAGGACTTGGGCCGACAAAGTTTCGATGCCGGATTCGCCGGCTTCCGAAGGCTTTTCGTCGTCCCAGGCCAGAGCGAGCCCAACGTCCTCGGTGACGAGCGAAGCGAGGCGCCGCAGCGCCGGGGATAGCTTCCGCTGCAGGTGGTGCAACGGCAATACCAGGGCAGCGACGAATGATGCGCGCGCCTCGGATTCACCGATCGGACCAGAGGTGACAACGTCGGCAATGTCGAGGACCCGACCGGCTGCGTTCAGCGCTACATATTGCGGAGCGTATGACTGGAGGTCATCGAGCAGGCTGCGGTACTGCGCCATGGGCGGCGAAGCACGGAGGAAGATCTCGAGTAGGGCGCAGATTGCGCTGAGATCAATTGGGCCGAAGCGCTCGGAAATCAGAAACTGGTTGAGTAGCGCTCTGGCGGTCTTCGCCGCCGGATGGTTCGGATCATCGGCCTCGAGGAATGCTGCCACGCCGGACAGCAGCGCGTCAGTCGCAGCCTGAGGTAGTTCGTCGATTGCGTCGGCGAGTTCCGCGTCGATTGTCCACGCCGGTGCCCAGTCTCGCGTCTGATCAAGATCCAGGTCGGGCGCCTGCAGCGTTTCGAGTTGCTGCACCCAAGTGAGCCAGGAGTCGATCAGTGTGGGCGGTACAACGGCCTCGGCCTCCGACTCCTTTTCCACAGTCCGGTCAACCAGCGTGACGACCTGGGGACCGGGGAGCAACCCGCTAAATACCTCGGCAGGGATGGCGCCGGTTGCCACGAGGTCTGCCGCGAGGGCCGCGTCACCGCGCGCAACGGCGACGAGTGCGCCGACGGCGATGGCATACGGATCGCCGGCTTTGCGAAGCCGGGCGTCGACGAGCATTGCCACGTCAGGGTTCGCTCGGCCCAGGGCGTCGGCGGCATCGGCCAGGTTGGCGCTCGTCAGGGGGAGGTCCAGGTTGACGCGAGCCCAGGCTGCCAGAACGGCTTCACGAACTAGTAGTGGCGGCTCCGAATAGACAATCGTCGGCAGTGAGCCGTGCGCGAGGAGGGCAGAGTCTTGTCCGAGCCGCGCGAGTCGACGGATCTGGAGGTAGGCGAGGTTCTCGTGGGAGATGCCGCCTAGGGTTTCGATCTCGTGCAGGACCCTCGCGGAGCTATCGGCGGAACCGTTTGCGAGGGCGAGTTCGAACTCGCGCAGCATCCGTCCGATCGGGCGAACCAGATTCGACCGGCGGAGTGGCAGTGCGGGTAGGGAGTCGACCAGGCGCTTGATGGCGGTGTAGGCCCGCGGCGCCGTCTTCGGTTCCGGTCGCAGCAGGTATGTCGTGCCGGGACCGACAAAGCCCAGGATCGACGCCTCGACCGGATCGTCGGGCTTGAGGTTCGCCACCCGTCCGTCGAATGCGCACCAGTGGTGCGCGACCGCCGCCTCGATCAGCGGGCGTAACCGGCCGGCATGGGCGGTGTCCCAGCATATTACGTAGTAGGCGGCCGCGGGCCAGGACTCATCGCGGCGAGGCAGTACGAGAGGACACTCTCCGCGCGTATGCAGCACTTCGAGAAACGGTTGCAGGGCAGTCGGGGCCAACTGCTGGGGGTCGGTCCTCGGCCAGATGGTATTCGGCGGCGAGTAGAACCGTGACAAGAACTCCTCAGGCGTCAAGCCGGTCATGATTGAGTGCCGATCCACCGTGTTCTGACCTCGAGGCGTTGGCGGGCCGCCTCGGCAGGGTCGACTTCGAAATCCATGGCTTCTTCGTTGCGTTCTATGCCGTGCCATGTGAAGTTCATCGATCCTTTGAGGACCCAGTTCGAGCCGATCAAGATCTTTTCATGCAAGTCGCTGCTGGAATAGAGGTGCAGATACTCTCGGACACACGAGCGGCGCAGTCTGTCGACAAAGTTCTGGTTGTGCGGAATCTCTCGGACAGCGACGTGGACATGCGTGTTCCGTTGGGTGAGGAGCGCGAAGACGTCGCTCAGGCTGAGGGCGGCTCGTGACTCGGCACCGAGAATGGCGTCGAACTGGCGGATCGAATTGTTGATAACGACGATGTCGCTGACCCATCCGCTAATTAACCAGAATTCCGGACTGGGCGCGCAGAGTTCGGACAGCAGGGCCGCGGTGAGGATGTCACCTATGGCGAGGCCGGTACGGGGCCGGGTCCGGACGGTTCGTTTGTTACTCATTGCTGCGCCTCTGCGAGCGACAGGCTCGCCTGCAGTATCCCGTGCCGTTGGTGGACGCCTGTGACCCGCCCGTAAACGCGCAGGCCGTTACGCTCAGCGGCGGTAACCATTGCTCGTCGCATGCCTTCAGCCAGTTTGGTTCGGTGTTTGTGTGGCGCGGTGAGGAGTACGCGTCCATCGGTTTCCAAGGCCTTGACATACTCCTCGAGCCAGTTCGGCTGTGTCACATCAACGGCGGGGGTTCGCACAGCGACAACGCCCTCCAGAATGAGGCGTTCGACCGCGACGTTGTCGCGGTATGGGTGCCAGTGCTGGAGTCGTGGTGCGCGGGCCTGCGGCCCACGCAGCCAAAGCAGCGAGGAAACCGCGTCGGCGGTGAGCGGTGCGAGGCTGAAACCGAGATCGCCTTGGGCGGCATGAAACACCAAAGTGCGCGCGTCGATCTCGACCCCGAGTTGGCTTTCACGTTGTGTCCACGTTTTCGCCAACTCAGCGAGGAGACGATCGATCGCAGGCGTCGATCCTGGGCGCAACAGTCGGGCGGCGAAGGTCGAGACCAGTAGGTGTCCGGTACGGCCGTCCAATTCCGTCCAGGCGGTCAGCAGGTTGTCGAGAGCGCTGTCCATCTCCGAAACCCCGGTCGCACCACGAAAGCGCGCGACCGACTGCGTGATCGGACTTGCGGGATCGATGAGGCGGACCAGCGCGTCCTGCATAGCCTGGTCCACCTCCTCGGCATCGGTTGGGGCGCAAGCACGCCCGACCGCATCCCAGAACCTGCGTGGATCCTCGGCGTAGTCTCGATGCAAGGCTTCGACGAGCCCAAGACCGCCGAGCGATGTCTCGGACACGATCAGCCTGTAGTCGTGCGTCGCGGGGTCGAATTCGACATCGACTGCGAGGTCGGATTCCTCGGCGTCGGGAAGGGCTTCCTCGGCGGCAGCCAGAATGGCGTTGGCCAACGTGTCGAGGAATACGCGGTGGAGTAGGTCGACGGTGCGCGCGTGCGGGTCCGGCGCCACAAGCAGACGACCGTGCTCGTCAAGCACCGCGCGTACGGTCGAATCCGCTGACAGGGCAGTGAGATCGGCAAGCGTCCGCGCCTGGCCGGCGACGCCGTTCTCGTCGCCGCGGTAGGCGATCGAAAGAAACCGCGCGAGGTCGTCGGCCCACCCGCCGCCGGCCAGATACGCGGGAATACCGGCGATGTCCTGCCCGGCGAGCCCGCGCGCGATGAACGCGTGCAGGTAGATCTCCGCGAGGCGTTCCCGCTGAAACACATTGGCCAGGTCGTCCAGGCGTGTGTCCTCGAGGACCCGGCGCCGGAAGGCCAGCGTCCGCCAATGCGGCGTTGCTGCAAAATCATTCAGGAACGCGTCGTCGGAGTGAGCGAGTCGGCCGGTGACGATCATCGCGTCTACCTCCAACTCGAAGCCGAGCGCCGCTGGACGTCCGTCGTCCGCGTATCGGACATGGACGGGTGCACGGGTGCCGTCTTCCAGTAGCGATTCGCCGTCGGAGCCGATCGTCATCCGGCGGACCGTAAGCGGGCAGCCGGCGATGTGCAGTGCGAAGCCGCAGGTTTCGACGAAGTCGGCCCATACCGAGGGCGTCGGAACGCCCGCATCGTGGAGTGATGCCTGGTCATAGACGAATGCCGATTTCCACAACGGCGCGGCGTTGGACGAGTCCTCGATGCTCGGCGATGGCGACGTCAGGCGCATCGCTAGCGGGCGGACCACTTGGTAGCTCTGCCCTTCCATGGTGGTCCAGGTCCCCAATCTGTGGCCCCGGACGACGACGTCGGTCAGTTCGAGCTGCTGGCCCGGTGGCGGGACCGGCAACCAGGTACGTGCCTGGGCGCTGGTGTAACCGAACCGGCGGCTGACTCTGCCCGGCACCGCCTCCCGAAGTGCTTGGGCGATCCCCATCGTCTCTTCTTGATCACCGACGTCGAGGGGTAGTTCGAACTGCACGTCCGGAGTGTTGAGGGATTCGAACAACGCTGAGGTCATGAACTCGGGTAGGGGCGTTCGTTCCTGGACGCCGGGATCGACGGAACCCGGCAACGTCTGCCAGCCCGATTCCAGGCGGCGCAGAGCGGTGGGCACGACCGAGAGCAGCAGTGCGCGGGGTTCTTCCCACAGCGCAGCCTGGACCTCGTCAGGTGTCAGCATCAGAGATCGCCGCAGGTGCTCGGCTAGGTCGTATTGCTCGTCAGTGTTGGCCAACAGTTCACGCAACACATTGATGACCTGGCTCGTCTTCGGGTCGGACCAGTCGCCCCATGGTGGGGCGAGGATCGTTCGAAGGTTGGCCGATGTCCTACGGGCGAGCCAGTCGAGCAGGGAGTGCGTGGCTTGCATCTTCACGACGTAGCGGTTGTTGATTGGGAGCGATCGCACGTCGATTTCGGGGTCGAGAAACTTCTCGTAGGTCTGATAGGCGATCCGGTCTCGACCGAAGTCCGAGAGGACTACGACAGTGATCGGTCGCATCTCGAGTTGGCGACCAGCCCGGCCGCGACGTTGCAGGAAAGAGGCGAGGTCGCGCGGCGCCTTGTGCTGGATGACGGCACCGACCCGAGGGTCGTTGAATCCGACCTCCAGTGACGAGGTGGCGGTGATGATGTCGGCACCCGAGTCGGTGCCGACATCTTGCGAAGACGTTCGGGCGATCCGTAGCGCTCTGTCCATGCGTTGCAGGTGCGCGGGCATATCCCAGGACTGCCCGTCGACATATCGGACCCCGGCTTGCGGCGCTTGTGGGCTGCGCAGTTCGGCGAGGACGTCGCCGCGTCCTCGTCTTCCGGTGCGCACACCTTCGGCGCTACGGAGATTGTCGTACAGACGGTTGATGACGTCGAGATTGTCGGTGAATGCGAAAACGCGGGATCCGTATATGGCAGGTTTGTTGTCCAAGACGCGGCCGAGCAACATCGCCGTCTGGATGGTTGTCGACAACAACGAAGCGCCAGAGACCGGGTCGCCGCGTAGCACGATTCCGTATTCGCGGCTGATAGGCAGCATATCTTCGGCGGCCGGACCGATGACCTCGACGAAGCTGCGATCGGTACCGGTCAGGGTGGCGAAGAAGTCGCGGGCGTCGCGCAGGGTGGCCGACAGGCCCACCATCACCGGGTTGGCTGTTCCCCGGCGACGATTCGCATAGCGCCAACGCCGCAGCATCAGCCCCACCTGCGCGCCATGAACTCCGGAGTACGTGTGAACCTCGTCGAGGAGGACCAGTCGGATGCCATTGGCACCCTGCCAGCCCAGCAGTCGTCCCATACGAGGGTCGGTGGACTGCTGACTGAGCATCTCGGTGGAACTGAAGAGAATATCGGGCGGATTATCGATCATCGAGCTGCGAGTCAGCGCGAGTGTGCCCAATTTGGTCTTGTAGCCACAACTGGAACACGCAAGTCGCTCAATACGCGCGGTGTGGTCGGCGTCCGACCACACCATCGTGCCGAGACAGGTGTCTATGGGGCAGGGAAAGTACGGGCATGCCCAACCGTGCCCGTCCCGCTTCCATTTGGTCGTCTTGTTCCGACCAATCGCTTCCGGGTTCTTCGGAGTATCGCCGTACAGCAACGCGATCCGCGCCATCCGCGAGCCATCGCCCCCAAGGGGACCTACCAAGTCGACGGTTCGCAGCGCCTCGCGTGCTTGATCACGGAGAAGTTCGTTGCGTGGGTACAGCGCCAGGGTGTGCGGACCAGTCCGACGCGTGTGCGCGGTCGCGGCGATGTCCAACATGGCGGGGAGGTAGAACGCGAGGGTCTTTCCCGAACCCGTTCCTGCGGTGACGATTCGCGCAGATACGACGGAATCCGTCAGCGCGGAGAGAATGGAGGAAGTGGCCTGGACCTGGAATCGGGCCAATTTCGATTCTCCGACGATGCGCGTGAACATCTCGGCGTGCAGCGGAGTCCAACCGGGGGTCTCGGATAGGGCGCCAAGGGCATTGGCCGATGCGATCGACCGGCGTGGATACCGTCGGGGCGCAACACGGAGTCGGTAGTCGGCCACCAGCGAGTTCGAGTTGCGCCACCAGCCTGGGACGCTCGGGTCATTGGGTGGAAAGAGTTGGCGCAACGTGCGCAGCAGGCGCAGGGTCTCGCCCAGCCTGGTGCGGTAACGCGGTGTCGCCTCGGGTATGCGGTGCAGCAGACCTGCTTCCACGAGGTGGTGCAGGTAGTCGTCGGCACTCGGCAGATCTGCATGTGGACGCTGCGCATCGATATCGAGTTGGTCGTCTATTGCTTTCTCAACCTCAGTCCGACCGAGGAATCCATCGACGATGCCCCAGGAAAGCAGTCGGAGTTCGAGATCTTCGAGCCGACTCAACAGGTCAGGGACTCCAGCCCAGCGGTCGCCCGTCACGACGACAGCTCGAGGTAAAGCTGGTCCGCCAACGTTCCGTCGTCTCGCAGCATTCGGAGTTCGTCGTCGGTGAGATCAGCGAGCCGTACGCGTCTGTTTTCGAACTTAGCCAGCACAGCGTCGAGGTGCGACTCCTCCACGTCGCCGAGCCTGTCCCGGACCGACTGAAGCGTTGTCACGAACACGGCGACGTCGCCCGAATTCAGCTTGGGCGAAACCGCAGTCTTCTTCAGGTCGCTGATCCGGCTCGTCACGTACGGGCGGTCGGCAGGGCCGAGTCGTGGGATGAGGCCGTCGGGCAACTGCGCGATGGATTCTTCAGCCCACCCGCGCCATGCTGCCCTGTCGCCGGCTTCGATTTCGGAGCACGCTTTGACCACGTCCCTGTTACGTGCGGTCAGGAACTGCAGAGTCGGCCGGCCGATGGTTTCAATCTGGTCGCGCAATTTCTTGGCCGGCTTGTCCAAGTCTTTGAGTGGTTCAACCGGAACGCCGACCTCCGCGAGCTTATGGTGAAGTTTCAAGACAGTGTCAAGTTTGCCGAGTTCAGTGTTCAGCTTTCCAAGAGCACTCTCGACCTGAGTCTGGTCTTGTGTTTCCCGCTCGTCATCGCTCTTCGCGCGTGAAAGGGCAGCCAGTTGCCGGGCTCGGATCGCCAAACTGGTGGGTACGGTTGCCTCAGCCATGAGACTCGGGCTCCTTCACGGTCGCAAACCATGTCCGCACGGTCTCTTTGAGTTGCTCATCGACGTCAGCCGCGGTCCCGGTACCGGATTCAGCGGCGGCGATTCCGGACTCGATCCACCGTGCGCTGTCGTCGAGGTAGTCCGCGATGGCAGGAAGGTCCGCGCCGGCAACGGTGCCGAGTGTGCTGAGCTTCTCCAGTCCGCTTCGGGTCTTGGCGGATTCGATCAACTCTTCGACAGTCGTGATTGCCGCGTCATCCCAAACCCGCGCGGCCTCATTCCGAGCATGGACGGTCGCGAGGTCGCTAACCCTGACAAAGCCGTGGCTCTGTCCAACTTTCGTCGCGTCGGAGATTGCGTCCACCGTTTCGCTCAAGGACACTCCGCTTGGCAGGTGCCCGCGAATGCGATCGATCAAGCCTTGCCAGTGCTCAATCTGCACGTTGGCGAGGCGGGTCAGGTCCCTGAGTTTCCGGTGCGACTTTTCACACCACCCGGGAACGTCTAGGTCATCGTCTGACGCAGCGACCACCGCGGCCTTACGGATGATCGCCGTCAACCGCTGAATATCGACAGCGTGCACGGCGCCCCGGTCCCCCTGGGCCGCTCCAGATACTTCAAGTACATGTCCGACCACGGCACCTCGTTCAACGGCATAGGCCTGGTAGGCGGCCTGCCAGGCGGTTGACCGCGCCGCGGCATCGGGCCGCTGCCCGTTTGGGTCCCGCCAGAGTGCCGCGTTGATGTAGTCGAGGTCCTTAGGTTTAGGGGACAGATGTCCACAGGCGGCAGCGCCTCGGATCAAGGACGCTGTTGTCTGAGCCAATGCCTCGTCGTCGACCGCCATCTCGCTCACGATGCGGTGCCTTGTTTCGTCTACATGCCTGCTGACAAGTGCATCGAGCCGAGGCAGGGCATCGCCGGCACGCTGCCACAAGCCGGCTCTGATATAGACGAGACCACGGAACATCATGGCGGTGCGAGCGTCGCGCGGGAGTCGAACGATCGGTTCTCCTACGAGATTCTCGTTGGCACCGTCGATAGAGACTGCTCGTGAGTTGTTCGGTACCGCCCTGTCCAGGATTGGCTTAGCGGGTTCTTTGATGACGGGGTCAAACCAGTCAATTCGTGCAAGGAGCGCCTCACGGACGATCAACCTCAGGTCTTGGGCTAGACCTTGGGGCAGCGTTTTCCCAGTGGACCACGCGTCGATGTCGTCGAGTTGCCTCTGCAACGACCTGGGTAGAGCACCCCCGTCTTTCTTGTCGTCCTGCTTATTTTTGTCGTCCACAGGACTGCGGTCGAAGAGGTCGCTGGGAATTGGTGGGTGGGAGAAGGCTTCGAGGACGCCGGTGTCAATTTGCTCGGCCCCAACCCGTCCCCAGAACGTCAGCAGCGATTCGAGTCGCCCGGCATCCTGCTCGGCGTAGTCTCGCTGGATTACTTCCCTGACGTGGGTCGGCAAGTGGGGCAGCCCGATCTTCGCCGACTCTTGCGCGAGGAACCCAACTGGGGGAAACTCCCCGCTGCGGATCGTCTGCAGGTTTTCGGTGAGTACGTCACGGACAGCCCGCGCGAGTACTCCGCGGGGGTTAAAGAGCCGTTCGCGGTCCTGATCTGCGCACGCCCGCACGGCACGCAGGATGGCTGCTTTGTTGTATGGGTAGAGGCCGTATTCCTGGTTCGATGCTCCGAAGGCGGCATGGCATGAGGCTTGGAGTTCGCAACCGGCGCAGGCGTTGGGCACGTCAGGAGCCGACTGCTCTAGTTTCGCCTTGCCCACTCGTGCGGCGTTGAGATAACGGCCGAGGAAGTCGACAAAGAATTGTTCATCGATGCCGTCAGCGCCGAACTCCACCTTAACTGTGTAGGTGGGCGACGACGCTTCGGCGCGGGTCCGGAAGGTGTCCGGAAGCCGCTCGCGGTAGTAGCGTGGCGTGACTGCAACCATCGTGCGGACGGTGGCGTACTTTTCCTCGCCCTGAACCACACCCACCTCAATGATCGCATCGAGCAAGTCACGGCGGACGCCCTGGATGAGCGCCACATCCTCGATGAGCAGCACAATCTCCTGACCGACGAACTTTTCGCGGATCTTCTTGAACGCTTGGCTGACATCACCGACGTTGAGGCTGGCTGCCTTCGTCACCGCATCATCAAGAACCTCGTTGAGCAGGCGTACAGCCTCCACCTGCAAGGCTGTACTCCCAGCGAGCCGCCTGAAGATCTTCTGAGTCGCGGCTGCTGCGTCGGCGATGTTTGCGTAGTCCCCGATATCGGTGGGCAGCTCCTCGATAGTGAACTCGAGCGGTACATCAGATTCGGCCTCGTCGCGACCGTACAGCGAGTACCGCGCCCGTCGCTTGATGAATGAGTCCGGACGGAGCAAGTGGTCGCGGAAAAGTGGGTCGAGGAAGAACAACCTCAGACCGTTATCTCCGACAAGAGATTTCGCGAGGGGTGTGTCAGGCGGAAGCGTTCGCAGCACTTCGGCAAGCTCTGCGAGGATCTTTTGCTCCATCTCCTCGAGCGTCGTCCCACTGCCAAGGCTGGAGAGTTTGCGCCGGACGTCGTCAAGCTCCGGATCTTGCTGGTTGAGCAGAAGCTTCTCGATTACGTCCTTCAGGCTTGTTTCAGTCTTCTGCAGATAGATAACGTGACGACCTGGTTTCGCTTTAATGTTGGCGTCTATCCAGCGGATCAGATGCGACTTTCCGGCCCCAGATTCCCCGAGTACGCTCGCGACGAGTACACCATTTGTCGGTGACGCGTTGAGGAACTCCTCGAGGACCTCAACTTCGGACACAAATTCGGCTGCCGTTCGGCCGCGGGCATCACCACGTTGCCGGGTGATACGCAGCGGGGAATGGGTAGCCAGCAGCACAGCTTTGGACGGTGTGGCTGCCTCTGTGGGGATGGTTGCGGTGACGGTGTCGGCTGACCAGCAGACGAAGTTGACTAGGTTGTTCACGACGCTCATCCCTCGATCGTCACGGCTGAGACGTAGCGATCACGCCCATGTTCTCGGGCATCAGGCAAAGCCATCACACCTGACGGATCCGACTGGTGAATCATCGACAGCACGCCACGCGTTTCCGCGCACGACAACGCCAATCCCAGCGCGCGCATGGCGCCGGCGTCGGCGTCGGCGAGTCCCTCATAGGTCGCACTCGGGTGGCCAGGCAGGACAGGAATCTCGTCGCGAAGAAACGCGAGCAATTGATCGATGGGGATCTGCTCCCGGCGTGACAGTGGACTGCCGAGCGGGTGGAGTATGACGTCGATGACGGCCTCGGTTGGGTCAGCCACGATCTTCGCGCCTGTCAGTTTCTGGTCTGCGCCGGTGGCCATGATCGACAGTGCGGACTGGCTGAAGCCAAGCGCTTGGCTCCACCAACGGAACGCATTCCATCGCGTGTCGTTGGTGAACAAGTTGGCTGGCATCGAGGTTTGAACGTCCGCCCAGTACAACGGTTGCGCGGGTATCTGCCGCATAAGCCAGACGAGGCCTTGACGCAGATCCGGCGCCCCTTTCATCTCTGGACCAAGCGTTGCCGGTGGTGCCACGAGTCGATGCCTGAGTAGGCGAAGGAACCCGGCAGCGCCTTTCACCACTTCGGCGCCGTAGAGGCCGTCGTTGCTCTGCTGTACGAGGCCGAACTCCCGCAGTCCTCGCAACGCTCGGGTCGCGTGTGCGCCACCCCCCGGGGCGCTTTCCCGCATCGCAGTTGGTGTCACCAAGGCGAGAATTTCCTCCTCGGTGAGGTCGGAACGTTCCATGATCGTGCGATAGGTGAGCCACATTGCTTGCGGAAGGCACAGCGCGGGACTGGGATTGAGAACGTCCATTCAGATACTCCGCAGTAGGGCGTCGATTGAGACGCTGGTCGTCCTGCCGACGATGTCCCGCAGCAGGTTTCCCGGTTTGTCGGGGTCGGGTGTCGACTCGTGTCCCACGACATAACTGATCAGCCCGAGGGCAAGTCGATCACGAATCTCTCCGTCGAGGTGCGCATGCGGCAGGGCGAACGCGATCGGTCCCGCATAGTTTTCGGTGAGGCGGGGTTGTGACCCTGGGTCATCGAGGACGATAGGGGTGTGTTGCACCGTGCGCTGCAACCTGTCCGCCTCGACCGGTGTCAGACCCGAGAAAACAGCGACCTTCCGCTGTGCCAGTCGTTCGAACAATGGCGCCGGATCCTGCCCGTCTCGGTAGTGGATGAACAGGCCGGGACTGTCCCCCCGCCAGGATGCCAGGGGGTCATTGCCGCTTCGCGCAGCAGGCAGAAGTGGACCGGGCTCCTGGGATTGGATTCCGGGCGACGACGCTGGTTCGCTTCGGCATGCTGGGCATCCGCGGCAAACAGGCCCGGTAAGCAAAGTTCCGCCAGCGTAGGCCACTCGATAGTGCCGAGCGATCACGCGTCCAACGCACACTGAGCCTCTTACCAGATCCAGAAGTGCCGTAAGTGCGCGCTGCTGCGCAGCATTCACGGTCGAACGCACTTCTCCGAGGCCCTGAATCCAACCCTCCTTCCCCTGCAGGTCGCCGCGGAGAAGTTCGAACTCGATGAAGTCCTCGATCTCGGCGTAGAAGGCTTCACGATCCTGCGTCTCGGCCTCGACGGACCGGCCCGCATCCGGAATCCATTGGGGTGGGCGCAATCTGATGATGTCCGCTTGCGCCATCAAGGTGAGCGTACGCACGTTCCATCGTGCGCTGCGGCCATATCCTTCGGTCATGTACTCCGGCAGGGTGCTCTTTCGAACTCGGTATCGCAGTGGACCGACCGCAATACCCGAACTCAACAGCGCCCGCCAGCGATCCCACCCCAGCTCGTCCCCGATCATGGTCACTCGACTGAGCCGTGTCGCGATGCGTTCATCATTCGGGATGCTGCAGAGATAGGCCACCGAAGGGCGCCCGTCGCGACCCGCACGTCCGACCTCCTGGTAGTAGCGATCGACGGTCTCGGGCAGGCAGGCGTGTAGCACAGTCCGCACGTTCGGCATGTCCAGGCCCAGACCGAATGCTGAGGTGCCAACAATTGCGTCCAGGCTGGTACCCGTCGATTGCCCGGAGGTCGATAGTCCGCGCCAACGTTCCATGACCAAACTGCGCTCATTGTCGGTGGACTTGCCGGTCACGCAGCCGACTCTGAGCAGTCCCTCCGCGCGCAGGAGATTGGCCCAGCGTTCGGCGTCATCAACTCTCGTCGTATAGAGGATGAGGGGGCGGGGCAGCTTGCTGACCGCGTTGAGTATCGCTGCGGTACGCGCGGATTCGTCGTGGAACGAGTCGAAGAAGAACGCGGGTTCGGTGCGCAGTTCCGACCCCCAGACCAATTCCACTTTTTCGCCGCCGACGGAAAACAGTTTCGTTAGCAGGTCAAGTGGTTGCTGAGATAGCGTCGCGCTGAGCAACAGAACCGATGGCTTGTTGCCCTCGGGCGCCTTCTCATGCGCTTCGCGGATTAGACCAGGCATTGTCTGAAACTCCGACCGGAAGTCGGAGCCCCACTGGTCGACAAGGTGCGCCTCGTCGACGACGATCTGCTGTAGGTAGCCGGCCTCGGCACACTCGAGGACGGCGGAAGCAAGTCCGGTTACAAACGCCTCCGGCGAGGTGTACAGCAACCGCTGCCGACCGGATCGGACCTGTTCCCGCAGGTCTTTCTTGGCGTCATCGCCGAGTGAGCCGACATAGGCGTATCGGCCCGTTGGACTGAGCGATTGCCCTCGATGCTGGGCGGCGTCAGCGGTCCGACGCTCCATGTCGAGCGCCAGGACAACGGTCGGTACAACCACGATTGTGACGCCGTGCGTCGAAAGCAGAACTTTTGACCAGGCTACTGCGGTCTTACCGCGCCCGGTGGGCAGCGCAATGGCCAGTGCGCCACTCTCGTTGAGCACCGCAGCACGGGCCGCCTGCCGTTGCGTTTCCCCACGGTAAGTCTCGTACTGATGCGCACGCTTCCAGAACGGATCAGCCGGCAGTTGCCTCGCGCTGACCAGATCGGCGTCCCGGTAGACGGCATGGACTTGGTCGCGGGCAAGTTCCACGGCCGCAGGACTCTCGTCATCCCTGGTGGGTTGCCAGTCGAAGGCCACAATCGAGAGCCGCCCGTCGACCAATCGGGTTGATGAACAGGAGACTTTGTCCCAGTCCTCCGCAGTCGGCCATGGCAATGCCACCGGAACGGACAACTGCGGATTTCCGCGATAGGTAATCCGGGACGTGAGCAGGACCTGCCGGATCAGCGCAGCAACGTCGCGCCATCCTGCCGCACCCCTTGCAAGATCGGCCATCGCGTCGAGTAGTCGGCGGCAGGCGTCGCTGCAATCGGCATTTGGTGGCATCGTGACGCGTTCGGGCCAGGCAATCAGCGCGGCCTGGGCCACCGAAAGATCATCGCTAGACATAGTCGGTCCAGGACTGCGCGGCTATGACGACACAACTGATCGTGCTGACCCTGACTGATGGCGTCGCAACCGCGGCCTCGATTGCGCGATCTATCTCGATCTCCGCTTCCAGGGCGTTGGGGTCGCTGACCAGTCCTGTTGTCTGCGATCGTGCTCCGCTCTGCGCTCGGGCATGTTCGGTTTCCTCACGCACCCGCTGTGCAGCTCGTAGGGAGGCGTCCACTAGATCCGCGACCGTGTTTAGATGCTCGCGGGCCGTCGTGTAGCAGGCCCTCGCCACGGACTCGAGGTTCTCCGCACCACCGACGAGCGTGTGTAGGGCAGCCACCCGCTGCGGATTCAGGTTGGTGTCGCGAGTGTCCTTCCGCGGCTCGGATAGGTACCCGGCAAGGCTTGGATTGCCCACTGGGGACGTCGCGTTCGCCGGAACCCACACCCGGTGATGCATGGGCGGGAGGGCGCCGTCCGCACGTCGCCGGGCGACCGGCTTTTCCGCACGATTCTCACCGAGTGCGGTGAGGATCGGATCGAGATCCGCTTCGACAAGAAAGTCAAAGCCGAAGAACGCCAATGGTTCTTGCTGCCATGTTCGGTTCAGGCGCCACAGCGCGACGGCTTGGCCACGATCATCCAAATCGAGCAGACTCTCGATACCGTCGATGAACGGATTCCCGCGGCGGAACAGTCGCCGCGTTGGCGTCAGTTTCCAGCGGTCGAAGAAACCGGTGCGGGCGGCATCAACCCTCATCAGTCGCCTCAGGAGTCTGGCGCTGACGAGCGGGTCCGCCCGCTGCTTGCGTTCGAAAGTGATGCTGCCATCACGGTTCCGGCGATCGTCGAGTCGCAGTCCTTCGTCTCCTTCGATGAGGGAAATGTAGGCCCGTTCGATTTGCGGGGTTTGTTCTTCGTACTGAGCGATGGCCAACGCCATGGCTGCACCGTCGGCGTGCGTGCCATAGCTGGATTCGAGGGCGTCAATCTCATTAATTCGCCGCTTCTCCTGGGAGAGAGTTGATTCGATCGACTCGGTTCTCGCGAGGAATCCTTCGATCCCATCGGTCAGCGCGGTGGCCCAGACATCGCCGGTCAATTCGTCGACCGCCTCCTGCATAGCCGAAACTGATTCATCGAAGATGCGAAAGGCGTTGGCTAGCAACTTCAGCCAGGCGGTAACAAGCCCATGCCGGTCAGCGTCCGCGAGCGCAAGCTGTTGGGCGGTCGGACGGTCACTGTAGCGGTCCACTCGGCCGATTCGCTGTTCCATCGCACTGGGATTCCACGGGATACGGGCATGAATCACCAAAGTGGCGTCCTGGAAATTGCGCCCGACGTCGCCGCTGTCGTCGGTGATCAGGATGCCGCCGGTGGCACGCCAGCCTGCCACCGCACCTTCGCGGTCTTGCTCGGATTGACCGTTCAGGTGCGCATAGACCTTGGTGGGTATTCGGGGATCACGCGTTAGGTAAGCGGCCAGATCGGTGGCTAGAGTGCCGCGGCCGCAGAAGACGATCGCTGCGCCGGGACGTGCGCACGCGGCGGTTACGCTCTCAGCAAGGCACTGCAGCCCGTCTGTGTCGGTCGATTCGCGGAGAACCTCGATGAGGTTCGTTTCGAATCGAAGCGCGGGAACGGCATCCAAAATCGCCTTCTCCGCGGGCAACAGCACGTCCGTGTCCCCGGCGTTGACTCGGTAGTCGAGTGCCGCCAGCAGATCCCGCGCTGGGCCACCAACTCTTGACAGGAGCACGCCGAGGACAAGTCCATAGGCCGCGGGGTCCAGGTCATCGTCGAGCACCGCCGCCGAACTGCCCGAGGCCCACTGTGCGAGGACCGTTGCGGCGGCGTTCGCTTCCAGCGAGCCCAGGCGACGCACTGTCGGCCGGGCGCGTCCGGCGAAATTGAATGGGGTCAGCAGCCCCTCATCGTCGAGCCGTTCCATGCCGATGACGTGTCTGCGGTTGCGGATGACGCGATGGTGCAATCGATAGGTTTCCGAGACGTGAGTCCGCACGGTCGCGACGGCTCGGCGTAGCGCATCCGTATCGACGGTCTCGGGATCAGTACCGGGTGGGCCGTAGAGGCGCATTGCGCGGTCCATAGCGTCGGCGAGCATCTCATCGTGAGGAATGATCTTGCGGATCTCATCGAATTGCGCTTGCAGCAACTCCGGGAGGTCGGCGTCCGGTTCCTCATCGAGGCCGAAGATAGCCAGCGCCAACTCCCGCCGGGCCAGGAGTAAACGCTCGAACTCTTCCCGGTTCTCCCAGCGGAACAGCTGAGGGTCGAGCAAGTGCAACAGTGCGAGGTGGGTGGTGCTACTCCGCGCGAATGGGGTTGCGGTCAACATCAGCAGCCGCGGCACCGCATGGGCGAGGTCGGCCAACTCCCGGTATGGCGAATCCTGCGGGCCGCCCGTGCGGGCGAGCACGTGGGCTTCGTCTATTACTAGCAGGTCGACGCCAGACAGATCAGCCCACCGATCGGTGTCGTTGTGCGCGACGATCTCGAAGGGCAAGCGGCCGTCGGACAACCTGAAATCGCCCAGATAGAATTTGTTGAGCAGTTCGGCACGCCACTGGGCCATCAACGCACTCGGTGCGAGGATGCCGATCCGCCGGCCGGGTTCGTCAAGCAACAGTTGACGCATCACGAAGCCTGCCTGGATCGTTTTACCCATGCCCACTTCATCGGCAAGCAGGTAACGCTGCACCGGGTCTCGGATAATCCGCAATGCCGCACTGATCTGGTGGGCATGCAGACGGACGCCGGACGACATGATGCCTGTCGCCGACGCAGTTGCCGCTCGCTCCGCCAAAAGAAGTTGCCGAACCGGTTCACGCACATCGCGGTAGCGCGGCGACTCGTTGGCTCCGGTCAACAGGACCTGGAGGGGGTCTTGTGTAGGCCGTTCCCACCGCACCCGCAGTCGATCCTCGGAAATCGGGATGTCCACGGGGGAATTCGGCGGGCGGACACCGTACACGTCCGGTCCACCACCGTAGATGCGACCGGCGCGCCAGTTTTGGTCGGCATCCTGGAAGAAAACGCGTGTCTCGGCAGACAGACGGACACGACTGACTTCGCGCAGCGGCCTCCATTGCGACTCGACGATCGGTTGTGCGGCGGACTCGAACAGGTCGAGACGCACTTGGCCGTCTTTGATTTCACCTATGCGAGCAATGCCGGGAACGCCGGGGTGAACGACAAGCTTGCCGACATCTGTACCCATCGTTGTAACACTGCCCCCGTCCGGCGTCACTACGCTGTGGCGACCTGACACGGATGCCGACGGATTCGTAGGGGCAGTACGCGTAACCGTTACAAGTACACCCTCGACACCGTCGATCGCGCCTTAACCGCAAAAGCATGGACCTAACCCGCAAGCTACACCGAGTCGAGCGGTGCGTTCTGAGCCGCCCCGACGTTTTGTGTGTACCTCGTTCAGAGAGGTGTGCACTGAATTGCCTGAAAAGGTTGGAGGCTCTGATGTGGGCCGGGTTCGGTGGTGTCGCCATACTTGGTTTCAGGCCACGGCTGAGCGGACTGATGGAACAGTTCGAACTCTATCGGAGTGCCCATCCCGAGGGCGGAATGGCGGCGTTGGCGGTTGTAGAAGATCTCCAGGTAGTCGAAGATTGCATTGGCCAGTTCAATTCTAGTCTTCCAGTGCTTGCGGTTCGGTAGCTCGGTTTGCCTCCTGCCCCAGAAGATTCGTGTCATAGCAGTCGCCGATCGAACCCATCGAGGGGGCTAACCCGGACCGTTTCGCGCGATCAGCGGCGTTGACCCCGTTTGGCGGACACAGGGTCAGTCGGTTTGTGCCGTCTGATTGATCCGGTTCTCGAACTGAACAGGGCTGATCATGCCGATCGCTTTGGCTGCGGTCAGCAGCGACTGCGCCCACGGGTCGGCCGTGGTGTCGGGGCGGCATCGGGCGATCGCCTGGATCAACGTCAATGTTGTTAATCCACAGTACTTTTCACTCACCGTATCCGGTGTTGATATCAGTGTTGCTTTGAGTTGTTGATGACTGCTCACCATGGGCAACCACGAGTTCAACGCGATCTGTTACGGCATCCCGCGTGCTGACGGTGATTGCCTGCGCCGGCACTCGGACAACAACGCCCATCAGCACCGGGCCTTCTTGGAACAGTTGACTGCTGAGCAGCAGCACTACCTGGACTGGTTCTGAACCATTCCGCTGTGGCTGGACCTCGGTGGTGTGCGGATCGTGCATGCCTGCTGGCATGAGCCCTCGATGAAAGTCGTTGAGCAGGAACTGGGTTCGAATGTCTTTGGTAGTGATACGCAGTTCTCCGACGCATCGACCAAGGGGCACCGCCTCTACGGAGCCATCGAGACGCTCATCAAAGGACCCGAGTTGAGTCTGACCGCTCACGGACAGCTGCCTTATCTGGACAAGGGCGGTCATACCCGCGACAAAGCGCAGTTGCGGTGGTGGAGCACCGGTTCGATGCTGAACGAGCTGGCCGAGATGACAAGCACTTTCACCACTCCCGACGGAACGCCGTATCCCGAGCTGCCGGCACTTTCGGTTGCCAACGACGACCACGTCTACCGAGGCGATGTGCCGGTGGTGTACGGCCACTACTGGCGGACGGGAACGCCGGTTCACGGTCTCGACTGGACTGACAGAACGGCGTGTGTCGACTTCAGTGCGGTCAACGGCGGAGCCCTGACTGCGTACCGTTGGTCGGGGGAATCGACTGTGCGGGTGGAGAACTATCTTCAACTGGGTGGGCAGGGTTAGACGCTGGTCGCGCCCAAGCCCTTTAGGAACTCGTCGACCAGCCCTGCAACCGGACCCGGTTCGCAATTCTGCAACGACGCTCGCAGCGTGATCAAGGAGTCGCGGAGCTGTTCTTCGCCGGCGGCCAGATCGCTGTAGGTATCGTCGAGGAAGAACGACGCCGACGTGGTCGACAAGTACCCGACCAGATCGAGGAACAGGTCGAGTTCCCTTGCCGCAAGGGCAGTTTCCGTCGGGTCATCCTTACTGAACTTCCCAATGATCATCGGTACCACGTCGAGGTCGGTGTCCCACAGCTGCTTGTGGAGGGGGTCGTCTGCGAGGGATAGCACGGTGCCCCTGACGATTTCCGTTGCTCCCGCTCGGGCAGCACGCACTTCGTCGACCAGTTCGTGAAAGTCCTCGTCGCTCAAGGAATAGCCGATGAACACCATCTTTCGGAGCATTAAGAGACCTTGAACCAAGCCCATCAATGCTCCGTATCGACGGGGCATTTCGAGATAGTCGGAACGAGTGAGCACCATCCGCTCCGGATCATTCACGCCGCCATGAAGCTTGAGGAGCCAGCGGCCTTCCGTGGCATGTGGATTTTCGGGCAGTACGGCGATGTCCGCGTCGGCGATCTTGCACGCTTGCTCGAACAACACATCGAAGTTGGTGGTCACTGCTTCCTTGCCGGGGAGCGAAGCCAGCAGGCCATGGGCGAGCGAATATGGTTGTGTGGCAGACAATTTTTCAGCGATATCGGCTTTGAATTGGCTGCGACCGTCGATGGGCCCGCCGGCGACCGCTCGCATCCGACGGTCGATGAGGGTGGCCTGGTCTCGGAGGTCCTGCTTTGCGAGCAGAGGGATCTGTGCCGAATCGAAGCGCGCCTTCTCGGCAGCTTCGCGGAGCAGTCGAGCCCATGTGGGGAGGCCGACGCCGGCGCTGACACCGGCGCCGATGAACAGCACCAGTTGGCTCTTTCGCGCCTCGTCAGCAAGGGCATGCGCTTGGCGGAATAGTTCGGGATTGGATCGAGCATGGAATTTCCAAGCCGCGGTCTCGTCCGTTCTGATCACTTGCCGACGCGCGCGTTGTGCTGCGGCGTAAGCCTTTTCGCCCCACGTGACCAACACGATGTCGACGTCGTGCGTCGTTGCCAGCTCGCTCAGCGTCTGCACGAGACCGAGGGTGAGGTTTCCCTTCATGCCGACTCCACCGCCAGCGCCTGAGCCGACGACGTTCACCGCCAAGCGCTTCCTGGGCCAAGCGCGGATGCGATGGTCATCGTTGATTGCCGCCAGCTGTGCCTTAGCCTGGTCAACGAATGCTCTAACCGTCGGCGCGAATGCTTTGAAGCCAGAACTGTTGGCGGGTTGGCCGATATTGCCAAGCCAAATGTGAGGTGTCGTGTCTGAGGCTGACAGGAAGACGTCGCCGAGCACCCACGAACCAGGCTTGTTATAGCCGCGAGACTCGAGGAAGCCAAGCCAATGCAGTTCGATCTTGTGCTCGGAGTCCGTCGGGATCAACAACGCATCGCAGGCGACTTTCGTCAGGTCTCCGTTGATGATGAAGAGGTGTCCACCCATGCTGCTGACAGTAGTGACCAGCAGAGTCAATCGGCCTGACCGTCCACCAGCGTCGCGCCGTGTTCAGTCACGAGGTGGGTCTGCTCCGAACCTTCGGCAACCCGGCACCAGCTCCGCACATCCAGAGTGTTGCCGCGGAGCGTGATGAAGAATCCGCCGTACATCCCGGGAACCGGGAACCACAACTGCTGATGCGGAGTTTCGTGCAGTATTGCCACACTCGGGTAGCGAAGCAGCTCGCGTGGATCGTGGCCGTCGTACAGCTTGCCGCGGATCCGCCCGTCGATGACCTCATCGAGGTACAAGTCGAGGGCGCCGATCGTCCTTGGCGTCAATCGGGTCAGCGGGGGAGCCAGACGGTCCGCCAATGTTCGGTGGGTCAGTAGCAGGACAGCGCCTTTGGAGACACCTTCTGATCCGCTAATGAGCACGTCGTAGGGCGTGCGACCCTGGGAATCGACAGTGGTGCGTAGGGCCCCGCGGTGAATCAGCTCGTCAGCCACGTCTACCGATGCACCGTGCCAGGCGGCCTGGTGCAGCACGGTGAACCACGCGGTGCCGCCCGGCCTCCACCAGTTGATTTCCAGTAGGTCGGCTTTGCGATCGAGCAGCCGAAAAACGGCTGTCCAGTCACCGGCTTTGGCGGCATCGGCCAACGCATGGGACGCCGCCACAGCACTATCGTTGATCAACGCGGGGTTTAGCACCCCGTTCCATGTCAAAGGCATATCAGTCATGGTCTTCTCCTCTCATACGGCGGGGATTAAGCGCCGCAACGCTTTACGGAACGCGTGATTGGGATTGGCGTCGGGCAACACTGCGAGCACATCCGCCAGTGCCTCCTCGGAGCTGACGCCCCGCAGGCGTGCGCCGTACAGCGCGCCGACGGTCGGTGTTCGGCTGTAAGCCCCGACGCAGTGCAGCAGGACGGTGTGGCCCTGCTTCCGAAACGCCTCGATGGCCTCGACGGCTTCCGTCAGAACGAAATCCAGATGTGGATTCTCGTCGGAAGTCGGGATGTCGATGAGCCGGACCTCGGCGTGCGGCATATCACGGCGCATATCGGTGGGCAGTAGCCGGCACATCGATACGATCGCGTCGACTCCTGCTGGCAGGTACAGCAGCGCACCAACGTCACCCAGTAGCACTTGCGGGTCGTACGGGTGCGGTGCCAACACACCGAACCGCTGACCCGCGTAGCCGTCGAACCGATCCGCTGCGCCCTTGCGAGCGATGGTCCCGGCGAGGGCAACTAGTTCGTGCGCCCGAATGCCCGGCCAGCCGTGCAGCAGCGTGCGCCACTGGACCGGCACCGCCGATGCACCGTAGGCAGCACCCAGCAGGCCCCCGGCAATCGCTGCGACCGTGTCGGTGTCGAATCCGGCACGCACCGCTGCATCCAGCGCCAGTCGGAGGTGATCCGCGCGATACGTTCCTGCTGCCGGATTATCCTGGGGGACAGGCGTGGTCGCGATCGCGCACCATGCAGCCTGCAACGCGGAGACGACCCAGCCATTGTGGGGGAAGTCGGCTGGGCGCCCAGCTTCGGCGGTATCGAGTCGCTCCTGCCATAGACTCTGGCGTTCAGCCGGGATGTGTCGAATACCGATCCGGACATCCAGCAATCCGGTGAGTACCGCGTGCCGAATCGCGCTGCACCACAACACCACTGCGTCGCCGGCTTCGGGATCGAAGTGGGTCAGTTCGCTGATCGCCCGCGCGGCCCCGACCATGGCTTCCTCGTCGTCGAGGTAGGCCAGTGCGACCGGCGCAGTGCGCATCAGTGAGCCATTGCCGGCAGTGCGGCCGGTTTGTTCATGCAGTGCGCGAGAGGCCTCGCAGCAGCGTTCGGCGGTACTCTCGCCGGCCCTGTGGGCCGTGGACAGCACGTTACGAGTCTGGATACCAACATCTTTCGATGTCAGCGACCAGCCGTGCCATCGCTTGACCAGAATGTCTTGTGCGCCCGCCTCGCGCAGATCTGTTCCGGTGGCGGCGATCTCGGCGATCGCGACCGCCATTGCGGTGTCATCAGTCCACTCGCCAGGTTCCCACGGGCCACCGCCTTCCATGACGACAGAAAGCTCAGGCCCGCGCGGTGGCTGGAATTCGTAAGGCGCGCCCAGTGCGTCGCCTGCAGCGGTGCCCAGCAGTACCCCTTCGATGCGGTCGTTCAGTGATGCCACGGCGTCCTCCTCGGATCGGTGCCACTATGTAACCATATTTAACGCAATATCGCGCTAATTATTTCTCGCGCTACGCTAGGGCACCGACATGAGCCGCCGAAAGCACTTAGACCCCAGCGGGAAGAGCCTCGAGGACTACCCGCGGCCGTCGGTTGCCGTCGATACGGCCGTACTCACGCTGGATTCTGATCTGGGACTTGTGGTGCTGGAAGTGCTGCGGCCAGACGGCAACCACTGGGTGTTGCCGGGAACCTTCTTGCACGAACACGAGACGCTCGCGGACGCAGTGGAGCGCTCTCTGGCCGACAAGGCCAATGTCCACGGATTACGTCCACGTCAGCTCCACGTGTTCGACGACCCCGACCGGGATGATCGCGGCAGGGTGTTGTCGGTTGCGCATATTGCGGTCGTCCAACCCAGTCAACTCCTCGGCCGCAAGTCAGGTGCCGCACGTCTGGTCCCGGTAGTGCCCACCGGCCGGCTGTACGGTCATGACGACATCGTCGAGCGCGCAGTGGCGGAGCTGCGCACTCGCTATCGCGACAGGCCTGATCCAGACCGGCTCCTTGGTGACACGTTCACCCTCCGCGAATTACGGCAGGTTCATGAAGTGATCTCCGGAAAGCGGCTGCAGGCGGACAACTTTCGTCGCGCCATGGAGGGTCTGGTCGTCGGCACCGACGAACTGAGTGCAGGCGGCAGAGGCCGGCCCGCCGAGCTTTTCCGCCGCAATGACACAGGCTTCAATCAGAAATCTATCGGGCTTCGTGGAGCTAAGACCGGCGACATGTGAGCTGCACAACCACGTGCCGCATCGACCGACTGGATCTCGCCACGACGTAAACCCGCAGGTCCGTGACCAGCCGGGAACTCCCGTGGCCAGGGATTTCGACCGCCTCTCGTAGGGTCGAAACCGTGCATGTCTACCAACTGGCTTTCGAATGGACGGAAACGAACCGACACTGGCTGATCGAGGTCCCGATTCGGATCGTGTCCTACGGCGTCATCGTCCTCATCGCCCGGTTGGCGCTGCATCGCGTTATCGACCGCGTTACTACCGGTCGGGTGCGCGAAGCCGACAGCACGGATGAGCAGTCGCAGGCCACCCGCCCGCCGCTGCTGCGCTACCTGCGGGACCGGACGGGGTCCACGAACGGGCGCAAGGCCGCCGAACGGCGCCGCCAGCGTGCTCAGACCATCGGGTCGGTGCTGAAGTCGACGGTGTCGATCCTGTTGTTGGTGTGGCTGGTGCTTGCCATCTTGAGCGTGCTGGGCGTGAACATCGCGCCGTTCATCGCCTCGGCCGGTGTGGTCGGCCTGGCGATCGGTTTCGGCGCACAGAACCTGGTCCGCGATTTCGTCAGCGGCATCTTCATGTTGCTTGAGGATCAGTACGGCGTCGGCGACAACGTCGACCTCGGTGACGTGACCGGCGAAGTGCAGAGCGTTGGCTTGCGCATCACCACGGTGCGTGACGGCGACGGCACCCTCTGGTACGTGCGCAACGGTGAGATCAAGCGCGTCGGCAATATGAGCCAGGACTACGCCATTGCGCGCGTTGAGGTTCCGGTCGCGCTGACCGCGGATCTCGACCGGGCCGAGTTGGTGGCCATCGAAGCGGCGGAACGCGCCATCACCGATCCGGCGATCGCTGGCAACGTGCTGGGCGAGCCGGAAATGCTTGGTGTGCAGGAGCTCTCGCCGGATCTGCTCACCCTACGAATGACGGTGAAAACCCGGCCGAACACCCAAGGTGCTGTGCAGCGTCGACTCCGTCGCGAGGTTCTGCGCGCCTATGACGAGCATGACATCTCGCTGCCGTACCCGCAGGGGCGGATCCACGCCGTGGTGGGTGGCCGCGCGGCAGAGTAGTGCGCCGGGCTCCCCGAACATCATTGGTCGGGGAGCGGTCAGCGCCCCGCGGTTTCCTTCGGATTCACGTTGTCGACGGCCAGCACCGTGATGGCCATGTTGCGACCGGATTCCGTTGTGTACCGGCGGGTTTCTCCGACGTGCGCAGCGGTGAGCGCCTTACCCAGCGGGCAGTCCACTGAGCAGGTGTCACCAAGCGGCTTGGCGTCGGTCGGGAGGACCAGTTGGAAGACGTCGGTGTCCTCCGGATCGCCGTTGAAGGACACGGTGACCCACGCGCCGGGCACGGCCTGACCGTCGAGGATCAGCTCGTCGCGCGCGTCGATTCTATTGGCGGATGGCGTTTCTCGCTGGTTACGGTCTGCGATGACCGCACCGGACTGTTCAGCGGCGTTCGGCGACACCGGGCGTGTGGGCGGAACCCCTGACGCGGTGTTCGGGTGAATTACAGCGTCCACATTTGTACTATGCGCCGACGCGCCAGTCCCGACAGTTTCACGCGACCTTGTTTGCCGTGATGTCATGCGATGTACGTCCGCGTGTCAGCCCGGAGGTGCAGCACGGTAAGCGGTGGCGACGTCACGGCCCGGGAGCAGCGCCCGAGGCCAGGCGGCCGTAGGGGATTCGTTGGTGGGTTGCGGTCGGGAGTTGTCAGGATGTGCTGACAATGTCAACGCATGCTGACGACTCCCAACCAGACATGTAGCTGGGGGAGCCGACACGCCGAACAGTGGGCATCCGCCACTACCACGTGGCTGCACCTCCGAAATTCGGTTCGGCGGCGCTCTGGCCGCACGCTCGGCGCGTCAGTCGCCCGCAGAAACCGGCTCGTTGCTCGCAATCTTCTGCACCCGCTTGTACATCCACGCCAGGGCCGCGACGAATGCCACGACACCAACGACTTCGGCCAAAGAACCGTTGTTGCCGGTGAAGATTGCGAACGGTTCGTCACTGCCGGTGCCGCCGACGAAGCCCGCGAAGAAGACGCCGTACAGGCTCTCGCCGACGATCAGGCCGGTCGCCAGCAGCACGCCGAGGCGCTTCTTGCGTTCCACGTCGCCGCCCGCTTGCACCGCCCAGCGGTTGTAGAAGTAGCCCAGCACCGAGCCAACCGGGATGATCAGCGTCAAGCTCATCGGCAGGTAGATCCCCATCCCGACGGCCAGCGGCGGCAGCGCGAATCGCGATGTGCGGGTGAGGGTCTCGTCGACCACGATCACCACCACACCAATGACGGCGCCCAGGCCTATCAGTGACCAGTTCAGCGAGCCGCCGAAAACCCCTTTGACTAGCGAGGAGATCAGCGCCGCCTGTGGTGCCGCTAGGGCATGGTCGCCCGCACCGGGCGCACCCAGGAACCCGAACGCGCGCTGCATGAGGTTGAGCACTGGCGGGATGATCGCGGACCCGAACACCACGCCAATCACCAACGCCACCTGCTGTTTCCACGGCGTCGCACCGACCAGCTGGCCGGTCTTGAGGTCCTGCAGGTTGTCATTCGAGATGGTCGCGACGCCGAACGTAATGGCCGCCGCGAACAGCGTGTAGGCCACTAGCGCGGCAGACTGGCCACCATCGGCAGAGCCGAAAACCACCTTGATCAACACCGCGGCGATGAGCACCGTCAGGATGCCGACGCCGGAAATCGGGCTGTTCGACGAGCCGATGAGCCCGGCCATGTATCCGCACACCGACGCAATGACCAGGCCGATGACGAAGATGAACACCAAGCTCGCCGTGATGATCCCGGTCGAATGCCCTTGCAGCGCAGTGCCTCGATTGAATTCCCACAGCAGCAGGCCGATCGGCAGTAGCAGCGCTACGACGGTGCCGATAACCATGGGGAAGGGGATGTCGCGCTCGGTGAGGTCGACCAGCTGGCCCTGCCGCCGGTCGCGGGCTGAGGCGAGCGCGTCGGTGATGCCTTTGATGATGGGGCGCAGGATCTTCAGCAGCGTCCAGATGGCGGCGACGGCAATGGCCCCGGCACCGACAAACCGCACCTCGTGCACGAAGACGCCGTCGATGATGTCGGCGATCGGTTGACCGGACCCGAGTGTCCCCATAGTGCGGATCGGCAGCAACACGCCGAACGCGATGACCAGCCCGACGAGCATGGCGACGCCGACCGTCATCCCGACCAGATGACCAACACCGATCATCGCCATCGAGAGCCCGGCGCCGAACATAGAGCCGCCCGCACCGATACGGAAATACGCCGCAACAGAATTCGCGAGGACCTTCATATTGGCCAGCAACCCGAACCCGGCCGACACGAGCGAGCCAAAGATGATGACGTGGAGGCCGGTCCGGTTGGCCTCCACGCCGCCGGCGCTGTCACCGACTTTGAGGACTTCGGCGGCCGCGACTCCTTCGGGATAGGGCAGATCGGATCCTGTGACCAGGGCGCGGCGCAATGGAATGGAGTACATGACGCCGAGGGTGCCGCCGACCGCGCACACCGCCAGCGTCATCCAGTAGGGGAATCCGGTCCACCAGCCGATCATGATCAGCCCGGGCAGGACGAAGATGATCGCCGACAGCGTGCCGGCTGCCGACGCGATGGTCTGCACGATGTTGTTCTCGACCACTGAATGGTTGGCGAAGCTGCGCAGCACTGCCATCGAGATCACCGCGGCCGGGATGGACGTGGCGAACGTCAGGCCGACTTTGAGTCCCAGGTAGACGTTGGCGGCGGTGAACACCAGGGTGATCGCTCCGCCGAGCAGGACCCCGCGGACGGTCAGCTCGCGCAGGGTCGGGGTGGTTGGGGTCGTGGTCAACTCAGCCTCTCTCGGTCGTAGCGCACAGGCTGCCAGAATTGGGCCGTGAACACCCTGACGTTCGCGGGGTTGCGCCAGGTTTTCATAACTTCGCCCTAGCCCAATCAGGGCGGCGACCTAGGCAGCGGCCGAACCATAGTTCATGGCTACCTATGTCGGGGATCGATCCAATGTTCGTGATGTAAGCACAGCCGCTCGTGTCAGAGACCGACTGCCACTGCGGCGAGCGGGTGTAGGCGCGGCGGCAGCTCTGGGCCTGCTGGCCTTTGTCGCTGTTCTTCCGCCGGGCGCGGGTGACGCCGCCGTCGCGTCCGCCTCGGTACAACCGCAGGACCTGCCCGGTCCGATGCCTCCTCCGGCCCCGCCCGGACTACCCGCGCCGCCCGGACCACTCACCCCGGACGTCGCCGCTCAGGACCTCGCGATGGCGACCCAGGCGCTGCAGAACCTGCCGGTGCCTCCCGCTGCCCAGCCGGACGTCGCGGCGGCGATCGGGACGCTGCAGAACCTGCCCACCGATGGTGCCGATGCCGCGCCGCCCGATGACGACACCGACGACTCTCTGGCGCAGCAGCAGGCCGAAGAACAGCAGCAGGACGATTTGCAACGGCAGAACGATTGGGACCAACAGCAGGAACAGCAGAACATCGACCAACAGAACCAAGAGCAAGCCGAACTGAACTCCGAGCAGCTGGCGCAGGAACAGAACGACGAAGCCCAGCAGCAATTCATCCAGGGGATGCAGCAAGCTCAGCAGGACCAGATCAACGCCAACCAGTGAGGCGCAAACCCAGAACTAGCTGTGATGTCCAGGGAGGTTGTTCAGTCTGCTGACTGGTGGGTGGCCTCCGATGGCGCTGTGGGCTCGGTGGTGATTGTAGA
>NZ_MPKW01000003.1 GCF_009729415.1 Mycolicibacterium sp. CBMA 234
ATATTTTGGCCCGCCGGTAGCATCGAGTGCTGTGACTTTGTCCGGCCACCATGCGCCAGGGGGTCCGTTCTTCGAGGACCTCGCCATCGGTCAGGTCTACGACTGGGCGCCGGCGATGACACTCACCGACGGCGCGGCGGCCGTGCACCAGGCGATTCTCGGGGATCGGATGCGGCTGCCGCTCGATGCCGGATTGTCTGCCGCGGTCACCGGCTCGACGCGGGCGCTGGCGCATCCGGCGCTGGTCTGCGACGTCGCGATCGGCCAATCCACGCTGGTGACCCAACGGGTCAAAGCCAACCTCTTCTACCGCGGTCTGCGGTTTCATCGCTTCCCGCAACTCGGTGACACCATCACCACGCGGACGGAAGTCGTTGGGCTCAAACAGAATTCAGCCAAGCCCGGTAAGCCCCGCACCGGGCTGGCGGCACTGCGGATGATCACGATCGACCAGGACGGCCGCACGGTGCTCGATTTCCACCGTTGCGCCATACTGCCGCTGCGCGACGACGCCGCCGATACCAACCACGCCGACGACCTCAGCACCATTGGCGTCGACCTGCCGGCGCTGCCCGACCCGGCCGCAGGGTGGAACGCCGATGCCTGGCGCGACGCGGTGCCCGGCCCGGACTTCGACCCCGCGCTCGCCGGCGCGGTGCTGACCGGCACGGCCGACGTGGTCAGCAGCGCTCCGGAGCTGGCCAGGGTCACGCTCAATATCGCTGCAACGCACCATGATTCGCGGGTGGCCGGCAGCCGCCTGGTCTACGGAGGTCACACCATCGGCCTGGCGCTGGCTCAAGCTACCCGGCTGTTGCCGAACCTCGTCACTGTCCTCGGCTGGGAGTCCTGCGACCACACCGGACCCGTCCACGAAGGCGACACCCTCTACAGCGAGCTGCACGTTGAAGCGGCCCATGCGTCGCCAGCGGGCCGGGGCGGCGCTCTGGACCTGCGGTCGCTGGTGTTCGCTGTCGGTGCTGACGGCCCGGACCGGCAGGTGCTGGACTGGCGGTTGCGCGTCCTGCAGTTCTGAGCATTGCCACAATGGCGGCGTGAGCATGTTGCGGTTGGCTGAGCTGGGCAGTGACCCGGAGTCGGTCCTGCGGCTGGTCCGGTTCTTCGACGGCCTCGATGCCACCGGCGTCGACGCGGTGCTGCGGGCGGCCGAAGAGGTGGCCGGCTGCCCGGTGCGGGTGCGGTGGGCCGGCCTCGTGCGCGAGGTGTGGCTGGACCGCGACGGTCCCGGCCATCCGCTCGACGGCGTCTTGCTCGACCGAGTGCGGCACACGCTGGGCACCGTCAGCTCCCGCGTGCCGCCGAGCTTCGGCGACCCGGCGCTGGTCGAGGTCGTGCTGTCGAGCCGGGAACGCGCCGAGGACCGGGCCCGCGCAATCCGGCTGCTGGGCCTGGATGAGACGCGGGACGTCCGGGTGCTCGCGGTGTCGGCGCAGTCGTCGCCGGAAGCGCTGCGGGTCATCACGTCTGTTCTGTCCTCGGTGTCGATCCGGACGGCGGACCTGGGTACCGCGACGGCCGTGCTGTGCCAGGGCGCCACCAACGCGCGCGCTCTGTCCGACGAGCTGGACCAGGCGATCATCGCCGCGTTCCCGGCGCCGCTGCCTGTCGGCGCCGACCGCGGGCCGTGGGTCGGTATTGGGGCCGCGGGCAGAGTGTTCGCCGCACCGACGTCGTGGGAGCAGGCACTGCGCGCGCTGCGGTTCGCGTCGTCGACCGGCTTCGGTAGGCGCGCCGTCGCCTACGAGCGGTTGAGCGCGCTGGAGCTCCTGGCCGAGCTGCCGCCAGACGCAACGCGCGGCAATCACGCCCTGACCCGCATCAACGAGATCGCGGCGACGCCCACCGGCCGCCTGCAGGTCGAGACGGCAGAGGCGTACTGCGTGTTCGGTTCGCTGCGGCGGACCGCTGAGGAACTGCACGTGCACCACAGCACGGTGGCCGCGCGGCTGGCGCACATCGAATCCCAGTTGGGCTGGGACATGGACGATCCGCTGGACCGGTTCTCGGCGACGCTGGTCCTGATGATCCGGCGCATCGCGCTGTCGTCGGCGGAGCTGACGGGCGACCAGCGGGCACCGTGAGACGGTCGCAGCTCCGTGAATGTGCGGCCAGCACGCTCCGCGGGCTAGATCCGCGCTCTACCTGCACAGTCGTGGTTCCCGGGGCTCGGCCCACTCGACAATCGTCGGGCATATTGGGCAAATGATCCGACGCTTGTCGGATGACCAGGGCTGCTGAGGTTGGTGATGATGGCCACATCGAGCTGAACAGCCCCGCTCAGTCACGGACCCAAGGAGTACCCGCATGGCCATCATCGACCCCACCAAGACCTGGGCCCCTGTGGAAGAACGCCTCGCCGTCACGACCAACGAGCGGCATCGTCAAGTGCTGAGCATCGTCCTCGAGCACATGAAGGCCGAAGCCGAGCCCGACATGGAACGTCTGATGGCGACCTTGGCACCGAACCCGGACTACCACTTCTGGTACGCCAACGCCGACATGGGCCCCAAGACCACCGAGGGGGTGCGCGCCTACTACGAGGCATTCGTCGCGAGCGGCGCCAACCACCTCGTTTTCGAGATCGATCGCCTGGCCGTCGATGACAATCTGGTCATGACCGAAGGCTGGATGAAGATGATCTACCCGGGTGCGGCCGCTCAGACGATCGGCGTCGAGGTCGACGATCCCAATGGTGACTACCTGCTGCTGTTCCGTCAGCTCATCAACTGGCCCATCGACGCCGACGGTCTGATCCTCGGCGAGGACGCCTACCAGACCGGCCCAGTCAGCGTCACGAAGCTGTCTGTGGAAGACCTGCCGCAGAAGTACATCGACCAGAAGAACAGCGCTATCGCGCAGGCCAATGCCTGATCAAAGACAAGACGTCGCGACCCTGCTGCTCGACCGCCTCGGCGACGAGCGCCTGGGGCTGCGTACCCGCGAGCAGGCCTGGACCTGGGACGAGGTGGTCCGCGAGTCCGCGGCCCGTGGCGCACTTGCCGCGTCGTTGAGACGCGAGCTGTGCCCGTCGGATCCCTTTCATATCGGCGTGCTGCTGGACAACGTGCCCGACTTCGTCTTCTGGCTGGGCGGTGCCGCCCTGTCGGGGGCGACGATCGTCGGCATCAACCCGACCCGCGGCAACGAGGAGCTGGCCGGTGAGGTCCGGCACGCCGATTGTCAGCTGATCGTCACCGATTCGGCTGGGCGGGAACGGCTTTCGGGCCTGGACTTGGGTCTGACACCGGACCGCATCCTGGTCATCGACGACCCGTCGTACGCCGAAGCGCTGCAACAGCACCGCGTCGAACCCGTCGCGGCGGACGGTGTGGGGCCGGAGTCGCTGACCCTGTTGCTGTTCACCTCGGGCACCACCGGTGCATCGAAGGCGGTCAAGTGCAGCCAGGGCCGGCTGGCCTGGATCGCGTACTCGGCGGTGGACAAGTTCAACCACGTGCGCGAGGACGTCGACTACTGCTGCATGCCGCTGTTCCACGGAAACGCCATCATGGCGCTGTGGGCCCCGGCGCTGGCCGTTGGCGCTACGGTCTGCCTGACGCCGAGCTTCTCGGCGTCGGGATTCCTGCCGGACGTTCGGTACTTCGGCGCGACGTTCTTCACCTACGTGGGCAAGGCGCTCGGGTACCTGCTCGCCACGCCGGAGCAGCCCGACGACGCCGACAACCAGCTGAACCGCGGGTTCGGCACCGAGGCCTCTCCGGAGGACCAGGCCTACTTCAAACGCCGGTTCGGCGCGGACCTGTACGAGGGCTACGGGTCCAGCGAGGGCGGCGGCACGGTCGTGCTGGACCCCAACCAGCCCGAAGGCGCACTGGGTCGGCCGGCGCACCCGGGTGTGGCGATCGTCAACCCCGAAACCATGATCGCTTGTGTCCCAGCGGTTTTGGACCAGCATGGTCGACTCCTCAACTCGGACGACGCCGTCGGTGAGATCGTGGACAAGCTCGGCACCAAGAAGTTCGAGGGCTACTACAAGAACGACGCCGCCGACTCCGACCGCATCCGCAATGGTTGGTACTGGACCGGCGACCTGGGCTACCTCGACGAGGACGGGTTCATCTACTTCGCCGGTCGTCGCGGCGACTGGATCCGGGTGGACGGCGAGAACACCTCGGCGCTGTCGATCGAGCGCGTGCTGCGGCGTCATCCCGAGGTCATCGCCGCGGGTGTGTACGCCGTGCCGGACCCGCGGTCGGGCGATCAGGTGATGGCGGCCATCGAGGTGGCCGACTCGATCCTGTTCGACGTTGATGAGTTCGTGAAGTACCTGGGCGATCAGGATGACTTGGGCAGCAAGGGCACTCCGCGATTCCTGCGGGTGTCGGAGTCGCTGCCGGTGACCGGGTCCAACAAGGTGCTCAAGCGGGAGCTGCAGGCGGACAAGTGGCACACCGAGGAACTGGTGTACCGCTGGGTGGGTCGCAGAGTGGGAAACAGTGTGCCGGACTTCAAACTCATGACCGAGGATGCCAAGCGCGCGTTGGACGATGAGTTCACGCAGTACGGACGGCAGCGATATCTGTAGGAGTTTGGGCATGACGGACTGGGACGCGACGGTTGACGTGTTGGTGGCGGGCTCTGGTGGCGGTGGCGTCACCGGTGCCTACACCGCGGCGCGCGAAGGACTCGAGGTACTGCTGGTCGAGGCCACCGACAAGTTCGGTGGCACCACCGCCTATTCGGGCGGTGGCGGGGTGTGGTTCCCCTGCAACCCGGTGCTGCAGCGGGCCGGCACCGACGACACCATCGACGACGCGCTGGAGTACTACCACGCCGTGGTCGGTGACCGGACGCCGCGCGAGATGCAGGACACCTATGTTCGCGGCGGCGCCCCGCTCATGGAGTACCTGGAAGCCGACCCGAACATCAAATTCGACATGCTGCCCTGGCCGGACTACTTCGGGAAGATGCCGAAGGCCCGGACGGACGGTCAGCGACACGTCGCGGCCCGTCCTCTGAAGATTGAAAAGGCGCCTGAGTTCAAGGAATTGGTGCGCGGTCCGCTGGACAACGACCGGCTCGGTGTCCCGCAGCCCGACGACTACTTCATCGGCGGCCGGGCGCTGATCGCCCGCTTCCTGGTGGCGCTGAAGCAATACCCTTCGGCCACAACAGAACTCAACACGGCGCTCGTCGAGCTGGTCACTGAGGACGGCGCCGTGGTGGGTGCTGTCGTCGAGACCGACGGCGTACGCAAGTCGATCAAGGCCCGCAAGGGTGTGCTGCTCGCGGCCGGTGGTTTCGAGGGCAACGACGAGCTGCGGCAGAAGTACGGCGTGCCCGGCGTGGCGCGAGACACCATGGGGCCCTGGGGAAATCTCGGCCAGGCGCATGAGGCGGGTATCGCCGTCGGCGCCGACACCGACCTCATGGAGCAGGCTTGGTGGTCGCCCGGCATGACCCATCCGGACGGCCGGAGCGCGTTCGCGCTGTGGTTCACCGGTGGCATCTTCGTCGACGAACACGGCAAGCGTTTCGTCAACGAGTCCGCGGCGTACGACCGCATCGGCCGCGTCATCGTGGACCGGTTGGCCAAGGGCGAGATGACGCTGCCGTTCTGGATGATCTACGACGACACCGATGGCGGCGTCCCGCCGGTCAAGGCCACCAACGTCTCGATGGTGGAAACCGAGAAGTACGTCGACGCCGGGCTGTGGCACTCCGCCGACACCCTGGGGGAGCTGGCCGCCAAGATCGGCGTGCCGGCCGAGGAGCTGGTCGCGACCGTCAAGCAGTTCAACGAGTACGCCGACGCGGGGTCCGACCCGGATTTCGGTCGCGGCGACGAGGCCTACGACCGCGCCTTCTCCGGCGGTGCCTCGCCGATGGTCCGCATCGGCAAGGGCCCGTTCCACGCCGCCAAGTTCGGTATCTCCGATCTGGGCACCAAGGGCGGGTTGCGCACCAACACTGCCGGGCAGGTGCTCGACACCGCCGGCAATCTGATCCCCGGGCTGTACGCGGCGGGCAACACCATGGCCGCGCCGAGCGGCTACGCCTACCCGGGCGGCGGCAATCCGATCGGTACCAGCATGGTGTTCTCCCACCTGGCCGTGCTCGACATGGTCGGCCAGACCACAACGTGATGAAGAGGTAGACGATGCAGGCGTGGCGGTTACACGGCGCGGCTGACGCCCGGCTCGACGAGATTCCAGAGCCCGAGGTCACCGCGGGCAGGGTGAAGATCCGCGTCGCCTGCAGCGGCATCTGCGGGTCGGACCTGTCGCTGTACGAAACCGCGCCGGTGCCCGTCGACTGGCCGCACCCGCTCGTCGGCCAGTCGGGACCTCATGTCCTTGGACACGAATTCGCCGGCTACGTCACTGAAGTCGGTGCCGGGGTCGACGGCATTCCGGTGGGCGCGTTGGTCGCGGTCCAGCCGAGTTACGAAGACGGCACCTGTGCCGCCTGCCTGCGGGGCGAGCCGAACCTGTGCGAGCAGTTCGGCTTCCTCGGCGTCAACGGCGGCGGCGGTGGCTTCGCCGAGTACGTCGTCGCCGCGGCGGCCAAGGTGTTCGTGCTGCCCGCCGGTTTCACGCCAGAGACCGGTGCGCTCGTCGAGCCGCTGAGTGTCGCGCTGCACGCGGTGCGGCTCAGCGGTATCGCGGCCGGCCAGACAGCGCTCGTCGTCGGCGGCGGACCGATCGGCCTTGGCCTGCTCCTGTGCCTGAAAGCGCAAGGGGCGCAACGCGTTATCGTCAGTGAAATGAGCGCGGCCCGGCGTGAGCTGGCGGCTGCGCTCGGCGCCGACGTCGTTGACCCACGGGAGGCCGACCTCGGCGGGTTCGTCCGCGAGCTCACGGGCGGGCTGGGTGTGGACGCGTCGTTCGATGCCGCGGGCGCCGGTCAGACAACATTCGACTCTGCGGTCGACGCGCTCCGTAAGGGCGGCACCAGCGTCGTGGTCGCCATGTACCACGAGGGCGTGAACATCAACCCCAGCCTGCTGATGATCACCGAGAAGCGGGTAACCGGAAGTTTCGCCTACACGCGGGACGATTTCCGTACCGTTATCGACATGATCGCCGATGGTCGGCTTGACCCCGCGCCGCTGATCACCAGCCGCATTCAGTTGGCCGACGCACTCGAAAAAGGAATTCACGCCCTTCAGTCGACGGGCCGGGAAACCGAAGTGAAAATCCTGGTCACGCAGGATTTGGAAGGGACGCAAGGATGAGCGAAGCAGGGGTCCGGCATATCGACGCCGGCGA
Organism: Mycolicibacterium sp. CBMA 234; assembly: GCF_009729415.1. Taxonomy (GTDB): domain Bacteria; phylum Actinomycetota; class Actinomycetes; order Mycobacteriales; family Mycobacteriaceae; genus Mycobacterium. The sequence continues at coordinate 7,254 of NZ_MPKW01000003.1, forward strand.
GGCGATGACGCGGTTCGCCCGCGGGTGGCACTGCATCGGATTGGCGGAGTCGTTCCGCGACGGCAAGCCGCACGCGGTCCAGGCCTTCGCCACCAAGTTGGTGGTGTTCGCCGATTCCACGGGCGCCATCAAGGTTCTCGACGGGTACTGCCGGCACATGGGTGGCGACCTGTCTCAGGGCACCATCAAGGGTGACGCGGTGGCGTGCCCGTTCCACGACTGGCGCTGGGGCGGCGACGGCAAGTGCCAGCTGGTGCCCTACGCCAAGCGCACCCCGCGGCTGGCCCGCACCCGAGCCTGGCAGACCACCGAGGTCAACGGCCAGTTGATGATCTGGCATGACCCGGAAGGGTCGACGCCGGGGCCGGAGCTGACCCCGCCGACCATCGAGGGCTACGAAGAAGGCCAGTGGTCGCCCTGGCAGTGGAATTCACTGCTGATCGAGGGCTCGCACTGCCGCGAGATCGTCGACAACAACGTCGACATGGCGCACTTCTTCTACATCCACCACGCGTACCCGACGTACTTCAAGAACGTCATCGAGGGTCACACCGCCAGTCAGTTCATGGAGTCCAAGCCGCGGCCGGACTACGCCACACGCGAGCTGTGGGACGGCACCTACTTGCGTTCGGAGGCAACGTATTTCGGGCCGGCCTACATGATCAACTGGCTGCACAACGATCTGGCTCCGGACTTCACCGTGGAGATCGCGCTGATCAACTGCCACTACCCGGTCAGCCACGATTCGTTCGTCCTGCAATGGGGCGTTGCGGTGCAGAACAACCCGGCGCTGCCCCCGGAGAAGACCGCGAAGCTGGCCGCGACCTTGAGCCGCAGCTTCGGCGACGGTTTCATGCAAGACGTCGAGATCTGGAAGAACAAGACCCGGATCGAGAACCCGCTGCTGACCGAGGAGGACGGCCCCGTCTACCAGCATCGCCGCTGGTACGAGCAGTTCTACGTCGACGTTGCCGATGTTCAGCCCGACATGACGGCCCGTTTCGAACAGGAAGTGGACACCACCCACGCCAACGACCTGTGGCATGAGGAGGTTGCCAAGAACATGGCCAACCGCACCCCGGTCGGCAAGGCACACGCCACCCAGTAGTCGCCGAATAGCACTGAGCCGCCCTCGAATCTCGAGGGCGGCTCAGATCGTTTTTGGGGGACTAGCGGCTCGGCGGGGCCTGCATGATGGCGGCGAGCTGCCCCAGGTTCTGCAGCTTGGTCATGTCCGGAGCGGACGGGACCGGGACAGCCGAGAATGTCGGCAGCACCGGGTCAGCCGGCTTGTCCTGCAGCATGCCAACGGCCAGGTACGCAGCCACGCCCAAGCCTGCCGTCGTCAGCACCACCACAGCGGTGGAACGCCGGAACAGCTGCCGCAGGGGGCCGATGTTTTCGGACGACTGATTGGTCAGGGTAGTCATGCCGCGCCTCTTCTCTGGCGAAGATCACGACCAAGGTGGCCGTTGTTCTGTGCAACAACCATGCGCCCCGAAATGCTTCCCCGCAAGCATTAATTTGATCGGCTAATTTACTGAAAATAGTACTTGACCTGCAAAAACATTGATTAGATAGCTTAAGCTAAGTAACGAAGATCACGGTTGCGCGGGCGCTAAAATCCGGGATTGGCCGTGCCGCAGCGCGGTTGCCGCAGCCGATCGGTCGGCTGCGGTCACACATGAGTTAGCCGACGGAGCTACCCGACGACGGCTGGGTTCACCATCGGTCGCAGGAACTCCACCTGGCTGGCAAAGAACGCTTGGGCCACTTGGGTCTTGGCCGCGACGCCGTCGAACCCGTGGTAGGCGCCCGGCACCACTTCCAGTTCACATGGGACACCGGCCGTCCGTAGCCGCTCGGCGTACTCGACGTCCTCGTTATGGAAGACGTCCAGGGTCCCGACGCCGACCCAGGCGGGCGGCAGTCCGGACAGGTCTGCTCGACGGCCCGGGACGGCCACGTCGGGGTCGGCGCCGCCGAGGTAGGCACGCCAGCCGAACCGGTTGGACTTCTGGGTCCACAGCCGGTGGCCGGGGTGGTCAATTCCGGGCTGGCTGCCCGACCGGTCATCGATCATCGGATAGACCAAAAGCTGTGCTGCCAAAGGAATTTCACCGCGGTCGTAAGCCAGCTGAGCCAACGCGGCGCTGAGCCCGCCGCCGGCGCTGGAGCCTCCCACGGCCACCCGGGCCGGGTCCACGGCCGGCAGATCGACCAGCCACTGCAACGCGGTGTAGCAGTCCTCGAGCCCGGACGGATACGGGTTCTCGGGCGCCAACCGGTACTTCACGGCCGCGACGGTGATGCCCAACTCTTGGGCGAAGCGGCGGCACAGTGCGTCGTCCTGGGCCGGGCTGCCGATGAGATAGCCGCCGCCGTGGATCCACAGCATCGCGCCGCCGCGGTCGGCGCCCGCGGGCGGCCGGTGCAGCCGGATCCCGACCCCCGACGGCAGCGTCAGCACCTCGACGTCGTCGGGGGTGCGGCGTTCCTGCAGGTAAGACATCCACCGAACAAAGCCGATGTTCCACGGCGTGATGGGGCTGCGCGGCATGAACCGCGCGGCTCGCGCCAACTCAGGGTGGAACTCGACAGAGGAGAGGCCCGACATCCGACCGACATTACTTAACGAGGCTAATCACGCAAGCGGTTGTCCCGCTTCACAGGAAACTCGTTCCCCTGCGCGACTCTGCGCACCAGTGTTCACTGGGACGCTGTGACTTCCACGCCGCATACGCATGTTGAGCCACCCGGACTGACCGCCGAAGACGCGGGCTACCACCACACCCTCAAACCCCGCCAGCTGCAGATGATCGCCATCGGCGGTGCTATCGGCACCGGACTGTTCCTGGGCGCGGGCGGCCGCCTGCACAACGCCGGACCGGGGCTGTTCCTGGTCTATCTGGTCTGTGGCGGGTTCGTCTTCCTCATCCTGCGGGCACTCGGGGAGCTGGTGTTGCACCGGCCGTCGTCCGGATCCTTCGTGTCGTACGCGCGTGAATTCCTCGGTGAGAAGGCCGCATACGTCGCCGGCTGGATGTACTTCCTGAACTGGGCCATGACCTCGATCGTCGACTCCACCGCGATCGCCACGTACTTCCACTTCTGGAAGGTTTTCGGCGCCATCCCGCAATGGCTGATCGCGCTCATCGCGTTGGCCATCGTGCTCAGCATGAACCTGATCTCGGTGACCCTGTTCGGCGAGCTTGAATTCTGGGCTGCACTGATCAAAGTCGTTGCGCTGGTGACGTTCCTGGTCGTCGGCACGGTATTCCTGGTGGGCCGCTTCAAGATTGAGGGGCAGACCACCGGCTTCGGTGTTATCGCGCACACCGGTGGTCTGTTCCCGACCGGAGTGCTGCCGCTGGTCGTCGTCACCTCGGGCGTTGTTTTCGCTTATGCCGCAGTCGAACTCGTCGGCACTGCCGCGGGCGAGACGGCTGAACCGCACAAGATCATGCCGCGGGCCATCAACTCCGTCATCTTCCGCATCGCGCTGTTCTATTGCGGGTCGCTGGTGCTGCTCGGCCTACTGCTGCCGTACACGGCGTACCAGGCCGACGAGAGCCCCTTCGTCACCTTCTTCTCCAAGATCGGCTTCCAGGGTGCCGACACCGTCATGAACATCGTGGTGCTCACCGCCGCGTTCTCCAGCCTCAACGCGGGCCTGTACTCCACCGGCCGCATCCTGCGGTCCATGGCGATGAACGGCAGCGCACCGAAGTTCACCGGCGTCATGTCCAAACGCGGTGTGCCCTATGGCGGCATCTGCCTGACCGCCAGCATCGGACTGCTCGGCGTCGTGCTCAACGGCGTGGTGCCGGCCCAGGCGTTCGAGATTGTGCTGAACATGGCGGCGCTGGGCATCATCGCGTCGTGGGCCACCATTGTGATCTGCCAGCTGCAACTGTTCCGCTGGTCCCAGCGCGGTGAGATGGAACGGCCGGCATTCCGGATGTGGGGAGCGCCGTACACGGGGTACTTGACGCTGGCGTTCCTGGGCACGGTGCTGGTTCTGATGGCGTTCGACAAGCCGGTGGGTACCTGGACGGTGGCCACGCTGGTGCTCATCATCCCGGCGCTGATTCTCGGCTGGTACGCAGCGCGCGGCCGGGTCCTTGAGATCGCCAGAGCGCGGCAGGGCTTCACCGGGCAGTTCCCGGTGGTGGCGAACCCACCGCCGCCAGGCGAGCGGCAACCCTGACCGCGTCCGGCGTTCCTGGCAAAGTGCCATAAGCAGGCGCCGACGCGCGTATTACTGGGCGAGTGGAAATGATGTCGCCGCTGGACGCGATGTTCCTGCTCACCGAATCTCGCGAGCATCCGATGCACGTCGCGGGCCTGCAGTTGTTCACCCCGCCCGACGGGGCCGGGCCGGAGTTCGTCCACGAGTTGTATCAGGACATGCTGGCCCACACGCATTTCAGCGGGACGTACCGCAAGCGTCCGGCGCGGGTGCTCGGCGGCGTCGCCAACTTCGGCTGGTCCTACGACGACGAGGTTGATGTCGACTACCACCTGCGGCGGTCCGCGCTGCCCGCGCCGGGCCGGGTCCGGGAGCTACTGGAGTTGACCTCCCGGCTGCACACCAGCCTGCTGGACCGGCACCGGCCGCTGTGGGAGACCTATCTCGTGGAGGGGCTTGAGGACGGCCGATTCGCGGTGTATTCCAAAACCCACCACGCGCTGGTTGACGGGATTTCGGCGTTGCGGCTGACCATGCGCACGCTGTCCGAAGACCCGGCCGAGGCCGAGGTACGCGTGCCGTGGAACCTGCAGTCGCGCAAGCGGGATGCAGAGAGCAAGTCCGTCCTGAAGTCGGCGATGGGTGCCGTCAGCTCGGCGTTGGGACTTGCGCCGTCGACGCTTCGGGTGGCTCGTACGGCACTGTTCGAGCAGCAGTACACCGCACCGTTCAATGCACCCAGGACGATGTTCAACGTCAAGATCGGCGGCGCCCGACGGGTGGCCGCGCAGTCGTGGCCCGTTGCCCGGATCAAGGCGGTCAAGCAGGCCGCGGGCTCGACCGTCAACGATGTCGTGCTGGCGATGTGCGCGGGCGCATTGCGCGGCTATTTGATGGAGCAGGACGCGCTGCCGGACGCACCCCTGGTGGCCATGGTGCCGGTGAGCCTGCGGTCCGAGGCCGACGTCGATGCCGGCGGCAACCAGGTCGGCGCCGTCCTGTGCAACCTCGCCACCGACGTCAAGGATCCGGCGGCGCGGTTGGCGGCCATCTCCGAGTCGATGCGCGGCAACAAGGAGGTACTTGCCGGGCTGTCGAAGACGGAATCAGTCGCGCTGTCCGCGCTGTTGCTGGCGCCGACCGCGCTGGCCAACGTGCCCGGTTTCATCGCAGCGACGCCGCCTCCGTTCAACATCGTGATCTCGAACGTGCCGGGGCCGCGCGTGCCGATGTACTGGAAGGGTGCGCGATTGGACGGCAACTATCCGCTGTCGATCGCGCTGGACGGTCAGGCGCTCAACATCACGCTGGTGAACAACGGGGGCAACCTGGACTTCGGGTTGGTCGGCTGTCGGCACACCGTGCCACACCTGCAGCGGCTGCTCGGCCATCTCGAGGATTCACTAGCGGACCTGGAGCACGCGGTCCTCTAACCGCCGGTCAGCCCATCGGCATGCGTGAGACTCGCGAACCTGACCATATGGCGAAAATTGTGGTCTCAGAGCGCCATCCGGTCAGGTTCGCGCAACCCTTGCTCACGACGCATGCCGCCACTTTGTTTGCGTGGGGCCGATCCGCAGGTCCAAGGCTTCATCCACCGAACCCCGCGACGCCCGTGCATGGGCGATCCTCCGCAACACAACGCCTGCCGGATCACGCGAAGTTACCCGGATGACGAGCCAGCCCATCTCGATCATCTCCTCGATTCGGGCGATGTCCCTGCGAATCTGCTCCGGGTCCGTGTGATGCCGACCCTCGTACTCCACGGCGACTTTCAACTCCGGCCAAGCGAAGTCGACGACCCCGATAAGCACGCCGTATTCGTTGCAGATCGGGTGTTGGCTCTCCGGCGGCGGGAATCCTGCGCGCAAGAGGAGTAGTCGCAAGGCTGTTTCGCGAGGCGATTCGGCTTTGGGATCAACAAGCGCGATCGACTCCCGCGCGTGCCTGATTCCGCGCTGACCGGGATGACGCTGTGCGGCCAATTCGATGTCGGCCACCGTCAGCTTCGTCGCCCGCGCCAGCGCGTCGATCGCGGCAACTGCGACGTCCTGCGGAAACTTTCGTGCCAGATCGACCGCGGTGCGGGTCGCCGTCGTCAGTCGGAGATCGCCGACCGTGCACACCTCATCGGGGTCGGGGGAGTCCTCCCACACCACGAGGCCACGAGTCGGTCGGCAAGGACTGCCAATGATGTTGGCAGGCAACGCCGCATCGATATACCGTGCCCCGTGCATCGCGGCTGCTGAGAACCCAGCCAGCACGCCGGTGCGTCGGGATCGCAGCCATGCTGCCTTCGCCCGCAGGGTCGCGGTCGGCCGGGTACCCCTCGGTACGTACACGTCCTGGTGCACGGCAACGAAATTCGTTCGCAACTGATGCCGCGTCAGCAGCCCGGCCGCCAACGCCTCACTCCCGATGAATGGCTCCCCCACATCGGCAGTGTGCCCCGACGTTTGTCGATGCAGCCAGTGTCGCTCGGCCGTTCCTGTGGATAACTCTCAATCCTGACTGGAGGGCGGAAAAGTGGCCTGAAAATCACCGCGTGGTCAGGCTCGAGGGAAGGCGCCCGTCACAGCGGCGGCGGGGCCCAGGGCAGGGTGATGTCGGGCAGGCCGGGGACCTGCAGCACATGCGTGGGCCCGTCAACCGGGGGCGGCGTATCGGTAGGGGACGCCTGCGGATTGTGCGGACCGTCGGCCGGTGAGGCAGGAGCAGGCGGGGCCGGGCTGTCGGTGGCGGAAGAGCTTGGCGCGTCGACTGTTTGAGACGACGACGGTGGTGACGACGAGGACGCAGGAGCAGGAGCAGAAGCTGACGACGACGCTGTTGAGGCCGGCGTGCTGGGCGCGACGGTCGGGGCCGCGGTGGATGTTGGGGCGACCGTGGTCGGGGCGACGGTGGTGGCCGTCGTGACCGGAGGCGCGGGCGGTGCCGGTGGCGGCGGCGCCACCGGGTGGGGCGCTACCGCGGCAGCCGTTGCAGGAGCGGCGGACGGCGACTTCAGGCTGCCGGTCATGGGGCCGGGCGTCCGCGGTGCCAATGCGCATTGCACCTCGTGGCTGCCGGCAGACCAGCTAGCTGGGCCGATCGGTCGGTAGTTCATGGCCAGGTCGCTCGATAGCAGTGTCTTCGGCTCAAGATATGCAGTCGTCAGGGCGGCACAGGCCGGGTGCAGCACCGCGTCTTGCTCAGCATCTGACGGCGGGCCGCCGTGAAAATGCGCACCGAGGTCGATGGGGCCGACTGCTTCGACCGAATGCGGCTCTGCGCAGTCGACCGGCACCAAGCCAGATTGGCCGCCCTTCGCATCGACACCCAGGCATGTGCCCGGAGGCCAGACCCGCGACTGATCCAGTTCGGCGACCTGGCCCCGGAACGGCAGCTGCTGGCCGTTCACGCCCGGTAACTGCAGTCCGCACAACGCGACTCGGCTGCCGGAGCCGGAACTGTCGGAACTGACCGACCGCAGCAGACCGTACGCGAACCTGCCGTTCGGGTCGTAGTGCTGGCCGAGGTAGCGGCGGCCGGACACTGCGCAGGTTTCGATATCGCCATCGCCCGCATCGCCGCTCAAGGCGTTGACCACCTCGAACAGATGCGGGCTGCTGCACTGCACGAACGCCGGCCGCTGGGGCGGTTCAGGTTGCCAGGCCAGGCAGCTGCCGGCGTGGGCACTGCGAAATACGGCATCCGTGGGGTCGTCATCCGACTTGCCTGGAGACGGCCCGCCAGCGGCCACGGTGACCACGCCGCCGATCAAAAGGGCACACAGCAATGCCGCCAGCAAATTGCGGCGGGACGCCCACGATGCGATCGATTGCAGTGCCATCGGGCATACAGCCTGACATATCCGGGAGGTCGGCGCAGCGTCGCGGGTCAATCTCCACCGAGTCGGGGCCGACTCGTGATGCGCGACGACCTACTTGAGCAAAGGGTCGCGCGGCAACCCGAGGATCCGCTCGGCGATGGTGTTGCGGGTGATCTCCGAGGTACCACCCGCGATGGTCATGGCGCGGTAGCCCAGGTAGGCCTGGGTGAGCGTTGGAGTTTGCCCAGTGACGGCCGCTGGGCCGGCCAGTTCCATGCCCAGTTCGGTCAGGCGCTGCCCTTGCTCGGCGACCACCAATTTGGTGACGTTGCCTTCGGGGCCCGGACCGGAGCCCGCGATGGCGCGACTGATCCGGCGCAGATTCAACAGCCGCAGGGTGTGGCCCTCGGCGATCACCGCCCCGGCTCGCCCGAGCAGCTCCGCAGCCCGCGGCGCCGGGACAGAGTCGAACAGTGCGATCAGATCGTCCGCGGTGAAACCCGACTGCGCCCCCGACCCACCGCCGATGGACAGCCGCTCGTTGCCCAGCGTCGCCCGCGCCACCAGCCAGCCCTTGTTGACGTCACCGACCACGTCGGCGTCCGGCACGAACACCTCGTCGAAGAACACCTCGTTGAAATGTGCGTTCCCGGTCAGGCCCTTCAGCGGATTCACGGTCACACCGGGCGACTTCATATCGATCGCCATCATCGTGACGCCGGCATGCTTGGTCGCGTCCGGATCGGTGCGCACGGTCGCCAGACCCCACTGGCAGTACTGGGCCAGGCTGGTCCACACCTTCTGGCCAGTCACCAGCCAGCCGCCGTCGACCTTTTTAGCGCTGGTGCGCACGGCCGCCGCGTCCGAGCCGGCCTCGGGCTCGGAAAACAGCTGGCACCACATGATTTCGCCGCGCAGCACCGGGTACACCCAGCGCTCGCGCTGATCGTCAGTGCCGGCCTGGGCGATGGTCAGCGTCACCCAGCCCGTGATCCCCAGGTCAGGACGCTCCACATCGCGGAACTCCTCTTCGATGGCCAACTGCTCCAGCACGCCCGCGTCACGGCCCCACGGCTTGGGCCAGTGCGGCACCAGATAGCCGGAGTCGACGAGGAAATCGCGCTGCTTGTCCTCTGTCAGTGAGCGCAAGGTGGCGACCGCCTCGCGGGCCGCAGTCCGGTGCTCTTCGGCTTCAGCGGGCAGCGCGAACGACGCACCATGGGCCCGGCCGGTGCGCTGGGCGTCGACGACGTCGGCCAGCGGGTCGGCTCCGTCGGCGGTCAACGCGGCCAGCGTCCGCGCCCGGCGCAGGTAGAGGTGCGCGTCGTGCTCCCACGTGAACCCGATACCGCCGTGTAACTGAATATTGTTCTCGGCGTTGAAGATTTCGCTGTGGATCGCTTGGGTGGCCGCCACTGCGGCGGCGAACCACGCGTCATCCAGGTCGTCCGCGCGAGCCGCATCCCACGCTGCAGCGGTGGTTAGTTCGGCCGCCACTAGCATGTTGGCCGCGTGGTGTTTGACGGCCTGGAAGGTGCCGATGGTCCGGCCGAATTGCTCTCGTACCTTGGCGTATTCGACCGCCATGTCCAGCGCCGCCCAGCTGGTCCCGACCGCCTCAGCCGCGGCCAGAATGCGAAAAGCCGTGTGCGCCTTGGTTGCAGCTCCACGTAGTACGGCGATTACCTCGGCCTGTTCCAGGTTGACCGAGCCAATGCTGCGCGTGGTGTCCACCGACTCCAATGGCGTGACGGTGACGCCGGTGGCTTTCGCGTCGACGACCACCACGTCATCAGCGGCGACAAGCACCAGCAGTCCGGCATCCGGGGCGCCGAGGACCGTCGGACTCATTCCGTACACCGTGTGGCCGCTGATGTGGACGTGCCCCGACAATCCCAGCGCGGCTACCGTGCTGCCGTCGGCCAATCCGGGAAGCAGTGCCGCGCGTAGTGATTCAGTGCCGCACCGGTCGATCACCACGGCGGCGGCGACGCTCGGCAGGAAGGGGCCGGGGCACAGTTCGCGGCCCTGTGCCTCCAGCACCACCGCCAGTTCCGGCAGTCCGAAACCGGACCCGCCATACGCCTCGGGCACGGCGAGGCCCTGCCAGCCGAGGTTGGCTGCGGCCGTCCAGAATTCGGCAGGATGCGTCGCCGCGGCGTCCAGGGTGGCGCGCGCGGCGGCGCGGCTACCAAGCCGTTGCAGCAGCCCGATTGCCGCGTTCGCGAGGTCGTTGTGTTCGTCGGTGATCGCCAGCGCTGAGGTGCCCATCGCTCGACTGTAAGCACGACGGTGCAAGTTCGAATAGGCCCTGAACAGCTGTGATGCACTTCACAAACGAACAGTCGCTGAACTGTGACCGCCAACTTGCCGTGGCCCCGAAATCGCCTAGTCAGCCCGGTGTACGCTCGCGAAATGACTGCTCAACCGGTCAATGGCGACCACAGTCCGTCCTTGGCAACCAGGCTCCGCTGGTTCATGGCAGCGAAGCCATCGGATCACATGTTGGCCATGGCGACAGCTGCCGCTTCGTTGCCCGTGATCGGCAAGCACCTCGAGCCGCTCGGCGGGGCTACCGCGATGACCCTGTGGGGCATGCGGCACGTGCCCAGCTTCTGGGCGTCGACCTCGAAGGCGCTGTTTTCTCCAGGCATCGCGGAAATCCGTCGGGCGGAGCGGGATTGCACCAACGAAGTGGTCCGCGCTGCGCTGACCGGCGCGGTGCCCACCGCCGAACTCGACATCGAATGGCCGGCACCGGAGCGCACCCCGCCGTTCTGGCGGGCGCGCGAACACCGGCGCCAGGTGCACCGCACGTCGGTGCGCTATGGCGACAGCCCGTCGCAGCTGCTGGACGTCTGGCGTGCCGAGGACCTGCCCAGTGAGCCCGCGCCGGTGCTCATCTATCTGCCTGGAGGCGCCTGGGTACACGGCAGTCGCCTGTTGCAGGGCTACGCGTTGATGAGCCACCTGGCTGAGCAAGGCTGGGTATGTCTGTCCATTGATTACCGGGTGGCGCCGAATCACCGTTGGCCGCAACACATCACGGATGTCAAGACCGCGATCGCGTGGGCGCGCGCGAACGTCGACAAGTTCGGTGGCGACCGCAATTTCATCGCAATTTCCGGAGGTTCGGCCGGTGGGCACCTGGCCGCGCTGGCCGGTCTGACGCCGGGCGATCCTGACCTGCAGGGCGACCTGCCTGCGGACGCGGACACCTCGGTGGACGCAGTGGTCGGCATCTATGGCCGTTACGACTGGGAGGACCGCTCCACCAAGGAACGCGAGGAGTTCGTCGACTTCCTGGAGCGAGTTGTGGTCAAGCGCCGCATCGACAAGCACCCGGAGATCTACCGCCAGGCGTCACCGATCGCCCGCGTGCATCGAGATGCCCCGCCGTTCCTGGTGATTCACGGCAGCGGCGACACCGTGATCCCGGTGGCGCAGGCCCGCGATTTCGTCCATGCGCTGCGTGCGGTCTCCCGGTCGACGGTCAGCTATATCGAATTGCCCGGTGCTGGACACGGTTTCGACATGACTGACGGTGCCCGCACTGGTTCGATGGCCACTGCCATAGGGTTGTTCCTCAACGAGGTTCGCCGGAGCCAGCGCCAGCAGTGTGTCGAAGAGGTCGTTTAGGCCGTTCGACTGGCAGAGGCCTGACCTAAGCGCAGGAGAGGTCGAGTGAAACGACTGAGTGGGTGGGATGCGTTCCTGCTGTATTCGGAAACGCCCAACGTGCACATGCACACCCTCAAGATTGCTGTCATCGACCTGGCCCGTCTCGGTGATCGCACCTTCGGCATCGATGAATTCCGCCGGGTGCTCCGCGAGCGGCTGTACAAGCTGGAGCCGTTTGGCTATCAGCTTGTCGATATTCCGTTCAAGTTCCACCACCCGATGTGGCGCGAGCACGCCGACGTCGACATCGAATACCACGTCCGGCCGTGGCGGGTCGAGGCGCCGGGTGGCCGTCGCGAACTAGACGAGGCGATCGGCGAAATCGCCAGCACCCCACTGGATCGCAGTCGGCCGCTGTGGGAGATGTACTTGGTCGAAGGGCTGGCCAACGGACGGGTCGCCGTGGTCGGCAAGATTCATCACGCGCTCGCCGACGGGGTGGCCTCGGCGAACCTGTTGGCCCTCGGCATGGACATCACCGAAGGGCCGCAGCGCGACCAGGATTTGTACATCGCCGATCCGGCACCGTCCCGCGGTCAGCTGGTCCGGTCGGCGTTTGCTGACCATCTGCGGCAGATCGCGCGGATTCCGGGCGTGGTGAAGTACACCGCCGACGGCATGGGGCGGGTGCGTCGCAGTAGCCGCAAGCTGTCGCCGGAACTGACCCGGCCGTTCACCCCGCCGCCGAGCTTCATGAACCACGTCATCACCCCGCAACGACGTTTCGCCACAGCCACTTTGGCGCTGGCCGACGTCAAGCAGACAAGCAAGAAGCTGGGCGTCACGATCAACGACCTGGTACTGGCCATGTCGTCCGGGGCGCTGCGGCAGCTGCTGCTGAAGTACGACGGAACTGCGGATCACCCGCTGCTCGCGTCGGTGCCGATGAGCTACGACTTCTCGCCAGAACGTATCTCCGGCAACCGATTCAGCGGCGTGCTGATTGCGCTGCCGGTCGATGTGGACGACGCCTCACAACGCGTCCAGCAGGCTCGAGAGGCCGCCCTGCTGGCCAAGGAGAGTCACCAGCTGGTGGGCCCGGAGCTGGTGGCGCGGTGGGCCGCCTACATGCCGCCGGCGCCGATGGAGTCGATGTTCCGCCGGCTGTCCAACATGGACGGCCAGAACAAGGTGCTCAACCTCAATATCTCCAACGTGCCGGGTCCCCGCGAGCGAGGCAAGGTCGGTGGCGCCACCGTCACCGAGATCTATTCGGTCGGCCCGCTCACTGCGGGCAGCGGCCTGAACATCACCGTGTGGAGCTATGTCGACCAGCTCAACATCTCGGTGCTCGCTGACGGTGAGACCACCGACGACCCGCATGAAGTGACCGACGCCATGATGGAGGACTTCAAGCAGATCCGCAGGGCTGCGGGGCTTTCCGAGGAGCTGACGGTCGTCGAGACCGCCATGGCGCAGTAGCGGGCACTGCTCTCGCCAACACCTTGCGTCAGTCCGGTGGGCGATTGCGGAATCGTTTGTGTAGCACCTGTCGTGACACACCCAAGATCCGCCCGATCTCTGCCCACGTCCAACCATTGTCGCGAGCCTGCGTCAATGCACGTCGGCTGATGCCGCCGAAGACGTCGGCAGCTACCGGGTCGGGCTGTGGGGGTTTCCCATCGAACGACCAGTCGTCGTCTTCGTCGTCGAGGCCGTGTGCCCGTCGGAACGCGTTTCCGGCCGCGTCGATCTCAGCGTGAGTCGGACGGCATTGTTGGGGTTCGAACCACAAACGCTCGACGGAGTTGGCCATGGCATGTTCCTTCCGGAGTCGATGACTGCGGAAATTATGTGTCGGGGGGACGACAGATCCGGCGTCCTCACGGCAGTCGGCACCTCTCTAGTAGGTGGGTCGGGCTGGGAACCGTCAGCATGGACTGACATTGTCAGCCCATGCTGACAATGTCAGCGATTGATGACAGGTCCCGATCGAACACGTACCAGGGAGAGGTCTAGACCCGCGTGGTGTCGGCCCCAGGGGGCCTGGGTGGGAGGCCGGCTACCCGACCTCGTCGGCAGGGGTCAGGGCCTTCGACTTCTCGGCCCGCACCCATTCCAGGAACCGGGTGATCGCCTCAGCGGTATAGCGCCCGTGCGCTGAGCCGAGGACGTCAAATGCGTGCTGCGCGTTGGGGATTTCCGCATACGCCACAGGTTCCAGTGACTCCTCGCGCAGCGCGGCGACAAAATCCCGGCCCTCCTGGACCGCAATCATGGTGTCGTCGGTGCCGTGCAGCACGAAGAACGGCGGCGCGTCAGGGCCGATTCGCTTGATGGGCGAGGCGTCCAGGAAGATCTGGGAATCGGTGGAGAACCGCTTCTTGATGATCATGTGCTGCAGGGCGTGCATCATCTCCGGGCGTCCGGGGCCGTCGAAGCTGAACCAGTCGTACCGTCCGTACACCGGAACGGCGGCCACCACCGAGGTGTCGGCATCCTCAAAACCTGGCTGCCACTGGGTATCTCCGGGAGTCAGGGCGGCGAGCGAGGACAGATGACCACCCGCGGAGCCGCCGCTGATCGCGACGAAATCGGGATCGCCGCCGTAGTTGGCGATGTTCTCTTTGATCCAGGCCAGCGCCTGCTTGACGTCGATGATGTGGGCCGGCCAAGCATGCTTTGGGCTGACGCGGTAGCCGATGGACACGCAGATCCAGCCGCGCTCGGCCAGGTGGCTCAGCAACGGATAGGCCTGCGGTCGGCGATCACCGAGCATCCAACCACCGCCCGGAACCTGCAGTAGCACAGGGGCTTTACCGTCGAGCGGCAGGTCGGGGCGACGCCAGATATCGGCGAGGTTGGCGCGGTGCGGGCCGTATTTCACGGTCTGCGTGTTGTACTTGCGGCGCGAGACCATGGTGCGCAGCATGCCCGGCACGCGGGGGCCTTTGGAATCTGCTGCGCTGTCCGGACCGATCAAGTCATGCAGCGGCTGTTCGAACGCGGGCCGCGAACGCAGGCTTCGGTTGAAGATGAACCCCAGGATGGCCCACGTAATCGCGGTGATAACCAACGCAATTCGGCCACTGGTGCCGGAGAAGTCGCCACGCCGACCCCGCCGGACAGCCGACAACACTGACGAGCCCAGCAGGAGGCCGGCAGCTTCGCCCGACGGCCAGCCGTAGGCAAACGTGACGATGCCGGGGTTCCCCGCGCGGAGCAGCGGGCTGGCCGCGTTTGTTGCGTTGACCAGTCCGAGGACGGCACGGACCAGGGTGACGGACTTTCTAGCCATTGGCCAACGCTTTCAATTCACGACGGTCGATCTTGCCGGTACTGTTTCTGGGCAGCTCGCTGAGCACCGTAATCGACCGTGGCACTTTGTAATTGGCCAGGTTCTCGCGGACATGCTGCTTGAGAGTTTCCTCAGTGACGGCGGCTGGGTCCGCGGTGTCGGTCAGGACGACGAACGCCACCAGACGCTGGCCGTACTGTTCGTCGTCCACTCCGAGGACCGTGGCTTCGGCCACTTCCGGGTGGGTCGACAGCGTCTTCTCCACCTCGATCGGGTACACGTTCTCGCCACCCGACACGATCATCTCGTCGTCGCGGCCCACCACGAACAGGCGGCCGGCGACATCGAGATAGCCGACGTCGCCCGACGACATGTAGTCCTGGTGA
The DNA here is from genome assembly GCF_009729415.1 of Mycolicibacterium sp. CBMA 234. Lineage (GTDB taxonomy): Bacteria > Actinomycetota > Actinomycetes > Mycobacteriales > Mycobacteriaceae > Mycobacterium. The sequence goes on from NZ_MPKW01000003.1 coordinate 22,562, forward strand.
AAATCCTTTGTGGCACCGGAGGTGTAGCCGTCGAACTGAGTGGAGTTGCGCACGTAGATAGTGCCCACCTCGCCGGTCGGCAGCTCGTTGAAGTCCGCATCCAGGATCTTGATCTCGGTGCCCTCTGCCGGACGGCCAGCGGTGTCGGGAGCGGCGCGCAGGTCGGCGGGCGTCGCGGTGGCGATCATGCCGGCCTCGGTGGCGTTGTAGTTGTTGTAGATGACGTCGCCGAACTGATCCATGAATGAGGTGACGACGTCGGGGCGCATCCGGGAGCCCGAGGCCGCGGCGAACCGCAGCGAGCGCCCGCTGTAGCGATTGCGGATGTGATCCGGCAGTTCCATGATGCGGTCGAACATCACTGGGACAACACACAATCCGGTCGCCTGGTATTTGTCGACCAGGGCCAGCGTGGCCTGCGGGTCAAACTTGCGGCGCGTGACGACGGTGCACGCCATCGACGCCGCAAACACCAATTGCGAGAAACCCCAGGCGTGGAACATCGGGGCCACGACCACGGTGGTTTCCTCGGTACGCCACGGGGTGCGGTCCAGGATCGCCTTCAGCGCGTCCATGCCGCCACCAGAATGCTTGGCGCCCTTGGGAGTTCCGGTGGTGCCCGACGTCAGCAGGATCACCCGGCTCTTCTCGCCGGTGCGCCGCGGCTGCACGCCCATGTGATCGATGATCAGGGACTCGACGGTGAGCGGGTGATCTTCGGTGTCGGTCCACGCCACGATGCGCGTCGTGCCGGACCTTCCCTCTAGAGCGCGGTCGACTGTCGCCGTGAACTCTTCGTCGTAGATGACGACGTCGACGTTCTCCCGGTTGATCACCTCGGCCATGGCCGGTCCGGCAAAAGATGTGTTGAGCAGCAACACATCTGCGCCGATTCGGTTTGCCGCGATCAGTGAGTCGACGAAGCCGCGGTGGTTGCGCGCCATGATGCCGATGACCTTGGCCGACGGCAGCGTCTGCAGGGCGGCAGCGAGTGCATCACCGCGCTGGTCGAGCTCACCGAAGGTCAGCACCCCCAGTTCGTCAATCAGGCCCGGCCGGTTGCCGCAGCGCTGCGCAGAACTCGCGAAACCTGAAGTGACACTCATGTTTTCGCGGGCCATGGCGCCGGCGATCCGGACGTACTTGTCAGGCCTGAGTGGGGCGATGACACCGGCTCGCACCATGGTGGAGACGAGCCCGGCGGTGGCGGTCAGCTTGTCGGTGATTCCCACGGCCGATCAGCCTAGTACCGGAAAGCGGCGTTCTTCGGCGAGTTCGTCAAGGGCGTCCTGCATGACTTTGCGGACACGAGCGTCGACGGCGTCGATGTCGGGCTCTTCACCGAACTCGGCCTCGATGTTGATAGGCGGCAGCACCTGCATGACGATCTTCGACGGCAGCGGCACGTTGAGCGGCAGCACCGCCGACAGCCCGAACGGGAGCCCGATCGACAGCGGCACGACCTTCGCCCGCGCCGCGCGCGCGATCGGACCGAGGGCCTTGGCGATGCGCTCGCCGCGGGTCAGGAACAGCTGGGTCTCCTGGCCGCCGATGCCGACCATCGGCACGATCGGCACGCCGGCATTGATCGCGGCCTTCACGTAGCCCTTGCGGCCGTCGAAGTCGATCTTGTTGGCGTCGGTCGACGGCCGGTAGACGTCGTAGTCACCGCCGGGGAACACCACGACCAGACCGCCGGAGCGTAGGGCTTCGTCGGCATTCTCGTGGCTGGCCAGGATGTAGCCGGTCTTCTTGAAGAAGTCCGCGGTCGGGCCGACCATCAGCATGGCGTGGCTGAGCGTGTAGACCGGGCGGTCGTAGCCGTACTTCTCGTAGAAGTGCGAGGAGAAGACCGGCACGTCCATGGGCAGCATGCCGCCGGAGTGGTTGCTCACTACCAGCGCTCCACCCAGCGGAATGTTCTCCAGACCGCGGACCTCGGAGCGGTGATAGACCTTCAGCAACGGCCGGAGAATCCCCATGACCTTCTCGGTCAGATCCGGGTCGAATTTGGTGATTTCGGGCAGCTTGGCCACGGTTTCTCCTCTGGCTGCGGCAAAAACTAGAACGCGTTCTAATTTTCGATTATTCACTGGTTGACCGCCGGACGCCAATCCCCTGTGGCTAGCATCACCGTCGTGACCGAAGAAGCCCCCAGCGAAGATGCCGTCCTCGTCGAACAGCGCGACCGCATACTGATCATCACCATCAATCGGCCCCAAGCCAAGAACGCTGTCAACTCAGCGGTCAGCAATGGCTTGGCCGCGGCCGCGGACCGCCTCGATGAGGACCCCGGACTGTCGGTGGGCGTCCTGACCGGTGCCGGCGGCTCGTTCTGTGCGGGCATGGATCTCAAGGCCTTCGCGAAAGGGGAGAACATCCTCTCGAGCCGTGGCTTCGGCCTGACCCAGCGTCCTCCGGCCAAGCCGCTGATCGCGGCCGTCGAGGGCTACGCGCTGGCGGGCGGCACCGAGCTGGCGCTGTCGGCCGACCTGATCGTGGCGTCCAACGCGTCGGCGTTCGGTATCCCCGAGGTCAAGCGTGGCCTGGTAGCCGGTGGCGGCGGGTTGCTGCGGCTGCCGCAGCGCATCCCGTACGCCATCGCGATGGAACTCGCGCTCACCGGTGACAACCTCACCGCGACACGGGCCCATGAGTTGGGCCTGGTCAACGAGCTGACCGAGCCGGGTGCCGCACTGGATGCCGCCCTCGCGCTGGCCGCGCGGATCACCGCCAACGGCCCGCTCGCCGTCGCCGCGACCAAGCGGATCATCGTCGAGTCTCCCGACTGGTCTGACGCGGAGAAGTGGGAGAAGCAAGGCGCCATCCTGGGCCCGATCTTCATGTCGAAGGACGCGCGCGAGGGCGCGGTGGCCTTCGCCGAGAAGCGCGCCCCGCAGTGGACCGGTAGCTGACCTGCCCTACTTGGGCTTAGGCGCAGATTTCTGGACGGGGCACTGCTGCTCGACCCAGTCGTTGAGCGTCCGGCTGAACTGAGTGCGGTTCGGATCGCTGGTGTGCAGGCCGTTGGTGTTGACGAAGTGCTTCACCGCGGTCTGCACGTCGGCCGGCGGATGGAAACCGGCGATGGTGTCCGACGCCTTCTGGGCGTCCTCCGGTGACGAGCCGGACATCAGATTCACCACGGCCCCGGTCAGCTGCAGGCAGTTCCCGCCGTCGAGCTGACGATTCGTCGGGGACGGCGGTGCGCTGGCTTCCGGCGTGCTCGGGGCCGCCGACGTGCTCTGGGCCGGGCTGCTCGACGGTGTGGCGGTCGGCTGCGGTGCGGGCTTGTTGCTTGAGCATCCGGCCAGCAGCAGGGCTGCCGCCAGCACCGCGGCCTGACGACTAGTGGGGCGGCGCAACGTTACGTTCTCCCGGTAGGACATGTGTTTGTTCTACCGGGAAGATCGTTTGTGTCGGCTGCTGGGGTCGAACAATGGTCAGACCGAGGCGACGAAATCGCTGCTATAGAACTCTGCCGGGCTCTGCGAATGCGGGGCGGGCAGATCAACCGCGACCCATACTCCGGTGGTGCCGGGGGCGACGGAAAGTTGGACAGTGGAGCTGCCGTTGCCGAAGCCATCGGTGCTCAGCGTCCCGGTGGCGATGCTCGGGTCGCCGGGCAGGCAGCCCAGCGCGGCGTGCGGGGCTGGGATCACCCGGACCGTGTACTGCGCGTCGCGTGCGCCGTCGAGCATCTCGATCTGGGCGACGGCGGTGCGGCCGTCGGAAGTGATCTCGGCGGTCGGCTTGGCCGGAAAACGGAATTTCATGTAGTTGATCGGCTGCCGGTCGCAGGTGTACGTCCGCGACATCAGGGTCATGCGGTGCGTGCCGGCGGCCTCGGCGGGCGCGGCGATCATGGTCGCGACAGGCAAAGCGGAGACGGCCAGCGCAGCCAGTGCGCCGCTTACTTTCGACATGTGTCGAGTTTTTACCGGGACCGCTGGTAGCGCTATGGCCGCCGTCACAAGCAGACCGAACCCACTTTCGGCGGGGATAATGACTTAGGTCACAACATGATTCAGATGCGGCCCACCGTCACATCCCACGGGTGTGCCGCCTCGGTGAGCGCGGCCAGCCTGCGGGCGTGCCAGCCGGCGGTGCCGAATTCGTCGGCCCAGCTGCGGGCCCGCATGGTCGCGCGCCACAACGGATGTTCGGCCGTGGTGCCGATGGCGCCGTGCAGCTGATGGGCGATGGTGGTGACGGGTGCGACGGCGCGGCCGACGGCGACCTTCGCCACGCTGGTGGCGTATGCCGTGCGCGCGTCTGTAAAGCCGTATTGGGCTGCCGCCGTTACCGCCAAAGTGGTTGCTGCCCTGGCTCGTTCGATCTCGCCAAGCATGGACGCCACGGCGTGCTGCACGGCCTGGTGCGCGTTCAATGGGCGGCCGAACTGCACTCGGGTCGCAGTATGCGCGACGGTCAGTTCTGCCGCGGCGTCAAAAGCGCCCACGATCTGGATGCAGCGACACCACGCGCCGCGGACCGTCAGCTCGTCGGCGACGGTGAGTGGAAGGTGGACGGCATCGGTTGCCGCAGCATCGAATTCGACGGTAGCGCGTGGCTCGCCGGCGAGGTTGTGTCCGGCGTTGGTGATCGTCGGCGCGGTCACCAGGGTGACCTGCAACGCGTCCGGTCCGCGCTTGGTCGCCAGGATCGGCCCGCACTGTGGCCACAGCGCGACCTGCTCGGTGGCCACAGTCAGTGGCCCGGAGGTCGGCACATTCAGACCGGCTGCGGTGGCCAACCATGTTGCCAGCACATCGGTTTCGGCGATCGGTACCGCGGCGGCATGGCGGGCCAGCGAGCCCAGTACGACGGCAGCGGCCGCCGGCCCGGCGTCGTCGGTGCCGCTCAGCCGGGTCAGCTCGGAACTCTCAAGCGTGCGCCACAAGGCGTCGTCGAACGACAGGGGCAGCGTGCGGGCGGGCTGCGCGGTCTGGCCGATCTCGTCGATCAGCTCCCGCAGCTCGTCGAGCCCGTCTGAATTTGCTTGCAGTGCAGGCTGTTTAGACCAGCTCTTCGCGACGATGCCGCGCAGAACCTCATTGGTGCCACCGCGCAGCGTGAACAGCGGTGAGTGCACCCGAGCGGTGTCGAGCATGGCTTGCAGCCGGGGTCGGTCCGGACCGTCGTACCGGTCCAACAGGTCGGCGGCAATCTCTACGGACTCCTGCTCGAAGCGGGTGCCCTGGTCTTTCACCAGCGCTGCGCGGACGGCGGCGTCGTGGCCCGTGGTCAGTGCTCGCGCGACCGATATGGACAGCTGGCGCAGCGAGATCATTCGCGCCAGGAGGTCGCCGATCTCTGTGTCCGCCTCGCCGCGTAGTGCGTCGATGACGGCGAAAAGCATTGTGGCCGTGGATAGGAAGCGTTCCGGTCCGCTGCGCTCGAAACCCAACTCCGAGGTGACCTGGTGCCAGCCATCGCCGACGGTGCCCAGGACGTCGGCGTCGGTCAGTGCGACGTCGTCGAACAGCACTTCGTTGAAATGGTGTTCGCCGTTCATCTGGACGATGGGCTCGATGGTGACGCCCGGGGCGTCGGTGGGCACGATGAGCTGGCTGAACCCCGCGTGCCGATGGTTCGGGTCCAGCGGGCTGGTGCGGGCCAGCACCACGATCTGATGGGCCAGGTGGGCACCGCTGGTCCATACCTTGGAACCGTTGAGCGTCCACCCGCCGTCCGTCCGGGTGGCCTTGGTGGTGACCGCGGCCAGATCAGAACCGGCGCCGTACTCGCTCATCCCGATCGCGGAATACAAAGTGCCCGAGGCGATTCTGGGGAGCAGTCGACGGCGCTGCTCTTCATTGCCGTAGGTGAGGAGTGCGGGGGCCACCTGCCTGTCCGCGATCCAGTGCGCGGCGACGGGAGCACCGTGGGCCAGCAGCTCCTCGGTGACCACATACCGGTGCATGTGGCTGCGGCCCTGCCCTCCGTATTCGACGGGGATGGTCAGGCCGACGAAGCCGGCCGCCGCCAACCGGACGCTGAAGTCGGCGTCCCATTTCGACAGCCAGCAGTCGACGCCGGGTTGCCAGCCGAACTGTTCCGCATCCGCGGTGAGGAAACGGCGCAGGTTCGATCGCAGTTCGGCGAGGTCACCGTCGTCGGCGCGGAGCGCGTCGAAATCGTCCATCGGGCAACAGTAATCGCGGGCGGGCTGAATTGTCGGTGGGTGACGGCATACTCGTCGCGATGGCGACCATTTACTACACCTCTTCGAGTCTGGACGGCTTCATCGTTGATTCCGCAGGCAGTCTGGACTGGCTGCTGACTCGCGATATCGACGTCGACGGACCGTTCGGCTACAAGGCCTTCGAGCAATCGGTGGGCGCGCTGGTGATGGGGTCGACCACGTACCAGTGGCTGGTCGAGAACCAACCGGGCGACTGGCCCTATCCGCAACCGTCGTGGCTGCTCACGTCGCGCCCCAACGTCGTTGTCCCGGGGCATCCGGTGCAGGTGGCCAGTGGTGATGTCGCGCAACTACATCCGACGTTGGTGGAGGCGGCCGGTGAGCGCGACGTCTGGGTGCTCGGCGGCGGCGACGTCGCGGCGCAGTTTGTCACGGCGGGCCTGGTCGACGAACTGGTGGTGTCCTACGCCCCGTGTTCGTTGGGCGCCGGAGCGCCGGTGCTGCCGGTGCATTCCGAGTGGCGACTGCTGGAGTCTGCGGTCAACGGCGACTTCGTCTGCGCCCGGTGGGCTCGCGCCGACGGCTAACCGCCGGCGGTGGGCAGACCGTTGCTCTTGACGAAAGCCTTTGCCTTGATGAGGAATTCGAGCTGGCTGGCGACGTCGTTCAGGGGGTCCATGCTCTTCGCGGACCGGCTCAGGACGACGCCGCCTTCCAGCGCGGCCAGGCAGGTCACCGCCAGCGCGGACGCGTCGGCGTCGTCGAATCCCTCGGCGGTGAAGGCATGGCCGAGTGCAGTGCGCCAGCGATCGAAGATCTCGGCGGCGATCGGGGTCAGCGTCGGCGCTTCGTCGCCCGACCCGACCGCGGCCGCCACTACCGGGCAGCCTGCCGTGAAGTCACTGTCGGCCAGGATCTGGTCCCAGAACGTGACGAAACCGCGGACGAGGGCAATGCCGCCGTACGCGGCGGCGCCGTCGATGTGGGCAGCGATTGCATCGCCGGCGAACTGCAGCGCCTCGATGAGCAGCTGGCTGCGGCCCTCAGGAAAGTGGTGATAAACCGAACCCCGAGGCGCGCCGCTGCGCGCCAGCACCTCGTCGATGGTCACTCCAGCGGCGCCCCGCTCACGCAGCACGGCAGCGGCGCTGCGCACCATCCGCTCTCGAGTGGCGCCGCGCTTGTTGACCGGCTTGGTGTCAGGCGCTGCTGAGGTCAATGGCTGATCCGGTCCCGGAGCTGCGTCATCCGGTCCTGCATCCCGCGCGCTGCTTCGCGCAGCCGCTCATTAGCTCCGAGGACGGTATGCGTAAAGCGATGGCCTCTGACGTTGACTTCGACCACCCACATGGCGCGTCCTCCTTGATATGCGTCTGAGCATAGAACCTCGAACACATTCGACCAAAGTTTGTATTCCCGGTCACAATTCTGTGAGCTCGTGATGGCCTCTGGATGACTCAACAGCGACTCCTGTTACAAAACTATGGTTTCTTGCATAATTGTGGATTCGGGAGTTCACTGCACACATGACCATCGATCTCGATTTGCAGACCGTCACCCTCGAACGTGACGGACACGTTCTGGTGATGGGCCTGGGTCGGCCTGAGAAGCGCAACGCGTTTGACCGCGCGATGCTGGCCGACCTGTCGCGGGCGTACGGGCTGTTGGAGCGCGACGACAGCCTGCGCGCCGGTGTGCTCGTCGCTCATGGCGACCACTTCACGGCAGGGCTGGACCTGCTCGACGTCGCCCCGGCCATTGCCGCCGGCGAGAGCCCGTTTCCGGCCGACGGCCGCGATCCCTGGCGGCTCGACGGGCCGTGGACCAAGCCGCTCGTCGCGGCGGTTCAGGGCCGCTGCCTGACCCTTGGCATCGAACTCTTGCTGGCCGCCGACGTCCGGATCGCTGCCGCCGACGCTCGCTTCGCCCAGATCGAGGTGCTGCGTGGCATCTACCCCTTCGGCGGAGCCACTGTGCGGCTACCGCGCGACGCGGGCTGGGGTAACGCCATGCGTTGGCTGCTCACGGGCGACGAGTTCGACGCGGCCGAGGCGCACCGCATCGGCTTGGTGCAGGAGGTGACCGACGATGCCGCCGCTGCGCGCGCCCGCGCGCTCGAATTGGCGCATGCCATCGCCGACCGGTCCGCCCCGCTGGGGGTGCAGGCGACGCTGGCGTCGGCTCAACTGGCTCGCAACGCCGGCGAGGCCGCGGCCTTCGAACGTCTCCAGCCCGAGGTGGTCCGGTTGTTCGGCACCCAGGACGCCGCCGAGGGCGTGCAGTCCTTCGTCGAGCGGCGCGCGGCCAGCTTCGAAGGGCGCTGACAGCCTCGAAAGATGCAGGGGCCGTTGATATTTAAATATCGGCGGCGTGCTGCTCAGGCGCACAGTCAACACCAGCGCGGCAGCCGCTGCTATAGCCTCTGCAGATGGGTGAGTCCAGTCCCGTTCTCGGGGTATCGAGCCAGCTTCACTATGTCCAGACCCGTGACGGCCGCCGGCTGCGGACGATGACAAGTGGCCGGCCCGCCGACACTCTGGTCGTCCTGGAAGCGGGACTGGGCGTGAGCGGGCTGTACTGGACGCTGGTGCAGGCGCTGTTGCCCGCTCATGTGTGCGCCGTCGCCTACGAGAGATCGGGCTATGGCGGCAGCGATGTGACCGCCGATCCCCGCGACCTGAATAGCCTCGCGTCCGATCTGGAAGACGTGATCGACAAGTACCCGCACCGGCGACTGGTCCTTGTCGGCCACAGTTGGGGCGGTCCGATCGTTCGGACAGTTGCCGCTCGCCGCGTTGCCGCGGGATCTGTGGTGAGCGGTGTGGTCCTGGTGGACCACACCGACGAGAACGCGGACTACTTACTCACCGAAAGCATGCGCAAGACCTTCTCGACACTGGCCGCCGTCACGGTTCTACTTGCGCGGGTCGGTCTCATGAGACCGCTTTCCGCACTGGCGATGCGCGGCTTACCGCGTGAAGTTCGTCGAGCAACCCGCGAGGCGACGTACTCGAGGGCCAGTGCGCGAACGGCAGCTGCGGAGATGGTTCATGTCGTCGACGGACTCACCGAGCTGCGGCGTCACCCACCGGTCCTGGAGCAAGTGCCCGTGCACGTGATTTCCGCGCAGCGCACGGGCTTTCTCGACCGGTCGCACCGCGCTGATTTGATGACAGCTCACCGGATCACCGCCGATTCGTTCAGCATGGGACGTTTCGTTCCTGCTCCGGAGTCGAACCACATGGTTCCCATCTGCGAGCCGGAACTGATCGCTGAGCAGATCCGGCTGCTCGTATGACCGTCGTTGCCGCTCCGTACCCGAGGTCGCGCTGACTACATCGAAAAAGTAAAGAGCCCTGGGGATTTGAATTCCCAGGGCCCTTTGGAACGTGTGCGGTCAGCCGGCGTTCTCCAGCGCAACGAGTGCGGCGGCCAGCTTGAAGAACTTGTTCGAGCCCAGGTCCCGAATCGTCTTGATGTGGAACGACTCGGCGAAAACCTCGGCGTGCTTGTCGGTGAGGCCGGCCAGCGCGGCGGGCGATGCGTCGAGGATGTCCTTGAGGGACTTGTCTTCGAATGCCTTGTCGAGCGACTTCTCAAGATCAACGGAAACGGCCACGGGTTACCTCCCTGATATTCGTGAACGATCTTCGGACAGGCGCGACGCTATCAGCGCGATAACCAGTTCGCGCGGGATAGAAAACACCTGACGAAAAGCCGATGGCCACCCGGCTGGTCCGCCGAGGGGCGAAGGACCAAGCGCGGGTGGCCATCGGACGAAGCGTCGTTACTCCGGGGTGTAGCCGAACGGCATCAGCACGCTCTTCTGCTGGCAGTAGGCCTCGATGCCCTCGGGGCCGTTCTCGCGGCCGATGCCCGAGTTCTTGTAGCCGCCGAACGGGGCGCCCGGGTCGAACGCGTACATGTTGACCGCGTACGTGCCGGTGCGAATCTGCGCGGCGATCTTCATGGCCCGCGGGATGTCCTTGGTGTAGACGCTGCCGGCCAGACCGTAGTCCGAGTCGTTGGCGATCCGGATGGCGTCCTCTTCGGTGTCGAAGAGGATGATCGCCAGCACCGGGCCGAAGATCTCCTCCTGGGCGATGGTCATCGAGTTGTCCACATCGGCGAACACCGTCGGCTGCACGAACCAACCGGAATCCAGGCCCTCGGGACGGCCGCCGCCGGTGGCGATGCGCGCACCCTCTTCGACGCCCTTCTTGATGTAGCCCTCGACGCGCTCGCGCTGCTTCTCGCTGATCAGCGGGCCGATCATGGCGGCCGGGTTGTCGGGCAGACCGACCTGCATGCCCGCGACGCCGGCGGCCACCTTCTCGACGACCTCGTCGTACCGCGACCGCGGGGCCAGGATGCGGGTCTGGCCGACGCAGGCCTGACCGGTGTTCATCAGGCCCGAGAACAGCAGCATCGGCAGGGTCGAGTCCAGGTCGGCGTCTTCCAGGATGATCGCCGCGGACTTGCCGCCGAGTTCCAGCGTGCAGGGCTTGAGCCGCTCAGCGGCGACCTTGCCGATTTCTTTACCGACGGCGGAGCTGCCGGTGAAGGTGAACTTGTCGATCTCGGGGTTGGCGGTCAGCGCGCGGCCGGTGTCCGGGCCACCCGGCACGATCGAGAGGACGCCCTCGGGCAGGCCGGCCTCGGCGAAGGCCTGGGCCATGGCGAACACCGACAGCGGCGTCTCAGCGGCGGGCTTGAGGACGACGGTGCAGCCGGCCAGCAGCGCCGGACCCAGCTTGTTGGCGGCCAGGAAGAACGGCACGTTCCACGCGGCGACGGCGGCGACGACGCCGACGGGCTCGCGGGTCACCAGGGTCTGGCCGTAGATGCCGTCGCGGATGTCGCTCCACTGGAACTTGTCCGCGGCACCGGCGAAGTAGTTGAACGACGACATGGCCGCGCCGTACTGCATCATGTCGACGATGCTCGGCGGCTGGCCGGTCTCGGCCGACAGCAGGAACTTCAGTTCGTCGGCGCGCTCGGTCATGATGCGCGACGCTTCGGCGATCACAGCACCGCGCTCGGCGGGCGTCATCTTGGGCCACGGGCCTTCGTCGAACGCCTTGCGGGCGGCGGCGCACGCGGCATCCACGTCGGCCTTCGCGGCCAGCGGCACCTTGCCGACCAGCTCGCCGGTGGCCGGGGAGTGCACCTGGATGACGTCCGACGTCGAGGGTGCGGTCCACTGACCGCCGATAAAGAGCTGGTCCCACTCGGTTTTGAATGCCGTGCTTTGTGTCATGGGCGTCACACTACCGAGTTTTCGGCTAAACGAGAACATGTTCCAATTGGGTCGTTCAGCTGGGCTTGAGCACCAACACCAGGTTGCTCGTCAGGAACTCCTGTAACACCGGTACAGACGTCGCCCGCCAGGCCCATCGCGGGTGGTAGCGGGGGAATGCCGCGACCAGCGCCCCGGTACTGCGGGCCCAGTCCAGCCCGGCTGCGGCCGACACCGCGAACAACGACGATCCGTAGTCGTTCTTCGGGCGATGACCGTGTTTGCGGGTGTACATCTCGGCGGCCCGCTTGCCGCCCAGGTAGTGCGTCAGCCCCATTTCGTGGCCGCCGAACGGGCCCAGCCACACCGTGTACGACAGGATGACCAGCCCACCCGGCCGGGTGACCCGCAGCATTTCCCGGCCCATCAGCCAGGGCTCGCGCACGTGTTCGGCGACGTTCGACGACAGGCAGATGTCGACGCTGTCGTCGGCGAACGGCAGCGCCATGCCCGACGCCCGGACGAATGCGCCGGCGCCATGGGGCTGGCCGGCCGGGCCGGCGTGCATCTCGCGGGGGTCGGGCTCCACGCCGAGGTACGTCATGCCCGCGCCTGAGAACTCGGTGGCGAAGTAGCCGGGCCCACCGCCGACGTCGAGCACCGTCGTGCCCTGCGGCGACGTCCCATTGACGTCGCGCCACAGCCCATCGACCAGGCTGACGGTGTCTTTGGCGAGTCCGCCATAGAACCGGGCCGGGTCGCTCTGCTCGAAGCGGAACTCACTGAGCAGGCGGATCGAGCGGGAGAGAGTGGCTCGTGAAGCGGTGTTGACCAGTCCGGCAGCTGCCCAGCGATTCACTCCGCAACCCTACTCACCGGTACCCTTCTCTCGATGCCAGACCACCCCCAGCAGCCAGCTGGATCTCGCGACGAGATCCGGTCGGTGCTGCTGCTCTGCTGGCGGGACACCGGCCATCCCCAAGGGGGTGGCAGCGAGACTTATCTGCAGCGCATCGGCGCGCAATTGGCGGAGTCGGGCGTGCGGGTCACGCTGCGGACGGCCCGGTACGGCGGGGCTTCGCGCACTGAGGTCGTCGACGGTGTTCGGATCAGTCGCGGTGGCGGCCGGCACTCGGTCTACCTCTGGGCTGGGCTGGCCATGGTGCTGTCCCGGGTTGGCCTGGGTCCTCTACGCGCTGCCCGGCCGGACGTGGTGATCGATTCGCAGAACGGCATTCCGTTCCTGGCGCGCCTGGCGTACGGCCGGCGCTCCATGGTGTTGGTGCATCACTGCCACCGCGACCAGTGGCCGGTGGCCGGGCGGTTGATGAGCAAGTTCGGCTGGTTCGTCGAGTCGCGGCTGTCGCCCCGGCTGCATCGGCACAACCAGTACGTGACGGTGTCGCTGCCGTCGGCCCGGGATTTGGTGGACCTAGGCGTCGACGCGGCGCGGATTGCCGTGGTGCGCAACGGGGTTGACCTCGCTCCTGCTGAGTCGCTCGCGGCGCCGCGGTCCGAGCAGCCGCGCATCGTGGTGCTGTCACGGTTGGTGCCGCACAAGCAGATTGAGGACGTGCTCGACGCCGTCGCCTTGTTGTCTTCAGTGGTACCGGGGTTGCGCCTGGACGTCGTCGGCGGCGGTTGGTGGGACGAGCGGCTGGTCGCGCACGCCCGACGGCTGGGAATTGGTGCCGCCGTAACTTTTCATGGCCACGTCGACGAGGCCACCAAACACGAAGTGCTGCAACGGGCTTGGGTCCACGCGTTGCCGTCGCGCAAAGAAGGCTGGGCGCTGGCGGTGATCGAGGCCGCGCAGCACGGCGTGCCCACGATCGGCTACCGGTCGTCAGGTGGCCTCACCGATTCGATTGTCGACGGCGTGACCGGGCTACTGGTCGACGACCACCGCGGTCTGGTCGCTGGGCTTGAGACCCTGCTCACCGATGAGGTGCTGCGTGACCAACTGGGCGCCAAGGCTCAGATTCGGGCAGCTGAATTCTCTTGGCCGCAAAGCGCATCCGCGATGCTGACGGTCGCCGAAGCGGTCCGGGACGGGAAGTTCGTCAACGGGATCGTCTGACGCTGGCTGGGGCCGCGAGCGGCTCAAGCTGGGAAAATACCGTCCGGAAGGTCGCCGACCTCGAATAGACTAGGGCGGTATGGGGGATGCGCTCGATGCGTTTGATTCAGTTTGGCAGCGGGCGCACGCCACGTTCGGTACTGGTACGCCGCAGACGGGCGAACACTTTGACAAGAGTGCCGAGCTGCGAAACATGCAGACAACCGTGCAGTCGGCTGCGCCCGATGATCGCTGGAGCGGTGGTACAGCCGCCGGCGCCTATGGGACAGCCAACGAGAAGCAGGGCCGTGCCCTTGGCGGCCTGGCCGATCTGGACCAGCAGTTACGTGCAGCTGTCGATCGATCCGCTCAGATCGTCACGAATGGACGGCAGGGCCTCGATGAGACGCGTAAGTGGGTTCAGGATATGGCGGCCCAGGTGCCGACGGGGCGCAACCGCGATATGCAATTGCTGCCCATCGCTAGTCAGGGACTCAAGCGCGTCACTGACCTGCTGACGTCAACGGTCACACAGCAGAATGCTGTGGCCGGCCAGGTCAACGCTCTCACCGCAGGGTACAGCGCCATCAAAGGCGATCTGCCGCTGTCGCCGAAGGACGACAAGGACGCCAAGGACCTGAAGAAGATTTTGGGACTAGGTGACGACAAAGACGACAAGGACAAGAAGGACGATCCTGCCAAGAAGCCTGAGCTGAACTCGGCGAATGGCAAGGCCGACGGTGACGTGCTCAAAGACGGCATGCACGGTCTTTTTCCACCAGGCGATTTCCACGATCGCTTGATGGACGCGAGTACCCTGACGCCGCAGCAGTTGGCTGATCTGGCGGCCGGAAAGCCTGTTGTTGTCGGCGCCGACCGGATGGCGTACCTGTACCAACTGTCCCAGTCGATGAATGGGATGACGCCGGCGCAGATCAAAGAAATGCAATCGCATCTTCCCGCGGATGAGCAGCAGGCCCTCGCGCAGGGGATGGCGATAATCTCCAATTCGAATGCCAAATCCGGCATTCCAAACACGGAAGGTGTTACTGACGCCACGCGTAACACCTTCATTCCGGCGGCAGGCAGCCTGGTTAACCTTCCCGACGGCGTGTATCACGAACTGACCCGAACCGACCGCGTGGGCACTGCGCCAGGGCAGCCAATTGGAACCGGGACGATGTTTCCGGCAACAGGGGCCGATGCCACAAAGCTTAACGGTGTCGGTGCGCTTCAGGATATTTCTGACATTTTCAAACCCGGTGACGGTAGATATCTCAACGGAAGCGAAGCTGGCAAGGCAATGCTGGAGGCCACCTCTACCTATGCTGCAGCTGACATCGCTCATCGCGAGGCAATTAGTAATCCGTCGGGTCACGGGGCGCCACCGTTCTACTCGGATCAGCACGGTTCTGATCTGCCCGGCGCCCTCGCCGGGGTTGTTCAGGTCGGGGGCCAGGATCATGTCGGCATGCATGAATTGGTGACGGGATCGTCCGGAGACAAGTTCTTGCATAACTTCACCGCGGAGGCATGGGGACAGCATTCCGACAAAGTGGGCGATGCATTCCGGTGGATGTCGGGAGATCCGCACAATCCCATGGACTCCGAGACGGCAAACAAGGTTGCCCACTTTTTGTCGGATAACCGACAGTCCCTCGAGCACATGCCCGGTGGTGGCTCGTTTGGCTCTGTCAACGGTGGGTTGTTGCAGGGCATGGCGGACGGCACGAGGCCGTACATGGCGCAACTGGCCGGCAGTCCAGCGGGTGGTCTGTTCGACAGTCCCGGCATTGAAGCATTCGCAAACAAGCAGCAGATGAGCGATATGTTCGCGGTCTTCGACCAAGACCATCACGCAGGGACGATCGCGAATAATGCAGCGCTGCAACAGAAGCAGTTCCTGGAACTGTATGCAGCTGAACACGGCGTCCACGGCAATCAGATCGAGATCGCCCAGCGCCTTGCGAACGCGATGACCGCTGGTGCCGACGATGCAAAGGCTGCGGGACTGGCCAACCATGTCTGGGAAGTGCACGAACAGGACCAGAAGAAGGGCGTCCAGTTCGATACGGCGTTCAACAGCCTGACGGCGGTGACCGGTTTGGTGCCGGGAGGTGGGCCGATAGCTCAAGCTGTTGAGACGGTCCTTGGTCCGACCCTGAAGGATCAGATGATTCACGAAACCAACCCGAACATGATACAGGGTGACAGTTATTTCACCAATCAAATGCATTCAGGGCAGTTCAATAGCACGGCGTCGAATTATGCCACTGCGCTTCAAGGTTTGATCAATGCCCATCCGGATATTGCTCGCGACCCGAGCCTCGCGTGGGCATTGAAGGTGGACGATCACGGTAACCATGTTGTGGACATGAATGCTATTACGCAAAGCTCAAAGAGCGCTGCCAGTAATTTATCCGAGTGGTTCGATGTTAACGGCGCGACATACGGATACAACGGCAGCCAGTGGTCGACCCAGAGAGGGAATGCCAGTAATGACACATGGTAGTAAGAGGCGATGTGGGGATGGCTAGGCGGGATTTGATTCCAATAGTTATGGCCGCGGCGGTGTTAGCGGCAGCCAGCGGCTGCCAGCATAACGGGGGCCAAGTAGGGCAGGAGGCAAAGGCGGCGCAACCTGAGTTCACGGGTCTTGATGCACATTTGCAGTACTCGAATCGGTGGATTGAAAATTCAAAGGTCGATTTGATGGCGCCGGAGGGGACGTTCTTGCGCGCTGCTGTCGAGTCGATGGATCGGGCTCTATTCGCCTCTGGCGAGGGAATGACGGCTATTGAAGCCGGCGGGTACCCGGGAATTGTTCACGCATTTAACAAGTCGGCCAATCCGACTGTTGTTGCGGGAGTCGGTAATAAGGATAGTGTATTCGTCGGTACGGATTATTGGGAAGTTGTCGATTTCCGTAGAAGCGGCGACCAATTCTTCGCCTCGGTGTGTGGTTATGAATCGATGACTGCGGTAAAGAGAAGTGGCGATTTCGAGCACCCTGGACGGATACCGCCCAACGGGCATGCGGTGACCGTGGCCTTTGGTCCCGATGCGAATCTACGTCCTGATGCGCAGCGGGCGCCCAAGGCTAATCAACGAGGCGGCGGTCGAGCACCTATCGACAACGTTTTTGGTACATGGGTCATGACTCAGTACCGGAATTACAACTTGGACGTGGAATATCCGCAATGTCGCACTACCCTTGCGCCCGGAACGCCAGCCGATGCACCCGATCACCGGTACTACGACGAAACCCCGCCCCCGACCTTGCCGCCGAGCCCAGGCTGGCCCAGCGGGTAGAAGCCGGTGCGGCTGGGTTATCCGCATACGCGACTTAGCGACCGTTAGACACTGAACAGGAGCCGACTCATGACTGAACCACTGCGGGTCCAACCCGAAGGATTACTGAACTACTCGCAGCTGCACGGCGATGTTTCCACGGGGATGTCTGGTCTGTTCGGTGCGGGTGCCCCGGATGGCAAGGGCGTAGATACCAGCCACGGGGCCGTGTCATCGGAGGTATCTACTGCATTGGCGAGTGCGTTGGAGGGCCGCGGTGACGCCTTCGGCGCAGTATCGGACACCGCTGACAAGTTCTCGGAGCGACTGCAGCGTGCCGCGAAGGCGTATTCGGATGGCGACCAACATGCGGCCGATCGAATCAAGCGCGCCATGGGCGCGATCGATGGACAAGGTGCCGATGGCGGACAGATGGGTGGTCGCCCCGCTGGTGGTCCGGCTGGCGGAGCTCCCGGCTCGCCGGCCGGTGGAGAGATGATGGGCCAGATGGGTCAAATGCTGGGGCAGGTCGGCCAGCAAGTAGGGCAGCTAGCGCAGTCGATCACCCAACCGCTGCAAGGTTTGACGCAGGGGCTGCAACAGATCCCGCAGCAGATCATGCAAGCGGCCCAGCAGGCGTCGCAAGCTACTTCGGCTGGTGGGTCTGGCCAGGGCAAGGACGCCAAAGAGCATGAGTCCGAGCGCGGCTCGCGTGACACCAACGACGCGGCACGCAAGAAGCCGGAACGTGAAGACGGCAAAGGCGCCGACCGCCCTCAAATGCCGCAAGGCCAAGCGGCACAAGGAAATGCGACAGGCTCGAGCAGGGCGCCGGTCCAGCCGATCGCGCCCTCGGTTCGTCCGGCTCCTACCCGCGCGCCAGCCGACTAAAGTGTCCCCGTCATCTGTCGCCCTGCCTCCCCGCCATCAGCCCGGTCGAGCCGAACGCGAGCGGCCAGTAACCGCACCGGTGCCATCGATGGGGTCTGACCTAGATCCGCCATTTTGCTGTTGAATTTCGGACTCGGTGCATAAAATAACGCCGAGGTAAAAATTCAATAGCAAAGGGAACGACTCTCGGAATTTGTGTCCATCGGGAGCCTTCCTGGAATGCGGCTTAGGCCAGCTAGTGGGTCTGACAAGGGCGTTATTACGCGCCCATTGAAGAGGTCCGCTGGGGAAGCTGATGTAGTGCGCATTGACGCGTGTCCCGCCGGAGCAAACCGCGAAGGTGGAGCACATCGCTTCCGGACGTACATCGCCGAGCAGGGCGGTGGCCGTTCAACTGATTGACGTACCGGCGGGTCCGAGGAGTCAAGCATGTGGAGTTGGCGATGACGCTCTCTACGTTCGGGATCACGCGACTTCCGAATTCGCGTGCGCGACTTCTGAATTCGCGCGCACGGCTGTCGACCTCACGCACGGTGTGGCAGTCCTACTTTGCCCGTCGCGTGCTGATCACGGATTCAGCCACCATCGTGCTCGCCATGCTGTTCGCGCAATGGGCCCGATTCGGTGGAGAGGGCTATGGCCCGCTGTCGTCGATGCTCTTCACGGGGTATTCAATGGTGTTGGCGTGCTTATGGCTCGGCGCGCTGAGTCTGCATCATGCCCGCGCCGCATCGATTCTCGGCTGTGGGATCGAAGAATATCGCCGGGTTGTCGCAGCGTCCTTCTGGGCATTTGGGGCCATCGCCATCGTGGCATTGCTCGCCCGGCTCGATATCGCTCGGGGCTACCTGGCGTTGGCATTCCCTGCGGGGACGTGCGGATTGCTGGTCGGACGTAAATTGTGGCGGCGTCGGGTTCGTGCCCGCCGGCTGGCGGGTGACTGTCTGACGTCGGTTCTCGCCATCGGCGATCGGGCCGCCATCGCCGCGCTGGCGACCGAGCTCATGAACGACCCCGGGGACGGCTACGTGGTGGTCGGCGCCGGCATCCCCGGCGACCCCAGCGCGCGTGGTGGCGCCATCACGATCGGCGATCGGGCGATACCGATCTTCGGTGACGAGAACGACGCTCTCGGCGCACTCGGCGACAGATGTGTTGCCGACGTTGTTGCGCTGACCGATGCGGAACACTTCGGGGTCTCCGGAATCCAGCGACTCACCTGGCGGCTTGAGGCGTCCGACGTCGACTTGGTGGTGTCACCCGGTCTGCTCGACGTGGCTGGTGCGCGCATTGCGATGAGGCCGGTCGCCGGCATGCCACTGTTGCACGTTGAGAGGCCGCAGTATCACGGCGCGAAGCGTTTTCAGAAGAAGGCGTTCGATTTCGGATTCGCGGTGGCGGCCCTGATCGGAATCTCGCCATTGCTTCTCGTCGCAGCGATCGCGATCAAAATGACCACCCGGGGCCCGGTGTTCTACCGAGCGGAACGTATCGGCTTGGACGGCAAGCCGTTCACCATGATCAAGTTCCGCAGCATGGTGGTCGATGCCGATGCGCGTCTTGGCGAAGTGTTGCCATCCAACGAAATCGATGGCGGCGTCATGTTCAAGATGCGTGACGATCCCCGGGTCACTCCGGTGGGGCGGGTGCTGCGCCGCTACAGCATTGACGAACTTCCGCAGTTCATCAATGTGCTCAAACAGGAGATGAGCGTGGTCGGCCCGCGGCCGCCCCTGCGCCGCGAGGTCGAGGTATACAACGGGGATATCAGGCGGAAGCTGCTCGTCAAGCCGGGGGTGACGGGGCTCTGGCAGATCAGCGGTCGTTCAAACTTGTCCTGGGACAAGGCTGTTCGGCTCGATCTCTCCTACGTCGACAACTGGTCGATGGTCACGGATCTGGGGATCATCCTCAAAACCATCAGTGTGGTTGCCCGTGGCGAGGGGGCTTGCTAGGGCGACTGACTGAGCCGTGCGCCCCGCCGCCGCTGCCAGGCCATGGCGCCCAACCCGCCGATCACCATCCCCAACCACACCAGATGTGCTGCAATCAAAAGCCCACGCTCCGACGCCGCAGGAGTGGTGCCACCTATCCGGTACAGCGCAATATCCTTGTCCCGGTAGGTAATTGGCAGCGGTAGGGTAGGCGCGGTTCCCTCCACCACAACCCAGCCCACGCCGGCCGCGGCCAGTTGGTGTGCGTCCGCGCCACGCAGCAGCAGTTCCTGCACGCGACGGGCCCGCACGCCCTCGCCTGGCACGGTCCTACCGCCGATGACCAGATCGCCGGTCGCCAACACGTCGGCTGACACCCAGCGGGGCAGTGGATCCAGCACCGGTGCCGGGCCCACCCACGGGAACTCGCGGATGACGTCGGGTGGCAGCACGGCGACTGGCCGCGGGTCCGAATTGATCTGCGCGGCAACCGAATACCAGCCCGCCGGATACTGCACCGACCGCAGCTGACCGCCCACGCCCCACGCCAAGTCCGGCAGCCCGGCCAACACCACCACGCAGCAACCGGCGGCAGCGAAAGCCATTGGCAGCCAACGGCGAAGCACCTCCACGGCCGCGGCGCCAGCCAATGCGTAGCCGGGCATGGCCAGGGCGACCCACTTCTGCCCGTCGCGCAGCACACCGGTGCCGGGGCTGGTCCGGATCAACCAGTCAAGGAACGTCGACCCAGCGCCGGTCGCCAGCAGCGCAGGGACCACCACCGAGGCGACGGCCAGGACCAACAACGGTCGCGTCGCAGTAGTAGACCACGCGCGTCGCGCACCAAATGCCACCACGACCAGCAGCGCCACGGTCCCGACCACGGCCCACAGCGTCGTCCGCGATACCGGGATCGCAGAGCCGTTCCAGATGCCGCCCAGCCCGGCCAAGCTGCCCAACGTCCCCAGCCCCGGCTCGGCGCGCGCCGAGAACGCCGGCACCCCGGCGCTGGCGACCGGCAGGACCGAGCGCGCCACGACCGTCGCCACCAACCAGGGCAGCGCAGCAGCCGCGGAGGCGGCCAGCACGACCCAAACCGACCGCCACGTCCGGCAACAGACCAGGGCCACGACCGCCGCCAGCAGCAGCCCCGTCGGCGTCAGCCCGGCCAGCGCGATCCAGAACACGAGATGCGGCAGCCGCAGCCGCAGGGCCGAGGCCGCGACCCACGGCAGGCAGCCGTACCCGACCAGCAGACTCCAATGCCCCTGCAGCAGCCGCTCGGCGACGTAGGGGTTCCACACGGCGACGGTCGTCGCGACCAACTGTCCGCCGAGACCGGCGTTCACAACCGACGCGGCCAGTCGCGCCGCACCCCAGCCGGCCAACCACAGTCCGAGGATCAGCAGCGCCTTGACCAGCACCCCGCCGTCGATGACAGGGGAGAACACCGCCAGGAAGAAGTCCTGCGGCAGCGCCCGGGGTGCGGCCTCGGACAACCCGAGCGCGGCGTCGGACAGGTACGACCGCGGCGTCGACACCGCGTCGCGCAGCAGCAGATAACCGGGCGCCAGCAGGGGCGCGGTGATAGCGAGCGTCAGCCCCAGCGCGTAGAGCGCCGGCAGGGCACGACGAAAAGAGATCAGGTTCGGTCCGGCGGCAGATCTGTCGGCCGCTGGGTGGGCAGCTTCTCGGTCATGGCCTCGGCGGCGGGCATCGGACCCGAATCGGTATCGCGCCGGCCGAAGAATCCGTGTCCGGCAGCGTCCAGGCCGGGATCGATCAACGCGGCTTGCGACCGCAGGCTGTACGCGGCCAGCAGCACGCCACCGACCAGGAAGACCAGCCCAAGGCCACCAAAGCTGATGGGCAGGATGCGGTCCCACAGCGCCAGCTTGTCCCGCTCGCCGTGAGCGGCGGAGACCTGCGACTCAACCGTCTGCTCGTTCGAGGTGACGGTGAAGTCCGCGAACGTCACCTCGGGCTTGAGGGCGTCGCGAGAGTAATAGTGGAAGCCGCGGTCCTTCTCTTTGATGATGGTGCCGGAGACCGGGTCCACCCAGAACGTCCGCGCTGCGGCGTAGTAGCGCTGCATGGTGATCGGGTCGGTGGGCTCGGCGGACGGCACGCCCCACAGCTCCGCGCGGGCGGTCACCGAGCCGTCTTCGTCCTTGTCGTACAGCGACGAGAACTTGATCGGGTCCACCAGCTTGCCGTCGGCGTCGAAGCCGACATTCTGGGTGAACTTGTAGGCCGACAGCCCGTTGACGTCCTCTTCGCCTTCGTAGTTGGCGTCGTACGCCTTCTGGGCGATCGGGTCGAACACCTGGTAGGTCTTCTTCTCCGTGCTGAACGGGAAGCGGTAGCTCAACCCGGTGTGCGGCAGCGCGATGTTGGTCGGCGGGTTCTGGTCCTCGATGGTGCGAGGCTTCTGCATCGAGCCGGGCGAACCCTTCACCGCGGTGGCGGTGGTGCGGTTCAGCGTCACGGTGTCCACCAGGGCCAGCAGCAGGCCGTTTTCCTGCTGCTTATCGGTGCGCCGCACGGTGCTGCCGACCTGCAGCGTCACCACATCGGCATTCGCCGGGTTCTCGACACTGACCTGCCGCTGCAGTACCACCGGCACGTTCTTGTTGATGACGAACTTCTCGCCCAGCAGGGACGCAGGGTCCAACGCAGTGCCGGTGCCGTTGCTCACCAATGTGGTGTCGATGTCGAGCGGGATCTTGGCGATCTTGCCCGACGTATAAGTAGTCAACAGCAAGGCAGCGATCAGCAGGGCAGCGCCGAGCCCCATCAAGACGCATGCCGCAATTCGCAACCCCACAGCGCGGTTCAACCCGTGCTCCTTACTTTGTCTGCCAAGCCCCACAGCAACCCGACTGACCCTAACAGCCCGCCCTAAGGCAGGCCCTCAGAGTGGCGTGCGGGCGACAGTGAGATTCGCCGCCGAGCGGGGGCACCCGGCACACTGGGGTGGTGGGCGACCCAGGACACGACGCAGCCGACGGCGAACGGGTGAGTGGTACCCGCAGCTTTCTGCCCGCTGTCGAGGGCATGCGAGCCTGCGCTGCCATGGGCGTCGTGCTGACGCATGTGGCGTTCCAGACGGCCAACAGCAGCGGCTGGTACGGCCGGTTGTTCACCCGGTTTGACCTGGCGGTCGCGGTGTTCTTCGCGCTGTCGGGATTCCTGCTGTGGCGGGGTCACGCCGCTGCTGCGCGGGGGCTGCGGCGTCGGCCGCCGACGGGCCACTACCTGCGGTCCCGGGTGGTCCGGATCATGCCCGGCTATCTGGTGGCCGTCGTGGTGATTCTTGCGCTGCTGCCCGACGCCGACGCCGACTTCACGGTGTGGCTGTCCAATCTCACGCTGACCCAGGTCTATGTGCCCCTGACGTTGACTGCCGGGCTGACCCAGATGTGGAGCCTGGCCGTGGAGGTCAGTTTCTATCTGGTGTTGCCGGCGCTGGCGCTGCTGGCCCGCCGGTTGCCCGTGGATTGGCGCGTGCCCGCGATCGCGACGTTGGCGGTGGCCAGCTTCGCCTGGCCGGCGCTGCCGTGGCACCTGCCGTTCGGCGTCAATCAGATGAACTGGCTGCCCGCGCTGTTCTCCTGGTTCGCCGCCGGCATGCTGCTGGCCGAGCTGACGGTCATGCCCGTCGGCCGCATGCACCAGCTGGCCCGTCGCCGGTGGGTGATGGCGGCCATCGCCGGGGTGGCGTTCGTCATCGCCGCGACGCCGCTGGCGGGCAACATCGGTTTGGCGCCGGGCACCGTCAGCCAGGTCGTCGTCAAGACCGCGATGGGTGCCGTGGTCGCCGGGGCGCTGTTGGCCCCGCTGGTGCTCGATGCACCTGGAACCCCGCACCGGATCCTCGGCAGCACGGTGATGGTGACGCTGGGCCGCTGGTCCTATGGCCTGTTCATCTGGCACTTGGCGGCGCTCGCCATGGTGTTCCCGGTGATCGGGGAGTTCCCGTTCAACGGCCACATGCCGATCGTGCTGGTGCTGACCTGGATTTTCGGGTTCGCGATCGCCGCCGTCAGCTACGCGCTCATCGAGTCGCCCTGCCGCGAGCTGCTGCGTCGCTGGGAAACCCGGCATGCCCCGGCTCCGTTGGACAGCTCGATTACCGACGTGCCGGAGCCTGCTGTCGTCTAGGAGGTCAACGTGAGTACTCCGCCGGGCTTTCATGCGGTCACGCCGCGGATGGTCGTGTCAGACCCGGAACGCGCGGTGGAGTTTCTGCGCGCGGTGTTCGGCGCCGTGGGCGATGTGCATCCGGACCGGCCGGCCGAGATCCACATCGGCGACTCGCTGGTCATGGTGAGCTCGACGTTGGACCGCGGCGCCTTTCCAGCCTTCCTCTATATCTATGTCGACGACGCCGACGGCGCGTACAACCGTGCGCTGGCTGCCGGCGCGACCAGCATCGAGCCGCCATTGGATACGCCCTACGGCGATCGGCGAGCGATGGTCAGCGACCCCTTCGGGAACGTCTTCCAGATCGCCCACAGGCTCTGATCAGGACCGCTTGGGCGCGTCCCAAAGCGACGCCGCCAGCGCGGCCACCGAGATCAGCGCCAGGAACTGCACACCCACCGAATGCCCGACGTAGCCGTCGACCGACCGCCACGGATAGGCGCTGAGGATCGCGCCGGCGACGATCAAGCCGCTGGCCGAGGCAATGACGGTCCAGCCGTCCAGCCAGCGCACGCGCGACCTCAGCAGGTACCGGATGCCGATGGCCGCGGCCATGGTCGCCAAGCCTGCCGCGCCGGCCACCAGGAATCCGACGCCGAGCAGCACCACGCCCACGAACGCGGGACGCGGTTGCCAGGTTCCGGTCGGTTCGTCGTCGACTGGTCGCCGGACAGGGAGCAGCGCCAAAAGCGCCAGCAGCGGGAGCAGCGCCAGGCCTCCGAACAGCCCGATCCGGTAGGGCGTGTTCAGCGCGAACGTCAGGGTGACGACGCCTGCGGTGCCGGCCGGCAGCACCCAGCCCTGCTGCCAGCCGTTGACGGTCACCGGCGTCAGGATCGCGCCGTTGTCGGTGTGTGCGGTCCAGCCGGGGTTGATGCTCTCGGGCACTACCAGCACCCGCTGCACCGGCGACGGAGCCACGTCCACCTCGCGGTGATCGGAGGTCCACTGCTTCAGCCTCGCGGGAGTCGTTGGGGCGCTACGGATGTGGCTCGCAAGCGGGCTGGCCAGCCGAGCGCCCACGACGGTGAAATACGAGCCAGGGTTGATCACCAGCTCCTGCTGTCCTGCGGGCAGCTGCAGCGGCGTCGACTGGCACGGCTGGGCGGCGATCGGCTCCCCGTCCAGCAGTGCGCCGACTGTGGTGTGCACCGACGTCTGCAGGAACTGGCCGGCGATCGCCACGATCGGCCCGTGGCCGCAGGGCAATGTGATCGCCCGGTGCCGGTTGGTCGCGGCATCGGCCGGTGCGATCGGCGTGCCATGGTCGTCGAGGGCGGTGACCTCAGCCAGACCCGGCGGCTTGACCTGATCGAATCCCAGTGCGGTGCGGTCGATTACGTCATGCCAGTCCAGGATCGACAGCTTGACGGTGTCGGTCAGGGCGGGCTTGAGGGTCAGGGTCTGTGGGCCGTCGCCGAGCCGTCGCACCTGCGGACCGGTACCCAGATCAACCGCGACCAGGGTCGGATGGGCCGGCAGTACGGAGGCGCTCGGGGCCAGTCGCAGGCCGGCGACGGTCGTCGCCGTCGGCAGATGCAGGGTCAGGTTCGCGCCATTGCGGAACTGGACGATGCTCTGCGGGGCCACCCACGCGGTCCGCGGGTCACCGTCGGCGGCGGCGTAGGCCGAGCCCTGGACGTCGATGACGTCCGCGTCCCCGGTCGCCCGGGCAGCTCCCGGTTGGGCGATCAGATCCGCCAGGTGCGGACCCTGCCGGGCCTGCACCCACACCGTCGGCGTGACGGTCATGGGCGTCGGCACGGTCAGCGTGCGACTCATATTCACGGGTTCTTCGGGGGACTGCGCCATGGTCGCGGCGCACCGCATGCCGTTCGGTCCCTCTGCGCAGCCCGGCCGGCCGAGCTGATCGTTGCCCAGATCCCATTGCGCCACAGCCGATCCCGCCGGCGGGCCGGGGACGTTGACGGTGTGCCGCAGGCTGACCTGATGGGCGAATCCGGAGGCGTCGTACTGCGTCACGGAGAAGTCGGTGATGCCGAACTGCACGCCCGGCGAACCGTCGTCAGTGCCGGTTGCGGTGAACCGGACCCATGAGGTCTCGCCGTAGGGCAGCGCAGCGACGAGTGGCTTGCCGGGCTGATCGAATCGAATTGTGCTGGTGCCGTTGGCTGTTGACACCTCGATGCGGCGGACCTGGGCGCCGACGGCGGTGGCGCTCGGGGTCAGTGTGACGGTCGCGTTGGTCACCGGATGGTCGAAATCGACCTGAAGCCATTGCCCCACAGCGGTTTGCAGCGAGCTGGATACCCAGCTGGTCGACGAGTCGCCGTCGATGGTTGCGGCCGGTCCGGCCGCGGTGGCCACGTTGGGCAGCGCAGTGGAATCCGACGACGAACTCGAGGTGGTGATGCGTCCGCCAGGCCACTGGCCATAGGCGATTGCGGCTCCCGGGCTGGGGTAATCCATGACGCGGTTGAAGGTGCGCCGTGGATCGCCGTGAGCCCGCACGGCCGACGAATGGTCGTCGACGCGCCCGTAGTCGGTTTCCCGGGCCAGCGGGGTGTCGGTAACGGTGACCTCGGGTGTCGGGAGACCGGCCTGCTGCGCATCGGACGTCAACAGCATGGGGCCCAACGGCGTTTGCCCCATGAGGCGGCGGCGTTCGTCGAGTCGCAGCATGGCTTCCGGCCCGCCGTCGACGCGGCTCATGGCGTCGGTGTCGGCCAGATAGGGCTCGGTGGTGGCTGCTCCGGACACCCGGTAGATCTCGACCGCGGGGTAACGCGGCCGCAGCCCGCTGTCGGCGATGAAGCCCTCCAGCGTGCCCGGTCCGACCGGGTCGCCGAACTGGGCGACTTTCGTGATCCCCGGGGATCCATCCAAAGCGCGGTGCACCAACAGTGGCCGGGCCGACCGGGAATTGTCGGGGTCCAGATCACTGCGCACCACAATGAACGAAATCCCTTGGCGGGCAAGGATATCGGCCAGTCCGGCGGACGGCCTGCCGGTGGCGAACAGGCGCTGCACGGAATCCAGGGCCCGGATGGTCTGCGGCGGGGTCAGCGGAATCGAGTCGCGGACACCCCAAGCGCCACGCTCCAGCACCTGCAGCGGCTCGTCGTGCGTGTTGCCCCAGACCTGATTTGCGAACGGCGCCCCGGGTGCGACCAGCACCCGCCCGGGCGTCTCGGTGCTGTGCGCGTCGAGCCACTCCGCGGTCTGGTGCCAGTACTGCGGGATGGCGCGGTACGCACCGGGCGCGGCGAGCCGGCCGGTCCAGGCCAGCGACGTGCCGGCGGCCAGCGCGGTCAGCAGCACGACGGCCACCGCCATGCGCTTGTCGCGCTCGAGATGGGCGAACGCCTGGATCCATTCCCGGCGGGGTGCGGTGCCAGGCAGCGGGATTCGGCCCATGACATGGGCCAGGCCCAGCGCCAGCGGCAGGCGTAGCACCGGTTCAAGCTTGTGCACATTGCGCAGCGGGGTTCCGGAGGCGTCCAGGAACGTCTGCACCTGGTGTGCGATCGGGGAGCCGAGCCCACCGGAGTAGGCGACCGCCAGCAGCAGCAGGCCGACCAACAGCATGGAGATCAACCGGCCCCGGGCAGGCATACTGCGCATCGCCAGCCCGGCGATGCCGCCGGCGGCCACCAGCGTGGTGGCCAGTACCGCCACCGAACTGGTGACCAGGGACGAGCCGGCCGTCGCGTCGGTCGCGACGAACGCCGTCCAGCCGTACGTGCCGCGCAGCATCTCGGTCAGCGACAGCCACTGGGTGGTGACGCCCGACGACTCGATGAAGTCCAGGAACGGCGGGCTGATCCGGCCGAGTAGCAGCAGCGCGACCACCCACCACAGGATGGCGAGCACCGTGCAGCCGAACCACCACGCGGTGAAGCGCCACCAGCGGCGGTTGGGCCGGTGCGCAGCCCACCAGATGATCGCGGCCAGACAGCCCGTCAGCGTGGCGACGGCGTTCACCGCGCCCATCAGCGCGACGGCGACGGCAGACCGGGCCGCGAGTTGTCTGATCCGCGGGTCTCCCCGCAGCGCCAGGATCACCGGCAACAGCACCCACGGTGCCAGCATCATGGGCAGCGTCTCGGACGAAATCGCGCCGAGCGTCGTCAGCACCCGGGGCGACAGGGCGAACGCCAGCGCGGCGACGATCCGTGACGACCGGCTGCCGATACCGAGCGCCTCCGCGACGCGAATGACGCCCCAGAACCCGACGACCAGCAGCAATGCCCACCACAGTCGCTGCGTCACCCAGCCGGGCAGGCCGATGACGTCACCGGCGAGGAAAAACGCGCCATGCGGAAAGAGATAGCCGTAGGCCTGGTTCTGCGACTGCCCGAACGGCAGGTCGCTGCTCCACAGGTTGGCTGCCCGCGCCAGAAAACGTGCGGGATTGGCAGTGAGATCGAGTTTGGTGTCGGGCGAGACCCGGCCCGGTGACTGGGCGAACGTCAGGACCAGTGCGGCCGCGCTGACAACCCACAGGCAGCGCCGGGTGAGCGGCGCTGCGGGATCAGCTGCGGTTGCCGTATTCGACCCGGTTGAGCACCGATGACGCTGGATCGCCCGATTGCAGCGTCGGCTTGGTGTCATGCTGAAGCATCAGCGTGGTGCCGAAGACCGCTGCGGCGCCGAGCAACAGACCGACCACAATGCTGGCTCCGGCGGGCACGAGGAAGCGGTCCATGGCGCCCAAACTAGCATGACAACCTGCCGAGTTCCGCTTCGCTGGCGGCCCTGCGGGGTCATCGCCGGACCAGGGCACTTCCCTCACACGACTAGGCTCGGCACCCATGTCTCTGCACCGAACCCTTGGCGTGCTGGCTCTGGTGTCCGGATTGGTAGCCGGTTGCTCGAATACGCCTAGCCAGCCCGCAGCCTCCAGTTCAGCCAAGAGCAGCGCGCCGTCGAGCAAGTCGATGGACGCGCCCGCACCCACCGCCCCGCCGTGCGACGCCCATGCCCTGCTGAGCAAGCTCACGCTGCGGCAGAAGCTGGCGCAGTTGCTGATGGTCGGCGTCAAGAACGCCTCCGATGCCCGCACTGCCGTCACGGACCAGCAGGTCGGCGGCATCTTCATCGGTAGTTGGACGGACATGTCGATGCTGCAGGACGGCACCATTCCGAAATTGCAGGCCGAATCGGGCGCACTGCCGTTGGCCGTCAGCATTGATGAGGAAGGCGGCCGGGTGTCCCGGCTGAAGAACCTGATCGGTAAGCAGGAGTCGCCGCGGGTGCTGGCGCAGACCAAGACAGCGGCCGAGGTCGAGGCGATCGCCCGCGAGCGCGGGCAGAAAATGAAAGACCAGTTCGGCATCACCGTCGACTTCGCGCCCGACACCGACGTCACTGACGAGCCCGACGACGAGGTGATCGGCGACCGTTCGTTCGGTTCGACTGCGGAGAAGGTGACCGAGTATGCCGGGGCGTACGCCGCAGGCCTGCGCGAGGCGGGGCTGGTCCCGGTGCTCAAGCACTTCCCCGGCCATGGGCACGGGTCGGGTGACTCGCACACCGGTGGCGTGGTGACACCGCCGCTGGACGAGTTGAAGAAGCTCGACCTGGTGCCCTACGCGACGCTGACCACCCAGCAGCCTGTCGCGGTGATGGTCGGACATCTGCAGGTGCCGGGCCTGACACAAGGCGACGACCCGGCCAGCCTGAGCAAGCCGGCCTACGACCTGCTGCGCAGCGGCGAGTACGGCGGCCCGCCGTTCGACGGCGTGGTGTTCACCGACGATCTGACCGGTATGGCCGCCATCACCCAGCACTTCGGCGTGGCCGACGCGGCGCTGAAGGCGCTCCAAGCCGGCGCGGACGTCGCGCTCTGGATCACCACGGACGGCATCCCGGACGTGCTGGACAAGCTGGAGGCCGCCACGAAGGACGGCCAGTTGGACCCGGCTCAGGTCGACAAATCGGTGCTGCGGGTCGCCGCGATGAAGGGGCAGAGCGCTAAATGCGTGAAGTGAGCTGCGCGATGCCCAGCCCCGATTTGCCACACTCCTCAACGCGGCTCGTTCCTCACCGCTTGATCGTCGTCCGGCTACCCTGATTCGATGGCAGGTGGAACGAAGCGGCTGCCGCGGGCCGTCCGCGAACAGCAGATGCTCGATGCCGCCGTGCAGATGTTCTCGGTGAACGGCTATCACGAGACGTCCATGGACGCGATCGCCGCGCAGGCCGAGATCTCCAAGCCGATGCTGTATCTCTACTACGGCTCGAAGGAAGAGCTGTTCGGCGCCTGCCTGGATCGGGAACTGACGCGGTTCGTCGACACCGTCCGCGCCAACATCGACTTCACCCAGAGCCCCCGGGAGCTGCTGCGCAACGCGGTGCTGTCGTTCATGACGTACATCGACCGCAACCGGGCGTCGTGGATCGTGCTGTACACACAGGCCACCAGCTCCCAGGCTTTCGCCCACACGGTGCGTGAGGGCCGCGAGCGCATCATCGAACTGGTGGCCCGGCTACTCAGTGCCGGCACGCGAAACCCAGAGCCGGACAGTGACTTTGAGATGATGGCCGTCGCGCTCGTGGGCGCAGGCGAGGCGATCGCATCCCGCGTCAGCTCCGGGGACACCGACGTCAACGACGCCACCGAGCTGATGATCAACCTGTTCTGGCGCGGCCTGAAGGGCAAGCGCGCCGAGTCCTGATTCCGTGCCGAACATGAGCTTGTGTTCGAAAAATCTGTTGATCGTCGACCACAAGCTCACGTTCGAGCGCTGGTATGGTCCGTTCGAGCCAGTCTCAGGGAATCCGGTGCAAACCCGGAGCTGACGCGCAGCGGTAAGGGGGACAGGCGGAGCAATGGCCACTGGCCCATGTGGGCTGGGAAGGCGCTCCGGCTGGATGATCCCGAGTCCGAATACCTGCTGGCTAGGGTCTCGCGGCTGGGCGGCGCGAGGACTCGCCAACGGATGGACTCCGCGACTGGGTCCCGGATCGGAAGGCTCCGCCATGGCTCGCACTATTTTTGTTGTCTCGCTTCTTGTTTCGCTGATCGTGTGTTCGTGCGGCGGTCCGCCGTCAGTGACCGAGGCGGCGGCGCCGAGTGCCGCTGGCTATCCCGTCATGCTGGAGAACTGCGGACGCAAAGTGACGGTGAAAGCGACGCCGCAGCGCGCGATCTCGATCAATCAGCCGGCCACGGAGCTGTTGTTGACGCTGGGGCTCGCCGACAAGATGGTCGGCAGCGCCTCGTGGAACGATTCCGTGGCGCCGGAGCTTGCTGCCGAGAACGCCAAAGTGCCTGTGCTGAGCCGGGATTTCCCGTCGTTTGAGCGGGTGCTGAAGGAGAAGCCCGATTTCGTCTACGCGACGTTCGACTACTCGTTCACTGATGAGGGCGTCGCGCCGCGTGATCGGTTCGAGCGCCTCGGCGTGGCCACGTACCAGTCGTCCAGTGAGTGCGGGGGTCAGGATGCGGCGCAGCAACGCGCGTTGACCCTCGACGACATGTACGCCGAAATCGGCGATGTGGCAAAGATTTTCGGGGTTCCCGAGCGTGGCGACAAGCTGGTGACGTCGCTGCGATCGCGCAGGGCGACCGCGACCGACGGCCTCAACGCAGGCGATGTCTCTCTGATGTGGTGGTACGCCGGTACCAAAACGCCGTACATCGCGGGCTGCTGTGGGGCACCCGGCATCATTACGGCCGCGGTCGGGGCGCGAAATGCGTTCGCCGACAACCGGCAGCTGTGGCCGGAAATCTCGTGGGAAGCGATCCTGCAGCGCGACCCTGACGTGCTCGTCCTCGCTGATCTCACCCGCGGCGACGACGGCGACAGTGTCGCCGCCAAGCTGAAGTTCCTCGAAACCGACCCCGCCGCAAGCAAGTTGAAGGCTGTGCGGGAACGTCGGTGGATCGTTCTCCCGGGCACTGCAATGGACCCGTCGCTGCGCAACGTCGACGCCGTCGAGACCGTCGCGGCCGGTCTGCGCTCGTTCGGGCTGGGCGGAAAGCCCTGACGTTGCGGACCGCTGGGATGGTGGCGTTCGGTCTGGTGGGTCTCGTGCTGTCGATCGCGGCGGCCATGATCATCGGGCCCGCGGACCTCGGCGTCGGTGACGTGTATGCCGTCGTTGCGCAACACCTGTGGGGTCGTGCCGCCGACATCGCCCCGATCGATGACGGCATCATCTGGGAGCTGCGGTTACCCCGAGCGCTCCTCGCCTCGATTTGCGGTGCGGGCCTTGCGATTTGCGGGGCGATTCTGCAGTCGTTGATGCGCAACCCGCTGGCCGACCCGTTCATGCTGGGCATTTCTTCGGGCGCCTCGACCGGGGCGGTGCTGATTGTGGTGACGGGTGTCGGCGGGGCGCTGACTCTGCCGGGTGGTGCTTTCGTCGGCGCGCTG
The DNA here is from genome assembly GCF_009729415.1 of Mycolicibacterium sp. CBMA 234. Lineage (GTDB taxonomy): Bacteria > Actinomycetota > Actinomycetes > Mycobacteriales > Mycobacteriaceae > Mycobacterium. The sequence continues at coordinate 54,675 of NZ_MPKW01000003.1, forward strand.
ATCGCATTCGTGCTCGTTTTGATCCTCGCTGCAGTAGCCGGTGGCGGTCAGGACAAGGTGGTGCTCGCCGGAATTGCTGGTACCCAGCTCTTTTCGGCAGTGACGGCGTTCGTGGTGTTCTCCTCTGCCGACGCGCAGCAGACGCGGGGCGTGCTGTTCTGGTTGCTCGGCTCCCTGGGCGGCGCGAGCTGGCAGCAGGTCGCGCTGTGCGGCGTCATCTGCACGGTGGGCCTGGTGGTCTGTTGGCTGCACTCAGATGCATTGGACGGGTTCGCATTTGGTCACGACGCCGCGGCGTCACTCGGCGTCCCGGTACGCCGGGTGCGGATCGTCTTGCTGGTGACGACGGCATTGTTGACGGCAGTGCTCGTCAGCGCGGCGGGCGCAATCGGTTTCGTTGGATTGGTATTGCCGCACGCGGCCCGGATGATCGTCGGACCCACGCACCGCAGACTGTTGCCGGTCACCGCAATCACCGGGGCGATTTTCCTGGTCTGGGTCGACGCCGCCGCGCGCACGGTGTTCGCGCCGCAGGAGCTGCCCGTCGGAGTGGTGACGGCGCTGCTCGGGGTGCCGATCTTCGTGTTGATCCTGGCCCGCCGCAGGAGGTTTCGGTGACGGGCTCGATCGCTGCTGAATCGGTCAGCTGGTCGGCCGGCGGCAGGCTCGTCATCGACGACGTCTCCCTCGTCCTCGCGGAGGGCGAGACGCTGGGCTTGCTCGGGCCCAACGGTGCGGGCAAGTCGTCGTTGTTGCGGCTGCTGGCCGGGCTACGGCGTCCCGCTGGCGGGGCGGTGCTGCTGAACGGACGCCCGCTCGTCGAGCACCGGCGGCGTGCCGTGGCACAACGCATCGCCGTCGTCGAGCAGCAGGTCACTACCGATATGGACCTGACCGTCGAGCAGATTGTGCGGCTGGGCCGAATCCCGCATCGCGGCATCTGGTCTGGCGACACCGAGGCTGATGACCGCGCCGTCGAGCGAGCACTCGAGCAGACCGAGACGACAGCCATGCGCGACCGGGACTGGCGGACATTGTCCGGCGGCGAGCAGCAGCGGGTGCAGATCGCCCGGGCCCTCGCTCAAGAGCCCCGCGAACTGCTACTCGACGAGCCCACCAACCACCTCGATATCCGGCACCAGTTCGAGCTCCTCGCTCTCATCCGGATGCTGCCGGTGACAGCGGTGGTGACGCTGCACGACCTCACGCTGGCGGCGTTGTTCTGCGACCGCCTCGTCGTGCTCCATGAGGGGCGTCTGATCGCTTCGGGTACCCCCGCCGAAGTCCTTACTGCTGAACTGATTTCGTCGGTCTATGGCATCGCGGCCCGCGTGGTCGCCGACGGAGCGGGCGAAGGCCGCCCGTCGATTCAGCTGCTCCCGCCATAACTTTGCGCGACCCAGCCAGGTGTGGGGCTCACCTGCCGAAGGTGAAGTAGATCGCGAGCTTTCTCCGATTTGTCGCGATCTACTTCACGGTGGGCGGGGGCTACAAGCCAGCGACTGTGGCGGTCAGGTGTGGGTAGCCCTTGGACAGGTTGCGCAGCGCCAACTCCCAGCCGTTGCCGTCGGATGAGACGTACAGCCCAACCTTGGCCGGCAGCAGCACGGGCTTGCCGAACTTCACCGAGTACTTCACCGCGTCGGGCAGCTGGCCTTCGATGTTCGCCAGAACCGCTGCCGCACTGAACATTCCGTGCGCGATGGCGGTCGGGAAGCCGAACAGCTTGGCGCCGATGGAACTGGTGTGGATCGGGTTGTGGTCGCCACCGACGTCGGCGTAGTGCCGGATTTGGCCGGGGGTGATCGAGAGCACCGCGTTGGGTGGCGGCAGCTTCGGCTGCTTGACGGGCTCCGGCTTGGGTCCACCCGACAGGCTGGTGCGCTGCTGGTGCAGGAACGTCGTGACCTGGTTCCAGACCAGGTCATTGCCCACCTTGATGTCGGTGATCAGGTCGACCAGCAGGCCCTTGCGGTGCTCGCGCAGGTTCTCCGCGTGCACCGCCACGTCCAGCGCATCCGTCACGCGAATAGGCCGGTACTGGGTGATGTGGTTCTCGATGTGCACCGAACCCATTGCAGCGAACGGGAAATCGAACCCGGTGACCAGCGACATCATGGTCGGGAAGGTCAACGCGAACGGGTAGGTCAGCGGCACGGTGTCGCCGAACCGCAGCCCGGTCACCGCGGCGTACTCGGCGACGTTGGTCGGGTCGATGGTCAGGCCCGACACCTTCGCGGTGCGGGTCGGCAGCGTTGAGCCACGCGACACGAACGGCAGCGCACCCGCCACCGCCCGTGCCATGTTCAAAAGTCCGTTGGGCTGTGCCATCTCAGGCTCCCAGCAGGGCCTGGCCGCAGACCCGAATCGTGTTGCCGGTCACGGCATTCGAGGCGGGGCTGGCGAAGTAGGCGATCAGCTCGGCGACGTCGACCGGCAAGCCGCCCTGGAACAGCGAGTTGAGCCGACGGCCCACCTCGCGGGTGGCCAGCGGAATGGCGTCGGTCATCTTGGTCTCGATGAAGCCCGGCGCGACGGCGTTGATGGTGACGCCCTTCTCACCGAACACCTCTGCATACGCGTCGGTCATGCCGATCATGCCGGCCTTGGTTGCGGCGTAGTTGGTCTGGCCGCGGTTACCGGCGATGCCGGCCATCGACGACAGGCCGACGATCCGGCCGCCCTCACCGATGGCACCGTTCTCCACCAGACCTTGCGCAAGACGTTGCGGCGCAAGCAGGTTGACGGCGATTACCGAGTCCCAGCGGGCGTCGTCCATATTGGCCAGCAGCTTGTCGCGGGTGATGCCGGCGTTGTTGACGAGCACGTCGGCCTTACCGCCGTGGTGCTCGCTCAGATGCGCCACGATCTGCGCGACGGCGTCGTCGGCCGTGACGTCCAGCGCCAAAGCGGTGCCGCCGACGGCAGCGGCGGTCTCGGCCAATGCATCAGCGGCCTGCGGCACATCGATGGCGACGACGGCGGCGCCGTCGCGCGCGAACACCCGGGCGATCTCGGCACCGATGCCGCGGGCGGCACCGGTCACCAGCGCGACCTTGCCGGCCAGCGGCTTGTCCCAGTCGGCCGGGGCCGCGGACTCGGCGGCGCCGACGTAGAACACCTGGCCATCGACGTAGGCGGACTTGCCGGACAGCAGGAAGCGGACGGTCGACTCGATGCCCGACGCAGCCGGGGCGGCCTTGGCCGACAGGTAGACCAGGCCGACGGTGGCACCGCGCTGCAGCTCCTTGCCGAGCGACCGGGTGAAGCCTTCGAGCGCGCGTTGGGCGATGCGCTCGTCGATGCTGTCGGTCTCGTCAGGCGTGGTGCCGACGACGACGACGCGGCTGTTGGCGGCCAGGTTGCGCAGCACAGGGGTGAAGAACTCGTGCAGCTGCTTGAGCTGCTCGGGCTTGGTGATGCCGGTGGCGTCGAACAGCAGACCACCGAACGAGTCGGCCCAGCGGCCGCCCACGTTGTTGCCCACGAGGTCATAGTCATCGGCCAGGGCCGCGCGCAGCGGCTCGGCGACGCGGCCTTCGCCGCCGATCAGCAGCGCGCCGCCCAGAGCGGGCTCGCCGGCCTTGTAGCGGCGCAGCGGTTGCGGCTGCGGCACGCCGAGCTGCTTGGCCAGGAACGAACCCGGACCGGAGGTCAGAAGTTGGGAGAGGACGTCAGCCATTGCGAGCCTTTCTGGGACGTATGTCGTAGAGACGGAAGCGTCTTGTCAGAGACGAACTTACTCCAGAGTAAGAACGGTGAGTAATATAGCCGTCAAGCAACATCTTGCCTCAGTCATCCAACGTCAACGAACTGGAGAAAAACCGTGGCCGAGACCAACAGCCGCCGCCGGGTAGCAGTCCTGGGTGGTAACCGCATTCCCTTCGCACGATCCGACGGCGCGTACGCAAACGCCTCCAACCAGGACATGTTCACCGCAGCCCTGGATGGCCTGATCGACCGCTTCAACCTCAAGGGCGAGAAGCTCGACATGGTGATCGGTGGCGCCGTCCTCAAGCACAGCCGTGATTTCAATCTCATGCGCGAATGTGTGCTGGGTACCTCGATGTCGCCGTACACGCCGGCCTTCGACCTGCAGCAGGCGTGTGGCACTGGCCTGCAGTCGGCCATAGCGGCCGCGGACGGCATCGCCGCAGGCCGCTACCAGGTGGCCGCGGCCGGTGGCGTGGACACCGCCTCGGACGCCCCGATCGCCCTCGGCAACGACCTGCGCCGCGTGCTGCTGAGCCTGCGCCGGGCCAAGTCGAATGTCGACCGGCTGAAGCTCGTCGGCAAGCTGCCTGCCGCCGTCGGCGTGGAGATTCCGGTCAACAGCGAGGCGCGCACCGGGCTGTCGATGGGTGAGCACGCCGCCATGACCGCCAAGGAAATGGGCGTCAAGCGCACCGACCAGGACGCCCTGGCCGCCGCCAGCCACCAGAACATGGCCGCCGCTTACGACCGCGGGTTCTTCGACGACCTGGTCAGCCCCTTCCTGGGCCTGTACCGCGACAACAACCTGCGCGGCGACTCGTCGACGGAGAAGCTGGCCAAGCTCAAGCCCGTCTTCGGCGTGAAGCTGGGCGACGCCACGATGACCGCCGGCAACTCGACCCCGCTGACCGATGGTGCCTCGGTGGCGCTGCTGTCCACCGACGAGTGGGCTGCTGAGCACAACATCCCGGTGCTGGCCTACTTCGTCGACTCCGAGACCGCCGCCGTGGACTACGTCAACGGCACCGATGGCCTGCTCATGGCTCCGACGTACGCGGTGCCGCGGCTGCTGGCCCGCAACGGCCTGACGCTGCAGGACTTCGACTTCTACGAGATCCACGAGGCCTTCGCCTCGGTGGTGCTGGCCACGCTCGCGGCCTGGGAGTCGCCCTTGTACTGCAAGGAGCGCCTCGGCCTGGACTCGCCGCTCGGCTCGATCGACCGGTCGAAGCTCAACGTCAACGGCTCGTCGCTGGCCGCGGGTCACCCGTTCGCCGCGACCGGCGGCCGGATCGTCGCCCAGCTGGCCAAGCAGCTCGCCGAGAAGAAGAAGGAAACCGGTAAGCCGGTCCGCGGCCTGGTCTCCATCTGTGCCGCAGGCGGCCAGGGCGTCACCGCCATCCTGGAGGCGTAGACCAGCGATTTGTGCACGATTCTCCGCGCCGGCCGCGGATTTTCGTGCACAAATCGCTCGGGTGTAACGCCCTGCGAAGCCTCAGCGATACCTCAAGTGCCTCGTGTTTCCGTCTGACCCCCGACCTGACGGAGACACGGGGCACTCTCGTTTTCGTGGGTGATCTGCTCGCTGATGATCGCGAGGAAAGGCTGCACCAGGGCGAGGAATTCGTCGGGTGCCGACGCGAACGAAACGTGGCCGGTGTCCAGCAACTCGAACCGTGAACCGGGGATCGCGGCATGGGCCGCGCGGCCGGCCGCCAGTGGGATCGCGATGTCGCGGCGGCCCCAGACGATCAGCGTCGGCGTGGCCAGCCCTGCCGCCCGCGTCCGCAGGTCGTGATCCGGCCCGGCGAAACTGCGCCACAACGCCGCTCCCTGGAGCCGCCCGGCGGTTGTGTGCTCAAGTGCCCGCGTGCGGTTGACGATCTCGTGGTCCAATGCGGTCTGGGGCTTCATGTAGGCCCGGATGAACAGTGGCGCAAGCACTTTGAATATCGCAGGCGTACCCATGACCCGGCAGAACAACCGGGCGGCGACGTTCATCGGCATGAACCCGCCGGTTTGCACCAACACCAGTCCGGCGACCTGGTCGGGACGGTTGATGGCCAGCCGCGCGGCCGCGAACCCGCCCACCGAGTTGCCGATCAACGCCACCTTCGGGACATCCAGGTGGTCGACCAGATCCTCGAGCGCGTCGGCGAACAATGGCGCCGTCAAGCCGGCTGGGTCGGTGGCCGGCGCGGAGTCGCCGCACCCGGGCCAGTCCAGAGAGATGACGCGGTGGTCGCGCGCCAACGTCGGGGCGATGGCATCGAAGTCGTGGTGGCTGTGCAGGGTGGCGTGCAGCAGGATCAGGACCGGGCCTCGGTGCTGATCCGGGCCGTGGTCCTGGTAGGTGAGAGTTCCTGCACGGGTATCAACAGTGGGCACGGGTCGATGCTATTCATTGATCGACCGGTCGGTCAATGAAATTCTCAAATGGGCTGTACTCGTCAATGGAGTCAGTACTATTGCGGCTGACCAGTCGGTCAACAGAGTGAATGGGATTGTCATGACGACCGGAATATCGCGGGCCGCGGCCAAGGAGCGAACCCGCGAGGCATTGCTGGACATCGGGTTCGCGCTGGCAGAGACCACCGGCCTGGACAGCTTGAGCATCAACGCCATCACGGGGGCGGCAGGGGTCGCCAAGGGGACGTTCTTTCACCACTTCGGTGACCGCACCGCATACCTGGTGCAGCTGCATCGCCGCTTCCACGATCGCATCCTGGCCGACGTGCAGCGTGCCGTCGCTGGTCTACCGTCGGGGCGCGAACGGCTGGCGGCGATTTCGGCCACCTATCTGGACGCCTGCCTAAACCAGCGTGGGGTGCGTGCGCTGATTCTCGAAGCCCGGGCGCTGGTGCCGATCCAGGATGAGATCACGCGGCGCAACGAGGCGACGGTGACGCTACTGACGACCGACTTCATCGCGCTGGGCTGGCCGGCTCCGGCGGTTGCGGCACGGCTGTGGATCGGGGCGACGGTCGAGTGTGCATTACTCGAACTCGGCTTGGGGCACGCTGACTTACCGGGCCGCGCCGCGCTCGTCGACTTCGCGAGCGCACCGGCTCACTGAGCCGGCTGCTCCAGGAACTTCGCCAGTACGGGCACATGGCTGTGCGTCATCTCCCGGGTCGCTGTCACCAGCGTGACCGGCTCGATGTCTCGCAGCTGCGTCACCGCCTCGTTGTCTGTCAGTTCTTCGCGATAGCGGGCGGCGAAGTCGTCGAAACGATCCGGGTTCGCGTGGTACCACTTGCGCAGCTCGTTCGACGGTGCGACGTGCGGCATCCAGGTGCCTACCCGCGGGTCTTCCTTGCGAATTCCCCTGGGCCACAAGCGATCTACCAACACTCGCGGTGGCTGTGCTGGGTCTATCGGGTCGTATACCCGAGCTGTGTCGATCATTTCGGGTCCTTGTGGACGGCCGCCGGCGGCGGTGCGGGGCTGAACAAGCTGCCTCCGACACTGCCACGCAATGTGCGAACCGCAACCAATGCCCAGGTGCACAGCAAGAAGACGTAAGCCAGGACCGCAGCGACGCGAAACGCGGGCAGGCCGGTGTGGGCGGCGAGTTGCGAGGTGCCGGTGACGAAGGTGCCGACGGGGAAGGTCAGGCTCCACCAGGTCAGCGCGAACGGCATGCCGCGACGCATCGTCCGTATGGTCAATGCGCTGGCCAGCGCGATCCACAGCACCGCGAAACCCCAGACCGGGACGCCGAACAGGACGGCGAAAACGTTCATGGCAGAGGCCAATTCGGGGCTGACGGCTGACGCCGCCGCGGTTCCGAGTAGGCCGGCGGCGGTGATGCCCTGGCCCAGCGGACCCAGCACGATCCACAGTGTCGGGACCCGGGCCGACCCGGACGTGCCGTAGTGGGCGAGTCGGCTCCAGATCATCGTGATGATGATCAGCGCCGCGATCAGGGACAGCCCGAACATAGCGAAGCAGCCGTAGAACATCGTGGTGCGGCCCGTGCCCGGCGGTAGATGCGGCAGCAACAGTGCCCCGGCCGCCGCAGACACCATCGGCGGGACCACAGGCATGAGCCAGCCGCCGAATGCGGCGTCCGGGCCGACCTCCAGCTGGGTGAACATCAGGTAGGGGATGGTCAGCGCTGTGAACAGGCCCCCGACCGTGCCTGCCGTCCACAGCACCCAGTCCAGGTCCACGGCAAACCGGGTGCCGATCAAATCGCGCCCGATCAGCAGCGCTCCGAGGCCGACCGTCATCAGTGCCATCGGCGCCGCGCCGTAAAAGTGCGTCATCTGCGGGTTGCGGACCTGGCCGCGGGCCACCTTCGGGTGCCGCACCCACTGCACCGTTACGGCGACGATCAACAGCACCAGCAGCGCCGTCGCAATCACCCACACGCCTTCGGCGAAGGCCCGCAACCCGGGCAGATGCACCGGCAGCGACGCGGCGGCCGTTGCCACGATCCCGGTACCCATCACGGAGGCGAACCAGTTGGGGCCGAAATATTGCAGCCGGGCAGTCTCCGGGGCATCGATGGTCATGGTTCGATACAAACAGGTGACACAAACCAACCTCAAGGAGCATCTCGTGCAGATCAGCATTTTTGGTTCATTGAGTGGTCTCAAGTCTCCCGTCGACGACACCGTCGCGTACCTGAATCAGCTACGCGAAGAGGGTTTCCGGCGGGCCTGGTTCGCTCAAATGCCTTATGAGCCAGACCTTCTCACCGCGCTGACGGTCGGGCTGCGCGAGGTTGACGGCATTGAGGTGGGCACCGGCGTGCTGCCGATCCAGAACCAGCTCCCGATGTTGTTGGCGCAGCGGGCACTGACCATCACCAGTATGGCCGGCAACCGGCTGCTGCTCGGGCTGGGTATGACGCATCAGGCCGTCACTGAGGGCATGTGGGGCATCCCGTGGGACAAGCCGGTGCGCCGGCTGAACGAGTACCTGGACGGGCTGCTCCCGTTGCTGGCCGGCGAGAAGGCCAACGCGACCGGGGAGACGGTGACCACGCGCGGCGCGCTGATCATTCCCGGTGCCCAGACCCCGCCCGTCTACATCGCCGCGCTCGGGCCGAAGCTGCTGCAGATCGCGGGACGACGGTCCGCGGGCACCGTGACGTGGATGACGGGGCCGAAAACCCTTGCCGGACATGTCAGTCCGACGCTGCGCCAGGCCGCCGCCGATGCCGGTCGGGCCGACGCGGTGAGGGTGGTCGCGGCCATTCCGGTCGCGGTGACCGACGACGTTGACGCTGCCCGCAAGCAGGCCGCCGAGCAGTTCGTCATCTACGGGCAGCTGCCGTCGTACCGGGCCATGCTCGACCGTGAGGGCTACGCCGGTCCCGAGGACATCGCGATCATCGGCGACGAGCAGACGGTGCGTGATCGGCTCGCTGAATTGGAGGCCGCGGGCGTCGACGAGTACGTCGGCGTGACGTTCGATCCGTCTGCTGAGGGTCGGGCACGTACCCGCGCGGTGCTCAAGGAACTGGAGTCCTGACACCAGGTTTGGCAAGGCTTCGTTGGCTGGCGGATCGACGTCGGCCCGCATAACGTTGCTGCAATGGCGATCTCGTCGCATGTCGCCGAGCCTCACGACGGCTCGGTTGCGTCAAAGCTGAATTGGTTGCGCGCTGGAGTGCTTGGCGCCAACGACGGAATTGTGTCGACCGCTGGCATTGTCGTCGGTGTGGCGGCCGCGACGACGGACCGGGGGCCGATCTTCACCGCCGGCCTGGCCGGATTGGTCGCGGGCGCAGTGTCGATGGCCCTGGGCGAGTACGTTTCGGTGAGCTCTCAGCGCGACACCGAACGGGCCTTGCTGGCCAAGGAACAACGCGAGCTTCAGGAAGACCCCGACGCCGAACTCGACGAACTGACCAGCCTGTTGGAGGGTAGAGGGCTGTCGGGGTCGACGGCGCGCACGGCTGCCCAGGAGCTCACCGAACACAACGCGTTCGCCGCACACGCGGCTGTCGAATTAGGAATTACGCCAGGTGATTTGGCGAATCCGTGGGAGGCCGCGGTGTCGTCGGCGGTGGCGTTCACCGTCGGGGCACTGCTGCCGTTGATCGCGATTCTGCTGCCGCCGACGACACTCCGCGTTCCGGTGACCATGTTTGCCGTGCTCCTGGCGCTGGCGATCACCGGAGTGGTGTCGGCCCGCCTCGGTGGCGCGTCGGTTGGAAAGGCCGTGGCGCGCAACGTGATAGGTGGGGCGCTGGCCTTGGGAGCCACCTACATCGTCGGTCATCTCGTAGGTGGCGTCATCACCTGATCACGGTCGTTCCCCCGGATCGTTGAGGAACTGGAGGATCACCGGTGCCAACTCGTCGGCGTTGGTGATGAGGTCGACATGCCCACCGGAATGCAGATGCAGGTGTGAGTGCGGCAGCAGGAAATTCATGATGCGCGCGTTGATCACCGGGACGATCGGGTCGTCGGTGCCCGCGACGATCAGCGTCTCCTGACGGACTGCGGGCAACGCGTGGATGCTGGTCCAGATCGCACCAGCCAGGAGCTGGTGCAGGTAGCCCATCTTCGAACCGGCATGCAACTGCTGCATGAACAGTTTCGCGACGTCGTCGCCGTGCTGGCGGACGGTGCCGCCGTAGAGGTCCCCGGCGATCGATGCCGCGTAGTTGGTGTCCGAGAAGCGTTTCGGTGTCACCATTTTCGCGAGAATCCGGGGATGTCCGGGGATCATCACTGCTCCGGTTCCCGTGGCCACCAGCACCAGCCGCCGGCAGCGACGGGGGTTCTGGAAAGCGAACTGCTGGGCCAGCGCGCCGCCCCAGGACAGTCCGAGGATGTCCACGACCGTGAATCCCAGCTTGTTCAGCATCCGGCCGACGACCCAGGCCAAGTAGGGAAAGCCATAGGGCGCGAACGACGTTGGTGACCCGCCGGTCCCGGGGACGTCGAACCGGACCACTGTGGTGCGCGGCAGGTGCTCGACGAAAGGGTCGAGCACCTCCAGGCTGGCGCCGATGCCGTTGCACAGCACCAGTGGAACTGCATTGGGATCAGTGCCCCAGTCGACCCTGACCCGCAGCCGCTGGCCGCCGACCGACACGTACCGTTCCAGCGTCACGTCGTAGTTCCTCATTTCTGCAGCACATACGTTCCGGGCGCCGGGCCGGTGGCGACAAAGCCCTCGGCGCCCAGCGTCTTGGGTGCATCGACGTCGTCGCCGCTGCGCGCGGCCAGCCAGGCGACGAAGTCGGGCCACCAAGAGTCACTGGACTTTTCGGTGGTGGCCAGCCATTCTTCGGGCGTCGCGTCCTTCACCTGACCGATCCGGTACGACGCCTTCGGATTGCCCGGCGGGTTGACCAGCGCGGCGATGTGGCCGCTGGTGGACAGCACGTAGCGGTTGTCCTTGCTGCCCAACAACTTCGCGCTGCGGTAGGTCGCCTGCCACGGTGAGATATGGTCGGCGATGCCGCCGATGACGTAGGTGTCGCAGGTGATCTTGGACAGGTCAACTGGGGTGCCCAGCATGGTGATTGCACCCGGCGTCACCAGTGCGTTGTTCAGGCCCATCATCACCATGTCGCGGTGCAGCGCGGCGGCCATGCGGGTGGTGTCGGCGTTCCAGAACAGCACGTCGAAGGCCGCGGGGCTGCGACCCTGCACATAGTTGTTGACCCAATACCGCCACACCAGATCGGTCGGCCGCAGCCAGGCGAACATCTCGGCCATGTCCTTGCCGTCCAGGTAGCCCTTGCGGGCCGACGTGGCGATCGCGGCTTGCGCTGCGCGGTCACTCATTGCGGCAGAAGCGAATCCGGCCCGGTCCTGGTCCAGCACCGTCACCGCCAGGGTAAGGCTTGCGACCTTGTCGCCGTCGCCGATCTCGGCCAGGTGCGCGACCGTCATCGCTGTGATGATGCCGCCGGAGCAGCTGGCCATCAGGTGCGTGCCGGCCGATCCGGTGATGGTCCGCACCGCGTCGATGGCCTCGATGATGGCGGCGCCGTAGGCGTTGATGTCCCAATCCTTGTGCCGGGCTTGCGGATTACGCCAAGAGATGGTGAACACCTGCTGTCCTTGCTGCACGAAGTACTCGATCATGCTGCGGCCGGGGGCAATGTCCATGATGTAGTACTTGTTGATCACCGGCGGCACCATCAACAGCGGCACCGAGTGCACCGTCGGGGTCTGCGGTGCGTACTGGATGAGCTCGAACATCGGAGTCTGCAGCACCACAGCCCCTTTGGTGACGGCCACGGTCTCGCCGACAGCGTAGGCGTCAGGCTCGACCATCGCCGGCACGCGGGGTGACGACATCATGTCGCGGGCAAAGGCTTTCAGGCCGCGCACGGCGCTGAGGCCGCCGGTGTCGATCATCGCCTTCCAGCCCAGCGGGCTGATCAACGGGTTGTTGGTGGGGGCCAGACCTTCGATGGCGTTGTCGAAGACGAACCGCATCCGGGCTTCGTCGCGCCAGTCCAGATCGGCGTCGGCGAACAGCTGCTCGGCGGTGTCCGAAGCGGCGAGGTAGGCCTGCATGACGCGGTGCAGCACGGGATTCTGTTGCCACGCAGGGTCACTGAACCGCTTGTCGGCGCGCTTCGGTGCCAGGTCGCAGTCGCCGGTCGCGATGCTGCCCAGTTCGCGGGCCAGTTCCTTGCCGCGCTCCAGCACCGTGCCGGGCTGCTTGGCCAGGCTGACGCCCATCCGCGCCCAGGCGCGGTCGGGCATCATCCGGCGCGCGAAGGGTTTGGTGGAGCTGGTGAGTAGCAGGTCCAGGGGTGCGGCCAGTTCGTCGGGAGGGGTCATAGCCATGATCAGTTATCGCTTTCGGTTGTGGGAATGGTGATTTCGCGGCGGAGCAGCTTTCCAGTCGGGCCCTTGGGCAGGTCGGCAAGGAACCAGATGCGTCGCGGGTACTTGTAGGCGGCCACCTGGCTCTTGACGAACTCGCGCAGTTCTTCGGCGGCGACCTGGATGCCGGGCTTGAGGCTGACGGCAGCGCCGACCTCTTCGCCGAGCGTGGCGTGCGGGATGCCGACGACGGCGGCTTCCGCCACGGCGGGGTGGGTGTACAGCACCTCTTCGATCTCGCGGGGATAGACGTTGAACCCGCCGCGAATGATGAGCGCCTTCTTGCGGTCGACGATGTAGTAGTAGCCGTCCTCGTCGGTACGGCCGATGTCGCCGGTGGAGAACCAGCCGTCCGCGTTGATCGCTTCAGCCGTGGCCTCGGGCAGGTTCCAGTAGCCCTTCATGACGTTGTGGCCACGGATCTGGATTTCGCCGGGCTCGCCCTGCGCCACCTCGACGCCGTCGTTGTCGACGATCCGCATCTCGACGCCCTCGACCGGCGTGCCGATCGAGCCGGCCTTGCGCTCACGGCCCGGGTGGTTGAACGCGGCCACCGGCGAGGTCTCCGACAGCCCGTACCCCTCGAGAACCGGGCAACCGAATGTCTCCTCGAAGTCGTGCAGCACCTGCACCGGAATCGCGGCACCGCCGGAGGCTGCCACGCGCAGCGTTTCAGTCGATGCCGAACCGGCGGCCGCCAGCAGCGCCGAGTACATCGTGGGTACTCCCTCGAAGATGGTGACGCCGTCGCGCTCGATCAGCTGCAGCGCCTTCGTCGCGTCGAAGCGGGGGAGCAGGCTCAGGGTCGCCCCCGCCAGTACCGCGGAGTTCAGGCCGCAGGTCAGGCCGAACACATGGAACAGCGGCAGACAGCCCATCACGACGTCGTCGGGTCCGACGTCCATCAGCGTCCGCACGCAGACGTCGGCGTTGCGACCGAGGCCCCCGTGGGTCAGTTCGGCGCCCTTGGGCTTGCCCGTCGTACCCGAGGTGTGCAGGACGACGGCGGTGTCGTCGTCGGTGCGCTCGACTGGCGCGGCCTGCGCGGGCAGGTCCGCGATCAGCGCCGCCAACCCGGCGTCATCGACCACCCAGCAGCCCGCACCTGCGGCCTCAGCGCCGGCCTGGGCCTCGGCGGCGAAGGCCGGCGTCGCGAACAGGGCCTTGGCCGTCGTGTTGGACAGGTAGAACTCGATCTCCGGCGCTTTGAGCAGCGGGTTCATCGGGACGGCGACGGCTCCGGCGTACATGATTCCGTAGAAGGCGGCAGCGAAGGCCGGCCCGTTCGGCAGCATGATGCCGATGCGGTCGCCAGGCTCGATACCGGCCTGCTGAAGCAGAGTGGCGACGCGGGCCGCGGCGTTGTCGAACTGGGCGTAGGTGTAGGTCTGGTCGTCGCAGCGGAGGGCGACGTGGTCCGGCCGGCGAGTGCGGCTGGCGACGAGGTTCTGGCTCAGGTTGGTCATGTATCAAGAGTGATTCCGTGCGGCCGCAGAAGCGATGGTGGCCGGAACAACAGTGACCACTCCCAAATGTGATCGCCCACAATCGGCACTCACCTATGGTTGGCAGATGCGGGCCGGAGTTGACGAGCATGTGCTGGAACTCAGCCGGATCATGCTCGCGCGCGTGGAGTCGCTCGGCGAACAACTGGCCGATCGGATCTACAGTCGCATCGACGGCTACCAAGCGACGCCGTCGGCCCGTGACAATGTGCGCGAAAGTTGTATTGCCAACATGACTTTCGTGTTCCACACGCTGTCCCGTGACGGCGAGGCGGACCTGACGCCGGCCGTGACAACGGGCCGGGAGCGGGCCGTCGAGGGCATTCCTCTGGCATCGGTGATGACGGCCTACCGCATCGGCTTCCGGTTCATGTGGGAGAGCTTTGTCGCGGCGGCGCGGGAGGCCGGCATCCCGACCGAGTCCATCCTCGAGGCCAGCGCCCGCATCTTCCTCAGCCAGGACGAGTTCACCCAAGCCATGACCGGCGCGTACCGCGAACAGCTCACCAGCCAGATCATGGACCGGGAAGAGGAGCGGTCGGCCCTGGTCGAGGCGGTGCTGTTCGGCCGCATCACCGACACCCAAAGCCTGTGGGACGCAGCCGATCTACTCGGACTCCCGACATCTGGGCCGTATGTTGTTGCGGCAGCAGAGATTCCGGCCATCGGCAAGCTGGGACTGCCGGAGATCGCGAATAAGCTGGCGGCCCGCGACATTCGTTCGGCCTGGCGGCTGCTGCCCGATCTGCAGGTCGGCGTCGTGCATCTGCGCCAGGCTGCGACGTACGGCGTGCTGGTGGAGGTGCTTCGCAAGGTTGCGACGGCGCGCGTCGGCATCAGCCCGACGTTCGGCAGTCTCGCCGACACCGGCGAGGGCCTGCGGCTGGCCCGGCTCGCGGTGACGGGCAAGCCCAGTCGCGACGGGCTGGTCTGTGCCTTCGATGACGCCCCGCTGGCGTTCGCCGCCGTCAGCGCGCCGGACGTGATGAACCGGATTGAGGAGTCGGTGCTCGGCGGGCTCCGTGGGCTGCCGGCAGAAGAACGGGCCGTCCTGTCCCAGACCTTCCAGGCCTGGCTCGACGCGGGCGGCTCGGCAAACGACGCAGCCGCCGCAATCTTCTGCCACCCCAACACAATTCGGCATCGCCTGCACCGCATCGAGGAACGGACCGGGCGGTCGCTGTCGCGCCCCCGCGACGTCGCCGAGCTGTGCCTGGCCTTCGAGATCAGCCAGCGTCTGCCCGACTAACCCTGTGTGCCGTGCACGTTGACTGTGCGCCTACGTTGCTCGCTACTCGCAACAAGTCAGCGCCAGCGCACGGTCAATGTGCTGGGCAGGCGGCTACTGGTTGAGTGTGCGTCTGGGTAGGCGGTTACTCGGACAATGTCTGCTGTGCCGCACGGTGAAGGGGCGGATGGGATGGCCGGGCGTTCACTGTGCGTGGGAGCGGACGGCTACTCGCAGATGTTCTGCGCTGGCGCACGGTGAACCGCAGGTTTATTCACAGTTGGCGATTCATCCACAGGCGCAGCCTTCATGGCGGCTGACGCTGCCACGGATGTCCGTGGCCGCGGTGAAGGTGTCGCCATGACCGAACCATTCATCGGCAGCGAAGCCTTGGCTGCAGGCGTGCTCAACCGCTACGAGCTCGGCCGTCACTACCGCCTGCTCATGCCGAAGGTCTACATGGACAAGCGGAGTGAGTTGTCGCTCCAGCAGCGCACGACTGCGGCGTGGTTGTGGGCGGGTCGACAGGCCGTCATCGCTGGAGCCGCTGCATCGGCTCTTCATGGCGCGAGTTGGGTAGCTGACGATGTTCCCATTGAGTTGATAAGCGCGAAGATCCGCGCGCCGCAAGGGGTGATCACTCGTCGGGACTTCCTTCACGACGACGAGGTCACTCGCATCGACGCCGTGCTCGTCACCAGCGCGGAGCGCACCGCATTCGACCTGGGCCGCCGCGGATTGATCGGGTCTGCTGTGGCACGCCTCGATGCCCTGGCTCGGGTTACCGGGTTCAAGGCCGACGATGTTTTGGTGCTGGCTGCACGCCACCCGCATGCCAGGGGTTTGAGGCAACTGGAACGGGCGCTGGACTTGTTTGATCCGGGTGGACACTCTCCTCAGGAAACCCGGTTGCGATTGACGTTGATAGGCGCAGGGTTTCCCAAGCCGCAGACCCAGATACCTGTGCTTGGACCCGACTGCAATCCGATGTATTTCATCGACATGGGCTGGGAGGAACTGATGCTGGCGGTCGAGTACGAGGGCGCGCAACACGGAGACCAGATCGGTTACGACATCGTGCGCGGTGACTACATCACGCAAATCGGGTGGACCCACGTCAGGGTTGCCGCAGGCCATCGCAAGCCGTCCGTTGTTGCGCGGGTCGAGCGGGAATGGGATCGCCTGTGGCGGCCAGGGCTTGGGGTTGACCCACGTACCCCGCCCCTTCCCGGGCCTCCGCTGGACCGAATGCGTTGAGTGTGCGTTTGCCATGCGCGCTACTCGCAGAAAGTCTGTTGTGGTGCACGGTGAATTGGGTCATGGGGTGCCCGCGGATTGAGTGTGCGTCTTGGCGGAGGGTTACTCGCACATTGTCTGCACTGGCGCACGGTCAACGGAAAAAACAGCAGCCCCCGGCGAATGCCGAGGGCTGCTGTTTTTCTGAGGATCAGAAGGACGCTTCGTCCAGCTCCATGGTCTCGTTATCGATGCCCTCGATGACGGTGCGGGTGCTGGTGAGCAGCGGCAGCATGTTCTTGGCGAAGAACGATGCGGACGCGATCTTGCCCTCGTAGAACGCGCGGTCGTCGCCGGTGGCGCCGTTGTCCAGCGCCTTGACGGCAACAGCAGCCTGCTTCAGCAGCAGCCAGCCGATGACCAGGTCGCCGACGCTCAGCAGGAAGCGAACCGAACCCAGGCCCACCTTGTAGATGGACTTCGGGTCCTCCTGAGCGGCCATCAGGTAGCCGGTCAGGGTGGCGGCCATGCCCTGGACGTCGCCCAGTGCGGTGGCGAGCAGCTCGCGCTCGGCCTTCAGGCGGCCATTGCCGTCCTGGTTCTTGATCAGCGACTCGATCTCGCCGGCCACGAACGCCAGGGCCTGGCCCTTGTCGCGGATGATCTTCCGGAAGAAGAAGTCCTGCGCCTGGATGGCAGTGGTGCCTTCGTACAGCGAGTCGATCTTGGCGTCACGGATGTACTGCTCAACCGGGTAGTCCTGCAGGAAGCCCGAACCACCGAAGGTCTGCAGCGACTCGGTCAGCTTCTCGTAGGCCCGCTCCGAGCCGACGCCCTTGACGATCGGGAGCATGAGGTCGTTGACCTTGAAGGCCAGCTCAGCATCGACGCCGTGGACGGCCTTGGCGACCTCGGCGTCCTGGAACGACGCGGTGTACAGGTACACGGCGCGCAGGCCCTCGGCGTAGGCCTTCTGGGTCAGCAGCGCACGGCGCACGTCCGGGTGGTGCATGATCGTGACGCGCGGGGCAGCCTTGTCCATCATCTGGGTCAGGTCGGCACCCTGGACACGGGTCTTGGCGTACTCGAGAGCGTTCAGGTAGCCGGTCGACAGGGTCGCGATGGCCTTGGTGCCGACCATCATGCGGGCCTGCTCGATGACGTCGAACATCTGCGCAATGCCGTTGTGCACCTCGCCGACCAGCCAACCGACGGCGGGGGTGCCGTGCTGGCCGAGCGTCAGCTCACAAGTGGCCGAAACCTTCAGACCCATCTTGTGCTCGACGTTGGTGACGAAGGCACCGTTGCGCTCGCCGGGCTCACCGGTCTCGAAGTCGAAGTGGTACTTCGGCACGAAGAACAGCGACAGGCCCTTGGTGCCCGGGCCAGCGCCCTCGGGGCGGGCCAGCACCAGGTGCATGATGTTTTCGAACAGGTCGTCCGAGTCGGCCGAGGTGATGAATCGCTTCACACCGTCGATGTGCCAGGTGCCGTCGGCCTGCTGGACAGCCTTGGTACGGCCGGCGCCCACGTCAGAGCCGGCGTCGGGCTCGGTCAGCACCATGGTGGCGCCCCAGCCGCGCTCGGCAGCCAGGATGGCCCACTTCTTCTGCTCGTCGGTGCCGTTGTTGTAGAAGATCTCGCACATGCCCGAGCCCATGGCGTACATGTAGGCGGCCGGGTTGGCGCCGAGGACGTGCTCGATGAGCGCCCACTGCAGCGCGCGGGGCATCGGCATGCCGCCGAGCTCCTCTTTCAGGCCGACCTTGTCCCAGCCGCCGTCGAGCAGAGCGCGCATCGACTTCTTGAAGGGCTCGGGCAGCTTGACGGTGTGGGTCGCGGGGTCGAAGACCGGCGGGTTGCGGTCGCCGTCGGCGAACGAATCGGCGATGGGGCCCTCGGCGAGGCGCGCGACCTCGTTGAGCATTTCTCCGGCGGTGTCGGCGTCCAGGTCGGCGAACTCGCCGTTACCCAAAGCCTTGTCTACGCCCAGGACCTCAAACAGGTTGAATACCTGGTCACGGACATTGCTCTTGTAGTGGCCCACGATTTCTCCTCGATGAGATGGAACTGTCGGTTGGGTACTCAGGGCTAAGTTACCCACCAGTAACTGCGGCCAACTATACCGCCGGGTAACTTCATCGCAAAGCCCTTGTGAGCAATTTCTGCGGAACCACCAACCCAGTAGTTGATAGGAGTCCCACGTGAACCGCCAACAAGGCTGTGACCTGCGAATTCATTGTAGTGTGAGGATGGTCACTCGGGTGCCAAGTAGGGTGCACAAATGCGTCGAATTGTGGTGTGGGGAACAGGCAATATGGGTGCCACGGCCATCCGATCAGCGGTGGCATTTCCGGGGCTGGAGTTGGCTGCGGTCATCACCTCGACCCCGGAGAAGGCCGGTCGCGACGGTGCGACGTTCGCCAAGCTGGACACCCCGACGGGAGCCGTCGCCACCACTGACATCGACGCAGCGCTAGCCGACTGCGACGCCGTCGCCTACATGGCTTCGGGCGACATCCGCCCGATAGAGGCGATCGCCGAGATCGAACGCTGCCTGCGAGCGGGAAAGCACGTCGTGACGCCGTCGCTGTATTCCCTGTACGACCCGGCCTCGGCGCCGGCCGAATGGGTCGATCAGCTCACCGACGCCGCGACGGCCGGTAACGCCTCGCTGTTGGTCAGCGGGGTCGACCCGGGCTGGGCCAACGACGCGCTCGCGGTGACGGCGGCCGGGTTGTGTACCCGGATCAAGAACATCCGGTGCCAGGAGATCTTCGACTACTCCACCTACAACCAGCCGCACGCCGTCAGGGTCCTGTGCGGTTTCGGCGGCTCGATGGACGAGACGCCGATGATGCTGCTGCCGTCGGTCCCCGCCATGGTGTGGGGCGGCAACGTCCGGCTGATCGGTCGGGGCCTCGGCCTGGAGATCGACGAGATCACGGAGCAGATCGAGCGGCTGCCGCTCAGCGAGTCCGTGGACAATGTGCTCGGTCGGTTCGAGGCTGGCACCCAGGGCGCGTTCCGAGTGCAGGTCATCGGCTGGTCGCAAGGTGTCGAGCGGGTCATCGTCGACCACATCACCCGTATCGACCCGGCGTGCGCGCCAGACTGGCCGCAACCCGACCAGGGCGTCGGCGATCACCGGGTGATCATTGACGGCGATCCGCAGCTGAGCATCGTGGTGCGGGCCGATGTGCCCGGCGGCACCCGGGCCGACGGTGGCAACACCACGGCAGCCAACCGACTCCTCGGCGCGATCGATTGGCTCGCCGGCCAAAAGCCGGGTATCTACGACGGGCTGGACGTGCCCCTGCACGCACCGCTGCCGCCTGATGTGGAAGCGACCCGCTGGGCCTGACTGGTCCCGTCTACTGGGCAGTCTCAGCTACGTATCAGACCGACGTCCTCGGGAATTGAGTGCTGGTCACCTTCGCGGGGGCCTCTTCGTCACGGCGGTCGTCTTCCCTTAGGAACAAGGCGCGTACCAGCGGACGCGGTCCGGAATCCCGGAGCATTCGGCTGGCGGGGCGCGGGCGAACTGCCTGCGGCCACCAGAACCACCGCCCGACCAGCGCGGCGATTGACGGGGTCAGGAATGATCGGACGACCAAGGTGTCGAACAGCAGACCGAGGGCGATGGTGGTTCCGACCTGGCCAATGATCTGCAGGTCGCTGAACGCCATCGACGCCATGGTGAAGGCGAACACCAGGCCCGCGTTGGTGACCACTTTGCCTGTGCTGCCCATCGCGCGGATGATGCCGGTATTTATGCCGGCGGCGAGCTCCTCTTTCATTCGCGAAACCAGAAGCAAATTGTAATCGGAGCCCACTGCTAAAAGGACGATCACGGACATCGGCAGCACCATCCAGTGCAATTTGATACCCAGCAGATATTGCCAGATCAGAACCGATAACCCGAATGACGAGCCCAGGGAAATTGCCACTGTGCCGACAATGACCATCGCGGCCACAATGCTTCGCGTGAGGATGAGCATGATGATGAAAATGAGGCACAGTGCGCCGACGGCCGCTATGAGCAAGTCAAATTTGGAGCCGTCGCTGAAGTCTTTGAAGGTCGATGCGGTACCGGCTATGGATATTTTGGCGCCGACCAGGGGTGTTGTCTTGAGTGCCTCCTCGGCCGCAGTTTTGATCCGATCGATACGGGCGATACCGTCCGGTGTCGCGGGGTCGGATTTGTGGAAGACGACGAATCGAGCTGCTTTCCCGTCGGGCGACAGGAATGAAGTCATTGCGCGCTGAAAGTCGGGGTTCTCGAAGACCTCCGGTGGCAAGTAGAAGGTGTCGTCGTTGCGCGCAGCGTCGAACGCCTGACCCATCGCGGTGGCATTCTGGTTCGAGTCGTCCAGCACGCTGAAGCTTCCAGACATGGTGCTGTGCATGGTCAGGATCATGGCTCGCATGGATTCCATGACCGCGATGAGCGGCGGCATCTGCTGCAGGAGCTCCGGCAACAGCTGGTCCAGCTGGTCCAGGTTCACCACGAGGTCTTGCATCGAATCGCTGAGTGCGTCGATCGAATCGAGGCTGTCGAAAGCACTTCGCAACGAGAAGCATATTGGGATGTCGACACAGTGCGGTTCCCAATAGAAGTAGTTGCGAATAGGACGGAAGAAGTCATCGAAGTCCGAGATGTGGCCGCGCAGTTCATCGACTGTCGCTGTCATTTTTTTGGTGGTCGCGACCGATTGGTGAGTGGCATCGGTGAGCTGCTTCTGCAGGTCATACATAAGCTTGATCATGGCTATTTGGCGGGTCAGGATGTCGCCAATTTTGAGCATGTCGTCGACACGCCCTTTCATTGTCTGCATCGCTTGTTGCTGGCCCGCATTTTGCATGCTGATCAAGAACGGGATCGAGCTGTGTTCGATGGGTGTGCCCTCGGGCCGGGTTATTCCCTGCACGCGGGAGATTCCCTCGACTCGGAAGATTGCCTTGGCCAGCTTGTGTAGCAATAGTAGGTCGGCCGGATTGCGCATATCGTGGTCTGCCTCGAGCAGCACGATTTCCGGCATCATCCGCGCCTGGGAGAAATGACGATCGGCGGCCTCGTAGCCCACTTCGGCCGGGATGTCCTTGGGGATGTACAGGCGGTCGTTGTAGCTCGTCCGGTAGCTCGGCAGCGCAAGCAGGCCGACCAGTGCGATGGCTGATGCGGCGACCAGAATGGGCCCGGGCCAGCGGACGATCGCCGTGCCGATCCGGCGCCACCGAGTGGACGCGATCCGGTGCTTGGGGTCGAGCAACCGGAAGCGGCCGCCGACGGCGAGAACCGCAGGAACCACGGTCAGGGCGACCGCGACGGAGACGAGTAAGCCTGCGGCGCACGGCACGCCGATGGTCTGGAAGATGGGCATGCGGGTAAAACTCAGGCACAACATGGCCCCGGCGATCGTCAAGCCGGAACCCAGAACTACCGGAGCGACGGTGCGGTAGGTGGTGTAGTAGGCCGCTGTCGGGTCCTCGCCGTCCTGCCTCGCCTCTTGATATCGGCCGAAGAAGAAGATGCCGTAATCGGTGCCCGCCGCCATCGCGAGCGCCACCAGCAGATTGATCGAAAATGTGGAGAGCGCCAGAAGGTTGTGATCGCCGATGAACGCGACGATTCCCCGGGCCGAAAACACTTCGATGCCAACCGTGATCAGCAAGAGGATCACGGTGACGAGCGAACGGTAAACGAAAAGCAGCACCACGAAGATGATGACTGCGCCGATGATCGTCATTTTCAATATGGACCGGTCGCCGCTGTGCTGCATATCGGTGACGAGTGCGGCCGGACCTGTGACGTACGCCTTGACACCGGGTGGTGGCGGCGTCCGATCTACGATTTTGCGGACGGCCGCGATGGAATCCTGTCCCAAAGCGGTGCCTTGATTGCCGGCCAGATTCAGTTGGACATAAACGGCCTTGCCGTCCGGGCTTTGCGCGCCCGACGCGGTCAGCCGATCGGACCATAGATCCTGCACGTGTTCGACATGCTTCGAGTCATTTCTGAACTGACGAACCAACTCGTCGTAGTACGTGTGTGCCTCGTCGGTGAGTGGCTGCTGTCCCTCGAGCACGACCATGGCCAGGCTGTCCGAATTGGATTCCTTGAAGTCATGGCCCATCCGCATCATCGCCTGTACGGCCGGTGCATCGCTCGGACTCAGAGGCACCGAATGCTCGCGGCCCACCTGCTCCAGTGACGGAACAGCGAACGTCACCACCAGTGTCAACGCCACCCACGCCAGGATGATCAGCGGTGACAGGACGCGGATTGTCCTGGCTATCAAGGGGGTTCGCGGTGATTCGGTTATCGGCGCGGTGGTGTGACGGGGACCGGTCATTACAGCTGTTGGTTCATCAGCAAGGCGCGGACCAGCGGCCGCGGGCCTGTGGACCTGAGCATTGAGCTGGCGGGGCGGGGACGCACCTGTTGTGGCCACCAGAACCAACGCCCGAGCAGGGCGGCGAGGGACGGGGTCATGAACGCCCGGACGACCAGAGTGTCGAACAGCAGGCCCAGGCCGATCGTGGTGCCGACCTGGCCGATGCTGCGCAGGTCGCTGACCACCATCGAGCCCATGGTGAAGGCGAACACCAGGCCCGCGGTCGTCACGACCTTGCCGGTACCACCCATCGCGCGAATGATTCCGGTGTTTATTCCGGCGCCCAGTTCCTCCTGTATCCGGGCCACCAGTAGCAAGTTGTAATCAGACCCGACTGCCAAAAGGATGATCACCGACATCAACAGCACTGACCAGTGCACTTGTATACCGGCCAAGTACTCCCAGACCAGCACAGATAAGCCGAAGGATGAACCCAGTGAAAGCAATACCGTACCTACGATGACCAGGGCGGCGACAAAGCTCCGCGTCATGATCAGCATGATGATGAATATCAGGCAGATGGCGGCGACCACCGCGATCATGAGGTCGAATTTCGAGCCGACGACAAGGTCTTTCGTCGAGGCCGCGGTACCGGTGAGGAAGAACTTCGAATCCTCCAAAGGGGTGCCTTTGAGCCCCTCGATAGCAGCGGTTTTTATCGCGTCGACCCGGGCGACGCCCTCGGGCGATGCCGGGTCGCCTTTTTGTGAGATCAACATACGGGCGGCTTTGCCGTCTGGCGAGATGAAAATCCTGAGGACGCGTTGGAAATCCGCGTTCTGGAAGACCTCTGGCGGGATGTAGAACGAATCGTCGTTCTTGGCGGCGTCAAACGCTTTTCCCATGGCCGTCGAATTGCCGTTTCCGTCGGTCATCTGGCCGAACACCCCGGACATGGTGCTGTGCATGGTGAGCATCATGGACCGCATGCTCTCCATGATTGCGATCATCTCGGGGAATTGGTTGATCAGTTGCGGCATGATCGCATCGATTTTATCGAGATTCACCACGAGGTCATTTAGTTGGTCGCTGACCTCGTCAACGCCGTCCATCGTGTCGAATATGCTTTTCAGTGAATGGCAGACGGGAATATCGAAGCAGTGCGGTTCCCAATAGAAATAGTTGCGAACCGGACGCCAGAAGTCCTCGAAGTCCGCGATGTGATCACGCAGCTCGTTCGTGATCCCTTGCATTTCATGCGTTTTGGCCACCATGTCGTGCGTCGTGCCGACCATCTGCTTGAGGAGGCCATACATGCGCTGCATGATCTGGATGGTCTGTTGCAGCATTTCGGCCTGCTTGAGCATGTCATCCATACGCAGGTCCTGAAAGTGCATGAATTGTTGTTGTCCGGCTTGCTGCATGCTGAGCAAGTACGGGATCGAGGTGTGCGCGATGGGGCTGCCCTCGGGCCGGGTCACTGCCTGTACCTTGGAAATGCCAGGAACGGCGAGCACGGCTTTGGCCAGTTTCTCCAGAATCAGAAAATCTGCAGGATTACGCAGATCGTGGTCTGCCTCCATCAGCAGGATTTCCGGCATCTTCATCGCTGACTCAGGAAAATGCCGCGCCGCTGCCGCTATCCCCATATTGGCGGGAATATTGTGTGGGATGAAATTCTGGTCGTTGTAGCTGGGGGTGTACGCCGGCAGTGTCACCAGTCCGACCAGCGCCGCGGCCAATGTCGCGATGAGAATCGGTGCGGGCCAACGCACAATCGCGGTGCCGACCCGGCGCCAGCCCTGCACTTTGATCTTCCGTTTGAGTTCGAACAGGCCGAAGCGGCTGCCGATGGCCAGGATGGCCGGTACCAGCGTTAGCGAGACCCCGACAACGACCAGCACGCCGACTGCGCAGGGTGCGCCCAGGGAACTGAAGATGTTCAATCGGGTGAAGGTCAGGCAGTAGATCGCTCCTGCGATCGTCACGCCGGAGGCCAGGATGACCTTGGCGACGCCACGGTAAGCGGTGTAGTAGGCCGTCTCCCGGTCCTCGCCGGCTTGACGCGCCTCTTGGTATCGGCCGAGGAAAAATATCCCGTAGTCGGTGCCGGCTGCGATGGCGAGGGACACCAGCAGATTGACGGCGAAGGTGGTCAGGCCGATGACCTGGTAGTGCCCGAGGAATGCGACGATTCCTTGGGCCGCTTGCATTTCCAGGCCGACCGTCAGCAGTAGCACGATCACCGTGACGACGGAACGGTAGACGAGCAGCAAGGTGATGAAGATGACTGCGATGCTTACAGCCGTCGTGGTGATGATCGTCCGGTCGCCGCTGTGGCCCATGTCCGTAGCGACGGCCGCCGGTCCGGTGACATAGGCCTTGATTCCCGGCGGGGGTGTCGTGCGCGCGACGATGTGCCGGACGGACTCGATCGACTCGTTGCCGAGGGTTTGGCCCGGGCTGCCGGCCAGGTCCAGCTGTACGTAGGTGGCTTTGCCGTCGGCACTCTGCGCAGCGCCCGCGGTGAGCGGATCACCCCAGAAGTTCTGGATGTGCCAGACATGCTGCGAATCGTTTTGGAACTGCCGAATCAGATCGTCGTAGTACCGGTGTGCCTCGTCGCCGAGTGGTTCCTCACCTTCGAGCACCACCATGGCCATGCTGCCGGCATCGGATTGCGCAAAGTCCTTGTTGACCCGGAATGCTGCAGCGACCGAGGGCGAATCCGTGGCAGTCAGCGATACCGAATGCTCTTTTTCGACCTGCGCCAGCGGTGGGATCACGACATTCAAGGTCACGATGAGCGCGAGCCACGCCAGGATGACGGGGACCGAGAATCGACGGATGAACCTGGCCAGGAACGGCTGCGTAACGGGCAGCTGGTGGTTGCTCATGCAGCCTTCAAGAGACAGGACACGAACGCGCTCACGTCGTGTGTGGTGACTTTCTCGGCTTTGACTTGGTCGTCAACGACGATGCGGCAGCCGATGCTGGCGCTGTCGCCTTGCGCGGCAATACTTCCCAGGCCCGCGGCCGCGCTGATCGGGAACTCCAACGACCACGGCAAACGCACA
The DNA here is from genome assembly GCF_009729415.1 of Mycolicibacterium sp. CBMA 234. Taxonomy (GTDB): domain Bacteria; phylum Actinomycetota; class Actinomycetes; order Mycobacteriales; family Mycobacteriaceae; genus Mycobacterium. Next base: position 80,586 of record NZ_MPKW01000003.1, read on the forward strand.
CCGTCGGTATGCGCCGGGTCACCGTTGGCATCGAAGTAGCTGATCTGAGCGACAGTCCCTGGTGGTCCGAAGACCTCGTATCTGAGGTGCTTGGGGTTGAAAGGCTTGGCCTCTTTTTGCTCGGAGTCTGCATAGGACAGAGATGTCTCTGAGCCGAATATGCTGTGCAGCCGCCACACCGTGAAGCTGCCGGCCGCGATCACGATCAGGATGACCAGTGGAATCCAAACGCGCCGCAGCAGCTTGAACATCGCGGAACCCAGGTTCCGGCGCCGTTTGCGTGGTCGGCGGGGTGCGGGCTCGATCTGGGTTGCAGCTGGGGCAAAGCCGGTGGGGTCGTCAGACTCGGGCTCAGCGGCGTGGCGGTCTGTGATGACAACGTCGTACCGCGCCGCCTCGATGCCGGGCAAACTGGCTTCGCTCACCGAACCCCGAACCAACCTTCCCATCACTCACCGCTTCCGTGCCTGGTTGTCCCGCCGGCGGCTGCGATGCGGTGCGTTACAACATGCGCTGTTGCTGTCACGGCATTTGATCGTGCCGAGAGTTGACCACGCCCACGCCGCAAATATTGACGCATACGTGACATTAATAGCGGAGAGTAGTGCAGGGCAGGCTCGCTCAGGGTGGGAATCGGATAGTCAGTCGATCTCGCCGGTCAGATCGAACTCGGTCAATGTCCGGGCGACCAGGTCACGCAACGCAGCCTTGGTAGTCACGCCGCCGGGCTGGTATGCCAGGACGTGGATGCAAACCTTGCCCAGCGCCGGCGCTGTGAGGAACTGCACCTGCAGCTGGCCGCCGATGCGCTCTAGCCATTGTCGCGTCGCATGCTGCCTGGTCCCGCGCGCGAACCCGTACGCGCACTGCGTCCCGTCGGGACGGGATATGTCCCAGCCGACATCGCCGAAGTTCGAACAGACCACCGGGTGATCGGGGTCGTCGAGCGCCCAATTGACCAGCTGGCTCCACAGCTTGTTCGGGGTGAACGGGGTCAGCGCGGCCAGCTGTGCCGAGTCGTCCGGTGCCTCTTTGGCTGCCTGCAGTGCCTGCTTGGTATCGGCGCGGACGCCGCTCAGGTCCGTCGTCACCACTGTCGGGTCGACTCGGACGCGGGCGAAGGACACCGCGACTGCCCGGGTGTCACCGAAGGTGCGGTCATTGACAATGGTCTGCACGCAGACCTTGCCGTCACCGCCATGTCGAAAACCGGTGGCGTCCCCGAGTTTTGCGGTGACCGCGGCGGCCAGCGTATTTGTCACTCCGCCAAGAGCTTTCGCCCGCGCTTCCCAGTCGTCGATGGCGACCCAGGCGGATACTCCGGGCAACACGACATGCTCATCGCCAGCGGCTCCGATGACGGCGGCGGGCCGCGACCCGTCGGTTCGGGGATCCTCTCGCTGGCGTCGGCGGGCTTCCTTTGCCGCCTCGACAAGTGCGCGGGCCGCCCCGGGGACGTCCCGGGCGGCTTGGCGGGCATCCTCGAGCAGCGCCTGCCGGCGAGTGCGTGATCCTGGCGCCGGGTAGTCCGGACGGTTGCCGACGCCCAGGATTGCCTGAACCACTTCGACCGCGGCGCCGATGCCGTCCATCACGTAATGGGACATCACTAGGGAGATTGCTGTTGAGCCGTCGGTGACGGGAAGGATGGCGAGTTGCCAGTTAGGTCCGCTTTCTGGATCGACGGGCCATTGCGATCGCTCATCGAACCAGTCGGTGACCTCGGCGCGCGGCCGGGCCTGCGGCGCGATGTCGATGTCCGCCGCTCGCTGCGCCGCGACCCACCGGTACCGGCCGAAAGGCAGGGGCGAGCGTTCGATCAGCCGTCCCAGCATCCCGCGGTTGAGGTTCTGGTGCAGGCGTTTCAGTCCCTCGAGGTCGACGGGCCGCTCATAGAGCCAGCAAACCTGCATGACCTCTTTCTGGCCGGCGGCGCGGTGCCCCGCGTAGAAGCCCTGATCCAGCAATGCGAGCCGATTGTCCAGTGTCGCATCGCCATTGGATGTCGGGCCCGTCGCAGACGCGTCTGAGACACGTACGTGAGATGTCACTGACTAACCTCCGATGATGCGGGATTGGCCCCCGTGACGGCGTCGGCCTGGGTGGGGGATGACGAGATCGAACCGGTCGGTTCAGTGCGCGGTAGCCGCCCGCCGACGCCGGGGAGCGCGGCTCGCGCGGGCGAGGAAACTGCCTGGGCAGTCCCTGTTAAAGCCCTGAGTGCGTTCCGCGCCGGTCCGCTTACCAGCGAGTTTGTCCAATTCGGATACATATTGACGTTACCGTAACCTAATCTGCGCCTATGGCAAGGAGGCGACGGGTTGCCGCGAGTTCCGCGGCGACGTCAGCATTCGCCAGCCGATCGGAAATCGTTATCGATCGATCCGGACTGCCGGAGGCAACTGCCGTTCGCCCGGTCATCCTGTTCGTCGTCGGTTTCGGTCGGTCTGGAACTTCAGCTCTGACACGGGTGCTCTCGCTGTGTGGTGCCAAGCTGCCCCCTGGGTTACTGGGGGCCACCGGAGCCAATCCGCGCGGTTATTGGGAACCGCGACAAGCCATATATCTCAATGAGGAGATTCTGCGGGGCCGCGGCAGCTCCGGCTACGACATGTCGCTGCGCACCAATGATGAAGGCTTGTTCGACGCCGAACGAAACGCCGACTACGTTGCCAAGCTCAGAGCGCATCTTGCGGCGCTGCCGGCCGCGCGGCTGACGGTCATCAAGGAACCGAAACTTACCGCGGTGTCCCGCTTGTGGTTCGAAGCGGCGCGGCAGGCGGGATACGACGTTGCGACCGTGATCGCGGTACGCCATCCGCAGGAGGTCGTCGAGTCGGTAGCCAACCGTGCCAGCAGCCAGTACTACGTGCGGGACTCGCCGGAGCTCACGTTGGCCTGGTGGCTCAAATTCACCTTGCTGGCTGAGCGGAGCACTCGTGGACTGCCAAGGGTTTTCGTCGAGTATGCCAACCTGCTCGAGGACTGGCGCAGCGAAGTCAAGCGGATATCCGTCGCGCTGTCAGTCGATCTGAACGCCTCGGACGACGACGCGATCGAGAATTTCCTGACCGCCGACCTGCGCCACTATGAATACCTCGGACCGGTCCCGGAGCCCTTCGGCACGGACTGGGTTTCGTCGGTCTACCTGGCGTTGAGCGCGGCCGCGCGTGACGAGCCATGGGACCAGTCCGATCTCGATCGGGTCTACCAGGCATATCGAGTGGGTGAGCGGGGCTTCAGCCGGGCGTTCGAGGACCATCACCGGTACCGCACGCTGAACCGTTTGATGCCACTGGTTTTCGTGAAGGCGGGTCTGGCGGTCCTCGCGCTGGCTCACCGGCGGCGAGGCACCTGGGCCTGACACCGACGGACGAGTGAAAGGTTCGGATACTGCATGAGATTTGTGCTGGCGTTCTACGGAACTCGCGGCGACGTGGAGCCGGGTATCGCCCTGGGGTGCGAGTTGATGCGCCGAGGGCATGACGTGTGTGTCGCGGTCCCGCCTGACCTGATCGGGTTCGCCGAGTCGGTTGGTCTTACGGCGGTGGCCTACGGGCCGGACAACCAGGCTTGGTTGGAATCGACGCGGAACTTCTGGGGTCGGGTCTTTCGCAATGTCTGGCGGATCAGGGAGGTGCGGCGCTTGTTGCGGGAATCCCGCGAGCCGGGCTTGAGGGCGTGGGCCGAGATGAGCCGGACGCTGACCACGCTGGCCGCACGGGCTGATGTGCTGGTGACTGGCATGAGTTACCAGGAGCTCGTCGCCACCGTCGCGGAGTATCGAAATGTTCCGCTGGCCACACTGCTGTGGTTTCCGATTCGGGTCAACGGCCGACTGGTTCCGAATCTGCCTCCGGCAGCGGTCCGCGCGGCGATGAGGGTGTACGACCGGCTGGTTTGGCGCGGCGTGCGGAAGGCGGAGGCTGCGCAGCGACTTGAGCTGGGGCTACCGAGGGCTACGGGCCCGGCGCCGCAGCGCATCGCCGAACTCGGATCGTTGGAGATCCAGGGCTATGACGCTGTGTGTTTTCCCGGGCTGGCCGACGAATGGGCGCAATGGGGTGAGCTGCGCCCATTCGTCGGAACGCTGACGCTCGAGTTGGCGACGCCTGCCGACGCCGAGGTGACGTCGTGGATCGCTGCGGGCACGCCGCCGATCTTCTTTGGGTTCGGCAGCATTCCGGTTGAGTCCCCGGCCGACACCATCGCGATGATCGCCGGGGCCTGTGCGCAGCTGGGTGAGCGGGCGTTGGTCGGCGCCGGCTGGAGCGACTTCGCCGATGTTTCCGAATACGACCACGTCAAGGTGGTGGGTGCGGTGAACTACGCGACCATCTTTCCGGCCTGCCGAGCGGTCGTGCACCACGGTGGGGCGGGCACCACGGCCGCCGGGCTGCGAGCCGGGGTTCCTGCGCTGATTCTCTGGATGGCCGATGTCCAGCTGATCTGGGGCACGGCGGTCAAGCGACTGAAAGTAGGTGCGGCCCGGCGCTTTTCGTCGGCGACGGAGGCAACCCTGGTTGCGGATCTGCGCACCATTCTGGCCCCTGATTACGCGGCCCGGGCACGCGAGCTCGCCGGCCGCGTCACCACGGCCGCCGAAGGTGTCGAGGCGGCCGCGGACTGTCTGGAGAGCCACGCGCTCCGGCAGCGCCGTGCTGGTCGGGTCCCCGTCGACATCGTCGACGATTGAGTCCGGGCTCGAACTGGGGGAAGTTGGACCCGGAGAAACTTTGGATCCCGTTCCGGGATTTTACTGACGATGTCGTCAATTGGTGTTTAGAGTCAGCGCAGCTACTGCCCCCATGCGAGACGAGGCACATCTTGACCATCACCGACTATGACGTCCGATCGCTGTATCTCGACCTGCTCCGGCGGAATCTCACCAGATTCGGCATGCATGAAAGAGTGCCCTCGGATTGGCCGCTGCGGCGACGCGTGCTGCTCAAGACCGTGAACAGTCTGAGTCCGCGGCTGCGGGGTACGACGGTGCGGGACCAGCGTGAGCAGCGTGCGCTTGGCCTCGACTGGCCGGCCGAGGCCGAGACCATGATCGGAATGAAGAGGCTCACCAGCCTGCAGCAGTGCGTCGAGACTGTACTGGCCGACGACATCCCGGGGGATCTGATCGAATGCGGTGTCTGGCGCGGTGGGGCCTGCATCCTGATGCGCGCGGTCCTCGCGGCATATGGTGATCACAGCCGAAGCGTGTGGCTGGCTGATTCTTTCCAGGGCGTGCCGCGCTCGGACCCCGATAATTACAAGGCGGACAAAGGGATCCGGGCGGAATTGGCCGCCGGCATCCTGGGGGTCTCGGAAGCCGAGGTGCGGGCGAACTTCGAGCGGTACGGTCTGCTCGACGACCAGGTCCGCTTCTTGCCCGGCTGGTTCAAAGACACCCTTGAGGATGCCCCGATCGAGCAGATCTCGTTGTTGCGACTCGACGGTGATCTGTATGAGTCCACCATCCAGGCGCTGGACGCGCTCTATCCGAGGCTGTCTCCGGGAGGGTTCTGCGTCGTCGACGACTACCTCGCGGTCGGCGCGTGCGAGCAGGCAGTCACCGACTACCGCGCCGAGCATGGGATCACCGCGAAGATCGAGAATATCGATGGCACTGGTGTGCTGTGGCGCAAGTGAATTCGGATGCGGCGCAGATTCGAGTGACCGGAATCGGCCCCTAGCATCGACTCCTCGACTGACGACGTGACGCCGATCCGGATCGGCGTCCTTGGCGCAGCCCGCATCGCACCACTGGCGCTGGTCCAACCGGCTCGGGAGTGCGGCGAGGTCGTGGTGGCGGCGGTGGCCGCGCGGGATGCTTCACGCGGTCATGCCTTTGCCACGCGCAACGGCATCGGCAAGGTGCACGACAGCTATCAGGCGTTGATCAGCGATCCTGACCTCGATGCGGTGTATATCCCGCTGCCAAATGGCTTGCACGGCAAGTGGACTCGGGCCGCGATTGACGCGGGCAAGCATGTGCTGTGCGAAAAACCGTTCACGGCCAACGCCGATGAGGCCCGGGAGATCGCCGGGCTGGCCGCAGGCTCGGATCGGGTGGTGATGGAGGCATTTCATTACCGCTACCACCCATTGGTGCAACGCGTCGTGGAGATCATCGCCTCGGGCGAGCTCGGCCGTCTGGAACGGGTGGACGTCGCTTTCTGCTTCCCGTTGCCGAAGTTCACCGACATCCGTTACAACTACGGTCTGGCCGGCGGCTCGACCATGGACGCCGGCTGCTACGCGGTCCACATGGCGCGCACGTTCGGTGGTTGCACCCCGGACGTTGTTTCGGCACACGCGCAACTTCGCGACCCACAGGTGGATCGGGCGATGACCGCCGAGTTGAGGTTTCCCGGTGGCCATACCGGCCGGGTGCGCTGCTCCATGTGGTCATCGGACCTGCTGCGGGTCAGCGCCCGGGTGATCGGCGATCGCGGCGAGGTGCGAGTGCTCAATCCGGTGCTGCCGCATATTTTTCACCGCCTATCCATCCGATCGGTCGGCGGCAAGCGGGTGGAGCGGTTTTCACGTCGCACGTCCTACGCGTATCAGCTCGATGCCTTTGCCGCGGCAGTGCTGCGTGGGCAGCCGGTGCTGACCACGCCGGCGGACGCGATCGAGAACATGGGCGTCATCGACGCGATCTACCGGGCCGCAGGCCTGCCGATCCGGATGCCGCAACGAACACCAAAACACCCACAGAAGGGACGAGGCACAGGTGATGAAGAGGCGCGAAAGTAGATGGATCCGTGACTGATGGCACGGGCCCGGTTCGGATCGGCATTCTGGGTGCATCGAGCTACGCACCGACCACGCTGCTCAACCCTGCCAAGGGAAACGACGAGGTCGAGATAGCTGCGGTGGGGTCGCGCGATCTTGGCAGCGCTCGGGAATTCGCTGACCGGCACGGCATAGCCCGAGCACATGGCACGCTGGAGGCCCTGGTCGCCGATCCGGATCTGGACGCGGTGTACGTCCTGCTGCCGACCAGCCTGCATGGCAGGTGGACTCGAGCCGCACTTGACGCGGGTAAGCATGTGCTCTGTGAGAAGCCTTTCGTCGCCAATGCCGACGAGGCCCGGGAAGTGGCCGAGCAGGCCGCCAAATCAGACCGGGTTGTGATGGAGGCAATCCAGTTCCGGCACCATCCGCTGACTTTGCGAGTCGAGGAACTCATCGCCGCTGGAGCCATCGGCAAGCTGCAGCGGGTGGACATCGACTTGTGTGTGCTGCTGCCGACTTTCAAGGGCAATTGCTACAACTACGACTTCGCCGGTGGCGCCATGATGGATGCCGGCAGTTATGTCGCCAACATGGCCCGCACATTTGGCGGCTCGACCCCGGAAGTTGTTTCGGCGCAGGCGAAACTGATAGCTCCGCGGGTGGATCGGGCGATGACCGCCGAGTTGCGTTACGCGGCGGGGCACGTCGGCCGGATTCGGTGCGCGCTGTGGTCGGGAAATCTGTTTCGGGCCAGGGCCAGAGTGGTCGGCGACCGCGGCGAGCTGCGTTGGTTGAGTCCGGCGGCACCGAACCTGTTCCCTCGCTTGTCGATCCGCTCGCATGGCACAACGCGGGTCGAGCGTTTTCCGCGCCGCACCACCTACGACTATCAGCTGGACGCGTTCGCCGCGTCGGTATTGCGCGGGGTTCCGGTACGCACCACACCCGATGACGCGGTCGAGAATCTGACCCTCATCGACGCGGTCTACCGTGCCGCCGGTCTGCCGGTGCGGATGCCGAGCTGACGGCTGCGTGCTGCGGCCGTCGACGGTACGCCGCCAGATCGTCGGGAGCGCGATCATCTATCAGGTGGTGAAACACACCTGATCGATGTGGGCGGCCACCCGTAAAGCGTTGGCCGCGACTGTCAGGCTGGGGTTCAAGCCGGCGCTGGAGGGGAAGAACGACGTGTCCACCACGTAGAGGTTGGCCACTTCATGGGCCCGGTTATTCGGATCCAAGACGCTCGTAGTCGGGTCGGTGCCGAAGCGGACGGTGCCGCAGACATGGCCCAGGTTGGCGTTGTCTTTGCCGTTGCCGAGCGCCATCTTCCGGAATGGCTGCAGTGTCTCTTTGAACCGCCGCAGGAACGCTCCATGGCGTTGAATCTCATTGGCGTGCAGTCGATACTGCATACGCAGCCGTTGGCGTCCGTCGGTGCCGGGTCGCACGGATGGCAGCACCCGGTTATCCAGGTACGGCAGATCCTCCATCATCGCGGCCAGGATCAGGCCACCGCTGAAGAATCGGTCGTAGACCTGGCGCACTGCCGGTTTCATGGCGCGTAGTGCCTGTCCGCGTGCACCCGGGCGGTTGGTCAGCATCTCCATGGGCGGTAGCGCGCCGAAAGATTGCACTGTGCCGTATTTCTGGCCTTCGCAGAAATAGAAATCGTTGAAGCCGATCTCCTTGTTGGCGGCCGTGATCCGGCTGTCGGGTTCGGGCCAGATCTCGATCGGGTCCAGCAGATGACGCATCAGGTTGCGGCCCACCCAGTCCGAGCCGTTGGCCAATCCGGCCGGCCAGTCGCCCGAACGGGAATTGAGCAGTAGCACCGGGGTGGCCAGCGCACCGGCGGCCAATACCACCACTGTGCCCTTGAGAGTCAATGTGCCAGAAGGGTGTTCGCAGATCACCTCCCGGACATGGGTACGGTCCGCCGCCAGCCGCACGACCCGGCATTGCGTCAGCAACTGGGCGCCATGCTCGGTGATTGCGGGTAGCACGCCATTGCGTCCGGCGTCGTTCTTGCAGGCCTGGGGGCAGAGATAGGTCTGGCACGTGGTGCAGCCCTCGGCGTAGTCGCAGGCCATCGGTAGGTGATAAGGATGTAGCCCGAGCGCCGAAAAGTGGTCGACCAGCGGCTGGTTGTCTGCCGAAAACGGCGGTGCCGTAGGAAGGTCGGCGTCGGCCGCGCCTGGCCGCAGCGGATCGCGCTGACCGCGCACCCCCAGTAGCTTCTCCGCCTCGGAGTACCAGGGCCGCAGCTCGTCGTAGCTGATCGGCCAGGCATCCGGCACGGTGGAATCACCGGGGTCGCGGAAGTTCTGCCGGGGCGTGAAATCGCTGGCGAAGAATCGCTCACAGACCATGCCGTAGAGCGCCGAGGAGCCACCGGTGCCGCTGCCGATGAATGGCACGAACCGCTTCGCGAAGCGGTTCGTGATGTCCTCGACTTCGTCCGTGGTGCGGCCACCGCGGGCCAGCGCCTCGTAGTAGGACGCTGCCGAGCGGACCGATTGTGGCTCGGCGAGCTCCGGCATCGCGGCACGAATGGTGCCGGGTGTGCCCGGCAGCGTCGAGCGTCCCTTCTCGACGAATAACACCCGACGGCCTGATTGAGCCAGGCGGTAGCCCAGCATGCCGCCGCCCATGCCGGCGCCGACGATGATCACGTCCCACAGCACCCGCTCGGCATCGTGCGGGTCCAGTGCGCCGTCGGCCAAATCGAACTCCTCAGCGTGATGGCCGAACGATTGGCCACAGAACAGACGGTGAGAAAGTACCCGTCTGGCGGCCGCCGGCATGACGTTTCGCGCAATAATTGGCGACAACGTCAAAAATCATCACGGAAAGCCCAGCCGGCTGGCCGGCAGCAGGCATAATTGCCGATGCTCCGGGGTGCCTACGGGCCCGGGAACGGCACGAGGACGAAAGGCCAGAAGCCGCTGTGAAATTGGTGCTGGCAAGCTACGGCGGGCGTGGCGATGTCGAGCCCGCCGTCGTCGTGGGCCGCGAATTGCAGCGCCGCGGCCACGACGTGCGCATGGTGGTTCCGCCCAACCTCGTCGGCTTCGTCGCGGCCGCCGGCCTGGCGGCGAGCGCCTACGGTCTGGATTCGACGCCGATTCTGGATCTGCAGCGCGAGTACTTCACCTGCTACTCCCGCACGCCCTGGAAGGTCAAGGAGCTCAGGCGGATGGCGCGCGAAACCGAGCAGTTCGCGGCCGAATGCTGGACCGATATGACGACGACGTTAGCCGCCGAAGCTGCCGGCGCGGACCTACTGCTGACCGGTCTGATTTTCGAGCAGCCCGCTGCCAATGTTGCGGAGTACCACGACATTCCGCTGGCCACGCTGCACTACTTCCCGGTTCGTGCGCACGGGCAGATGCTGCCGTTCGTGCCGGCCCTGGTGAGTCGCACGGCCATGACTGCCAACGACTGGCTGGCGTGGCGGGGGACGAAAGACGACGAGGACGCGCAGCGGCGCATGCTGGGCCTGCCGAAGGCGACGGGCCCGGCGCCGCGTCGGATCGCCGAACGCGGCTCCCTGGAAATTCAGGCCTACGATCAGTTGTGCTTTCCCGGCCTCGCCACTGAATGGTCGAAATGGGATGGCCACCGGCCCTTTGTCGGAGCGTTGGCCATGGCGTCGCCGACCGGGGCCGACGTCGATGCGGCGGCGTGGATCGCCGATGGCACGCCGCCGATCTTCTTCGGGTTCGGCAGTGTCCCGATCGGATCTCCGGCTGAGACCATTGCCATGATCGGCGCCGCCTGCGAGCAATTGGGTGAGCGAGCCATGGTGGGGGCCGGCGGGACCGATTTCAGCAATGTTCCCCAGCTGGATCACGTGAAGGTGGTCGGCCAGGTGAATTACGCGACGATCTTCCCGGGCTGTCGCGCCGTGGTTCACCACGGCGGCGCGGGCACCCTTGCCGCCTGTCTGCGGGCCGGCGTCCCGCAGCTGGTGCTCTGGACCTTACCGGATCAACCGTTCTTCGCGGCCCAGCTCAAACGGCTCAAAGTTGGTGCTGGACGGCGCTTTTCGACGACAACCGAGAAGACGCTCGTGGCAGATCTGCGCCGGATCCTGGCTCCGCGGTTTCGCATCCGGGCGCGTGAACTCGCACCGCAGATCACCAAGCCCGCCGAGAGCGCAGTGGCGGCCGCCGATCTGGTCGAAGACTTCGCGCGGCTCAAACGGGTTGGCTGACCGGCGACAGTCACCGGCCCGTGTTGCGGGTCAGTTGCGGATCAGGAATCCGTTGGGCGCGAATGTGAACCCGAATTTGTTCTCTTGCGCCACGTCATGCGTGTAGTCATCGGGGAATTTCTGCTCGTACGCCTCGATGGCCTCGTACGGGCCCGGGCCCCAGCCGGGCAGGACGGGGTGCCCGTTGACGGTGGAGTCCTCCACCAACAGGTAGTCGCCGGACGAGAGCAAAGGCCGCAGGAGGTTCATCTCGGCGAGCACGTGCTCCATCGAATGGTTGCTGTCCAGGATGGCAAAGATTTTGCCGGGGAATTCTTCTTTGAGTCGTTGAATCTGTTCGACAATGGCTGGGGCTATTGACGAGGATTCCACGAAAAGGATATCGGGATCGAGGCGTGCCGATGAATCGAGATTTTTGTGGCTGATATCTACTGACAGCACCTTGAATGGATGGCCGATTCGCTTCATGATGGTGGAGAAGAATAATGCCGAGCCGCCCTGATTCGTGCCGAACTCGATGACCAGGGAAGGCTTCAAATCGAACAGTATTTCTTGGTAGTTCCACATATCGCTGACCGATTTCCAGGTGGTTACGCCCATCCACCGGGTTTTCTGCCAGACGAACGTGTTGTAGTACCACTTGTGGTATTCCTCGGGTTCTGATCCCGTCGATTGGTAGAACGCAATCGAGGCGGCGGAATTGATGAGTCGCCGGAAAGAGCTGAATGTTGCTGCGGCAACTCCCGCCATTGTTTTGTTTTCAATACTTTCGCGTTTCAGTACCATTTGTGCTCCCGCCCTGCGTCATGTTGGTGCCGTTGCATCGCGGCACGCTAGCAGTAGATGCCGTGCCGGGTTGGGCATATTGCGGAACAAGTTTCGGGATGCCGAGGCGGCCGGGGGACCCGCTCACCGCCATCATCCGTTGTCCGAAACCCCAGATTTTTGACGCACACGTTGATTAGACTCGCGAGCGATGGATGGCCCGGCTTGAGGCCATCGGTGTCCGATTCGGACCACGTGCAGAGCACCTGAAAGGCTGGAATCGCCATGGCTAGAGGCGCGTTCGGGCGCAGCGATGTGGAGGTCGATCTGCTGGTCCGCGGCATGCGATCAGGGATCGCGGTGGTCGGCTTCGGCTATATCGGCACCGTGATCGGTGCGGTTCTGGCTGATCGCGGGTGGCCCGTCACCGGGATCGACGTGCGGCAAAGCGTCGTCGACGACATCAACCAGGGCAGAACCTCGGTTGCTGAACCGGGCCTCGGCGAACTGGTCGCCTACAACGTGCGGATCGGTCGACTGCGCGCCACCACCGATTTCGGCGCCATCGCGGACAACGATTTCGTCATCGTGAACGTCGGTACGCCACTGGGACCGGACTACGAGCCCATTGTCGACGACATCAAGGCCGCGGCGCAGGCACTGGGTGAGCACTTGCAGCCGGGCCACGTCGTCATTCTCAAGAGCACGGTGCCGCCCGACACCACCGAAACCCTGGTCCGGCCGATCCTTGAAGAGGTTTCCGGGCTGCGTGCCGGGGTCGACTTCGGCCTTGCGTTTTGTCCCGAGCGGCTCGCCGAAGGCCAAGCGATCCATGAACTGACGTCGATACCCGTGGTGGTCGGCGCTGTCGATGAGCGCAGCGCCCGCGCCTGCGCCACGCTGTGGCGGCACGCCTTGGGGGTGGATTCGGTCATTGTCGAGGATCCGCGGACCGCCGAGATGGTCAAGCTCGCGGACAACCTCTGGGTGGATCTCAACGTGGCGCTGGCGAACGAACTGGCCAAGATTTGTGACCGGCTGGATATGGACGCCCTGCAAGTCATCGAGGCGGCCAACACCATGCCGAAGGGTGGGAACCCGGTCAACATTCTGCGGCCGAGCATGGGGGTCGGCGGCTACTGCCTGACCAAGGACCCCTGGTTCGTCAATCACCTGGGCGAGTCCGTCGGGCTGGAGCTATCCATCCCGCGGACCTCGAGGACCGTCAACGACACGATGCCCGAATACACCTATGGGCTGCTCACCCAGTTGCTCGCCGACCGGGGCAAGGCAATCGAAACCAGCAAGATCGCGGTTTTGGGTATCGCGTTCAAGAACAACACCGGCGACTGTCGGTTGACCCCCACCAAGTATGTCCTGGAGCTGCTGGAGAAGTCCGGCTGCCTGATTTCGGTGCACGATCCGTGGGTGTCGGACGACGAAGCTCAGTCGGTGACGACGGTCCCGTTGACCCCCGATATCGACTCGGCGGTCAAGGATGCCGACGCCCTGGTCGTGCTGGCCGGCCACCGCGAGTTTCATCACGTCCCGCTGGCGCACCTCGCCGGCCTGGCGACGGGTGGTTGCGTGTTTCTTGATGGACGCAACAGCTTCGATCCTGCGGCGGTCAACGCGGCCGGCTTCGTCTACAAAGGGATCGGCCGGTAGCGGTCGGCACGCGCGCTCTGACTGCTGCCTGAAATGAAAGAGTGAAGATGGCCAATGTTGTTGTGACCGGAGGCTACGGCTTCATTGGCACACACCTGGTGTCCGCGTTGCTGGACCGGGGCGATTCGGTCACGGTTTTCGACTTCGCCAGGAACACCCGCGATACCAGCATCGACTTCGAACGGCGTCCTGAATTCCGGTTCGTACCAGGCGATGTCACTGACACCTGCGCGATGGAGCAAGTGTTGACAGCCGACGTCGACACCGTCTTCCATCTGGCCGCGGTCGTCGGTGTCGAGAACTACATGAAAGATCCGCTACGGGTTCTCGATGTTAATGTGATCGGTACACGGAACGTCCTCGAACTGAGTCTTCGGCATGGCATCCGAGTGGTGTTCGCCAGTACCTCTGAGGTGTTCGGCAAGAATCCGAATCCGCCGTGGGCCGAGGACGACGACCGAGTTCTGGGCTCGACGAAGACCGCGCGGTGGAGCTACAGCACCAGCAAAGGGATGGCCGAGCACCTCGTCTTCGCGATGCATGCTGCCCACGGACTGCCCGTGACGGTGGTCCGTTACTTCAACGTGTACGGGCCGCGACAGAATCCGATCTTCGTGATTTCTCAGACCGTTCACCGAATACTCAACGGCCACAAGCCTTTGCTCTATGACACCGGCGACCAGACCCGGTGCTTCACCTACGTCGACGATGCCGTCGCCGGTACATTGCTGGCAGCCGACAGTACGGCGGCGATCGGCGAGGCCTTCAATGTCGGGAGCATGACCGAGACCTCGATGCGTGAAGCCATCGAGTTGGCGATCAAGATCGCGAGTGTGGACGGAGTGTTGGAGGCTGAATCCGTCAACACCGCAACCTGTTTCGGCGGTCGCTACGAGGACATCCCACGTCGCATCCCGGACTCGACCAAGGCGCAGCGCGAGCTTGGCTGGGCGCTGAAGGTCGACGTGGAGGAAGGGATTCGTCGCACCATCGAGTGGGCCAGAGCGAACCCGTGGTACCTCCAGTAACCGGAGTGGACGCCGAAAGGCCAGTTATTGCACGCTTTTTCATCGATCGCGTGCGATAACTGGCCCGTCGGCGTCGGGGGTGCCTCAGTGTCCGGATTCGGCGGCGGCACGGTAACCACGGATTGCCACCGGAGCGATCACCGCAGCCAGTCCGACGGCCCACGCTGCGCAGATGAGAAACGGCTGAAGCACCGGGCCGCCTTCGGCGAGGCCCCGCATGACCTCGATCGTCGACGACATCGGCTGAAACCGGACCAGCGGCTGCACCCACGTGGGTAGCGCGTCGATGGGGGGAGCACCGGCGCTGGCGAACGCCATGCTGATGGCCGGCACCCCGAACCAGACAAGGACCGCACCGCGCTTGGAGCGCACCGCGATAGCGATGACCGCCATCGAGAAGATCACCACCACCAGTACCGGTACCAGCATGAACGCGATAACGGCGAGCCAACTGCCGTCGAATCGAAGCCCTAGTCCGACCCCGACACACGTAATAACCAAGGAGCCGACCAGCGTCCGTGCGGCCTCGGCGAGTAACCGGCCGGTCAGGGCGCTGGCCCGGCGTACCGGCAGTAGCCAGAGCTGGCTGAGCAGGCCGCGGTCTCGTTCCAGAGGGATGCTCAGGCCGGCGGCAAGCGCGCCGAACATCGCACCGGCCACGGCGCACGCCGGCACCAGACCGTAGATGCTGTTCGAACCGGTCATCTGAAATATCGATTTGCCGACCAGAAGTTGATACATGATGAGCAGGAAGGTCGGCAGCAGCACGGCTTGGACCGTGACGGCAGGCCCCCGCCGCCAGTGGGTGAGCAGTTGGCCGGCGAACAACATGCTCTCGCGGGCCAGCGAACTGCGTGGTGCCGCATGCGTTTTGGTCATCGCATCCTCTGCGTCCGCACGGCCAATGCGCCGAATACCACCAGCAGCCCGAAGCACCATGCCGCACTGGCCGTCAGGTTGCCCGCAGCGATATGTCCGATGGAAAAGCCGCGCATGGTTTCCGTCAGCTGGGAGATCGGCTGGTACTGCACATACGGCTGTATCCAGTTGGGGAACGCGTCCGTGGGTGCCATCCCGGTAGACAACATGACCAGCAACATTTGCGGAATCAACAGCACCTGGCTGGCGGCTCCGCTCTTCGCGATCACGGTTCCGGAGATTGCGGCACCGAGTGCGTCAGCGCCCAGCGAGAGGGCCAGCGTCAGCGTCAGGACAACAGCCACGAAGGCCGCCGAGTAGGTGAATCCGCCGGCGAAGCGGAAACCGAAGACGTAGCCGACGGCGAGCGCGGCAAGCAGGGCGATGACGCCCCGGAAGACGCAGTACAACATGCGGGCCACCAGCGGCGCGAGGGTGGAAATGGGCATGGTGCGCAGCCGAATCCCGAAGTCGGACCGTTGATCTCGGGCGGCCCGGTCAACGCTCGCCAGTACGCCGAGCAACATCACCTGCAGGACGATCACGGGGAGAACGTACTGCGGGTAGCTCATCGCGCCGGTGTGGATTACCTTCCGCAACGCGAAATTGAAGACGATGAAATTGCCGGCGGCCGCCAGAACCGCGAACGGGAGATCCTCGCTCAGCTGACCGAGCACCATACGTTCGGTGAGTGCTGAAACTGCCGTCATGCGCGGTGCTGCTCTGCTGCTCGCTGCTCTGTCATGCCGTGACATTCCCTGTGAGGTGGAGGAAGGCTTCGTCGAGGGACGGCTTGCGCAGCGATATGTCGGCCAGCTCAACGCCGAGTTGATCGACGCGTCGAAACACTTCGCTGAGTGTGCCCACGCCATCGGGTGCCAGCACCGACACGGTGTTGGCCTCCTGATCCACTTGGGCGTCTTCTAGATCGGCCACCACCGCGAGGACGTTGGACAGCTGAGCTGGGTCGACGGGACTCACCGTGCAGTAGCTGAAACCCACGCGGCTTTTGAGGTCTTCAGCGGTGCCGGTGGCGATGACGCGCCCGCCGTCGATGAGCACGATGGAATCGGCAAGCAGGTCGGCCTCTTCGAGGTACTGCGTCGTGAGGAGGACGGTTACGCCCTGCGCCGACATCGTCGACACCAGGTCCCACACTTCGCGGCGGCTGCGGGGATCCAGTCCGGTTGTCGGCTCGTCCAGGAAGAGCACCTTCGGGGGAACCACCAGAGCGGCAGCGATGTCGATACGCCGCCGCATGCCAACGGAATAGGTGTCCACCCGGCGGTCGGCAGCGTGTGCCATGTCGAACTGCTCAATCAGTGCGTCGGCCCGGAGATGTGCATGTTTGCGCCGCATCCCCCGGAGTCGCGCGAACAACACCAGGTTCTCCCGCCCGGTGAGTTGCCAGTCGAGCGCGGCCAGTTGGCCGATGGTCGCGATGCTTTCGCGTACCTGGGCAGGCCGCTCGACGACGTCGTAGCCGGCGACTATGGCGCGGCCGGTGGTGGGTCGCAGCAATGTCGACAGGATTTTCACCGTCGTCGTCTTGCCTGCGCCGTTGTGACCGAGGAGGCCGCACACCGACCCGGTGGGAACGAAAAAGCTCACGTCCTGCAACGCGTGTACGGACCCGTCGTACGTCTTGGCGACGCCATCTAGCTCGATCACGGCTTGAAACTACCGTGGGTATGGCGGCTTTCGGGGAGAGTTGGGCCAGAAAATTGACGTTGTCGCAATAATGTGTGAGCCCAGGTTGCGCGTGTCATTCGGGCTGTTCACCGATCCAGTCGAGGAGTGCGCGCAAACCCTCTTCCAGCGCCCACTTGGGCCGCCAGCCGAGCTCATCGATTGCCGGGTCGATGTCGCAGCGTGCGGCGCGGACGTCGCCGTCGCGGAACTTTCCGACGACGACGGGTTCGGGGGCATCGCAGATGGCCGCCATCGCCCGCGCGAGCTCATGAATGGTGGTGGGTATTCCGGACCCGATGTCGACGCAGCGCGGCTGTGCGGCGGGTTCGGCGATGGCGGCGAACAGTGCCTCGACGATGTCGTCGATGTATACGAAGTCGCGCAGGATCCGGCCGTCTTCGTACACCTCCAACGCCTGGTTCGCTCGGGACATTCGGCCGAACAGCGCGACGATCCCCGTGTACGAATTCGTCAGCGACTGGCCCGGTCCGTAGACGTTCTGCAGCCGCAGCACGCTGAGTTTGGTGTCATGGGCGGCGGCCCAGGCGGCCAGCAGATGCTCTTGGGCGAGTTTGGTGGCGGCGTAAATGTTGGTGGGTCGCGCCTCGGTCACGCCGGCACAGCTCGGCAGCGGGACCGCGCTCTCGCCCGTGAGCCCTTGCGGATCCCAGATGCCAGCGGCCAGCTGGGCGTGACTACGTGGCCGCGGGTAGAAGACCTCGGTGCCGGCTTGCCAAGCGCCCTCACCGTATACAGCTCGGGACGATGCGAGGACGAGCTGGTCGGGTACGTGCCCGCATCTGCTCAGAGCATCGAGAAGTTGGGTGGTCCCAACAACATTCACCGAACCGTGACGTGTCGCCTCTGAAAGTGACTGGGCGGTACCGGTTTCGGCGGCGAGATGAACGATCTGGGCTGGCCGAAACAGCCGGAGTACGGCGTCCAGGTCGGGCCCGTGAGTGACGTCACCGGTGAACAGCCGCACGGCCGGAGGCAGGTCGATGGTCGCGTGTGCGCCGTGCACCTGTGGGTGCAGGATGTCCACCACAGCGACGTCGTAACCGGCTTCGACCAGCCGGCGGGCGAGCGCGGAGCCGATGAATCCCGCTCCGCCAGTGATGAGTACGGATGTAGACAAAGGGGTGATGCCTCCTGTTTTGGTTCAGGTTTGGGCGAGCGCGCGGTCGGCCAGTGCACCGATGACCGGCGCCAATGCCCGCGCGTATTCCACGGTCAGGTGGTTCTTGTCGAGGTAGACCAGCGTGTTGCCGACGATCACCGGGCACCGGTGCGGGGTGCAGAACAAGTCGGTGAGGTCGGCGTACTGCCCGCCGCCGGCTTGGGTGGCCGCGGCCTCGGCGGCGATTCCGGATGTGTTGACCGCAGTGGATCGTGTTGGCGCGCAAGCAGTTGCGTTGTCGAGGTGGTCTGACAGGCAGATCGCCGGTACCGATCGGGGATCGGGAATCGGTCCGAGCACCAGCACTCTGGCGCCGGTGTCGCGCAGTTGCCGGGTGAGCTGGGTGATGCGCTCTGTCCACCCGGGGCTGTATGACGCGAATCCCGTTGGGCCACCGAGCTCATCGCTGTATTGCCGCCACATACTCACCACGACCAGCCGTGGGTGCTCGGCCCGCAGCTGGGTCAGGACCTCGCCGCGCCACTGCTCGCACTCGACGTACTCCCGGTGCAACTGGGCGCTGGTGGTGGGTACGTCCAGCATCGGGCAGCCGGCCTTGCCCAGCATCTGCAGCCGCCAGTGCCGCTCCTCGACCACGTGCCGGAACGCCGGATTCCACATCGCGGCATTTGAGTCGCCGATCACGGCCACCGTCGTAGTCGAGGTGAGATCGCCTGTGGCGCATTCGGGCTGCGCGACTTGCCAGGCACTGCGCAGGCAACCATTGAGATAGACGTCGTCGGCTTCGCCGGCCGCGCCGGCGAGGGACGGCGTCAAGTTCGACGGGACGGCTGCGGGGACGGCCGATGCCGCGACCGCGGACTGCACTTGAGCGAAGGCCTGTTGAACCGCAACGTCGTACGCGTCGTTGCCAGAGCCTGCCGGGACGGTCGCTGCGGTGACGGTCAACGGGGTGGCCGGCGCGCCGCGCCCGACGGGGGTGGGCATGGCGACCAACAGCACCACGCCGACAGTGACTGTGATTGCGGTGACCGCACCACCCAGGGCGAGGCTTCGTCCCACCGAGTTTCGTACTGTGACGGAAAAACGCAGTGGGTTCTCGATGAACTTCATGGTCAGCCAGGCGAGTCCCGCGGACAGGAGTGCGGCCGTCAACCTGGCGGTGAGCCCCAGATGGTGGCCGAGTACGAGCGGCGCGAAGATCAGTACCGGCCAGTGCCACAGATACCACGAGTAGGACACGCGGCCGATGGCACGCATCGGCGCGCATCCCAGAAGCCGCCCACAACCGCGGGCGGGCAGGGCACAGCCGGCGCCGATGACCGCTGCCGCGCCGAGGGTGGGCAGTAGTGCGGCGATGCCCGGATACAGTGTGGCCGAACTCAATTCGACGCAGGCGACCAGGATTGCCGCGAGTCCGGCGAATCCGGCGAGCGCGGCGGCGCGGGGCGTCAGTCGGCGCCAGCGTCCGGCGGTGAGGGCGATCAGCCCGCCGACCGCCAATTGCCAGGCGCGGGTCGGCAGCGAAAAGAACGCCACGAACGGCGCCCAGTATGAGGCGACCAGAGACAGTGCGAGGGACCCGACCGCAACCAGCGCCAGCGCGACCAGGTACGGACGCGCGGAAGAAGCGGCTTCCGCCCGGGTGCGCCTGCGCACTCGCCGGATCAGCCATGCCGTGGCGATGATCAACGCCGGCCAGACCACGTAGAACTGTTCCTCGACACCGAGTGACCAGTAGTGCAGGAAGGGTGATGGTGGCAGGTAGGGGGCGGAGTAATCGACGCCTTGAAAGATGAACCGGTAGTTGCTGACGTACAGCGCGCTGGCGATGCCGTCGCCGACGGCCGTCTTGGCCTCCAATGGCGGGAGCAACAGCACCGCGCCGATCAGGGTGACGATCCCGACCAAGGCTGACGCCGGCAGCAGTCGGCGGGCCCGCGCGCCGTAGAAGCGGAGCAGTCGGATGGTCCCGAGGGTGTTTGTCTCGCGCCATAGCAGCCCGGTGATCAAGAAACCCGAGATGACGAAGAACACGTCGACGCCGACGAATCCACCACCGACACCGGGCATTTCGGCGTGAAACAAGACGACCGCCAAGACCGCGACGGCCCGCAGGCCCTCGATATCCGGCCGGAAGTGCGACCTTTCGGCGCTCCGGACCGGCATTTCTTCGGGCCGGCTGACGCTGTTGGCCTGGGGCAAGGTCACCTACCTTTCACCAGTTTGTTGGTGTTGGGCATCGGCGAGAGCCCGGTCGGCCAAGGTTCCGATCGCTGGTGCCAGGAGCCGGGAGTATTCGAACGTGAGGTGACTGTCGTCGACGTACACCAAGGTGTTTCCGACAATGGCCGGGCAGCTGTTGGCGGTGCAGAACAACTTGGTCAGGTCGGCGTATCGGGTGTCACCGGTTTGGGCGGCCGTGGACTCGGCGGCGATTCCCGGTTCGTTCACCGCAGTCGACCGCGCCGGTGTGCAGGCCGTCGCATCATCGAGATGGGCTGACAGGCAAATCGGCACCATTGAGTGCGGGTCCGGGATGGGCCCGAGAGTCAGAACTGTCGAACCCATGTCGCGCAGCTGTTGGATCAGGCGAGTGAGGGCGGTGAGCCACGCCGGGTTGTAGGCGGTGAAACCCGTCATGGATTCGTCGGTGCCGTAGCCACGCCACATGCTGACCACCACCAGTTGCGGGTGTTCGGCGCGTAACCGGGCCATGACCTCAGCGCGCCACTGCTCACAGTGTTCGAACATCTCCACCACGCCGCGGAACGGGTTGGTGGCGGGCAGGTCGAGCAGCGGGCAGGCCGCTTTGGCCAGCGTCTCCAGCCGCCAGTGCCGTTGTTCGGCGATCTGCTGGAACGCCGGGGTCCACATGGCAGCATGCGAATCGCCGACGACGGCAATTGTTGTCGCAGAAGCTGTTTCGCCGCTCGCGCACTCGGGCTGCCCGCCTTGCAGCGGGCTGCGGAGGCAGCCGTTGGACAGATAGGCATTCTGTTCGGCCTCCACGTCAGCCAGCCGCGGTTGCAGGTTCGACGGGACGGCCTTGAGGTCGGTTGATGCGGTGACCGCAGCCTGCACCTGAGCGAATGCCTGGTTGACCGCCGCGTCATAGGCGACGGCATCCGAGCCGGCGGGAATTGTTGCCGCGGTGAAAGTCAGCGGCCTGACGGCGGGGCCATTCGATGTCGGGGCGGGCGTCACGACCACCAGCACCAGCCCGACGCATACCGCGCCGGCGGTGGCAGCGGCGCCCAGCCCTAGGCTGCGCCACGCTGAGTCTCGAATCTGGGGGGCGAAGCGCAGTGGGTTTTCCAGGTAGCGCAGCGTCAGCCAGGCGAGTCCGCCGGACAGCAGCGCCGCAGTCAACCTGGCGGCCAGCCCCAGCGGGTGGCCCAGCAGCAGTGGGGCGAGGATCAGGACCGGCCAGTGCCACAGATACCACGAGTAGGAGATGCGGCCGATGGCGCGCATCGGCGCCAATCCCAGGAACCGGCCGCAGCCTTGTGCCGGCGTGGCACAGCCGGCGCCGATGACCAGCGCGGCACCCATGGTTGGCAGTAGCGCGGCGGTACCCGGATACACGGTGTTGGCTTCCAGGCAGGTACAGGCCAGCACGATCAGGGCCAGCCCGGTGAGCCCGATCATCGTGGCAGCCCTGGACGAGAGGCTGCGCCAGTGCCCGGCGGTGAGCGCGATCAATCCGCCAACAGCCAACTGCCAGGCTCGGGTGGGCAGCGAGAAGAACGCGATGGCAGGTGCCCAGAGCGTGGTCACCAAGGACAGCGCGAAAGATCCGATCGCGACCGCGGCGAGCACAGCTAGGTAGGGGCGCTGGGAGGAGGTGGCCTCGGTTCTGGTGCGGCGGCGCGCTCGCCGGATGAGCCACGCGGTCCCGATGATCAACGCCGGCCACACCAGATAGAACTGCTCTTCGACGCCGAGGGACCAGTAGTGCAGGAACGGCGACGGGGGCCGGTGACTGGCGAAGTAGTCGACGCCTCGGAGGACGTACCAGTAGTTGCTCACGTACAGCGCGCTGGTGATGCCGTCGGCAAAGACGCTCCGCAGTTGAAGCGGAGGCAACAGCATGGCCGATGCGATCAACGTGACGGATCCGACTGCGGCCGAGGCCGGCAGCAGCCGGCGGGCCCGCGCCCCGTAGAAGCGGAGCAGGCGGACGGTGCCTGTGCCGCTTGCTTCGCGCCACAGCAGCCCAGTGATCAGAAAGCCTGAGATGACGAAAAATACGTCGACGCCGACGTACCCGCCGTCGAGACCGGGCATGCCGGCGTGGAACAGGACCACGGCCAGCACGGCGACGGCCCGCAGTCCCTCGATGTCCGGGCGAAACCGGGATCGGTCCATCCGGCGCGTCGGCGCTTTTGCCGGGTGGATGCCGCCGGCGGTCGTGAGGGGCGTTGCGCCCGCGGGCCCGAGGTCATGCATGCTGTGCAACCCACGTGGTGGTGAAGTCCACGACCGCCGCGATGCTGGCGGCCAAGCCGGCTCCGATGGTTTTTTCGAGATTGCCGCCCACCACGGGGATTTTGACCTCGACCTGGCCGGTGAAGCGCAGCCGCGAGCCGTTATCCGCGGGAGCGAGCCAGGTGTTGGCGCGGCAGGTCCCCAATCCGCCGGGCACCGACACTCGGATATGCCCGCGCACCTGGCCGTCGCCGTCCGGTGTCCAGGTCTCGTGGTGCACCAGTTTCAGGCCGCCGGGAATGAGATTGGCGATCGGCCGGGGCAGCAGTTGGCGACCCACGTGCTGGGTGACGCGCACCGCCACCGTGCCGTCGGTCTCGGAGGTGAGGGAATCCAGGGTGGTGATGGCGTCGCTGCCGGTGAGGCGGGCCAGCCAGTAGTCCACGCGGGCGAACGCGGCGTGAATTTGTTCAACACTCGCGGACGACGCCGTCGAGCCGTCGAAAGAACGCGACATCTGCAGCCGTTCTTACGATGTCCGGCTCTGGGCCGAGGTGTACCACCGCGTGACGTCATAGCCGGCGTCGTAGCGGGCGAGCCATTCCGTGGCCAAGGCGGGCAGCTTGGCGTGGGCGGGGTCGTGTCCGGGCATCTGGCTGCGGACGCAGCCGTACGCCGCGGCCAGCTGTTGGCGCCGTGGGATATGCGTGTAGGCGCCGTCGCACGGCCCGTAGTCCGGGAAATTGAATGACGAAAACCGTTGTGACAGTGCTTTTTTCCAGCGCCGTGTGCCGTCCGCCCACATCGCGTCGACTTTGCGTTCTTTGAGTGGGATGAGTTCGTTGAAGCTGTTGTTGATCGCAGTCATCACTGCGCCGACATGGGCGAAAATGGAGGGTGCCACCCGCGTGCGGTACCACGGATCGGCGACCGCGGCGTCGTACACGAGCAGTGCCGAGCTGCGGTGCTCGACCTCTTCGACGGTGTGCCACAGAAACAGTGACGCCACCCGGTCGTCGCCGGGCTTGAACAAGGTGTCGGCGTTGTCGAGCATCAGTTTGAACGACGGTGTGAACGTCGCCTCGACGTCGGCGGTGTATGCCAGCCGGTACTTCAGCGGCTTGGTGGCAGTCAGTTCGTCGAACATGCCGATGGCCGTGTCGAAGGTCGCTTTGAGCGCGGGATAACGCTTGATCAAGGCTTTGGCGTGCTGGCGGTGGCCCAGGGTGTGCTGGCCCTCTTGGTGCATGAAGGCTCTGGCCTCTGCGGCGACTGTGGGATCGGCGATCAGTGGCAGCGCCTCGGTGACGGCGGCGCAGATCATCTTCTCGAAGCCGATCGCGAAAAACGTCAGGGCGTTGGTTGCGCAGGAGAACGCCGGGTTGACTTCGTTCCACACGAACGGCACGTCGTAGTCGGCGAACCCGAAGCGCAACTTGCGCGTTTGCAGATCCGTCACCTGTTTAACCCCGATTTCTGGGCCGATCACTTGCACAATGTCTGTTCGACACTTCACGCACGATGGCATCAATTTACGGATGCGTCAATGTTGGGTCGGGGAATCTTCCCGGAGATTGCCTGGCAGGGCCGGTTGGCGGAAATTTCGTCGCCTGATTCGCCCCAGAAGTCGGGGTCCGTCGTTGTATAGTCACCGGCCATGTTCTCGGCAGAGCTGAGACATGCTTTCGTCCAATCGAATTCGGCCTCGCGGGTGTGCGCGGAAACGTCCTCCGAAGGCTCTGCGTGAGACGCGCTAGCAAAGTCGCCTCGATGAAGAGGGGCGTCAACTGAAGGGGATCGCCGCGTGAGCATCAACGACAAGCTGGTGGAGTTGGCGGATGCCTTGCCAGGGGTGAATCGGATAAGGGCCGTGCAGCAGGCGCTGGCGAGCCGGCCGGCGCCGGTGTATCTGGAGATCGGTGTGTCGAAGGGGCAGGCGTTCCGGCGGATCAGTGCCGACATCAAGCTCGCAGTGGACCCGGCATTCAAGATTCCGCCTCGGTCCCGCGAACTCGCCGACTCCAAAGGCCGCGAGACTCACTACTTCGAGGTGCCCAGCGACGAATTCTTCGAAAGCGAGGCCGCTCTGCTCGAGCGGCATCCGATCGACGTCGCGCTGATCGACGGCCTGCATACGTACGAACAGGTGGTGCGGGATGTCGAGAACACCGTGCGCTATCTCAAGGACGACGGCGTCATCTTCCTGCACGACTGCAATCCCCCGTTCGAATTGGCCGGCCGCCGAGCGGAGTCGTGGGAGGACTTCGTCGCGCAGCAGAAGGGGCCGCTGGTGATCGGGATCTGGAACGGCGACGTATGGAAAGCAATCGTCGAGTTGCGTAGCACCCGCCGTGATCTGGTGGTCGGTGTGCTCAAGTGCGACCAGGGTGTCGGGTTCGTTCGCAAAGGCGCTCCGGAAACGACGCTGCCTTACTCGCGCGAGCGGATCGCGGCCCTCACCTACGCCGATCTCAAAGCCGATCGCAAGCGCCTGCTGAACCTCAAGTCGCCCCGGTATCTCGCCGAATTGCTCAGGGAGAGTACGGGATCTACGCGAAACAGTCGGTAGCCGGAATGCGAAAGGAGCACCATCGGCAATGAAGTTTGTGCTTGCCACCTGGGGTAGCCGCGGCGATATCGAGCCCAGTCTTGCGGTGGGGCGTGAGTTGGTGCGCCGGGGGCACGACGTGTGGATGGCGGTCCCGCCTGATCTGATCCGCTTCGCGGAGGCGGCCGGACCCAAGGCGGTGGCTTTCGGCCCGAATTCGAGCACCATTCTCGATGCGCACCGCGATTTCTGGACGTGCTTCTTCCGCGATCCGTGGCGGTTGCGGGAGCTGATCAGGTCGCGGACCGAAATCGCCGGGCCGCTCCTGCAGGGCTGGCAGGAGATGAGTGCGACGCTCATGTCGCTGGCCTCCGGAGCCGACTTGATTTTCACCGGAATCAATTTCGAGGACGCTGCGGCCAATGTCGCTGAGCATTACGACATTCCACTGGCCACGCTGCACTATTTCCCGTTGCGGCCCAACGCCCAGGTGCTGCCGTTTTTGCCGGCGGCAGTGGGGCGCGCTGCGGTGAAGGCGTTTTGGTGGGTGTCGTGGCGTGGGACGAAGAAAGTCGAGGACCAACAGCGTCGCGAACTGGGTCTGCCGGCGTCCAGCGGCTCTGCGCCGCGGCGGATCACCGAGCGGGGATCCCTGGAAATCCAGGCTTACGACGAGGCATGCTTTCCGGGGTTGGCGGACGAGTGGGCGCAACGAGAACAACAGCGGCCGTTCGTCGGAACCCTGACGCTGGAGTTGCCGACGGAATCCGATGACGAGGTCGCGTCTTGGATCGGCGCCGGTACGCCACCGATCTTCTTCGGCTTCGGCAGCATCCCCGTCGAGTCCCCGGCCGACACGATCGCCATGATCGCTGCGGCCTGCGCGCGGTTGGGTGAGCGGGCCCTGATCGGTGCTGCCGGAACCGATTTCAGCAACGGTCCCCACTTCGATCACGTGAAAGTCGTTGGCACGGTGAACTACCCGACGACGTTTCCCGCCTGTCGCGCTGTCGTGCACCACGGCGGTTCGAGCACCACGCCCATCGTCATGCGGGCCGGAGTGCCCCAGTTGATCCTGTATTGGGACCTCGTGCACGCGATTTACGGTGCGGCGGTCAAGCGATTGAGGGTTGGTACGGCGCGTCGTTTCTCGACGGGTACCGAAGAGACGCTGGTGTCGGACCTCCGCGCCATCCTCGCCCCCGACTACCTCGCCCGGGCTCGCGCGCTGGCCAGCCGGATCACCCCGCCCGCCGACAGCGCGGCCGCCGCCGCTGATCGTCTGGAAGCCTTCGCCCGCCGGCGCCGTACGGGCTGACAATCGCGCGCACTCAGGCACCTCACAGCAAATATTTCCGCAGGTGACGGCCTCGACGCCGACTTCGTGACGGGAGTCACACTCAACTTGGTGACAGCGGTCACACCCCGAAGTAGGGTCTTACGGGATATGACGACAACGTCAATTAATTTTGGTGGGAGAACCGGTGAGCATCAACCCCTTCGATGACGAGAACGTCACTTTCTTGGTGCTGGCGAACGGCGAAGGGCAACACAGCCTGTGGCCGACGTTCGTCGAGGTTCCGGCTGGTTGGCAGGTGGTGTACGGCGATTCCGACCGCGCCGCATGTCTGGACTACGTCGAACAGAACTGGGCCGACATCAGACCGAAGGGCCTGCGCGATCGACTGACCGCCGGCCAGGCAACGGTCTAGCGAGGTGTCCGGCTCGGGGCGTCAGATGGCTTTCGAAGACGGTGCGCTGCCGCTGACGCGAGCACAGTTGGACATTTGGCTGGCACAGGAAACCGGTCACTCCGGTACGGACTGGCAAATCGGCCTACTGATCAGGATCGAGGGTGCGCTGGACCGCGACGCCCTGGAGTGGGCGGTCCGGCGCGCGATGCGAGAGGCCGAACCGGTCCGGGTGTCGTTCTTCGAAGAGGACGGCCACGTCTACCAGAAGGCCATCGACTACCCGGACATCGAACTGGACTTCCACGACCTGCGCGGCGAGAGCGATCCGACGAGCGCCGCCCGGGAACTGGCCCTGACGATTCAGCGCACCCCAATGCCTTTCACCGGACCACTGTTCAAATACGCGTTGTTCCAGACGAATTCAACTGAGTACTACGCCTTCGGGTGCTACCACCACATCGTTGTCGATGCAGCCGGTATCGGGCTGCTCGGTAATCGCATCGCGGCGGTCTACTCCGCCGTCGTCACCGGAGAGCCCATCCCGCCGGCGTTCTTCAGTTCGTTGCAGGACCTGGTCGACAGTGAATCGGCCTACGAATCATCCAGTGACTATTCGGGTGACGAGGCCTACTGGACCGAGAATCTGCCGCCGAACAGCGGATCGAGCCCGTCGATGGCCGGCGCCGCCGACGAGCGGGATCAGAACTGGCGTTCGGAGCCCGTGCAGCTGGACCCCGCATTGCTCCGTCGGATCGACGAGTTGGCTCACGTGTGGAACATGCCGCGCACGTCGGTCATCACGGCCGCGTGCGCGCTGTTGACGCGCGGCAGGGGTGGCGAAGGCAACGAGGTGGTGCTCGACTTCCCCGTCAGCCGGCGGATGACTCCCGAGTCAAAGACGTTGCCCGGCATGGCTGCCGGCGTCGTGCCTCTGGTGGTGAACGTCTCGCCGGGGGCGTCGGTGAGTGACTTCTGCGTCCACGTCGACACCCGGATTCGGGAAGCCCTGCAGCACCAGCGGTATCCGGTGCATGCGCTCGAGCGCAAGCTTCACCACGGCGGTACCGCGCCGCCGGCCGACCGGGTGGTCATCGACTTCTTCCCGCTGGCCTTCTCATTGGACTTCGGCGGCATCCCGGCCTCGGCGTCGATGAGCAACTCCGGTTTTGTGGGCGGATTCGGATTCATCTTCTCGGGCCTCGGTGACAAGCTCTTCATCAGCACATTGGGTGCGGGACACCACTTCTCGGATCTGGACGTCGCCGATCTGGCGAGCCGGCTGGAACAGGTGTTGGTGGCGATGGCCGCCGACCCGGGCCGGCGGCTGTCGTCGATCGGGGTACTCGACGAGGCCGAGCGTGCCCGCATCGACGTGTGGGGCAACCGCGCGGAATTGAGCCGGTCGGTGTCCGCACCGCCGTCGATCCCGGCGGCGTTCGCCGCACAGGTGGTGCAGGTCCCGGACACCGTCGCGCTCAGCTGCGGCGACCGCTCATGGTCCTATCGCGAGCTTGACGACGCGTCCAACGGGCTGGCCCGGTGGCTGGCCGCCCAGGGCGCGGGTCCGGGACAGCGGGTGGCGCTGTTGTTGCCACGGACGGGCGACGCAATCGTCGCGATCCTGGCGGTGCTGAAAACCGGGGCGGCATACGTCGCGATCGATCCGGCAGTGCCGACGGCGCGGAGGCAGTTCGTGCTGGGCGATGCCGCGCCGGTGGCCGCCGTCACGACCGCTGAGCTGCGGCCGGGCCTGGACGGATGTGGTCTGCCGATCCTTGAACTCGGCTCCAATGTTGTTGACAGCCAGCCTGTTACGGAACTGTCGGGGCCTGCTCCTGATGATGTGGCCTACATCATCTACACGTCGGGTACCACGGGAACGCCCAAGGGTGTGGCTGTTCCGCATCGCAACGTGATCCGGTTACTGCAGACGCTGGACGCCGACATGGCGCTCGACGGGCAGGTCTGGTCGCAGTGTCATTCGCTGGCCTTCGACTTCTCGGTATGGGAGATCTGGGGCGCGCTGCTGTACGGCGGACGGGTGGTCGTGGTGCCGGATGCGGTGGTGCGTTCGCCGGAAGACCTTCACGCGCTGCTGGTTTCGGAGCAGGTCACGTCGTTGAGCCAGACGCCGTCGGCGTTCTATGCGTTGCAGGCCGCCGATGCCGCACACCCCGAGTTCGGCGATCAGCTGAAGCTCGAGGTCGTGGTCTTCGGTGGCGAAGCCCTTGAGCCGCAACGGCTTCAATCATGGCTGCAGAAACATCCGGGTCTGCCGCGGATGATCAACATGTATGGGATTACCGAGACGACGGTGCACGCGTCGTTCCGGGAGATTTCCCCCGGTGATGCTGACAACGTGGTCAGCCCCATCGGGGGACCGCTGGCACATCTGGCCTTCTTTGTGCTCGATGTCTGGCTGCAGCCGGTGCCGGCCGGCGTGGTTGGCGAGCTGTACGTGGCCGGCGCCGGTTTGTCTTACGGCTACATCGGCCGGGCCGGTCTGTCCGCTACCCGGTTCGTGGCGTGCCCGTTCGGGGCGCCGGGGGAGCGCATGTACCGCACCGGCGACCTGGTGCGGTGGAACACCGACGGCGAGCTCGAGTACCTGGGGCGCGCCGATGAGCAGGTGAAGATTCGCGGCTACCGCATCGAACTCGGGGAAATCCAGGCAGCGCTGAATGAGCTGGACGGGGTCGAACAAGCGGTGGTGATCGCCCGCGAGGACCGGCCCGGTGACAAGCGACTGGTCGGATACCTCACTGGCACAGCCGATCCCGTCGATGTGCGGGCCGCTCTCGCCGAGCGGCTGCCGTCGTACATGGTGCCGTCCGCTGTGGTGGTGATCGACGCGTTGCCGTTGACGGTCAACGGCAAGCTCGACACCCGGGCCCTGCCGGCACCCGAATATCAGGGCGTGGAGTCGTACCGGGCTCCGGCCGATGCGGTCGAGGAGATTCTGGCCGGCATCTATGCGCAGGTGTTGGGGCTGGAGCGGGTCGGTGTCGACGAGTCGTTCTTCGAGTTGGGCGGCGACAGCATTTTGTCGATGCAGGTGGTCGCCCGGGCGCGGGCGGCCGGGGTGCTGTGCCGGCCGCGCGACATCTTCGTCGAACAGACAGTGGCCCGGCTGGCCCGGGTCGCCGTGGTCGCCGAAGGTGACGGAGCGGTGGTCGACGATGGTGTCGGTCCGGTGCCGGCCACGCCGATCATCCGGTGGCTTCAGGGGCTGGAAGCATCAGGAAGCCCGGTGGATCAGTTCAACCAGACGGTGGTGGTGCAGTCGCCCACCGGCACCAGCGAGACCGACGTGCTGGTGATGCTGCAGGCCTTGCTGGATCACCACGCCATGTTGCGACTGCGCGTCGATGACGATGCTGCGGGAGATTGGTCGCTGGCGGTGCCCGAGGCCGGGTCGGTGGATGCGCGAGACTGCCTGATGACCGTCGACGTGTTGTCCGACGAGGCCATCGTGGCGGCACGAGACCGACTCGACCCGTCCGCCGGCCTGATGTTCAGTGCGGTGTGGGTACAGTCCACCGGCCGTCTGCTGGCCATCGTGCACCATCTGGCCGTCGATGGTGTTTCGTGGCGAATCCTGTTGGAGGACCTCAATATTGCGTGGGCACAGCACCGCGTCGGTCAGATCCCGGTATTGCCGGATCAAGGGACGTCCTTCGCGCGGTGGGGGTCGCTGCTGACCGAGTACGCGCACCGCCCGGACATTGTGGCGCACGAGCAGGTATGGCGGCAGCTGGCCGCGACGCAGGATGTCTTGCCCGATGTGTGCCCCGAGATGGACACATTGGCCACTGCCGGGAACCTGACGATGGACCTGGATATCGAGACCACCCGCACGCTGCTCGGTGAGGCGCCGGCGGCGTTCCATACCGGTGTGCACGAAATCCTGTTGATCGCATTCGGATTGGCGTTGTCGGAATTCTTCGGCACCGGTTCCGCACCGATCGGCGTCGACGTGGAGGGCCATGGACGCGAGGAAGGTCTCGGTGGAAGTGGCGGTCAAAGTATCGACCTGTCCCGCACCGTAGGGTGGTTCACCGCCAAATACCCGGTCGCGTTGGCCGTCGGCGGGCTGGACTGGAACCGGGTGGTGACCGGTGACGCGAATCTGGGATCAGTGCTCAAAGACGCCAAGGAGCAACTTCGGGCCATGCCCGACGGCCTGAGCTACGGGGCGCTGCGGTACCTGAACAGTGGTGTCGACCTGCCCGGAGCAGATCCGACCATCGGCTTCAACTACCTTGGGCGCCAAGGTGCTACGTCAGCCGAGACATCAGGTGACTTGTGGCAGATCGCCTGGGACGGCCTGGCTGGTGTCAGCCCGACTGTGCGGTCGCGAATGGCATTGGTACACACTTTGGAACTCAACGCCGGCACAGTGGACACCGATGCCGGCCCGATCTTGCATGCCGGGTGGACCTGGGCGCCGTCGGCGCTCAATCATGCGCAGGTGAAGCGGCTGGGTCAGCTGTGGTTCGACGCGCTGACCGGCATCTGCGCGCACGTGAGAGGTGGTGGCGGCGGGTTGACCCCTTCCGACATTGCTGTTGGGCTGAACCAGCAGCAGATCGACGAGCTTGCGCGCCAGTATGCGGATAGCTGACGTTCTGCCGCTGACCCCGCTGCAACAGGGACTGTTGTTCCACGCCAGCACAGGGCTGAGTTCTGGCGATGATGTTTACGCGGTGCAGCTGTACCTCACCTTGACCGGTGAACTCGACCAGCAGCGTCTGCGCCAGGCTGTGCAGACAGTGGTGACTCGGCACCCACACCTGGCGGCGCGCTTCTCCCAGCAGTTCGCCGAGCCGGTGCAAGTGATCCCGGCGGATCCTGTTGTGCCGTGGCGTTATGCGGACCTGGCCACCGACGGCGGTGATGTGGACGCGCAGATCACGCAGCTGTGCGCCGAAGAACGCGCCGCCGTCTGCGACCTCGACGCGCAATTGGCGTTCCGGGCGGCGTTGGTACGCACCGCAGCCGACGAGCACCGGCTGGTGTTGACCAATCACCACATCGTGCTCGACGGTTGGTCGCTGCCGATTCTGCTGGGTGAGATATTTGCCGGCTACTACGGCCAGCGGTTGGCGCCGGCGCCGCCCTATCGCAGGTTCGTCAGCTGGCTGGCCGGCCGAGACCTCGACGCAGCGCGCTCGGCGTGGGGAGAGGTGCTGTCCGGTTTCGACACTCCGACCCTGGTCGGCCTGTCGGGCCAGCTCGGACCGGGCCGACGCAATGTCGCCACGTTCCAGCTGTCTGCGGAAACCACAAGGGCCATTGGTGATTTGGCAAGGCCTTGTCACACCACCGTCAGTACGGTGCTGCAGGGCGCTTACGCGCGGGTTTTGATGTCGATGACCGGCAACCCGGATGTCGCGTTCGGCACGACCGTCTCGGGGCGGCCCGACGAGGTGTTCGGCGCGGGTTCGATGGTCGGCCTGTTGATCAACACAGTCCCGGTGCGCGCGAACATGACGGTGACGACCACCACCGCAGACTTGCTGTCGCAGCTGCGGGACGTCCACAGCCAGACCCTTGATCATCAGCACTTGGCACTCAACGAGATTCACCGCATCACCGGTCAGGATCTTCTGTTCGACACGTTCTTCGTGTACGAGAACTATCCGCTCGACGCCGCCCAGTTCTCGGGCGCCGACGGATTGGCCGTCACCAACTTCGAGCACCGCGAGTACAACCACTATCCGATCGCCATTCAAGCTCTGCCGGGCCACGAACTGACCCTGCGCATCGAAT
This sequence comes from Mycolicibacterium sp. CBMA 234, assembly GCF_009729415.1. GTDB lineage: Bacteria > Actinomycetota > Actinomycetes > Mycobacteriales > Mycobacteriaceae > Mycobacterium. The sequence goes on from NZ_MPKW01000003.1 coordinate 113,197, forward strand.
ACGACGCCGAAGTGTTCGACGGGGCCGGTATCGAGGCACTGGTCGAGCGGTTCAAGCGGGTGCTTGCGGCGATGATCGCTGACCCCGCAACGCCGTTGGCGACCATCGACCTGCTTGACGACGGCGAGCTGGCCCGCCTGGACCGGTGGAGCAACGTCGCGGTGTTGAGTGAACCGCCGTCGGCGCCGGTGTCGATCCCGGCGATGTTCGCGGCGCAGGTTGAGCGGATACCGGATGCGTTGGCGCTTACCTGGGGTGAGCGGTCGTGGACGTACCGCGAACTCGATGAGGCCACCAACCGCTTCGCACACCTGTTGGCCGACAAGGGAGTTGGTCCGGGCCAGCGGGTTGCGCTGCTGCTGCCGCGGTCGGGTCAAGCGATCATGGCGATTCTGGCCGTGCTGAAAACCGGTGCGGCGTATGTGCCGATCGATCCAGCTGCACCCGGAGCGCGGATGGACCTGGTGCTCGGTGATGCCGCGCCGATGGCCGCGATCACCCTGCCCGAGTTGGCCGGGCGCCTGGAGGGCCAGGACCTCCGGATCATCGACGTGAACGACCCCGCGGTCGAGAACCAGCCGAGCACCGCGCTGCCGGCACCGTCGCCCGATGACCTCGCGTATCTGATCTACACCTCGGGCACCACCGGGGTGCCCAAGGGCGTGGCGATCGTGCACCACAACGTCACTCACCTGTTGGCGGCGATGGCCGCCAATTTCGATCTGGCCGAGCAGGTTTGGTCGCTGTGGCATTCGCTGGCCTTCGATGTCTCGGTCTGCGAGATGTGGGGTGCGCTGCTCTACGGCGGCCGGTTGGTGGTGGTGTCCGAATCGGTGGCCCGTGCGCCGGAGGAATTCCATGCGCTGCTGGTCAAGGAACAGGTCACCGTCCTGAGCCAGACGCCGTCAGCCTTCTACGCATTGCAGACCGCCGACGCCCTGGCGCCTGAGCTCGGGCGTCAGCTGCAGCTGACGGCGGTGATCTTCGCCGGTGAAGCGCTTGAACCGCAACGGCTTCGGACCTGGCTGGACAATCACCCCGGTGGGCCGCGGCTGCTCAACCTGTACGGCACCACCGAGACGACGGTGCATGCCTCGTTCCGGGAGATCGTGGGCGTTGACGCCGACAGCGATGTCAGTCCGGTCGGCGGTCCGCTGCCCGACCTGGCGTTCTTCGTGCTGGACCGGTGGTTGCGGCCGGTGCCGGCCGGCGTGGTCGGCGAACTGTATGTGGCCGGTGCCCAAGCGGGCCTTGGGTATTGGCGACGGCCCGGGCTGTCGTCGACGAGGTTTGTGGCGTGCCCGTTCGGGGCGTCGGGGGAGCGCATGTACCGCACCGGAGACCTGGTGTGGTGGGGTGCCGACGGCGAGTTGCGGTATGTGGGCCGTGCCGACGAGCAGGTCAAGATCCGCGGCTACCGCATCGAATTGGGTGAGGTCCGAGCGATTTTGGCGAGCGTGGACGGAGTCGAGCAGGCGGTGGTCATCGCCCGCGAGGACCGTCCGGGAGACAAACGTCTGGTGGGCTATATCACCGGCGAGGCCGATCCGGCCAAGGCGCGGACCGAGCTGGCCGAACGGCTGCCGGAATACATGGTCCCGACCGCGATCATCGCGATCGATGCCTTGCCGTTGACGGTCAACGGAAAACTGGACCGGCGCGCGCTGCCGGCCCCCGATTATCAGGACACCGACCGTTATCGCGCCCCGTCCACCGCGGTCGAAGAGATTCTGGCCGGCATCTACGCCCGGGTACTGGGGTTTGAGTCGGCGGCCGTCAGTGTTGATGACTCGTTCTTCGACCTAGGCGGTGACTCACTGTCGGCGATGCGCCTGATCGCAGCGGTCAATACCGGTCTGAATACCGGTCTTTCGGTACGCACACTGTTCGAGGCGCCGTCGGTCGCCCAGTTGGCGCTGCGGATCGGCGGCGGCGAGAACCAACTGGAGCCGTTGGTCGCCATGGAGCGACCCGAGATCATCCCACTGTCGTTCTCCCAGAACCGATTGTGGTTCTTGGACCAATTGCAGGGCCCGTCACCGACCTACAACATGCCGGTCGGATTGCGGCTGCAGGGGCACCTGAACGTTGCGGCCCTGGGTGCGGCGCTGGCCGACGTGGTGAGCCGCCACGAGAGCCTGCGCACGCTCTTCGTGGCACCCGAGGGCATACCGCGGCAACTGGTCATGCCCGCCGAGGAGGCGAGCTTCGGGTGGGATGTCATCGATGCGAGCGGCTGGTCGGAAGCTGAACTGGAGGACGCCGTCGGCGCCGTGGCGCGTCACCCGTTCGACCTCTCGGCTGAAATCCCCATGCAGGCCAGGCTTTTCCGGATCAGCGAAACCGAACACGTCGTGGTGTCGGTGGCTCACCACATTGCTGCCGACGGCCTGTCGATGGGTCCGCTGGTACGTGACCTGGGGATCGCCTATCTGTGCCGGTGCGCCGGGTTGGCCCCCGCGTGGGCCGAATTACCGGTCCAATACGTCGATTACACGTTGTGGCAGCGCGCGCAGTTCGGGCATCTGGATGACAGTGACAGCCTGATCGCCGCGCAACTCGAGTACTGGCGCGCTGCGTTGGCGGGCATGCCGGAGCGGCTGCAGCTGCCCACCGACCGGCCTTACCCGGCGGTCGCTGACCAGCGCGGTGCCGTGGTCTCGTGGCAGTGGCCCGTTGAATTGCAGCAGCGGATCGCGCGGGTTGCGCGCGAGCACAATGCGACCAGCTTCATGCTGGTTCAGGCCGCTCTGTCGGTGCTGCTGGGCAGGCTCAGTGCGAGTTCCGATGTCGCCGTTGGCTTTCCGATCGGCGGGCGCCGTGACTCGGCACTCGACGACCTGGTGGGATTCTTCGTCAACACCTTGGTGTTGCGGGTCGACGTGGGTGGCGATCCGACCGTTTCCGAGCTACTGGCTCAGGTGCGCGCGCGCAGCCTTGCGGCCTACGAACACCAGGATGTTCCCTTTGAAGTCGTCGTCGAGCAGCTCAATCCGACTCGATCGCTGAATCATCACCCCCTGGTCCAGGTGATGCTGGCCTGGCGCAACCTGCCCGCTGAGGCCGGCGAGCAGATCGCGATGGCGCTGGGGGACCTGCAAGTCAGCCAAATCCCACTCGGAACCCACACCGCCCGTGTCGATCTCGCGTTCTCGCTGGATGAACGCTGGACCGCAGCCGGCGAGCCCACCGGCATCGCCGGCATGGTCGAGTTCCGTACCGACGTGTTCGACGAGGCCAGCATCGACGCTCTGATCGAGCGCCTGCAGCGAGTGCTGGAGGCGATGGTCACCGACCCGACCCAGCGGCTGTCGGCAGTCGAGGTCCTCGGTGCCGCTGAGCACACCCGCCTCGACCAGCTCGGCAACCGCGCGTTGCTGTGCAGCCCAGTGCCGGATGCGATGTCGATTCCCGCGTTGTTCACCATGCAGGTGAACCGTGCCCCGGACGCCGTCGCACTGACCGACGGCGAGGTGTCGATGACCTACCGGGAACTCGACGATGCCGCTGATCGGTTCGCGCACTTGCTTTCCGGCGCCGGTGTCGGCGCCGGTGACTGTGTCGGGTTGATGCTGGAGCGGTCGGCGCAGGCCGTCGTCGCCATGCTGGCGGCGTTAAAGGTCGGGGCGTCCTATCTGGCGATGGACCCGGCGCTGCCCGACGCCCGGATCGCTTTCATGCTGACCGACGCGACGCCGGTCGCCGTCATCAGCACCGTGGAAATGCGGTCGCGGCTGGCCGGTCATGAGGTTGCGATCGTGGCAATCCCCGACATCGAGGTCCTTTGTGACCCAACGCAACCCACCACCGCAGTGCCCTATCCGGACCCCGACTGCATTGCCTACCTGATCTACACCTCGGGCACGACCGGCACACCGAAGGGCGTGGCGATCTCCCACCGCAACCTGGCGCATCTGTCGGATTCGCCGCCGATCGGCCTACCGGCGGATCAGGTGTGGACGCAGTGTCATTCGTACGCGTTCGACTTCTCGGTGTGGGAGATCTGGGCCGCGTTGCTGGGCGGCGCACGGTTGGTCGTCGTGCCCGATTCGGTGACCCGCTCGCCGGATGACTTCCACGACCTGCTGGTCCGCGAACAGGTCAATGTCCTCACTCAGACCCCGTCCGCGGTGAATGCTCTTCGGCCGCAGGGGCTGGAGTCGGTGGCGCTCCTACTCGGTGGTGAGGCCTGCCACGCCGAGGTTGTGGACAAATGGGCGCCCGGCCGCGTCGTGATCAACGCGTACGGCCCGACCGAGGCGACGGTGTACGCGTCGATGAGTACGCCGCTGGAGCCGGGTTCGGCGGGCGCGGGCGTGGCGCCGATCGGAGCACCGGTGCTGACCGCGGCACTGTTCGTGCTCGACGAGCAGCTGCGGCAGGTACCCGAAGGGGTGGTCGGCGAACTGTATGTCGTCGGCCGCGGGGTGGGCGTCGGCTACATCGGCCGGAGCGCGTTGACGGCGTCGCGGTTTGTGGCCTGCCCGTTCGGTGAGCCGGGCACCCGCATGTATCGCACGGGTGACCTGGTGCGATGGCGCGCCGACGGGCAGCTCGACTACATGGGCCGTGCCGATGAGCAGGTCAAGATCCGTGGCTACCGCATCGAACTCGGGGAAATCCAGTCAGCGCTAGGCGAATTGGACGGTGTCGAGCAAGCGGTGGTGATTGCCCGCGAGGACCGCCCCGGTGATCTGCGTCTGGTCGGCTATGTCACCGGTACTGCCGATCCGGTCAAGGCGCGCGCCGCGCTGGCCGAACGGCTTCCGGCGTACATGGTTCCGGCCGCGGTGCTGTCTGTGCCGGCGGTGCCGCTGACGGTCAGCGGAAAGCTCGACAAGCGGGCGCTACCGGCGCCGGATTATCAAGGCAGCGACGACTATCGAGCGCCGAGCACGCTCACCGAGGAGATCCTGGCCGGGATATTCGCCCAGGTGCTGGGTGTCGAGCGGGTTGGGGTGGATGACTCGTTCTTCGATCTGGGTGGCGATTCGCTGTCAGCCATGCGCTTGGTCGCCGCGGTGAACAGCAGCCTCGATGCTGCGATCGCCGTGCGCGTCCTTTTCGAGGCGCCCACCATCTCCCAGCTGGCGCCGCGTATCGACGGGGACGGTGCCCCGTCGCGGCCGTTGGTTGCCGGCCCACGGCCGGAGATTGTGCCACTGTCGTTCGCCCAGAGCCGTTTGTGGTTCATCGACCAATTCCAGGGCCCGTCACCGACTTACAACATCGCCGTGGCGTTGCGGCTGCATGGGCAGTTGGATGCCGATGCCCTGGGGCTGGCGCTCGGCGATGTGGTCGACCGTCAGGAAAGCCTGCGCACGGTGTTCCCCGAGGTGGAAGGCGTCCCGCGGCAGTTGGTCGTCCCGCGGGCGGAAGCTGACTTCGGTTGGGACGTCGTCGAGGCCACTGGCTGGTCGGAACGTGAACTGGGTGCGGGCATCGATTCCGTCGCACGCTATACGTTCGAGCTGTCGACCGAAATCCCTATGCGTGCCAAGCTTTTCCGGCTGGCCGCGGATGAGCACGTGCTGGTGGCCGTGGTGCACCACATCGCCGGTGATGGTTCGTCGATCACCCCGCTGGTGCGTGACCTGGGTGTGGCGTACGCCGGCCGATGTGCCGGAGAGACCCCCTGCTGGGCCGAAATGCCGGTGCAGTATGCCGATTACACGTTGTGGCAGCGCGCCCAGTTGGGCGAGCTGACCGATGGCGACAGCCGCATCTCCGCGGAGTTGGCGTATTGGGAGGACGCTCTGGCGGACATGCCGGAGCGGCTGCAATTGCCCACAGATCGGCCCTATCCCTTGGTGGCGGACTACGACGGTGCCCGCCTCGAGATCGATTGGCCGGTCGAGCTGCAGCAGCAGGTCTCCAGGGTCGCCCGTGAGCACAACGCGACGAGCTTCATGGTGATGCAGACCGCATTGGCGGTATTGCTGTCGAACCTGAGCGCGAATCCTGATGTGGCGGTGGGGTTCCCGATCGCCGGTCGCAGTGATGCCGCGCTGGACGATTTGGTGGGATTCTTCGTCAACACCCTGGTGCTGCGGGTCGACCTGGCCGGCAATCCCACGTTCGCCGAGCTGCTGGCCCAGGTACGACGCCGCAGTCTGTCGGCGTACGAGCATCAGGACGTGCCGTTCGAGGTGCTGGTGGAACGGCTCAAGCCGACGCGAAGTCTGACCCATCACCCACTGGTGCAGGTGCTGTTGGCCTGGCAGAACTTTGCGTGGCAGGACAGTGATGCTGCCGGGCTGACGTTGGGCGACCTGACTGTCGAGCCCATGCCGGTGGATACCCGGACTGCCCGGATGGACCTCACTTTCACTCTGTCTGAACGCTGGAACGAGGCCGGCGAGCCGGCCGGGATCGGTGGTTCTGTCGAATTCCGCACCGACGTATTCGACGAGTCCACTGTGGAAACACTGGTCGACCGTTGGCAGCGGGTGGTGGCGGCGTTGACCGCCGACCCGACACGAATGTTGTCGATGGTGGACGTTCTCGATCAGGACGAGCACACCCTCCTCGACGAGGTAGGCAACCGCGCCGTGCTGACCCAGTCGGCGCCGAGCCAGGAGTCGATTGCGGCGGTGTTCGCGGAGCAGGTGCAGCGCACGCCCGATGCTGCGGCAGTCACGTTCGAGGGGCGGTCGCTGACCTACCGCGAGCTGGACGAGGCGGCCAACCGGGCGGCGAATGTGTTGGTCGCCAAGGGCGTTGGGGCCGGTCAGCGGGTCGCGTTGTTGCTGCCGCGCTCCGACGAGGCGATCGTGGCGATGGTCGCGGTCGTCAAGACGGGGGCGGCATACGTTCCCATCGACCCGGCGGTGCCGTTGTCGCGCATGCAGTTCGTACTCGGTGACTCCAGGCCGATCGCGGCGATCACCACCGCCGATCTCACCGATCGGCTTGCCGGACAAGACCTTTCAATCATCGATATCCGTGATCTAGACGGCGCTGCGGCCGGCCCTGGTTTGGGCGCGGCGGTGGCTGGACCTGGCGCGGACGATGTCGCCTACATCATCTACACGTCGGGCACCACGGGAACGCCGAAGGGCGTTGCGATCCCGCATCGCAACGTGATTCGGCTCCTCGAGACGCTTGACCTCGACATGGATCTGTCCGGCCAGGTGTGGTCGCAGTGCCATTCGCTGGCCTTCGACTTCTCGGTGTGGGAGATCTGGGGCGCGCTGCTGTACGGCGGTCGGGTGGTCGTGGTGCCCGATCAGGTGGTGCGGTCGGCGGAAGATCTTCTGGCCCTGCTGGTTTCAGAGGGTGTCACGTCCTTGAGTCAGACGCCGTCGGCGTTCTATGCGTTGCAGGCGGCTGATTCGGCGCAGCCTGAGCTCGGCAGTCAGTTGAAGCTCGAGGCTGTGGTGTTCGGCGGGGAAGCACTGGAACCGAATCGGCTGCGGCCGTGGGTGGATAACCATCCAGGCCTGCCACGTCTGATCAACATGTACGGCATCACCGAGACGACGGTGCATGCTTCGTTCCGGGAGATCGTCCATGGTGACGTCGAGGTTCCGGTCAGCCCGATCGGTGTGCCGTTGGGCCACCTGGGTTTCTTTGTCCTGGATCGGCTGCTGCGCCGAGTGCCGACGGGTGTGGTCGGGGAGCTCTACGTGGCCGGCGCCGGGGTGGCGGACGGGTATATCGGTCGGGCCGGTCTGTCCGCGACCCGGTTTGTGGCGTGTCCGTTCGGTGCGCCGGGGGCGCGGATGTACCGCACCGGCGACCTGATGGCTTGGGGTTCCGACGGTGAACTGCGCTACATGGGGCGCGCCGACGAGCAGGTCAAGATCCGTGGCTACCGCATCGAACTCGGCGAAATCCAGTCGGCGCTCAGCGAATTGGACGGAGTGACGCAGGCGGTGGTGATCGCCCGCGAGGACCGTCCCGGCGACAAGCGCCTGGTGGCTTATGTGACGGGCAATGTCGATCCTGCCGCCGCCCGCCCGGCGCTGAGTGAACGGTTGCCGTCGTACATGGTGCCGTCCGCAGTGATCGTGGTCGATGCACTGCCGCTGACGGTCAACGGCAAGCTCGATACTCGCGCCCTACCGGCACCTGAGTACCAGGACGCGGATTCCTACCGCGCGCCGGCCGACGAGGTCGAGCAGACCCTCGCTGACATCTATGCCCAGGTGCTGGGTCTGGAGCGCGTCGGCGTCGACGAGTCGTTCTTCGAACTCGGTGGTGACAGCATCCTGTCGATGCAGGTGGTCGCCCGCGCGCGGGCCGCCGGGTTACTGTGCCGGCCGCGGGACATCTTCGTCGAGCAGAATGTCGCCGGGCTGGCGCGAGTGGTTACGCGCACCGGTGCTGAGGCGGCCGAGGCCGACGAGGGTGTCGGTCCGCTGTCGCCGACGCCGATCATCCGCTGGCTGCAGAGCGTGCCGGGGCCGGTCGATCAGTTCAATCAGACGGTAGTGGTGCAGGCTCCGGTCGGCGTGACCGAGGCGGATCTGCTGGTGGTGCTGCAGGCCGTGCTGGATCGTCATGCCATGTTGCGGCTGCAGGTCGATGCTGACGATTGGTCGCTGACCGTACTCGAAGCCGGGTCGGTGGATGCCCGCTCGTGCCTGCACGCCGTCGACACCTTCTCTGACGATGTCGTGGCGGCCGCTCGGTCGCGGTTGAATCCGGCGACCGGGGCGATGGTGAGCGCGCTGTGGGCGGCCCCCGCCGGTCACCTGTTGTTGATCGTGCATCACCTGGCTGTTGACGGGGTGTCCTGGCGAATTCTGTTGGAGGACTTCAACCTTGCCTGGGCGCAACATCGTGGTGGGCAGCCGGTGACGTTGCCGGCGTCGGGTACTTCGTTCAACCGGTGGGCGTCGGTCCTCGCCGACCACGCACATGACCCGCAGGTTGTCGCGCAGGCAGCTGCCTGGCAACAGATCGCGGCGATACCGGCGCCGCTACCCGCGGTGCAGCCGGACGTCGACACCTATGCCAATGTCGGGAGCTTGTCGATGGAGCTCGACGCCGAGAACACCAGGATGTTGCTCGGTGAGGTGCCGGCGGCGTTCCGGGCGGGGGTCAACGACATTCTGCTGATCGCGTTCGGGCTGGCGCTGTCCGAGTTCTTGGGTAGCGGGTCCGCACCGGTCGTGATCGATGCGGAGGGCCACGGTCGGATCGAAGAGCTGGGCGGAGTCGGCGAACAGAATATCGACTTGTCCCGTACCGTCGGGTGGTTCACTACCAAGTACCCAGTGCCGCTGGCGATCGGCGGACTCGACTGGGACCGCGTGGTGGCCGGTGATGCGGCTTTGGGAGCGGCGATCAAGGACGCCAAGGAACAGCTGCGGGCTCTGCCGGAGGGGCTGAGCTACGGCGTACTCCGGTACCTCAACGACGGCGTCGACCTGGACGGTGCGGATCCCGCGATCGGTTTCAACTATCTGGGCCGCATGGGTGCCGGCGGTGGCCACGTGTCCGGCGATATCTGGGAGATCCGCGAGGACGGCTGGAAAGTGACCGGCGCCGCCGCGGCCGTTCCCATGCCGCTGATGCACACCGTGGAGCTCAACGCCGGCACGGTGGACACCGCCGTCGGCCCGCGCTTGCGCGCCGGCTGGACGTGGGCGAGGTCGGCGCTGGATGAGGAGCAGGTCCGCCGGCTCAGCGAGCTGTGGTTCGACGCCCTCACGGGTATCTGCGCCCACGTGCGCGGCGGTGGCGGCGGCTTGACACCGTCGGATATCACGCCTGCCCGGCTGTCTCAGGTTCAGATCGACGAACTGTGCCAGTCGCATCAGGTCGCCGACGTGTTGCCGTTGACCCCGTTGCAACACGGACTGTTATTCCACGCCAACATCGCGCACAGTTCCGGCGACGATGTGTACGCGGTGCAGCTGGATGTCACGCTGAATGGTCGGCTCGATCAGTATCGGTTGCGCGAGGCCGTACATGCTGTGGTGGCGCGGCATCCACACTTGGCGGCGCGCTTCGCCGAGCAGTACGGCGAACCGGTTCAGATCATCCCGGCTGATCCCGAGACACGTTGGCAGTACGTCGATCTCAGCGGCGGTGACCTGGAACTTGATGAGCACATCGAGCTGCTGTGCGTCGCGGAGCGGGGCGCGGTCTGCAATCTGGCCGGGCAGACCGCCTTCCGAGCAGCGTTGATCCGTACCGCGCCCGATCAGCACCGGTTCATCCTCACGAACCACCACATCCTGCTGGACGGCTGGTCGCTGCCGGTGTTGCTGCGGGAAGTGTTCGCCACCTATTACGGACAGCGACTTCCCGCAGCGGTGCCGTATCGCAGATTTGTCAGCTGGTTGGCGGAACGGGACCTCGACGCTGCCCGGGCCGGGTGGCGTGACCTGTTCGCCGGTTTCGACACCCCAACCTTGGTGGCACCGCACCTGCCGGTTTGGCCTGGGCCCAGAAATGTTGCATCGCTTCGGGTTTCCCAGCAGACCACGAGCGCGCTGGGTGATCTCGCACGGTCGCGCCACACCACTGTCAGCACGGTGCTGCAGGGCGCTTTTGCGCAGTTGCTGACATCGCTGACCGGCCGGCCTGACGTCGCCTTCGGCACCGTGGTCTCCGGTCGGGGCGCCGAGGTGGCCGGCGTGGACTCGATGGTGGGCCTGCTGATCAACACAGTGCCGGTCCGGGCGATCGTCGAACCGACCACCACGACGGCCGAGCTGCTCGATCAACTGCAGCGTGACCGTGCCCGGACACTCGAGCATGAGCATCTGGGGCTCAACGAGATTCACCGTGCTACGGGTCGGGATCGGCTGTTCGACTGTGTCTTCGTGTACGAGAACTATCCGCTCGATGCAGCTCAGCTGTCAGGCTCAGATGGGTTGACACTCAGCGACATCGACAACCGCGACTACTACCACTACCCGTTGACCATCCAGGCGATACCGGGTGACGAGCTGGAGCTGCGCCTCCAATATCGCGCTGATGTGTTCGGCGACAACGATATTGCTGCGGTGATCGAACTACTCGATCGGGCGTTGGTGGCCATGGCATCGGATCCCGCTGCGCCGCTGTTGTTGTCACCGTTGTCGACGACAGTGAACAGTTATCCCCAATTGTCTTCCACAGCTGTGGATTACGGTGACAGCGAGTATCGGGCGCCGGCAACCGATGTCGAGCAGACCCTTGTCGACATCTACGCCCAGGTGTTGGGCGTGGACCGGGTCGGGGTCGACGACTCGTTCTTTGACCTCGGCGGCGATTCGTTGTTGGCGATGCGCGCGGTCGCGGCGATCAATGATGCTCTCGAGGTGTGCCTGTCGGTGACCGCGTTGCTCGATGCGCCGTCAGTGGGTGGGCTGAGCCGGCAGTTGGCCTGACCGCCGCTGGTCGACGGTGCTGCGGCGGCACCCACCGGGCCGGCCGCCGAATGCAACCTGGTGGCGGAAAAGGGGACGAAGAACCACCGTGAGGTTGCGTTGGCGACCGCTGAGCCTCACCACATATAGGGCACCAGTCGGGCCCGAACGTGCTCTTTGTACTCGAGGTATCCGTCCAACTCCGCAGCGAGCAGTTTCTCCTCGTCGCGGATGCGTGAGGCCAGCACGAGCACGCCTGACACCACGAAAACCGGTGCCCAGTAGGAGCCCACCGCCAGTGACAGGCCCACCAGCATCAATACGTTGCCGGTGTACATCGGGTGCCGCACCAGCCGGTACAGCCCGGTAGAGACCACGTGCTGGTCCGCCTCCACCTGGACGGTGGTGGACGCGTAGCTGTTCTGCACAACCACGGTGACGACCACCACCAACCCGAGGCCGAACAGCGCCGCACCGGCCAAGCAGACGGCTGCGGGTACCGATGACCAGCTGTAGCGCTGGTCCAGGCCGCCGACGATGCAGATCGCGGCCAGTGACAGGTACAAGCCTGCCATGACGATCTTCTGCACCGGCCGGCCCTCGGCTGTCGGTCCGCCACGCATCCGTCGTTGCAGCGCAGCGGGATTCGTCAGCTGTAGATAGATGCTGGGGAGCCACACCGAAAAGGCGAATACGGCCAGGACAACCCACGCCTGCCAGTAGTCGAAGGTGCCGGCCGGCGCAAACAGCAACACGCCGATCGCGACGAGCTGAATGAGCCCCGATATCAGCACGTTGAAAACGGCTTTCACGACTCTCCTTGTCTACCAGTGCATCCGGCACGGGCCAGCGTGCACCGTCAATGTACTTCCGTCGGAATCAGCCTCTGACACAGCAGGTCGGCCAGGCCGCGAATGGTGCCGACGGCAAGGTCGGTGGGCGCCAGGCGGATTCCGGTTTCGGCCTCGATGCGGGTACGCAGCTCCAGGGCGGCGAGCGAGTCGACGCCGTATTCGGCTAGCGGGCGGTCGGGGTCGATGCTGCGCCGCAGGATCAGGCTGATCTGTTCGGAGACCAGCCGCCGTAGCCGGGTGGGCCATTCTTCGCGGGGAAGCTCGTCGAGCTCGGCGCGCAGTTGGCTTGTGCCCGTGAAGTTTTGCCCGCTGGAACGGAAGGATTCAGCGAATGGACTCCGTTCGGCGAAGGCAGTCAGCCAGGGTGTGCCCATGATCGGTGCGTACCCGGTGTAAGCGCGGTCGTAGCGCAGCAGCGTCTCGAGCGCATACGCACCGTCGTCGGGAGCGATGGCGACGCCGGTGCTTTCCGCGAAGGCGGTGGCGGCACCGATCCGGGCCCAGGCGCCCCACGCGATCGCCGTGGCCGGCAGACCCTGAGCTCGACGCCAGCGGGTGAAGCCGTCCAGCCAGCTGTTGGCGGCTGCGTAGGCGCCCTGCCCGGGTGAGCCGACGAGTGCGGCCGCAGACGAGAATGAGCAGAACCAGTCCAGCGGCTGGACCATGCCACCTTCCGCTTTGGCTTGCTCCAACGCCTGGTGCAGGTTCCAGGCGCCGTAAACCTTTGGTGCCCAGTCGCGTTCGATGAGCTCTGCGGTGATGTTCGGCAAGGTGGCATCCTCGACCACGGCCGCGGCATGGAGTACACCCCGCAGCGGCAGCCCCGTGGCGGTGGCGGCGGCCACCAATCGCCGAGCGCTGTCGGGTTCGGTGATGTCGCCGCATTGCACGACGACGTCGGCGCCCATCGACCGGATCAGCTCGATGGTCTCCAAGGTTTTGAGCGTTGGTTGCGACCGGGAGTTGAGGACGATGCGCCGGCATCCGGCCGAGGCCATCTTCTCGGCGAGGAACAACCCCAGCCCACCGAGGCCGCCGGTGATCAGATACGCGCCGTCCGGCCGGAACACCGGCACCTGCTCGGGCGGTACCACCACGGTGCGGGGTCCCGTGCGAGTTACGTCGAGCAGGAGCTTGCCAGTGTGCTGGGCCGCGCTCATCACCCGAATCGCGGTGGCCGCGTCGGACAGTGGATAGGTGGTGTACTCGGCGGGTGGCAATGCGCCATCGGCCACCAGTTGGAACACGGTGCGCAGCAACTCGCCGACCCGCTTGGGATGGCTCAGCGACATCAGCGCCAGGTCGAGGTAGTAGAACGTCAGATTGCGGTGGAACGGCTGCAGGCCCAGCCGGGTGTCGCCGTAGACGTCCCGTTTGCCGATCTCGACGAATCGCCCGCCGATGGACAGTAATTCGAATCCGACGCGTTGCGCGGCGCCGGTCAGCGAGTTGAGCACGATGTCAACGCCGTACCCGTCGGTGTCACGGCGGATCTGCTCGGCGAACTCGATGCTGCGTGAGTCGTAGACGTGGGTGATTCCCATGTCGCGCAGCAATTGTCGACGGCCTTCGCTGCCGGCGGTCGCGAAGATTTCTGCGCCGGCGGCCTTCGCGATCGCGATGGCGGCCCGGCCCACACCGCCGGTTGCGGAGTGGATCAGCACTCGGTCGCCGGTGGCGATCCGGGCCTGCTCGTGAAGCCCGTACCACGCGGTGGCGGTCGCGGTGGCGATCGCCACCGCCTGATGGTCACTCAGGCCTTCGGGCAGCGTGACCGCCAGGTCGGCGTCGCACGTGACGAAAGTGCCCCAGCAGCCATGCCGAGAAACACCGCCCACGCGGTCTCCGATCCGATGGTTGGTGACGTCGGGTCCGACCGCGGTGACCACGCCGGCGAAATCCATGCCCAGCTCTGGCAGATTCCCGTCGAAGCTGGGGAACAGGCCCATCGCGACCAGGACGTCGGCGAAATTGATGCTGGATGTGGTGACCGCGACCTCGATCTGGCCCGGCCCCGGCGAAACCCGTTCGTAACCAGTGAGTTCCAGTGTTTGCAGGTCGCCGGGAGTGCGGATCTGCAGACGCATCCCATCGCGCTCGGGATCGGTGACGGCGGTGCGCCGCTCCTCGGGGCGCAGCGGGGCCGGGCACATTCGTGCCACATACCAGGCCCCGTCTCGCCAGGCGGTCTCGTCTTCCTCGGATCCGCTGAGCAGTTGTCGAGTGAGCTGCTCGACATCGACGGTGTCGTCCACATCGACCTGGGTGGTGTGTAGATGCGGGTACTCGGTGCTGACCACCCGGAGCAGGCCTCGCAGGCCGGCCTGCTCCAGATTGGTGACATCACTGGGCAATACGGTCTGGGCGCGGTGGGTCACCACGAAGAGGTGCGGTAGTTGTCCCGGGACGCGCACCAATTCGCGGGTGATGCGAACCATGTGGTCGACGTAGTCGCGGCCCACCGACGCGGGTTGGTCTCCGTCCTTGGGACTGGTCAGGATCGCCGCTCCGGCCAGTTGACCGGTACCGAGCTGCGCGTTGACCAGTTCCGCGCTTGCGGCATGGTCGCCGTGTGCCGGCCAGCTCAGGACGAGGCATTGCGCACCATGGGTTTTCAGCGCGTCGGTCAGAGTGGTTGCCGTCTGGTCCGGGTCGGCGGCGGTGTCGATCAGCAGCCAGGTCCCGGTATCGGTGGGTGGCTGCTCAGGCAGCTCGCGCTGCTGCCAGTCGATGGTTAGCAGCCGCTCGCTCAGTAGCCGGGCTTCCCTGAATTCTTCTGTGCCGCATACCAGTCCCTGCACCCGGAGCAGAACTGCGCCGTCCTTGTCGAGCACGTCCAGGTCGGCCTCGATCCCGGATGCGTCGGCCTTTGTCACCCGGGTGTAGCAGTACTGGGCTCCGCGCGTCGGCCCGTAGCGGCGAAGTCGCCGCACACCCAACGGCAGCCCTAGTACCTGGTCGCCGAGAGCCTGGCTCAGCGGACTGGCTCCAACGGATTGGAAGCAGGCATCCAGCAGAGCGGGGTGGACGAGGTAAGCGCTTTGTTGGGAACGGATTTGGGTCGGTAGGGCGACCTCGGCCAGGACGGTTCCGACTTCTTCATCGCCGGTTCGTACAGTGGTCATCCCAGAGAAGGCAGGACCGTACGCAATTCCGCGTTCGCTGAGGTCGTTACGTATCTGGGTGCCGTCTTCGACCCGCGGGTGCGCGGCAAGCAGTGCAGATATGTCGTAGTCCGGTGGCGGTTCATCACCTGCGGCAGACAGCACCGCGGTGGCCTGCCGGGCGCGGTCGCCGCCTTGATTGGACTCGACGGCAAAGTCGGCAATGCCCGGCGATGACAGTGACGTCGAGGTGCCGACTGCGGTCTGTTCGTCCAGGAGCAGCGCGCATTCGAAGCGGATATCGCGAACCTCAGACTCCTCGTCGAGCGCCACTTGTGCTGCCGCCATGGCCATTTCGCAGTACGCCGCCCCGGGGAACACCGCCACGTCGCGGATGCGATGGTCGGCAAGCCAGGGCTGGGCGGCGGTGCCGACCTCGGCCCGCCACACGTGACGCTCAGGTTCCTCCTCTAACCGCACGTGCGGGCCCAGCAATGGATGTACGGACACCGTGCAACCGCCGGGGGTCGGTGTGTCCTGACCGTCGCTGTCCAACCACAGCCGTTTGCGGGTCCAGGTTGGCAGCGGCGCATCCACCAGCCGCCCAGTCGGATACGGCTCCGAGAAATCGATGGCGGCGCCCGCGCTGTGTAGATCTGCTACCACGCCGGCGAGCCCCTGCGGCAGCTCCTGCAAGCGGCGCATGCCGGCCAGGGTGGCCAGTGGGGCGTCCAAACTGTCCGCGGTCTGCTCGATCGCGTGCGTCAGCAGCGGATGCGGAGCGAGTTCGGCGAAGACCCGGAAACCGTCTTCCAGTGCGGCGCGCACCGCCGCGCCGAACCGTACCGTCTGCCGCAGGTTGTTCACCCAATAGTTGTTGTCGCACAACGGTTGTTCGCGCGGGTCGAATCCGGTCGCAGTGTAGAAGGGAATCTCCGGCGTGCGCGGACTCACCTCGGCGAGCACGTCGGCTAGTTCCTCGAGGATCGGATTGACCTGCGGCGAATGAGAGGCGACGTCGACGGCAACCTGACGCGCCATCACGTCACGCTCTTCCCACATCGCGACCAGGTCCTGAACTGTCGCGGTGGCGCCACCGATGACCGTTGACCGCGGTGAGGCCACCACCGCGACGACGACGTCCGTGACGCTACGCAGCGTCAGCTCCGAAAGCACTTGCTTGGCAGGCAATTCCACCGAAGCCATGGCTCCGGAACCGGAGATGGTGGCCATCAGCCGGGAGCGGCGGCAGATGACGCGCACGCCGTCTTCCAACGAGAGCGCACCGGAAACCACCGCTGCGGCCGTCTCACCCATCGAGTGCCCGATGACCGCGCCCGGGCGGACGCCGCGGGACTTCAGCGCTGCCGCCAACGCGACTTGCATGGTGAACAACGTCGGCTGCACTCGGTCGATGCCGGTGACCACTGTGTCAGCGGTCATCGCCTCGGTCACCGAGAAGCCGGACTCGCGGGCGATCAGTGGTTCGACCTGGGCGACGGTTTCGGCAAATACCGGTTCATTTGTGAGCAACTCGGCACCCATCCGCGCCCACTGTGAGCCCTGCCCGGAGAAGACCCACACTGGTCCGCGGTCGCCCTGTCCGACCGCCGACCGATACGGATCGTCGCCGTCGGCGACTGCCCGCAAGGCTTTGGCGAGTTCGGGTCCGTCGCCGGCAATAACGGCGGTGCGCACCGGGCGGTGCGCGCGCCGCCTGGCCAGGGTGTAAGCGAGATCGGGCAGTTCGACCTCGTCATGCGCTTGCACCCAGTCGGCCAGTCGCCCTGCGGTGCGGCGCAATTCGTCGGCCGACGTCGAGGACAGCGGGAACACCAGCGGTTGGCCGCCCGCGGCGTCGGCTGCCGGTGGGAGGCGGTCGTCGGAGTCCGCATTGCCGCTGGGTTGAGGAGCTTGTTCCACAATGGCGTGGACGTTGGTGCCCGACACTCCGTATGACGACACCGCGGCCCGGCGCGGACCCTGACCGTTTCCGGGCCACGCCGTCGTTGCCTGGGGCACGAAGAGATTCGTGCTGATTCGGGCCATTTCCTCGGGTAAGCGGTTGAAGTGCAGATTCGACGGGATGGAACCGTGCTGCAGCGCGAGCACCGCCTTCACCAACCCGAGGACGCCGGAAGCCGACTGGGTATGGCCGACATTGGATTTCACCGATCCCAGCGCGCAGGGGCCCGCGACGCCGTAGACCTCGCTCAGGCTGGCGTATTCGATGGGATCGCCAACCGGGGTGCCGGGTCCGTGCGCCTCGACCATGCCGATGCTGCTGGCATCCACACCTGCAGCATCGAGCGCCGACCGGTACACCGCGGTCTGTGCGGCGGCTGACGGCGTCGAGATGTTGACGGTGTGACCGTCTTGATTGGCGGCGGTGCCGCGCACCACGGCCAGCACCCGGTCGCCGTCGCGCAGGGCATCGGGCAGTCGCTTGAGCAGCACCACTGCGCACGCTTCGCCACTGACGTACCCGTCGGCATCGACGTCGAATGAGTGGCAGCGTCCGGTCGGTGACAGATGACCGGCCGCGGTCCCGGCGACGTACTTCCGCGGGTCCAACATGACGTAGGCGCCGCCGGCGAGCGCGAGATCGCTCTCACCGTCGTTGAGGCTCCGGCATGCGGTGTGTACCGCGTACAAGCTGGAGGAGCACGCGGTGTCCAGGGCCAGCGCGGGTCCGTGGAGCCCCAGGGTGTAGGCGATGCGTCCGGCCGCCATGGCCAGGGTGTTGCCTTGGAAGCCGTACGGCCCTTCCATCGCGTTGGAGTCGGCGCTGATCAGTTGGTAGTCCAGATGCGTCAGACCCATGAACACGCCGGTCAGCGAGCCTCGCACGGCGTCCGGCGTGATGCCTGCGTGATCGATGGCCTCCCACGAGGCCTCCAGGAGCAACCGGTGTTGTGGGTCCAGCGCCGCCGCCTCGCGCTCGCTGAGCCCGAAAAATTCGGAATCGAAGCCGGTCACGTCATCGAGGAAAGCGCCCCACTTCGACGCCGTCCGACCTGGCACGCCTGGCTCGGGGTCGTAGTACGCGTCGGAGTCCCAACGGTCGGGTGGCACCTCGGTGACCAGATCGTCGCCCCGCAGCAACGCATCCCAGAGTTGTCCTGGCGACTCGATGCCGCCGGGAAGTCGACAAGCCATGCCGATGACTGCGATTGGAGTGGCTGACTTGGTGCTGCTAGTTGGCGAGGAGTCCTCCGGACCCGAGCGACCGTTCCAGTCATCGTTCGCTCCCAATGAACCCATCCTGCCTCCTTGCAGCAACGAACCACGCCGCGCTGTTCCTGCTTGATCGCATGCCCCGGTTCTCCGCCCAGGGCAAAACATTAATTGACGTAGTCGTAGGTATACCGGGTCAAGTGCTTGCTTCGCCGTGCTTTGGCGATCGTCCAGCGGCCTGAAATTCCCTTGACATTCACAGCTTATTTTCGGAGACGTAAATACAATCGCTGTTGTAACTTCCAACCCGTGACTCAGATGGTCGAGACGTCCCTCCCTGCGCTGCTACGTGAGCGCGCCAGCCTGCAGCCCGATGACGTGGCGTACACCTACCTGGACTACGAGCAGGATTGGGCCGGCGTTCCGATCACCCTGACGTGGCCACAGGTGTACCGGCGGACCATGAACGTTGCCCGTGAACTGCGGCTTTGTGCCTCACCCGGTGACCGTGCGTTGATCGTCGCGCCGCAGGGGCTGGAGTACGTCGTCGCTTTCCTGGCGGCACTGGAGGCGGGACTCATCCCTGTGCCGCTGTCGGTCCCGTTCGGCGGTGTCACCGATGAGCGTGTCGATTCGGTGCTTCGCGATGCCCTGCCCGCCGCCATTCTGACCACAACCTCGGTTGTCGATGGGGTTACCCGGTCGGTCGCGGCGCAGCCGGGTTTGTCGGCGCCGGCCATCATCGAGCTTGACTTGCTGGATCTGGACGCTCCAGCACGGCCCGGTGCAGCCGCGGGCAGCTTCCACGCCGACGGGTACCAGACCACCGCGTATCTGCAGTACACCTCGGGATCGACCCGCTCGCCGGCCGGGGTGATGATCTCCTACCAGAATCTGTTGACCAACCTCCAACAGATCACCACTGACTTTTTGGTTAACAACGGCGGGGTCGCACCACTGGATATGACCATCGTGTCGTGGCTGCCTTTCTTCCACGACCTGGGCCTGATCATGGGCGTCTGCACGCCCGTCATCGGTGGGTTCCATTCCGTTTTCACGACCCCGATATCGTTTCTGCAGCGGCCGGCCCGCTGGATGCAGATGATGGGAAGCAATCCGCACGTGTTCACGTCGGCGCCGAACTTTGCGTTCGAACTTGCGGCGCGAAAGACCTCAGACGCCGACATGGCGGGGCTTGACCTCAGCGGCGTGCTCACCATTCTCAGCGGCGCGGAACGAGTGCAACCCAGCACGGTCCAGCGCTTCAACGACCGGTTTGCCCGCTTCAACCTTCCGGTTTCGGCGATACAGCCCTCATATGGGCTCGCCGAAGCCACCCTGTATGTGGCGACCCGTAGGCCGGGCCGGGCACCCGACGTCATCGAATTCGATTCCGAGGCGCTGTCCGATGGCCGCGCCGTTCGTACCGAAAACGCCGGCGGCACCCAGCTGATCAGCTACGGCTCGCCCATTTCCGAGGTATCACCGTTGGTGCGAATCGTCGACCCCGAGACTCGTACCGAGTGCCCGGCAGGCACCACCGGGGAGGTGTGGACGGCCGGCGACAACGTCAGCGCGGGGTACTGGCAGAAACCCGAGGAGAGCGAGGGCGTCTTCCGCGCCGCGATTGTCGAGCCGTCGGCCGGAACCCCCGAGGGGCCTTGGCTGCGAACCGGGGATCTGGGCTTCATCTCCGAGGGAGAGCTGTTCATCGTCGGGCGCATCAAGGACCTCTTGATCGTCTACGGGCGCAATCACGCTCCGGACGACATCGAGGCGACCATCCAAGAGATCACGGGGGGCCGGACCGCGGCGATCGCTGTGCCGGACGACGGGATCGAGCAACTCGTCGTCGTGATGGAGGTAAAGAAGCGTGGCGATTCCGATGAGGAAGTCAAGGACAAGCTGGACATCGTGAAGCGTGAGGTCACCTCGGCGGTGTCGAATTCGCACGGCCTGGCAATCGCGGATTTGGTCCTAGTACCGCCAGGCTCGATTCCGATCACCACCAGCGGCAAGGTCAGGCGATCGAGTTGCGTCGAGCAGTACCGGCGGAATCGGTTCGCCCGTTTGGATACGTGACCTTCCTGGACGCCTGTTGGTTGCTCCGGGAGTCACGCCGTCATATTGGGACCCGTGCCGTTGTCGCGGCACGGGTCCCAATATGTTTCCCGGGTCCCGGGCCGACGATCGAATGACGGCTCGCCTCAACGCGGGGTCCACATGACCGTCTGCGTGGTCATGGAAAGCGCTGTGGCCGTATAGATTTCGGCCGGTTCGCCCGGAACGTCAAGGTGTTGTCAAGCGGCTGCGGTGCGCGCGCGGCCCGTGTCGACTGAGTCGCTAGATCGTCGCGGTGGTGCCTGGTGCGCCAGCCGTTCCGGCCCCTGCCGGGCCGGTTCCGCCGCGCCCACCGACCCCGGCCACGGTCATGCTGGCCAGGAGTGCCAAGGCGTTGCCGCCCGCGCCGCCATTGCCGCCGACACCGGTCGCAGCGGTGGCGGTGCCGCCGTCGCCCCCAGTGCCGCCGGTGGCCACTCCGGAGGACGAGTAGTCGTAAGCGATGCCGCCGGTGCCGCCGGTGCCGCCGACAGTGGTCCCGGTGCCGCCGACGCCGCCGATACCACCCGTGGCACTGCCCCACAGAGATGATTGGGTGCCCCAGCCGATCACCGAAAAGTTATAGGGCCCCATTATCGCGGTGCCGCCGGTGCCCCCGGCTCCTCCGGCTCCGTTCGTGCCGGTACCGCCCTGGCCGCCGGTGCCGCCGGTGATGTTTCCGAATCCGTAGCTGATGGCAGCACCGCCGGCGCCGCCAATGCCGCCGATGGCACCAGTGCCGCCGATCCCGCCGGTTCCGCCCGAGAACAGTCCGGTCCCGCCGGTCCCGCCGGTCCCGCCGGTCCCGGTTGCGCTGTCGCCGCCGTTACCGCCGGCGCCCGGCTGGCTGAGAAATCCGCCGGCGCCGCCGGTGCCGCCGTGCCCGCCGGTTCCGGCGCCCAGGCCGTTACCGCCGCGCCCGCCGATACCGCCGTTACCGCCGCCGAGGAGCCCGCCGGCTCCGCCATTGCCGCCGGTGCCGCCGGCCCCGGCGGCAACTGTGGCGTTGCCGCCGGCGCCGCCGCTACCGCCAGTGCCCCACCAAACTGCAGAGCCGCCGGTGCCGCCGGCCCCACCGTCCACGCCGTCTCCGCCGGCCCCGCCGTTGCCGATAAGTCCACCGGCTCCGCCGTTGCCGGCGGCCAAGCCGGAGCCGGGTGGCGGCGTATAACCTTTGCCACCGTTGCCGAACAACCACCCACCCGGCTGTCCGTCTGGGCTGGCCGCAGTCCCGTCGGCGCCGTTGCCGATCAGCGGACGCGTCGGCGCGGCTGCGGCGGGTGCGGCTGCGGCGGGTTGGGCCGCGGCGGGTTGGGCCGCAGCGGGTTGGGCCGCAGCGGGTTGTACGCCGGAGACGACCTGTGCCGACAGGCTTGTCGGGGCGGGCGCTGCAGCGGTGGGTCTGGTGGTGTTTGCCGCTGAAGCGGTGGCTGCGGCGGGTGCGGCTGCGGTTAGCGCGGCTGCGGCTGGTTGGGCTGCAGCGGGCTGTACATCGGAGACGACCTGTGCCGACAGACTTGTCGAAGCCGGCGCTGTAGCGGCGGGTGTTGCGCCTGTCGGGGTGGCTGCGGTGGTGGTTGCGGTTTTTGCGCCGGCCGAGGTGGTGCTCGCGGCCGTGGTTGAGCTGGGGCTGCCTGCGACGGTCGAACCAGTGGTGCCTGTGGCGGCGCTGTTTGAACTGGTAGTGCTTGTTGAGTTTGGTGTCTTTGTATTAGGAGACGACGGTTTTGTCGGATTGGCGGCGGTGTTGCTCTCCGTTTTGGAGGCTGTCGGTTTGACCTTTGAGCCAGTGGTGGTGTGATCCGAGGAATTCGAGGTGCCTGGCTCGGCGCTGGCGAACCCCGCCGTGCCGACTAGCGAAGCACTGATACCGACGGTGACGGCGCCCGCGCTGAGCCAGCTGTAGACCTTGCTGGGATGCTGCCGCGCGCGGTGGCGCCCCGCCCGCAGCGTTTGTGACTTGGTCCGACTCTTCGAACGGTGTTGTGCGGCCATAGTTCATCCCCAATTTCTGAACAAATTCGCCGGACCGGAATACCTCGCCGGGCCGGCTACTTATCGGCGCTATTTATGTGCTTCTCGCTCGTGTTGTTGTCGCTCGTGTTGTGGTGCTTGCCGCCGGTAGAACCGGGGGTGGATACGGTTGGCGCGCTGCCTTCAGGAGCGCGATGTTTGCCACCTTGCGAGTCCGACGGTTTCGCCGGGGCGGAAGTCGCTGAGCCGGAAGTTGCCGAGACGGAGGTTGCTGAGGTGCGGGGCTTGTCGCCGGTGGAGGGGGTGCTCGCGGCGGCGGCCTTGCCGTTGGTTGCGGTCGGGTTTGATTGAGGCTCACTCGCCGTTGTGGCGGTCTTGTTGACCGTGGAAGAGTTTGCTGCGGTGGTCTTATCGTCGGTGGCGGTCGAGCTTGCTCGGGAGGCACTCGCCGCGGGGGATGCCGCGTCGCTGCTGGTAGAGCTTGCTGAATCGGCGGTGGAGGAGCTTGCTGAAACGGCGGTGGTGGCACCGGTGGTGACAGCGCTCGTCGGCGTGGGGCTCGCGGCGACGGCGCTGGTCGGCGTTGCCGCCGTAGCGGTGACAGCGTTGAGCTGGATGCCGGGACCGGTTTGGGTGACGGTCGCGCCGGTGCCACCGATCGAACCGGCGATCGACAGCGGCCCAGGGCCGGCCGTCACGGTGTTGTTGCTGCCGAATGCGTTGAAAGCCGTGCTCAGGATGCTGGTAATCGAGGGTGCGGTCGTGCCAGTGCCAGTGCCAGTGCCAGTACCGGTGCCGGTGCCAGTGCCAGTGCCGGGGCCAGCCGTGGAAACAACGTTGTGAAAGCCCATGATGTCCGCGGCAAGAGCCAGGATGCCGCTGGCCAGAATGTTGCCGGCGGTACTCAGAATGCTTATCGCGGCACCAAAGTAGGCCTCAGTTGCCACCTTGTTGCCCCCGCTACCAAAAAGGTTGAGCGCGAGGGTGCCCAAGAGGCCGGCACTGGTAGTTTGCTGGCCCGTGCCATTCGGCGAAATGCCGAGTGCCGCATTGATCAAGCCAACCGTTGCTGCGGCGCCCTGTCCGAGTTGTACGGCGAGGTTGCCGATGCCGGCGGCGCTGCTCGATTGGGTACCGCCATTTCCGCCCAATGCACCGATGGCGAGATTGAAGGCACCAAGCGTTGCTGCAGTGCCCTGTCCGAGCTGAATGGCGATGTTGCCCATCCCCATCGCGCTGGCGGATTGCGTCGCAAGGTTCGACAAGGCGCCGATGGCGAGATTGAATGCGCCGATCGTTGATGCGGAACCCGGTCCGAATTGCAGGGCTGCCCCCAGGACAGAGAAAAGTGCTCCGGCTGTTGCGTTGTCACCGAATGCCGCGGCCGTTGTCAGGGCACTGAGGCCGTTCGACGCCGAGGCATTGGTGCCGACCGCAATGGCACTGCCGAAGAACCCCAGTGACGCGTCCGCCTTTGCGCCGGCGCCGATCCCGATCGCGATGGAGGTGGGGTTGCTCGAGCACCCGCTGCCTAAACCGAACCCGAAGGCGGATATGCAGGTTGCGTGTGCTGCCGGAGCCGCATTCAATGCGCCGGTAGAGATTGCTCCGTAGGCCAGTGCACTGAGCAACACGCCAGTTTTACGCTGTACTTGATCCATTGCACATCCGCGATTAGTTGTAACTGCCCTTGCCGGTTGGCCACCATACAACTGACGTCGGCGATAATTTCTGGTTTTCGAGCAGAACGTTTCATCGGTGGGTAGGTCGAATGATGCTGAATCAGGCCGGGGTTCATTGTCGGTCGCGCGCCTGACCAGGGCGAACAGGCCTTGCGTGGGTCTGTCGAAGACCTCAGATCCGGCGCGGGCGACGGGCGCATGCGCGCCGGTATGCGTCCGGCGACCGGGCCGCAGGGCTGAAAAAATGAAAAAATAGACGACAACGTCAAAAACCGGGACTGGGCGCCAGGAGAGCGGTTAGAGTCCCGCACCATGCGTGCTTCGTTGGCTGATTTTCCACGGGCAAATTTCGTCTCATCGGCGGTGATCGACAGTTCTGACATCGGCGCGGCGCTCGCGTCGATCCGCGCACCGGTCGCGGTCGTGGCGTCCGCTCAGGGCCCGCGCCCTGTTCTGCTGGGAACCGACGGGCTTACCCCGGAACTCCTGCGCCACGACCTGATCGCGGTCCTGCCGCCGATCTATCCAGAATGGCTGGGCGAGCGCAGCTTCACCGCCGCGCACGGAGTGCGATTCCCGTATGTCATCGGTGAGATGGCCCGCGGTATCGCCACGGCACGGATGACGATCGAGGGCGTACGCGCTGGCGGAATGGCATTCTTCGGCAGCGCGGGTCTGGGGCTCAACGACATCGAAGCGGGCGTACGGGAGATTCAGGCCGCATTGGGCACCGAAAGTGGCGGCTGGGGCGCCAATTTGATTCACAACGTGCACGACGACCGCCTCGAAGTGGCGACGATCGACCTGTTCCACCGCCTAGGCGTGCGCTGCGTTTCGGCATCGGCGTTCATGCAACTGACGCCGGCGATCGTCCTGTATGCCGCGAAAGGGTTGTGCCGCGGTGCTGATGGCCAGATCATCCGCTCCGGACGAATCTTCGCGAAGGTGTCGCGCGTCGAAGTAGCCAGGCAATTTCTTTCCCCCGCACCGGATTTGATGCTGCAGGCGCTGGTCTCCGAGGGTCGCATCACCGCGGAAGAGGCTGGTCTCGCACGTGAGATTCCGGTCGCCGAAGATATTACGGCTGAAGCAGATTCAGGTGGGCACACCGATAATCGCGCGCTGACGGTGTTGCTCCCGCGGTTGATCGGGCTGCGTGATGCGATCGCCGACGCGCATGGCTATGCGGTGCTGCCGCGCGTGGGCGCGGCAGGCGGACTCGGAACTCCCGCCGCAGTAGCGGCGGCCTTCGCTGCTGGTGCGGCGTACGTCCTGACCGGTTCAGTCAATCAGTCGGCGGTGGAAAGCGGGTTGTCACCCGACGGGCGAGAGCTGCTTGCCCTGGCCGAATCCACCGATGTCGCGATGGCGCCTGCCGCCGACATGTTCGAGCTGGGGGTGACCGTGCAAGTCCTCAAACGCGGCACCATGTTCGCCCAGCGGGGTCAACGGCTGGCCGATTTCTACCGCCGCTATTCCTCGTTCGAGGAATCCCCGGAGCATGAGCTCAAGAACCTCGAGAAGACAGTGCTCGGACGCGGCGTCGACGACATCTGGGCTGACACCGAGGCGTTCTTCTCCCGAAGCGATCCGCGGCAGGTCAAACGCGCTGCAGAGGATCCCAAACATCGCATGGCCCTGGTGTTTCGCTGGTATTTGTTCAACGGCGCGCAGTGGGCGCGTGAAGGTCGTGCCGCGCGGCGCACGGACTACCAAATCTGGTGCGGGCCAGCGATGGGTGCCTTCAATGAGTGGGTACGGGGCAGCTTCCTCGAACCTGTGGGGGCACGAACAGTCCGTCAGATCGCGCTCAATCTGCTCGAAGGCGCTGCAACCGTGACGCGCGCCGGGCATCTACGTGCTGCAGGCATCCCAATGCCCGCTTCCGCCTTCAATTTTCATCCCCGTCCATTGGGATGAGCCAGGTCCGTACGGATAAGTAGTGAGGCCTTTTTAGTGACCGATAAGAATCAGCACGCCCTCGCCACGCCGGTCGCGGTTGTCGCGATGACCGCTATCTATCCCGGCGAGTCAGGGCTCACGGGATACTGGCGCACTGTTAGTGGTGGCCGTGACGCGATCGGCGAGGTGCCGCCTTCGCACTGGCTGATCGAGGACTATTTCGACCCCGACCCCAAGGCGCAGGACAAGACTTACTGCAAACGCGGTGGTTTCATCGAGCCGGTCCACTTCGACCCGATTCAATTCGGGTTGCCGCCAAATACCTTGCCGGCCACCGATTCTGCGCAACTGCTCGCGCTGATTGCGGCGAAGCAGGTGCTTGACGACGTGAGTCGTGGCGGTGCGGAAATCGACCTGGACCGGGTGGATGTGGTGCTCGGCGTCGCCTCCACGACCGAACTCGTCGTCCAGATGGGCGCGCGCCTGCAGCGGCCAATCTGGCGGAAGGCCATGCTGGAGAATGGCTTAGCCGCAGACGAAGCAGACGAAATCTGCCAGGACATCGCCGATCACTATGCGCCCTGGCAGGAATCCACCTTTCCTGGGCTGCTCGGAAATGTCGTCGCTGGGCGGGTAGCCAACCGTCTGAACCTCGGCGGTAGCAACTTCGTGACCGATGCGGCATGCGCCAGTTCGCTTTCCGCGCTTCAGGCGGCACTGCACAGACTGTATCTGCACGAAGCCGACATGGTCTTGACCGGCGGCGTTGACGCCTTGAACGACGTGATGATGTACATGTGCTTCTCAAAGACGCCGGCGTTTTCGCAGACAGGTGACTGTCGGCCGCTTTCAGATGCGGCCGATGGCACCATAATCGGCGAGGGCGTGGGGATGCTGGCGCTCAAGCGCCTCAGCGACGCCGAGCGCGATGGGGACACGATCCATGCGGTCATCCGAGGTCTGGGCTCATCCTCCGACGGACGGGCTTCCAGCGTCTATGCGCCGCGGTCCGAAGGGCAAGCGAAGGCTCTGCGCCGCGCCTACGAACGTGCTGGTTACGAGCCTTCGACCGTCGAACTCGTCGAAGCGCATGGCACCGCGACGAAGGCCGGCGACGTTGCTGAGTTCGCTGCGCTCAAATCGGTGTTCACAGATACCGAGTCACGCTGCGCGATCGGCTCGGTGAAATCGCAGATCGGCCACACCAAGGCGGCGGCCGGCGCCGCAGGACTCATCAAAGCTGTTCTTGCCCTGCAACATTCAACGTTGCCTGGAACGTTGAAGGTGGACCGCCCGAACGCGGCTCTGGGTCTGGATGGCACCCCCTTTTATGTCAACTCACAGACCCGGCCGTGGGTACGTCCGGACGATCAGCCGCGGCGCGCCTCGGTCAGTGCGTTCGGCTTTGGGGGCAGCAATTTCCATGTGACGCTGGAGGAGTACCGCGGCGAGCAGCGTGCGAAGCGGCTGCGGGCGTTGCCGACAGAACTCGTGGTGCTGAGCGCCGGTAGCGAAGCCGATCTCGAGAAGCGGGCCGCGGAGGTTGCCGCAGCCTTGGGCGCAGGCGAGAGTCTGGCGCGCATCGCGTTCGAATCTGCACGCGAGTTCGATGCATCGCAGCCCGCGCGTGCCGGTCTGGTCGCCGCGGATGAAAAATCGCTTGAAGCGCTCATCGAACGCCTGCGTACGGCACTGGCCGACGGGACCGCGGCTCAGCTCAAGGACCCCAACATGGCGGTGGGCTTGGGGCGGGCACGCGAAGGCAAGACGGCGTTCCTGTTTCCCGGTCAGGGGAGCCAGTACGTCAGCATGGGCGCCGATCTCGCGCTTGAGTTTCCCGACGCGATCGCGGTGTGGGATGGGCTCGATGGTGACCTCGCCGATGTGCCCGGTTTCGTGTTCCCGGAGCCGGTGTTCGACGCTGAGGCGCTGGAATTACAGAAATCCGAGCTCACGGCGATGGAGAATGCGCAGCCGGCGATCGCGGCCGCCAGCCTGGCACAGCTTGCGCTTCTCGATGTACTTGGCGTGACCGCTGATGGTGCCGCCGGTCACAGCTTCGGAGAAGTGACTGCTCTGGCTGCTGCGGGTGCGCTCCCGACGGAGAACCTGGTCGCGACGGCTCGTACCCGCGGTCTGCTGATGGCCGAGGCGGGACGGGGTAAGGACGGTGCCATGCTCGCCGTCGCCGCCAGCGCCGAAGATGTTCGCGCGCTGCTCGATTCGCAACCGCAGCCCGCGGGTTCGTTGGTGATCGCCAACGACAACGCCCCGAACCAGGTGGTGCTCGCGGGCTACACATCCGATATCGAGTGGGCGGAAAGCTCCGCGAAGGCGGCGGGCTGGACGGCGCGCCGGCTGCCGGTCGCGTCGGCGTTCCATTCCGAGATCGTGGCGGCGAGTTCCGAACCGCTGACGGAATACCTGAAGTCGCTGAATATCCAGGAACCGCGTTTCCCGGTCTATGCGAATGCCACGGCTGAGCCGTACAGCGAGCAGGTGGCCGATCAGCTCGGCACTCAGGTTCGGCAGTCGGTGAAGTTCCGCGAGATGATCGAAGCGATGGCCCGCGCCGGCTTCACCCGATTCATCGAGGTTGGGCCGGGTCGGGTGCTGACCGGTCTGGTGCGCCAGATTTTGAATACGACACCGCATATCGCTGTGGCCCTGGATGATTCGAAGGCAGGCGGTTTGCGCGCCTGGCACCGCGGGCTGGCGGCCTTGGCCGCCGACGGCGTGAGTCTTGATCTCGTTTCTCTGTTCGACCACTACGAAGAGCCGGCGAAAAATGTTCCCGTGCCGGCTCACGCCGTCCTGGTGGGCGGCGCCAACCTCGGAAAGCCATACCCACCGGTGGACGGGAACATCTCGGTCACGCCGAAGCGCGCCCGCGCGAAATTGCCAGATTTGCCGTCCCCTGCTGACGAAGGACCGCTGTTGACCTCACCCATCCAGCACATGGACCCGCCGGTTCCTGCCACGGTCCAGCCCATGGCGCCGCCCGCGCCACAGCCCGTCTCGGTGACACGGGAGGCGTCGTTGCCGGTAGCAGCGGTTGATGTGCCGACGGCCACCGCCGACACGTTGTTTTCCCCGGACGCCTGGAGTGTCATCGATCGGATCCAGAAGGAAACTGCGGACCAGCATCAACGCTATTTGGACGTGGTCGCGCAAAGCCATCAAGCCTTTTTGTACATGTCAACGCAGATGATGGCCGAGATCGTGGGTGGCCACGCCGTGCCACAGTCCCCGGCGCCCGTGCGCAATGGTGTGGTCCATGCATTGGATCTCGAACCCAGTGCGCCACAGCATGTTTCGAAACCCGCCGCACCCCCGATCTCGGCCCCGGTGGTCATCGCGGCCCCGGCGCCCAGCCAGGTGTTGGATCCGGTGGCAGTTATCCGCGTGCCGGCGGCTCAGCCGGTGCCGGTGCCGGTGCCGGTGCCGGTGCCGGTGCCGGTGCAGGTAGTTGTGCCGTCGGTGGATGCCGGTGATTTGGTGTTGGCGATTGTGTCGGAGAAGACGGGTTATCCGGTCGACATGCTGGGGTTGGGCATGGAGATGGAGGCCGAGTTGGGTATCGACTCGATCAAGCAGGTTGAGATTTTGGCTGCGTTGCAGGCGAAGTTGCCTGGGGCGCCGGAGATTCCGGCGTCGGAGTTGGCGGGTATGCAGACTTTGCAGGATGTTGTCGATGCGGTGGGTGGTTTCACCGGTGGGGTGAGTGTTCCGGTGCCGGCGGCGCAGTCGGTGCCGGTGCAGGTTGCTGTGCCGTCGGTGGATGCCGGTGATTTGGTGTTGGCGATTGTGTCGGAGAAGACGGGTTATCCGGTCGACATGCTGGGGTTGGGCATGGAGATGGAGGCCGAGTTGGGTATCGACTCGATCAAGCAGGTTGAGATTTTGGCTGCGTTGCAGGCGAAGTTGCCTGGGGCGCCGGAGATTCCGGCGTCGGAGTTGGCGGGTATGCAGACTTTGCAGGATGTTGTCGATGCGGTGGGTGGTTTCACCGGTGGGGTGAGTGTTCCGGTGCCGGTAGTTGTGCCGTCGGTGGATGCTGGTGATTTGGTGTTGGCGATTGTGTCGGAGAAGACGGGTTATCCGGTCGACATGCTGGGGTTGGGCATGGAGATGGAGGCCGAGTTGGGTATCGACTCGATCAAGCAGGTTGAGATTTTGGCTGCGTTGCAGGCGAAGTTGCCTGGGGCGCCGGAGATTCCGGCGTCGGAGTTGGCGGGTATGCAGACTTTGCAGGATGTCGTCGACGCGGTGGGTGGCATCACCACCGGCGGCGGCCACGCCGAAGTTGCTGTGGGAGTAGTGCATTCGATTCCACTGCCTTCATCGCCCGTGGCCTCCGGCGGCCTGAGCTGCACGGAGGCGCAGCTTCGGCCGGTACCGCCAGGTGGCTTTGCGATGCCGGGCCTGCGGGCTGGAGAGGTCCTCATCACGCGCGAAAACCCACACTTTGCCGATGATCTGGTAGCAGCGCTGACCGCCCGCGGGATCACTGCCCGGACCGTCGCCCAGGTGCCGGACGGCGCGAGCGCTGTCATCTGTCTTGCGGCCCTGACGCCGGCCGGCTCGCCGCCAGACTGTGTCGAGGCGCACCTGCGCGCTTTCCACGCGGCCCGCAGTGTCGCCAAGTGCAGCGCGTCATCGCGGTTCTTTGTCACCGTGCAGTCGACGGGCGCTGCCTTCGCAGGTGCGGACATGCCGGTCGGGGTGGCGAGTCTGGTCAAGTCCGCGGCGTGGGAGTGGCCCAACGCCTCGGTGCGGGCGATCGACATGGAAAGCCTTGATGCCGAACGGCTGACAGCCGAGCTGCTGGAGGGCGGTAGCGGTATCGAGGTCGCCTTGCGTGACGACGGAACCCGACTGGTTGTGGTCGATGGGATCGACGCCGCACCGGTGGGGGAGACCGTCGACGTCGCGGACGGCGGTGTCGTCGTGGTCACCGGCGGTGCGCGTGGCGTGACCGCCAAGTCGGCACTGGCCTTGGCGAAGCAGCATGGCCTCGGGCTGGCGCTGCTCGGCCGTACGCCGCTGCGTGACGTCACTGCCGACGAGCCTTCTGGCACGACGGTCGCCGAGATCGCTACAGCGCTGACGGCCGCGGCGCGAGCACGAGGTGAGACGGTGAGCCTCCCGCAGGCTCGTGCACAGGCGGAAAGCCTTCTGGCGCAAAGAGAAGTACGGGCTACTCTCTCGGCCGCGCAGCAGCAGGGCACTACGGCCAGATACTTCTCCACCAGCATCACCGACGAAGAAGAGTTGCGGCGTGCGCTGGACGAGGTGCGGCGGGACTTAGGGCCGGTCGTCGGCGTCGTTCACGGTGCGGGTGTACTCGCCGACCGCCGGCTCGAGGACCTCGACGACGACCAATTCGTCGCGGTGTTCAGCACGAAACTCGTTGGTGCAGAGGCGCTTCTTAATGCCACTA
The DNA here is from genome assembly GCF_009729415.1 of Mycolicibacterium sp. CBMA 234. GTDB lineage: Bacteria > Actinomycetota > Actinomycetes > Mycobacteriales > Mycobacteriaceae > Mycobacterium. The sequence goes on from NZ_MPKW01000003.1 coordinate 144,742, forward strand.
CAGCTGACGACCTGCGGTTCATCTCGTTCTTCTCCTCGATCGCGGCTCGTACCGGCAACCCCGGTCAGTCCGCCTACGCCGCCGCCAACGCCGCGCTGGAGTCCATCGCGGCGCGGGAGGCCGCTCGTCGCGGCGACGCGTGTGTCGTGCGCGCGTTCGGCTGGGGTCCGTGGGACGGCGGCATGGTTGATGCGACGCTCAAGACCCGATTCTTGGAGGCCGGGGTGGAGGTCATCCCACTCGATGAGGGTGCGCAGTTCTTCGCGGACAACGCGATGGCCCGGTCCTCGGCGACCGCGGTAGTCGTCGCGGCCCCCGCGGAGCCCCGGCTGCGTGCCGTCAGCCTGGAATGGGATGTGTCGACGGAGCTGCTGCCGGTGCTCGAAGATCATCAGGTTCGAGGCAAGGTCGTGGTCCCGGTGGTGATCGTGCTCGATGCCATCCTGCGCGCGGCCCGCGATCTGATTACCGATGCCCGTTGCGTCGTACGCGACCTCCAGGTGTTGTCGGGTGTCACGCTCGATGCGGACGAAAAGCATACTTTCACAATCAATTTCGACCCTACGGAATCGGTGTATACCGTTGCTGTCCGTGACGGCGAGGGCCGTGCGCGGTATCGCGCCCTTTTGGAAACCGGAGTCGATGTGGCCCCGAACGTGCAGGTGCCGGAGGTGTCGGGGCAGCCCTGGCCGATGAGCATTGCGGACGCCTACGAGGGCCCGCTGTTCCATGGACCGCGGTTCGCCGCAATCGAGGATCTGGGCGCGTTCGGCGAGGCTGGCGGCACCGGAAGCCTCAAGGGGATCCACGATCTCAGCTGGCCACACAGCGACTGGGCCATCGATCCCGCGGTTGTGGATGGCGGCCTGCAGTTCGGTCTGCTCTGGGCCAGTGCGCAAGGACGCTCCCTGATGCTGCCGATTCGTATCGGACGGGTGGTGCTCAACCAGCCGTTCCTCGAAAACAGCGATGTGCATTGCCGTTTCGCTGCGCACCCGATCAATGACAAGCGCGTGGACTTCGATATCGCGTTTGTAGCCACGGATGGCGCCTTGGTCGCAATGTTGGAGGGCGTGGAGTTCTACGCTGCGGGCGCCGCAGTGGATGCGCCGGCGTGACGGGGTTCGAACCGGTCGCGATTGTCGGACGTAGCTGCGTCCTGCCCGGTGCGACCACGCCGGAGGCACTGTTCGAAGCAACCGTGGGCGGCCGGAGTCTGCTTACTGCGACTCCGCGCCATCAGTGGCGGGGGTTGGATCCTGGCGTCCTTCGGGCCAGCGGCAAACCGGGTCTGCGGGTTGCGTCGACGACCGGTGGCTACCTGAATGCGTCGTTCGACCGCGAGGAAATCGGCTCGCGCATACCAGATTTCGGCCGGATCGACCCGATGGTCCATTGGCTTGCCGCATGCGCGCAGGATGCGCTGGGTGGGTCGCTAGCCACGCCACGGACGGGCCTGATCGTCGGAAATCTGTCGTATCCAAGCGCTTTGGGCACCGCGTACGTGGAAAGCGTGTGGCACGGCAGGAGCGACGTCGATCCTCGAAATCGGTTCTCGTCGGGGCTGCCTGTGCAGCTGGTCGCGAACGCGATGCAGATGACCGGACCGGCCTTTGCGCTCGACGCCGCGTGCGCGTCGTCGCTCTATGCCATCAAGTTGGCGTGCGATGCATTGCAGGATGGCGAGGCCGACGTGATGCTCGCCGGCGGCCTCAACGGTGCCGACGATCTGTTCTTGCATCTCGGTTTCACCGCGCTTCAGGCGCTCAGTCCGTCGGGCCGGTCGCGGCCGTTCCACGCTGATGCTGACGGACTCGTCCCGTCGGAAGGTGCGGCGCTGGTCGCGCTGAAGCGTCTTGAGGATGCGGAGCGTGCCGGGGACCGAATCCTGGGCATCATCATGGGTATCGGGCTGTCCAACGACGGTCGGCAGAATGGTCTGCTGGCACCCGCGGTGTCCGGGCAGACCCAGGCCATGGCCTCGGCGTTGGAGCAGGCGGGGCTGGCGTCCGCGGACATCGACTTCATCGATTGTCACGCCACCGGCACGGCACTCGGCGACGCGACGGAACTAGAGAGCATTCTCGCCGCCTACGGCGACGTGCCGCTGAAATTGGGCGCCCTCAAGGGAAATCTGGGCCACACCATCACGGTGTCGGGCGCCGCGAGTCTGGTCAACGTACTGTCTGCCATGCAGGCCTCGGTGGTTCCACGAACTCTGTGCGAGAAGCCGACGACGGCGTTGAACGAGACCCCCTTCACGTTGTCGACCACGCCGACGCCGTGGGACGGAACGATCAAGCGTGCGGCGGTCAGCAACTTCGGGTTCGGCGGCAACAACGCGCACTTGATCGTTCAAAACTACGTGGGCACGAGCAGTCCGGTAGCGCGACGGCCGCGACCCTCGGGTGATGTCGTCATCTGCGGAATGGGTGTGGTGACCGGCGACGCGCAGGAGGCCGGGGAGTTCCGTCGCCGTGCGCTCGGGCGCCCGAATGCGCCGACGCCGCTCGATACCGTCGAACTCGATCTGGTCGGCCTTGGTTGTACGCCAGCAGAACTCAAGGCCAGCCTTGGTCAGCAGACCGCGATGCTGGCCGCCGCCGCGCAGGCGCTTGGGAACGTCAGCACCGACCCAAAGCGGACCGGCGTGGTCGTCGGTATGGGCTGTGACGCGACCATTGCACGGCATCGATTGCGGGTACAGCACATGTCCGATGAGGAATGGCTGGAGGCCAACAAGGAATCGATCCCGCGGCTGACCGCGGACGGAGTGGTCGGCACCATGCCGAACATCCCGGCCAATCGCATCCACGCGCAACGCGACTTCCGCGGGTTCGGCTTCACCGTATCCAGTGAAGAACTTTCCGGTCTGACCGCGCTACGGCTCGGGGTGCGTGCCCTGCGCCGCGGCGAACTCGATGCAGTGGTCGCGGGTGCGGTCGATATGTGTTGTGAGCCAACGCATGCACAGGCCGCCGATGCGCTCGCGAACGATGCCGGGACGGCGCATGGCGACGCGGCAGTGGCGTTCATTCTGAAGCTGCGCGCAGATGCCGAGGCAGCGGGCGACGAGATTCTCGCCGTCGTCGATACGGACGGCACCGAGAACGCGGTCGATGCGAACTTCGCCGTCGGGCGGTTCGGCCGCACGCACGCGGCCGGCGCGGCCATCGAAGTGGCGGCGCGGGTGGCGGCGGTGCGGGCGCGGATCCGGGTCGACGAGCACGGAGCGCAGCCGGTGCCCGGAGTGAAACACGCAGTGGTTCAGATGGATTCGCTCGGAGGCCGCACAGAACGAATCGGTGTGTCCGCGGTCGACGGGGTAAGCGATCCGGTAGCGCTCGGAGCTGTTCCCGTCTCCGAACGCTATGCGGCGGAAAGCAGGGCCGAGCTGCGTAACCGCATGGCGCGCGGTGAGCAGGGCGGAAGCGGTTCGGTGCGTTGTTCTTTGGTCGCAGAAAGCGAGTCCAAGCTGGAAGCGCTCCGCGGCGAGGCCGTGCAGCGGCTCGATCGCGGCGAGACCCCGGTGGGGATTGGGCTCGCTTTTACCGACAACCCGGTGAATGGAGAACTGGCGTTTGCCTTTACCGGCGCTGCGGCGGCGTATCCGGGTGCGGGCCGGGATCTGTTGTTGGCGTGGCCGGAGATCGGCGACGTGCTTGCCACTCGGGTCTCGCACGTCGGTGATTTGGGGCGCGCTATGTATGGTGCCGACGTCACGACCCTGGAACCGCCCGCGCAACTGACTGGATGCGCGCTGGTCTGCCAGGCCCATGCAGAGTTCTCTCGCGCGGTCCTCGGACTCAAACCAACTGCAGCAGTTGGTCTTTCGTCTGGAGAGACGAACGCTCTGCTGGCCTTCGGCGTGTGGCGTGATCTTGAGGCGATGCTCGAGGAAATGCACACCGTGGGGATGTACGGCGAGCACCTGACGGGCAACTGCCGATCCGCGGCAGACGCATGGGGCTTGCCGGAGAATGAGCGAGCACCGTGGGAGTGCTGGCGCGTCAGTGCGCCCCGAGCGGCGACAGAGGCGGCGCTGGAGCGCGAACCCCGCGCCTACATGACGATCGTGCAGGCGCCCGACGACTGCGTGATCGGCGGTGATCCGGAGGCATGCCGGCGCGTCATCGACGCCATCGACGGTGCACGTGCCATTCCGCTCGGTCTCGACATGATCGTGCACTGCAGCGCCATGGGACCGTTCGAGGAGCAGTGGCACAGGGTGCACAGCCGGGAGAGCCATGCGGTACCCGATGTGCGTTTCTACACCAACGCCGGTAACCGCGCCTACACCCCGACGCGCGCAGCGGCCGCTGACGCGATCACGCAACAAGCACTTGAACCGATCGACTTTCCGGCGACGGTGCTGCAAGCGTGGGAGGACGGCGTCCGCATCTTCGTCGAGCACGGTCCGCGCGGCATTTTGACCGGTGCGATCCCGAAGATCCTCGGCGACCGTACACATTTGGTTGTTGCGCTGGACCCGCCGGAACGACGGGGTCTTCGCGCGCTCGCTGAAACTGTGTCGAAGTTGTGGGTGCACGGCCAGCCTGTGGATACGGATGCATTCGACGCGCGTATGCAGCAACTGCGCGAGCAAGGTGCCCAACCGGCGTCGAGCCCGGCCCGCACGCTGGTACTGGCGGCACATCGACCGGACATGATCATGAAGCCCGAGGTGTCAGGGGTTGTGCCCGAGCCCATGCCGCGATTGGACCCGGCAAGTATTCAAATCATGGCGCCGGCGCCACTGGACACGGTGCCGACCATCGTCGTCCGCGATGTACTCGCGGAGAACGTACGCGCCCAGAAGGTAACGGTCCCAAGCGCTGACCTCCCACGCGCGGTCGCGCCGGCCGACACCGGGGCTGTCGCGGCGACCGGCAGTAGGGCGAAGGCTGCGCTCGGACTGGTCGCGTCGGCGAGTGCGGCGCAGGCGGTGTTCGTGGAGCGACAGGCACGGGCCCATGAGGCGTTCTTGACTGCGCGCGGTGAAATGCTGGCGCTGGCCATGGGGCAGCGAGGCGTACTGCCGGCGGCGGCGCCGCGCCTGGCCGGGGTAACGGCACCGCCGGCGGTACCGCCTCGGCCAGAAATTCCGGTCCTGTCGCCGCCCGTCGCCGCACCGGTTGCCCCGGTTCTGCCTGGGACGCCGATCCAGCAGCGACCGTTGTATTCACGCGCTCAGCTCGAAACGCTTGCGGGGGAGAATATTTCGCAGGTGTTCGGTCCTCTTTTCGGCGAGCTGGATCAGTATCGGCGCGTGGTGCGCATGCCGCAGGCACCGCTGCTGCTGGCCGACCGGGTGATGCTGATCGAGGGCGAGCCCGGCACGATGGGCACCGGCCGTATCGTCACCGAGACCGATGTCGTCGCCGATGCCTGGTACATGCACAACCGCCGGATGTCTCCGGGGGTGGTGATCGAGTCCGGCCAGGCCGACCTGTTGCTCGCGTCGTGGCTGGGGGCAGACTTCGCCAATCGCGGTGAGCGCGTTTACCGTCTGCTCGGATGCGAACTGACCTTTATGGGTGAACCGCCGCAGGCGGGTGAGACTCTGCGCTACGACATCCATATCGATGGTCACGCGAAAACTGGTGATACGCGGCTGTTCTTCTTCCATTACGACTGCTACATCGGTGACAGGCTGGCGATCTCGGTGCGCAACGGCCAGGCCGGGTTCTTCTCCGACGAGGAACTGAGCCAGTCGGACGGGGTGCTGTGGGATGCCGCCGAGGACGTCCCGCGCGTTGGAGCGCGTCGTGACAGGCCACCGCGCGTGACGCAGAAGCGCACGTTCGATCGACTCGATCTCGACGATTTCGTTCGGGGAGATGCCTTCTCCTGCTTCGGAATCGGCTTCGAAATGGCTGCCGCGCACGTACGCACCCCGGCACTTCCGACTGGCAGGCTGCGGCTGATCGATGAGGTCGCCGAGTTTGACCCGGATGGCGGTCCGTGGGGCCGGGGGTACTTGCGCGCCACCGCGGAAGTGCCGAAGGATGCCTGGTTCTACGAAGGGCACTTCAAGAACGATCCGTGTATGCCGGGGACATTGATGGCGGACGCGGCCACTCAGGCGTTGTCCTTCGCGATGGCCGCATACGGTTTCACCATCGACCGCGATGGCTGGCGGTTCGAACCGGTGCCTGACGAGACGGCGCGCTTCGTCTGCCGGGGGCAAGTGACACCGGATGCCGACCACACCCTCGAATACGAGGTGTTCGTGGAAGAGATCATCGATGGGCCGGCTCCGACCATCTTCGCGGCACTGTTGTGCCGACGGGACGGCTTCAAGGTGTTCCATTGCCGCCGGTTCGGCATGCGCCTGGTACCGGACTGGCCGACTCCGCCGGGTGTGCCCGGGCCCGCACGCATCGTCGGGAATTCGCTCGATGTACGTGGCGATCACGCTGCGCTGCTCGCCTGTGCGCAAGGTAGGCCGTCGGATTCGTTTGGGGCCATGTACCTTCCGTTCGACGGTGCCCGACGCCCGCCGCGGCTGCCCGCCGAGCCCTACCATTTCCTGACCCGCATCGTGAGCGCGGACTGTCCGGTGGGGAGGCCGACGCCAGGCGGCACGGTCGTCGCCGAATACGACGTCCCCGCTGATGCGTGGTACCTCGCGGATGCCAAGTCTGCGGCGGTGCCGCTGTCGGTGCTCCAGGAAATCGTGCTGCAACCGTGCGGCTGGCTGGCCTCGTACATGGGGTTGGCGGTCAATCGGACCGGCGATGTGGTGATCCGCAATCTCGACGGCAATGAGGTTGTGGCACATCAGCCGGCGCGCGTTGGGACACTGCGGGTGACCGCGCGCTTCGATCGTGTTGCCGAGGCCGGCGGATCGACGATCATCTTCTTCGAATCCGTGTGCACCCAAGGTGAAGAGCCCATCATGTCGCTGAAGACGACATTCGGCTTCTTCACTCCGGCTTCGCTGGAATCGCAAGTCGGTCTGCCCGCGTCGCCGGAAGTGGCGACGGCATTGTCTGCGGAGGCGCCGGTATCGCTGCCGTACGACGCCGCTGAATTGTCCGGTGCCCCTTGGCTTGCGCAGGGCAAGCTGCAGCTGTTCGACCGGATCAACTATTGGCCCGGTGGCGGCGGCGCGGGCCTCGGGCGGTTGGTCGCCGAGGCTGACGTCGACCCCGATGCGTGGTACTTCAAAGCCCATTTCTTCCAGGATCCGGTACAGCCCGGATCACTCGGGCTGGAGGCCATGCAGCAGGCGGCGCGCGCGGCGGCGCGGCTCTCGGGTTTGGCCGCGGGGGACGGAGTGGAGTTCGAGGCCGTCGCGTTGGGCCAGCCCCTCAGATACAAGTGCCGCGGCCAGGTGCTACCGACCAACCTGCGAACCCGCACCGAGATCGAAATCGTCTCTGTGACAAGAGATGACCAGGGGCTACTGATCCTGTTCGAAGGCGCGTTCTGGGTTGACGATCTGCGCATCTATCAAGCGCACGGGATGGGGGTTCGGGTCGTCGAGCGGTCCGACGGGTCCGTGTTACCGGATGCGGTGCGATGAAGGGCATCGTCCTGGCGGGGGGTTCAGGCACCCGACTGCACCCGATCACCCTGGGTGTGTCCAAGCAGCTGATCCCCATGTACGACAAGCCGATGGTGTACTACCCACTGTCCACATTGATGTTGGCCGGTATACGGGACATCTTGGTGATCACCACCCCACACGACGCTCCCGCCTTTGAGCGGTTGCTGGGCGACGGTTCACGCTTCGGCGTATCGATCACGTTCGCCCAACAACCGTCTCCGGACGGGTTGGCCCAGGCATTCACCATCGGCTCTGACTTCATCGGGACCGACAAGGTCGCCCTGGTGCTGGGTGACAACCTGCTGTACGGGCCGGGTATGGGTACTCAGCTGAAGCGTTTCGCCGATGTAGACGGCGGCACGATCTTCGCCTACTGGGTCGCTGATCCGTCTGCGTACGGCGTGGTCGAATTCGATACCGCAGGCGTGGTGGTATCCCTCGAGGAGAAGCCGAAGCAGCCGAAGAGTCATTACGCGGTACCGGGGCTGTACTTCTATGACAACGACGTAGTGGCCATCGCGCGGGACCTGGCTCCAAGTGAGCGTGGCGAATACGAGATCACCGACATCAACCGGGCTTACCTCGAGCAGAGCCGACTGCGGGTGCAGGTGCTGCCCCGAGGGACCGCCTGGCTGGACACCGGGACCTTCGACCAGATGACCGACGCCGCCGACTATGTGCGAACCATGGAACGCCGTACCGGATTGAAGATCGGGGTACCCGAGGAAATCGCCTGGCGGCAGGGCTTTCTCACCGATGAAGAACTGCGCACCCGTGCCTACACGTTGGTGAAGTCGGGCTACGGCAAGTACCTGCTGGACCTGCTCGAAAGAGGAGACTAGTGGCGCGGCTTCTGGTAACTGGAGGTGCCGGCTTCATCGGTTCCAACTTCGTCCACTACGTGGTCAAGCACACCGATCACCATGTCACGGTGCTGGATAAACTCACCTACGCCGGCAACCGCGCGTCCCTATCGGCGCTGCCCGAGGCGCGGGTGGACTTCGTTTGTGGTGATATCGCTGACGCCGATCTGGTCGACGGTCTGGTGGCGACCGTCGACGCCGTCGTGCACTATGCCGCCGAGACGCATAACGACAACTCGCTGAACTGCCCGCAGCCGTTCATACATTCGAACGTGATCGGAACCTTCACACTGCTTGAGTCAGTCCGCAAGTACGGCAAGCGATTTCACCATGTGTCGACCGACGAGGTCTACGGCGACTTGGCACTTGACGATCCGGCCAGATTCACCGAGGCCAGTCGGTACAACCCGTCGTCGCCGTACTCCTCGACCAAAGCCGGCAGCGACCTGTTGGTGCGGGCGTGGGTCCGGTCGTATGGGGTTGCCGCGACGATTTCGAATTGTTCGAACAACTACGGCCCGTATCAGCATGTCGAGAAATTCATTCCCCGGCAGATCACCAATATCTTGTGGGGAATTCGGCCCAAGCTGTACGGCGAGGGCCGTAATGTCCGTGATTGGATTCACGCCGACGATCACTCGTCGGCGGTGCTGACCATCCTCGAGTGCGGCCGAATCGGTGAGACGTACCTCATCGGTGCGGACGGCGAAAAGGACAACAAGACTGTGATTCAACTGATCTTGACGCTGATGGGTCAGGATGCGGGTGCCGATGCCTACGACAGCGTCACCGACCGCAACGGTCACGACATGCGGTACGCGATCGACGCGACGAAATTGTGTACCGAGTTGGGTTGGCGGCCCCGGTACCGTGACTTCGAGCACGGGCTGTCGATGACCATCGATTGGTATCGCGGCAACGAGGGCTGGTGGGCGCCGACCAAGAACGTCACCGAAGCGTTCTATGCCGGCCTAGGTCAATGAGTGGAGGAGCCAAGCAGTGACGGAACTTGGTAAACCATTGCAGGCCAACAGCACTCCCATCCCAGGGCTGATGGTGTGGGAGCTGCCCGTGCACGGCGACAACCGTGGGTGGTTCAAAGAGACCTGGCAGCGCGAGAAAATGGTGGCGGCCGGGATGCCGGACTTCGGGCCGGTGCAGAACAACATCTCGTTCAGCGAATCGGCGGGCACGTTGCGGGGTATCCACGCCGAGCCCTGGGACAAGTTCATCTCGGTAGCGACCGGACGAATCTTCGGGGCCTGGGTCGACATGCGGTCGGGTCCCACCTTCGGGAGGGTGTTCACCGCGGAGATTGATCCGTCGCGCGCGGTCTTTGTGCCGCGCGGCGTCGGTAATGCATTTCAGACGCTCGAGCCGAACACCATTTACACCTACCTGGTCAACGATCACTACTCAGCTGACGCCCGATATCCGTCGGTGAACCCCGCAGACGAATCCCTCGGCATCGACTGGCCGATTCCGCTTGAGCAGGCAGAACTTTCGGCGAAAGACCGGGCCCAGGGGACGTTGGCCGAGATCAGCCCAGTGGTGCCGCGCAAGACGTTGGTCCTCGGCGCCGGCGGCCAACTGGGCCGCGCGCTGCGCAAGATCTACGGCGATGCGCCGCACGTCGAATTCGCCGACCACGCGGATGTTGATCTGACCGCCGAGGATTTTGGTGCCCAACGCCGGTGGCGGGACTACGACACCATCATCAACGCGGCGGCCTATACGGCGGTCGATGTGGCCGAGACTGCGCAAGGACGCGTCGCGGCGTGGGCTGCGAACGCAACGGGGGTGGCCGCGCTCGCCCGCGTCGCTGCCGCGCACGGCATCACGTTGGTGCACATCTCCAGCGACTACGTGTTCGACGGCGCGGTGAAACGGCCGTACCGCGAGGACGACGCGCTGGCGCCGCTCGGTGTCTATGGACAGACGAAGGCGGCCGGCGATCAGATTGTCGCCACGGTGCCGCGGCATTACATCCTGCGTACTTCGTGGGTGATCGGCGATGGGCGAAACTTCGTGCGCACGATGCTGTCTCTTGCCGAGCGTGGCGTTGACCCGGCTGTCGTCGACGACCAGTTCGGCCGCCTGACGTTCACTTCGGAACTGGCCCGGGCGATCCAGCACCTGACGACGGCAGCGGCGCCGTATGGCATCTATAACGTCAGCGGGTCTGGGCCGGTCAGTTCGTGGGCGGGCGTCGCACAGCGCACGTTCGCCCTGGCCGGCCACGACCCCAACCGCGTCAGGGCTGTCTCTACCGCCGTGTACTTCGGCAATGCCACCGGTCCGGTTGCGCCGCGACCCGCTAGCAGCGTTCTGGACCTGGCCAAGATCGAGTCCACCGGATTCGTCCCAGCTGACGGCGATGAGTCGCTCGCCGACTACGTCCGGCTGGAAATCCTCGAGACATCAGGCGCCACCAGCTGACGGGGCGGCGTTGGCGCACAGCGTGAGGATGGGCGGCAGCAGCGCAGCGATCTGCTGTCCGACTGCTTCAAAGAAGTCGGGGTCCAGACCAATCGGATCGGCGACTTCCATCGGCTGAAGGTCAGGTAGACGGGGACGCAACGGCGCGAGGTCTGCAACCGTGCGCGGGCCATATGTGGATGCCAGGAGAGCCGCTTCGCCGAGGGTGAAGGTCTTCCGGAGCTGGCGTGGCGCCACTTCAAGTACCGCGGTGCGGTGCGCCGCCGTCATGGTGAGAACAAGATCGGCGTCCGACGCGATTCGGGGAGTCAGTTGTCGCGCGGCGAAGTCGGCGGGGTCGCCGCCGAGCCGGGTCAGGACGTCAGCGGCGAGTCTGTGCACCGGATGCCCGATTACGGCATGGATTCCTGCGCTGGACGCGGTGAAGTCCGGGATCCCCATCTGAGTGGCCCCTGCAACCGAAAGTCGTTCTGCTATAGGCGATCTGCAGATATTTCCGGTGCAGACGAACAGGACGCGCAGAATGACCTCCCAGAAGAGCCCTAACGCAAACGTCAATAACCGCGTGCGCGCGATCGCTGCGTGCCACGATAAGCCCGTGAGGGGCATCATCTTAGCGGGCGGCTCGGGTACCCGGCTGCACCCGATCACGATGGGTGTGTCCAAACAGCTGATTCCGGTTTACGACAAGCCGATGGTGTACTACCCGCTGTCGACGCTTCTGTTGGCGCGTATTCGCGACATCCTGATCATCACGACGCCGTTCGACGCACCGAGTTTCGAACGGCTGCTCGGCGACGGTTCGCAGTTTGGCGCGTCGATCACCTATGCACGACAGCCGTCGCCGGATGGGCTTGCTCAGGCATTTTCGATAGGCGCCGACTTCATTGGGGCGGAAAAGGTCGCGCTGATATTGGGCGACAACCTCTTGTATGGCCCGGGCTTGGGTGGGCGGCTACAGAACTTCAACCGGATCGACGGTGGGGCGATTTTCGCCTACTGGGTTGCTGAGCCCAGTCAATATGGCGTCATCGAATTCGATGAGCAGGGACTGGCCGTTTCTCTTGAAGAGAAGCCGAAGGTTGCCAAGAGCAACTACGCGGTTCCTGGGCTCTACTTCTACGACAACGACGTCGTGGCGATCGCACGGGATTTGGAGCCGAGCGAGCGCGGCGAGTACGAGATTACGGATGTCAACCGCATGTATCTCGAGCGGGGTGATCTCCATGTGCAGGTGCTGCCGCGCGGCACGGTATGGCTCGACACCGGCACGGTCGACAGCATGACCGATGCGGCGGACTTCGTGCGCACGATGGAACGGCGCACCGGTTTGAAGATCGGTGTTCCAGAAGAGATCGCCTGGCGGCAGGGCTTTCTCACCGATGACGAGCTACGAGAGCGCGCCGAGGGTCTGCTGCGATCTGGCTATGGGTGGTACCTACTCGATCTCCTGGACCGGGGGTTGGTTCGGCCGCATGCTGCGGTGAGTGCGTCAGGCCGTTGATTTCAGGCTTGGGGTGTCACCGTGCGCTTCCCTTTTTTCCAGACCGCCGACCTCGAAGGTTCGGGGACCACGAGGAGTCAATATGACGTCAGTCGGTGTCCTCCCGCGATTCAATTGAACACTTGGCTCATTCGCCGATCCCTCACGGTTGATGGAGGGATCAATGACGCTCCTGCCTGAATGGCTCCGCTACGACCCAAGCCGTTATCCGCTGGGCTATAACCCCGGACTTGACGGGCTGCGGGGCACCGCCACAATTTGCGTACTCGCGGCCCACCTCGATTTCGCTTGGTGCCCAGGTGCCTTCTTGTACATGGACATGTTCTTTGTGATGAGTGCGTATCTGATTACTTCGTTGCTGCTGAAGCAGTGGACAAAGACGGGGAGCATCGGATTCAGGGCCTTCTACCGCCGGCGCGTCCTTCGATTGTTCCCTGCGAACTATGCGGTGGTCCTCGTCTTTGTCGTTGTTGCGTACTTGATCCTCTACGACTTCCGTGGCCAACTGCGGCAAGCGGCGGTAGCGGCGACCTACACGTCCAATTGGACCAGGGCATTCGAGGTTCCGATGCCCGAATACCTCGGGCACACGTGGTCGTTGGCAGTGGAGGAACAGTTCTACCTGGTGTGGCCCGTCGTCCTCGCAGTCTTGCTGAAGGCCATCGGACTTCGGTTTCGGCTCGTCGCACTACTGGTGCTCGTCGCGCTCGGATTCGCGAGCTGGCGGAGCTGGAGCACCTTCCATGGCGCATCCGTCGCTCGCCTGTTCAACGGAACCGACATGCGCGGTGACGCTCTTCTGATCGGTTGCGCACTAGGCGTCGCAATGGCGATTCCGGCGGTGCGCCACAGCACGGCCCTTCAAAGCACCGCGAAGCTCTTAGCGGTGCCCTCCCTGGCTGCACTGGTTGTCGGCGGATTCACGATGGATCAACAAAACCGAGCCATGTATGCCGGCGTCGCATTGGTTTTCACATTGGCTTCGACATGCCTGATAACTGCATTGATACTGCCGGAGCCGACGATTCCCCATTACATTTTTCGGTCGCCGCCGTTGGTTTTCCTTGGTCGAATTTGTTACGGTCTTTATATCTGGCATTACCCGATATATATGGTGATCCGATTTCGTTTCGGAGTCGATGACCCGTTATTACTCGGACTCCTTGGAGTTCCCCTGACATTTGTCGCCGCACTCTTATCCTGGCGGTTCATAGAAAGCCCGTTCCTGAAGGCGAAGGACCGAGTGCCGATCGAAGGCCCGAAACGCGCCGCGCGCCAGCACTGATCGCAGGCTGGCTGGACGCCGTCAGGGTTCGGGTGCTGTCCGCCGGAGTGTCGTGGAGCGGTGACTGCAAAGTCAATGGTCGGTGTCTGACGACCAGCGGCCTGGGGCCTACGCCGATCGAGGTCGACGCCTCGGAGTCGGGGCATTCCACCATGTCAGCGGTCATGTTTCAGGCATTCCGTCGCCTCACGGGTTGTGAGCCTGGCCTGAATGACCCTCGTCGACTTCAGGTCAGGGCGATGCGTCGGAACGTTGCTAACAGTCGGAAGGGTTCGGTCAAGGCCGACGCTGGTGAAGTGCTGTGGGCGGCTTGACGTCGTCGGCCGCAAACAGGCGGGTTGCCCTGACCAGCAATTATTTGACGCATAGGTAATTTAAGGCAGCCTCATTTTGGCGGCGCTCGCGACGAAGGTGTATCCGAAATTCAAATAGCACGGCGGTTGCTGTTCGTCGAATTAATAAACCGTGCTAACAATGCATTCAAGATCAGTATTGACGTTTTAGTAAAAAACTTGTCGAATGTACTTCCTGTGGATCAGTCGTGGTCGTAGCATCGCCCCTATACAGGGCCTCCGTGTGGGTTCCATGAGACGCGCATTAGAAGCCCGTTTAGCAGTCCTAGGTATTTGGTCTAGATCGGGGGCCTGATGTCTTCAGTCGCAATAATCGGAACGCGCGGGTACCCCAGCTATTACGGGGGATTTGAGACGGCCGTCCGAAAACTTGCACCTGACCTAGCCGATATGGGATGGGATGTCACTGTGTACGGCAGGCGTGGCGCCACGAAGCCGGACGACCCCACGCTGGACGTGCGTATCAAGCGCAGAATCACATGGGGCATGGAGACCCAGAAGCTGAGCACACTGTCGCATGGTCTGACGGCGGCGCTGGATGCCGCGGTACGCAAGCCTGACGTGGCATTGATCATGAATTGTGCAAACGGCTATTTCCTTCCGATCTTGCGGGCGCGTGGCATCCCGACGCTGGTGAACGTCGATGGCATCGAATGGGAACGCGATAAGTGGAGTCCGACCGCCAAGCGGGTCTTCAGAAAAGCAGCTGAGTGCACGGCGAAGTGGGCCGACGGGCTGGTTTTCGATGCGCGGAGGATCGCGCAGTACTGGAAAGAAACCTTTGACGCGGAGGGAACCTTCATTCCTTACGGTGGAGATATTGCGGCCGAGCTACCGCTGCCGCGCGGACTTAGACGTCGCGAATATGTACTTGTAGTAACAAGATTCGTGCCTGAGAATACGGTGTCCCAGTTCTTTGAAGCGGTCCCGGTAATCGCAGAGAAGTACCCCGTGGTGATTGTGGGTAGCTCTGGATACGGCGGCGAATTGGACGACACTGCGCGCAGGCTGTCTGCCCATCCCTCAGTGACCTGGCTTGGGCATGTACATGACGATCAATTGTTGCTCGCGTTGTGGCAGCATGCCGGCCTCTATTTCCATGGGCACAGCGTCGGGGGGACCAACCCGGCTTTGGTGCAGGCAATGGCCGCGGGTGCGCCGATTCTGGCGCGCGACACCGACTACAACCGCGAAGTGCTCGGTTCGGCTGGCGAGTTTGTTTCGGAGGACCCGGAGTTGATCGCTAAGACTGTGCTCCATTTGATGGACAATCGCGAGGCACGGGAGCAAGAATCGCACGCCGGCATGCGGCGGGCCGCGCAGCACTATTCGTGGTCATCGGTAGCCCGTAGCTATGACGGTGCCATGCGGGCAGTGATGGAGGCGCGTGGCGTCGCTGCACAGGCGGACGTACTTCCCATTCCGAATCGCGTTGCACCGCTGAATGTTCCGGTGCGGAGCCCGATGCGGCCACAGCGGCTGGCGATGTAGCTACTCGACTTGATCCCACAGCCTGCAGGAGCCATCGTGAACAAGATTCTGAGTTGCGCCGTCGCGTTGTCGCTGCTGGGGGGTTCGTTGGCCGGCGTCGGGATTGCCAACGCTACGACGCCAACGGTGGTGGGTAGGACATACAGCGATGCGGCGGGGGTGCTGTCGAAGTGGCGCTTTCCATTTGAGGTTTCGACGACTCTCGGCACTGAGCTGTCGCGGGACGATTGCGTCGTTGTAAATCAGGTACTTCGCCCGGCCCAGCACTTCGGCGCGACAAGCAACCCAGCCAAATTACTCCTCTCACTGGATTGCAATGCGCAAGTCGCAGACGTAACACATGCTGGTAACTCTGCGGCGAGTCCAATAGGCCGCGCCGCAAAGCTGGAAGCGGCGAAAGAGGCGTGGCTTCGCGCAAATCCTGATGTTTGCGTGCAGATGAAGGCAGCGCACCCTGACTGGTTCAAAGCACCCGTGAAAGGCTGCGAGGGGGCATTCAACTCTGAACCTGCAGCTAACCCCGAGCCCTCAGCGAACACCGAATCTTCATCTTCCTAACCGGGTGCCCACAGAAGACTGCGTTCTGTGCAGGGATGACTGACGTTGTCCCGCAACTGATCTGCGTGAAACGAGGACGGCAATTCCCGGATCATGTGTCCCGAAGGCTGGCCGCGAATTCGGCCGTTTCGGTGACGAACTCCTAGAAAACCCGCGCAATTCAACCGTGAAGTTGGGTAGTCTAGGGGCGCACCGGGTACCGGTGATATCTGCGGTCCTGATCTGGCGATCGGTTTGCTCCGATCGTGAACTATCGATGAGGTTCTACTGATGGTGGCTGGGCTGATAATTGCAGGCGTCGGCAGAAGTGGGACTTCCACGGCAGCGGCCCTCGCTGAAGTAGCTGGGCTTCGTCCTCCGCACGAGGCAGACATGATTACCGGCAATGAATGGAACCCAGACGGATATTGGGAAAGTGCGAGCCTTGTCGACTTCAACAACCGCCTTCTTGCGGCGGCAGGTCAGGACTGGTGGACGCCCTGCCCCGTCGACCGAAACACATCCGAGAGTCTCTCTTCAATCCCTAGCTGCACCAATCGCGCGGAACAGATATTTCGGCAGGCATTCGGAACTGAAGGGGGGTGGCTATGGAAGGATCCGCGTCTCACTGTGTTGCTGCCTTTCTGGGATCAAGTGCTCGGCCCGCAACCGCTCCTGCTCCCTTATCGTGACGCGTTGGGCGTGGCTGCAAGTATTTCGCGGCGCGACCGGTTGAGTATGGATGTCTGCCTTGCGATTTGGGAGCGTCATTCGCGCCATATGCTCACTACGGCGGCGGACCATCCAGCCTTGTTTGCCGACTACGCTGAGCTCACCGAACGACCAGATACGTGGTTTGGCAAGTTGACTGACTTCTGCGCAAACGCCGGGCTAGATGTTAAGGACTCGAGGTTCGAAGCTGCCGCCCGGGTACGCCGCATCGAACGAGCCTCCGTGGACGGTGTGCTTACACCCAATCAGGCCGATCTGGCGAAGGTGATCGCTAGTCTGGACGGGCTGCATTCGAGTTTCGAAACGCCGGCTCTTCCGGAAGAAAGCCCGAATACTCAGAGCTTGATCAACACCCTGCCCAAACTCAACTCGATTGCACGGTTCCGCTCAAAACTCTATGTACGCGGTCATTCGAGAGACTTTGCGCGGTGATACACCTTGAAGATTTCCAGATTTGGCCGTCAACCAATCGTGCGAGTACCTACAGGTGATTCACATCGCGCTACGGCTGGGATCAGTCCCGGTTGGAGTAGCCTCGGCACTGTGTATCCATTCGCCCTGCGACGCTGACCTGCTGACATGACGGTTGAAGGCGGTCTGGGTGCCGGAATGCGGTGGAGCATTATTTCGATGTTCGGCCGCGAGGGGTCTCGCCTCGTCTTTACCGTATTGCTGGCGCGCCTTCTTGGACCTCACGAATACGGGATAGCCGCCCAAGCTACCGTCCTGATTGCGATCGTTAGTATCCTGGTCGATCAAGGTTTCTCGGCTGCATTGATTCAACGTCCGTCGATCAGGCCCGAAATGCCCGGCGCAACGATGTCCATCAATGTCGCGATCGGTACTGTCCTCACTTTAGTGACTGCGGGCATTTCTCCGCTTTGGGCAGAATTCATGAATACACCGGCACTCGGACCTATGTTGGCAGTGTTGTCGGTAGACTTAGTGCTTCGGTCGGCGACCATAACTCCACGCGCGATGCTCATCCGGAGTATGCAGTTCCGAACCATCGCTATATGCGATACGCTGGGAGTTCTCTCTGGCGGAGCGCTCGGATTGGTCGCGGCACTGATCTGGCAGAGCGCATGGGCGGTAGTCATCCAACTAATCGCCACGGACATTGTCAGCCTACTAGTTATGATTCTTCTGGGCGTATCGTATCGGCCGAATCTGCATCTACGTCATGTACTAGAACTATTCGGGTTCTCGTGGCGTGCATCTGCGACTGGGGTGCTGCTCAATTCTGTTTCAACGAATATAGATAACGTATTGATCGGGTGGCGTTGGGGGCCCGTCGCCCTCGCGAATTACGCCCTGGCCTACCGACTACTGATGCTGCCCGTCGCATTGGCGACCGCCAGCGTGGGACCTGTGTTGCTGTCAGCATTTTCTCGAATGACTGACGACATCGCCGCTGCGGCCGCACAAATGACCCGAACGGTACGCGCGCTAGCTATCCTTTTCATACCAGCTATGGCCCTGGTGGCCGTCGCTGCGCCTCAGCTGATAGCAGTGATTTTTGGACCTGAATGGCAGTCTGCGGTGCCAATTATTCAGGTCATGACTTTAGCGGGTGCGGTGCAGACCGTCTACAAGTGTTCAACCGCCTCACTACTACTTGGATTTGGGAAGGCAGCGTTCGCTCTTCGATATGCACTGCTGGTTACCGTCGTCACGACGGCGGGGATCCTTGCTGGTCTACCATTTGGTGTTTTCGGTGTTGCTGTTGGCCTGAGTATTGCGACCGGTCTCTTGGTTCCAATCGAGTGGATCATCCGAAAACGTGTCTTGGGGATCGCGATCCGAACACAGATTGCGTCCCTTCTACCTGCGGTCCACGGCGCCGCTTGGGCGTCAGCGGTTTACGTTGGCGTGGGGTGGGTCGTACCGGGCGATGGCATGGCCCGGTTGATTGTCGGAACAGCGCTCGGCGTCGCCGCTTCGGTGACAATCCTGTGGCTATGCCACCGCAGGGTGCATGACGAGTTGCGCGAAATCGGTCAGCACATCGGTGGGCGCGCAACTCAGGTCGCCCCCTGATTGTGGTCGTGTTACCGCTGGGACCTCTGAGTCGAGCGGAATAGACACCCTCATGTCAGGCTAACGGCTGCCGGCGATCAGGAAGTCTTGCGCCAAAAAGCACCGTAGCCATCAATGTCGACTATCTCCTGGTCGATACCGTGCGCAGACCGATAATCATGAACAGCGCGTTTGCAGGCCTCGATGTTGCCGTAATCGTCAATCACGCAGTAGCCACCAACCACAAGCTTCGGATAGAGCGGCTCAAGTGCCTGAATCGTCGACTCGTATAGGTCGCCGTCCAGTCGTAGCAGCGAAATCTGTTCTACGGGAAGGTTACCCAAAGTGTCTTTGAACCAACCTTTGACGAAATGCACGCTGTCGTCGAGCAGATCGTAGCGTTCGAAGTTCTGCTTAACGGCGTCTTGGGTCACCCCCAAGAAAGACGATGCCTTATCAAGTCGAATTCCAGCGTCCTGAGGGAAGTTGACCTCGTCGGGAGGAGGCAGGCCCTCGAACGAATCGCACAACCATACTTCTCGCTTTTCGCCGTAGGCCGCGAGGACACCCTTCATGAATATCGAGGACCCACCTCGCCAGACTCCAGTCTCCACCAGATCGCCAGGGACGCCGTCGTCGATGATGTTCCTAATGCAGTCATGCAGGTTGTCGAGCCTACGCAGACCAACCATCGTCTCGGCGTGTGCCGGCCAGTCACGACCCAATTCGCGCTCGATGGGGTCGTAGGCCTCGGGACGAGCCAAGACGAGTCCGCGCTTGCGAAGCGCGGTGGCCAGCGGACTGAAGAGCCTCTTCCTTCTCGGGCTAATCTCTCGCAGTGCACCTTCACTGAACCCGTATCTGGTCAGCACGCGCTTGAGGAGCTCGATATACAGCTGTCCTTCATTCGGGTCCGTCATGCTGTACTGTCCCCATTTCTGGTCGTCCGCGACCAGAATTTTACCGCCTCCGGGCCCTCGTTATGGTGGGTTAGCACAGAGCTTTTTCATCCATGTGCGCGGTGAACGCCCGTAGTCACGGGTGCTGCGCCAGACCTAACCTTTCAACGTTCGACCGGATTAGTTTCGCGGGGTACGAAGTATGCATTTCGATGAATTCGTCAAGGCTTGCCAAACTGTCATGCCACGGATGGTTGTAGCGTGGCAGCGAGGCTTTGAGGAAAGGGAACCGGAACCTCTCAATTAAGCCGTCCCAGTAGAAGAGAGTGCTATTTCCGCGCTCCACAAATTTGGCGGCGTAACGGTCTTCTGACGATTCTTCCCGGGCTTTGCAGATGACGTCGGCGGAAAGGAAGGGTTTGGTGACCAACCCGGCCTGACGTGCTTGGATAGACAACCCGAGCTCGTACTTCTTGATTAGATCCCATTTGTTCACTGTGTATTCGAAGCCATTCCAGAAATCCTCGAGGAAAGGTCGCGTGCGAGGATTGAGGTCCCATACCAAGAAAAATGACTGGAGGTGGCGTACTTGCTCAAGACTTTCTATGGCACCATACATATCGGCTCCATGGAATGAATCCCACATTTCTTCGATTGGGTATAGCGGTCCGAACACGCTGTCGTTGGCGATTACGAAACGGTCGAAGTGCTCAAGTGGCCATCCGGATTCCTTGAGGATATTCCATGCGAGGTGCCAGGACCCAAAGTCCAATGACAACGTACGCCGCGTATATATGCCCGCACACAGGGGGCGAATCGGCGCGACCGAATCCGGCGTGATGCTGGGCGATCCCGAAACGAAGATGATCGTTGCGTTTAGTCGGTGCAACGCTTCGAGGTAATAGACAACGTAGGGATCGACAATGCCCTGCAGATCGAAATGCGCAAACAGGACCAGGGTGCGACTGCCGGAGTGGGGCTGCGTCGGGAGCTGCTGATGGGTTTCACGCACAAACCTCAGGGCATTGCCGGTAACGCGGTACCGCGCGGCGTTCACTTGATCAGACAAGCGTTGGGGTATTTCTCGCGACCTCATCTAGCGCCTTGTGCTAGCTGGCGGTGAACTGGGTGATCGGCACACTGGAATGACGGGTCAGGGAGTCGCTGTTGTTGAGCCCACGCGGTTCAGCGTACGAGACGTCGTGAGGTTCAGGTCCTCGTTCCCCAAATCACAGTTTCGAATCCGTAGAGGGCCCAAGTCCCTCGCAGCACCTTCTTTCGAGCGCGACTGAGCGGTTCGTTGATCAGGCCAAGCAGTACCCAGTTCAGTGGGCGGTAGCGCTCAGCCGCGAAGTCGATGGTTATGCCTGCGGCAGTGAGCAATCCGATGACGCGGCGATAGTCAGGTGGACGCACATGAGTGTCATCGTCGAAGAAGTTCAGCGTTCCGTCCCGTGAAGGGAAGTGCACCGTGTCCGCGGACGGAAACGCGAGATAGATGCGGCCGTCCGGCCGGAGTGCACGCGCCATTGCCGTGACTACGCCGTCAGGCTCCATACAGTGCTCGAGGTTGTGTGAGCTCACGACTGCGTCGAATTCGCCTGGCCGCTCCTCGATCGCGCCGAGAAATTTGGTCGGCGGCACCACTAGGTACTGGTCGGCGTACTGGTTGGGGTCGTGGTCGACGCCGTAGTCACCGACATCGAGTCCGACGTACCGGATGTCTGGGCGAACGGACTTGAACACGTATGGCGAATCATTGCCGCAGCCGATGTCGAACACCTCAGCGCCTGTGGGCAGCCCAACGAGGAACCGTCGCCGGTTGTTCGCGCGCATGATGACATGGCCCAATGACTTCGCGCGGTCGCTGATCTGGACCATGTCAGCTAAGGCCTTTGGCGGTCAACAGTGTGGGCTCCAATCGATCGAAATCTATTGCCTCAGTGCGACATGGCCCACGACTTGTGCTCGGGAATGCGCCACGTGACGGCGCCGCTCTTCGTGAACAGGCAGGGCGCCACCGAGCCGCCGCATTCCTGTTCGAGACCCCGAACTACTTCAATCCGGCGGCGCGGATCGACGATCATCATGAGGAAGCCGCCGCCGCCGGCGCCGGACACCTTGCCGGCGATCATGCCGTGCGATGCGGCAACTTGATAGGCGTGTTCAATATTGGAGTTCGAGATACGAGAGGCGAGCCGCTTTTTCGCTTCCCAGCCACGCAACAGTGAATCGGCGAAACCGGGGATGTCGCCGACCACAAGGAGGTCCTTCATCTCGAGTGCCTCGGCGCGAATCGTGTGGGTCGCGTCGAGCGCGTCCTCGTGTCCTTCGACCACATTCCGCTGCTGCTCAGCAATGACTTCGGAGGACAGTCGCGAGACCCCGCCGAAGTACAACAGCAAGGATGCTTCCAGCTCAGCGATGACCTCACGGCGAATGCGGAGCGGGTTTACGACGACTTCCCCGCCGCGGCGCGATTCCATGTAGTTGAACCCGCCGAATGCAGCGGCGTAGTGGTCTTGCCAACCACCGGCCATACCCAGATCGACCCGTTCGACCTCCCAGGCCAGCCGCGCTAACTCATACGGACCTGGGGTGACACCGATCAGTTCGCAGGTAGTGATCAGCATTGCCACCACTAGTGCCGAAGAAGAACCCAGACCCGACCCGGGCGGGGCGTCCACCTGTGTGGCGAGGCGGATCGGGAATGGTGACCCGCCGTTGAACTCGGCCATCACCCGTCGGTATACGGCAACGTGGAGCGGGAAATCATCTTCGAGACAACGGAGTTCAGTAATTCCGGCTTCTCCGGACCGGTCACGATCCGGAGACTCGAATGCGATGGCATCGCCGCGGCCGCCTTCTGCAAATGCGTACGCGTAGCGGTCAATGGTGGCATTGATGATTCGGCCGCCGTACTCAGCGGAGTACGGATCAACGTCGGTGCCGCCGCCGCCTAAGCCCAAACGCAGTGGGGCTCGCCCACGAATCAACTTCATCATCTGCGTTCCTCCTTAGCGGAGTTTCTCCATCGCAGATATTACCGCAAACGTAAATTCTTGGAGCGAATTGAACGATCCGTCGGCGGCGTCGTCCAGATCTTCCAATAAGCCGATATGGACACTCGCGCACCCACCTGTTACTGCGGCTAGATTGTGGGCCAATTCGAGGTCGCTTGCGCTGTCGCCCACCATGACACTTAGTGCCGGATCGACTTCGGGGCGATGGCGCAGCCAGTCCAAGAGGAGGCCTGGACTGGGCTTGCGGCATGAGCAGTGGTCGGACTCGAGATGTGGGCAGACTTGAAAGGCGTTTATTGCCAGCCCATTTCGAACAGTCTGAGCCCTGATGCGTCGATGGATCTCCGAGACGTCGTCGGAGCTCATCAGCCCCTTACCGATACCTTGTTGATTGGTGGCGACCACCACGTAGGGCGCCCAGCCCAGCAGTGCGCTGAGTGCGGGGACGGCTCCCGGTAGCCATTCGAAATCACCCCAACTACGTACGTAGCCGCCAACTATTTGTCGGTTGATGACACCGTCCCGATCGATGAACAAACACCATCGACGGCCTATTCGGTCGCGAACGATTTTCCGAATGGATGCGCAATTAGCAGCTGTGCTGCGGTGATCCGAAGAGCGCGTATTCAACATGTTCTGAAATGGCGTGGATGAAGACGATGTGGGATTCCTGAATGCGGCCCGTATCCTCTGATGGCACGTTTATTAGAAAATCGGCAAATTCGGCGAGTTTGCCGCCGGTCGCCCCGGTCATTGCGACAACTGTGACGCCGAGTTCGCGGGCTTTTTCTGCCGCCCTAAGCACGTTTGGCGAGTTGCCGGAAGTGCTGATCGCGACCAACGTGTCATCCCATCGAGCGGACGCTTCGAGTGCGCGGGCGAAGATCGTGTCGTAGTCGTAGTCGTTTGCTACAGCGGTGACGTGCGACGAATTGCCGTGTAGTGCTTCGGCTCCGAGCGGTGGTCGGTCGAAGATGAAGTGCCCAGTCAGCTCGGCTGCGAAGTGCTGCGCGTCGGCGGCACTGCCTCCGTTGCCGCACATGAACAGGCGACCGCCGGATCGGTAGCGGGCGACTATCCGATCCTCAACCGCTTGCAGGGTCGCTAACAAGGCGGGGTCGCCGAGGATGCGTTGCTTGACCGCGACGGTCTCGGTGAGTATTTCCTCCGTGCTCCTCATGCGCACTCCTGATGGACTCAAGGCGTATTGCAGCCTGTTCGCACAACAGTCGTTTTGGGCTCTGCCATCGACGCGCTGCTGCTATTCTGCCGACAATAGACGCCCGCGAAGATTTACACATGCGTAAGGCCAAGGAAATTGAAATGATTTCGAAAGTGGCGAAGCTCAGTTGAGCGGGCAGGCTAACGCCTGTGTACGGATCTACAGTCCGCTGCACAACGTTTCTGAGCATTTTGTCGAACGCTTGGCCGAATCGCTTGGTGCAGGAGGCATCGCATGCGTCCGCCTGCCCTCGCGCAATGGCGAAGTGGGTGCCAACCGTCTCGTGAAGGCGCGCGCACTGAGCGCCCATGTACGCAATGTGCGCCGATACGTTCACGAGGGGGGACCCAACGTCGTCGCCTGGCCGCTCACTGGCTGGTGGGAAATGCCGCTGTGGCGCCACCGCACACACCGGACGTTCATCGCGATGCATGATCCAGAAGCCGTTGCCAGACAGGACGGGCTGACGCCACTTGCCGCGGCGAATGCGATCAGGCTGTCAGGTTCCCGATGGCCGCATCTGGTCACCATGAGCGCCGAGGCGTTCGACGCTGCGGCCAACCATGTCGATCCCGAGCGCATCCACCTCGTGCCGCATCCGATGAGGGCGCCGGAGCGCGGTCAGGCGCTGCGCCCCCGGGACTCCATCCTTGTCCTCGGCCAGTACAAGCCCGCACGCGATCTCGAGGTGATGTCCGTACTTGCTCCAGCCCTGCGCGCAGCCGGATGGACGCCCACCGTGGCCGGCAGTGGCTGGCCGGCTGTACCTGGCTGGGACGTCATCGACCGCTTCGTCAGTGAGACTGAGTTCGCCGAACTGCTTGGCTCCGCGGCAGCGGTACTGCTGCCGTACAAGCATTACTTCCAGAGCGGAGTGGCGTTGCGTGCGCTTGAGGCCGGCGTGCCCACGGTCGGGCGAAGTACAGGATTTCTGACAGCGATCCTCGGCGCCAATTTCCCTGGTGCCGTGGATAACTGGAATGATCCAGACTCCTGGCTGAACGCTGTCGCAGCCGCGACAGGCCGCCGCGAAGAGCAAATCCGTTCTGCGGAAAACTATTCAGAGTGTGCCGCAGCTGCATGGCGTGACCTGCTCAGCAGGGCAGGCCAGACGTTGGTCCCATGAGTAGCGCGGTAGCCGGCACACTGCATGTGCTCACCGTTCACTTCAACACACCGGCGCTGACGTCGAGTCTGGTAAGAAGCCTCCCTGCGCGTACGCCGAGCGGGCGCGCACTTGTCGCCCACATACTCGACAATTCGTCAACGCCAGAGAATCTCAGCGAACTCCGCGACCGCTTGTCCGGATTGGATTCGGTGACCCTTCAAACCAACGATGAGAACGTCGGATTCGGCGCGGGTATGAACTTTTTGGCCAGCCGGGCCGGCATCGAGCCGTCCGACTTGCTGTGGCTGCTCAATCCCGATACCCGACTAGAGCCCGGTTGCCTGGCGCACCTCGAGAGTGCGCTCGATGGAGGCCAGTTCGATGCCGTCTCGCCATTCATCTTCAGCGGAAATGGTGATACAGCTTGGATCTGGTACTGCGGCGGGGACGTCGACAGGCTATCGGTACGGGTGGCACACCGCCTGTACGGCACCCCAACCGCTTTGGTGCCGCAAGAGTCATTTGAGACCGAATTCATGACGGGCGCCGCGCCGATGATGCCGGCCTCCGTTTTTCGCGCGGTTGGCGGGTTCCGCAGGGGGTACTTCCTCTACTGGGAAGACGCCGAATTCTCCTGGCAAGCTCGAGAACTCGGGTTCCGACTGGGAGTAGTCCCGTCAGCGCGCCTATGGCATGCGGTCGGGGCTTCTTCGGGCTGTGGACAGAGCCGGGTCTTCTATTATTGGGCGGCCCGCAACCGCTTTGTCTACGCCCGCGACACCGGGGTAGCGCTACGGCAGCTGACCTCAGGGCGCGGTGCTCTGGAGACATTGCGGTTGATCGCCCGCGCGTTTCGCGAGCGGGAGGAACGAATCCCTAAGGTGCGGGCCGCTATTCGAGGTACTTGTGACGGGCTTCGGCAATTTGTCGGATCGAACTGAGAACCGATGAATGTTGGGCGGGCGCGGCCGCTGGTATGAGATGCCTGAGGTGAAATTGAGGCTGTTGGGATCGATGCCGCCGCGGCACGCGGGTTGATTCATCGCGAGCGAATTGCGTAGCGGCAGTGGCGATCTGTCTACCTGAGTTCCTGGAGAGCCGAGTCCGGCAAAATTGCCCGCGGCGTAAGTATTGCGCCGTAACATGAGACGGTGGTCAATGCGCTGAACCTTCCCACGCAGTTGCGCGGACGCCATGGTGACCCTCACCAGCGCGTTCAAGGAGTCGTCGACCAGGTACTGGAGGGGACGGATCGACCCCGGGTTCTCGAAGCCGGATGTGGTTCGCTCAGCCGAGTCAATTTGCCGAATCAGCGTGTGCTCGTGGGCATTGACATCGAACAGCGGCAGCTCGACCGAAACACGTCGCTCGATGAGAAGATACTTGGCGACTTGCAGACCATGGCTACGCCAGTGTCAGGCTACGATCTGGTTCTTTGTTGGGACGTGATCGAGCACTTGCCTTCGCCGATGCAGGCTCTCGAGCGCATGACTGCGGCACTCAATCCGGGCGGTGGCTTGGTGCTGGCCTTCCCGCACCTCTGGTCGTTGAAGGGCCTGCTAACGAAATTCACTCCCTACTTCGTACATGCCCTTTTCTATCGGTACATCGTCGGCGACAAACGTCGCTCCGACGAATGGGACCAGTTCCCCACGTTCTTTCGTGCGAGCATCGCACCGGCCAGGCTGCGGGCCTGGGCCGCGCAGCATGGTCTTGAAGTCGCCTACGACGAGATTTATGAAGGCCCGGTACAGACGGCACTACGCTCGCGAAACCGCTTGCTGGACACGAGCTTCGCGGCACTAGGAGCCGCTTCTCGAGTGATGAGTTTTGGCCGGTTGGACCTGGGTTTGTCCGATTGTGTTTTGGTGCTGCGCCGGCCGTCGTTCACGGCTGGAGTCTGATCTGAGCGTTCGGCGATCACTCCACTGATACGCCGGCGCAACAGGGTGCAGGTCGCCCGGCTTGCGCGGATCTAGTCTGAACCCAGTACGCCAGATGTCGTCAGCGCCTCCAGAATAACGGGACGAATCTTTTCTCCGTAGGCAATGGTCATGTGCACATTGTCGCGTTTGGTGAGTGTCGTCCCCACGAAGCTGGGGCAAAGCCGTCCAGATCCGCAGAACCAAGGCAGTGAATCAACCCATACCCCACCGATGGTCTCCGCGAGTTGCCGCTCGGCATTGGCGACCACTCTCCAACCCTCACCGACACCGGATATGCACCCCTCCGGAGTGCTCGAATGCTTTCCGTAGCACTCACTTATGGAGATCCCGCCAGGCGGTGGTGCGATGAATACGATCTTCTTTGTGTTTGATTTGAATTTATCGATGAAGTCTCGCAACGAATTAGCCCAATCCTGCGGACTCAGCGTGTCGCCGGTGCTTACCACTTGTTTCGGCCCGGCGTAATGGGAAATTATTACGATGTCCGGCCGCGTCTGATTGATGTAATTGACAGCAAGCTGCTTTTTTCTAGCGCACGCGTCGACCATGGATTCGTCTTTATAGGATATTTGTTGATCGACGAAGTAGCACGCGTACTGCGCCTCGCTATGGACCTGGAAATTGCCGTTGGAATTCAAGGCGATCTCGCGCAACGGGCCCAGGTAGCTGAGCGCGACGGAATCTCCGATGACGACAGCACGGGTATGTGCTGTTGCGGAACCCCACGTACATAGTTCAGGGTTTGGAGACACCGTGCCACCGCATAAGTGCACCTCAGGGGGAGCGATGAGACCTTTGACGGCGTCTTCAACCGATGGGTCCAATTGAGGCCAGCTGGTCACTCTCAGTGCAGCCATGATTTCGTCGTGAAGTGCGGCCGCTTGCGGCGAGGCGGGTACTTCAACCGGAACGTCGTGTGCCGCGGCGACCGAAAGAACGTCCGGCGGCACCGCCGGCTGCTGATAGGCATCCGGGCGCTTAGCGTATGCGGTCAGTGCCACCGCCAGGAGGGAAGCGGCCATGATCGCAGCGAGTTGGGTTGGACGACGTACCTGGATTCGGCGGCGCTCCAGTGCGCGCTTTGCATTGCGCAACCGTTCCAAATCGATGCGGCGCAAAGGATCTTCGACAAAGTGGTACGACGCGATCGCGAATCCCAACGACAGCGCTATCGCAGCCGCGTAGTACGCAACGGAGGGGTCCATGAGGACGCCGAGCAGGATAATGACCGGCCAGTGCACCAGATACAACGAGTACGAGATGTTTCCGAGGTAGGTGCTGACTGGATTTCGGAGGAACGGCTGATAGCGGGGTTCGCCACCGACGCCGGCGGCGATCACCAGCGCCGAACCTGCAACAGGCAGGAGCACCCACGGCGCGGGAAACCCTATCGAAGAGTTCGTGATGAATATTGTGCTCGCCGCAATGGCCGCCAGGCCCGTCCAGGACAGCACGGGCTTAACCAGCGTCGGAATCTGCGCGAGAAGACCAGCGGCAGTGGCCAACAAGGCGCCTACGCCCAACTCCCAAACCCGGGTGAATGTATTGAAATACGCCCGTGCCGGCCACGTATCGGTTTGGTAGACGGCCCAAGTGAGCGAAAAGGTGATGATCGTCGTCATTACGGCACCGGCCAGCTGCATCCTGCGCTGGTGGGACCATGATCTACGCAGGACGATCAGGCTGATCACGAAGATCACGGCTGGCCACACGAAGTAGAACTGCTCTTCCACCGAGAGCGACCAGTAGTGCTGGAGCGGAGATACTGAATTGTCTGCGTTGAAGTAGTCGGTGCCTTTCATGGCGAAGTGCCAGTTCGACATGAAGATGAACGCAAACAACGCATCGACACCTACTTCGTGCGCTCTGAATGGCTTGAACACCAAGGTTGCGGCCGCATACGTGAGCAACAGAACTAGGGTGGCCGCAGGGACGATCCGTCGGACCCTTTTCCAATAAAACTTTCGGAACTGAACGGCTCCGTGTGTCTCCGCGCTCCGCAGAAGATTACCGGTGATCAGGAATCCTGAGATGACGAAGAACACATCAACACCCACAAAGCCGCCAGCGGGGTGACCCCACAGGTGGTTGGCGAAGACTGTGAGGATCGCGACCATGCGCAACCCTTGGATGTCGAGACGCTGATACGACTCCGCGGCCGCCCGATACCGCTGCCGGTTGAATCGGCGATACCGCTTCAGTATTGACGCCACGGTCAGACTCCTAGTGTCCGTGGAAGCGTATCTCCGCAACCGTCAATTTTTCGGCGATCTGTTGAAGCGACGGGGACATTCGTTGTCGGCAGCCGATGAGACGCGGTGAAGCGACCGAAAATCGTTCCTCGGAAACAGATTCCGCTCCTGCCGGTGTGGATTTCGAACCAAGCGAGCGATAACGGGTCGACGGCCTCATCGCCACCACCGGCCCTAACGAACCCAAGGACGTCATAGCCGCGGCGCGGCCGAGTGTGGGTCGTTCCTGCTCTCGATTACTGAAGATCAGATGGGAAGTTGTCCGCCTGCGTCGTCACCGACGTAGTCGGAGTAGCGAGGGTGTTCGAAGTCGTGGTACACCATGACCTTCTCTTGCCATCTCTCGTAGCCGAACTGCGCAAAGTCGTGACAAGCTGACAGCTTGCGGAGTTCGCTCAGCGCGTTGAATTCACGAATGGCAAGACGTGCTCCAGTGTAATCGGAGAACACTTCGCCCGATCCAATAACATCGTCCATGTTGCAGAACACCCGCGGCAGAATCGAGTCTGCGCTCAGATCGAATATCTTGAATGCCTCAACAGTGGAGCTGTAGTAGTCCAGGTCGAATGAGATCATCCCAATTGGGGCGTCGGGCGATCCATTCGCGATGAAGGTCGGCAGGGTATCCGAAATCGGCCCTATGTTGAGTTCAGCATTAGTCAACCTGCTTTTCAAGGCAGGGATATCCATCTCGTAGAAGCCACTCTTCCAGGCGTAGGGCAAGTCGCGGTAGTCGACAGGTGTTGGTAACCCCGAGCCCATATCAAATCCGATGATGCGGATGTGGATCGGTAAAACTCTCTCGACTTGAGCTTTGATGGCCTCCAAAACGATCAGCCCGGCCCCACCGGCGACGCCGAATTCGATCCAGGTGACTTCTTTGTACCCTAATCGGACCGCGGTTTCGCTAGCGCAAATCGCAGCGTAGGCGTACGCTGGCCGCGGCAAAATTCCAAGCTGGACTTGCTGAATAAGCGAATACTCCCGGCTGACGGGAAGCCGTGCCATCAGACGCTTGCCAAGAAAGCCGACGGATGACGAGTCCTTCGCCGCCGCTCGCACCAACTTGTCGATGAGCGCCGCCTTGCGATTATTCATCCGCAGTCCTCGTGTTTGTGCGTTGGCGTCTGGTGGAGGGTCCATTTCCAGCCGAGGGCCGGGTGGTGCAACGATCCGGTTCAACGTTCTGCAATCGCGCTATCGGCTTTGGGGGGATAATCCGTCAAGCCAAAATTCTGTGGAGCATCGGGCCGGTCCGGTGTGGGTGGCAACTCCAACTTTTCGCCCTTTGCAATTTGCACCGCCAGTGCGACAACGATGAAGACTAGGCTTTGATATTGCGTTATGAGGCCGACGGTCAGGAATAATGGTATTTGGCCGACTAATGCGATCTCTGCAGTAGATCCGTTGCCGGTCACGACCCGCGCGACAATGACGAGCAACGGGAACACGATCAGTGCAGTAATGATCCAGCCCCAGGTGACGCCGAGGTACAGAACCGCACTGTCGACCGAGTCGAGCGATGTGTTCCCCGGGAAGAAATCTGGGCAGCGCCCGAACCACTTGATGATGGGCACGTACGTCTCGTACAAGTAACTCCGGTAGGTGGCGCTGACCTGCTCCTCAACCGAGGACCCAGCCGCCCATTCCTCGATGACCGGCATGACCTGTGGTCCGACCAGAAACGTCGTCGCGGTCGCAACGAGCACCGCGACAGTTCGCGCTGCTTGCTGCCTGGCGAGATACGCCATAGTCAAGCAGCCTGTGAGTGCTGCAGCCATCATCGCGCCTCTACTTCCGGTGGTAAAGATGCCCGCGCAGACTGCGGCAAGCATCAGAACCTTCCACGGGATTCGAAATGACGCGCGTGCAATGAACGGTATGGACAGCACGAGAGAGCCGCCAAGCGCGATTGAGTGCCCAAAGGCCCAGGTACTTCGATCGGTACCGCCGCGAGACTGTATTAGGTGCCAGGTCTCGAACTCCGGGGATTTTGCATTCCAATCGACTGACCAGTTCACGAACGGGTGCCAGGAAAAGAAGAGTTCGATCACTGCCAACCCGCCCACGATGGCAAGAATCACACTGATCGCGTCAATTGTGAACTGGAGCCCTGCGGCCGCCGCCAGTATTCGGATGGCAAAGTACGGAATAACCCACCGAACCGCCATTTCTGCCCACACGCCCTGATTCACATCGTCCATCGCGAGAGAAGCCGATCCCAAGATCGCGAGCAGGTAGGCATCAAAAGCCGTGAATTGGATGTGCTGGCCGCCGACGGTGACCGCAAGAACGATGATTATGGTGGCCACAATGGAATAGATTGGCATCGTGGCGATGAAATGTACGCTGATCCAAATCGGCACCATTGTGATAGACAACAGCCAAGCCACAAGGGCTAGTTGTGGTGCCGTTAATCGCCTGAACGGGAATATGTGCATTCTGCTCCGGGCCCCCTCGTGCTCAGTGTTCCGGCGCAGCCGCAGACGCCGTAGTAGGCATCGTCGGCTGGCCGTCTTCGAGAGCCCACACCTTGTCGAAGTCAAAGACTTCGCCGGCCGGGATTCGGTTCGGAGATTCGCGCCAAAAGCCGAACGCACCAGTAGAGATAGGTATCGGAAGTGGTTTGGAGATCGTAAGGCCGGGACCCGTGACACCCACCCGGTCACCGGTGCAGCTGAGCACGAACTGGTAGACGTGGCCTAGCTCCAACATATGGGCGAAAGTCCCGGACGCCACGGTCTTGAGCGTGCCGCTGACCAACCGGCTTCTGAGCTCCCAGGAACTCCGGTTGGCGAGAAACACCACGACATTGGTTTCGAGATTGTTGTCGCCGCCGGTACCTAGCATCATGGTGGTGTCCGTGTTGGCGGGGTTGATCCGGCGAAACTGTCCTTCTGCGCCGATGCTTGTTACCGGAGAGCGAAATTGTCGTACTGCGATGGCATCACTTTTTCCGGCGTAAGTGAAGTGTCCATCCTTGATGTATCCATCCGCAGCTGGAAGCAAGGGTTGCCCGTTTTGCGGCATACCTCGCATATCCCAACCATCACCGAGTCCGCTCGTGGTGTCCGGGCGGTCGAATTCATCAATGAATGACGCCTGAGTCGGTGGTGAGTCCGGCATCGCTTGCCCAGGCGGCGCTGACTGGATCGTGGAGCTGGGTAGCAAGATTTCGCGCGAATCATACGGCGGGGGTTTGGGCGTGCACGCAGCGAGCATCAATACCACGCTGATCAGACACGAACTTCTGTTGATCGCCAATCTTGCATGCTCCCAGGCAATGTCACCGCGCATGGCGCCAGCGCTCCGTGGAATCATTACTCGACTGAGTTAGGTCTTGTGAGAGTGTCGACTACTAGGGCTGTCGCCGTAGTAGTAATAGGAGCCGCCGTACGCCGAACGATCGCGCGGGGGCGTCATTACGAACACCGAGCCGAGCAAAGCTGCACCGACGTTCTGAAGGGCGTCTGTGGCGTTCTTGAGCTGATCGCGCTTGGTCTGGCCGTAGCGTCCGAGCAGTAGGGCACCGTCCGCATTCGCTGCCAACAATGCCGCGTCCGTGACCGCGAGTAATGGACAGGAGTCCACGATTACATAGTCGAACTTCCCGCGAAGCTCCTCGAGGAGGTTCTTGGCTGCGTGCGAAGCCAATAATTCGCTTGGGTTCGGTGGCGTGGCGCCTGCAGCCAATACGGTAAGACCGGAGAATTGCGTCTCTTGCAATGCGTCCGAAAGAGATGCCGCACCACTGAGAACAGTGCTCAAGCCTACTGAACCGTCTACATTGAGATGCTTGTGCACGATGGAACGGCGCATATCGCCGTCGACAAGAAGCACATTATTTTCGACCTCGACCAAGGCCAACGCGATGTTGACCGCCGTTGTTGATTTACCTTCATTCGGAATCGAGCTGGTGACAACGATCACCCGCGGAGGGTTGTCAACCGACAGGAAGCTGAGATTGGTGCGCAACTTTCTGAACGATTCGGCAATCTGTGAATTCTCGGAACCGAACGCGATCGCTGGGGCTGCTCGTCGCGCTTTATCCATTGGAATGTCACCGACAACTGCGACGCCGGTGATGCTCTCGAGATCTTCACGCTTCTTCACGGTGTTATCGATTACTTCCCGCCCGAGAGCGCATGCGATGCCCAGCAAAATACCGGCGAATAGACCCAGTGTCAGATTCCGTACAAAATTCGGAACTGCAGGAGCACTGGCAACGACTGCGGGTTGCTCGACAACCACCCGGGTATCGGGAAGGCTTCCGTCGCCAGGGGTTTCGAGGTCGCGAACCATTTTGACGAACTGGTCCGAGAGCGTATTCGCAATGTCGCGCGCGCGAACTGGGGAGGGGTCGAGGACATCGACGTCGATCAGGACGGTGCCCATCTTCGATCGAGCACTGATTTCCCGACGCAATGCCTGCGCGGACATGTCAAGGTGGAGTGCATCCACAGTGCGTTGGGCAAGTGTCTCGCCCGTGAGCAATATGGTGTACGAACGGACCCGTTCTTGAGAAAGGAGATTTCCTTGATACGTGTCCATCAGCGAACTGCCGGCATAAGTCGAAACAAATAGTCTTGTCGACGATTTGTACAGTGGGGTTGTCGTGACTGTCATTGCAATTGCCGCCAGCACCGCTAGCACAATCACTGCGCTGATCGTCATCCATCTCAGTCGCAGTATTCTCAGGAACTTCTGGAGATTCAACGCCGCTCCCTCCTTCTGATCGCCGAGCGCGTCGATCCAGACGTTTGCTGTGCGGGGTTGAGGTCAGCCCAGGCTCATGTCGTTCAACGCATGGATCCTGTTGAGTAATATATGCCTTTCGCGGCCGTAAATATGCGGAACGGCCATCACTTCTGGGTACATTCGGGAACTTTGATCACGGGAGCGGTCTGATCGATAAGTGGTTGCGGGGGTGCCTGCGCTGGGCCCGGTGCCGTTGGCTCAGACAGGCGAAAGGTCAGCACTCCCGATTGTCTTGGTGGGATGGCAACTTGGATCTCGAAGGTTGGATGATCGCGGTCCGTCCCGGTAAACACAGATATCTGCTGGCCGTTGGAAAACGCACTCACCAACTTCGCGCCCTTGGTGGCGACAAGTCGAACTGATGTCACCATCGTTCCGCTTGGGATGGCGAGTGGGATGTTGCGGTTAAGACCCAAGGAGCCGGCCACATACTCCGGTAGTGGCGTGTCCGGTACGACGCTCCTCAACTTCACGGTCACCGTCGAGTTGCGAGTGTCGCCTGCACAGCCCTCAGCGTCGTACGTGACGTCCTGCCGCAGGTAGTAGTCAAGCTTGTTGCCGGCGAGGTTGTTGGCAACGACGGCTGCGTAAGGCGAGGCGGCATCGGGAATTGTGTGAGCAAGTGGCGTCTGCTCCAGCTGGTTTTCCTCGTCCGGAGCGGCGCTCCAGATGGCGATCCGCCGTTCGTCGACTGCTTTCCCGAGCGCATCGAGGAGCCGCCGCGGCGAGTCGATGGCACCGGTCATTTTCTTGACGACAGTAGTAGCGATGTCCTGCAGAAATCTCTTGCGCGCACTCTGATCTGTTGGGAAGCGTTGATATGCAGTCGATTCGGTCAACTCGACGACGTTGGCGGTAGTGACAACCTCACCGTCGGGCAATGTCAGCGGTCCAGTGGCACTGAGTACATAGCTGAGGGCGACGGGGTCCAGTGCGATGACGCCGTCGACATCCGTGCCCGTTTGTTGCTGCCACATTGAGCGCCATATTTGTGCTGCGTATGGAAAATGCGAACTGAGATTACTGTTGCGGTAGTCGGTGCTCGGGTTGGTGAAGCCGTATTCGTCGCTGAACTGCGGTCCAAGGTCCAGCGGCTTGAAAGGACCAGTCAGTTCGGTGTTGGGGCCCAACGCAATTACGGTCGGCACTCCATTATCAAAATGAAGGATCCCGAACCCGCCGAGTATCCCTCCTGTCCCTCTTGCTTCGGCGTTCGTCTGAAACCCCATGAAGTAGGTGCGTGGTCCGTCGACGCCCATCAATGCCGGCGCAAGCTTGGCGGCGAGGGTGGCTTTATCGAGGAGACTGGTGACTTTGGCTGTTTGTGCTTGAAGTTCCGAACGCGCGTTCCGAAGATTGGACAGATAAGCCGGTTCCGATATCGCGGCGGCATCCGATTCAAGGCGTCGGGCCTCGGCTGCGATCTTGGCTATCGCCGGCTCTCTCTCGCGAAGGGCTTGAACGTCGACATGCGAACCCTTGATCAGATGGGTTGGAGAGAGCGCCGTGCCCAACTCTGATGCGGGCTTCATTACGTCCGACGCCAGTCCCAAAACGACCTGAGAAATCTGCTGGGCGGTCTTGAACGGACTACCTAGCCACGGAACCTGTGCTGCGAGAGTCCATGGCAGAGACCGCGTTGCACTGTTTGCCTGCTTGGCATTTGCTTCTGCCTCCGAGGCGAAGCGCGCCGCCGCGTCGAGGTCGCCGGCCGACAGCGCTTCCTTTGTGTGCTGCGCGCTAGTGCGCGCTTGTGCGAGGCTGGATTTGGCTGCGTATCCTTCGAATCCCAACCAGCATAGAAATCCGATCGCGGCGAGCATGACAGCTAGTCCCAAGACGCGGGCGCGGCGATTCCGCGCCACGCGGCGGGAATGGCTGTCGGTGGCTGGTGCTGCGTCGTCGCCAGCCGGTGTATTTTCCGTCGCGCGTCGCGAATGCCTGCTCACTCAGGAACGTTCCGCATTTGAACCACAGCCTCTGCTGTGTCCACAGAACTATCTACGTCCCGCTCGCGAAGCCGCGCGGCCTAGCAGCCGCGACTCAGTGAGACTGTGATGGTGCCGTAAGGCCCGACCTTTGCGCCTGCGCCGAGGAAGCAGACCGAGAAATTGATATTGGCGGTGAGTTGCTTCCACAGCGGCTGCAGGAAGCCCGGAATGATCGACAGTGGGGTGAACGTCCCCACCAGGATGGGCGCCCCCGGGTGAGGATTCGTCCCAGGCCCCAACCACCACCAGGGATCGTTCTGCCACCAGGTGCTGAGATCCTGCGGTGCAAAGATCAGCGGACTCTGGGCCACGTTGTCCAGGAAGTGCGTTATCGGCGCGAGCGGAGCGGGCGTCGTGATATCAGCCTGTGCGACAGGCGTCAGCATCGCGGCGCCGGCGACCGTGCAAGCGGCCAGTCCGACCTGAATCTTGACCTTTGCGTCCGACATGCGCGTTGCGAGAGCAGACATGGTCCAAGCCTTCCGCCGAAGGGAGCTTGCATAGCAGCTTCCCAGAAATTGTGCCTGGCGTCAATAGCGAACGGCGCAGGTCGAGCGATGATTCCAGGGCCGTGCGGCGCCGCCTCCACACCCGGCTTCCTGTCTTCGCATGCGATCGGCGCTGGTGCCCATGCCGTGGAAGCTCTCCGGACACGCCTACGCGCAGGCATGCCCGAGGGGCGAGTTGCACTCTCCGGTCGATTCGACTCGGCGTGGCTGAAGCTGCGAAAGAGGCCGACTTGCAGCGACGGCTGCGGGCGTAAATGGTCCGAAAGTGTATGCAAGTAAACAATTTTCGGTTCTGGTTGCGCGCATTGAGGTTCGAGCGCTGCTTCTGTCTCAATTCGGCTGGATGCTCAACGAGACGATCGGCGAGGACAGGTACCCCTGTCTGAACGCGAAGGGGAGCTCCTCCGCTCGCCGGTTCGGAAAGGCCCCGACGAAGCCGGGTTCGCCGAACTAGTTCCTCTCGCGGCTGGGCTCCGGTGATGTTGACGCACGGGGCGGGTGCTTTCCCGGCAGGAATTGCCGCATCTGCGTCTGCTCTGTTTCCCTCGGGCAACTGGCCACTACGGTAAGACGGTCATTGTCGATCCGGCTTCGCGGCCCGTCAATGCTTGCCATGCGGCAAACCGTTCTACTGTCTCTGGGCGCTTGCCTTCAATCAGGTGCCCGGCTCTCATTGTGATTCTATTGTTCCGAGTCACATATCCGGGTGGCGGCTCTACGCCGTGATAGCTGAACGCCGCATAGGCGTCATCGAATACGTTGTTTCTGATCGTGATGTCGACGGGCGTCTCAAGTAGATATGTGAGTAGGTGGACTCGCACGCTTTGATCGGGCCGAACATCGGAAAAGGGTCCGTACCCTGCGCGTTCGCAACGGTTGCCCTCAACGAGGACTCGGGTGAAACCGGGCGAGGCGGGATTGCTGCTTTGAGACCAGAATTCAACAGTCTGACTGCAATCATGAATGTGGTTGTTGCGCAGGACGAGGTCCTCCCAGAAGACGGGACCGCCGGTGGAATCGTTGCCCTGTGCAGTCCAGGCGACGTCATAAACATTTGCGATCTCGTTGTTTTCGACGGTCCAGTGCGAAACGTTGGCCCAACACTCGATACCGTTGCCGAAGCGTGTTTGGTTATCGGCGGTGTCTAGTAC
>NZ_MPKW01000030.1 GCF_009729415.1 Mycolicibacterium sp. CBMA 234
CCCGCCGCATCAACTGCCCGGCGGCCTTCCGGGTGAACGTCAGCCCCAGCACCTGCGACGGGGTCGCATAACCATTGGCCACCAGCCACACCACCCGGGCCGCCATGGTCTCGGTCTTGCCGGCGCCGGCACCGGCGATCACCACCAAGGGCCCAGGCGGAGCGGCAATGACCGCGGCTTGCTCGTCGGTGGGAGTGAACAGCCCGAGCGCTTCCGCGAGATCGGCGGGGCTGAACGTCATGCGCATCCCCCCTTCGTACCTTGCGCCGGGCACATGGCCCGCACCGGGCAGTTCGCACAGCCAGCGCCGGCGCGCGCGACGAACTGCGGACCGGCCGTCGCCACCGCAGCATCGGTGACCCGCTGCCGCCACTCAGCCTGCGCCGACTCGCTCATGGGGTCCTGCTCGCGTTCGGTCGCACCGGACTTGGCAGGCTTGGCCGGGTAGATCAACCGGCCGCCACCGGGCTGATCACCTTGCGGCACAACACCTTCCGCGATGGCCAGCTGATACAGCGCGAGCTGTGCATGCTGCTGGGCATCGGCCTTGGTCGCCGGGCTCTTGCCGGTCTTGACGTCGACCACCACCAGACGGCCATCGCGGTCGCGCTCCAGCCGGTCGATGCGGCCGCGCACCTGCACCTGCGGGCCGTCCGGCGCTTCGGCGATCACGCCGCTGACCTCAAGTTCGGTACCGACCTCAGTCAGCTCCGCGCGGCTGTCCTGGCGCCAGGTGGTGAACGTGGCCAACATGGCGCGGTAGCGGTCCAGCTCGTTGTCGGCGTACCAATTCGAGCCGAAAGGCAGTTCCTGCCACACCTTTTCGAGCTCATTCAGCAGCTGCGATTCGCTGCGCCCGGAATCGGCGACCAAAGCATGCACCAACGAGCCGAGCGCCGACCGCAAGTCGCGACCGTCGCTGCCGCCGTGGCGTTCCAGCAGCCACCGCAGCGGGCAGTCAGTCAGGGTCTGCACAGTCGACGGCGACAGCGTGACGGTGTGCCCGTCGCCGGCCCACAGCGGCTCTTCGGTCGACAGTGCGGTACTGGCGTACCACTGCGCCGGGTCAGCGCCAGGTACACCGGCCTCGGCCAGCCGCGCCAATTGTGCTGCCGCACAGAGCCGGTCGGCCTCGTCGACGGCGCCGTCGGGCGCACACACGACCGACCGCAACCGGCCGACAAGGGCCGACGGGGACAACACTGCGGGCGCGTGGACCGGCGGCTCGTCTTTATCGGCATCCGTCCCGCCGGCCAGGGCTGCCAACTCGTCGCAGAAGGCCGACGGCAGCAGAGCCTCGTCGCCGTTGTCGCTGTCCACGGCTGTCACCAGCACTCGGTTGCGAGCCCGACCCAGGGCGGCGACCAGCAGCCGGCGTTCCTCTGCGAGCAGCGGCGCGGTGGCCGACATGCCACGCACCTCGCCCACCCCGTCGACGATGTCGAGCAGCTGTTGGGTGCCCAGGACACCACCACGCGGAACGGTGTTGGGCCACAAGCCTTCCTGCAGACCGGCGATGACCACGAAGTCCCATTCGCGACCGAGCGCGGCATGGGCGCTGAGGACGGCCACCCCGTCGGGCTCGGCACCCTCGGGCATCGAGCCCGACCAGGACAGGGCGCGGACGTGGTCGATCAGGCCGGTGAGTGATGCCGCCGCCGTGCGCGCCACGTACTTCTCGGCGGTGTCGAACAGCGCCGTGACGGCGTCCAGATCGGCTCCGGCAGCGACCCCGGCGGACCCCGGGCGCCCAGCGGCGGCCTGCCACCGGCGCGACAACCCACTGTGCTGCCAGGCCTCCCACAACACGAACCGCGGATCTTGGCCCGCGGCCGCCGACCGGCGTGCCGCGTCGAGCACTGCACGAACCCGCCGCACCGGCCGCGCCAGCTGGTCGGGCAGCTGGCGTTCCGCGGTGCCGGTGAGTACCTCGACGAGCAGCTCACCGAACTCGCGGCCGGTGCCGTCAGCTCGCCGCAGGGCGCGCCGCAGCTGGCGCAGCGACACCGGGTCGACCCGGCCGATCGGCCCCGTAAGCAGTGCCAGCGCCCAGTCACCCGTCACCGTGTCGGCCGCGCAGTCCAGCGCCGTGAGTAGCGCGAATACCGCCGGATGCTGGGCCGGAGGCGCTGTATCGGCCTGCTGCTGGACAGGAACCCCGGCTGCAGTCAACGCCCGGGCCAGTGCGGTCCCGGCCCGCGGCACCGACCGCACGATGACGGCCATCTGAGACCACGGCACGCCGTCGACCAGGTGTGCTCGGCGTAGCGCGTCGGCGATCAGAGCGGACTCGGCGTGCGGCGAACCCGCGATGCGCACGGTGAGCGAGCCAGACTCCCCTGCCGCCACCCCCGCAGCCGACACCAGCGCCCGGGACGCGTCCACCCCAGGCAGACGCCGCGCCACGGCAGCGACCGCGCCGGCCACCGCCGGTGCACACCGATGAGACTCGGTCAGCACCACCCGCGGCTGGTCCTCCGGGCCGTACAGCAGCGTCGGCTCCGCACCCCGGTAACCGAAGACCGTCTGGCTCGGGTCTCCGGCGATCACCGTCAGCTGAGCCCCGGCCGCCAGCACGCGCACCAACAGAGCGGCCTGCGGATCGAGGTGCTGAGCGTCGTCGACCAATAGCAGCTTGATGCGGGAGCGCTCGGCGTCCAGCAATGCCGGGTCGATCGCGAAGGCCTCAAGCGCGGCACCGACCAGTTCGGCCGCGCCCAGCGCCGGCACCGTGGCCTGCGGGGCCGCCATACCGACCGCGCTGCGCAGCAACATCACCTGCTCGTAGACCTGCGCGAACCGGCCCGCGGCCACCCACTCCGGCCGCCCGGCCTTGCGGCCGATGCGGCGCAGGTCCGCAGCATCGACGCCGCGTTCAGTGCAGCGCGCCAACAAGTCCCGCAGTTCGGTGGCGAACCCGGCCGTAGCCAACGCCGGCCGCAGCTGCAGCGGCCAGACCACGCTGGCGTCGTCGCCGTCTTCGAGATCGCCGGCCAGCAGTTCGCGGATGATGCCGTCCTGCTCGGCGCTGGTGATCAGCCGCGGCGGCGGGTCGCCAGCGCGCTGGGCGGCCTGCCGCAGCACGGCGAACGCGTAGGAGTGCAGGGTCCGGACCAGCGGCTCGCGGGTGACCTGGCCCGAATCACCCAGCAGCGCCGACGTGATGGCGCCCCGGACCCGGCTGCCCAGCCGTGCCGACCCCGTGAGCAGCAGCACTGACTCGGGATCAGTCCCAGCGGCGATATGCGTTGCGGCCGTGCGGATCAGCAGCTCGGTCTTTCCAGTGCCGGGGCCGCCCAGCACCCGCACCACGCCACGCTGCCCGGGCTCGGTCAGGGCATTAACCGAACCGGGAGCGGTGAGGGTGGGGTACGGGGCGACCATGACAGGCATGCAACCACGAGGGTCCGACAATTCCGGCCGCCGACGACAATGTCTGGCACCATCAACCAGGTGACCTTGCAGGTATACCGCTACGGACCGGCGCGGCCGGCACAAATTCTGGCTCTGCACGGCCTGACCGGCCACGGCAAGCGATGGCAGACGCTGGCGGACCAGTACCTGCCCGAATATGCCTTGCTG
Organism: Mycolicibacterium sp. CBMA 234; assembly: GCF_009729415.1. GTDB lineage: Bacteria > Actinomycetota > Actinomycetes > Mycobacteriales > Mycobacteriaceae > Mycobacterium. Next base: position 3,583 of record NZ_MPKW01000030.1, read on the forward strand.
GCACCGGATCTCCTGGGACACGGCCATTCCACGTGGGCGGCACCCTGGAACATCGACGCCAACGTCGAGGCCCTGGCAGGCCTCCTCCGGGAGGAGGCTGACGGCCCCGTAGTCGTGGTGGCACATTCGTTCGGCGGCGCGATTGCGCTCAATTTCGCTGCCGCCCACCCGAATCTCGTGTCGGGTCTGATTCTGCTGGACCCGGCAACCGGGCTGGACGGCAGCTGGATGAGTGAGATCGCCGACGCCATGCTCGGGTCCCCCGACTACCCGGATCGGCAGCAGGCCCACGCCGAGAAGATGAACGGCTCGTGGGGCGAGGTCTCCGCGAAGCATCCAGGGGAACTCGAACGCGACCTGGACGAACACCTCGTTGCGCTGCCCGGCGGGCGCGTCGGCTGGCGCGTCAGCCTGCCCGCGATGATGTCGTACTGGAGTGAGCTGGCCCGCCCAATTGTGTTGCCGCAGCAGGGCACTCCGACGACACTGGTCCTGGCCAAGCAGACCCATCCGGCGTACGTCACCGGTGAACTGGTTGCCGCGTTGCAGGCCCGGCTGGGCGCCGATTTCGTGCTGGCCGAATTCGACTGCGACCACATGGTGCCGCACGCCATGCCCGCCGAAACCGCTGATGTAATCCGGCGTCACCTGGTCTGATCATGGCTGCCGTCACCGACGAACAGGTCGAGCACGTACGAGCGCTGGTCGCCGCAATACCGTCCGGCCGGGTATCGACCTACGGCGATATCGCCGACGCCGCAGGGCTTTCCAGCCCGCGGATCGTCGGCTGGATCATGCGCACCGATTCGTCGGACCTACCGTGGCACCGGGTGATCACCGCGTCGGGGCGGCCAGCGCCGCATCTGGCGACGCGGCAACTGGAAAGCCTGCGCGCCGAAGGCGTTTTGGCCGTCGACGGACGGGTTCCGTTGCGCGGCAAGGATTCCGTCCGCCACGAGTTCTGACCGCAAACGAGTTAAAGGACCAGCCTCACCAGGGCCGCGGTGCGGGCCAGACCGGGGAACGCCGCTGCCGTCGACCGCGGGTGCAGGGCATGCACCGCAAGCCGGAAGATCAACGCGCGCAACAACATCTGCGGCCACTCCGGCAGTGTTGCCCAGCGTTCGATGAGCCCGTCGTCGGCCTCGCCCCACGACAGCGCGTCGACGACGACCACACCCGCGGCCCACGACGCCGGCCGCCAGTACGGCGTGATGTCGGTGATGCCGGGCGCGGCGGTACCGGCGAACAGCACAGTGCCGTAGAGGTCGCCGTGCACCAGCTGGCTCGGGTTACGGGTCGACTTGCGTAGCGACGCAAGCTGATTGATCAGTTCGACCGACCGTTGTCCATCGGTGGTGCCGGGCACGACGCGCGCACCCGGCGGCAACGACTGCAGCGGCCGGTCCTCCCAGGCGGCGCGGTCGGCGGCGATGAACACGTCGACGTCGCTCCACGGCACTGCTGGCGGTTGGGTCAGGAACCGCGGACGCTCCAGCTTGGCGGTTGCCTCGTGCAACCGGACGGCCGCCGAGACGATCTCGTCGTGCCGCGGTTCCGGGGTGCCCGTGACGAACGTGTCGGCGCGCCAACCGGCCACCACGTAGCGGCCATCGGTTGCCCGGACCGGACGGGCCAGCCGGACACCGTCGACGAACAGCGTCTCACGCACTTTGGCCGACCATGAGGCCCGCGCGTTGTCAGCGGCCATGGAAAGCACCACCTCGCCGCAGCGCCAGCCACCCTCCCAGCTTGAGCCGAGGGGTACCGGCCGTAGACCGGAAAGGCCGAACGCCGTCAGCACATGTTCAGGAGGACGGTCGACGGTCACCCGATCAGACTAAGGTGTGCCCGCCCGGACACAGCCTTCTCCCGTCGCTTCGCTCGCCCCGGCGTGTCAGTACATGACCATGTCGGGTTCGAGTTGCTTGGCCCAGGCCACGATTCCGCCTTGCAGGTGCAGCGCGTCGGCGAATCCGGCCTGCTTCAAGGCGAGCAGAGCCTCCGCCGACCGAATCCCGGTCTTGCAATACAGCACCGGAATTCGGTCCTGCGGCACTCGGACCAACCCGTCGCCGGTCTCGAGCGTTGACTTGGGGATCAACTCGGCGCCCTCGATGTGGTTGATCGCCCACTCCGCCGGTTCCCGTACGTCGATCAGCGCGACGGGCTTCCCAGACTCGAGCAGGTCCCGCAGCTCCAGCGGCGTCACCGTCGAATCCGCCGCAGCCTCGGCTGCCGCGTCAGAGACCACGCCGCAGAACACGTCGTAATCGATCAGCTCGGTGATCTTCGGCGTCGCCGGATCCTTGCGAATCTTGATGGTGCGGTACGTCATGTCCAGGGCGTCGTACACCATGAGCCGTCCGAGCAGAGACTCCCCGATGCCCGTGATCAGCTTAATGGCCTCGGTACCCATGACCGAGGCGACAGAGGCGCAGAGGATCCCCAACACCCCGCCCTCGGCACATGACGGCACGGTGCCAGGAGGTGGCGGCTCCGGATAGAGATCGCGGTAGTTGAGACCCAACCCGTCGGGCGCGTCCTCCCAGAACACCGACACCTGCCCGGAGAACCGGTAGATCGACCCCCAGACGTATGGCTTGTGGGTCAGCACCGCGGCGTCGTTGACCAGGTACCGGGTGGCGAAGTTGTCGGTGCCGTCCAGAATCAGGTCGTACTGCTCGAACAGCGGCACCGCGTTGGCGGTGTCGAGCCGGAACTCGTGCAAGTTGACCGTCACCAGCGGATTGATCTCCAGGATGGAGTCGCGGGCGCTCTGGGCCTTGGACCGCCCGACGTCGGATTGCCCGTGGATGATCTGCCGCTGCAGGTTCGATTCGTCGACCACGTCGAACTCGACGATGCCGATGGTCCCGACACCGGCCGCGGCGAGGTAGAGCAGCGTCGGCGAGCCCAGTCCGCCGGCGCCGATCACCAGCACCCGCGCGTTCTTCAGGCGCTTCTGCCCGGTGACGCCCAGGTCCGGAATGATCAGGTGACGGCTGTACCGCGCGACCTCGTCGCGAGTGAGTTCAGCCGCCGGCCGCACCAACGGCGGCAACGGATTCGCCATGCCTTCAACAGTAGTGAGGAACATTATTGGCACGCTCGCCGCCCGCGACCGGCCTGAAAATGCACGCCTGACGCGGCGTGTTGCGTACAAACACGCACGCTCGCGGGAGTTAGGGAATGGGGTACGGCCAGGAGTTGACGTGGCAGGTTTTGCCGTCCGGCTTAACCGACTCCGGGTCGAACTTGGCGTCATCGTTGTTATTGGTCGAGAAGGTCTGCTGCATCATGATCGGCGCCAGCCCGCCGTTGTCGCCGCACGGCTCGTGCAGCCGGAAGCCGATGGCGTGCCCGACCTCGTGATTGATCAGGTACTGGCGATACGACCCGATGTCGCCCTGGAACGGCACAGCGCCGCGCACCCAGCGCGCCTCGTTGATGAACACGCGGGACTGCGCCTTACCGCCGTCGGCCGGGAAATAGGCCGGGTTGAAGCACGACGACTCCAGCTGAATGTCGTAGCCGCAGCCTTCGCGGACCGTCATCGGCGAAGTCAGGGACACCCGAAAATCGGGGGTCTCCGGCGAAGTGGCATCGAGGCGGGTGAAGGCGAACTTCCCGTCGTGCGTCCAGCTCTTCGGGTTGCCCAGGGTTTCGGTGACCATTCGCGCGAACCCTTCGTCGCCCCCGAAGCTGGCGGTGTCGACGCCGTCCTCCACCTCAACGGTGTAGGTCACCGACTTGGTGGTGCCCTGCCCGATCTTGGGGGTGGTGCCCGGCACGATGTGCCACGCCTTCTCGCCACCCTCGGTGAACTGCCCGCCGTCGGGCAAGATGCCGGTCGGCAAGTTGACGTCGAACTGCGTCAGGCCTTTGGGCGGTGCGCCGACGATGGCGGTACTGGCTGAATTGATGGTGGGCTGGCCGACGAGCGGCCCATGCGGGTGAGCCGGCGTCGCGGACGTGGGACCGGAAATGCCTTGGTAGACGACGACGCCGGTGATCACGGCCAACGCCGGCAGGGCATAGGCGCGCCACCCGTACGTGGACACGAAGCGACCCAGCCAGGTCTGCTTGCGCCACTGTTGCCGGTCGTCCCGATTGGACCGGAGGCGCCCTGATTCCTCGGTCACCGGATCCCGCTGCGCGCGCAATGGCTCATGCCACTCGCTGCGCACGACGGGGACGCGACCGGCGCCACCTCGGCCCGGGTCGTAGGTCACCGAACCAGGATGGCACAGAGCTGGACCTACGCCGGCGACGGCGCGCCACCGGGCGTTCAAGTACGCCAGACACAATCGCCGAACCGCTGGTAGCACGCAGATGCCGCGAACTAACGGTAGTAGTGTCGGGGCGATAAACTGCCGGGTCGGTCAACCTGAACAACGGGATGGTCGGCCATGAACAACAAGGTTCCGAACGGATCCTGACAGTGGTCACGGCCCCGTGCCGGACAATGCCAGATTGAGGACGTGATGAGCGAGGTCGCCAATACCTCTGACACCAGAGGCACGCAAGCCGGAAACGACGGCACGCAGGGCGCCCCGACCACGAACCGGCGCGGCAACCGTCTGCCCCGGGACGAACGGCGCGGCCAGCTGCTGATGGCAGCCAGCGACGTGTTCGTGGACCGCGGCTACCACGCGGCCGGCATGGATGAGATCGCCGACCGCGCCGGGGTCAGCAAACCTGTTCTGTACCAACACTTTTCATCGAAGTTGGAGCTGTACCTGGCGGTGCTGCAGCGGCACGTGGACAACCTGTTGCAGGGGGTTCGCGGGGCGCTGAGCACCACCACCGACAACCGGTTGCGACTGCGGGCCGCGGTCGAGGCGTTCTTCGACTTCATCGAGCACGACAGCCAGGGCTACCGGCTGATCTTCGAGAACGACTACGTCACCGAGCCGCAGGTGTCGGCACAGGTCAAGGTCGCCACCGACTCGTGCACCGACGCGGTGTTCGACCTCGTCAGCAGTGATTCGGGGCTCGAACCCCACCGGGCTCGAATGATCGCCGTCGGCCTCGTGGCCATCAGCGTCGACTGCGCCCGCTACTGGATCAACAACGACCGGCCGATCTCCAAGGACGCTGCCGTCGACGGCACGGTGCAGTTCGCCTGGGGCGGGCTGTCACACGTTCCGCTCACCCGCTGAATACCCGCCGAGCAGAAAACGGCCCCTTCCCAGGTGGAAAGGGGCCGTTTTGCTGTCTGCTCGCGAGGCTGGTCAGTCCTTGCCGGTGACGCCGAAGCCGACCCGGCGGACGTCGGCCGCACCGATCTCGACGTAGGCGATCTTGGCGGTCTGCACCAGGAACCGGCGGCCCTTCTCGTCGGTCAGCGCCAGAACACCCGATTCCTTGGCGAGCGCGTCGGTAACCAGCGTCTCCACTTCCTCGGGCGTCTGCGCGCTGTTCAGGAACAGTTCGCGCGGGCTGTCGGTGACACCGATCTTGACCTCCACGCTGACCCCTTTCATTCGTTAAAGACTTCATTTGAGCTGCAATCGAACTCTGTTAAAGGAGGCTAGTGGACGACGCCGGCTGTGGTCGCCGCGGGCACGTTCGCCTTTGGCGAACCAAGTGCGGAGGCCGCCTTTGGCGAACCAAGTGCGGAGGCCGCCTTTGGCGAACCACGTGCAGAGGCCGCCAGTGGCGAACCGGGTCCGGACGCAGCCGCAGAGGTCACGACGTCGTCACAGTTGTCGGCTCGTCATCGGCCCCCGAAACGACGAGCTGTCGAGGTCGCGACGGGTCGTCGCGAGAGGGTCCACAGAACCGAGTCCCGACCGTTATCCGATCGCCAGCGAGGCAACACCATCCGTAACTTTCACCCCACTAGCATCGATGAGGTAAGTGATACTCGAGCGGGGAAAGTCGCCATGAGCAGGACATATTCGCGATATTCAGCACCGTCGGGGGCGTCCACCGGCGACTACGGGGACACCCCGAACTACGGCAGCACCAGTTACGGCTACAGCCATGGCTCTGGTGCCGGGTACGGCAGCAGCGACTACAGCCGCGACGCCGGACACGATTCATACAGCGGGTCCTACCGAGACCGCTCGTACGGGTCGTACAGCTCGGCCACCGACCTGGCCGACCGCCCGGTCGCCGACGAGTACAGCCGTTCCTACAGCGACACCGACCGGTTCACCGCGGCCGACGCCGACTATGACGCCGCTTACGACGACGAGTACGCCGATGACGACGTCTACGAATACGAGGACTCGATCGACCGCCGCTGGGTTTGGGTGGCCGGGGTTGCCGGCGCCATCCTCCTGGTCGCGGTGATCTGCACCGTCGTGATTCTCGGCGGCGGAGACAGTGGACCCGTCACCGCGCCGATCACGCCGCCCAGCACCAGCCAGTCGGCTCCCACGACCGTCGCAGCGGCTCCGTCGGCGAGCCCCCGAGTGACGGCCGCGCCGCCTACCGCCTCACTGGCACCGGAGACCGTCACCACCGTCACGCCGACCGCAGCGGCCCCGACGCCGACCGCCGACGCGGTCCCGCCCGTCGGCCCGGCGGCGGCACCGGTCGCGCCCGCAGCGAACACCGTGACGTACTACGTCACGGGCGCCAAGCCGCTGCTGGACCTGGTGACCGTGATCTACACCGACGGACAAGGCGCCCTGCAGACGGACGTCAACGTGGCGTTGCCGTGGACCAAGACGGTCACGCTGAACCCGGGTGTCACGCTGAGCTCAGTGACCGCGACCAGCGTCACCAGTCAGCTGAACTGCGCGATCAGCGACGGCTCGGGTACGGCCATCGCCGCGCAGAACAACAACACGATGATCGCGAACTGCACCAAGTAGTCACTGCGGCACCCACAGACCGGGTGCGTGAGCTCAGCCGAGGCCGAGTTCGCGTACCCGGTTTTTGTGTGTCTCCTGCAGTCGTTCGAAGAACTCGGTCATCTGGGTCAGACCCTCACCGCTGGACAGCACCAGGTCGACGAGTTCCTCGTGCTCGGCCATCACGAACTGGGCCTGGGTGATGGCCTCACCGAGCAGCCGGCGCGACCACAGGGCCAGGCGATGGCGCTGCCGGTCGCTGGCGCTGACCGCGGCCCGCACCTCAGCCACCACGAACTGGGAGTGGCCGGTTTCCGAGAGCACCGCGCGCACCACGTCGGCGGCCTCTGCCGGCAGCGAACCGGCGATCTCCAGATAGAAATCGGCAGCCAGCGCGTCACCGACGTACGTCTTGACCAACGCCTCCAACCAGGTACTGGGAGTGGTCAGCCGGTGGTAATTCTCCAGTGCCGCAGCATACTTCGTCATCGCCGGGACGACGTCGACGCCGCGGCTCAGCAGCGCCTCGCGCAGCACGTCGAAGTGGCCCATCTCGGCAGCGGCCATGCGCGCCAGGTTGATCCGGCCGGCCAGGTTCGGCGCCATGCGCGCCTCTTCGGTCAACCGGTAGAACGCGGCGACCTCGCCATAGGCCAACAACGCGAACAATTCGTTGACACCGGGATGGTCTGCGGTCACCCCCGACTGCACCGGAGTTGCCGTCTGCTCGTGTTGCGCCTGGGACGTCGAAGGCATGGCCCAACTGTAGACCGCGAGCTGCGTCACAGCCGAGCGGCGACTCGACCAGCTACAATAGTTCCGGCTGCGGCAATTTCCGAGCAAGTTTAGGACCCAACCCGGGCCCAAAACCGGCAACGTGAGACCGGCTGCGACCAGAGAAATGTGCGTGCACGTGTTGGCCCGCCTCCATCCGCGAAGAGCGCGGTCGGCGGTTCTCCAGCTCGCCGGATCGTCCGGCTGACTTCGGCAGAATCGCCCCAGGGCCCAAGTGTTTGTCGTGAAGACCGTGCGCGCGTGGAACAACAGCGAGCACTGACTCCGATGACACTGGAAGGCATCCACCCCAACTCATGACCGCTCTAACTTCAAAGACCACACCCGAGAAAACCTTCGCTGACCTCGGCGTTCGGGACGAAATTGTGCAGGCCCTAGCCGAAGACGGCAAGGCCCTCCCGTTCGCCATTCAGGAACTCACCCTCCCCTTGGCACTCGCCGGCGACGACCTGATCGGCCAGGCCCGCACCGGTATGGGCAAGACCCTGGCGTTCGGCGTGCCGCTGCTGCACCGCGTCGCCACCGATCCGGCGCTGCCCCTGACCGGCACTCCCCGCGCCCTGGTCGTGGTCCCGACCCGCGAGCTCTGCATCCAGGTGTACGGCGACCTCACCATGGCTGGCAAACACCTCAAGGCCGGCGAGGCCGGGGAACGCAAACTCCGCGTGGAAGCCATCTACGGCGGCCGTCCCTACGAGCCGCAGATCGAAGCGCTGCAGCAGGGCGTCGACGTCATCGTCGGCACGCCGGGCCGCCTCCTCGACCTGGCCCAGCAGGGTCACCTGCAGCTCGGCGGCCTCAGCGTCCTCGTCCTCGACGAGGCCGACGAGATGCTGGACCTGGGCTTCCTGCCGGACATCGAGCGCATCCTGCGCCTGACCCCCGACTCCCGGCAGGCGATGCTGTTCTCGGCCACCATGCCGGACCCGATCATCACGCTGGCGCGCACGTTCATGAACCAGCCGACCCACATCCGGGCCGAAGCCCCGCACTCGGCGGCCACCCACGACACCACCAAGCAGTTCGTCTACCGCGCGCACGCGCTGGACAAGGTGGAGATGGTCAGCCGCATCCTGCAGGCCAACGGCCGCGGCGCGACCATGGTCTTCACGCGCACCAAGCGCACCGCGCAGAAGGTGGCCGACGAACTCGCCGAACGCGGCTTCAAGGTTGGCGCCGTGCACGGTGACCTGGGCCAGATCGCCCGCGAGAAGGCCCTCAAGTCGTTCCGCAACAGCGATATCGACGTGCTGGTTGCGACGGACGTCGCCGCCCGCGGTATCGACATCGACGACATCACCCACGTCATCAACTTCCAGATTCCCGAAGACGAGATGTCCTACGTGCACCGCATCGGCCGCACCGGCCGCGCCGGCAAGACCGGTATCGCTGTCACGCTGGTGGACTGGGACGAGCTGACCCGGTGGTCGCTGATCGACAAGGCCCTGAACCTGGACTGCCCGGACCCTGCGGAGACCTACTCCCGCTCGCCGCACCTCTACGAGGAGCTGGACATCCCGACCGACGTCACCGGCTCGGTGGGCGCGTCGCGGGTCAAACCAGACAAGAAGGCCTCCCGCTCTGCATCGGATCCCGAACTCAAGCGCGAGTCCAGCACCGACAAGGACCGCCCGGCCCGCAGCCGCGGCCGGTCGCGCCGCCGCACCCGCGCCGGTGAGACGGCCACTGGCCACGTCGAGACGTCCGGAGCCGCCGAGGCCGGCGAAACCTCCGAAGACAGCGCGCCGACCGGCGACAGCCCCGCCGAGTCCGCGCATTCGGGTCGTCGGCGCCGGCGTCGCCGCCCGAACAAGGCCTCGTCGGAAGCCGCGGTCGCCGCAGCCCCTGCCGCCGAATAACCGCAGGTCGTCCGCGCCCAATGGTCAAACCGGAACGACGTACAAAAGCTGATCTGATCGCCGCTGCGGCCATCGTTGTGGTGGTCGCGGTCGGCGGCGCGCTGATCTGGTGGAACAGCGATGCGCGTGCCACCGTCAGCCGCCCTGCCGACCATCCGATCCCGGCATTGCACAACGCGAAGACGGTGCCCACGTCGCTTCGCGAACTGTGGACCGCGGCCAGCAGCAAGACGACGGAGCCTGTGGTCGTCGGCGGCGCGGTGGTCACCGGTGACGGCGACCAGATGCAGGGCCGCGACCCGGCGACCGGCAACACCCTGTGGAGTTTTTCGCGCGGCAGTAACTTGTGCGGCGTCACGTCCGTCTACCAGTTCGCGGTGGCCGTGTACCCCGATGGGCGCGGCTGTGGGCAGGTCAGCGCCGTCGACGCGAGCACCGGACGGCGTGGCCCCGCACGCAGCAGCCTCGCCGATGCCGAGGTCAAGTTGTCCACCGACGGCACCACGATCCTGTCGTACGGCGACAGCCGCCTGGAGCAGTGGCGCTCGGACCTGGTCCGGATGATCAGCTACGGCTACCTCGACGCACCAGTCAAACCCGGCGTGCCTGCCTCTCCCCTGTGCCGCCTGATGTCCGCCTCGGCCAGCCCGTCCTCGGTGGCCGTCATGGAGGCCTGCCCCAAGCAGGGCGATATGCGGCTGACGCTGCTCAAGGCCGCCAAGGAAGAAGACCAGCCCGACGTCAAACGGGTATCGCTGCCCGGCGTCAGCGTCGACTCGGACGCGCAGGTGATCGCCGTGTCCGAGACCAAAGCGGCGGTGTACGTGCCGACGCCGCAGCCGTGCGTGAACATCATCGACGAAACCGGCTCCACCATCGCCAGCACCTTGCTACCGCACCCGGCGACCCCGGTCACCGCGGTGACGCGCGCCGGCGACCTGGTCACCTGGTACACGGGCGACTCAGTCATGGTCTTCGACGCCACCGGGCTGCACTACAAGTACACCGTCAGCGCGCAGGGCGGGCAGGCCCCGATCGGCCCCGCCGCCGTCCTCGCCGGGCACCTTCTGGTCCCGGTGACCAGCGGCTACGACACCTTCGACGCACAGTCCGGCGCCGGCCAGGCGCACATTCCGATGGTCCGGCAGCCGGTCAACACCGCGGTGGTCCCAGAGGTTGCCGGCACCACGCTGCTGGAACAGCGCGGCAGTCAACTTGTCGCCCTGGGTCAGTGATCTCGGCACGCTGAAGGGCCCGTTCTCGGCCGAATTCGTCATTGTTGTGCGGCCTCGAGCAGTCCCCACCGCTGACGGATGCGCCGGTCGGCGAACCCGAACACAGCATCAACGACAATGCCGATCACCAGGATCACGATCATGATCGCCATGGCCGCGGGCATATCGCTGAGGTTCTGGGCGTTTTCCAGCAGCACCCCGATCGACGCGGTGTTGTTGACCAGAACCACCAGTTCGCCGGCCATCAGGCTCCGCCAGGCAAAGGCCCACCCCTGACGAAGCCCGCTGACGAACATCGGCAGCGACGCCGGCAGGATGACGTGCTGATACAACGCCACGCGGCGGAGCCCCATGTTGTGTGCCGCCCGCAGCAGCAATGGCGAAATGTGGTCTGCCCCTGCGATGACACCGACCGCGACAGATGGGGCCGCACCGATGACGATGACAAAGAGGATCGCCGAATTATGCAGACCGAAAAAGATGATGGCGAACGGGAACCAGGCAATGGCCGGCATGGTCTGTAGGCCGGTGATGATCGGACCCAATGCACTGCGCAACAGTATGTTTCGGGACAGCGCAGCGCCAACGACGGCGCCGATGACCACGGCCAGACCGAAGCCGGTTACCGCGCGGCTCATCGTGGTCGCGATGGCCTCCCACAGCAGCGCATCGCCCAGCTGCTGCCACAAATTCACCGCAACCGTGGCGGGACTGGGCAGCACGAACGAAGGCTTCCAGCCACTGGAGTACAGCAGTTGCCAGCCACCGACGAAGAGACCGATGGCGAGCGCCTTGGCACCCACAGACCGCAGCAGGGCACGCACTCCCCGTCCGCCCGGCAACCACGCGGCAGCCTCGTCGACGCGCGTGGCGGTGTCACCGACGACCATCGTGAGCTGCTCCTTGATTGTGCAGGCGGGCAGTGATGCGAGCGGCGAGTTCGGCCACCTCAGTGCTATTGATGGTCCGCGGCCGCTCGGTCGCCACCGGGAACTCGTGAACGATGCGGCCCGGGCGAGCGCCGAGCACGATGACGCGGTCGGCAAGGCGAACCGCTTCGCGGACATTGTGTGTCACGAAAATTACAGTGAGTCCCCGCTTTTCGACGATCCGCTCGAGCTCCTCATGCAAGCGGTCCCGGGTCATCGCGTCGAGCGCGCCGAAGGGCTCGTCCATCAGCAGCACATCGGAGTCCTGAGCCAGGGCACGCGCCAGCGCGACGCGCTGGCGCATTCCGCCGGAGAGTTGGTGCGGGCGCGCGTCCGCGAAATCGGCCAGGCCCACGGTCGTGAGCAGTTGGCCGGCCTCTACCGCACGCTGCGCGCGGGCCACACCTCGGGCGCGCAGCGCCAACTCGATGTTGCCGCGCGACGTCAACCACGGGAACAGTGCCGATTCCTGGAACATCAGCGCCACGCGCCGCCCGCTGATAGTCAGTTCACCACTCGTGGGTTGCTCCAGCTCGGCGATCAAGTTGAGCAGGGTGCTCTTACCGCAGCCGGAAGTTCCTACGATGCAGACGAATTCACCGCTCTGCACGGTCAGAGACACCGCGTCGAGGGCGGTGATCACCCCCGCGTCGGTTCGATACTGCTTGCTGACTGCGTTGAGAGACAGAGCCGGTCCGGCCGCCACAGCCGGCGTCATGAGGAGGTGACCGGTTCCGCTGACTGCGCTCACGACGCAATCTGAGGTTGTCCGGATGCGGTGAGCACCCGGTTGAGTGGGCCGGAGTCGAACAGTCCGGTGATGTCCAGTGGCTTGAGCAGTCCGAGTTTGACGGCCTTGCTCACCTGATCACGCAGCGAGGACATACCCGGATCATTGGTGAAAGTGGTCTCCTGGAACGACGCGGCCAGCACGTCGGGGTCCAGCCCCTTGCCGAGAGCACTCGCCAAAGCGCTGTTCGCCGACCGCGCCGCCCCGGCTGGATCACTGGCGATCTTCGCGTTGGCACTCACCTGACCGACCACCAACGCGGAGACCGCATCAGGATGGGCCGCAAGGAAGTCCTGCCGCACCACCAGCACGGTGATGGTGTTCGGGTCCGACCACAACCGGACGCCGCCGGCTTTGATCATCTGGACGTCGAACGGTGCGGAGTCGATCGCACCGGCGATTTGGTTGGTGACGAATTGCTGGACGATTGCCGATTCGGGGTTGGTCGGCTTGACCGAGACATCGCCACCACCCTGGATGTTCGTCTTCAACCCGTTGCGCGCCAACCAATCCCGGACACTGACATCTTGGGTGCCGCCGAGCGCCGGGTCTGCGACCGTCTTGCCGCGGAGGTCCTCCGCCGAGTGGATGTCAGGTTTGACCACCATCGATGTGCCGCCACTGGCCGACCCGGAGACGATCTTGATGGCCGTTCCCCCGGATTTCTGCCACGCGTTGAATGCCGGGTTGGGGCCGACATAGGCGGCGTCGAGTTGACCCGACAGCAGCGCCGTCACCTCTTCGGTGCCCTGGCTGAATGGCTGCGTGGTGAGATTCACCGTCGGGCCGAGCTTCTGCGCGAACAGGCCATCGGCGATCCCGACCAACGCGGACGCGTGAGTGATGCGGGTGAGGTAGCCCAGCCGCAGGGGCGTCGTGGCCGATGTTGACGCGGTGTTCGGATGCGAGCAGCCGACCAAGGCGGCAACAGCGACCGCGGCGGCGGCGGCCGCGACGACCTTGGTGATGAGTCGGTGAGATGGCACGTTCATTTCCTTGACAATCGATCAGTTGCCGAGAGCTCCGACGAATACCGGTGGATATCGGCAATGGGAGAAGCGAATTCAGGCGCAGGTGATCGATGCCGGACAGGATGCGGAGGTGACGCGTTGCAGATCGACGTGCAGCCGACGCGTCAGATAGAGCCGAAGTTGCTTCCTCACGGATTCACTCCGGCGCGGCTCACGAACAGTGGACTCGTCCACACTTGATGACCGTCGAACTGCTTGGCGCGCAAGTACGTTGCGCTGTTCCCGACAGGAAGCTCGAGGTCGACTCCCCCTGTGACCGTGGCCGGCAGTTCCGTCGGCTCGGCGATGCGCTCCAGCCGGATCCGCAGATTCAGGCCGCCGACCTCCACGTCGCGATGACCCTCGCTGAGCAATTCGGCTCCGGTGATCGCCAGTTCGGCAGTCAAGGCGTCCTCGCGAACAGCAGTGTCGATCCGGAAGTGTGCGTCAGCGAGATCGGCGACCCGGACAATGACCCCGATGTCGGCACCGTATGTGGTGGTACTCCAGTCGACCGCATCCCCGTTGACGTCGATCCGCTGCTCGGGATGGGTTGCCGCCCAGGGCGTTACAGCCACGATCGGAGAGCCGGTGACGCGCATCCGACCCAGCCAGCTCGCCCAACGGTAGCGGTCGCGGTGCCGCGCGCCGCCCCAGCGGATGCGCACCAGCTGGGACGACAGTCCAACTTCTTCATGCAGATTGCGGCGCGACAGCAGACCGGCGCTGTCATAGAGCGCTATCTCATCCCAGCCGGTGGTCCCGTAAACGGCATACTCCGCACGCAGGTGGGCAGCCGTGGTTTCGACCTCGTCGCCCATCCAGTGGTCTGCACTGCGGAGTAGGGCCACCGCCCGGGCACCAGTGGTGGCCCAGGTGCGTCGGGCACGTAGTCCGCGGCCGATGTCGGTGGCGGTCAGGGCCGGTGCAAGCACCCCGGTCAGCCCACCGAATCCGCCGAAGACGTTCGCGCCGGGTGCGCCCCCACCCGGCCGCCCACGATGCTCGTCACTGGCCGCGCTGACGCCCAGACGGAGCCCACGCGCCAGCGCGTCCTCGAAGAACCACGGGCTCGATCCCCACGTCGAGTGCACCTCGATCAGCCGCTCCAGCTCCGGATGGTGCCAGTCCAGGATGGCGCGACGGCCACCCACGTGCGGAATGAGCAGATACGAATCCGGGTCTTTGTCGTACGCCGAATACAACCGGGTGATCGGCCAGGTCTGTGGCACGGGTTGAGTGCTCGCCATGCCCTGGTGCCATTCCAAAGACCTTGCCACAGTGGTGTCTTCACCCAGGAACACCACATTGTGGTCGCCGCCCACCCCGGCGGTGCCGCACCATTCGACGCCCGGGAAGCACACGAATTCTCCGTCGGCGGCAGCCTCTCGGCACGCGTGCACGACATCCACCCACGCGTCGTCGGTGATCTGGAAATCGTTGGCGGTGTAGCCCAATACGTCCAGCGCACCGATATCGCGGCCGTACCGCAGGTTCCAGTCGGTGTTCTGAGTGCCGACGGTGTCGTTGGAGTGCACGTGCAAATCGGCGAAATATGCACGCGGCGCAGGGAAATCCTCGACGACATCGACGAGCGTCTCGGTCCGGCCGAGCACACCATCATCGGTCTCGGCGACCACCTCTATTGGTCCACCGACGGCCGGCACCGAAAGCGGCGCGCTGACCCACCCGGTGGCCGGCGTCTGGGCGCGGGCGACCGTCACTCCGTCCACGACGGCTCGGATCGTGGTCGCGATGTCCGCGCAGGTATTGCCCCACCGGTCCAGCAGGTGCGCACGCAGCACGACGCTCTGCGAGCCATCGCGCACCACTCGCGGTCCGTGCGCAACGACGGTATGCGGCGCACCGGGTGCAATGGCGATCTTCACCCCACCCGCGCGCGCCATCCGAGAGGTCCCCAGCGGATCGACGAACAGCTGCAGCTCGAACTCGTCTTCGACGAACGTCTGGACCCGTGTTCCGGGACCGCCGGACCGGCGATCACCGAATCGGATTTCGATGACGTCACCGGGTCGCAAATAGCCGTCTGTGACGTGCACCAGCAGCGACTTCTGAAATGGACGTTCGCCGCCTTTGACGTCGTAGCGCGTCGCCAGCGTCTGCACCGTGGCCGCACCGCGTTCTGAGGCGCCGCCGTCCAGCGACCGGTGCACCAACTGTGCCGTGGCGAAGTCTCGCCCGGTGGGATCGGCGGTCTGCAGATCCCAATCGGAGTAGTAGCGAAAGCACAGTTTCAACCAGCCGCTGTCTGCGATGCCGGATGCGCCGACGGTATAGGTGAACACCAACTCGTCGATGTCGCCGGCGATCAGCCGGGTGTGCGAGCACCGCAGTTCCCCGAGAAAGGGCATCGCGTCCACCGCGGCGGTGATCCGGTCGCGCAGCTGCACATCCGAGCAGTCATTGGTCTGGAATCCGGGCTGAGAACGCACGGCAAGCCGCGGTGTCGACGTGCTGCCGGTTGTGTTCTCAACGGTTACCACGGCTTCATCCTGGCTGCTCCGGATCTAGGAGTCCAGTAAATAGATATGATGGAATTAATCGTCGAAAGTGATCAATTGTCGTGAATCTGCAACAGCTGCGCTACGTCGTCGCGCTTGCCGACGCCCGCAGTTTCACCAAGGCCGCTGAGTCGATGTTCGTGGTCCAATCCGCGCTCAGCCAGCAGGTGCGCCGCTTCGAGGACGAACTGGGCGTCACGCTGTTCGACCGCACCACCCGGTCGGTTTCACTCACTGCGTCCGGTGAGGCTTTGCTGCCCCTGCTGCAGCGGGTGGTGGCGGGCATCGAACAAATCAAGATCGACGCGCAGGCGCTCAGCGGCACCGTTGCCGGGTGGCTGAACGTGGGAATGATGGAGCTTCCGCCGGAAAGCCTTGACGTCGCGACCATGATGGCAACGTTCCACTCGCGGTATCCCAATGTCAGCGTCACCTTGCGCAGTGGCGGCAGCGATGTCCTGGTCGAGGCGGTTCGAGATCGCAAACTCGATGTCGCGGTAGTCGGTTTCAACGTGCCCCGAAGCGACGATCCGCTCACGTACACCCACCTGTTCGCCGAATCGCTGATCGCAGTGATGCCAACCGACCATCCACTGACGGCGCACCAAACGGTCCTGGTGACCGACCTGGCAGCCATGCCGTTCATCGATTTCCCGCCCGGCTACGGTCTGCGACACGAAACCGAACGCGGCTTCGCGGGGATTCAGCGCCGGGTCGCGTTCGAAGTCACGCG
The DNA here is from genome assembly GCF_009729415.1 of Mycolicibacterium sp. CBMA 234. Classification (GTDB taxonomy): domain Bacteria; phylum Actinomycetota; class Actinomycetes; order Mycobacteriales; family Mycobacteriaceae; genus Mycobacterium. The sequence continues at coordinate 20,265 of NZ_MPKW01000030.1, forward strand.
CGTCGACGAGGTGATCCATTTCGTCCGCGCGAATCTCGGCGTGGCCCTGTTACCGGAATCGGTGGCGCGGGCCCGCGCCGACGGCGATCCCACGCTGGCATTGCGTCCGGTGCGTGGCGCGGACATGCATCGCCAGGTACATCTGGTTGCGCCGCGGCCAGATCTTCGCTCCGCGGCCTGCCGGGCATTCATCGACTGCCTGGGCGAGCACATCGCAGGCAACCTCGAACCGGCTCCCTGAGAAGCGATTTCGGCCGGCCGCCGACCAGAGAGCACCGCGCGCCGCGATCAAACCTCCGGCGTGAAGACCGGCAGGGCCTTGTTCTTCTTCCAGTGCTTGAGCAGCGATTCGGCCAACTCGCGATAGGCGACGGCGCCCTTGTTCTTTCGGCCTGCCAGTACCGACGAACCGGAGGCACTGGCCTCGGCGAACCGCACCGTGCGCGGGATCGGCGGAGCCAGCACCACGAGGCTGTAGCGGTCGGCGACGTCGAGTAGAACGTCCCGGCTGTGGGTGGTGCGGGCGTCGTACAGCGTCGGCAGCGCGCCCAACAGCCGCAGGTCCGGGTTCGTGATCTGCTGCACGTCGGTGACGGTCCGGAGGAACTGGCCGACGCCCCGGTGGGCCAGCGTCTCGCACTGCAGCGGGACGACGACGTCGTTGGCGGCAGTCAGGCCGTTGAGGGTCAGCACGCCCAGCGACGGCGGGCAATCGATGATCACCACGTCAAACTGATCGGCGACCTTCGCCAGCGCGCGCTTCAACGCGTACTCCCGGCCGGCCCGCATCAGCAGCATGGCCTCAGCGCCGGCCAGGTCGATATTGGCCGGCAGCAGGGTCATGCCTTCGGCGGTCGAGACCAGCGCAGCGTCGGGTTCCACGTCGCCGAGCAGCACCTCATGGACCGAGACCGGCAGCTTGTCCGGATCCTGGCCGAGGGAGAAGGTCAGACACCCCTGGGGATCGAGGTCGACAAGCAGAACCCGCTGGCCCTCCTCGGTCAGCGCTGCACCCAGCGATGCCACTGTTGTCGTTTTTGCGACTCCACCTTTTTGGTTGGCGACCGCAAGTACCCGCGTCACGGTGCCCATCCTGACACGCGGCCAGGTGGCACCGCTCACTGTGGGGCAGAATCTCGGGCGTGGGTATTGCAGCCGAACCGCCAGCCGAACCCCCGCGACACCGGCTGCTGTTGCTTCGGCACGGACAGACCGAATGGTCGCGCATCGGTCGACACACCGGTCGCACCGACCTGGAGCTGACTGACGAAGGTCGACAGCAGGCGCGCAGCGCCGCCGATGCCCTGTCCGAGCTGAAGCTCGATGATCCGTTGGTGATCAGCAGCCCGCGCGGTCGCGCGGTGATCACCGCCGAACTGGCCGGGCTACAAGTCGCCGAGACTTCCGAGCTGCTCGCCGAGTGGGACTACGGCGACTACGAAGGCCTCACCACGGCGCAGATTCGGCAGCAGGTACCCGATTGGCTGGTGTGGACGCACGGCTGCCCCGGTGGTGAGAGCCTGGCCGACGTGAGTGCCCGCGCCGACCGCGCCGTCGCGCTCGCCCTGGAGCACCTGGCGTCACGTGACGTGGTGTTCGTGGGTCACGGTCATTTCTCCCGGGCGGTCATGACCCGCTGGATGGAGCTGCCGGTGACCGACGGCATCCGCATCTCGATGGCGGCGGCCTCGATCTCGGTGTGCGGTTTCGAACACGGCGTGCGTCAGCTGGTCGCGCTGGGTCTCACCGGCCACCCGAACCCGTGTCTGCCCGAGTGAGCCGCCCGGAACCGGTGTTCGTGCTGGCGGGCCCCGATGGCGTCATGCTGGCCGACGGCCCAGCCCACGCGTTCTCCGATCTGGACGTCGCACGCCGGGCGCTGGCCACCGGCGAGGTACCGATCCTGTTGGGTGCGTTGCCTTTTGACCTCAGTGCCCCGGCGGCGCTGATGGCGCCGACGACGCTGACCCGCACCGACGCCCTGCCGTTCACCGCGGACCACCTGCCGCCGGTCCGGATCGCCGCGAGTCTGCCGACGCGCGACGTCCACCGAGCGCGGGTGGCGGCAGCCGTGCACGCACTGCGTGATCCCGCGGCAGGCCTGCACAAGGTGGTGTTGGCCCGGGCTCTGCAGGTGGTCGCCGACGAACCGCTGGACCCCTACGCCGTACTGGCCCGTCTTGCCGAAGACCACACGGCCACAGTGTTTTTCACAGATCTCAGCGCAGCCGGACCGGCGTACGCGGGTACCGCGTTGCTCGGCGCCAGCCCCGAACTGTTGGTGGCCCGCCACGGAGATGTGGTGACCTGCAAGCCCTTCGCCGGGTCAGCACCGCGGTCCTCGGACCCGCAGCTCGACGCTGACAACGGCGCTGCGCTGGCGGCGTCGGACAAAAATCGGCACGAGCACCAGCTGGTGGTCGACATCATGCGCGAGGCGCTCGAGCCGTTGTGCAGCGAGCTGGACATCGCTGCGGAGCCACACTTGAGCGCCACGAGCGCGGTCTGGCATCTGAGCACCCCGATCACCGGACGTCTTCGCGAACCATTAACCACCGCACTGGATTTGGCCATTGCGCTGCACCCGACGCCGGCGGTCGGCGGGGTTCCCACCGCAGCCGCAGCCCGGCTGATCAATGAGTTGGAAGGCGACCGCGGGTTCTACGCCGGCGCGGTCGGCTGGTGCGACAGCGCCGGCGACGGCCGGTGGGTGGTGTCCATCCGCTGTGGACAACTGTCGGCTGATCGGTTGTCCATCGACGCCCGCGCCGGTGGCGGTATCGTCGCCGAATCAGACCCCGATGACGAAGTCACCGAGACCACAACGAAATTCAGAACAATGCTGAGCGCACTGGGAGTACCGCAATGACCGTGATCATCCGCCAAGTCCGTCCCGGCGATGAAGTCGAGATCACCGCGATGATCCGCGAGCTGGCCACCTTCGAAGAAGCGGCCGACCAGTGCACGGTGACCGAAACCCAGATTCGGACCGCGCTTTTCGGCGCCGGTCCCGGTCAGGCGCCGGCCGTCTCAGGTCATTTCGTCGAGGTCGACGGCCGCCCGGCCGCGTTCGCCTTGTGGTTCCTGAACTTCTCCACGTGGGACGGCGTCTGCGGAATCTACCTCGAGGATCTGTTCGTGCGCCCCGACTTCCGGCGCCGCGGCCTGGCCCGCCAGCTGCTGTCGACCCTGGCCCGCGAATGCGTCGAGCACGGCTACACGCGGCTGCAGTGGGCGGTGCTGAACTGGAACGTCAATGCCATCGCGCTCTACGACGAGGTCGGCGGCAAGCCGCAGTCGGAGTGGACCACCTACCGTGTGTCCGGTCCTGAGCTCACGACGCTGGCCGAGGGCTGAGCGCGCGCAATCGACGCGAACGTAGATTTCTTCCCGAATCCCCGTCTTCACGCGGGCCTCTGCTGTCACCATCGGTGATGACCTGCGGCCGTAGCCGCTGACGCAGGGCCGGCGAAGGGATGGCCATGGTGGATGCCGCCGAATTGGCCGATGCCCCGCAGCGCAGCGCCGTCGAGCCCGGCCCGGCACCGCCGGACGCGCCATCTCGGCGAGACCGCACCTGGCGTCGTCTCCCCCTGTCAAAGGTGAGCATCCAGTCGAAGCTGGTCGTGATGCTGGTGCTGTGCACCATCGTGGCCGCCGCGGTGGTCGGCATCATCGGATTCCAGGCCGGCCGTGGCTCCCTGCGCGATTCGGTCTTCAACCGGCTCACCGAAGTTCGGCAGTCGCAGTCGCGCGCACTGAAGGATCAGCTGGCGGATCTGAAGAATTCGATGATCATCTACGCGCGCTCAGCCACCACCCTCAACGCATTGGCCGAATTCACTGCCGGTTTCGACGCCCTGGCCGACAAGCCGATCAGCCCTGTGCAGGCGCAGTCGGTCACCGACTACTACACCAACACCTATCTCAAGCAAGTGCAGCAAGCCAGTGGCGTCACGCTGAACGTCGACCAGTTACTCCCGAAGAGCAACGCCCAGCGGTACCTGCAGGCGAACTACACCGCGCAGCGGCAGGACGACGCCACGGCGGTGAAGATCGACGACGCGCACGACGGCAGTTCGTGGTCTGCCGCCAACGCGCACTATCAGGACATCTTCCGGGAGATTGTCACCCGGTTCGAGTTCGAGGACGCCATGCTCCTGGATACCCGGGGCAACATGGTCTACACGGCGTTCAAGGACGTGGACCTGGGTACCAACATCCTCACCGGGCCCTACAACGGCTCCACACTGCGTGTTGCGTACGAAAAAGCGATGTCGTCCAACGCTCTTGACTACGTAGGGTTCACCGACTTCGAGATCTACCAGCCGGCAGAGAACGAGCCCACCGCGTGGATGGTCACCCCGATCGTCACCGGTGGGCGGGCCGTGGGGGTACTCGCCCTGCAGTTCCCGGCATCAAAAGTCAACAGGCTCATGACCTTTGACAAACGGTGGAACGAATCCGGCCTCGGCAACACCGGCGAGTCCTACCTGGTGGGTTCCGATAACCTGATGCGTTCCGACTCCCGGGTGTTCCTGGAGGATCCGCAGACCTACAAGCGTGAGGTCATCGAGGCCGGCACGCCCGTCAGCGTCGCCGAACGGGCGTTGCGGCTCGGCGGCACCACGCTCGTGCAACCGGTGCCCGCCGAAAGCGCCCGGCTGGCGCAACGTGGTGAATCCGGAACCCAGATCACCACCGACTATCTCGGCCGCGAATCCCTTGAGGCCTACGCCCCCGTGGTGATTCCCGATTCTGATCTCAACTGGTCCATCATCGCGAAGGTCGACACCTCAGAAGCCTTCGAAAAGGAAGCCGACTTCACCAGAACCATGGTGCTGTCGACCGTCGGGATCATCTTCGCCGTCTGCGTCGCCGCGGTGTTCCTCGCTCAGCTCTTCGTCCGGCCCATTCGCCGCTTGGAAGCTGGTGCGCAGCGGATCAGCGCCGGTGACTACGACGTCGCCATTCCGGTGGACACGCGGGACGAAATCGGCGATCTGACAAACGCATTCAACGAAATGAGCCGAAGCCTGACGGTCAAGGAGGAACTTCTGGTCGAGCAGCGCAAGGAGAACTCCAAACTGCTGGCGTTGCTGATGCCCGAACCGTTCGCCGAACGCTACCAACAGGGCGAAGAAATCCCTGCCGAGGAACACCAGAACGTCACGGTGATCTTCACGGAGATCATCGGGCTGGACCGGCTGCAGGCGCAGCTCACCTCGCAAGGATCGCTTGCCATGGTCACCGAGATCGAGCGCCAATTCGATGCTGCCGCAGACAATCTCGGCATCGAACGCGGACGCGGGATCCGCAACGGCTACTTGGGCAGTTGCGGTCTGAGCGTGCCGAGGCTGGACAACGTGCGCCGGACCGTCGACTTCGCCCTGGAATGCCAGCGCATCATCGACCGGTTCAACGCTGAAACCAACAACAACCTGGGACTGCGGGCCGGTATCGACACCGGCACCGTCAGCAGTGGTCTCGGTGGTCGACACTCCGTCATGTACGACATGTGGGGCGCGGCAGTCAACGTCGCCTACCAGGTCAAGAGCGGGTCGCCGCAACCGGGAATCGACGTCACCGACCGGGTCTATCAGGCCTTGCGGTCCACCATGACTTTCACCTCGACCGGCACGGTGATGATCGACGGGCAGGAAGAGCCGATCTGGCGATTGGTGGAGCCGCAGTGATCGCCGACGTCTTCACCTCAGCCTGGTTCTACTGGGCCGTCGGCACCGCGATCGGATTGCCCATCGCACTGGTGGCGCTCACCGAGTGGCAACATGCGCTGCGCCGCAGGGAGAGCGCCCTGGTGCGGCCGGTGACCATCCTGCGGAATTATCTGCTGCCACTGGGCGCGCTGCTGCTTCTGCAGACCCAAGCCAAACAGGTGCCCGTCGGTGCCACCACCGTCCGGACCGTCGCCACCATCTTCGCGTTCGTCGTGCTCGTCTTGCTGTTGTCCGGCATCAACGCCACCCTGTTCCAGGGTGCGCCCGCCGGAAGCTGGCGACAGCGAATGCCGACGATCTTCGTCGACGTCGCCCGGTTCGTCCTCATCGGTGTCGGGCTCGCGCTGATCTTCTCGTATATCTGGGGTGCGAACGTCCGTGGCCTGTTCACCGCGCTTGGGATCACCTCGATCGTCATCGGTCTGACGCTGCAGAACTCTGTCGGGCAGATCATCTCCGGTCTGCTGATGCTCTTCGAGCAGCCGTTCCAGATCGGAGACTGGCTCGACACCCCGGCGGCCCGGGGTCGAGTGGTCGAAGTCAACTGGCGCGCAGTGCATCTGGAGACCAGCACCGGCCTGCAGATCACACCGAACGCGGTGCTCGCCGGCGCATCATTCTCGAATCTGAGTCGCCCCGCGAATAGCCACAACATCACCGTAACTACGGACTTCGCACTCGCCGATCCACCAAACCAGGTGTGCGCCATGCTGACTCGGCTGGCCGCGGAATTGCCGGCACGACGCCGCGACGGCATCGTATCGACTGCCCCTACGGGCGGCCATGAGTACCACACCACGATTCCACTGGACTCGCCCGCCGATGATGAGTCGACGAAAATACTGTTTCTGCAATGGGTCTGGTACGCATCCCGGCGTGCGGGTCTGCATCTGTGCGAAGCACAGGACGAGTATTCGACACCCGAACGGCTGACGGAAGCGATCGCCAGGGTCGTCGCGCCGACGTTGCAACTGGACGACGACGAGCAGCGCACGCTCGTGCCTGCAGCGACCCTGGAGCGCTACGGCATCGACGAAGTGATCCAGCGATCCGGCGAGGTACCGGACCGGATGACGTTCATCGTGTCCGGTCGGGTCCAGCTGACCGCGGGCTCCGCCGAAGACCCCGGACCCGTGATCGGAATCCTTGAGGAGGGTGGGTATCTCGGCCAGAGCACCCTCACCCGCCAGCCGGTGATCGGCTGCGCGCACGCACTGGACGAAGTCACCGTCGTGCAGGTCGAACGCGCCCACATCGAGATGGTGGTGCAGCGAAATCCCGTGCTGCTACAAGAGTTCGGTCGCGCCATCGGCGATCGTCGGGCCCGGGCCCAGCGGGCATTGCAGGACTGAATCCCTCAGTCGCGCTTGGATACCCAGTGCACCGCCGATGGACTGAACAACAGCCCCAGCGTGACGAGCGCAACCAGCGCGACGACGATGGCGTACTGCAGCTGACCGGATTCGAACACGTACCAAGCGATTCCGAGCAGCAGCAAGTTGGCGAACACCCCGATGCCCCGGCCCCAGCGTCGGCCGGTGATCAGCGTGTCCAGTCCCGAGTTGTCCGCGCTGGCAGCAGGCTGACCGCAACTCCGCCAAACCAACAGAAGGCCAACCTGAAGCAGGGCTGAGAACGCCCTGCCATAACGCTGCGTGCGCGTTGCGGCCCCCAGAGTCGCGTGACACGATCGCCCTGCAACTGAGGGTGCCCTTACCTGTATGCGGAGTTCGTTATGGAATTCCGATGCTGGACGGCGGTCGTGTCCAGGGTGGGTTCGGTACCAGCAGATGGAGCGTCAGCGTTGACGCACAAGGCATTTAGGTACGCCGAGTTGAGGAGTGCGTGATGATTATGTGGCAGACCCGGGCCGCGATGGCTGCAATCTTGGTAGCGGCGCTGTGTCCGATAGTGGAAGCGGTCCCGGCGCATGCCGCACCTGTGGCGATGGCGCCGCAGGTGTACGACAAGGTGACGCGTGATGGCTGGCATCTGCAGATCAAGATTGACCAGGAGTCCATCAACTCCGTGCCGAACCTGGCCGCTGCGACCAACTCGCGGGAAGGTTTCGTCACCGCATCGGCTACCGCTACGGCGACCGGTGGATCGAATCCGATCACCGACAGCATCTTCATCCTGGGCTACCAGTTGGGGTGTCAGTCCGATGTGTCGACGGGTCTGCAATTAGGTGGGACAGCCGGTATCGCACCCACGGCTGCAATTGGTAGTTCGCCGGGTGTCGGTGTCACCGGCGGTGTGGCGGGCTTCGTGCAGACCGTGCTGCAGCCAGGCGTGATCGTCGATCTGCCGCTGGCCAACATGGCGCTGAACGACGGCAACCAAGCGGGGCTCGACATCGACAACATCCACATCAAGGCTGATGCCTGCGGCGGGGATGTGAACATCCGCTCGTACGCGTACCTTCGGGTGTCGACATCGGCCTCGCACACCGAGTTCGCCGTTTACGGCGATCCGATCAAGATCTGACATGACGAGTCCCTACTCCGTCATCGCGGGACTACCGACCTATGCGCGAATTTTCTTGGGCAGCACTGTGTTTGCGTCGCTGGGTCTGCTACTGACAACAGACCCTGCCCACGCGCAACCGCCACCACCGCCGCCATGGATTCCGACCGCTCCGCTGCCCTTCCCAGGCAGCTTCTCGTACCCGTACAACATCATCGCGGTGCCGGCGCCGGCCACGACCGATGCGCGCGGGGTGCGGATGGGCGCCGGTGTTGATCCCGCCGCAGCAGCTGACGGGCTTCCCGGCAGCAAGTTGGGCAACAGCCCGAACAAGCCGAACATCCTGACGTCATCGAGCACCCGCAACGGGATCGCGGCGGGGACCGTCCCCGCGCAGACGCCGAATCCTGGAGTCAATATCGGTGCTGGACAAGAGAATCCAGCACTGGAAGACCCGAATGGAAAGGCACCCGCAAGCGCCACAGGCGTCGAGTCGTCGGCACCCACAACAGCGCCCGGCGGCCCCGGAGCACCGGCACCGATCTTGGAAAGCCCCACGGGCAAACCCGCGACCAGCACAACACCTAGCCCGACACCCGCACCCGGGGCAAACTGATCTGATGGCGCACCGGGGCCGGGTGCAGACCCTGACAGGGACACTTGCCGTTGCCGTCGCACTGGAGTGGTCCAGTGCGACGACTCCGGCCTATGCGAACCCGACCGGCTGCCAGCCGGTCGGGTTCTATGTTGGCGCCCAGTCAATCTGTGCAGACGGGGACGGTTCGCATCGGGTGCGGACCTGGTGCCATCTCAACCTCCCAGGTGCGATGCCGATGCTCCGGTTCGGCCCCTGGGAACCGGCCGGGCAGCCGTCGGTGGTGATGTGTGACTATCCGAACTGGCCCGTTGGCAATATCGACGTGGAAGTCCGTCCGGATCCACCGGACGACGTGACTGGGTAGCGGCCACGTCATGGAACATGATCTGGCCCATAGTGATTCGCAAATTTTGATTGCGCTCCACACCGTCGGCTGCGTCATATCCGGAGTCCGCGGAAGGGAGTCACCGGAGTTGCCGTGGCCGTACGCTCAAGGTTTGACATCTCGTGGTGCCGGGTTCATCATGGACCGCGGTCAGCACCTTGCTAGGTGAGGCTCCTACGTGAACACAGGCCACTGATCTGACGACGTCGAGAGACGCCCAAGATCAGGACAGGTCTTCCCGGATTAAGGGATGACCCAAAGTGGCTCCCCTCCAGCGGGGTTACGTCGCGTAGTGCCGAAGCCCTGACGAGAGGGGTGCCCCGCCGGCCTGCCGTGTCGGCGGCTCTTCCTCTCGTTTTGCCTAGTGCTGTCGTAGAAACAGGCGCCCCCGCGCGTCACGGCCGTGAAGGAGGTGACGGACAACCAGATGAGTCCCAGCGATAGTCCCTATCCCCATCTGAATCCCACGTTGTTCTCGACCTTGCCACGGCGTAACGGTCGCTGAATCCCGCTCTCGTACCGCATCTGACCAGCACCTGCCACTTTCCGGCAGCCTGGTCGAATTATGCTGTGTAACACTGTGATTCAGCGCGCCCGCGCCGTGGCCAGCGTGCCACGAGGAGCCCGTAATGACAATCACCTTGCCCTACACTGCTTTTCGCGCGCCGTCCCGGGCGTTGCGCTACCCCCGGCCGACGATCCCGCTTTGACAACCCGGCCGGCCAGGCGTGATCGGCGTCGTCTGACGCACCAGGAACGAACCGACCTGTCCAGCGCGTATGTCGACTGTCGGCCGGCCTGACGGATCGCATCAGCCACTCCGGCCGGATCACGACGCGGCATGACCACCCTCCGCGGCTATCAGCTGGAGGAGCGATCTTGTGCGCAGTCAACGTCGTTCAGCTCAATGACACCAAACCAGGCCAGAGGCCTTGACCAGAAAGGTACGCACATGCGCGCACCTCAACAGCTTCCCGGGCCGAATGCCGACGTCTGGGACTGGCAGCTGCTGGCCAGTTGCCGAGGTGAGGATTGGACCCTGTTCTTCGCCGCCGACTGCGAAACCCGACGGCGCCGCGCCCAACGGGAACAGCGCGCCAAACAGATGTGTCGGGGCTGCCCTGTCCGAACTGAATGCCGGACACACGCGTTGACCATCGGAGAAGCGTACGGAGTGTGGGGTGGCCTATCCGAACCCGAACGCACACGCCTGATTGACACAGAGTCGGCCGCAGCCGACCGTCCACACTGATCTGGCTAACAACGGCGAAAACATCAGGAACACATCATGATCGACGCATCCGACTCACTCGGCGCTCCGCACACCAGACGGAGAAGACCCTCAGTCGCGCTTGGATACCCAGTGCACCGCCGACGGACTGAACAACAGCCCCAGCGTGACGAGCGCAACCAGCGCGACGACGATGGCGTACTGCAGCTGACCGGATTCGAACACGTACCAAGCGATTCCGAGCAGCAGCAAGTTGGCGAACACCCCGATGCCCCGGCCCCAGCGTCGGCCGGTGATCAGCGCCCAGCCGCCCGCGAGCACCGCGCCGCAGACGAGCACCAACCAGATCGCATTGCCATAGCCACTGACGACGTGTTGGTCGGCGCCGGCCAGGCCGCGCACTACGAATACCGCGGCGCCGATCAAGCCCAGGACACCTTCGGCGGCGACCAGGAATCCCGCGCGGCGCACGGCCGGCGGGTGAATCGTCGGCTCACTCACTGCGACAACCGATCTGCCAGGTACCGCACTGCCAATTCGTAACCGATCGGCCCCGCGCCGGCGATCACGGTGTCGGCCACCGCCGAGACGTACGAGTGGTGCCGGAATGCCTCACGCTTGTGGATATTGCTCAAATGCACTTCGGCAACAGGCAATTCGGCCGCGGTGAGCGCGTCGGCGATGGCCACCGACGTGTGGCTGTAGGCGGCAGGATTGATCACGATGCCGACGCAGTCGGTGCGCGCCGCCTGGATCGCGTCAACCAACGCGCCTTCGTGGTTGCTCTGTACCGCGCGCACCGAAAAGCCCAGCTGTGCCGCCAGTTCGGTGACGGCCTGCTCGATCTGCGCCAGCGTGGTCGACCCGTAGATCTCGGGCTGGCGGGTACCCAACAGGTTCAGGTTTGGCCCGTTGACGAGGAGCAAGCGGCGATCGGTCACCCGTCCACGGTACCGGCTGCGAACAGGCAGAATTGCCCCGTGCCGACCAACAATCAACCGTGTCGCTGCGACTCGGGCATGGAGTACGCCGACTGCTGCGGCCCGCTGCACCGCGGCGAGCGGCCTGCCGCCACCGCGGTCGCGCTGATGCGCTCGCGGTTCACCGCGTTCGCCCTCGGCGACGTCGCCTACCTGCTGGCCACCTGGCATCCGAGCACGCGCCCGGCCCGACTGGACCTCGACGACGGCGTCGTCTGGCGCCGGCTGCAGATCGTCGACACCGAGAGCGGCGGCGCAGACGACCTGACAGGCATGGTCCAGTTCCGCGCCCAGTACGTACAGGACGGCGGCCGGCACATCCTGCACGAACGCAGCCGCTTCACCCGCGACCGGGGCGGCAGATGGCTATACGTCGACGGCGATTTCGTGGACTAGCACCACCCACTGGGCGATCGAGTTGCCGACCGCAGCGGCGCAGATAGGCTCGTCATCCGTGCGTGCCGTGCTGATCGTGAACCCGAACGCGACTTCGACCACCCCGGCAGGCCGGGATCTACTCGCCCATGCGCTGGAAAGCCGCGTCGACCTGACCGTCGCGCACACCGATCACCGGGGCCATGCCATCGAAATCGGGCACCAGGCTGCCGCCGACGGCATCGACGTGGTGATCGTGCACGGCGGCGACGGCACGGTGAACGAGGTGGTCAACGGCATCCTCGGGCATGCAGGCGGCGTGCCCGGCGCTTCCAACACCGCCGTGGGCATCGTCCCCGGCGGATCGGCGAACGTCTTCGCCAGAGCCCTTGGCATCAGCCCTGATCCGCTGCAAGCAACCAATCAGCTGGTCGACCTGCTGAGCGACTATCGCCGCGGCGTGCCCTGGCGGCGCATCGGATTGATGGACTGCGGCGACCGCTGGTCGGTGTTCACCGCCGGCCTTGGCGTCGACGGCGAGGTCGTGGCTGCCGTGGAGGCGCAACGGGAAAAGGGCCGCAAAGTCACCGCATCCCGGTACATCCGCGTGGCGATCCGCGAGGCCGTCGGCAGCGCCCGGAAACCCCCGCGGCTGACGCTGCATCTGCCGGACCAGGAGCCGATCCCCGGCGTGCACTTCGCCTTCGTCTCGAACGCCAGCCCGTGGACCTACGCCAACAGTCGGCCGGTGTGGACGAACCCCACGACGACGTTCGAGACCGGGCTGGGCGTGTTCGCGACCACCAGCATGGGCGTCTGGACCAACCTGCGATTGCTGCGACGGATGCTGTCGCGCACGCCGCGCATCGAGGGGCCGCACCTGATTCGCCACGACGACCTACCGTGGCTGCGGGTGACAAGTGACACACCGATTGCATGCCAGATCGACGGGGATTTCGTTGGACTGCGCGAAAGTATGACGTTCACCTCAGTGCCCGGTGCTCTCAACGTGGTCGCGCCACCGGCGATAACACAGTGACCAGCGATCTTGATAACACTTCGCCAAATTTAGGGCGCAACTGGGCTTGAGTGTAGTACAACTGGTTTAGGGGCCTGCCAACCCGGGTCCGCAGTGACATTGCCCACGAGTTAACGCGCCGCTATTGACATCTGTCCAGCCTGTGAAAACATCAGATGCAACAGTGCAGAAACATTTCGTGTGCACCAGTTAACAGCCGAAGTAAAAAAACCTTGCGCACTTTGCTGCGCGCCCAGTGAGGAGTGTTGACCATGGATTGGCGCCACAAGGCGGTCTGTCGTGACGAGGATCCGGAACTGTTCTTCCCCGTGGGAAACAGCGGCCCGGCCATCGCCCAGATCGCTGACGCGAAGATCGTGTGCAACCGCTGCCCCGTGACCACCGAGTGCCTGAGCTGGGCGCTGGAGTCCGGCCAGGATGCCGGCGTCTGGGGCGGCATGAGCGAAGACGAGCGTCGCGCGCTGAAGCGTCGCAACGCCCGCACCAAGGCACGCACCGGCGTCTAGCCGATCACGGCTTTCAAAGATGACCCCAGCGATTCGCCGGGGTCATCTTTTTTGCCTACTGCACGGCTCGGCCGCTGTACCTACTGCGCGGCTCGGCCGCGGCGGCCGATCGGGACGCGCAGCACCACATCCGTTCCGCCGCCCGGTACCGCGTTCATGGCCAGCGTGCCGTCGAGCACCGACGACACCTGCGTCTGCACGATCTGCAGCCCCAAACGATCTGAATTCTCGAGCGAGAAGCCGTCGGGCAACCCATGTCCGTCGTCGTGCACCACTACGTCGAGCCAGCGCGCAGACCGGTCGGCCTGGATGGTGACACTGCCGATCTGTGTACTCGGGTCGAAAGCGTGCTCGATCGCGTTCTGCACCAACTCGGTGATGACCATGATCAACGCGTGGGCCCGGTCGGCGTCCAGCACGCCCAGATCGCCCTCACGTCGGACCCGGATGGGCGCCCCCAGCGACGCCAGGTCGTTCATCATCGGCAGAATCCGGTCGATCACCTCATCGAGGTTGACCTCTTCGTCCACAGACAGCGACAGGGCGTCGTGCACCAGCGCGATGGACGACACCCGGCGCACCGAGTCCAGGAGCGCCTCACGCGCCTCGGCGTTGTTCATCCGGCGCGACTGCAGCCGCAGCAGCGCGGCGACGGTCTGCAGGTTGTTCTTCACGCGGTGGTGAATCTCGCGGATCGTGGCGTCCTTGGACAGCAGCGCTCGGTCGCGGCGCTTGATCTCGGTGACGTCGCGCACCAGCACCGCCGCGCCCACCGCCTTACCTCCGACGGACAACGGGATGGTGCGCAGCAGCACCGCAGCACCGCCGGCGTCGATCTCCATGCGCATGCTGGAACCACCCGCCAGCAGGTCGCGGACGTGGTTGGCCAGCTCCTGGGCATCGAACGGGTCCGAGATCAACGGACGCGTGACGCTTATCAGGTTCTGGCCGTCGAGCTCAGTGGCGAGCCCCATGCGGTGGTACGCCGAGATGGCATTGGGGCTGGCGAACAGGACGACGCCGTCGACATCAAGCCGGATCAAGCCGTCACCGACGCGGGGGCTGGACCGTGACATCGGCACGTCGCCAACGTTCGGGAACGTCCCCTCAGCCAGCATGCGGAGCAGATCCCGCGCGCAGTCCAGGTACGCCCGCTCCAGCGGCGCCACCTTGCGACGGTCGGCCAGCGCGGTTTGGTGCGTGAGCACCGCAACCACGTCGGTGCCGTAACGGACTGGGACGGCCTCCAGATTCAGCCGACTGGACGACGAATCACCTTGTGCCGCAGAGATTTCCTTGCCACGACCGATGTGCCCCGACTCGAATGCCGCTGTGACGGCGGGCATGTCCGCCGCGGAGTTGATGGTCCCGACTGCGTCGGCGAACATCACCGTGAGCGCGGTGTTGGGCCGAATCTGGGCCACGCACACCAACGTCCCGTCGTCGCGACGAACCCACATCAGGTAGTCGGCGAACGACAGATCGGCGAGCAGCTGCCACTCGCCGACCACGGCATGCAGGTGGTCGACCGCATTGCCGGGCAAGACTGTGTGCTCGGCGAGCAGATCACCGAGAGTCGACACGTCGCGTTATCCGGTTTATGGGGCGCCTAGCCGATGACGGCGATCAAGTCGCCGGCCTGAATGACATCGCCGACGGCCACATTGACGGATGTCACGGTGCCGGCGATCTCGGCCAGCACCGGAATCTCCATTTTCATCGACTCGAGGAGCACCAACGTGTCACCCTCGCCGATCTGGTCGCCCTCGCGAACCACGACCTCGAGCACACTGGCCACGATTTCAGCGCGAACGTCCTCGGCCATCTTCACCCCACTCGTCTCCATGTCTGGCGCAGGCGGTGCCTGCGGCCTCTATTGCACCACAGCACCACGGTTTGCAATTGGGTGGCGTGGCCGTGCGACACTGTAGGGCGAGCAACCGAACCTTTGGAGGACCATCATGGCCAAGCGTGGCCGCAAGAAGCGTGACCGTAAGCACTCGAAGGCTAACCACGGCCGGCGTCCCAACGCCTGACCTGATGCCTTTCTGACCGCCCGGCTCCTCTCGGAACCGGGCGGTTTTCGTCTGTCCAGACGCGGTCGGCGGGGCTAGCAGCCCCGGACGATGGTGGTGCGGCTGATTTCCAGCTTCAGCCGGGCCCGTAGCCCCTCAGGAGCCTTGTCCCCACTGCACTTGTTGGCAATCAACGACTTCACCCGCTCTTCCACGCCGTACTGGCGCAGGCAGGTCGGGCATTCCTCCAAGTGGAAACGCAGCTTGTCGCGCGTCTCGGTCGTGCATTCACCGTCAAGCAAGGTCCAAACCTCGGCGATGACCGCAGCGCACTCCGGGTGCTCTGGATCGACCGGGCCGATCGGCGGCGTGAACGTATGCTCCTCGGGACGCGAGAAATCGTCGCTCATGAGGACACCTCCTGGGTATCGAAGTTCTCCCCACGAATGAATCCCCGGTCCCGGGCGACGCCGGCCAACAGTTCACGCAGCTGCTTGCGGCCACGGTGCAGGCGGGACATCACCGTACCGATCGGGGTGTCCATGATTTCGGCGATCTCCTTGTACGGGAAGCCCTCGACGTCGGCGTAGTACACCGCCATCCGGAACTCCTCAGGCAACGCCTGCAGCGCTGCCTTGATTTCGGTGTCGGGCAGCGCCTCCAGCGCCTCGACCTCCGCCGAACGCAGCCCGGTGGACGAGTGTTCCGCATTGGCCGCCAGCTGCCAGTCGGTGATCTCGTCAGTCGGGTATTCCGCCGGCTGACGCTGCTTCTTGCGGTAGCTGTTGATGTACGTGTTGGTCATGATCCGGTACAGCCACGCCTTGAGGTTGGTGCCCTCACGGAACGAGTGGAAGGCCGAGTAGGCCTTGACCATGGTTTCCTGCACCAGGTCCTCGGCGTCCGCGGGATTGCGCGTCATGCGCAGCGCGCCACCGTAGAGCTGGTCCAGCAGCGGAATGGCGTCGCGCTCGAACCGCGCCGTCAGCTGCGCATCAGTCTCCTGCGCCGGTTCCCCGGACTCTTGCTCCGTCACTGCGGAAGCCAGCCCGTCGATGTCGGTCATCGTGATCGAGACCGTCCCTTCTGTCGCGGCGCCACGCAACAGGTCCGGAAACTCGATCGGACGTTCCAGACATGCTGCTTGCACCTGTGTCCCCTTCCATCCGATCCTAGAGGCTGCTACTGACAAGTACGCCAGCCCTTAATTGACCATGCTGACCGGATCAACAGCGTGCTGCCGCTCGGTTGTTCCCAATCTGTGGACAGCCCCTACCCTTGGACGCCATGGCAAGCGCGGCAACACCGGCGATCAAAGCCCTGCAGGCAGCCGGAATCAGCTACGAGGTACGCCAATTCCGGCACGATCCGCGGGCGACGTCCTTCGGTGATGAGGCCGTCAATGAACTCGCCGCAGAGGGATTCGTCGCGGCGCAGATCTTCAAGACGCTGGTGCTGGCCATCCCCGGCGGCCTGGCCGTCGCGGTGCTACCGGTCCCGGACAAACTGTCGTTCAAGGCCGCAGCAGCCGCGCTGGGCGTGCCGAAGGCCGACATGGCGGATCAGGCCGCCGCGCAACGCTCCACGGGCTACGTGGTCGGCGGTATTTCCCCACTGGGACAACGCAAGCTACTGCCGACCGTCGTCGACCAGTCCGCATTGGACTGGGAGCGGGTGCTCTGCAGCGCTGGTAAGCGCGGGCTGGACATCGTGTTGGCCCCGGGCGATCTGATCCGGCTCACGGGCGCCGTCACCGCCGATATCTGCGCTCAGTGAATATCGGACGGGTGATGGGCCAGCGGTGTCACATGAATGTCCATGTACGGGAACAGTGGTAGACCCGAAATGAGCTCGTGCAGCTCGTCATTGGACTCGACGTCGAAAATCGAGTAGTTCGAGTACTCGCCGACGATCCGCCAGATGTGTGGCCACTTTCCGGACCGCTGCAACTCTTGCGAATAGGCCTTCTCGCGAGCGACGGTCTGGGCGCGGACGTCAAGGTCCATGTCATGGGGCAGACGCACATCCATCCGTACGTGAAACAGCATCAGGCACGCACCGGATCAAGCGTGAAGTTGTACTGCACCTTCTGGCTGCCGTCCGGTTGGGTCTGCGGATCCAGGATCAGCTCGGGCTTCACCGCGGTGGCAATGTCGTCGCCGTTGTGCGGGTCACCGGGGAAATACAGTTGCGCGGTGAGCAATTCGTAGCCGGGCGCGGAGACCTTGACGTGCAGGTGTGCGGGGCGCCAGGCATGCCACCCGGCCGCCGAGATGAGCTTGCCGCACGAGCCGTCGGTAGGAATCTGATACGGCGCGGGTCGGATCGTGCGGATCCGGAACTTGCCATCGGGCCCGGTCGAAATGCTGCCACGCAGATTCCACTCCGGCAGGCCCGGCGCGAACTGCGAGTAGAAGCCGTCGGAGTCGGCGTGCCACAGTTCGACTTTGCCGGCCAGCGGGCTTCCGTCGGTCGAGGTAATGGTGCCCTCCCACACCAGCGGCGTGCCGGTTTCACCGTCCCGCCTGGGCATCGTCGCCTCGGCGCCGAGCTCGGGTGCATCCGGCACGTAATACGGGCCTTCGATGCTGCCCTTGTTGCCATGCCGGTGCGACGTCGCGACGTCCTCCACGACATGCTCGACCCAGACGTCTAGGAACAACGGCCACTCGCCGTCCTGGCCGACCTGGATCAGCCAGGCTTTGAGGGCGTTGTATTCGTCGTAGCTCACGTTGTGTTTGCGGATGGTGGCGTGCACCGCGTCGAGTACCTCGCGGGCCAACATGTCGACCCGCTCGGCCGGAACATCGCGCACCGACTCGAACGGCGACTTGTCCGCGTGGAACCGTTCGGTGGCCAAGGCGCCCGACGCGGCAGCTGACGCTTCCGGAATGTCGAAGGTTGTCATGGGTGTTCTCCTTGATTGGTCGGGCACGTGTTCAGTTGTCGGTGCGGTACCGCGCGAGCTTGTCCGGATCGATGTCGAAGCCCAGGCCCGGACCGGGGCGACGATGCAGTTGACCGTCGGTGATCTGCAGCGGCGCACTGAGCAGGTCGTCACTCATGTCCAGGAAGTTGGACAACTCACCGGCATAGCGACAGGTGCGCTCGAAGGCGGTGCCGAACGCCACCGCACATGCGGTACCGACCTGACCGTCAATCTGGTTACCCATCACCATTTCCAGGCCGAGCCCCTCAGCGAGGTGATGCACCCGGGCCGAACCGGTGAAGCCGGTTCGGGCGGTCTTGATGCTGATGGCAGTGGCCGAACCGCCGAGCACCTCGCGGGTCACATCGGCCGGTGTCGGGACGGACTCGTCGGCGATGAACGGCACGTCGACGTGCTCTACCAGCCAGCGCCGGCCCAGCACATCGTCGGCAGGGCACAGCTCCTCGGCGAAAAGCAGCCCCAGATCGGCCATCTCACGCATCGCGCGCAGCGATTCGGAGGCCGACCAGCCACGGTTGCCATCGACATAGAGTTCGACTGCATCGCCAAATCGCTCACGCAGGGCGCGTACCACCGCGGTGTCCAGCGACACTGGGCGGCGACCGACCTTGACCTTGAACGTGTTGATGCCGTGCATGTCTCGGATCCGCTCGGCCTCGGCGACCATCTTGGCCGGATCGTCGAAACCCAACATGTGGCTGACTCGCATGCGGTCGGTGTAGCCGCCGAGTAGTTCGGTGACCGACAGTCCCAGCGTGCGCCCGAGCGCATCCCACATCGCCATGTCGACCGCGGCCTTGGCAGTCGGGTTTCCGACCGTGCGGGCCATCCGGCCATGGGCCACCTCGCGTTCGGCCAGGGACAGCCCGATCAGCGCCGGCGCGAACAACTGCTCGATGACCGCGACGATGCCGGCCTGGGTCTCGCCGTAGGTGAACGGTCTCGGCGGCGCCTCGGCCATACCGACGACGCCGTCGTCGGTATGTACCCGCACCAGCACGTGTTGGGCGGTATGCACTTCACCAGAGGCGAATTTCAGTGTTTTGACATACGGGATGGCAAAGGGAATTGCTTCTACCGCAGTAATTTTCATCGTTTCTCCTCGACGGTTTCCCGACGCAGTACCGCGGCGAGAATGCCCACGGCGGTATCGACCAGAGGGTTGTCCGTGCCCCGGCGCCAGGCCAGGGCCAATTCGACGGTTCCGCCGTCCACCAGATCGCGGAACACGACCCCGTCCAGCGGCAGCGCACGCACCGACTCCGGTACCACCGCAACGCCCAGGCCGGCGGCCACCAGGGCCAGCAGTACCGCCGTGCCGGGAGCAGCGTGTTCGCGGTGCGGGACGAATCCCGCTGCACGGCAACTGCGCAGCACCGCATCGTTGACGGCCGAGTCACGGCCCGCGTAAGCGATGAACGGCTCACTACGCAGATCAGTAAGGGAGACAACAGGTTCGACGGCCAACCGATGATCTACCGAGACCGCCAGCACCAAGGGTTCGACGTCGATGGTCACCATATCGATGTCCGCACCCACCGGCGGCGGCCGCAACACACCGAGATCCAGTGCGCCGCTGCGCAATCCATCGCACTGCGCCGGGGTCAGCAGATCGGCCTGGATCTCCAGCGCCACCGCCGGCAACTCCCCTTTGATCACCCTGGCAATACGCGGCAGATGCGAGAACGCAGCGGTGCCCGTCAACCCCAACCGCAGCAGTCCGCCGCGGCCACGGGCAATGCGGCGCACCCCGCGTTCGGCATCGTCGACGCCGGCCAGGATGCGCACCGCCTCGGCGGCGAAGAACTCCCCGGCGGCAGTCAGCGACACCTGACGGGTGGTGCGGTTGAAGAGGGTGGCATCGAGCTCGCCCTCGAGCTGACGGATCGCATACGACAAGGCGGGCTGCGCGACATGCAGCTGCTCGGCCGCCCGGCCGAAGTGGCAGGTGTCGGCCACCGCGACGAAGTAGCGAAGATGCCGCAGCTCCATGTGCATTCTCCCGGTGCGCTCTGACTACTGACATATCGACGGTAGGCCCGACATAAATACAGAACAAGGACTTATTTGCACGTCATTATTCGATGTCATTTATTAATCAATGCCTAGGTCAGGACTAGGTATGTGCCTCGTGTGACCACCGCCACGCGGTGCGAAAGTTCAGCTATGACCGCAACCGTCCCCTCAGGCAGCCCCACACCCCACCTGGCCGGCGTGCTGGCCGGCGCGGTGGTCGACGACCCTGACGCCGGCATCTACCGCGTCAATCGCCAGATCTTCACCGACGAGGAAATCTACGAGCTGGAGATGAAACACATCTTCGAAGGCAACTGGATCTACCTCGCCCACGAGAGTCAGCTGCCCAATCCCGGCGACTACTTCACCACCTACATGGGCCGGCAACCGGTGGTGATCACCCGCGGCAAGGACGGCCGCCTGAACTGTCTGATCAATGCGTGCGCCCACCGTGGCGCCATGATCTGCCGCCGCAAGGCCGACAACCGCATGACCCTGACTTGCCCGTTCCACGGCTGGACGTTCCGCAATGACGGTTCGCTGCTGAAGGTCAAGGATCCCGAGGGCGCAGGATACCCGGACAGTTTCAACACCGGCGGTTCACACAACATGACCAAGGTCGCCCGGTTCGAGAGCTACCGCGGATTCCTGTTCGGGAGTTTGGCCGCCGACGTACCGCCGCTGACTGAACATCTCGGCGATGCCACCACGGTGATCGACATGCTCGTCGACCAATCACCCGAAGGCCTTGAGGTTCTTCGCGGTTCGTCGACCTACACGTATGACGGTAACTGGAAGGTGCAGGCCGAGAACGGCGCAGACGGCTACCACGTCACCGCCACCCACTGGAACTACGCGGCTACCACCAGTCGGCGCAGCACCGGCGAGTCGGCCAACGAGGCCAAGGTGCTCGACGCCGGCGGCTGGGGCAAGTCCGGCGGTGGTTATTGGTCCTTCCCGCACGGGCACCTATGTCTGTGGACCTGGGCGGCCAATCCGCAAGACCGGCCGCTGTGGGATCAGCTCGACGCACTCAAGGCGCAGCACGGTGCGGCCAAGGGTGAGTTCATGGTGAAGGGTTCGCGCAACCTGTGCCTGTACCCGAATGTCTATCTCATGGACCAGTTCTCCACTCAAATCCGGCACTTCCGCCCGATCGCCCCGGACAAGACAGAGGTCACCATCTACTGCATCGCACCCAAGGGCGAGAGCGACGAGGCCCGGGCCCAACGGATCCGGCAGTACGAGGACTTCTTCAACGCCTCGGGCATGGCCACGCCCGACGACCTGGAGGAGTTCCGCTCTTGCCAGCTGACCTTCCAGGCATCGGCGGCACCGTGGAACGACATGAGTCGCGGTGCGCAGCACTGGCTTTCCGGTCCCGACCCGCTGGCCGAGTCGCTGGGTATGCACGGCGTGATCTCGGCCGGGGTCCGCAACGAGGACGAGGGCCTGTATCCCATCCAGCACGGGTATTGGCTGGACACCATGAAAGCGGCGCTGGCCGAGGAGCAAGGCGAGGCGAACCGATGAGCACCACCGACGAGCGCTTGCGCGAGGAGTCGACAGGCACCGAGCAGACCCTGAAACTGATCACCCAGAACATGATCGAGCAGTTCCTCTACCGGGAGGCGCGCTATCTGGACGACCGCGAGTTCGAGAAGTGGCTCGACTGCTTCTCCGACGACGCCGTGTACTGGATGCCGGCCTGGACCGACCACGACCGATTGGTCGAGGATCCACAACGCGACATCTCGCTGATCTACTACGCCAACAAGGGCGGGCTCGCCGACCGGGTATTCCGCATCCGCACCGAACGCTCTTCGGCCACTTCGCTTCCCGAACCCCGCACCAGTCACAACATCAGCAACGTCGAGGTGATCGAACGCCGCGGTGATCTGGTGGACATCCGATTCAACTGGCACACCATGTATTTCCGGTACAAGACGGTCGACCCCTACTACGGGACCTCGTTCTACACCATCGATTTCTCCGGTGAGCAGCCGTTGATCCGGCGCAAGACCGTGATTCTCAAGAACGACTACATCCACCACGTGGTGGACGTCTACCACTTCTGATCCGTGAGGTAGCGCTATGACTGTCACTTCCGTGCCTACCACCCACCGGGTGGCGTTGGCGTTCGAAGACGGGGTCACCCGTTTCATCACCTGCCGGCCCGATCAGACCGTCGCCGACGCCTCCTACCGCCAGCGCATCAACATCCCGCTGGACTGCCGCGACGGCGCCTGTGGCACGTGTAAAGCGTTGTGCGAGTCGGGAAGCTACGACGGCGGGAACTACATCTCCGATGCCCTGTCCGACGACGAAGCAGCGGCGGGCTACGCGCTGCCGTGCTGTATGAAGCCGCGCTCAGACCTGGTGTTGCAGATCGCCAGCACCTCCGAGATCGCCAAAACCGAGGCAACCAGCTACGTCTCAACTGTCGTGGAACTGCAGCGGCTCTCGGCGACCACCGTCAAACTCGGCGTCGAGATCCCGAACCGCTCCGAATTAGCTTTCCTGCCAGGGCAGTACGTCAATATCGCGATACCCGGAACCGACGGGGTCAGCCGGTCGTATTCATTCAGCAACGCACCCAACGAGCAGCGACTGACCTTCCTGATCAAGCTGACGCCGGGCGGCGCGATGTCGACCTACCTCACCGAACGGGCATGGGTCGGAGACTCCCTGACCTTCACCGGTCCGCACGGCTCATTCTTTCTGCGCGCGGCCGACCGCCCAATCCTGCTGCTAGCCGGCGGCACCGGCCTGGCCCCCATCCTGTCCATCCTGCGCCGACTGCGCGACGACGGCAGCCATCGCCGCGCACATCTGATCTATGGTGCGACATCCGACGACGACGTCATCGGCCTTGACGAACTGGCGCAGCTGACGACCGAATTACCCGGCTTCAGCTGGGATTACTGCGTCTCGGATCCGGCCAGTACCGCGCCCAACAGGGGCCCGGAGAAGGCGTACGTCACGAGCCTGATGGAACCGGCACACCTCTACGACGGCGACGTCGCGATCTACCTGTGCGGACCGCCGCCCATGGTCGAGGCCGTACGCAAGCACGTGGCCCAGTCCGGCGTCGAACCCAGCGGCTTCTTCTACGAGAAGTTCGCGTTGGCCGTAGCGACCGCACCCACCGCCGATGCTCCGGCCGCCTGCACACCGTCGGCCACCACCGCACCAGTAGCCGAGCCACTGCACCCTGCGGTCAACGCTCGGTCGGTCGCCGGCCAAAACCTGTTCCCCGCCAACGCAACAGAGCCCTGGTCCGGACCCGTCGCGGCGACCGATGCTGCGTCCGACATCGAGTCGATGCGCCGCGTCGCCGGGCAGCCGGTCTGTCCGAGCGGCACCGGAACAGGTCCGTCCGCAGTAGTCGACGCCGTCAGTGCCACTGCCGTGCCTGAGGTCACCGGTGCGGCCGATACCCGAGCCGTCGCCGGACAGGACATCTTCCCCGCCGCCGCGACCGTGGTTCCCGCTGCAGCCGGCGCGCCGGTGCGCCGGCCCGAACCACCGACGGTGACCGCCGACGGCTACCAGATTGGCGAGGAGCACCCGGAGGTGCATGAGTCCGACGCATTGTTCGAAGCGCGCCAGGCCCTCGAGCTCGGCGCCCTCGAGCTGACGGTGGGCCGACTGTCCAGCCAGCAGCTGGCCGGTTATCGCCTGCTGGCCGAATCGACGCTGCCGTATGTCGAGGGAGATCACTTCATCGACGCCGAGCAATACACCGAAACCAATGCGGCGTTCCACGATTACCTGTTCGCCCAGACCGGCAACGAACATCTGCTGCACGCCTATCAGGCGCTCGGGGTCAAGGGTCGGATGAGCGAGGTGCTGCGCAATGCGACCTGGTGTCACCCGTTGTGCGCACAGGATCATCTGGACATCGTCAGCGCGTTCGAACGGGGTGACCGCGATGCCGCCCGCACCTTGATCGCCGCGCACGCGGACCGTTCCAAGCAGACCATGCGCCGGGCGATGACCGACGGTCTGGCCGCCCGCCGGCCCAAGTTCGTGACGCCGGGACGGTTCAGCGGCAAGATTGTGGTGGTCACTGGCGCCGCCCAGGGCATCGGTGAGCACGTCGCCCGACGAATCAGCGCTGAAGGGGGCCGCCTGGTACTGGCCGATCGCTCCGAGTTGGTCAAGGAGCTGGCCGACGAACTGGTCACCGGTGGCCCGCAAGCAGTGGCCGTCACCGCCGATCTTGAGCACTATGCGGGCGCCGAGTCGGTTGTCCAACAGGCTCTTTCGGAATTCGGCCGCATCGACGTGTTGATCAACAACGTGGGCGGGGCGATCAACTTCAAGCCGTTCACCGAGTTCACCGCAGCCGAGATCCGCACCGAGATCGATCGATCGCTGCTGACCACGCTATACACCTGTAGGGCCGCGCTGCCGTCGATGGTGCGGCGTGGCGAGGGTGTCATCGTGAACGTATCGTCGGCGGCCACCCGAGGCATCCACCGGATTCCGTATTCGGCGGCCAAGGGCGGTGTCAACGCGATCACCGCGTCACTGGCGCTGGAGTACGCCGACGCCGGGATCCGGGTGGTCGCCACCGCACCCGGCGGCACCGACGCCCCGGCGCGGCGCATCTCTCGCGGCACGCCGGCGCCGGCCGGCGATACCGAACGCGCTTGGTTCCAAGCACATATCGACCAGACCATCGAGTCGTCACCGATGCACCGGTACGGCACCCTCGACGAACAAGCCGCGGCGATCTGCTTCCTGGCGTCCGACGAGGCCTCCTACATCACGGGGTCGGTACTGCCGGTCGCCGGCGGTGATCAGGGCTGCGCGTGACTCCCTGGCCGCGCCGCTGCTGCGCGACCTGGCTGATCTAGCCAGATCGCCCCTCCGGCGATCTACCATGTGACTGTGCCTGCAGGGTCTAGCGGCTTCGTCGGGCGGGAGCGGGAGCTCACCGAACTGTCGGATCGCCTCGCCGCCACCGTTACCCGCGGCGCCGAAGCGGTTGCGGTACTGGGGCGGCGAGGCGTCGGAAAGACCGCGCTGCTAAAGGAATTGGGGACCCGCTGCGAGGGCGGCAAGTGGGCGACCGCGACGCCCTGGGAGAGCGCCCTGCCCGGTGGCGTACTGACCCAGCTGCTGCAAGCCGATGCTCCGGATAATCCGGTCGATGCCGCCGGGCAGCTGGTCGATCTGCTGCACGGGCCGCAGCCCACCATGCTGTTGATCGACGACGCCGAATATTCCGATTCGGTTTCCCTACAAGCGATTTCAACACTGATCCGGCACCACCGCAAACTGAGGGTGCTGGTCGTCTGCGCCACCGAGACCGGTGCGCTGCCTACTCCGATGGCCGATCTGGCCGACCGGCTGCCCTTGACTGGTCTCGAGGAACGGGCGGTTGCCGAATTGGCCGCCACCCGTGGCCGGGCTCTTCACCCGGCGATGGCCCATCAGCTCACCGAGCACACCGACGGCAATCCCCGTGACGTGCTGGCCCTGCTCGATGAACTGCCCGGATCGATCTGGACGCACCCCTCGGCCCGTCTGCCCGCGCCATCGCACGTGCTGACCGAGGTGTCGGCGCTGCTGGCCCAATGTGGTTCTGCCGGGCGGGCTCTGGTGGACGCGCTGGCAATCCTCGAGTCGGTCTCCGGTGACGCTGCCGCGCTCGCCGATGCCGCCGAACTGGCCGGGCTGCCTGATCCGCTGCGCGCCATCGACGAGGCCGCCGACGTCGGACTACTCGATCGGGCGCTGCCCCTGACGCCGCGGCTGCGGGACCGGATGACCGGAGCGGCGGTGCTGGACATCATGGGGGTACACACCGCCGCTGCCGCGCATCGCCGCGCCGCGGATGTGATCGGCGACCCGGTGGCCCGGCTGCAGCATCTGGTGGCGGCCACACCGACGCCCGATGCCGAACTGGCCGATCATGTGGACCGGTTGGCCCGCGACCGCGGTGCGTTCGGGTCCTGGGCGTCGGCGGCCACCCTGTTCCGCGACGCGAGCCGGCTGAGCCCGGACCCGGTGCTGCGAGAGGAACGGTTGACCCGCGCGGTCGACGCCCTGGTTGCGGCGGGCGACTGCGGCGCCGCGGCGGCGTTGGTTCCCGCGGTGGAGAGTCTGCGCGAAACTCCTTTGCGCAATGCGGTTCTGGGCTATCTCGCGATTCTGCGGGGCCGGGACAACGAAGCCGAGGTACGGCTGCGCCGGGCCTGGGACATCGTCAACGTCAAACACGATCCGCAGACCGCCGCGCTGATCGCGCAACGCTATGTACTGCATGCCTTGGTGCGCTGCCGGGGCGAGGAGTTGGTCGGCTGGGCCGACACCGCACTACAACTCGCCGATCCCGATTCGCCGGCCGCGATCGAAGCCGCCGCGATCCGGGGGCTCGGCCTGGTTGCGGCGGGCCGGCCGCAGGAGGCTACCGCTGCATACGACGAACTGGCGTCCGCGATCGGTCATGGCGCCCAGGCTCAACGGGTCATCATGGGGCGCGGATGGCTGCAACTGATCCGCGACGACGTCGATGCCGCGCGCAGCAGTCTGGAAAGCGCCGTCGCCGCTGCACATTTGGGCGGCTCGACGCGGATCACCCTGTGGGCACTGGGCTGGCTGGCCCGGGTGCAGTTCGCCACCGGCGAATGGGATACCGCGCTGACAACCGTGGAAGCGGGACGCCTGCTGGCAAACACCAGCGGCATCGTTATCGTCAGCCCACTACTGGAATGGACCGCGGCGCAGATTCACGCGCTGCGCGGCAACTGGAGCGCCGCCCGGTCGGCGGTGCAGGCCGCGGACATGGTCACCCAGGACTACGAAATGGTCCGCATCCCCACCATGCTGGCCCGGGCCCAGGTCGCCGCGGCCGAAGCCGACTACGCCAGGGTCCGCAGGGTGCTGGAACCGTTGGCGCGCATGGCTCCTGGCACCTCGCTGACCGAACCCGGCTACTGGCCCTGGCCCGATGTGCTGGCTAACGCGCTGGTGATCGGTGGCGAACTGGAGGCGGCCGACCAATTTCTGCGACCACACGAACAGCTCGCCGCCGAGCGCAACCACCGCTCGGCGCTGGCCCGGTTGGGCTATGCCCGAGGGCGGCTTCTCGGCGCCAAGGGCGAATTATCCACTGCACGAATGAAATTCGATGAGTCACTGGAGTTACTCGATGGGCTCCCGCTCCGCTACGACCAGGCCCGAGTGAACTTCGCCTACGGTCAGACGCTGCGCCGTGCGGGCAAGCGCCGGGAAGCCGATGCCGTGATCAGCACAGCCCGCGAGTTGTATCTGTCGCTGGGCGCGAACACCTACGTGGTGCGCTGCGATCGCGAGCTGAAAGCCGGTGGGATGCACCAACTGCGCGGCTCCCGGGACAGTGTCGAACTCACCCCACAAGAGGATGCGGTGACCACGTTGGTGGCCAAAGGATTGTCCAACCGCGAGGTCGCCGCCGAACTCTTCGTCTCCCCCAAGACGGTGCAATATCACCTGACCCGGATCTACGCCAAGCTCGGCGTGCGCTCGCGCGCAGAGCTGGCGGCGCTGCGCCGCTAACCGTTGACCAGGCTGGCGACCCTGCCGTCGGTGACCGTGGCGCCGGTCTTGGCCACCACGTCCTCGTAATCCACCCCCGGTGCCAGTTCGACCACCGCGAAGCCCGTGCCGGTGACATCGAAGACCCCGAGATCGGTGATCACCCGACTCACCACCCCCCTGCCGGTCAGTGGTAGATCACATTCCGAAACGAGTTTGGCGGCACCGGATTTGGCCACATGGTCCATCAGCACGATAACCCGTCCGGCTCCGTTGACCAGATCCATCGCGCCGCCCATACCCTTGACCATGGAGCCGGGCACCATCCAGTTCGCCAGGTCACCGTTGGTCGCCACCTGCATGCCGCCCAGCACCGCGATATCGACGTGCCCACCACGGATCATCGCGAAACTCGTTGCCGAGTCGAAGAACGAGGCGCCGGGAACCAGCGACACGGTCTGCTTGCCTGCATTGATCAGATCGGGATCGACCTCGTCGTCGTACGGGAACGGGCCCACCCCGAGGATGCCGTTCTCAGCATGCAACGTGACATCCGAATCCGGCGGCAGTTGATCGGGAATCATTGTCGGCAGGCCGATTCCGAGGTTCACGTAATCACCGTCACGCAGTTCGGCGGCGGCCCTGGCGGCCATCTGGTCACGGGTCCAGCTCATCGTCTTGCCTCCTCTGGAGCCGGCCGGGGCCGGGTGGTGCGTTTTTCGATGTCCTTGTGTGCGGCCTGCCGCGGGGTGAGCTCAACGATGCGCCGGATGAAGATGCCGGAAAGCTGGATTTCGTCGGGATGTAGTTCGCCGACTTCGACCACCCGCTCGGCCTCGACCAGGGTGACCCGTCCCGACATTGCGGCGGGCGGATTGAAATTGCGTGCGGCAGCGTGGAATTTGCAGTTTCCCGCCTTGTCCACCACCGCGGCCCGCACCAGCGCGTAGTCGGTGACGATGGACTCTTCCAACACCATCTCTCTGCCGCCGAATGTGCGGACTTCTTTGGCCGGCGAGGCCAGCGCGACCGTGCCGTCGGGGTGGTAGCGCCAGGGCAACCCGCCCTCGGCCACCAGCGTGCCCACGCCGGTGGGAGTAAAGAACGCGCCGATTCCACTGCCCCCGGCCCGCATCCGCTCGGCGAGGGTGCCCTGCGGGGTCAGTTCGACGGTCAACTCGCCACTGAGGTACTGCCGGGCGAATTCCTTGTTCTCCCCCACATACGAGGCGATGACCCGGCTGATCCGCCCGGCCTCCAGCAACAGCCCTAGGCCCGCGCCGTCGACACCGCAGTTGTTGGAGGCGATGGTCAGGTCGGTGGCGCCCTGCTGCAGCAGTGCCTCGATCAGAACCCACGGGATACCGGCCAGGCCGAAGCCGCCGACGGCAAGGCTTGCGCCGCTAGGGATGTCGGCGACGGCCTCGGCGGCCGAGCCGACCACTTTGTTGAGGGTCATGACTGCTCCAGATGTTCGATGATGGCGGGGGTGATGATGCCGGGCTGTTCGGCGCTGGCCAGGTGCCCGGCGTGGGAGACCTCCAGCAGCCGGCCGTCGTGCACGGCACTGGCGATTTCGCCGAGCATGGCCGGCGGGGTGGCGACGTCATCGGCGCCGGCAATGGCCAGCGTCGGGGCGATGATGGTCGGCAGATCCGCACTCAGGTCCATCCCCGCGATCGCCTCGCAACACCCGGCGTAGCCCTCGGCCGGAGTCGCGGCGACCATCGCCTGGCTGGTCGCCTTGATGTCAGGATGCTCGGCGAGGAATTGCGCGGTAAACCACCGTGCCACAACAGCTTCGGCGACCGCGCCAGTGCCGTCCGCGCGGACCGTGGCGGCCCGGTCGGTCCACGCCGAGGCCGGCGGGAGCCGCGCACCGGTGCACAGCAGCACCATGCGGTCGATCCGATCGGGGTTGCGCGCGGCCAATCGCATCGCGGTCATGCCGCCGAGGGACAACCCGACCAGGTGAGCGCGCGGCACCCGGAGGGTGTCCAGCAGCGCGATGACATCGTCGGCGAGATCGTCAATCGAATAGGGTCCGGTGGGTACCGGCGACTGACCGTGCCCGCGGGTGTCGTATCGCACCACCTGGAAGCGCTCCTGCAACGACGGCAGTTGGGCGTCCCACATGCGGTGGGTCGAGCCCAGCGAGTTGGACAGGACGACAACGGGTCCGTCTGAGCGACCGGTGACACTGTGACGGACGGCAATCGGACTCATACTTCGACGGTAGTCACCGCAATACATATTGAGAAATACCTAGATTGATCCGATTAAGATCAATAAAGTTCTAATTGTGGAGCTGCGTCATCTACGGTATTTCCGGGCGGTCGGCGAGGAGCTGCATTTCGGTCGCGCCGCGGAACGGCTGCACATCGCCCAGCCCCCGCTGTCCCAGCAGATCCGCCAGCTCGAACACGAGCTCGGCGTCACCTTGCTGACCAGGACCACCCGCAGCGTCGAGCTCACCCCGGCCGGGCACGCCTACCTACAGCGCACCATCGCGATCCTCGATGCCGTCGACGATGCCGGCGAGGAGGCCCGGCGCACCGCCGCGGGCGTGCAGGGACGGCTGACGATCGGCTGCGTCGGCTCGGCCACCTATTCACTACTGCCCCAGTTGGTGCGCGCACTCGGCGAGACACTGCCGGACGTCGAGGTCAGCGTGCGTGGCGAGATGTTGGCACCGGCACAGATCGACGCGCTGCGCACCGGCGCCATCGATCTGGCGCTGCTACGTCCGCCGGTGAACCAGGACGGCATCGTCAGCCAGACCGTACGCCGAGACCGACTGCTGGTGGCCTTGCCCGCCGATCATCGGCTGGCGGACCGCGCCAGGCTCACCGTGCGTGATCTGCGCGACGAGGACTTCATCGTGCACGCCGGTCACGGGCAGTCGGTGATGAGCAATCTCGTGACCACGATCTGCGCCGACGCCGGATACCGTCCACAGATCCGCCAGGAGGTATCCGAGACCTCAACCCTGGTGACATTGGTGGCCGCCGGGCTGGGAATCGCGATCGTCCCCGATCCGACGGCCGCGCTGGACATCGCCGGGGTGCGCTACCTGCCATTGGGACCGGCGAGTCTGGGCGTGGAACTGGTCGCGGCGCATGTGCAGTCCAACGACTCGGCGCTGATGACCAATGCGCTGCGGGTGCTGCATTCGCTCACCGTGGATCGAGTGGAACGATCCGGCAAATCACTGGCAGCCCCTAAGGTAAGGCCATGACACTGTCCGGGAAGACCATGTTCATCTCCGGCGCCAGCCGCGGCATCGGTCTGGCTATCGCCAAAAAGGTCGCGGCCGACGGCGCGAATATCGCGCTGCTCGCGAAGACCGCTGAACCCCACCCCAAGCTCGAAGGCACCGTCTACACGGCCGCCAAGGAGATCGAGGAAGCCGGCGGCCAGGCGCTGCCGATCGTCGGCGACGTCCGCGACCCTGATTCGGTCACCGCCGCGGTGGCCCAGGCGGTCGAGCAGTTCGGCGCCATCGACATCTGCGTCAACAACGCCTCGGCCATCAACCTCGGCTCCATCGAGGAAGTGCCGATGAAGCGCTTCGACCTGATGAACGGCATCCAGATCCGCGGTACGTACGCCGTCTCGCAGGCCTGCATCCCCCACATGAAGGGCCGCGCGAACCCGCACATCCTGACGCTGTCTCCGCCCATCCGGATGGAATCCGAGTGGCTCAAGCCGACCGCCTACATGATGGCGAAGTACGGAATGACGTTGTGCGCATTGGGCATTGCTGAAGAGATGCGCGCAGCCGGCATTGCGTCGAACACCCTGTGGCCGCGCACCCTGGTGGCCACCGCCGCCGTGCAGAACCTGCTCGGTGGCGACGAGGCGATGGCCAAGGCGCGCCGCCCCGAGGTGTACTCCGACGCCGCGTACGCAGTCTTCAACAAGCCGGCCCAGGACTACACCGGCCAGAGCCTGCTGTGCGAGGACGTGCTGCTCGACTCCGGCGTCACCGACCTGTCGGTGTACAACTGCATGCCCGGCGGCGAACTCGGCGTCGACCTGTGGGTCGACACCCCGAACCCGCCCGGATACACCGGCCCGTAGTTCGGGCTACTCAGTGGTCGGGCAGATCTCGACACCCGCGACCATCGGTGGCCACGCCACGGTGACTTCCACGAGCGCAGCCAACGGCGCGACGGCGGGAAATGCCCGATCCCACTGCTTCTGTACCTGTTCCACCGCATGGGGGTGCAGGAACGTCCACACCAGGCCCACGATCAGGTACGGCAGCGCGAGCCACAGCAGGAATTCGAGCATGGCGCCGACGCTGATCCGCCGGCTGAGCAGCCGGCGCATCAGATCAGTGCCCCATCACGGCGCACCTGCCGGCGGACATACGCCAATAGCAGGTAGCTGCCGGCCTGGCGGATGAACAGCGGCAGGAATCTGTTGACCAAGGCGACCATCCGAAACAGCGTTTCGAACAAGAATTGGCGGCTCCGGCCCCACGACATGCCCATCGCGTCCCGGAAGACGGGCGCCAAGAAGCCTCCGGTCAGGAATTTGAGCAGCGGCCGAAACGGCAGAGCCAGAACAGGATTGATCATCTTCAGGTGCACCAGGGCCCTCAGATACCCGCGGACGGTGTCATCCATGGCCACCTTGGCGCATGCGGTGGTCCAGTAGTCGTCGAACTCGGCGCGGGTGGGTGGCCACTGCTCTTCGGTGACCTGCAAGGTGGTGCCCAGCGGCGCGGCCGAGCGGTAGAACTGTTCCGCCAGTTCGGGTGTCAGCTCACCGCGCAGTAGTTGATAGACGTCCTCCATGCCGACGAACAGGCACGCCGCCACCCACATCTGCAGGTCCCGGTCAAAAGCGTTGTAGCGCACCGGACTATCCGACCCGGACTGCACCTGCCGGTGGGCGCCGTCGACGGCCTTGCGCATGGCCGACCGGTCCTCGTCGGTGCCGAGAATGGCCACCGCCAGGTACTGGAACGTCGTCCGAGCCCGCTTCCACGGATGCTTGAGGAGGTTCCCCGAATCGACCTTGCTCTCCACCACACCGTGCCCGACACCCGGCCAGGACAGCTGCATGATGACGTTCGCCGCGCTCGCCGCCGCGCCCCAGAAGTCGGCGGCTTCAGCGATGGTCACCGGATACTCGTCCCAGCGCGCGGTGCGGTGCCGAATCTGGATCCGGCAATCCTCGATGGTCAGGGCCGACGATTCGCCGGTCATGGCAGGCACATGCTGGTCAGTAGCAGCATGGGCCAGAACACCACGGTCCGGACGAAGACGAACACCCTTTCCGCACCGTGCGCTGCCTCGAACGCACCTGTGTGGGTGAGCGCCCACAGCACGCCGAGCACCAGATACGGCGCGGCGAGCATGGCCGCGGTGCCCAGCCACTCGGCGAGGGTCATCTCGAAGCTGAGGAACCCGGTCGCACGTTCTTCGTCGTCGGTCATGGTGGTTTCACCGTAGGCATACAGTGGCCGCATGTCGACGTGGTCAGTCGGGCGGTATGAGGCCGTCGCCGGGTACATCGCCCCCATTGCCGCCGAAGTGGTCGCTGCGGTCCCGACCGGACCCGGCACGGCGCTCGTCGATCTGGCTTGCGGGACGGGCAACGCGGCGCTACGCGCAGCCGGGCTCGGTGCGCAGGTGACCGGTGTCGACATCACGCCGGAGCTGCTGGCCATCGCCGCCGCCAAGCCGGGCGGCGACACAGTCGACTGGGTCGCCGCCGACGCGTCGGCGACCGGACTGCCCGACGCCGCTTTCGACGCGGCCATCTCCAACATGGGCATCATCTTCGTCGAGCCGACCGCCATGGTCGCGGAGCTGGCCCGGGTGCTCAAACCCGGTGGTGCGCTGGGCTTCTCGGCGTGGGTCAGGGCCGGTGACAATCCGTTCTTCACCCCGATCGTCGAGGTGCTGGGCCCGCCGGCCACTGCTCCGTACTCACCCGAGCAGTGGGGCGTGCCTGAGCTGGTGCACGCGCGGCTGAAGGCAGAGTTCGCTGACGTGGCCATCCAAAACGGCGTGCTCACCTGGCGATTCGGGTCGTTGGACGACGCGGTGCGGTTCATCACCGACGAATCGCCGGTGCACGTCTCCACGCTGGCCGCGCTGGACGAGGCCACCCGAGCCCGGCTCGTCACGGCATTCACCGCGGCGCTGGCTGCCCACCAATCCCCCGACGGCACAGTCGCTTTCGATGCGCCGTACGCGGTGATCACGGCACATCGCCGTTGAGGACTGCCGCTGAATTCAGTTGGCCTGGTAGAGAATCCCCCGCCCGATGGCCTCACGGATCTCGGGCAACGCGGCCTCGGCCAGGGCATCGGCGTCCACGCCGTGATGGGCCGCGAGCAGCGAGATGAGCGCACCCAACGGCACCTCACCACGGCACCCCGCCAGCAGCGCGGCGAACACCTCATCCACGCCGAGCACCGCGCCCGGACCACCGGGCCGACGCACCGCGGAACCGATCTCCTGCCAGCCGTCCGGCCCCGGCAGCGAATGCTGTTCCAGCAGAACCGGTGCGGTGGACAACCGGGCCGCCAGCAAGGCTTCGTCCGAGATGTCGCGTAGGTAGGCACGTCGGGCGAAGAACGCCTCCACCTCGATCCCGGTGATCGGTTCGTCGGTGATCTCCTCGAGGATCTGTTCGGGCTCCTCACCGGGCCGCGGCACCCGCAGCGAGATCAGGCCCATGCCGATGCCGGTGATGCCCTCGGCGTCGAACCAGTCCAGCCAGGCTGCACCCCGCTGGGCGATCTGTTCCGCCGACTCGCCCGCGTCGGCCAGCCACAGCGAGACGTAGCTGACGGGGTCGGCCAATTCACGCTGCACCACCCAGGCATGTAACCCGGTGCCGGCCAGCCACTCCTGCACCCGGGTGCGCCAATCATCGTCCCGGACAATCCAATTGGCCATGATCTGCGCGGTACCGCCGGGCGTCAGGTAATTACCGACATTCTCGATGATGGTGCGGCACAGGCCATCTCCGGCGACACCCGAATCGCGGTAGATGTAGTCCTGCGCTCCTGCGCCCACCACGAACGGCGGGTTGGACACGATGAGGTCGAAGCGCTCCCCCACCACCGGCTCAAACAGGCTGCCGGGCCGCAGATCCCAGGACA
This sequence comes from Mycolicibacterium sp. CBMA 234, assembly GCF_009729415.1. GTDB lineage: Bacteria > Actinomycetota > Actinomycetes > Mycobacteriales > Mycobacteriaceae > Mycobacterium. The sequence goes on from NZ_MPKW01000030.1 coordinate 55,223, forward strand.
TCCCGTTGAGCCCGGCGGTGGCCTGTGCAAGGGCCAGCGCGCGCGGGTTGGTGTCGGTGGCCACGATCTCAGAGCAGTGGCCGAACAGGTGCAGCGCCTGGATGCCGCAGCCGGTCCCCAGATCGAGCGCCCGCTGCACCGGCGTCCGAATCACGGCCCGGGCCAACGACATCGACGCGCCACCGATGCCCAGCACGTGCTCGTGCTCCACCGGTCCACCGCGGAGCGCGGCATCCTGATCGGAGACGACGTAGAAGTCCTGCGCCCCGTCGCTGTGCGGCCGGATGTCGAGGGCCGCCCGGACCGTGTCCGTCACCTCCAGCACACCGGCAGCCGCCAGCTCGGCCAGACCTGCGGACGGGAAAGCCGCCTGCACCTGCTCAGCAGGTTCGTCGGTGCCGAGCAGGAACACCCGGATCAGGGTGGCCAAGCGGGTGTTGGCAGCAGACCCGGTGGCGCGCAACGCCGGCCACCACACACCCCGGCCGAGTGCGGCGTTCGCGTCGTCGCCGAGCAGTTCGGCCACCCCGTCGGTGGTGTAGCCGGCGGAGCGCAGATCAGCACTGAGAGCCTCAACCAGGAGGGCGTCGGGCAGCGGGTCCAGGGCGGTCAAAACAGGGTCCCTTCCGGTGATTCAGTCTCTGCGGGCGCAATCAGTTCCGGACCATTGTTGCGAATGCTGTTGACCAACTTGGACACCTCACGCGTGACGATGCGGTCCAAGTCGCCATGCCCACGCAGCAGCCCCTCATCGATGGGTGCGTCGGGATCGAGCCAGCGGTCCCAATCGGGTGCGCTGATGGTCAGCGGCATCCGGTCGTGGATGCCGGCCAGCGGCCCGACCGACTCCGTCGTGATGATGGTGCAGCTGACCAGCGGCGCCTCCTCACGTGAGGCACCGGCCGGCCGCCACGTCGACCACAGGCCCGCCATGAACAGCAGCTCGTCATCGGCGGCGTGCATGTAGAACGGCGTCTTGGTCGGCTTCTTGCCTTCGGCTGTCGCCGCGGGAGGCCGCCATTCGTACCAGCCGTCCATCGGGATCAGGCAGCGCTTGGATTTGGCCGACCCGCGGAACGCCGGCGAGGTGGTCAGCGTCTCGGCACGAGCGTTGATCAGCAGCGGCCCCTTGGTGTCGGGCGCGCCGTCGGCTGTCGTCTTCACCCACGGCGGAATCAGGCCCCAGCGCATCGACCGGACGCGGCGGGTGGCTTCATCGTCCGGCTCGGTATGCCGTCGCACCACGCTGCTGATGGTCGTGGTGGGTGCGACGTTGTAGTTGGCCGCCGGCATGGTGGTGCCCTGCTCAGCACCGTCTTTCCCGGGCTCGGACGCCTTGGCGGCGCTCTCGTCCAGCGCCTGGATTTTCGCCGCCAACAGCGCCGGGTCGGTGGTGACTGCAAATCGCCCGCACATACCAGGCAGGATAGGGGCATGGAAACCTGGCCCGCACCATCGGCGACCGATCCGGTGCAGGCCACTGTCACCGTGCCGGGATCGAAGTCGCAGACCAACCGCGCGCTCATCCTGGCCGCCCTGGCGACGCCGCAGGGCACCTCGACCGTCAGTGGCGCACTGCGCAGCCGCGACACCAACCTGATGATCGGGGCACTACAAGCCCTCGGCGTCACCATCACCGGCGACAGCACCGAACTGACCGTCGGCGGCTCCATCTCCCCCGCCGGCGATGTCCGCATCGACTGCGGCCTGGCCGGCACGGTGCTGCGGTTCGTGCCACCGCTGGCCGCTTTGGGCGCTGAGGCTGTTGTATTCGATGGCGACGAGCAGGCCAAGACCCGGCCCATCTCCCCACTGTTGGACGCGATGCGCGGTCTGGGCGTCGCCATCGACGGCGACGGGATGCCGTTCACGGTCTCCGGGACCGGGTCCGTCGCCGGCGGCGAGGTCCGGATCGACGCGTCGTCGTCGTCGCAGTTCGTGTCCGGACTGTTGTTGTCGGGAGCCACTTTTCGCTCGGGGCTCACCGTCGTCCACACCGGTGAGACGGTGCCGTCGCAGCCGCACATCACGATGACCATCACGATGCTGCGCGACGCGGGCGTCGAGGTCGACGACAGCGAGCCGAACCGCTGGCATGTGTCAGCCGGGCCGATCGCGGCGCGGCACTGGGCCATCGAGCCCGATCTGTCGAACTCGGTACCGTTCCTGGCCGCCGCCGCGGTGACCGGTGGCACGGTACGACTGGCCCATTTTCCGACGCAGAGCGTACAACCAGCGGGCGACATCCTGCAGATGCTAGGCAAGCTGAATACTGATGTCCGCGTTGTTGATTCGCACCTGGAGGTCCACGGGGCGCAGAGCTACCCGGGCTTCGACGCCGACCTCAAGGCCGTTGGTGAGTTGGCGCCGTCGATGGCCGCGCTGGCCGCTCTCGCAAGCCCGGGTTCGGTGTCGACCCTGTCGGGAATCGCGCACCTGCGTGGCCACGAGACCGACCGGTTGGCCGCGCTGACCGCCGAGATCAACGGGCTGGGCGGCCAATGCCAGGAAACCGACGACGGTCTGGTGATCACGGCTGTGCCGCTGCACCAAGGCATTTGGCGGTCCTACGCCGACCACCGCATGGCCACTGCCGGCGCGATCATCGGGCTGCGGGTGCCCGGGGTGCAGGTCGAGGACATCGGCACCACCGCCAAGACGCTGCCCGACTTCCCTGGCATGTGGGCCGACATGCTGGCCGGAAAATAGCTTGCGCGAGTACGACGAATCCGATGTCCGAGTGCGCTCGGGCAAGGGTTCACGGCCGCGCACCAAGAACCGGCCGACCCACGCCGACGCGCGTGCGGCCATGGTGGTCACCGTCGACCGGGGCCGCTGGGGTTGCGCTCTCGACGGCGATCCCGACCACATCATCACCGCGATGCGGGCCCGCGAACTGGGCCGCACGCCGATCGTGGTCGGTGACTCGGTAGGCATCGTGGGCGACCTGTCCGGCAAGCCCGACACCCTCGCCCGCATCGTGCGGCGCGATGAACGCCGAACGGTGTTGCGCCGCACCGCCGATGACACCGACCCCACCGAGCGGGTGGTGGTCGCCAACGCCGACCAGCTGTTGATGGTCGTCGCCCTCGCCGACCCACCACCGCGGGCCGGGCTGGTGCAGCGCGCCCTGATCGCCGCGTATGTCGGTGGCCTGCGCCCCATCCTGTGCCTGACCAAGACCGACCTGGCCGCAGCCGAACCGTTCGCCGCCGAGTTCACCGATCTGGATCTGACGATCATCACCGCCGGCCGCGACGATCCGCTCGACGCGGTGGCGCCGCTGCTCGCGGGTCAGGTCACCGTGCTACTCGGCCACTCCGGTGTCGGCAAGTCCACATTGGTGAATCGTCTTGTGCCAGAAGCCGACCGGGCCACGGGTGAGGTGTCGGGTGTGGGCAAGGGCAAGCACACGTCGACCCAGTCGGTGGCCCTGGCACTCGACGACGGCTGGGTCGTCGACACCCCCGGCATCCGGTCCTTCGGGCTGGCGCACATCAAGCCTGACGACGTCCTGCTGGCGTTCTCGGACCTGGCTGAGGCCATCGAGGACTGCCCGCGAGGCTGCGGGCACATGGGTCCGCCCGCCGATCCGGAATGCGCCCTTGACGCACTCACCGGCCCGGCCGTGGACCGTGTCGCCGCCGCCCGGCGCCTACTCGCGGTACTCAACGAGCCGACGTACTAACTCCTGCAGAACAGACGCAAATGTCCCCGACACGCCGAGGTGTCGGGGACATTTGCGTCTGCTCGCGCAGTGAACCTTAGGCCGTGGCCAGGCGCTTGGCCTTGCGCCGGCCGCGCACGGTGGCGATGGCCGTCTTCAGACCGCGCTTGTTGCCGGTCGACGGGTCGATGGCGCCGAAGCTCTCGTCGAGCTCGACGAACATCCGCTCGCTGCGGGTCTCCGGCGCGTCGTCGACGGTGTCCGTGAGGAACTTGTCCGGCACCGACAGCTTGGCGATGGTGCGCCAGGTCTTGGCGTACTGCACCAGGAACGGCCCAGTGGTGTACGGCAAGTCGTACTTCTCGCACAACGCCCGCACCCGGACCGCGATCTCGGCGTACCGGTTGCTCGGCAGATCCGGGAACAGGTGATGCTCGATCTGATAGCTCAAGTTGCCGCTCATGAAGGCCAGCGCCGCACCCGAGTTGAAGTTGGCACTGCCCAGCATCTGGCGCAGGTACCACTCGCCCTGGCTCTCGCCCACCATGTCGGTCTTGGTGAACTTCTCGGCGCCATCGGGGAAATGGCCGCAGAAGATCACCGCGTTGGCCCACACGTTGCGGATGACGTTGGCCAGGAAGTTGGCCTTCATCGTCGACTTGAACGTGGCGCCAGGCGACAGCGACGTGATCGCGGGGTACGCGACGTAGTCCTTGGCCAACTGGTGTCCGGCCTTGACGGTGAACTCGCGAATCCGGACCATCGTCGCCTTGCGGTCGTCACGGCCCTTGAAGATCTTGCCGAGCTCCAGGTGCTGCAGACCGACGCCCCACTCGAACAGCAGCGACAGCACAGTGTTGAACCCCAGGTTGAACAGGTGGTGGGGCTTCCACTTGATGTCGCGGGTGACGCGCATGAGGCCGTAGCCCACATCGTCGTCCATGCCGAGGATGTTGGTGAACTTGTGGTGCATGAAGTTGTGGGTGAACCGCCAGTGCTTGGAGACCCCGTTCATATCCCACTCCCACGTCGAGGAGTGAATCTCGGGATCGTTCATCCAGTCCCACTGGCCGTGCATGACGTTGTGGCCGATCTCCATGTTCTCGACGATCTTGGCCACGCCCAGGGTGCTTGCCCCGGCCCACCAGTACGCCCGCTTGGAGCTGCGCAACAGCAGCAGCCGGCCGGCTACCTCAAGAGCACGTTGTGCCGCGATGGTGCGGCGGATGTACCGCGCGTCGCGGACGCCGCGGGATTCTTCGATGTCCTGCCGGATCGCGTCCAGCTCGACGCCCAGAGCCTCGATATCGGCCTCGGTCAAGTGCGTGAATTCCGGTACGTCAGTGACTGCCATTTATCGACCTCCTTCCAAATTACCTACGGTAGCGTAACCTACGGCATCGTAGGTTACTAGACAGCAAATTCTGAATTTCCGAGATCTACTGTGTAGTTAAATATCCAACACACAGTCGCCGGCCGCAGCAGAAACGCACGTCTGCACCCGGCTTCCCGGTTCCCGTTCCTCTCCGGTTCGCAGATCCCGCGCGTGGCCCTCCAGCAAACTCACCACGCACGACTGACAGATGCCCATCCGGCAGCCGAATGGCATCTGCACACCAGCCTGCTCACCGGCCTCCATCAGCGACGTCGCCGCATCGGCAACGACGGTCTTTCCGCTGCGCTCGAACGTCACCGACCCACCGGTGCCGGCGACCGCAGCCCGAGACGCCGCGAACCGCTCGAGGTGCAGCCGCACCCCCAGGCCCGCGGCCGTGTACTCACGTTCCGCGTCGTGCAGCATGGCCTCAGGCCCGCATGCCCACGCCTCGCGCGTCCGCCAGTCGGCGACTTCCTCGTCCAACTTGGACAGGTCCAGGCGTCCCTCGGTGCGGGTCGCCCGCAACTGCAGCCGGTAGCTCGGATGATCTTTGGCCAGCTGCGCCAACTCGTCGGCGAAGATGACATCGGATTCCGTTGGGGCCGAATGCACGTGGACGATGTCGGTGATCTGACCCCGACGGGCCAGCGTGCGCAGCATCGACATCACCGGCGTCACGCCCGACCCGGCAGTCAGGAACAACACCTTGGCCGGCGCCGGGTCCGGCATGACGAACTCGCCCTGCGGCGCCGCCAGTCGCACGATGGTTCCGGGCGCCACGCCACCCACCAGGTGGGTGGACAGGAAACCCTCGGGCATGGCCTTCACCGTGATGGTGATGGTCTTGTGGTCCTTGGACTCCACCGGGCTCGATGTCAGCGAGTACGAGCGCCAGCGCCAGCGACCGTCCATCAGCAAGCCGATGCCGATGTACTGACCCGGGTGGTAATCGAACGAGAAACCCCAACCCGGCTTGATCACCAGAGTCGCCGAATCCTCGGTCTCCTGACGAACCGCAACGATCTTGCCGCGCAATTCCCGCGCCGACCACAGCGGATTGACCAGCTTGAGGTAGTCATCCGGCAACAGCGGCGTGGTGATCCGCCCGACGATGGTGCGCAACGCGTGCCAGCCCGGCTGCTCCTTGGCGCCGGCAACTTTGGGCCGCACCGTGTCGACGACATTGGCCGAGACCTTGATGTAGTTCTTGGCCACATTCACTCCCGCTCAGGTGGTCACTACTGGTCGCGTCCCGACCAGCTCGTCCTAACCTACGGTACCGTAACCTACGCGCAAGTAGCTACCCCTGCCAGCCACATCCCAGGGCTACAGCAGCTCCAATAAGAACGGTAACTCCTGAGCGGCATACCACGCCAGGTCATGATCTTGGGCATCTCCGACGGTCAGCTCGGCATCCTCGTCGCCCAGGTCAGCAGCGTCTACCGCCGCCACCGCAGCAAGCACGGCCGGCTCCGCCGCAGAGTTGTCGACGTACGCCGCGATCACGTCGGACAGCGCCACGGGCCCGGCCAGCCGCACCACCGCATCGTCCAGATCGGGCCGCACCGTCACGTCATTCGCGTCGGCCACCAGCACCGCGCGCCGCGGCGGCAGCGCAGATTCCTCACCGGTCTGCTCTCCCACGCCCTCGCCCGCCAGCAGCCGCAGGGAAGCCAGCGCGGCTTCCTGCAGTGCGATCTCGCCGAGTTCGTCTTCGTCGCCATGTGAGTAGGCCTCGCGCAGGGTCGGCGTCACTGCGAATGCGGTACCACTGCGGGCCGGCATCGCCCCGTCGGCCACCAACTGCGTGAGCATGGCCAGGGTTACCGGTATGTAGACGCGCACGAGGGAACTCTAAAGGGATCTCTCGCGATCGCCCATCAGCTCCGCAACGTGATCTGGCACATAGGTCGTGAGTTCGCGCGACGGCCGGACGTACGTCCCCGTGTCGATCGGGCGCTCCGGCAGCTCGACCGTCGGCCGGTCGACCGCGGTGTACGCGATCGAGGACAGTAGGTGCGAGATCATGTTCAGCCGCGCATGCTTCTTGACGTCCGATTCGACAACGAACCAGGGGCTCTGCGGCGTATCGCAGTGGACCATCATCTGGTCCTTGGCCCGCGAATAGTCCTCCCACCGATATACCGACTCGAGATCCATCGGCGACAGCTTCCACTGCCGGACGGGATCCTTCATGCGGGACCGGAACCGCCGCAGCTGTTCGCTGTCGGACACCGAGAACCAGTACTTGCGCAGCATGATGCCGTCGTCGAGCAGCATCTGCTCGAATATCGGGGTCTGCCGCAGGAACAGCGCATGTTCCTGCGGGGTGCAGAACCCCATCACCTGCTCGACGCCGGCCCGGTTGTACCAGGACCGGTCGAACAGCACGATCTCGCCTTTGGCGGGCAGGTGCGCGATGTAGCGCTGGTAGTACCACTGGCCGCGTTCGCGATCGCTGGGCGCGGGCAACGCGGCAACCCGAACGATGCGGGGGCTGAGGTACTCGGTGATGCGCTTGATGGTGCCGCCCTTGCCTGCGGCGTCGCGCCCTTCGAAGACGATGACGACGCGCGCGCCCGTACTGCGCACCCATTCCTGCAGCTTCACCAGCTCGGTCTGCAACCGGAAGATCTCGGCCTCATAGACCGCATTCGGGATCTTGTCGGCTTTCTTCCTACCCATCGTGTCCCCCAATCAACGTGCCGATTCGCGTAGTTCGTCGAGCGCCTCGCGCAGCAGACTCGGGAACACATCGACGTCGCTCATCGCCTCCCGGTCGGCATTGATGCCGAAGTACAGGTTTCCGTTATACGACGTGACGCCGAGGGCCAGCACCTGATTGTTCAGCAGCGGCGGCACGGCATAGGTGTCCAGCAGCTTGGTGCCCGCGACGTACATCTGCTTCTGCGCACCCGGCACGTTGGTGATCAGCAGGTTGAACTGGCGCGCGGGGAAGCTCGTCGCCACCCGGGTGCCCATGGCATGCAGCGTCGGCGGCGCGAAACCCGACAGCGTGACGATGGTGCGCGCGTCGACCGGCGTGGTCGCGGTGGCCTGCGTCTCGGTGGCGTGCGCGATTTGCGACAGCCGGACCACCGCATTGCCTTCGCCCACCGGCAGGTCCACCAGGAACGGCGACACCTCGCTGATCGCCTGGCCCGGACCGGCCGATTCCAGGTGATCGGTTTCGGGGTACACCGACATGGGCGCCATGGCCCGCACCGTCAGCCCCGTGGACACCGATTCACCGCGCGACATCAGCCAGTTGCGCAGCGCACCCGTCACTACTGACAGCACCACGTCGTTGACGTCGCAGTCGAAGCGCGTCCGCAGCTGGCGGTACTGCTCCAGCTCGTGCTTGGCGACGGTGAACCGCCGGTTGCGAGACACGGTGGTGTTCAACGGGCTGCTCGGCGCGGTCCCCCGCACCAACGTGCGGGCCATGTCAATGGCCCGCCGGCCCGCCTCGACGAACTGCTCGGTGCTGGAAATCATGTCGAACGCCGCCGACCGCACCGCAGCCATCTGCGCCGTTGGCCGGGTGATCCACTCGCCCAGCGCGTTCAACAACAGCGACGCGTCGCTCGGCTCGCGGCCCGGGATCCAGATGTCCTCGCCGAACTCCGGTGGCTTCTGGGTCCGGTCAGCGATGACGTGCCCGACCTCCAGCGCCGTCATGCCGTTGACGAGGGCTTGGTGAGTCTTGGTGTAGATCGCCACGCGGTTGTCGGAGAGCCCCTCGACCAGGCACATCTCCCACAGCGGTCGGGTCTTGTCCAGCGGCCGCGAACCCAGCCGGGCCACCAAGTCGTGCAATTGGGCATCGCTGCCCGGAGACGGCAGGGCCGAGCGCCGGATGTGATAGGTGATGTCGAAGTCACGGTCGTCGACCCAGACCGGCCGGGCCAGACCGAGCGTGACCTCGCGGACCTTCTGCCGGTAGCGCGGAATCTGCGGCAACCGAGCCTCGACGGTCGCCAGCAGCGTCTCGTAGCTCAGGCCGGTCCGCGGCTTACGCAGGATGGACAGCGTCCCGACGTACATGGGTGTCGATGAATCCTCGAGCCCGTAGAACGACGCGTCTGACGCCGACAACCGGGTCACCATGCAGCCCGCTCCTCCTTCACCCCTTCGGAACGACCTCGTCACGGTAGCCCCGGGGCCCGGCCTCCGCAGCACCGGCGCGCCAATTGGCGTCAGGGGCCACCCAAAACCGGTGCGATGATTTACCCGTCTGCAACTCTCCAGCGGATGCCGTCTTGCACGTGACCGACTGCTGGAGAGAGCCATGACTGCATCGACCCCGATCGTCGACCTGACGGCGCCAATCGTCGACTACGAGCCGCCGCCGATCGCTCTGGGCACCGTGGTCCGGACTACCGGCCGGCTGCACGTGGTGCCCGAATCCGCAACTGCCGAACCGCAACTCGACGCCTCACCGCCAACGGCGGCACGCGCATTCGCCGATACCACTCTGCGGCGGGTACTGGAGGTCAGCGATCGTCGCCGACCGTTCATGCAGCTGCGTCCGCTGGTCACCGCGACGTTGTTTGACGCCATGTCGGCCTGGCCCCGCCGACCCCGCGCTGACGGCGCGGCCGTGCTGCGCAGGGTGCGGCTACGCACCGCCCGCGAGTATGACGGTCAGGCCACGGCGGTCGAGGTGTTCGCCACCTTCAGCCGCGGGCCACGATTGCACGCCGCCGCCGGCCGCATTGAAATCGTCGGCGGGCGTTGGCAATTCGTGGCCCTGCAGCTCGGTTAGCGGCGCTTCTGCTTGCGGGCGGCCTCACGACGCTCGCGGCGCGAACCCGGTGCCGCCGCATGCCGGCCACCCTCACGGCGAACCTCGGCGGAACCGTCCTCAGCCGGGCCGCTGTAGGTCATGGCCGGAGCCTTGTTCTCAATTCCCTTGGCGCGCAACGCCGGCGGCGCGACGGGCTCCTGGCTCTCGGCCGGCTGGTCGCCACCCTGCGCCGCCTCGGCAGCGAACTGCGCCAGCCCCTGCGGGGCCGCGACCGGAGCCACCTGCGGTGCCTGCTGCGCCTCGACCTGAACGTTGAACAGGAAGCCGACCGACTCTTCCTTCAGCCCGTCGAGCATGCCGGTGAACATGTCGAAGCCCTCGCGCTGGTACTCGACCAGCGGGTCGCGCTGCGCCATGGCCCGCAGGCCGATGCCCTCTTTGAGGTAGTCCATCTCGTAGAGGTGCTCGCGCCACTTGCGGTCGATCACGTTCAGCAGCACGCTGCGTTCCAGCTGCCGCATGGCACCCGGGCCGGCCAGGGCCTCCAGGTCGGCTTCGCGCTTGGCGTAAGCCGCTTCGGCGTCGGCGATCAGGGCGTCGCGCAGCTCCTCTTGGGTCAGCTCGCCCCGCTCGCCGATGGCCTCGGAGTCGATCAGATCGTGGTGGTCCAGCCCAACCGGGTACAGCGTCTTGAGCGCGTCCCACAGCTTGGCCAGGTCCCAGTCCTCGGCGTAGCCCTCGGCGGTGGCGCCGTCGACGTAGGCGGTGACGACGTCGACCAGCATGCGGTGCGCCTCGCCGGAAAGGTCGTCGCCCTCCAGGATCATCTTGCGCTCGCGGTAGATGACCTTGCGCTGCTGGTTCATCACCTCGTCGTACTTGAGGACGTTCTTGCGGACCTCGAAGTTCTGCCCTTCGACCTGGGTCTGCGCGCTCTTGATCGCGCGGGTCACCATCTTGGCCTCGATCGGCACGTCCTCCGGCAAGTTCAGCCGGGTCAGCAGCGCCTCAAGGGTGGCGCCGTTGAAGCGGCGCATCAGCTCGTCGGACAGCGACAGGAAGAATCGGGACTCGCCCGGGTCGCCCTGACGGCCGGAGCGGCCGCGCAGCTGGTTGTCGATCCGACGGGACTCGTGGCGTTCGGTGCCCAGCACGTACAGACCACCGACCTCGCGGACCTTCTCGGCCTCGGCCTCGACCTGTGCCTTGACCTTGGGCAGCTCCTCGTGCCAGGCCGCGTCGTAGTCCTCGGGCGTCTCGACGGGGTCCAGACCGCGCTTGCGCAAGCGCGCATCGGCAATGAAGTCGACGTTGCCGCCCAGCACGATGTCGGTACCGCGGCCGGCCATGTTGGTGGCGACCGTGATGGCCTTCAACCGGCCGGCCTCGGCGATGATGTTCGCTTCCTGCTCGTGGTACTTGGCGTTGAGCACGTTGTGCGGGATGCGGCGCTTGGTGAACTGCTTGGACAGGTACTCCGACCGCTCCACGCTGGTGGTACCGATCAGGACCGGCTGGCCCTTCTCGTAGCGCTCCTCGACGTCGTCGACGACGGCGATGTACTTGGCCTCTTCGGTCTTGTAGATCAGGTCTGACTGGTCCTGGCGGACCATAGACCGGTTGGTGGGGATCTGCACCACGCCGAGCTTGTAGATCTCGTGCAGCTCCGCGGCCTCAGTCTCGGCCGTACCGGTCATACCGGACAACTTGTTGTAGAGGCGGAAGTAGTTCTGCAGCGTGATCGTGGCCAGGGTCTGGTTCTCGGCCTTGATCTCGACGTGCTCCTTGGCCTCGATGGCCTGGTGCATGCCCTCGTTGTAGCGGCGGCCGACCAGCACGCGGCCGGTGAATTCGTCGACGATGACGACCTCGCCGTCGCGGACGATGTAGTCCTTGTCGCGCTGGAACAGTTCCTTGGCCTTCACGGCGTTGTTCAGGTAGCTGACCAGCGGCGAGTTGGCGGCCTCGTACAGGTTTTCGATGCCCAGCTGGTTCTCGACGAACTCCACGCCGGCCTCGTGCACACCGATGGTGCGCTTACGGATGTCGACCTCGTAGTGGACGTCCTTCTCCATGAGCGGCACGATGCGCGCGAACTCGGTGTACCAGTTCGACGCGCCGTCGGCCGGGCCGGAGATGATCAGCGGGGTACGGGCCTCGTCGATGAGGATCGAGTCGACCTCGTCGACGATGGCGAAGTTGTGGCCACGCTGCACCATGTCGTCGGTCGAGTGCGCCATGTTGTCGCGCAGGTAGTCGAAACCGAACTCGTTGTTGGTGCCGTAGGTGATGTCGGCGGCGTATGCTGCGCGACGCTCCTCGGGCGTCATCTGCGACAGGATCACCCCGACCTCGAGGCCGAGGAAGCGGTGGACGCGGCCCATCCACTCACTGTCGCGCTTGGCCAGGTAGTCGTTGACGGTGACGACGTGCACACCCTTGCCCGCGAGCGAGTTGAGGTACGCGGGCAACACACAGGTCAGGGTCTTGCCCTCACCGGTCTTCATCTCGGCGACGTTGCCGTAGTGCAGCGCGGCGCCGCCCATCACCTGGACGTCGAAGTGGCGCTGGTCGAGGACGCGCCACGCGGCTTCGCGGGCCACGGCGAACGCCTCGGGCAGCAGGTCGTCGAGAGACTCGCCGTCGGCGACGCGCTTCTTGAACGCGTCAGTCTTGGCCCGGAGCTCGTCGTCCGACAGCTTCTCGACGTCATCGGACAAGGTGTTGACATAGTCGGCGACCTTTTGCAGGCGCTTGACCATGCGACCTTCACCGATGCGGAGCAACTTCGACAGCACGCTATTTCCCCTGTGGGTCTTGAGAACGGATACACGTCAGCTGGTTAGACGTGTCCCATCGTAGGTGACCGGGGGAATCGGCAGATAAGAGTGCGCCCCCGGCGGTTCGGCCGGGGGCGCAGCAGCTGGATCGTCAGGACAGCCGGATCAATCCGTAGTCGTAGGCGTGTCTGCGGTAGACCACCGTCGGCCGGTCACTCTCCTTGTCGTGGAAGAGGAAGAAATCGTGTCCGACCAGCTCCATCTCGTAGAGCGCGTCGTCGACCGTCATCGGGTTGGCCGGGTGTTCCTTGACCCGGACCACCTGGCCTGGCACGTGGTCGTCGAGGTCGGCGGAGGTAGGCGGACTTGATGTAGTGGGCACGTCCTCCGGCGGGACGATCGACGTCGCCTCGGCAAGCCCCACCGGGGTCTTGTCTCCATAGTGGATCTTGCGGCGGTCCTTGCTGCGTCGCAGTCGGTTCTCGAGTTTGCCGACGGCCGACTCGAGGGCGGCGTAGAAGCTGTCGGCGCAGCCTTCGCCACGCACCACCGGGCCGCGGCCGCGCGCAGTGATCTCGACGTGCTGGCAGTTCTTGCGCTGGCGGCGGTTCTTCTCGTGATCGAGTTCGACGTCGAACAGGTAGATGGTGCGATCGAAGCGCTCCAGCCTGGAAAGCTTCTCGGAAACGTAGATGCGGAAGTGTTCGGGGACCTCGACGTTACGGCCCTTGACGACGACGTCGGCATGCGGTTCTGGCACAGGCTGGTCGTCGACGGCAATCATGGTCGAGCGGGCGGAATCCACGGATTGGGTTGACATGCTTAGCAACTCGCTTCTCTCTCGCAGTGCACGTGTGCTCTTCTTGCACACGGTCTGAACTACTGCGCCGGGCGGCTCTGCAAGACGGCCTCAGCCGGCGCAAGGTGTTGAGTACTCACCTCCTACCGCTGTCAGCGATTTGGCACCGAGTGAATATGTCGGTACCGCCGTGAGGCTTCACGGGTGGTTGCAGCCGACGGTAGTCCGAGTTCACCTAGTCGTGCCACCGATTTCGCATACCGGTTTTGAGAACTTCATTTCGAGTTGATGTCGCTGGGGCGCATGACGTGTCCTGCCGCCCGAAGGCTCACGCATGTGCTATTGCCAGCACGGCCGAAACATACGTTCCGGATGTTTGCAGGACCCGAACCGCCTCTGCGGCAGTGGCTCCCGTGGTGACGACGTCGTCGAAAACCACGGCCTCGCCGCGCACCGGGGCCCGCTGCCGAACCCGACCAACGACGTTGCGTTGGCGCTGGGCGCTCGACAGGCCCACTGAGTCACGCGTAAAGGCCCGCATGGTCAGCACCGGTTCGACGGCGACTCCTTCGACGCCCGCGGTCGCCATGCGCGCGATCTTGGTGACCGGATCGCCGCCGCGGCGGCGGGCGGCCAGGCTCCGGGTCGGCGCCGGCACCACGGTCACCGGCGGCACGACCACACCCCAGGCGATCAGCGTGCCCAGCGCAGCGGCCACGGCGCCGGCCAGCGGCGGCACCAGGTCGGTGCGGCCGTGCTCCTTGAGCCCGACGATGGCTTGGCGCCGGGCCCCGGCGTACCGCCCGAGCGCGAGCACGGGGACGCCGGGGTCCTGCCGGGGCGTGATGACGTGCGGTTCGTCGGGACGGACCACCAGCTCGGCCGCGCACGCCGCACACCAGCGCGTCGACGGCGCACCGCAGCCACCGCATTCGATGGGCAGCACTAGGTCCAACATGCCGCCAGCATGCCGCTGGGGTACGACAGGGCTAGCCGGGCAGCACCGGCAGCGCGCCGGGGAGCATCAGGGGCCGGACATCGGTCCACATCAGGTTGTTGTCTGCCGCCGAGCCCGACAGCTGCATGATGCCGCGCTCGTCGGCGATGTACACCGTCGAGGTATTGGCCGCCACCGTCGAGACCGGCGCGACCAGGTTCTGCGTGGGCCCGTCGGAGTTCACGCCGTCGAGGTTCACGTAGGACACCGGATGCTGCGGGTCGTTCCGGGTCACCACGATGTCGTCGCCGGTACGCCACGACAGCGACAGCGCGGTGTTGCCCAGGCCGTAGCCCAGCCGGCGCGGGTAGCTCAGCGCGAACTGACCGCCCTGGCCCTGCTCGACGCTGGCCAGGATCACCTGGCCATTGATCACCATGGCCGCCCGGGTGGCGTCACGGGACAGCTGCAACGCGTTGATCGGGCCGGGGAATTTCGTGGACACCGCCGACGAGTCGACGGGGATGCGGGCGGGCTGCCCCGAAGCCGCCTCCTGAATCGCGCGGACGACGTTGGCGCCGTCCACCACGATCCAGATCGCATCGTCGAGCGACCAACTCGGGCGCGTCAGCAGATGCGCATCGAGCGCCTGCGCGGCGTCACCGTTCACCGGCCCCACCCACAGCGACAACGCCATGTCCGGGGCACCGGGCCGCAACGTCACCACGGAGGCGACCTCCTGACCGCTCCGGTTCAGCGCCGCCGACGTCTGGCCGGGCAGCTGCCCGAACGCCCCGGGAACCCGCGGCGCGCCGTCCCCCTCCAGCGACACCAGGGAACCGCCCACCAGGGCGTGCAACCCGGCGGCCGCCCCCGGATCAGCACCCGGATCGGTGGCCGCGACATCGGAGGTATTCCAGCCTTGGGCGAACCGGTCGTCGAGGGCGGCACCGTCGGCGTTGATCACGTACGGACCGTTCACCCCGGCCCGGAACAGCGTCCAAATGATCTGTGCGGCAAGCAATTGCCTGCTGTGCGGGTCGGTGGTCGACAAGCTCTCCAGGTCGATGCGCGCCCCGCCATAGCCCTTGCCGACACCGGTCTTGCCGCCGTCGGCCCGGGTCACCGGGCCCCGCAGCCGCAATGGTGCGGCCATCAGATTGCGCACGCTACTGGACATTTCGGGACGCGGCCCGGACAGCAATTTGGTGACCAGCTCGGTGGCCAGCTGATCGGGGTCGGAGACCGCGACGTACCGCGGGTCGGGCACGACGGTCTTGCCGGTCGG
Source organism: Mycolicibacterium sp. CBMA 234 (assembly GCF_009729415.1). Lineage (GTDB taxonomy): Bacteria > Actinomycetota > Actinomycetes > Mycobacteriales > Mycobacteriaceae > Mycobacterium. The sequence continues at coordinate 70,822 of NZ_MPKW01000030.1, forward strand.
GTCGACGAAGTACAACGTGTCGCGTTTATAGGTGGACTGGAACTGTTGCCAGTCCAGGAAAACGCCGTTGGGCAGCTTGTCGATGCGCCAGCCCCGCGGTGTCTTGACCAGGTCGATGGTACCGGGGTCGGGCAGTGCGCCCTCCCCTGTCTCGAACACTCCGACATCCGACAGCGAGCCCAGGATGTCGGCGTGCATGGTCACCGAAACCTTGTCCGTGCCACGGGTTTCGACGAAGACCACGCGGTCGATCAGCAGCGCGCTGCCGGCATCGTCCCACGAGCGCGACGCTGATTCGGTGAGGAATTGGCGCGCCGCGAGGTGCCGGTTCGCGGGATCTGCTGTGGCCTTGAGGAATTCACGCAGCAGGAGGTCGGGGTCCATGCCGGGCGAAGGGGTCAGCAGGTTGCGCGGGGCCGGCCGGTCGACGGTGCCCACGGCCTGCGGCGCGGACGAACTGGGTACGCCGGCGCATCCCGTCAACACCAGTAGCAGCACCGCGCAGACCGCCAGTGCCCCTTTCACGAGGCCTCCCCCGCGGGCAATTCGCCTGCAGACAAGGCGGTAACCGATTTGGGCCCAGTGGGTTTGAGCGGAAGCGGCGACGTCGTCACCTTGTGGCCGCGCACCAGCGGCAAGGTGAGCCGGAAGCAGGCGCCGTGGCCCGGTTCGCCCCAGGCCTCCAGCCGGCCCTGGTGCAGGCGGGCATCCTCGATGCTGATGGCCAGGCCCAGACCGGTGCCACCGGAGCGGCGCACCCGCGACGGGTCGGACCGCCAGAACCGGCTGAACACCATCTTCTCCTCGCCCGGACGCAGACCCACGCCGAAATCGCGCACCGTCACCGCGACGGTGTCGACGTCGGCGGCCATCTTGATCTGCACCGGCTTCTTCTCGGCATGGTCGATCGCGTTGGCGATGAGGTTGCGCAGGATGCGCTCGACGCGGCGCGGATCGACTTCAGCAATGACGGCCTCGTCCGGAAGATGCACGGCGAGTTTGATATTCGCGTCGTCGGCCAGGTGCCCGACGTTGTCGAGCGCACTCTGCACGGTGTCACGCAAGTCGACGGACTCGACCGACAGCTCGGCCACACCGGCGTCGTGCCGAGAGATTTCCAGCAGGTCGTTCAGCAGCGTCTCGAAGCGGTCCAGCTCGTTGACCATCAACTCGGTGGAGCGCCGCAGTGCCGGGTCGAGCTCTTCGCTGTGGTCGTAGATCAAGTCGGCTGCCATGCGCACCGTCGTCAGCGGCGTCCGCAGCTCGTGGCTGACGTCAGAAGTGAAGCGGCGCTGCAGGTTTCCGAACTCTTCGAGTTGGGTGATCTGTTTGTGCAGACTTTCGGCCATGTCGTTGAACGACACCGCCAGTCGCGCCATGTCATCCTCACCACGAACCGGCATGCGCTCGGTGAGGTGGCCCTCGGCGAATCGCTCAGCAATGCGCGACGCCGACCGCACCGGGAGCACGATCTGCCGCGCCACCAACAACGCGATAGCCGCCAGCAGGCCCAGCAGCACGATGCCACCGGTGGCCATGGTGCCGCGCACCAGCGCGATGGTGTTCTCTTCGTTGCCCAGCGGGAAGATCAGGTACAGCTCAAGATTGGTGATCTGCGACGACGTCGGGCTGCCGACGATCAGGGCGGGACCGGAGAACCCGTCGGTATGCACCGTGCCGTACTGGTAACTGACCTGCCCAGCTTTGACGAAGTCGCGCAAGGAGTTCGGGATTTCCCCGACCGGCCCGGCCGAGGTGGCCGCGCGCGGACCGTCGCCAGGTACCACCAGGACAGCGTCGAACGCGCCGGCCAGGCGTGAGCCCGAATCGACCTTGCGGTCGATCAGGGTGTTGCGCGCCAGCTGCAGGCTGCTGCCCAGCGAGCGCGCTTCCTCGCCACTGACGATGCCGCTGACCGTAGTTCGAGCGTGCTCGATCTCTTCGGTGCCGGCGCGGACTTTCGCTTCCAGGATGCGGTCGGTGATCTGACTGGTCAGCACGAAGCCCAGGACCAAGATGACGGCCAACGAAAGCCCCAGCGTCAGCGACACCACGCGCAACTGCAACGAGCGGCGCCACGCATAACTAACCACCCGGCCGACTGCGCCTAGCCCGCGCACGAATGCGCCCGAGCCGAAACCGCCACGGATCCGCCGTCGGGATCCCCAAATCACCGGCGCCGCCTTAGTGCGGACAATTCACAACGACCGCGTGCATTGTGCAGCGCGGTCGTTGCGAAACGTGCGGTCACCGGTTCGGTGAGCCGTCCGATCACGGCGGTCCGGCCTTGTATCCCACTCCTCGAACAGTCAGCACCACCTGCGGGTTCTCCGGGTCCTTCTCGACCTTGGCCCGCAACCGCTGCACGTGGACGTTCACCAGCCGGGTGTCTGCCGGGTGGCGGTAACCCCACACCTGTTCGAGCAGCACATCACGAGTAAACACCTGGCGCGGCTTGCGAGCCAGGGCGACGAGCAGGTCGAACTCCAGCGGCGTCAGCGAGATCTGCTCCCCCTGACGAGTCACCTTGTGGGCCGGCACGTCGATGTCGACGTCGGCGATGGACAGCATCTCCGCCGGCTCATCGTCGTTGCGGCGCAACCGCGCCCGCACCCGCGCCACCAGTTCCTTCGGCTTGAACGGCTTCATGACGTAGTCGTCGGCGCCGGACTCAAGGCCCAGCACCACGTCAACCGTGTCAGTCTTGGCGGTCAGCATGACGATCGGCACGCCCGAGTCGGCACGCAGCACGCGGCACACGTCGATGCCGTTCATTCCCGGCAGCATGAGGTCCAACAGCACGAGATCCGGGCGCAGCTCGCGGACTGCGGTCAGGGCCTGGCTGCCATCACCGATGACGGCGGTGTCGAAGCCTTCACCGCGCAGCACGATGGTGAGCATCTCGGCCAGAGATGGGTCGTCGTCGACGACCAGAATGCGTTGCCTCATGACGTCCATGGTGTCACCAGATCGCGATAAAGCCGTGATCTCCGATGGGCGTTTTGCCACTTACCTGACAACTCGCTGGTGGGCGACCCGGCTGGATCAGCCCAGCAGCCGGCCGGCCAACTCGGCTGGGTCGACGTCCGGAGCGACCAAAGCCCAAGGGCCGACCCAGTTCTCGGCCGCCAGCGCGGCGTATACCGCGCCCGTACGGCCCTGCAGCCCGCCGTCACGCTCATAAGCGTCGCGGGTGCGGGCGGCGTCCTGCGCTTCCCGGCGTGCCGCCCGCTCAGCGGCCAACTCGGTCGGGACGTTCAGATATAACTGCCAATCCGGCACCGGCAGCGCCAACCGCTCGAACTCCAGTTGCCGCACCCAGCCGACGACATCGCCGTCCGCCCCCTGGTGCAGGCGCGCCGCGCTGTACGCGGCATTCGAGGCGACGTAGCGATCCAAGATGACGACGTCGTAGGTCGCGGCCAGCTCAGCGATCTCGGCTTTGGCGCCGGCCCGGTCGAGTGCGAACAGCATCGCCATGGCGTACACCGACTCAGCCAAGTCGCCGTGCTGGCCGTGGAGCGCCTCAGCGGCCACGTCGGCCTCGACGGAGCGGCCGTAACGCGGGAACGCCACAGTGGTCACCGACTTGCCGCGGGCTTCGAGCTGCGCGCGCAGCCCCTGGGTCAGGGTGTTCTTCCCCGCACCGTCCACACCTTCGATTGCGATCAGCACGGTAGGAGCGTAATTGGCGCACTGTCACACGCCCGGCCGCCGCTAGGCTCAAATCTGGGGATTGGGGGATCCGGTGGCGGCGAGGCGCTGATGGACAACGAACGACACAGGATCCGGGCATCCGGCGAATACGCGACGTTCGACGGCGCTGAGTACCTCGCGCACACCTTGGGCGACCGCGTACGCCTGTTATCCGACGACAACCCGCTGCCCGGTGAGTTTCAACGTTCCACGAAGAGCTGGGTCAGGGGCGAGGCAATCGTTGCCCGAGGAAGAATCGAGCGCCTCGTCACCGTGCGCTCCACCTGCAGTTGGCGCGGTCACGACTTCGAAATCGGGATCATTGTTGGAGACAACGCCCACCTCACCTATCTCGGCGGAAAGTTCGATGAGGTCCGCCGGCTACCCGGCATGTCGAGGCCGGACAAGTACGAGGTGCGAGGACAGGCGCCCGTAGCAGAGTTGACCGATGTCGAGGAACACGTCGTCGAGGTGCCACTGGGCGAAAAACCCACTGATCAATCCGGGAGTTCACGCCCATGACATCCGCCGCGAGCCCGACAATCTGGCACAAGCCTTTGGCTGTTTACGAGGGCCAACGACTCATCGCCAATGACGTGGACTCACGCTGCACCACCCACCGAAATGAACGATCCTGAATTTCGCCGACACATACTTTGCCAAAGAACACCGGTATTCACTCGGCATAGAGACCGCCTCGGGCAGGTACTACGCATCGATACCGGTGAGCAACGGAGTCGTTGACTACGACGAATACTACGAACTTGATTCCGATCAGTACCAGCGGTTTTTGACCGATCAGACTGCTGCACTCAAATTTGTCTACGCGTGCCGACGCCACGAACATGATCGGCTTCTCATAGAGAAACCGGGAAGCAACCGTGGCACACCCGTGTAGCGGCATTTCGGGAATCGCCCTCCGGATAGTTGGCGCCGTACTGATGGCGCACGGGTCGATATACCTGACTCCCATATCCCGTACGTAGCAGCGCCAGCCGTTGCCACCGAAACTGCCCCGAAGACAGCACGCGCATACACCCCTGAAAGACCTGATCTTTCAGGGGTATTCACGTTTCAGGTTGCGGGCGGCGGGATGTCGTTTTCGGTGGGCGTGTGTTGCTCGGTGGTTTCCTGTTGTTCGGCGGCCTCGCGGGCGGCTTTGAGCTCCTCGCGTCGGCGGACGGCTTCCTCGAGGTCGGCTTCGTTGAGGGCGCGTTCATAGGCGATCTGTTGGGCGAGGTCTTGGGCGCGGGTGCGGCGCCGGACCGGCATCATGACGCCGCGGCCCGGTGCGGGTGACGCATCGAGGTCGGTCACCGATTGCCGCGGCATCGGCGGCAGTGGGGTGTCGGTGATCGTGTCGGGGAACAGGATTCGACTTTCGGGCACGCTGGTGTAGGTGTGGCCGGTGGGTGCGGTCCACACGATGGTCCCGTCGGGCAGTTGCCGGTCAGACCAGCCGTGGGGTCCGCCGTAGAACGTTTTGAGTAGGTGGTGTTTGCGGCATGTCGGGTTGAGGTTGCCCGGATGGGTCGGCCCGCCGGGCCAGGGCACGGTGTGGTCGATATCGCAGTGGGTTGCGGGCTGATCGCAGCCGGGGAACATGCAGGTCATGGCCCGCATCCGGACGAATTCATCCATTGCCGTGGATGGCCGGTACCGCGGCACTCCATCGAGATCGGTGGCCGAGGCGACGGTGCGGACTGTGGCGCCGCGGGCCACCAGATCCGCCAGTAGCGCCGGCGGTACCACCGCGCCACCGACCACATACCCGACCGGCGCCGGGGTACGTGCGGGCTCGGTGGCGGGTTGCGGACCGGGTGCAGGGGTCGACACGGGCACGCGAGACGGGGTTTCGGCAGGATTGGCGACCGGCTCTGGATCGGGCACCGTCGCCGGCTCGGGCGCGGCGATCGGCTCAGGTGCAGGTTCCGGCTCGGGCGCTGGGGCCGGCTCGTTGACGGGCTCGGGCTGCGGAGGCACCAGGGGCGCGGCCGGGTCACCACTGAGCAGCCGATCGGCCACCGGCACCGGCAGCGCATCGGTCAGCACATGAATCACCACCGCGGTGGCGCGGGCATCAGGCCCCGCGGCCGGGCACTCCGCGATGCCGCATTGGCAGGCCAACCGGTCCCCGCGGGCCGCCAACACACCCAGCGCATCAGCACGGCGCTGCCCGAACGTGCGGGGATCGTGCTCGCACACCTGCCCGGCCAGCTCGGTGAGCACCCGATTCAACAGCTCAGCATCAGTGGCCAACAACGCACCCCAGATCGACGCCACCCCCGTCTGATCATCGGGCTTGCCCACCCCCACCGTGCGGCCGCGGGCCGCCGAGCGCACTTTGAGCACCGCCGCCGGGTCGAACTTCTGGACCCAGCCGTCGACCTTCTTCTCAATCTTCTTGCGCGACAACCCCGCCCACTCAGTCAACGCCCCCGCCAACGCGGCATCCAACAACGCCAGAATGTCGGCATCCTCGACCAGGCGGGCGCGCCAGCAGATCGTGGACACCGTGCGCGCCGACACCCCACCGGCGGCGAACACCGCCGCCACGCGAGGCAACCGGTCCCGCAACGCCACCGCCATCGACATCAGCCCCGACGCTTCCCGCCGACCGATCCCCAGCGCGGCACCCACCTCGGCGACCGCGGCGTCCCAGCCATCACACGCCCACCACTGCCGATCACCCTGATTGTCGATGCGCAACGCGACCAGGTCGGCGATCGCCGCGAATTTCCGTGAGTCGGCGATCGTCGATACCCGCGCGAAGTGGGTGACCGCGTCGACCACCGAGGCATCGTGCACGAGAACCCCCGTCGCACCAACCCCCACGTGATCGAACATACATTCGATTGTAACGACAGGGTCCGACACTTGCCACGCCAAAATCAAGGGCCTGTGGATAACCCCCCATTCGAACGTTTCCCACGCTCAGCACGTGTCCCTAGGTGTAGGACCGGAGGACTGTCATGCGTACCGCACTCATCACCCTCGTCGCGGCCGCCGCGACCGTGCTGGCACCCGCCGCGCAGGCGCAGGACCAGTCAGCGATCGTCACGATCGGCCAGTTGGAAGCCGAGGGCTACCACGTCAACATCGATCGGGTCGGTAGCGCACCGCTGGATCGGTGCGTGGTGACCAGCGTCCGCAACCCGCAGGAGCAGACCCAGTTCATTCGGGTGGACGACTTCCGGGGCCGCGATGTGCTCGTGCCCGTGGTCGTACGACGGACCATCACTGTGTCGCTGGATTGCACCAAGTAGCGCCTACGGCCCGCACCACCAGACTCAGGGCACGACACCGATCACCGGCAGCGTGATCGACGACGGATGCGCTGGGTCATGCAGGATGGTCTGCGTCGCTGGCACGGTCGCGGCGTCGCGCCCAAATGGCGCCCCCGTGTTGGGATTTGGCGCGAACTGCGGATAGTCGCTACTGGAAACCTCCACCCGCAGCCGATCCCCCGCGCTCAATTGGTAACTGGTGGGCCAGATTTGGATGCGGTACTGGTACGCCTGGCCGGGCACGATCGGCGTCGGCACCGACAGCGAGTCCCGGAATGACGCCCGGACGATGCCGTTGTTCAGGTTGATCGCCGTCCCGTCGGGCTTGACCACCACCAGCTTGGCGGTGAAATCCGTGTCCACCGCTGATGATTGGGCCCACAGCGAGACGGTGGCCGACCCGGTGATCTCCGTGTCATGGGCCACCGGATCACCCGTGTAGACCAGCACATCCGAGCGCTGCTCCACCGGCGTCTGGTCATAGGGTCCCTGCGGCCCCGAGTGCGCACTGCAGCACGAATGTCCACCCAGGCTCGGCGCCGGATTGAGCGGGTCGTAGGTGTAGCTGTCCGGTGGCTGTGGTCCCGGCAATACCGGCAGCAGCTTTCCGTCCCGGTCGGCGATACCGCCTGCGCCCGACAGGTAGTAGTTGATCCATTGGGTTTGCGGCAGCGGCCAATTGGTCCCGGACTTCCAGGTGTTGGAGCCCATCGCGAAGTAGTCGACACGAGGCTTGCCTGCGACGCCGTTGTCGACGCCCTTGAGGAAGTGATCGAACCAGGACAGCATCAGCTCATTGATCGGGCTGTTGCCGACCGGCCCAATGTCTTTGAGCATCGGTGCCGGTTCGGAATCCGGCCGGCCCCACGCCACGTGGTCCCACGGCCCGATCACCAGGCGCTGGTTGTTCCGCGCAACGTTGTTGCCCCCGTGGGCCACCATCCCGGCGAAGTTCTCCACCCCGCCGGCCAGGAAGGCGTCGTACCAACCTTCGAAGTGCAGCACCGGAATTTGCACCGCGGGATACCGGTCGCGGATGCTGAGCCGCTGCCAGAAGTCGTCGCGGGTGTTGTGGCGGACCCAGTCGAAGTACCACGGCGCCACCGCCGGGTTGTGCGGCTGCATCGGTGGAAGGTCTTGTTGCGGGCGGAAATTCAGCCAGCGGGTCGGGTCGTCACCGGCGGCCTTCAGAATCCGTACCGCGTCGGCGTCCCGACGGTTCTCGGCGGCAGTGAGTCCGATCGACTCGATGGCCCACGGCTGCACGAACGCCAGCCGGAACTCACCGCCTTCGTAGGTCCAACCGTCGTAGTAGTCCGAGGCAGTGTTGGCGGGCACGATCGTCGTCAGATGCGGCGGAGCCGTCACCGCGGCGAGCCATTGCGTCGCACCGACATACGACGATCCGTACATGCCGACCTTGCCGTTGGCGCCAGGCAGACGGGCGGCCCACTCGACGCTGTCGTAGCCGTCGGCCATGTCGTTGGTGAACTCGCTGAACACCCCACCGGAAGTGCCCTGACCCCGAACGTCCTGCACCACAACGAGATAGCAGTGCGACGCGAACCAGTCGGGCGGCTCATAGCGGTGCGGTTCCGTCTGCGCGCCCGACTTGCCGTACTGCGTGCGCATCAGCAGCACGGGCACTGGATCGGCGCTCTGCGGGCGGTAGACGTCGGCGCGCAACACCGTCCCGTCCCTCATGGTGGCGCCGACGTCGTGTTCGGTGTGTACCGCACACGGGCCCCGGCCCGTCGCTGCGGGGAATCGCGAAGCGGTCGGCTGTTTCGCGCCGCAGGCAGCCAAGAGCACCAGCACCACCACGAACGCCGTCATGCGGATCAATGAGCGCACGCCACCACGCTAGTGCCTCGGCGGAAGAGGTCAGCGACCGCCGGGTAGCGACGACGTCGCCGTCAGCACCAGAACGTTCCGATCCCGGTCGAGGTACGCCTGGGAGGTCATTTTGGGACTGGAGAAGACCTTGTTCAGCTCCGGACCCGACAGATATGGCCCGGCCGGCAACTCCGATTGCAGAATCTTCTGCACCGTCGGCTGCAAGCCGTCGGCGACCGGGTGATACTGCGCCAGCAACCGACCGGTCTCCGCGGGTGGCAGTTTGATCACCGCGTCGATCCACTGCACATCGCCGCTCAGGCTCGGGTCAGCACTGTTGCTCCACGTGACCCACACAGCCTCGTCGGGCTTGCCCAATTGCGGGAACGTCCAGATCAACTGCTGCACGTCGTGCCGGACCATGCGCGGCGGCACCGGCGGGCCTTTCACCGGCGACGACGACGAGGCGCTGAAGATGCCCAGGTTCAGACTGCCGCAACCGCTCAATGCCAACCCAGCCGACAGCAGCAGGACGGCGAAAGCTCCCGTTCGCGTGATCCGCATGCTCGACGTCCCTTCACGAGGGGTGCCCTAGGTGTGCGGAAATTCTAACTGTGAATGGCGCCGATGCGCAGATCTTCAGCAAACGCCGCGTCGCGCCGTCAGAATCGTAATTATCGGGGTTGGCAATATAAATCACTACAGACCACGCGAAGTTCAGCTAATTTCGAGCGCGCCTGTCGCGGCGCGGCGCGCGTAAACCGGCCCACCAGACGTGAAAACCCCCAATTCCCGTGGGAATTGGGGGTTTTCGCGACTACTCGCGCAGAAACGCTACTTAGTAGCGGTAGTGCTCCGGCTTGTACGGGCCTTCGACATCAACGCCGATGTACTCGGCCTGGTCCTTGCTGAGCTTGGTCAGCGTGCCGCCGAGAGCCTCGACGTGGATGCGCGCGACCTTCTCGTCGAGGTGCTTGGCCAGGCGGTAGACCTCGTTGTCGTACTCGTCGGTCTTGGTCCACAGCTCGATCTGAGCGATGACCTGGTTGGAGAACGAGTTCGACATCACGAACGACGGGTGGCCGGTGGCGTTGCCCAGGTTGAGCAGGCGGCCCTCGGACAGCACGATGATGGACTTGCCGCTTTCACCGAAGGTCCACAGGTCGACCTGCGGCTTGATGTTCAGCTTGGTGGCGCCGGACTTCTCCAGGGCGGCCATGTCGATCTCGTTGTCGAAGTGGCCGATGTTGCCCAGGATGGCCTGGTTCTTCATGGCCTTCATGTGGTCGAGCAGGATGATGTCGTAGTTGCCGGTGGCGGTGATGACGATGTCGGCCTGGGCGATGCCCTGCTCGACGGTGACGACGTCGAAGCCGTCCATCAGCGCCTGCAGCGCGTTGATCGGGTCGATCTCGGTGACCGCGACGCGCGCGCCCTGTCCGGCCATCGACTCGGCACAGCCCTTGCCGACGTCGCCGTAGCCACAGATCAGCACCTTCTTGCCACCGATCAGCACGTCGGTGCCGCGGTTGATGCCGTCGATCAGCGAGTGGCGGGTGCCGTACTTGTTGTCGAACTTGCTCTTGGTGACCGAGTCATTGACGTTGATGGCCGGGAAGACCAGCTCACCGGCAGCGGCGAACTGGTAGAGGCGCAGCACGCCGGTGGTGGTCTCCTCGGTGACACCCTTGACCGACTCGGCGATCTTGGTCCACTTGGTCTTGTCATTCTCGAAGCCGTTGCGAACCAGCTCCAGGAAGACCTTCCACTCAGCCGAGTCGTCCTCTTCGGCGGGCGGCACCACGCCGGCCTTCTCGTACTGCGCACCACGCAGCACCAGCATGGTGGCGTCGCCACCGTCGTCCAGAATCATGTTGCAGGGCTCGCCATCCCAGGTGAGCATCTGCTCGGCGCACCACCAGTACTCCTCCAGCGTCTCGCCCTTCCAGGCGAAGACCGGGGTGCCCTTGGGCTCCTCCGGGGTGCCGTGCGGGCCGACGACGATGGCCGCGGCAGCGTGGTCCTGGGTGGAGAAGATGTTGCAGCTCGCCCAACGAACCTCAGCACCGAGCGCCACCAGCGTCTCGATCAGCACCGCGGTCTGCACAGTCATGTGCAGCGAGCCGGAGATGCGCGCGCCCTTGAGCGGCTGGACGTCGTGGTATTCGCGGCGCAGCGCCATCAGACCCGGCATCTCGTGCTCGGCGAGGCGAATTTCCTTGCGGCCGAACTCGGCCTCGGACAGGTCGGCAACCTTGTAGTCGATGCCGTTACGGACGTCTGCCTTCAATTCCGTCATGGATAGAGCCCCATTCATTCGTCAATTGCCTGTACGTGCGCCAAAGCGCACCGGAGGAACCCCATGGCCTGCGGGCTCGCGGGACAGGCACCAAGAACTTCTCGAATGGCGCGCTGACGGCTACGGGGTATCCCCAATACCGTAGCGTTCGGCGAACGGCGTCATAAGCCGGGCCAGGTCAGCGGCCACATCGTGGTCGGCCTCCGGCGGCATTGACACGTAACTAATGGCCAGCCGCACGATCGCCCGGGCCAGCACCCCGGCGTCCTCGTCGGAAGTCTGCACCCAGCTGCCGCGGAAGGCTTCGCTCAGTCGCTGAGAACAGTGCGAGATGATCGGCGCACTGTCGGTGGTGATGATCTGCAGCAGATCCGGCTTGGCGACGCCGGTCAGCAGCGAGATGACCAGTGGATCGGATGCCGACTCGGTGAAGAACATCCGGAAACCCTGCAGAAACGCCGCATGGATGTCACCGATATTGGCGTAGATGGCGTGCTCGACGGCGTCGACCAAGCGGTCGGCGAGCCGCATCGCGTAGCCCTCGGCAAGGCCCTGCCGCGAGCCGAATTCGTTGTAGATGGTCTGCCGGCTGATTCCGGCCGCGCGCGCGACATCGGACAACGTGATCGACGACCAGTCTTTGGCCAGCAACAGTTCTCGCATGCCGTCCAGAATCGAGTGACGCAGCAGCACCCGCGATGCCTCGGCATACGGCACGCGCGGTGCCGCCTGCCGAGGCCCTTCCGTACTTGCTGCTGCGGAGGTCACGACGCGACGACTTCCACCATGTCGAAGTCAGCCTTGGCAGCGCCGCAGTCCGGGCAGCTCCAGTCGTCCGGGATGTCGTCCCAGCGGGTGCCGGGAGCGATGCCGTCTTCCGGCCAGCCCTTCTCCTCGTCGTACTCGAACCCGCACTGCAGGCAGACGAACTTCTTGAACGGCTCGCTCACGAACTCACTCCTGTGTTGTTTCCCGTCGCTTCGCTCGCCCCGACAGGCTGAAAATCGACCTTCTCGAGGACGGCGCAGTCGGGGCAGCACCAGTCTTCGGGGACATCCTCCCACGCCGTGCCGGCCGGGAACCCTTCCCGCGGAGCCCCTTTGGCCTCGTCATACACATACTCACAACCCGGGCAGACGTACGCACTCATGCTCAGGCCGCTCCGTACTTTGCCATCACCTTGTCACGCACCCGCGGGTGAACGTTGACCTTGGTGATGTCGCCGTTGTAGTGCTCGATCACGCGGTGGTCCATCATCCGGCGCCACAGCGGCGGGATGTAGGTCAGCCCGATCAGGGTGGCGTAACCACTGGGCAGGTTCGGCGCACCCTCGATGCTGCGCAGGGTCTGGTAGCGCCGGGTGGGGTTGGCGTGGTGGTCACTGTGCCTCTGCAGGTGATAGAGGAACAGGTTGGTGACGATGTGGTCGGAGTTCCAGCTGTGCACCGGGGCACAGCGCTCGTAGCGGCCGCTCTCGGTCTTCTGCCGCAGCAGGCCGTAGTGCTCCAGGTAGTTCACCGACTCGAGCAGGCTGAACCCGTAGATGCCCTGGATCAGGACGAACGGGATGAGGGCCGGGCCGAAAACCGCGATCAGGACGCCGAAGAACACCACCGACATGAGCCAAGCGTTGAGCACGTCGTTCTTGAGGTAGGTACGGGGATCCCACGGGCTCCGTCCGAGACGACGGATGCGCTGAGCTTCCAGCTCGACCGAGGACTTCAGGGCGCCCCACACGGTACGCGGCAGAAACTCCCAGAAGGTCTCACCGAAGCGCGCCGACGCGGGGTCCTCGGGGGTGGCGACGCGGACGTGGTGGCCACGGTTGTGCTCGATGTAGAAGTGGCCGTAGAACGTCTGGGCCAGGGTGATCTTGGCCAGCCAGCGTTCCAGGTTCTCCTTCTTGTGCCCCATCTCATGCGCGGTGTTGATGCCGACACCACCGAGCACACCGACCGACAGCGCGACGCCGAGCATGCCCCACCAGTTCAGGCCGCCCTCAAAACCGAGCCAGCTCAGGTCCTTAGCGGTGAACAGGTACGCACCCAGAATGATGCTGGCGTACTGAAACGGGATGTAGACGTAGGTGCAGTAGCGGTAGTACTTGTCGTTCGACAGCTGCTCCATCATCTCGTCAGGCGGGTTCTCGCCGTCCGGCCCGAACTTCAGATCGAGGATCGGCAGCAGCACGTAGAGCAGGCCGGGGCCGATCCACAGCGGTACCTGAGCGGCGGCGTGCCAGCCAAACTGGTTCAGCGCCCAGATCAGCGGGAGCATCACGAACAATGCCGTGGGCGCGATCAGGCCCATGAGCCACAGATGACGCTTGCGATCCCGCCACTGCTCGACGTTGACGTCAGATACCTCGACTGACACGGGGTCCACCTCCATTGGTTTGACCGAATGAATCTGGACTTGACTATAGACCGCGTTTTGTCGTCGGTCTAGACATTGAAAGCTGTTTTGTAAACCGCCACGTGGCAGCGGTCACCGCTGAATCAGCCGCGGTACAGATCGGGCTCGATGTAGATGATGCGGGCCGTCGGCACCGCCGCCCGGATCGCCACCTCGGCGGCATCGATGGTCGCGGCCACCGTCGCGAGATCGGTCTTCGGCGCCAGCGCGATCTTCACGCCGACCAGCATCTCCTCCGGCCCCAAGTACTGAGTGCGCAGGTGAATGACGCGGTCGACATGGGCCGTCTGCTCCAGCGCGCTGCGGATGGCGCCGGTCTCGTCGGCGGTGGCGCCCTCTCCGATCAGCAGACTCTTCATCTCAACCATGAGCACCACCGCGATGACACCGAGCAGGACACCGATGGCCGCGGTACCGATGCCGTCCCACACTGGATTGCCCGTCAGCATCGCCAGACCGACGCCGCCCAGCGCGAGCACCAGACCGATCAGCGCCCCGGTGTCCTCCAGCAGCACCACCGGCAGCTCCGGATTACGCGACGTCCGGATGAACCGCCACCAGCTGCCGGCCCCCTTGAGCGGACGCGATTCCTTCATGGCGGTCGCGAAGCTATAGCCCTCCAGCCCGATCGCCACGACCAGAATCACGACGGCGACAACCGGCGACGAGAGCGGCTCCGGATGGGTGATCTTGTGGTAGCCCTCGTACAGCGCGAACATCGAGCCGAGGCTGAACAGCACCAGCGCCACGACGAACGAATAGAAATAGCGACTGCGGCCGTACCCGAACGGGTGCAGATTGTCGGCATCCTTGCGCGCCTGCCGCTGGCCCCACAGCAGCAGGCCCTGATTGGACGTATCGGCCAGCGAGTGCACCGACTCCGCCAGCATCGACGAGCTGCCCGTGACCAGGAAGCCGACGAACTTCGCGACCGCGATCCCGGCATTGGCCAACAGCGCAGCGACGATCGCGCGCGCACTCCCCGAGGCCGACATGGCCCACCCCTTCTTCGACTGGTCTACATGCCCTAAAAGCCGACCGTGGCCCGGAACACCGTCGACGGTTCGTCAGCCACCACGCTGACGGTCCCCTCCCCGGCGCCGATCCAGGCGGCCGCACCCTTGTCCAGGGTCAGCTCGTCACCTTTGCACTGCACCTGCACCCGGCCCCGCGTACTCAGCAGGATCTGTGGGCCGGCGTGCTGGGCCGACACCTCGACCTCACGGCCCACCTGGTCGCCCTCGATCCGCAGCATCGACACCGCGAACTCCGGAGCAGGAGTGTCGAATACGAACTCGACGCCGCGATCAACTGGCCGCGGATTGATCGGCCGACAGTCCTTCGGGGTGAAATTGAGGACCCGCAACAGCTCCGGCACATCCACGTGCTTGGGCGTCAGGCCACCGCGTAACACGTTGTCGGAGTTGGCCATAACCTCGAACCCCACGCCGTGCAGATAGGCGTGCAGGTTGCCGGCGGGCAAATAGATGCCCTCCCCTTCGACCAGGCTGATGCGGTTCAGCAGCATGGCCGCCAGCACCCCGGCATCGCCCGGGTAGCGCTCGCCGAGCTCAAGAACGGTTTTGGCCTCGGCCTCGAATTCGGTTGCCCCCGAACGGACATAGTGCACCGCACCATCGAGCACAGCCGGCACCAGCACGTCGAGATCAGGCTGCGGCAACGTGATCCACGTGGTGAACACGGCACGCAGCCCGTCCGCGTCCGACTCGCCGGCCAGCAGGTTGATGTAGGGGTCGAGGTCGGACACCGCCAGCGCCCGCATCAACGCGACGGTGCGGGCCACTGGCCGGAATCCGGCCAACGCCTCGAACGGGCCCAGCGCCACGAGCAACTCGGGCTTGTGGCTGCGGTCCCGGTAGTTACGATTCGGCGCGCTGACCGCAATACCTTGGCGTTCTTCACGATTGAAGCCCTCCGCGGCCTGCTCGGCGCTGGGGTGCGCTTGCAGCGACAGCGGCTCGTCGGCGGCGAGGACCTTGGCCAGGAACGGCAGGACGTCACCGAACCGAGCCCGGACTTCGGGCCCCAACGCACCCTCGGGATCGGCCTGGATGGCCTCCAGTAGCGACTGCTTGCCATCGGAGGTCAGCAGCAGCGCCGGGTCGCCCGAGTTGGCGCCCAGCCACAGTTCAGCCTCGGGATGCGCAGTGGGACTCGGCCTTCCGGCGAATTCGGCCAGGGCGGTACGCGACCCCCAGGCGTAGTTCCTCACCGCGCCTTGTAGCAAATGCACTATGTCTAACCTCGAACCAGTTTCAGGTACACGGCCGTCATCTCCAGCCGGACGGCCAGCATCGCGATCTGTTGTTCCAATCGGCTGCCAGGTACCTGCAGCCCAGCGTCGGGCACGTCGTCAGCGCTGAGCA
This sequence comes from Mycolicibacterium sp. CBMA 234, assembly GCF_009729415.1. GTDB lineage: Bacteria > Actinomycetota > Actinomycetes > Mycobacteriales > Mycobacteriaceae > Mycobacterium. The sequence continues at coordinate 86,742 of NZ_MPKW01000030.1, forward strand.
CGTCGACGTCCCCCAAACCACCGAGGGCGTCCATCCGGGCGATCACGCCCGGCCGCTCCTCGTCCGCACACAACACCACGGTACGGACCCGGGCCGGTACCGGCCCGTCGATCTCCGGATCGTGGAAAAGTGAGGTCTCGTAAGCCATTTCGGCGCCGGTCTGCCGACCTAGGCCACCGTGCAGGGCCACCAGGGCGTCCGCGCCACCGGCAGCGGCCACCAACTGATGCGCCACCCGCAGCAGCACCGTCGCCGCATGCCGGACCAACGCCAGCATGGCGGCCCCCTCACCGGCGAGCACCACCTGCCGACCGGACATCCGCTCAGCCAGGTTCTTCGCCGGGTTGGTGAAAATCTCGCGGGCCGCGCTGTTGCGCAGGGCCTCGGCGTCCAACTCGTCGGCCAGCGCATCGAGGTCGATGCGCAACGCCGGATCCACCACCATCAACGTCGCCAGCCCCGCGGCAAGGTAGCGGGTGAGGCCGAAGTCGTCGGGCACCGTCAGCCGCGGCGGCAACACCACCGCGCGGCCGGCCGCGGCGTCGCGCAGCGGACCTTCGTTGGGCGCCACCACAATCACCCGCGCACCGCGGCGCACCCCGGTCGCCACCGCGGCGACCAGCGCCGGGTCGGCGGGGTCGTCGCCGGCCACCACGACCACGTCGAGCGCGCCGATCCAGGGCGGTACCTCGGGGCTGACGACGAGCGGAATCGACAGCGTCGACCCCAGCGTCGCGGCCAGCACGGTTCCGGCCGCACCTGGCGCCCCGGACGCGCCGCTCCCGCAGACCCAGGTGACGGCCCGCGGGCGCTGATCGGAGCGCAGGTCATCGAGTTCGCCTTCGCTGAGCGCCGCGGCGACCGCGCGGGTCTGTGCGCCGGCCATCGACGCCGCCCGCAACAGACCATCGCGGTCCGCAGCGATCAGACCGTCGACATCATCGAGGTCCAGGGTCGCCGGCGCGGCACTCATGGCAGCGACTCGCCAGGGCGCCCGCTGACCGCCTTAATCTGCGTCGCGATGTGCTCGACGATCTCGTCGACTTCAGCGCGGGTACGGGATTCGACGTTGAGCCGCAACAGCGGTTCGGTGTTGGAGGTGCGCAGGTTGAACCAACGGCCGTTGCCCAGATCGACGGTCACACCGTCGAGATGGTCGAGCGACTCGACGCCGGTTCCATAGGACTCGATGACCGCCTCGACACACGCCGACGCGTCGGCGACGGTGAAGTTGATCTCGCCGGACGCCTCGTACCGCTGGTACTTGGCCATCAGCTCGGACAGCGGACGGTCCTGTTCCCCGAGCGCCGCCAGCACGTGCAGCGCCGCAAGCATGCCGGAATCGGCACCCCAGAAATCTCGGAAGTAGTAATGCGCCGAATGTTCGCCGCCGAAGATCGCGTTGCTGTCGGCCATCAGGGCCTTGATGTACGAGTGGCCGACGCGCGACCGCACGGCTATGCCGCCGCGCTCGGCGATCAGCTCGGGCACCGCACGCGAGGTGATCAGGTTGTGGATGACGGTGGCGCCGACTTCGCGGCTCAGCTCACGGTCGGCCACCAGCGCGGTCACCGCCGACGGCGAGACGGGGTCACCCTTTTCGTCGACGACGAAGCAGCGGTCGGCGTCGCCGTCGAAGGCCAGGCCGATGTCCGCGCCGTTCTCGATGACGTGCTTCTGCAGGTCCACCAGGTTGGCCGGATCGAGTGGGTTGGCCTCGTGGTTGGGGAAGGTGCCGTCCAACTCGAAGTACAAGGGCAGCAAGGCGATCGACTCGACCGAGCCCAGCACAGCGGGCGTCGTGTGCCCACCCATGCCGTTACCGGCGTCGACCGAGACGCGCAGCGGGCGCAGCGCCGACACGTCGACCAGCGAGCGCAAGAAGGCGCCGTACTCGGCGAGCACGTCGCGGTCCTCAATGCTGCCCGCGGTGCCGTCGTGCCCGGGCACGCCCTCGATGACCTCATTGCTGATCTCGGTCAGACCGGTGTCCTTGCCGACGGGCTTGGCGCCGGCCCGGCAGAGCTTGATGCCGTTGTACGCCGCCGGGTTGTGGCTGGCGGTGAACATGGCGCCCGGGCAGTCCAGCAGACCCGAGGCGAAGTAGAGCTGATCGGTCGACGCAAGCCCGATCCGAACCACGTCCAGACCCTGCTCGGTGACGCCGCGAGCGAACGCCGCGGACAGTGCCGGAGAGCTGGGACGCATGTCGTAACCGACCGCCACCCGGGTGGCGCCTTCGGCGCGCATCAACCGGGCGAAGGCACCGCCGACCTCCGCGACGAACGCCTCGTCGATCTCCTCGCCAACCAGCCCGCGTACGTCATATGCCTTGATCACACGCTGTACAGAGGCAGCAAGCCGAGACATAGCCCTCCCGATCTCATCGTCCGCAGACCACTGCATGCGCCGGGGTCTGTGAGGTCAGCCTATCGGCATACCCACGACCTCGCGGACGGTCGGTGGCGTTCGGACGGAAGTCTGCCCGGCAATCACTCGGCAGGATCAGGCAGCACCCGCAGATGGCCGCGCCGACGCCCGTCGCGTTGCGTGCGCGGAGCGGCCGGCGCCATCACCGCACCGGCGGGGCCGCCAGGCAATGGATCAGTGAAACCTGTTGGTATACCACTACGAGACGGGACATCGCGGCCTTCGCGCACAGCATCGGCGAGGGCAACGAGGTCGTCGTCCTCGGACGGCGTGGGCAGCGGGCCGGCGTGGCGGACCAGCTCCCACCCGCGAGGCGCGGTGATGCGGCTGGCGTGCGACACGCACAGGTCCCACGAATGCGGCTCCGACACGGTGGCCAACGGACCTACGACTGCCGTGGAATCCGAGTAGACAAATGTCAGCGTCGCCACGGCGTAGTGCGGGCACCCTGGCCGGCAGCAGCGACGGGGAACATTCACACGCAGGAGGTTATCGCGCCACCGACGCGCCCGCTGCCGGACACGCGCGTCGCCGGTGCGTCGATCTCCAACCGTTACTATCGGCCGATGGCCCACTCGCGTGTGCGCCGCCGTCGCGGCATGCGCGGCCCGCTCCTCCCCCCGACCGTCCCCGGCTGGCGCAGTCGCGCCGAGCGTTTCGACATGGCGGTGTTGGAGGCCTACGAACCGATCGAGCGTCGCTGGAGCAGCCGGGTCTCCGGACTCGATGTTGCGGTCGACGAGATCCCCCGGATCTCCCCCAAAGATCCCGACGCGGTGCAGTGGCCGCCTGAAGTGATCGCCGACGGGCCGGTGGCGCTGGCGCGGCTGATCCCGGCCGGCGTGGATGTTCGGGGTAATTCGACACGGGCGCGAATTGTGTTGTTCCGCAAGCCCATTGAGCGGCGGGCGAAGGACTCCGTTGACCTCGCCGACCTGCTGCACGGGATTTTGGTGGCGCAGGTTGCCACGTATCTCGGGGTAGAACCGTCGGTGATCGACCCGACCATTAGCGACGACTAGGTCGGTCGATCACCCCCGCGGGCGCGGTACGTCAGATGACGCCGCGCTTGATCCGCCGGCGCTCGCGCTCGGACAGACCGCCCCAGATGCCGAAGCGCTCATCATGCGCCAGGGCGTAGTCGAGGCACGCGTCGCGCACCTCGCAACCCTGGCAGATGCGCTTGGCTTCCCGAGTAGAGCCACCCTTCTCGGGGAAGAACGCCTCAGGGTCAGTTTGCGCGCACAGGGCACGCTCCTGCCACTGATCTTCCGTGAGCTCGGGTTCGGTGTCGAAGTGTTCGGGTACCAGACTCAGCTGCGGTCGTCCGGCGACGACGTGCTGAACGGGTCCGGTGTTCGTGTGCGGTGCGGTCCCTACAGAGCCGAGCATCCGCCCGTCGAACCGAACGAGATGATCGAAATCAGCGTGTTCGTAAGACATTTGCCGCCTCCTCCCCTGCTTTACGTAGTTTTCAAAACGGAGTCCAACTACTTGCCCTGCGTGCCGTGAGTGGCGACCAACATTCGAACAAACGGTCGAATCTCAGTCTGCTGCACCGGAAGTCCGGTAAACAAACCGGGAATGACACTGGTGTGATTACACACGGGTTAGCTGCGATGGTCAAGCGGATGAAGCGCATTTCCTACCATCTTGTGACCTAATTACGGCGCGTCGTTACCGCGGCGTGTCGCGAACGTGATCAATAACACGCTGTTGCACAACGCAGTTGGCTATTGCGATATCAGATACGCCTGTGACTCAAGTGAATACTGAGGTTTAAAGTTTGCTGCGCGCCAAATTGCCTACCGGGCGCGTCATTCCACGCGTGCGTCATCGCCTAGGGTGAGTCGACGTGAAGGTGACGGTTCTGGTCGGTGGCGTTGGCGGCGCCCGGTTTCTGCTCGGCGTCCAAAAGCTGCTGGGCTTAGGTCAGTTCGCCGAACCCGGTGCGGACCCCTCCCCACACGAACTCACCGCGATCGTCAACGTCGGCGACGACGCCTGGATGTACGGCGTCCGCATCTGCCCTGACCTCGACACCTGCATGTACACCCTCGGCGGCGGCATCGACCCCGAGCGGGGCTGGGGCCACCGCGATGAGACCTGGCACGCCAAAGAAGAGCTGGCCGCCTACGGCGTGCAACCGGACTGGTTCGGCCTCGGCGACCGCGACCTGGCCACGCACCTGGTGCGCAGCCAGATGCTGCGGGCCGGCTATCCGCTATCCCAGATCACCGAGGCGTTGTGCGACCGCTGGCAGCCCGGCGCCCGGCTGCTGCCCGTCAGCGACGACCGCAGCGAAACCCACGTCGTGGTAACCGATCCCGAATCCGGCGACCAGCGCGCCATCCACTTCCAGGAATGGTGGGTCCGCTACCGCGCCCAGATCCCCACCCACAGCTTCGCCTTCATCGGCACCGAGAAGGCCACGGCCGCACCGGGAGTGGCCGACGCCATCGCCGGTGCCGACGTAGTGCTGCTGGCCCCCTCGAACCCCGTCGTCAGCATCGGCGCCATCCTGGCCGTGCCCGGCCTGCGCAACGCGCTGCGGACCACCGCCGCGAAGGTCATCGGATACTCACCGATCGTGGCCGGAAAACCCTTGCGCGGCATGGCCGATGACTGCCTCAAGGTGATCGGCGTGGACAGCACCTCAGAGGCCGTGGGCACGCACTACGGCGCCCGCAGCACCACCGGCATCCTGGATGGCTGGCTCATCGACGAAGGCGACGCGGCCGACGTCGATGGCGTCCAGGTGAAGGCCGTCCCGCTACTGATGGCCGATCCCGACGCCACTGCCGAAATGGTCAGGGCCGGGCTGGAACTCGCTGGAATACAGCTGTGACCGAATTCACCGCCACTGAGCACGGCGCTGCAGCGGCCATCGAAATTCTGCCGGTGCCGGGCCTTCCCGAGTTTCGCCCCGGCGACGACGTGGCGGCGGCGATCGCCGCCGCCGCGCCCTGGCTCCGCGACGACGACATCCTGGTGGTTACCAGCAAGGTGTTGTCGAAGTCCGAGGGCCGCATCGTCGCGGCACCGACCGACCCCGACGAACGGGATGCACTGCGGCGCAAGCTGATCAACGACGAGGCCGTGCGGGTGCTGGCTCGCAAGGGCCGCACGCTGATCACCGAGAACGCCATCGGGCTGGTTCAGGCCGCCGCCGGGGTCGACGGATCCAACGTCAGCGTGGCCGAATTGGCCCTGCTGCCCGTCGACCCGGACGGCAGCGCGGCCCGGCTTCGCAGTGGCCTGGCCGAACGACTCGGCGTGACCGTCGCCGTCGTGATCACCGACACCATGGGCCGGGCCTGGCGCAACGGTCAGATCGACGCCGCCATCGGCGCGGCCGGACTGGCTGTGCTGCACGGATATTCAGGAGCCCAGGACACCCACGGCAACGAGTTGCTGGTGACCGAAGTCGCAATCGCCGACGAGATCGCCGCGGCCGCCGATCTGGTCAAGGGCAAGCTGACCGGCATCCCGGTGGCTGTGGTGCGCGGGCTGTCACCGCGCGACGACGGCTCGAACGGGCGGACCCTGGTGCGCGCCGGCCAGGAGGACCTGTTCTGGCTCGGCACCGAAGAAGCACTGGCGTTGGGCCGCAAGCAGGCCCAGCTGATGCGCCGTTCGGTGCGCTCGTTCAGCGCCGAGCCAGTCGCGCCGGAACTCATCGAAGACGCCGTCGCCGAAGCGCTCACCGCGCCCGCGCCGCACCACACCCGCCCGGTCCGATTCGTCTGGGTGCAGGACCACGACACGCGAATCCGCCTGCTGGACCGTATGAAAGCCAAATGGCGCGACGACCTGGCCTCCGATGGGCGCGCGGCCGAGGCCGTCCACCGGCGCGTGGGCCGCGGCCAGATCCTCTACGACGCACCGGAACTCGTCATCCCGTTCCTCGTTCCCGATGGCGCACACAGCTATCCGGACCCGGCCCGGACCGCCGCCGAGCACACCATGTTCACCGTCGCGGTGGGCGCCGCGGTGCAGGGCCTGCTGGTGGCCCTGGCGGCCCGGGACATCGGCAGCTGCTGGATCGGTTCGACAATCTTCGCCGGCGACGTCGTGCGCGCCGAGCTCGACCTGCCGGCCGATTGGGAACCGTTGGGCGCCATCGCCATCGGCCATCTCCCGGAGACCGACGAGCCTCGCCGGCCACGCGAACCGGTGGCCACCGACGACCTGCTGATCCGCCGGTGAGCGACTCCCTGCACGCCTCGGTACTAGCCGCACTGCGCGAGTGGCCGGCCCCGGACCCCGATCAGGACACCCTGCGCCATGCCGTCGCAGCGTTCGTCGCAGCCCGCCCCGACGCGTGCCGGCGGGCCTGCGAACCCGGACACATCACGGCGTCCGCGCTGGTGCTCGATCACACCCGTACCCAGGCCCTGCTCACCCTGCACCCCCGATTGGGTCGCTGGGTGCAGCTTGGCGGCCACTGCGAGGACGTCGACACCGATATCCGGGCTGCGGCGCTACGCGAGGCCACCGAAGAGTCGGGCATCAGCGGTCTGCAGATCGCGGCGCTGCCGGCAGCGCTGCACGTGCATGCCCTGACGTGTTCGCTGGGCGTGCCGACCCGGCATCTGGACGTGCAGTACCTGGCCGTCGCGCCGGCTGATGCCGAAATCCACTGCAGTGACGAATCACTGGATCTGCAGTGGTGGCCCCTGGATGGGCTGCCGGACCCGGACCCCGGCCTGGCCCGGCTCGCCCAGGCCGCTCAGACGTCCGTGGAGTAACGAATTCCGCCGTCCGGGATGGTTACCCCGGGCCACACCCGCGCACCGCGCAGCAGCTCACAGCGGGCGCCGATGTTGGCGCCGTCACCGATCACGCCGTCGCGAATCAGTGCCCGCGGACCGATCCGGGCGCCAAACCCGATGATGGACCGTTCGATCACCGACCCGGCTTCGATCTTCACGCCGTCAAAGACCACCGCACCGTCCAGTCGGGCACCCGCGCCGATCTCGGCGCCGCGGCCCACGACCGTGCCGCCGATCAACAGGGCGCCCGGCGCCACGGCCGCACCCTCGTGCACCAAGCTCTCGCCGCGGTGCCCGTCGAGCACCGGCGACGGCGCAATGCCGCGCACCAAATCCGCTGAGCCACGGACGAAGTCGTCGGGCGTGCCCATGTCGCGCCAGTAGCTGGCATCGACGAAGCCGCACACCTTGAAACCGTCGGACAGCAGCTTGGGGAACACCTCGCGTTCCACCGACACCTCGCGGCCGGTGGGGATCTGGTCGATCACCTCACGCTGGAACAGGTAGCAGCCCGCGTTGATCTGGTCAGTCGGCGGATCCTGGGTCTTCTCCAGGAACGCCGTCACGACACCGGCGGAATCGGTTGGCACACAACCGAATGCCCGAGGGTCGCTGACGCGCACCAGATGCAGCGTGACATCGGCCTCGCGTTCGAGGTGGCTGGCCAGCATGGCGCGCAGATCCAGGCCGGAGAGCACGTCACCGTTGAACACCATGGCGGTGGGGTGGCGCAGCTTGGGCGCGACGTTGGCGATACCGCCACCGGTGCCCCGGGCCTCATCCTCCACCACGTATTCGATCTCCAGCCCCAGCTTGGAACCGTCGCCGAACTCCTGCTCGAAGACCTCCGCCTTGTACGAGGTGCCCAGCACCACATGGCGAATACCGGCCGCCGCGATGCGCGCCAGCAGATGGGCCAGGAACGGCACGCCTGCGGTCGGCAACATCGGCTTGGGCGCCGAAAGGGTCAGCGGGCGCAGGCGGGTGCCCTGCCCACCGACCAAAATGACCGCGTCGACCTCAGCCGGGTTCACCGCGTCGTCACTCAACTCGCGTCCTCTTCTCCATGTTCAAGGCCAGGCTTGGCCCGGTCGTCGGAGGTAGCCTAGTTTGCCCGACGACGCTTACGCCTGGAATTGCCCACCACGGCACGTTCGCGCGCAGTCAGCGCCGACTTGATGGTCCACCGCAGCGGCGCCTGCCACCACCGGGCGTGCCGGTCGGCGAGGAAGGTGTAGGTGCTGCGGTGGTGCGCGGCAAGGTTCCGCGCCGGGTCACGACCGGTGGAATGCCCCTTGTCGTGCAGGATTTCGGCAGTCGGGACGTACACGTTCTGCCAGCCCCCACGCCCCAGCCGATCCCCCAGATCGACGTCCTCCATGTACATGAAGTATCGCTCGTCGAAACCGCCGATCTGCTGGAAAGCCTTGGTGCGCAACAACAGGCAGGAACCCGACAGCCAACCCACAGGACGTTCGCTGGGCTCGATCCGGTCCTGCCGGTAGGCCGCCGTCCACGGGTTGGACTTCCAGACCGGACCGACCACCGCATGCATACCGCCGCGGACCAGGCTCGGCTGATGCCGGGCGGACGGATAGACCGAGCCGTCGGGGTCCCGGATCAGTGGGCCCACCGCGCCGGCGTCCGGCCACCGCTGCGCACCCGCGAACAGCTCATCGATGCTGTGCGGCCCCCACTGCACATCCGGATTGACCACCATGAAGAAGTCCGGGTCGACGATGCTGTCCGGCGTATCGAGGTAGGCCGCCACCGCACGGTTCACCGCGGTGCCGTACCCGAGATTCCCGCCGGTACGGAACAGCTCGACGTCGGCGTACCGCTCCAGCGCCGCCTCGGGCGCACCGTCGGTCGATCCGTTGTCGGCCATCACCACCAGCAGCCGGCGATCCGTTGCATGCGCCAGCGTGGCCAGGAAGCGGTCCAGATGCGAGCCGGGCGAATAGGTCACCGTCACCACGAGCAGCGGGCGGTCCGGAGTCGATCCGGAAGGCTGCTCAGTCACGGCCTAGAGGTTAGCGGGCGCATCGTGATAACCGCACCAGGGTGTGACCCGCCGAACCGTCGGCTACGGGCCTCGGCAAGCGGTCACCAGTAGCCTGTCCTGGTGCCAGGTCGTCTGTTCCGCATCATCGCCGTCGTCATGACGGCGCTCGTGATGGTGGGCACCGGCATGGCCTGGAGCAGCCTGCGTTCGCTGGAATCGGGCATCAACCGCGTCAGTACCGCTGCACTCGGCGGCGGTGGCGACGACGGCGCCGTCGACATCCTCCTGGTGGGCATGGACAGCCGCACCGACGCGCACGGAAATCCCTTGTCAGAGGAAGAACTTGCGACGCTGCGGGCCGGCGACGACGTGTCCACCAACACCGACACCATCATCCTGGTGCGCATCCCCAACAACGGGCGCAGCGCCACCGCCATCTCCATCCCACGCGACTCCTATGTGCAGGCGCCGGGGCTCGGCAAGACCAAAATCAATGGCGTCTTCGGTCAGGTCAAGCTGGAGAAGATGAAGGAGCTGGTCGAGCAGCGGGGCGAGGATGCGGCCACGGCCGAGCCGAAAGCCACCGAGGCCGGCCGCGAAGCGCTGATCAAAACCGTGGCCAAGCTCACAGGCGTCACCGTCGACCATTACGCCGAAGTCGGATTGCTGGGCTTCGCGCTGATCACCGACGCCCTCGGCGGCGTCAGTGTTTGCCTGAAAGATGCTGTCGACGAACCGCTTTCCGGCGCCAACTTCCCGGCAGGCTGGCAGAAGCTCAACGGCCCGCAGGCGCTGAGCTTTGTGCGGCAGCGCCATGACCTGCCGCGCGGCGACCTGGACCGGGTAACCCGCCAGCAGGTCTTCATGGCGTCACTGGCGCACGACATCATCTCCGGACAGACGATGTCCAGCCCGAGCACGCTGAGCCGGCTGCGGCAAGCCGTTCAGCGGTCCGTGGTGCTCTCCGAGGGTTGGGACCTCATGGATTTCGTCCAGCAGCTGCAGAAGCTGGCGGGCGGCAACGTGGCGTTCGCCACCGTCCCAGTGCTGGCCGAGGACGGCTGGAGCGACGACGGCACCCAGAGCGTCGTGCGCGTCGATCCGTCACAGGTTCAGCAGTGGGTCTCCGGTCTGCTCAAAGACGCCGCCGACGGCAACACCGAAAAGGTGGCGTACGCGCCCGGAAGCACCACCGTCGACGTCGTCAACGACAGCGACATCAATGGACTCGCAGCAGCGGTTTCCGAGGTGCTGACCGGAAAGGGCTTTGTCGCAGGCAAAGTCGACAACAACGAAGCCGACCACGTGACATCAAGCCAGATCCAGGCGGCGAAGTCAGACGACCTCGGAGCCAAGGCCATCGCCGAGCAACTGGGCAACCTGCCGGTGGTGGAGAACGCGTCCGTACCGGCCGGCGCCGTGCGCGTCGTGCTGGCACACGACTACGCGGGCCCCGGCTCCGGCCTGGACGGCGGACATCCCACCGCAGACATCACCAATCAATCCGCTTCTGACACTGCCGATTCCGGTACGGCCGCGCCCGTGCCGCAGTCGCCGGTGATCACCGCGGGCACCACCGATCCGAAATGTGTCGCCTGACCATGACCAATCTCTCCACCGCGATCCTCGACCCGCTGCTGCGTGACGACCCCGCCGGGCCGCGCATCACCTACTACGACGACGCCACCGGCGAACGCATCGAACTGTCGACCGTGACCCTGGCCAACTGGGCCGCCAAGACCGCCAACCTGCTGCGTGACGAACTCGGCGCCGGCCCCGGCAGCCGGGTCGCGGTGCTGCTGCCCGCGCACTGGCAGACCGCGGGCGTGCTGTTCGGTGTCTGGTACATCGGTGCGGAAGTAGTTGTCGGCGAACCACTTCCGACTGACTGCGACGTGGCGCTGTGTACCGCCGACCTCATTGATGCAGCCGACGCCACCGGCGCCGGCGAGGTGGTCGTGCTGTCTCTGGACCCGTTCGGCAAGCCGGTCCCCGGACTGCCCATCGGGGTCACCGACTACGCGACCTCGGTGCGCGTGCACGGCGACCAGATCGTCCCGGAACGCGCGGCCGGACCCGCGCTGGCCGGCCGGTCCGCCGCCGACGTCCTCGCCGAGGCCCAAAGTGGTGCCGCCACACAGGGTTTCACCGCGAACACCCGGCTGTTGTCGACCGCGCCGTGGGGCACCGCCGACGAACTCGTGGCCAACCTGCTGACCGTGTACGCCGGCGGCGCATCCCTGGTGCAGGTGGCCAACGCCGACGCCGCCGCACTGGACCGGCGCCGCGTGACCGAGAAGGTCACTGCCGACCTTTAAATTGCCGAGCCCGGTTACTTGAGCAACGAGCGGGACATCACGACCCGCTGAATCTGGTTGGTGCCCTCGTAGATCTGGGTGATCTTGGCATCGCGCATCATGCGCTCCACCGGGAAGTCCACGGTGTAGCCGTACCCGCCGAAGAGCTGCACTGCATTGGTCGTGACCTCCATGGCCACGTCAGAGGCGAAACACTTCGACGCCGACGCCAGGAACTGCAGGTTCGCCTCGCCGCGCTCGCCGCGGGCGGCCGAGGTGTACACCATCAGGCGGGCGGCTTCGATCTTCATCGCCATGTCGGCGAGCATGAATTGCGTGTTCTGGAAATCAGCGATCGACTTGCCGAACTGCTTGCGCTCCTTGGTGTAGGCGATCGAGGCGTCCAGCGCGCCCTGAGCGATACCCACCGCCTGCGCACCGATGGTCGGGCGGGTGTGGTCCAAGGTGGCCAGCGCCGTCTTGAAACCGGTGCCGGGTTCACCGATGATCCGGTCGCCCGGGATCCGGCAGTTCTCGAAGTACAGCTCGGTGGTGGGCGATCCCTTGATGCCCATCTTGTGTTCCTTGTGCCCGGCGGAGAATCCCTCGTCGTCCTTGTGCACGATGAACGCGGAGATCCCGTTGGCGCCCTTGTCCGGGTCGGTCACCGCCATCACGGTGTACCAGGTGGAGTATCCGCCGTTGGAGATCCAGCACTTGGTGCCGTTGAGGATCCAGTCGTCGCCATCGGCGACGGCCCTGGTCCGCATCGCACCCGCATCGCTACCGGCTTCCCGCTCGGACAACGCGTAGGACGCGGTGGCCTCCCCTGCCGCGATCGACGGCAACACCTGCTGCTTGAGCTCCTCGGAACCACGCATCAGCAGGCCCGTGGTGCCCAGCTTGTTGCAGATCGGGATCAGCGAGGATGACGCGCACACCCGCGCCACCTCCTCGATCACGATGCACGCGGCGACCGCGTCGGCACCCTGACCGCCGTACTCCTCGGGGATGAACACCGCAGAGAAGCCCGAACCGTCCAGTGCGGCGAGAGCTTCGTCGGTGTAGCGCGCCTTGGCGTCCACCTCTGCGGCGTAGGGAGCAATCTCCTTCTCGGCCAACGCCCGGATCGCCGCCCTGAGCTCCCGATGCTCCTCCGGCAGCTGAAACAGATCGAACGACGGGTTACCGGTAGACATTGACGGCTCCTTGCTGCTCGAGGGGCGATGCAGGTTACTACTCGCCGGTAACTTTACCGCCCTTGACCCGACACCTTCTGCAGACCACGGACCAGCTCGCGGTAAGTGCGGTGATAGACGGTGCGCAGCGTCTCGCTACGGCGCAGCACGTCAACAGCCGTCACGGGGCCGGCGATCACCACCGGATGCCCGGCGAAGACCGAGGTGCTCTGCTGCATCCGAGCCGACCGGTGCACCGCCGACTCCAGTTCGGCCTGGTAGTAGTCGCAGTACTCCGGCTGGGTGAAGAACACCTTGTTGAACCCGATCGCGAACGGCGCCAACCCGGCTCCGTCGTCCAGGTACTTCAGGGTGCCCACCGCGACGCCGGGCCAAAACTCGTTGAAGACGTCATCGGCCACCACGATGCCGCCGTCGGCCAGCGTGGCCTCGGCCAGCTGCATGTCGCTGTAGACGATCTCCTCGGTGTGCCCGCCGTCGACGCTGAAGAACCGGATAGGCGCGCCGGCCTTTTCCAGCAGCACCTCGGAGGTCAGCTTGGTGGAGTCGCCCTGGTGGATCACCACGCCGTCCATGGACGACCACACGTCCACGTTGTTGGTGAACTTCGCCAGGTCGCCGGCACCGGAACCGTCGATGTTGAGGTCCTGGTCGCCGAAAATGTCGATGGCAACAGACTTTTCGTCATCCTGCTGCAGCAAGTCGAAGCCGATGAACAGCTTGCCGTGGTGCACGCCGATCTCGGCGACGCCGCCGCCGATGGCCCTGGCGCGCTGCGCCTGGTCCAACGCCTCAACGACCAGGAGCACTTCCGGCTCCATAAAACCCGTGACGAACTTGTGGCCGACGCTCCGGTACCGCGCGAAAGTAGATTTCATCGATCGTGAGCTTACTTGCCCAGCAACCGATTCCGTAGTGCCTCGTCCTTAGCCAACACCATCTTTTCCAGGTCGTCCTGAAAGCGCTGCATCCGGTCCCGCAACGCGGCATCGGCCGACCCCAGGATGCGTACCGCCAGCAGGCCCGCGTTGCGCGCGCCGCCGATCGACACCGTCGCCACCGGCACGCCGGCCGGCATCTGCACGATCGACAGCAACGAGTCCATGCCGTCGAGGCGTGCCAGCGGTACCGGGACGCCGATCACCGGCAGCGGGGTCGCCGACGCCACCATGCCGGGCAGGTGCGCCGCGCCACCCGCTCCGGCGATGATCACCTCGATGCCACGGCCCGCGGCACCCTTGGCGTAGTCGAGCATCCGGCCCGGCGTGCGGTGCGCCGAGACCACACCGACCTCGAACGGGACGTCGAATTCGGCGAGCGCGGTCGCCGCGTCCTCCATCACCGACCAGTCGCTGTCACTGCCCATGATCAGGCCGACGCGCGGTCCACCGTTAGCCATGCTCACTCCATCCGTCCGTCCACTCACCATGCGACAACCAATGCGCGGCCCGTACCGCCCGCTCCCGTACGTCCGCCACGTAGTCGGGGTCATCGAGCGAACCGCCCGGTGCGCCGACGATGTTGACGTGCCCGATCTTCCGGCCGGGCCGCTCCCCCTTGCCGTACAGGTGCACGCGGGCCTCCGGCAGCCGCGCGAACAGGTGATGCAGCCGCTCGTCCATGCTCATCGCCGGTTGCGTCGGCGCGCCGAGCACGTTGGCCATCACCGTCACCGGCGCCAGCGGTGCCGTCGACCCCAGCGGGTAATCCAGCACGGCCCGCAGATGCTGCTCGAACTGGCTGGTAGTGGCGCCGTCCATGCTCCAGTGCCCGGAATTGTGCGGCCGCATGGCCAGCTCGTTCACGAGCAGGGTGCCGTCGACCGTCTCGAACAGCTCGACTGCCAATACGCCGACGACCCCGAGCTCATTGGCAATCCGCAATGCCAGTTGTTCGGCCGCGGTCGCCACTTCGGGGTCCAGCTGCGGCGCCGGCGCGATCGCCTCGACACAGATGCCGTCTTCCTGGACGGTCTGGACCACCGGCCACGCCGCACCCTGCCCGAACGGCGAACGTGCGACCAGCGCGGCCAGCTCGCGGCGCATGGCGACCTTTTCCTCGACCAGCACGCCAACCCCGCCGGCCAGGTAGCCCTCCGCCGCGCCGCGGGCCTGCGCGACAGTGTCAGTCAGAGTCACGCCTTTGCCGTCGTACCCACCGCGGCTGGCCTTCACGACCAACCCGCCCCCGACCTCCGCGGCGAGTTCATCGATGGCGTCGAGGTCAGCCTCCGACGTCACCTCGCGGTAGCGCGGCACGGGTGCGCCGAGTTCAACCAACCGGCGCCGCATCATCAGCTTGTCCTGGGCGTGCACCAGGGCCGACGGCGGCGGCGCCACGTTGACGCCTTCCTCGACCAATGTCTGCAACAGCTCGGTCGGGACGTGCTCGTGGTCGAAGGTCAGCACGGCCGCACCAGCTGCGACACGACGCAGTGCATCAAGATCGGTGTGCGAGCCGAGCACCACCGCTGGACTCACCTGGGCTGCCGGTTCGTCGGCTGAGACGGCCAGGACGCGGAGGGTCTGGCCCAGCGCGATGGCCGCCTGGTGCGTCATCCGGGCCAGTTGGCCGCCGCCGATCATGGCCACTACAGGGGGTTGCGTCACGGCGCCTAGTTTGTCACGCACCCGGGGGTCCCCCGCAGCTACCTGTTCGGCTAGCTACAGCCCCCCACCTGCACGGGTGCGCGAAATGGTGCTGCTGTCCGTAAACTGGCCGATTATGTCGTTCACCGAGGCCACCATTGCGCGGCTACCGCGGGTGGTCAGGCCGTTTGCCGAGCGCCATCATGAGCTCATCAAATTCGCCATCGTCGGCGCCACGACCTTCATCATCGACTCGGGCATCTTCTACACGCTCAAGCTCACCGTGCTCGAGACCAAGCCGGTGACCGCCAAGATCATCAGCGGCATCGTCGCCGTGATCGCCTCGTACGTGCTGAACCGGGAATGGAGCTTCCAGAACCGCGGCGGCCGGGAACGTCACCACGAGGCCCTGCTGTTCTTTGCGGTCAGTGGTGTCGGCGTGCTGCTGAGCATGGCGCCGCTGTGGGTGTCCAGTTACGTCCTGCAATTGCGGGTACCCAACGTCTCGCTGACCATGGAGAACATCGCCGACTTCCTGTCGGCCTATCTCATCGGCAACCTGCTGCAGATGGCGTTCCGGTTCTGGGCCTTCCGGCGCTGGGTGTTCCCCGACGAAATGGCGCAGCACGCACCCGATATGACCCTTGAGGCGACCATCACCGCCGGCGGCTTCGCCGAGGCCTATGACGAACTCGGCGACGACCCCGCCCCGCCGACTCAGCTCGGCGACTCCTCCGACCCCAGAGTGTCGAAGACTTCGTGATACAGCAGCGAGTGGACCTGTTCCACTCGCGGAATGTCGTGGAATTCCAAGGGGTCCTGCGACGCCGACTCGATGACGAGCGTGCCGGTGCGCAGAATCCGGTCGAGCAGTTTGTGCCGGAACTCCACGCTGTTGATGCGGGCCAGCGGGATGTCGATGCCCGACCGCGTCAGGACTCCGTGCCGGAACATCACCCGCCGGTCGGTAATCACGAAATGAGTTGAGCGCCAATTCAGGAACGGCCAGACCGTCAGCCAGCCGACCACTACCAGCCAGATCACGCCGATCACCGCGAAGATGATGTTCTTGGCACTCGAGTCCCAGTTGGTGTGGTTGACCACCGCAGCGACGAACGCCGCCAGCGCCGTCCCGAGCAGCAACACCAGGACCGCGCCGATCAGACGTTTCCAGTGCGGGTGCCGATGCAGCACGACGCGTTCGTCGGCGGCCAGCACGTTGTCCGGGTAACCCATACCCGAGACTCTAGACAGGCCGCAAGTGCACGACATCGCCCGCCGAGACCGCGACGACACCGTCGTTCGACTCGATGAGCAGCGATCCGTTGCCGTCGATATCGGTCGCCTTGCCGATCAGCTCACGCCCGCCGGGCAGCTCGGCCCGCACCTGCCGCCCGAGCGTGCCGCTGAGGGGGCGGTAGTCAGCCAACAACGTGGTGCTGTCACCAGCCCGCCACTGGCTGATCCGGGCCGCCAGGCGACCCAACAGCGCCGCGGCCAGCCGCTGCCGATCTGGTTGTGCCACACCAAGGCTCAGCAACGAGACGGCAGCGGGGTCGGGTAGCTCGTCGGCGGCCAGCGACACGTTCAGCCCGATACCGACGACGATGGCAGGCGTGCCGTCACCCGGTGCCGCCACCTCGGCGAGGATCCCGGCCAGCTTGCCGGTCCCGACGAGGACGTCGTTGGGCCATTTCAGCGCGGCTTGCACACCGGCCACCTCGGCGACCGCCTCAACGGCGGCCACGCCGGCCGCCAACGACAACTGTCCCCAAGTCGCGCTTGGCAAGTCCGCGGTGCTGACCCCGACAGACATCAAGATTTGTGATCTCGGCACCGCCGACCAGCTGCGGCCCTGACGTCCCCGGCCTGCGGTCTGGTCCTCGGCGAACAGCGCCACGCCGTCAATGTCCTCGCCGGCCTGGGCTCGAGCCGCCAAATCGGCGTTGGTGGAACCGGTTTCGGTCACCACGTCGATGCGGCGCCAGAGCGCACCGACGTCTGATTGCAGCTTCCCGGCGTCCAGCGGCAGCAGGTCAGCAGTCATTGGTTACCTTCTTCCCGGCGAACCGATCCGCCATCCAGTCAATCATCGCCTGCGCCTCCGACGGATTGTGTCCGCCCTTGGGATCGAACTTGATGGTCAAAGTCCCGCCCATCGAACAGGCCCGCCCGAGGGCGGCCCGGGTCCAGGCAGCGTCGATAAAGGGATCCTGGCCGCCGTACCAAACGTACAGCGGCGCGCTCAGCGGTCGCTGCGGAATGGCCCACGCCTGCAACAGATTCTGCAGCCGGTCGGCGGCCTCCGGGGTGACGGGTACGAAGTCGCGCGGCCCGAGTTGCGCAGCAGCGACACCGCGCTTGTAGAGCGCTTCACCGGTACATGACGACAGCACATTCCAGTAGCGGGCGGCGCCGCCGTGCCGGTAGTCGTCGCGGTTCAGATCGGGGTGCAGTCGCGCCAGCGACTCGATGAGCGCCTGCACCACCGGCCGCTGCTCCGCGGTCAAGGTACCGGCTTTCGCCTTGCCGACCAGCCCGCTGATGTCGGCTGCCGGGGAACTCGCCACCGCCCCGACCAGGTTGAGCTCCGGCGCGTACACCGCAGACTGCTCGTTTGCCGCCCAAGCCGCGCCGCCGCCCTGGGAATCGCCGAACGCTGCCCAGCGGTTCGAGACGTCGCTGAACACGTGCCGAGCCGCGCGGACTGCGTCGATCAGGTTGAAACCGGCGGTGCGGGCGTCCGAGTACGGGTGAATGCCCTTGATGCCCAGGCCCTGATAGTCGGGCAGGGCGACCGCGTACCCGAGATTGGTCACCACTTTCGCGATGGGCAGCTGATTCATCAGGGTGGGTGACGACGACGGTCCGCAGTCGTTGTTGATCCCGAGAGTGCCGTGCGCCAGCCCCACCACGGGCCAGCCACCCTTGGGCGCCGTGCCCAGCGGGGTCAGCACCGTACCCGAGACGATGGTCTGCGCGCCGGTATCACCCTCGGTGGAGCGGTACACCACGCGCGCGGCCCGCACGCCCCGGCCGTCGTAGGTGCTGGTGACGCCGGGCATCGTCGTCGCGGAAAGCAATGTGCCCGGCCCAGATCCGGCCATATCCGCCGAATTGATCGGCGCCGGCGCTCCGGAGAGCGGAATGAACATGTCCAGAACTTTGGACGCCCCGATCGTCAACAGCGGCCGCAGGTACATGGCCGCAGTGACGCCCGCGATGACCAGGACGGACACCACTATCCATGGCAGAGCTCTACGCATCAGGGTGATTATTCACCGGGGGTCGCCCACCGGGATCAGTACGCGCCGGAGCCGCCGACGATGGTGCGGAACGTCTTGGCCGCGATCAGCAGATCGTTGGTGATGGACCAGTTCTCGACGTAGGACAGATCCAGGCGGACCGAATCTTCCCAGGACAGATCGGCGCGGCCGCTGACCTGCCAGAGCCCCGTGATGCCGGGCAGCACCAACAGCCGCCGACGGACCTGGTCGTTGTACGTGTCGAACTCGCGGCGCAACGGCGGACGCGGGCCGACCACACTCATGTCGCGGTTCAGCACGTTGAAGAACTGCGGCAACTCGTCAATGCTGTAGCGCCGCAAGTACTTTCCGACCGTGGTGACGCGCGGGTCCTGGTGAATCTTGAACAGCACCCCGCTGCCGCTCTCATTGAGGTCGAGGTTGATCAGGTCGTCGACCATGCGGTCGGCACCCTGGACCATGGTGCGGAACTTGGTCATCTGGAAGGGCTGGCCGTCCAGGCCGATGCGCTCCGAGCGGTAGAACACCGGGCCGCGGCTGGTCAGCTTGATCGCGATGGCGGCGACGATCATCAACGGTGAGGTCACCATGAGCGCGAACAGCGCCACCATGATGTCGAATGCCCGCTTCTGCAGCTTCTTGGTCCCGCTGTACTGCGGACGCTCGACGTGGATCAGCGGCAGCCCGGCAACCGGACGCATGGTGAGCCGGGGTCCGGCGACGTCGATGACGCTCGGCGACACCACCATGTCGATGCCCAGCTTGTCGAGCTCCCACGAGAGTTCGCGCATACCTTCCGGCCCGAGGTGGTCGGTGGTGGTCAGCGCCACCGCGTCGACATTCGCCTTACGGATCGCGTCGGAAACTTCGGACTCGTTGCCGAACACCGGCAATTCGCCGACCCCGGCCACTGAGAAGGTGCCACCCGCCGGGCGCCCGGTGAGGCAGACGCCGACGACCGAGTAGCCGTACCACCACTCGCGGTGCAGTGACTGCACCAGATTGCTGACGGCGCGCGGGTCGCCGACCGCGAGCACCGAGGAGATGCACTTGCTGCTGCGCCGCAGCCGGGTCAGGACCCGGCGGCAGATGGTCCGCCCCACAACCAGGCCGACCAGACCCAACGGCAGCGCAACGGCCAGGTAACCGCGGGCGTACTCGGGACGGAAGATCATCAGGGCGACAGCGATGATGCCGACCGTGGCCAGCGTCGCGGAGAACACCCGGCGGTACTCCTCAACGCCGGCGCCGACGATGCGCGGCGACCGGGTGCGGTACGCGGCGAGCATTCCCAACCAAATCGCTGCGACGAAAAGTGAAAGCACCGAATAATAGGAGAAGACGTGTAGGTACGTCGGAGTGAACTCCAACGAACTGTCGGGGGTGCCGAGCTTGACGAATTGTGCACCCGCCAGGGCCAACACGACGACCAACAGATCGAAGGCGATCAGGCACCACCGGTAGCGCGACTGCCAGGCTCGGTCAGCTAAAGGTGCGACGACGCGAACGGGAGAGGTCTTGGGAACGAAAAGCTCTTCTGCCACCGACACTGGCGCTCGTCCTTCCCTATTTGCTGGGTACTAGCGATAGTCCCCGCTCAGCGAACTGCGACTACTATCGCATCGTTTGCTCGAAATTACCACCGATCGGAAAAAAACCCTGGTCAGGAGCACTGACCCTGCATTGCGGCCTTAGCGAAGCCGGCAAACTGATAGAAGTACATGAGTTCCCACCCGATGGGCGATAGGTCGTACTGCCTCGGAAGGGCCACAGCTACCACCGCAGCGGGGTTCGTCGAATAGCACTGACGGAAGACCAAACGGGCGCGTGGCAAGTGATAGCGCCAACTCACGACGATGATTCGCCGCCATGACCGATCGGCCGAGAGCTGGCGCACCATCATGGCCTCGCCGCGCGTGGTGAGGACCCCTGGTTGCCGGCAGATCACCTCGATATCGGCAGCCGGCACGCACGCGCCCTTCATCTCCGGGTCGCCCGGCGGGTACGGATTGGACAGCACCACCGTGTGCGCCCAGCCCTGTCGGGCCAGGGTCAGCCCGTACTGCTCCCGGCCGTCGTGTTCTCCGGCCAGCACCACGATCGCGTCGGCGTGCTGCAGCTGATCGGACTTGGCGTTGGTGAACAACACCGCCCCAGCCACACCGACGTCCACCAAGACGACGATTGCGATCACAGCAATAACACGACGGATCAGGCTGCCGAGTTCACCCCGTGGCATAGCCTGCCAGGTGTTCACCGCACATCTCGCGGTACTGCTGCCACATGCGGCGACCGAGCTCCCGCTGCCCCGCAGCGCTGTAATGCCGATCGGTGGGACTGTTGTACGACTCGCGAGGGCCGGGCACGAACGTGGTCAGCGGCCAGCGGTTAGGCGTATCGGCATGCACGGCATCGATCGCCGCATACGGCTTGCCGCTGCACTCCATCTCTTCAGGCACCATCTGGCCCAGCACGAACGGCAGCCCGGAGCCGTAGCGCGCACGCATGTCGCTGATCAACGAGTCGAACTTGACCTGGTACTGCGCACCGGAAATCAGGGGCACGTCGGTCTCGCCCTGGTGCCAGAGCACGGTCGCGATCTCGCTGCCGGGAAAACGAGCCAGCGCGGCATCGATCGCCGCTATGGCGCGGTGGTAGAGGTTCACCCGGGTAGTGCGATCGGCCGGGTCCCAGGTGTGGCCGTTCTTCGGCGTGAACGACGTATCGCCACGAGCGCCGGGGATCAGCAACACCGGGCGGCCGGTGGCCTCGGTCAGGAGTTTGGCGAAGGTAGGGCCGAAGCCGACGTACTTGCTGGGCAATTCGTGCAGGAGCGGCTGATTCGCCAGCACCACAGTGCCTTTCGACGGCCCGCACATGGCCCATTGGTGCACCAGCGGATGGGGCTGGTCCAAGCCCGCCGGCTCGACGGGCATCCCCATCCCGAATGCGTTCGACTGGCCGAGGATCGGCAGGATCAGGTACGGCCGCTCAGGCACGTCGACGGCGGTGCCGCGGGGCGCGATCAGGCGCTTCACCACACATTTTGCCTCGATCAGCACCTGCTTGAGCATCGAGCTATCGCCGTCGGGGTTACGAGGTTCCCTGCGTAGTGCAGCCATTGACCGCCTCTCCTCCCTTGAATCTCGCTGCCAGCCAACCGAATTGACCGGCAACGTCGATATCACCGTGCCCACCGTCGGGCTGGAATCGCCAGACCAAAGTACCGCCGAGCGCGCATGCCCGCTCGATGGCGGCCTTCGTCCACTCCGGGTCCAGGAAGGCGTCCTTGCCGCTGTAGACCACCGACATCGGCGCCGAAAGCTGTTGTTGCGGCAGGGCCCACGCCTGCAGGTACCGACGCAGCCGATCAGCGGCTGCCTGGTCGGCCGGCGCCAGATCATTCGGCTGCAACGCATCGATCGCGGCTGCGCGGTATGCGACGTCAGGGCCGGAGCACGCCGAAAGCACCTTCCAGTACTTCGCCGCCGCACCCCGCCGGTAGTCGTCCCGATTCAGGTCCGGATGCAACCGGGCCAGTGATTCGATGATCGCCTGGAACGCGGCCTGCTGGTCTTTGGTCATGGTGCCGGGCTTGTGCTGATCAAAGACGCCGGCCTTGTCGACCATGCCCACCACATCGGCGGACGGCACGCTGGCGGCGGCGCCGACCAAGTCGAGTTCGGGGGCATACGTGCTCGCCTGTTCATCCGCGGCCCACGCCGCGCCGCCGCCCTGCGAGCCGCCGAACACGCCCCAGCGGGTGGAGATGTCGCGGAAGGTGTGGCGCAGCGCGCGGACCGAGTCGATCACGTTGCGCCCCGCGGTCCGGTTGTCCGTGTAGGGGTGCACGCCCGGCGCGCCCAACCCTTGGTAGTCGGCGACGGCTACGGCGAAGCCGAGATTCGCCAACCCCTGCACTGCGGTGACGAACCCGAGGAGGTTCGCCGACAACGACGGCGCACAGGGCTGGTCGATGCCCGTGGTGCCGTGCGCCAGTGCCACCACCGGCCAGCCGCCGTCCGGAGCCTTGCCCCGCGGCGTGAACACCGACCCCGACACCACCGTCGCGGCACCGGTATCACCGGAGGTGGACCGGTAGACCACCCGAGCTGCCTGCAGATCTTTACCGTCCACCGAGTTCGTCAGGGCGGGCATGGTCATCGCGCTGATCAAAGTGCCCGGACCCGTCCCCGCCAGATCGGCGGTCCGGATCGGCACCGGATCACCGGGACCGCCGTGCCGCAGCCGGTCCAGGGCCCAGCTACCTACCTGCCACATCACCGGAAGCGATGCCGCGATCAGGAGCAGGGCGGCAATCGCAGCACCCCACTGGACCGCACGGCGCATTCAGGACCACCTGGTGCGGTACCGCTTTGCGAACTTCATCACCGGCTCTTCCACCGCGTAGTACGTGACGGTCGAGACCGCGATGGTCACGACGAGCACCAGCGCCACGTTGCGCAACATGCCGGGCAGGTTGTCGCTGGCCATCAACCCCCACCGGCCCAACAGCAGCATCAGCGGGAAATGCCAGAGATACGCAGACAGGGAAATCTTGCCGACGAACCGGAAGGGGGCCGTGTCGAGGAATTCGGCCAGCCCCGACCGCTCACCGCGAAAGAGCGGTGCGACGATCACCAGGATCGCCAATGCGAACACGATCGCCAGGGCGGACGTGGAGTACGGGTTGCCCAGCGCGATCAGCACCAGCATCAGCAGGCCCACCGGGAACATCGCCAAGAAGCTGTACAACCGGATCCGGCGACTGAGTTTCTCGCGGATCACCTTGTGTTCCATGGCCACCACGACAACCGCGGCGGCCATCCCGAACGCGAAGGTGTCCGAGTTCGTCAGGAAGCACTTGGTGTAGACGGCCACCCAATTGGCACCCCAATTGATCTCGGTCAGGTCAGTCAGGTGCGCCAGTGAGGTGAACCACGGCACGAAAGCGCGCCCGATGAAGCCGAGCGCGATCAGGAGCGCCGGCCCCATCGACACAACCACCCACGGCCGCATGCCCGAGCGCCGGGCGATGGCGAACAGCAGCATGCCGAGCAGCGGAATCGACAGGTAGAAGGCGTATTCCAGCGTCAGCGACCACGACGGGTTCAAGCCGGTCTGGAAGTACTTCGGGATATAGGACTGCGTCAGGGTGAGGTTGGCGATCAGCTGCCACGGGTCGGTGATCATGCCCGTGCCGTCTTCGGTACGCGTCGGCTGCATGGACGCGTTCTGCACGTAGGCGATCTGCAGCAGGTAGTTGCACAGCAGGAAGATCACCAGGTAGCCGGGCAGGATCCGGGCCACCCGGTGGACGGCGAAATTCGCGGTGCTGGGCAGTTCGCGGTTCTCGATCAGATTGCGCACATACGGCAGGAACAGCAGGAACCCGCTCAGCGCGTAGAAGAAGATCAGCGACAGCCCGACCAGGCTCGTCTTCCACTCGTGCGCGGTCACCGGCGAATAGTGACCGGTGACGTGCGTGACCGCGACGCCCAGGCAGGACAGCCCGCGGGCGCCGTCCAGCCCGATGATCCGGGCCCGGACGCGGGTCGGCACGGACGCCTGGGCGGTCACTGTCCTGCTCCCGGGTTCGCAGTGCCCGCAGTGGTCTGGAATGACGGGCAGCTGTTCGGGGCGGGCGCGCCGGCAAAGCGGTCCTTGATCCAGTCGAACGACATGGTCACATCGATGTCGGCATGTCCTCTGGTCGGCTGGAACTTGATGTCGATGACGTCACCCATCTGGCACGCGGCGGTTAGCGCCTTGTCCGTCCACGCCGCAGGTAGCAGCGTGTCCTGGCCGCCGTACAGCACCATCATCGGCGCGGAGGCCGGAGCCTTGGGCAGGCTGCGTTTGGCCAACAGGCTCTCCAATGTCGCTTCCGCCGCCGGGCTCGCGGGCCGCAGGTCGTCGGCGGTGATCTTTCCGACGGCGGCGGACCGGGCCTGGGCATCCTCGGGACGGCAGGATTGCAGGACGTCCCAATGCTCGGCGACCGAGCCGCGGCGATAGTCCGCCAGGTTCAGCGACGGATTCTCGCCCGCCAGCGCGGCCAGGATCAGTTGCAGGACGGCCCCTTGCTCGGGGGCCAACGTGCCCGCCTGCGCCTCGGCGGCCAGGCCGGTGAGATCGGTGGCCGGCGACACGCTGACCGTGCCCAACAGATTCAGCCCGGTGCCGTACCGTGCGTTCAGTTCGTTTGCGGCCCACGTCGCCTGGCCGCCCTGCGACACCCCTACCGCCAGCCAGCGGTCAGACGACGCCGGCACCAGCCGATGGGTCGCACGCACGGAGTCGATGATGTTGTAGCCCACCGTCGTGGCGTCCGCGTACGGGTGCCCGTCGCTACCGGGGCCGAGCCCCTGATAGTCCGGCAGGCTCACCACATAACCGGCCTTGACCAGCGCGGTGATCGGCTCCGACAGACCCAGCAGCGTCGACGAGGACGACGGTCCGCACTCCTGGTGCAAGCCGCTCGTCGCATGTCCGAAGACGATGATCGGCCAGCCGCCCTGCGGCTCCGTCCCGGCCGGGACAAACACCGATCCGGACACCTGAGTGTGCGCACCGGTGATACCCGAGGTCGACGTGTACTCGATGCGGGCCGCCAGCGACGCCGCCGACTTGAGCCGCATATCCACTGTCGTGAAGGTCGACGCCGACACCAAGGCGCCGGGGACGGTGCCCGCACCTGTGGTGTCGGGCTTGAGATCGATTCCGGCCGTAGACCCGGACGGTTTGGGTGCTGAGTTGCTCTGGCAGGCCGGCACCACGAGGGACACCGCGGCGAGCACGCCCGCCAACACCTGCCGACGCAGCGAGCGAGACCTGCCCGTCGAGGTCATCTCGCCGACCCGATACTCGCGTCGGCGACAACGCGTTCGAGGTGCTTGCGGCTCTGGACCTGGCCCATGATCAAGGCGCGGGCGATCACCGCGATCAGACACAACGCAAACCCGAGCACCGCACCGGTCAAGATGACCGACCACATCCCGCCGACGCGGTCGGCGGGGCTCGCGTCGTCGACGACGGCGATGGTCGTACCGGTGCCGGCGACCACGGCCAGTCGGTTGGACACCGCGGCCATGTTGTTGACCACCTCGTGCGCAATCTGGCTGGTCTGATCGGGGTCGCTACCGGTGACGGTCACGTTCAACACGGCGTCGGGACTGGGCAGGACCAGAATCCGGCCCGCGAGTTCCTTGTCCGACTCCACCAGACCGAGCTTCTGGATAATCGGCGAAACCACCTGCGCGCTGGCGGCGAGCTGCCGGTACGTCTCCATCTGGCCGAGCATGGTGGTGTCGCCGTAGTACGCGTCCAGCGGTGTGGCACTGCCCTCGGTCCTGACGAACAGCGACGCCGTCGACTGATACACCGGCTTCGAGTCGTGCCAGGACCACCAGCCGACTGCTGCGCACAACGCCGTGGTGACCAGCACCAGGGCCCAACTGTTCTTGACGAACAGCACATAGTCGCGCACCCGCGGCACTCCGGACGGGGTGATCACGCCGCCCCCACACACACGTCGGCGGGCCGCTCACCGTCGAAGCGCGCCTGCAGCCAGGCCAGTGCGTTCTGCATGGTCTGATCGTTGATCTCGCCGGTGTCGCCGATCCCCCGCATCACGACGATCGGTTCGCCGCGGCCGCAGGCGTCGGCGGTGGCCTTCAGCACCCCGGCGGCCGGATTGACCGGATCGGCGGTACCGAACGCCACCAGAACCGGCGGATCGGTCGGTCCCGAATACGGGCTCGGCACCGCGACGGACTGCAGCCGGCGGCGCAGATCTGCGGCCGCAGCGGCATCCTTGGCTTGAAAGTCCTTGGGCGTCAACTGATTCAGCGCCTGTTGAGCGGCGGGGACATCCCGCGGAGCGCAGTCGACGAGCATGTCCCATTCGTCGCCCAGCTTCTGTGAGCGATGCGCATCGAGGTCGAAATCGGGCTGGACCGTGGCCAGGCTCTGCAGGGTGCGGATTTGGAGCCGGTACTGATCAGGAGTGGACATCGCCGCGATCCGGTCCGGGTCGGCCAGTGGCGCGAGGTTCGCCAGCGGGCTGACGGCGACAGCGCCGACCATGTTCATCCCGGCGCCGTACGCGCCGGCCCGCTCGGCCGCAGACCAGGCGGCCAGCCCGCCTTCGCCGGCACCGATTGCACCCCAGTTGGTGCTGGTGGACGGTGCGGCGCGATGGATCGCGCGGGCCGCGTCGATGATGTTGTTCCCCAGGGTGGGGATATCCAACACCGAGTGCTGTCGGCCCCCGGTGCCCGGATCGATACCGAGACCCTGGTAGTCCGACAAGGCGATGGCGAAGCCACGCTGCAGGTACACCGCCATACCGGTCGAATAGCCCCAGAACTGGGGCGCGATGGTCGGTGCGCACTTGGACAGCAGGCCGGTGGTGTCATGCCCGAAGGAGATGATGGGCCAGCCGCCCTTGGGCGCCGGACCCGACGGCACGGCGATCAGGGCACTGACGTGCGTGGGGTGGCCATCCAGACCGCTGGTCGACCGGTACACGATGCGAGCCGCGATGGCGCCGGCCTCGTCGAAGCTCGGGTCTCCCTTGACCGGCTTCAGCTCGACCAGCGACCCCGGCCCGTCGTCCGTGAGATCAGGCGCGGGCAGGGCTTCGGAGCCCGGGAAGATCGGCGCCAGCTGACGGGTCGGACGCGCGTCGTCGCCCTGCCGCGCCGGCGCCGGGCCGGACTGCCCACATGCGGCGACGGTGACCAGCACTGCCGCCAGTGCCATTACGGTGCGCCGCATTTCAACCTGACCAGTCACGTGCTTGTCAGCGCGCGTCGTCGAGGGGACGCTCGCCAGTTCCGATCGGCCGGGTCACCTCAGCGCCATCCTGGGTTGCCGCGCGGGCCGCAGGCTTCGCGGGTGCCGACTTCGCGCGGGCCGGCTTCTTGGCTGCCGCCTTGGCCCCTGCCGACTTGTCGCCTTCGGACTTGCCTTCGGACCCACCGAGGTGGACCTTGAAGTGCGCCGGCTCGTCGGTCGCCACTGATCCGATCAAGACCGCATTAGCCGACTTCAGGGTCTGCACGGCGCGGGTCAAAGCCCCGCTGGTGGTCTGGCGGATACGGCCGACCAGCAGTGCCCCATCAGCCAAGGCCGCGGCGACCGCACCGTCGTTGTACTTGCCCAGCGGCGGCGTATCGACCACCACGTAGTCGAACTGGTCGCGCAGTTCGGTGAAGAGGCTCTCGGTGTGGTCACCGGCCCACAGCTCGCCCGGGCGCGAGCTGACTGGACCCGCGGGCAGCAGCGAGATCTGGTGCGCTCCGGCCGGCACTTCGGCGATGATGCCTTCGGCGATCGTGTTCTCGCCGACCAGCACGGTGCTGAGGCCGCGGTCCGAGGCGCCCTGTCGCGCGGCCGGGCTGAGGTCGAGCCGTGTGGCCACTGCCGGGTTGCGCAGGTCACCGTCGACGAGGACGACGCGCTTGCCGGTTTCCGCGAGCACCGCGGCCAGGTCGATGGCCAGCGTGGTGCGTCCATCGGCGGTGGACGGACTGGTCACAGCGATCACTCGCGCCGGTTCTTCACGGTTTGCCGGGACGGTGAACCGCAAATTGTTGCGGAGCTCGCGCAACGCCTCCGCGTAGGTGTTCTCCGCAGCCAGATCGACCATGGCGCCCTTGGCTCGGGCCGGGTCCGCGGGCAGCGCACCCATGAGCAACGAACCACTGGCGTCAGCCACCCGCTCACGACCGCGCACCCGCCGGTCGACGACACCCAGGACGAGCGCCGCCAGGATGCCGAGGGCAACGCCGCCGGCCGCGCCGAACCCGATCCGGGTGATCATCGAATAGCCAAGGGGCTTGGCCGGATAGCCGGCTTCGTCGACGACGATGGCGCCCGCGGCCGGGCTGCCGCCGCGACGTGAGGTCTCCAGTTCGCCGACCAATCCGGCGAGCTGATCGGCGACCGCACCGGCGTACGTCTGAGCCTGTCCGGGATCGGAATCAGTGACCGAAACCTGCAGCAAAACCGTCTTCGGCAACGGAACCGCGGTGATCTTCGACCGCAGTTCACTCGCCGAGATGTTCGCCTTGAGCTGGTCGACCGCGCGGGCGGCAACCTGCTCACTGGTAGCCAAGCTCGCGTAGGAGTTCACCCGGTCCTGGGAGAAAAGATTGTTCTGGTAGGCCTCGGTGACCGAGGTGCCGTTCTGCGTTGCTACGAACAGCGTCGCGCTGGACTGGTACTGCTTGGAGCTGAACTCCCACCAGGACCAGCCGGCGGCAGCGCCGACAACCGCCAGGACCACGATCGCCCACCAGTACCGGCCGAAAATCCGCAGGTATTCTTTGATATCCAAGGACGCGCCCCTTAGTTCAGCAATGCGATGGCTCACAGAATAGCGGTTTGGCACCGACACCGAGCAGCAGACGCGCACTGGGCCGAGCAACCTGCTTGAGCTTAGCTGGCCAAGCTGAGACCATGGTCGCCATGAACGCCCATCTGGGTCAACTCGGCAATCCTAAATCATCTGCCGCGATTCTGGCCGTAATCGTTGGCCTGGCCTGGTTGGCGACGTCATTCGGGAAGCTCGCATTGTTGGGCATTGTCGCCGTCGTCGTGCTCGGGGTCGGCATCTATGTCGGAATGCGACATCCCCTCTGGTTCTTGTACGGATTGGCTGTGGTCACCGGGGCGCTGCCTTTCGGCTATTTCCCAGGCGTTCACGTGCCGTTGTATCTGCCGTTTGCATTTGGCGCGATCGTGGCGTTGTTTGTGCATCCCCGATTGGCGCGGCCAATCCACCCGATGGAATGGTCGATCATCGCACTCCTGGTGACCTCGACAGTGTCCGTCATCGTCACCGGAACCGGTCTCGGCGACGTCATCCAGATCGTCCGGTGGGCGGCGGTCACCCTCGTCGCATTGGCACTGACCAACCTGTCCACGGAGCACCTGGAGAAATTCGGCCGAATTTTCGTTTACGCGACGGTGTTCAACGCGGTGTTCGGGCTGTACATCGTGGCATTCGACCCGAACCAGACGTCGTTCAAGTACCTGCGCATCTTCGGCTACGCCGCGCAGTACACCACCACCCGCTTCGCGTTCGCCGAAGGTGGCGCGGAACGATCCATGCGACTCGGCGGCACCTCGGTGGATCCGAACGCCGAAGGCATTGCCCTGGTCGTGGCGATCGCCGTGGCCCTCGTCGTGCTGACGGGTTGGCAGCGACTGGTGGTCACCGCCATTTTCGTAGTCTCGCTGATCCTCACCTTGAGTCGGGCCGGCATGTTCTCGGTCATCGGCGGAGCGTTGCTGGTGCTCGCGTTCCACTCGATGCGGGCCAGAGACCGCGGGTGGTCGATCGCTGCGATGGTCGCCGCGGCGTCCGCGGCGCTGGCGATACCCGAAGTCCGCAGCCGATTCTTGAACTCGTTCAAGAGCGACGACGCCGGTGCCACCTCTCGAATTGATGCCATTCGCGAATTCCCGGACACCATGGCGGGCTACTGGTTGTTCGGAAAAGGGTGGAACCGACTCGAATTCCGGGACGGCCAATACGCGTTCGTGCTGAACCACGTGTCGAATGCGCCATTGCTGACGATCTACCGCGGCGGTATCTTCACGGGCCTGGCATTTTTCGCGATCATGCTGGTCGGCTGCGTTATGAGCTACCGGGCCATCCGCTCCAATTCATTTCCGTGGGCGGTGTACGGCGGTATCTTCATCGGATTCTGCGTGATTGCCCTCCAGCTGGACCATCCCGTGGTCGGCATCCCGTCCGCCACCCTGAAATTTTCGATTTTGCTGGCATTTCTCGTACACATAGATCGAGAACGCAGAGCCGACCAACTGCGACACGCCCCAACAGATTCACAGCAAACCCCCATCCCTGCTGCACACTGATGGCGCACGTGCGCTACGCCGCGCACTGATTCCGGATCTCCGGAGTCGCCATAGCGAAGGGTGGTTGCGTCATGCCCGGCAGGCGCCCTGCACGACCGACGACCCGGCGGTTCTCCAGCGTCGCGTCGGCCATCGCCGGCGCAATGGTCTGCGCGCTTATCGCGCTGACCGGCGTCCCCGGCGACGCCCCCAAGCAGATCAGCGTGGCGACGAGCTGCGTGGTCGTCAACCTGCCGACCACGATCGGCTTTGCCGACTCCGACATCTATGGCATGACCCCACAGGACGTGGCCCGGACCATCGCGTTGATGGCGAACACCAACGTCAGCACCATCCGGCTGATGATTCCGTGGGCCGGAGTCGAGGCGGTGCCGGGCGTGCTCGACTGGACCAACGTCGACAAGATCGTGAATGCCGCTGCGGCACAGAACATGTCGATCATCGGGTTCATCAACTCCACCCCCGCCTGGGCGGTATCGCCGGGCGGATTTCCGCTCAGCAGCCAGCCTGCGTCGGCGGATCAGTACGGCGAATTCGCCGCCAAGGTCGCAACCCGCTACAAGGGAAAGATCGGCGCCTACGAAATCTGGAACGAGCCCAATGCGGTGTTCTTCTACACTCCGGCACCGGACCCCACCGGCTACACCAACCTGCTGAAGGCGGCGTATCCCCGGATCAAGGCGGTTGATCCTGCGGTGACCGTCGTCGGTGGCGTCTTGGGCGCGGTGATCGACTGGGGTTCGTGGTCCATCAACCCGGTCCGCTTCGTGGCCGGGATGTACAGCGCGGGCGCCAAGGGCAATTTCGACGCCCTCTCGTTCCACCCGTACCAGTACACCTTGAAATTCTCGGATGGCATAACGGTGGCGAATTCACCTGTGCTGCAACTGGTTCAGATGCGCCAGCTGATGATCAGCAACGGTGACGGCGACAAGAAGATCTGGGCCACCGAGTACGGGGAGCCCACGTCGTCCGTCAGCGAAGCGACCCAGACCGTGTATCTGAAGGACATGTACACCAAGTGGCAGGAGATGCCGTACACAGGCCCGTTGATGGTCTACACCACCCGCGACCGGCAGACCGGCAGTAACCAACCCGACGCCACCATCGGTGTCTACCGCACCGACTGGTCCCCGAAGCCCGCGGCCGCCGATCTGCGTGCGGCGATCAGCGCCGGGGTACCGAAATCCCCCGAATTTCAGCGCTTTTCGCAGATCGTCGATCCAGCCCACGGCGAGGTGCTCAGCCCGGTGTTCCATGCCACCCCCAAGGTGTGGGCGCAGATACGAACCGTGAACACCCTGTTCGAGATGCCGAGCGGCTACGTGTCCTCGCCGCGCGCGGTCGGCGACGTCGCCCTAGTCCGCCAAGGGTTGCCCGCCGGACAATTCGCGAACGGCTTCCAGGATTTCACCTCGGGCCAGCCGTTCCGGGTCTGGTGGTCACCGGAGACCGGAGCACACTGGGCCACCCAGGGTTTCGCGCAGGCGTGGAAGCCTCAGCTGGGTCTGGCTACCACCGACGAGCACTACGTCAGCGGTGGCAGCCGCGTGGACTTCCAGAACGGCTACATGACCTGGATACCGTGGGTCGGGTTCAAGATCTACCCGAACTGATCCGCCTCAGCGCCCCGCAACAGATCGGCCACGGCCCGATGCGGTGTCCGGTCCTGCCACCGTTGCCGATTGATCGCGTATAGCTGGTTCCCCAGCTCGGCGGCCGCCGAGACATCGGTGAGCAGCCGTCGGCACTCCGCGATGAAGGCGGCGTCGTCGTCGAGCGGCTGGATCCCGAAGATCGGCCCCAGCGAGCCGATGGCTGCGGAGGTGGCCACCGATGGCAGCCCGATCCGGAAGGTATCCAACAGCTTGACCCGCACTCCCCCGCCGGTGCTGATCGGCGCCATCAGGGCCCGGCAGGTACCCAGGAATGCCCCGAGATCGTCGACGAATCCCAGATCGCGCACCCCTGAGGGGTAGACGGGGTCGGCTGCGCCGGGTTTCTTGGCGCCGATCACGCAGAGTTCCGCACCGTCGATACCCGCCGAGATCTGCGGCCACAACTGCAGCGCCCGCAGGAATCCCTCCTGATTCGGCGGCCAGTCCCGGGTGCCCATGAACACCAGACGAGGCGGACTTTTCGCCACGTCGACCTGCTCGCCGGGCGGCATGGTGATGTCCATGAACCGGGCATCGCGAACCCCGTTGTCGCGGTAGTACTGCGCTTCCTCGGCGTCATAGGTGCCGATGCCGTCGGCCGCCCGTGCGACCCGCAGTTCGTCGCGGATCAGCCGCGGTTCCTCGACCCGACCGAGCGCGCCGCGGGACGCCCGCCAGACCAACGACTCACTGACGTTGGTGTTGACGACCAGCCGTTTGTGCCCGAAATGCTTACTGCGGAAAAAGGATTCGGCCATGTAGCTGTGCTCGGCGACGAACACGTCGGCGGCACTGCGGTCGATGGCCCGGACCAACTCGTCGGTGTCGAACCGGATGTGCACCAAACTGCGCCGCAGCCGCAGGGAATCGATGAGCAGTCGATGCGGCCGGATCGCCGACTTGTGTACCCGCTCCAGCGGCAGCCCACCTGGAATCAGGTCGGCGGTCACCGTGCCGGGTTCAGGCGACAATGCGGTGGCCGAGACGTCGAAGGTGTCAGCCGCCAGCTCCATGAGCATCCGGGCCAGCGCGATGTCACCGGTGTGTTCGAGCACCGGGTCTTTCGACAGGATGAACGCGACCTTGGGCCTGGGCGCCGTCATGATTCCCTCGTCTGTTCGGCTTCGACGAGCACCGGGCGCGGTCCGTAGACCGCCCAGCTGAACGCCGCCAGCATCAGGGCATCGGAGATGTTGGCGGCGATCGCAGCACCCACAGCACCGAACGGCGTCAGCGCTGCGACCAGGCCGAGCTTCACCGGCACCAGTCCGACCGCGACCGTGAGCCGGAAGAGATCGCGGCGCTGCGTGTAGAGGATGATCTGGAAGACGGAGATGACGATGCGCAGGGCGGCGAACCCGCCCATGATCATCATCGCCAACACCAACTGCGTGGCCGCCCCGGCGACGTACAGGCCGCCGCCGATGATCAGCATGAGAGTGCCGCCGAGCGCGGCGATCGCCAGCGTGTTGCGCAACGGCGGGCCGGCCGCGACGTCGCCGCCGCTCTCCCGCAGCGGCTCGTGATACGTCATGCCGAACGACGCACCGACGGCCGTTATCGCACCCGCCACCACCCACGCCAGTTGGTAGTAGCCCGCGGCCTTGGTATCGACCAGGGTGCCCAGCAGCAGCACGTCGCCGCCCAGATAGAGCGCGGTGCCGAGCATCTCACCGGTGAGGGCGGCGATCAGCCGCGGCGGACCCGGCAGCGCCGGGCGATTGCCAATCGCCAGCTTCGCACCCCAGATCAGCACCACCACGTAGGGCGTGCAGTACAGCAGCGTGGCCGGCGTCAACGTCGGGTGCTCCGCGGTATACAGGTAGATCGCCGCGCAGCCGGCGCTGGTGAACTGTCGCGCGCTGTCGATGCGGTACACCCGGTCCGGGTGGCCGTCCCGCGCGGACTGGCTCTTCACCACATTCAGGCCGATTTCGCCGCCGGCCACCATCAGGCCGAAGCCGACGACGTAGTTGAAGTGGAACGCGCTCAGACCGGTGACAATCAGCCCGACCGAGACCAGGTACCGCATGGCGCGTTCCCGGCGGAAGTGCTCCTCGGATTCCCGGATGGCCCGGACCGCGAACGAGTTGTCGATGGTCGCGCCGATGATGCCGTTCAGCGCGGTCGCCATGCCGTACAGACCGTATTCCTGAATGCCCAAGCGGTGCACCAGAATCAGCGTCCACAGCAAGCCCACGCCGCGGCCGCCGTAGGCCCAGATCAAGGCAATGAACGTCTTCGCCAGATTACGGGTTGGCGCTTCGGGGGTAGTCAGGTCACACACTCGCAGATTCTCGGAACAACATGTCCGTCCACACCCGGCCGAAGGCCTCGGCGGTACGGGGCGCCGAACAGGCCGCGCGGTAGTCGTCGACGTGCCGACCGAACTCGGCGAGGCGCCGGTCGTCATTGACCAGCGCCGCGATCTCGGTGGCCAGTGCCTTCGCCAGCCGCTGCGGGTCGTCGTCGCCGATGCGGACGACGAGCGCACCGGAGCGCTCGTTCAGTTCAGCCAGGGCGCCGTAGTCGGTGCACACCACCGGCGTGCGGTAGGCCGTCGCGTGCGCGACGGAGCCCGAGGCCGGGTAGGTCTCGGCGTAGAAATGCCGCTTGCCGTACGGAATCACCACGGCCCGAATCGAATCGAAGAACGCGTCCTCGGCCGGACCGTCGACGCCGCCGACGATTTCCACGCCGGGAGCACTCGGCAGCGCCTCAGTGCCCCGGCCCGCCACACGAATCACGATGTCGTCCGGCAATTCTCGCCGAATCCGAGCGATCTGCTCAAAGCCCTTGCCGCGGTACACATGCCCGAAAAAGCCCACTGCCTTCGGCCGCTCGGTCAGTGGGCGCAGCTGCGGCCGCTCGGACACGATGTGCGGGATGAAGGCGACGTCGGTGTGCGGGTAGGTCAGTTTGATGGACCGTCGGCCGATGTCGCTG
Organism: Mycolicibacterium sp. CBMA 234; assembly: GCF_009729415.1. Classification (GTDB taxonomy): domain Bacteria; phylum Actinomycetota; class Actinomycetes; order Mycobacteriales; family Mycobacteriaceae; genus Mycobacterium. Next base: position 121,798 of record NZ_MPKW01000030.1, read on the forward strand.
AGCGCGAATAGGGTTCGGTGGCCGTTGACCATGCCTTCCACCCTTCGCGACACCGGACGCAACGGGTAGTGCAGCCCGTGCATCAGGACCTTGTTCGACGCCACGAGCCGCGTCCGCGCGGGCCACCAGATCCCCTGCGGCGGGTCGTGCACCGTCGCCGTCACCGGCACCCCGCGCAGTCCCGCGATGGACCAAAACGCCGACACCGCACCGGCAGCCAACTCGGCGTGCACCAGCACGCGGCCCGGCTGCCCGCCGGCAACCAGGTCCGCCACAGCCCGACGATGCCCCAACACCTGGGACAGGCTCTCCGCGCCGGGGCCCAAGGTGCGGCGCTGGACGACCTCACCGAACAAGGGCTGCACCGCGTTGACGAAGTTCTCGGCGTAGTCACCGACCGCGGTCTGGCCTTCCGCCGGACCGATGTACACCAACCGGTAGTCCCGTAGATCCACCGGCATCAGCAAAACAGGGGCCGGTACTTTGCGCTGTAGCCCAATGCATCCGGGTTCCGCTTGGCGAACGGCTTGGCGGGGTTACCGCCCACCACATCGAGCGGGGCCACATCTTTGACCACCAGCGCCTGCGCGGCGACGACGGCGCCACGCCCGATCAGCGACGGCAGCACCATGGCCCGACTGGCGATCCAGGCGTAGTCCTCGATCACCGTCGGAATCGGGATCGGCAGGAAGTCGGGATGATTGATGTCGTGACCGCCGCCGAGCAGGTGCACGTCACTGGCGATGGTGACGTTGTCACCGATCCACAGGCCCGCGCGCGCGTCGAGGAGGCAGCGGAAACCGATGGTCGTGCCATTGCCGATGGTCAGGAATTCGATGTCCAGGATGGTCGTGCCGCGCATGATGGTCGACCACTCACCGATGGTGGCGCCGAACAAGCGGAGGAAGCCCTGGCGGATCGCGTGCGACGGAATGTGGGTGATGAACATGTTGAACAGCAGCTCACCAATACGGTTGCGCGCCTTACGGCGAACACCCATGCTCTGCATCTTGTAGTGAGTGACGCGGCCGTCCTCACCGAGCTCCCATTCCGGGTCCGGTGGCATCTTCAGGGTCGGTGCCGCCGCCAGCTTGCGTGCCACATCCGCCGGATCTGCCTTTGCCGGCTCGCCAATCACTCTGTTCGCTCCCGTCGTCCCAATTTCCGAGTTAACCACAGTGCTGCGGCCTCGTCAGCGCAGCTGACCGCGACGCGCCAGCATCTCCGACCACTTCGCTGCGTAGGCCGCCGCGGTGTTCTCGGGAGACCGCGCTTGCCGCGTCCGGTCCGTGTTCCCCTCCAGCTCCTTGAGCCGCACGTCGTCGCCCAGCAGCGCCTCGATGGCCCCTGAGAAAGCTGCGGGCAGCACATTCGGATCGTCGGAGTCCATGGGCACGACGACCGCGCCGGTCTCCGTCCCGAACTCTGCCAATGAGCCGTAATCGGTGCACACCACCGGTGTGCGATAGGCCAAGGCATGCGCCGCGACTGACGACGCCGGGTAGGTCTCGGCGTAGAAATGTCGTTTGCCATACGGAATCACCACGGCCCGAACCGAATCGAAGAACGCGTCCTCGGCCGCACCGTCGACCGCGCCGACGATCTCGACACCCGGACCGCCTGGCAGCGCCTCTGTGCCGCGACCCGCCACGCGAATGACGATGTCGTCCGGCAACTCTCGCCGGATCCGGGCGATCTGCTCAAAACCCTTGCCCCGATACACATGCCCGAAGAAGCCGATCGCCTTCGGCCGCTCGGTCACCGGGCGCACCCGGGGCCGCTCGCAGACCAGGTACGGCACGTAGGCCACGTCCGTGTTCGGGTAGGTGTCCCGGATGGACTGCTGCCCAACCTGACTGAGCGCGAACAGGGTTCGGTCGCCGTTCACCCAGCCCTCCAGCATCCGCGACACCGGACGCAACGGGTAGTGAATCCCGTGCATGATCAGCTTGTGCTGGGATACGAACCGCGTGCGGCCGGGCCACCAAATGCCTTGCGGCGGATCATGAACCGTCGCAGTGACCGGCACGTCGCGTAGTCCGGCGATGGACCAGAACGCCGTTATGGCACCGGCAGCCAGCTCGGCGTGCACCAGCACGCGGCCCGGCTGCCCGCCGGCAACCAGGTCAGCCACCGCACGACGGTGCCCCAGCACCTCCATGATGCTGTCGGAGCCCGGGCCCAACGTTCGGTGCTCGACCAGCTCGCCGACGTGCGGTCGCAGCGTCTCGATGAGATTCTCCGCGTAGTCACCCACGGCTGTCTCATGATTGGCCGGGCCGACGTACACCAACCGGTAGTCCTTGAGCGTGGTCACCGACGTTGCTCCTGTTCCCGCTAGTACCCGGCCAGCTTGTCGACTGCCTCGTGCAGTCGAGCGCTGAATGCGTCCTCAGTGAACTGGGCGACGTGGTGCCTGATCTTCTCTTGGTCCCATGCCCGCGACTCGAAGCGCTGGAGCGCCTCGCGCACCGAATCCGGTTGCGGCTCATCGAAATACAATCCGGTGACGCCCTCGTCGATGGTGTCCAGGAAGCCGCCGAACCGCAGCGCGACGCTCGGCCGGCCCCACACTCCCGCCTCGATCGGGGTCAGACCGTAGTCCTCGTAGCTCGACGACAGCAGGGCCCGGCAGTTCTTGTAGAGCCAGGCCATCTGGCCGTCGGTGAGGTTGTGCAGCATGGTGACGTTGTCGGTCTTCATCGCCCGCAGCCGGTCGGCCTCGGGGCCGTTGCCGACCACGACCAGCTGCCGGTCGCTGCCTGCGAAGGCCCGCACGATGACGTCGACGTTCTTGTACGGCAGCAGGCGGCACACGACGAGATAGAAACTGCCGTCCGGATCAGCGAGATCGACCTTGTCCTCGAGCTCGTCAACAGGTTCCACCGCGTACGACCGCGACATGGCGACCGGCGCGAACATCACCTCGGCGTCGATGTCGTAAGCCTTCTTGACGTACCCGCTGATCATGGTCGAGATCGCGAGGTACTTGTCGGCAGCGAGGGCCTGCCGGCGGTCCCAGTCCAGCAAGCGGTTCTTGGTGAGCTTGAGGCCGAGGCGTTTGATCGGGTTGGCATGGTCCCCGAGGTAGGCCTCGGTCTGGTACAGCCAGCGCGCCGGGTTGTAGCAGTAGATGAGTTTCTTGCCGTTGGTGCGGAAGCCGTGCGACCAGCCACTGCAGCTGGCGAGCACGACGTCGGCGTCGATGTGCATCGACTCCGCGACTAGTGGGTAGATCGGCAGCGCGGCCCGGTGGTACTTGCGAGCCAGGCCGATCTTGTTCAGCGCGGAAACCCGGATGTCCAGGTCGGCGAACTCCGGATAGGTCAGCTCCGGGTCGTACAGCATTGTGTAGAGCGGGGCGTCCGGGAACGCCTTGGTCATCGAAAGGACAACTTTTTCAGCGCCGCCGAACTGGGTCAGGTAATCGTGGGCGAGGGCCACTTTGGGCCCGTCCACTCCGTCGTACTTGCGCGTCGAATGCACTGTTGATATCCCCTTGCGCCGATCTGTCGATCGTTTCGCGGTCGTATGTCGTACACCCGAGAAGTGCGGGCACGCATATCGAACCGCAAACTAACGCAAATGACAAGCCAAATGCCCTGAGCAGGCCAAAAGCGGCAGAGTAGGCGTGTCTACCCCGTCACCCAGCTAAGCCGCCCATCGAGTCCGGAACACTCCAGAAACTGCACGCCAGAGGCCTATTCGCCGCACCGACGAACGGTCGACACCAGGCAATATCCGCATTCTGGCAAATCGCTGAACACGGCGCCGATCACCGGCAGATCCGCAGATCCCGCAATGCGCACTCCGGCGGCCGCGCGCCGGCTCCGCACGTTGCAGGCGCAGCGTTTATTGACCATCCAGCAAACAGATTGGGGGACTAGATCAGCGGCGCGGCCGGCAGAGGAACCACGCCTGGCTGCTGGCAAAACCGCCGAGTGCACCCAGCGGGGTGAACTCCGTGTTCACGATCTCCAGGGTCTGCGACACCCGCTCACGCAACGCGCGCCAGTTGAATCCGAAGTGGGAGTAGCCCGTGAGCCCGTCGACTTCATACAGCGGGCGCTCGACCTTCGTCGAAGCGCGGGCGAACACCATCCGCGCCGCGTCTCGGGGACCGTAGCGCTCCGAGACGTGATAGCTGCTGTTACCCATGCGGGCGGCCAACGCCCGGATGGACTGCTTCACCGCGAATGACGGACCGATCTCGATCGGGACGCTGATGATGACGCGCCCCGTCGGCGAGCACAGCCGCGCGATGTCGTCGAGGATGGTGTCGATTGCCTCGTCGGTGCAGTGCTCCAGCGTCTCCTGGCATGTCACCACGTCGAAGGCGCCGTCGTAATCTTCGCCGAGGTCCCCGATCGAGACGAAATGCAGGTTCGGGATGGCACCGAGCCGGTCTCGGCAGTCCTGGATTTGGTGTTCATCGATGTCACAGCCGTAGCCCTCGGCAATGCGATCGGACGCCATGGCGAGGAAGGTCGCGTCGCCGCAACCGTAGTCAAGGACTTTGCTGTTCGAACGATCGATGAGGCTGATGGCCTTCTCGTACCGCGACCGGTGACTCCAGGCAATGACCGGATTCGTGTTCGCAGCCTGGTCCTTGTAGTAATGGCCGCCCTCTACAGCATCGATATCCACGCCTGTCCCCTCGCCACCCAAGCCCGGGCAATTACGTTGCCAGCTAACTCCGTGGAGTATAACCACTGCCGTCACGGGACCGCAGATAGACGACAGATCAGGCCGTGTGAACCGCCGAGTGGGCACCCAACTTCACAACTTTCTTAGAGAACCGTTAACATCGACGCCATGACGAGCGTGACCGAGCCACCGGTGGACAAGGCGATCGACATCCACACCACCGCAGGCAAGCTGGAAGACCTGCGTAGGCGTACCGAAGAGACCCTCCACCCGGTCGGCGAGGCCGCAGTCGAGAAGGTCCACCAGAAGGGCAAGCTCACCGCCCGCGAGCGCATCCTGGCGCTGTTGGACGAAGGTTCGTTCGTCGAACTCGACGCGCTGGCCAAGCACCGCAGCACCAACTTCGGCCTGGGCGACAAGCACCCGCTCGGCGACGGTGTGGTGACCGGCTACGGCACCATCGACGGCCGCGAGGTCTGCCTCTTCAGCCAGGACGCCACCGTCTTCGGCGGCAGCCTCGGTGAGGTCTACGGCGAGAAGATCGTCAAGGTCCAGGAGCTGGCCATCAAGACCGGCCGCCCGCTGATCGGCATCAACGACGGCGCCGGCGCCCGCATCCAGGAGGGTGTGGTCTCGCTCGGCCTGTACAGCCGCATCTTCCGCAACAACATCCTGGCCTCGGGCGTCATCCCCCAGATTTCGCTGATCATGGGTGCCGCGGCCGGTGGCCACGTCTACTCCCCCGCGCTCACCGACTTCATCATCATGGTCGACCAGACCAGCCAGATGTTCATCACCGGACCGGACGTCATCAAGACCGTCACCGGTGAAGAGGTCACCATGGAGGAGCTGGGCGGCGCCCACACCCATGAGGCCAAGTCCGGCACCGTGCACTACGTCGCCTCCGGCGAGCAGGACGCCCTGGACTACGTCCGCGACCTGCTGAGCTACCTGCCCCCGAACAACTACGCCGAGCCGCCGCGCTTCCCCGCGCCGCCGCACCCGGGCGCCATCGAGGACAACCTCACCGACGAGGACCTCGAGCTCGACACGCTGATCCCGGATTCGCCGAACCAGCCGTACGACATGCACGAGGTCATCTCGCGCATCCTCGACGACGACGAGTTCCTCGAGGTTCAGCCCGGCTACGCACAGAACATCGTCATCGGCTTCGGCCGCATCGACGGTCGTCCGGTCGGCATCGTGGCCAACCAGCCGACGCAGTTCGCCGGCTGCTTGGATATCAACGCCTCGGAGAAGGCCGCCCGGTTCATCCGGACCTGCGACGCCTTCAACATCCCGATCATCATGCTGGTGGACGTCCCGGGCTTCCTGCCGGGCACCGAGCAGGAGTACAACGGCATCATCCGCCGCGGCGCCAAGCTGCTGTACGCCTACGGTGAGGCCACCGTCGCGAAGATCACCGTCATCACCCGCAAGGCCTACGGCGGCGCGTACTGCGTCATGGGCTCCAAGGACATGGGTTGCGACGTCAACCTAGCGTGGCCGACGGCCCAGATCGCCGTCATGGGTGCCTCGGGCGCGGTCGGCTTCGTCTACCGCTCGGAGCTCAAGAGCGCCGCGGCCAACGGCGAGGATGTGGACGCCCTGCGCCTGCAGCTGCAGCAGGAGTACGAGGACACCCTGGTGAACCCGTACGTTGCCGCCGAGCGCGGTTACGTCGATGCGGTCATCCCGCCGTCGCACACCCGCGGCTACATCGCCAACTCGCTGCGTCTGCTGGAGCGCAAGATCGTTCAGACGCCGCCGAAGAAGCACGGGAACATCCCGCTGTGAGCGCCGACGTGCAGACCCCCGAAACTGAAGCCGCAGCAGAAGCGCCCATCGCGCCGATGTTCCAGGTCGTCAAGGGCAACCCGTCCGATGAGGAGCTCGCTGCCCTGGTGACGGTGCTGGCCAGCGCCTCCGGCGGCGGTGCCGCTGCCGGCACCGGCGACCGTAACGACTGGGGCCACCCGGTCTCCAAGCTGCGGTACGCGCACACCAGCTGGCAGCTGGTCACGTTGGTGGAGCGCACCTTCGTGCGTCGATGAGCGCTTGCGCGAAGAGCATCCGGCACGGCTGATGCGCCTGGTCCTCGGCTCGGCCTCGTCGGGCCGGCTCAGTGTGTTGCGTAAGGCCGGCATCGATCCGATCGTGCTGGTGTCCGATGTCGACGAGGACGCGATCATCGCGGCCCTCGGCGACGCCGGCCCCAGTGCGACCGTGCAAGCCCTTGCGACCGCGAAAGCTGAGCGCGTCGCCGAGTTGGTCGACGCCGGCTTGTCGTCGGATTGCGTTGTGATCGGCTGCGATTCGATGCTCGAGTTCGACGGCCGCTTGACAGGCAAGCCGGGCTCCCCCGATGTCGCACGGCGCCAATGGCATTCGATGGCAGGCCGCAGCGCGGTGCTGCACACCGGCCATTGCGTCATCCGCCTGGAAGACGGCGCCGTCACCGCGCAGGTGAGCGAACTCGGTTCCACCACAGTGCATTTCGGCCAGCCCAGCCCGACGGACTTGGATGCTTACCTGGCGTCCGGCGAACCGCTGTGGGTGGCCGGCGCATTCACCCTTGACGGCCTGGGCGGCTGGTTCATCGACAGGATCGACGGCGACCCGTCGAACGTCATTGGGTTGAGCCTGCCGCTACTGCGCCAGATGCTGACGCAGCTCGGGGTGTCCGTCGCCGCGCTATGGGCTGCGAATCCGGCTGTCTGACAGCACTATTCGCTAGTTCACCGGCTGATAGGTGAAGGAGACCTTGCCGTCCGAGACGGCGGTGACGGTCAGCGTGTAGCTGTGGCTCTGCCCGCCGACGACGGCTGTGCACCGTTGCGTGGCCCCCACTTTGCTCTCCACATCACCGGCACAGTTGACGGCGTCCGTGCTTCGGCCACTTTGCCGCAACTGCGCGGCGAGTGAGGTCTCCGCAACAGACTTCTCCAACACCGGAGTCAGGCCGTAATTCATTGCGAGCCCGGATACTTCGCTGACCAGAGCGGTACGCCGGCTGGTGTAGCCGCTGTCGGTGATGTCGCAGAACGCGACCGCGCCCTGCTTCCCTTCGAGCCCGGACAGGCACGTCACCGACTGTGGCGCGGCGTTGCGCGTGCGGGTCACCATGTCCGCCACGGCGGCCTCCAGCTGAGTCTTGGACACCGCCGGGGTCATCGAATAGCTGACCTTGCCATTGTCGACGCTGGACACCGTGACGGTCGGTTGAATGCCGTAGGCGGGCGACATCGTGACGTCGCAGCGCGTGCTCTGCCCGACCCGCGCGATGAGGCCGCGCTCGCAGATTACGGACTGCGGAGGCTGGCTGGTGAACGCGTCGTGGATGGCCCGTTCCAGCGAGACCTTGTCCACCATGGGGAGCTGCGCCGACGGCTTGGCCTGGATCGGTTCCTGGTCCGGCCGGGTCAGGCTGTAGATCAGCGCCGCGAACCCGGTCACCACCAGTACTGCGATGACGACCAGTGCGACGATGCGTGCCCTCATGGCAGTCATTGTGCCTGTCCCCCACCGGTGCGGAGGGCAGTAGGTCCGCTGACTACATCAAGTCGTTGGCGGGCACATCGTTTCGGTGTTCGCGGTACCACGCCACGGTGCGTGTCAGACCGTCGTCCAGGGCCACTTGCGGCGACCAGCCCAGCGCCCGCATCTTCGAGATGTCCGGGCACCGGCGCGGTGTGCCACCGGCCTGCAATTCGCCGGGCTTGATCTCGAGCTCGACCCCGACGGCGCGGCCGATCCGCGTCGCCAACTCCCGGACGCTGAGTTCCTCGTCGCTGCCGAGGTGGTAAATCTCGCGGTGCCCGCCCTTTTCGTACATCGTCAGGATGCCGTCGACGATGTCGTCGACGTAGCAGAACGAACGGGTCTCGCTGCCGTCGCCCTGGATCGAGAAGGTCGGATCACCGCTCTCCTGACATCCCAGGGCCCGCAGGATGAACTGCGGTTCGACGTGCTTCCAGCCCATGTTGGGCCCAAACACGTTGTGCGGCCGGAAAACCTGGACCTGTCGGTAGTGGTCCTGGCCGTAGTTGAAGGCGATCAACTCGCTGACGATCTTGCCGCCACCGTAGGAGTACCGGGGGTTGAGGCTGTCCGGCAGCATCAACGGAATGGTCTCCGGGGTGGGGATGATCTCGGGCGTCTGGTACACCTCGGCGGTCGACGCGACGATGAGGTCGGGCACCCCCGCGGCGCGGCCGGCGTTGGTCACGGCGAGCGCACCGCGCAGGCCGACGTCGAGCACCAGCTCCGGCTGCTTGTAGAAGTTCTCGGTGCCGTTGATGGCAGCCAGGTGCATGACCACCTCGGCGCCGGCGAACGCCTTCTCCAGCGCATCCTGGTCGCGCACGTCGCAGGTGAAAAGCTCGACGTCCGAAGCAACTTCAGCGAAGCGGCTGGCGTCGCCGCGGACCATCGAGTCCACGACCGCGACCTGCCAGCCGTCCCAGACCAGTTTCTTGACCAGGTAGGCACCGATGAATCCGCCACCACCGGTGACCACGACCCGCTTAGACACGCTCGACGACCTTTCCGCTGCGGCCCACGGCGAAGTAGTTGTCGCCCAGTTCGGTGGCCGGCAGGTGGCTGTAGTGGTTCCAGTAATCGAAGACGAAGCCGTCAGGGCTGATGAACTCGCTGATGGTGCGCGGCGAGATGGTGCCCAGCGACGGGTGGTTGTTGCCGAGCACCACGACGTCCGCGCCACTCACCGCGTCACCGAACCGGTTGTACACCTTGTGCCCCGGAAACGCTTCGGCCAGAACGTCATTCGGCGTAACCGGGTCGTAGAGGCCGATCTCTGCATTCGGATGCGCGGCCTTCAGCTCGCCCAACACCTTGATGGACATGGACCCACGCAGGTCGCTGGTCTCGGGCTGGCCCTTGAACGCCATGCCCAGCAGGTTGATCCGCAGCGGCCCGTCCGCGCCCAACGACCGGCGGGCGATCTCGCTGCTGATGAAGCGCACCGTCTCGGCGGGCTGGCGCTCGTTGACCAGCCGACCGGCGGCGGTGATGTCCAGCGTGACGCCACGTTCGCGCACGCTCTCCATCAGGATGTGCGGATCCTTCTCCAGGCAGGGACCGCCGACCAGACCCGGCAACGGGATATTGGTGCGGTTGTATCCGAGTTTGCCCGCCGAGATCACCTCATAGGCGCTGACGCCGAATGCGTCGCAAATCCGGGCAACCTCGTTGGCGAACGCGAACTGCACATCGCGGAACGTGTTGCTCACCAATTTGATGATCTCGGCGGTCTCGATATCGGAGACCAGCACGATCGAGCTGGTGAGCTTGCGGAATACCGCGGCGGCGCGGTCCGCGACCGCCGGATCGTCGGCGCCGACGATCTGGGGCAGCTCGCGCAATTCCTGCAGCGCCTTGCCTTCCAGGGTGCGCTCGGGGCACATCGCGATGTCAAAGCTCTTGCCGCTGGCGGCCAGCATCGGTGCCACCACGTCGCGGGTGGTGCCGACCTTGACCGTCGAACGCAGGATGACGAGCGCGCCATCCTGCATGTTTCCGGCGATGTCGCGGGCGGCGGCCTCGATCATGTCCACCCGGGCCACGCCGTCCGCCGCCAACGGGGTGCCGACGGTGATGATGTAGGTGTCGCACGTGAAGCTGTCGTCGAACGCGGTGACGGCCTTGAGTTTCCCGAATCGGGTGACGCCCTCGAGAGCGTCGGGCAGGCCGGTCTCGGTGAAATGTGGCAAACCCTGATTGGTCATATCGACCAATTCCTGACGGGTCTCGATCCCGATCACGGAGTTCCCCGCTTCAGCCAGCACGGTGGCGAGCGTCAACCCCACATATCCGAGTCCAATGATTCCGACGTCGTATTTCTCTGGCAAATCCTCAATCCCTCCGGTGCGCCCTGTGGGAGACGGGTTTTTTCATACCGTAGCGGCTGGCACGCAAACAAGTTTCGACCTTACGGGTCTGCGCCGCATTTCGCGCGTAGGTACGCTTCCAGTGTGCCGCTGCCTGCAGACCCACATCCCGCTTTCGCCACCTACGCGCATCCCGATCGATTGGTGACCGCCGACTGGCTGTCCGGCAACATCGGACGCCCTGGTCTGGCCATCGTCGAATCCGACGAAGACGTCCTTCTGTACGACACCGGCCACGTCCCCGGCGCGGTGAAGATCGACTGGCATACCGACCTCAATGACCCGCATGTCCGCGACTACATCGACGGCGCCCGGTTCGCCGCGCTGATGGACCGCAAGGGCATCAGCCGAGACGACACCGTCGTCATCTACGGCGACAAGAGCAACTGGTGGGCGGCCTACGCCCTGTGGGTGTTCACCCTGTTCGGGCACCCGGACGTCCGGCTGCTCGACGGTGGCCGCGATCTGTGGATCACCAACGGCCGCGACACCACCCTGGACGTCCCGAGCAAGCAGACCTCGGGCTACCCGGTGGTCGAGCGCAATGACGCTCCCATTCGGGCCTTCAAGAACGACGTGTTGGCCATTCTCGGCAAAGAGCCGCTGATCGATGTCCGCTCGCCGCAGGAATACACGGGCGAGCGCACTCACATGCCCGATTACCCAGAAGAGGGTGCGCTGCGCGGCGGCCATATTCCCACCGCGCGGTCGATCCCGTGGGCAAAGGCCGTCGACGATAGTGGCCGCTTCCGCAGCCGGGCCGAGCTCGACGAGCTGTACAGCTTCATCGCGCCCGACGACAAGGCCGTCGCGTACTGCCGCATCGGCGAGCGCTCCAGCCACACCTGGTTCGTGCTGACGCATCTGCTGGGCCTGCCCGCCGTCCGCAATTACGACGGTTCCTGGACCGAGTGGGGCAACACCGTGCGGGTGCCCGTGGCCGTCGGCGAGCAGCCGGGAGACGCACCTTCGTGACCGTCCCCGCGGCCCTGGCCGAGGTGGTGTCGGACTTCTCGGACGTGGAGGGGCAGGACAAGTTGGCTCTGCTGCTGGAGTTCGCCAATGAACTCCCCGCGTTGCCACCGTCGCTCGAAGAAGCTGCGATGGAACCGGTACCGGAGTGCCAGTCGCCGTTGTTCTTGCACGTCGACGCCGCTGACCGGGAGCATGTGCGGCTGTACTTCAGTGCCCCGCGCCAAGCGCCGACGACCCGCGGCTTCGCGGCGATTCTCGCTGCCGGGCTGGACGGTCTGCCGGCGTCCGAAATCCTTGCGGTGCCCGACGATTTCTATGCGGACCTGGGGCTGGCCAAGCTGATCAGCCCGCTGCGCCTGCGTGGTATGTCAGCCATGCTGACGCGCATCAAGCGCCGCCTCCGCGACGCCGCGTAAGGCTCAGAAGAACGGCGGCTTGAACTTGCCGCTGTACTGCAGTGCATCCTTGCTGCGCTCACCGATCACCTTGGCCGGCACCCCGCCGACGATCGCGAACGGCGGCACTTCCTTGTTGACGACGGCGTGAGCGGCGACCACTGCGCCCCGGCCGATCAGGCTGGGCAAGATCATGGCCCGGCTCGCGATCCAGACGTGGTCGTCGATGACGACCGGATCGACCGGATTCGGCGACGGGACGAAGTTGGGATGGTTGACGTCGTGCCCGCCGGCGATGACGTGCGTGTCACTGGCGATCACCACGTCGTCGCCAATGGCGATACCGGCCCGGGCATCGAGCAGGCACCGGAAACCGATTGAGACGCGGTCGCCGATCACGAGCCACGGAATCGACCACACCGTGGTGCCGCGGCCGATCGAGGTGTCCTTGCCGATGTAGGCGCCACACAGTCGGAGGTAGCCCTGCCGAATGAAGTGGAACGGGATATGGGTCACAACCGAGCTGTAGAACAGCGCCAGGTACGTGTTGATGAAGCGCTGGAGATTGGTCTCGTCAGCAATGTTGTAACCGGTGATGGCGCCGTCGCTGTCGGTGATCCATTCCATGCGTGGACGGATGCGCACATTGGGATTGATCTCGCGCTTACGTGCGATCATCTGCGGATCTGATGCCTGAGGCTCGACGAACAACGGTGTCCCCTTACTCGCGGCTCCCTGACGGGACCGGTGCCGCATCAGTATTGCGCAAACAGCTGTACGGGCGAGAAAGTCCCGGCAAAACCGCGCAGTTCGGCCAGTTCGAAGGAAATCTCCCAGTGGCGCGCCACCCGAAAAGGGGATCCACTGTCTTTAGCCTTACACTGCACGCGATACATTCTTAAAGACATTTCTTAGAGAACCTGCCGTCAGGAGGCACAGTGGCCAACCACGCCAGTTCCAAGATCTCCAAGGTGCTCGTCGCCAACCGTGGAGAGATTGCCGTCCGGGTCATCCGGGCTGCCAAGGACGCCGGACTGGCCAGCGTCGCTGTCTACGCTGAACCAGACGCCGACGCGCCGCACGTGCGCCTTGCCGACGAAGCCTTTGCTCTCGGGGGCCAGACCTCCGCTGAGTCGTACCTGGTCTTCGACAAGATCCTCGACGCTGCCGCCAAGTCGGGCGCCAACGCGATCCACCCGGGCTACGGCTTCCTTTCGGAGAACGCCGAATTCGCCCAGGCCGTCATCGACGCTGGGCTGATCTGGATCGGCCCCAGCCCGCAGTCCATCCGCGACCTGGGTGACAAGGTCACAGCGCGCCACATCGCCGCCAAGGCGAACGCCCCGCTGGTGCCGGGTACCCCGGACCCGGTCAAGGACGCCGACGAGATCCTGGCCTTCGCCAAGGAGTTCGGCCTGCCGATCGCCATCAAGGCCGCCTTCGGCGGTGGCGGCCGTGGCATGAAGGTCGCCCGCACCATCGAAGAGATCCCCGAACTGTTCGACTCGGCCACTCGTGAGGCCGTCGCGGCCTTCGGCCGTGGCGAGTGCTTCGTCGAGCGCTACCTGGACAAGCCCCGCCACGTCGAGGCCCAGGTCATCGCCGACACGCACGGCAACGTGGTCGTCGCGGGTACCCGCGACTGCTCGCTGCAGCGCCGCTTCCAGAAGCTGGTCGAGGAGGCCCCCGCGCCGTTCCTGACCGACGCACAGCGCAAGGAAATCCACGAGTCCGCCAAGCGCATCTGTAAGGAAGCCGGTTACTACGGTGCGGGCACCGTCGAGTACCTGGTCGGCCAGGACGGTCTGATCAGCTTCCTCGAGGTCAACACCCGCCTGCAGGTGGAACACCCGGTCACCGAGGAGACCGCCGGCGTCGACCTGGTGCTGCAGCAGTTCAAGATCGCCAACGGCGAGGCCCTGGACATCACCGAAGACCCCACCCCCCGCGGCCACTCGTTCGAGTTCCGCATCAACGGTGAGGACGCCGGCCGCGGCTTCCTGCCGGCCCCCGGCCCGGTGAACAAGTTCGAGGCCCCGACCGGCCCCGGCGTCCGCATGGACTCAGGTGTCGAGAGCGGTTCGGTCATCGGTGGTCAGTTCGACTCGATGCTGGCCAAGCTGATCGTCACCGGCGCCACCCGCGACGAGGCCCTGGCCCGTTCGCGTCGTGCGCTGGCCGAGTTCAACATCGAGGGCCTGGCCACGGTCATCCCGTTCCACCGCGCCGTGGTCTCCGACCCCGCCTTCATCGGTGACGGCGAGAAGTTCGACGTGCACACCCGCTGGATCGAGACCGAGTGGAACAACACGGTCGAGCCGTTCACCGGCGGCGAGCCGCTGGACGACGAAGACGCGACGCCGCGTCAGAAGGTCGTCGTCGAGGTCGGTGGCCGTCGCGTCGAGGTCTCGCTGCCCGGCGATCTGGCCATCGGTGGCGGCGGTGGCGCTGCCAGCGGTGCCATCAAGAAGAAGCCGAAGCCGCGCAAGCGTGGCGCCGCCGGCGGTAAGGCCGCTTCGGGTGACGCCGTCACCGCGCCCATGCAGGGCACCGTCGTCAAGGTCGCCGTCGAGGAGGGCCAGCAGGTCGCCGCGGGTGACCTGATCGTGGTGCTGGAGGCCATGAAGATGGAGAACCCGGTCACCGCGCACAAGGACGGCACCGTGACCGGCCTGTCGGTCGAGGCCGGCGCCGCCATCACGCAGGGCACCGTCATCGCCGAGCTGAAGGACTAGTTTTTAGTCTGCTGGTTTGACTCAGGGCTGCGATCCACTGCGGATCGCAGCCCTGAGTTTTATGTGAGGAGTGCTGTGGAAGCCATCGAGATCAACGCGGGCGCCTGGTATCTGCGTGCCCTACGTGCCGACGACCGGATGGACGACCGGCCCAGCCTCGCCGACCTCGGCGAGCTCTCCCCCACCCACGTGGAAACCCGTGCGGCGCAATGGGAATCCGACACGTTGTATTCGTGGGCGGTCTGTGAGCCGACGACCGGTGAGCTACTGGCCGAGATCGTGCTGGACCCGGCTACGCGGGAGATTTCCGCGCGGATCCGGGCTGGGTTCGATGAGGCCGCCGCGACCGGAGTCGAGTCAGTGCGGCGCTTCGCGGCCGCGATGCTGGATTAGAACAGCAGCACCGGCAGGCTCATGGTCAACACGATGGACATCAGGAGCAACAGGAACCACCCGGCGCCCTGCCAGGCCCACCAGACCTCGTCGTCCCGCCAAGCTCGATAGGTGCGCACGAAAGCCCACACGCCGCTGCTGAACAGCAGCAGCGGGCCCGCGAACGCCAGCACGGTGCGGTACGGCATGGTGCACGCCGCAGTGTCGAAACCATGGCACTGCTTGACCCAGACGGCGGCGATCACCATGACGCCGACGCCGAGGCTCCCCATGATCAGGCCGAATCGCGCAGCCTGATGCACGCTGGGATCGTCGTCGCGGAACCGGTCAGTTGTCGGGCTGAGCATCACTATCACCGCCAACCCCAGTATGCGCCCGGTCGGCGCTACGGCGCCAGCCCGCCCTCGGCGATCCGCTTGATCGCGGCCAGTCGTCGATCCCATTGTCGGCCAATGGTTTCCAGTTGATTGCCCAGCGCGCTGAGTTCGGCACCCAGCGCACGGTAGCGAATCTCCCGCCCCACTTTGACCGGCTCGACCAACCCCGCATCAGCCAGCACCGACAGGTGTTTGGCGATCGCCTGCCGGCTCACCGGCAGCCGCCCGGCCAACGCGCTGGCCGACAGGTCTTCGGCGCCCAGCGCAGTCAGGATGCGCCACCGGGTCTCGTCGGCCAGCACGGTCAGCACCGCAGGCATGCGGGTGTCGGTCATACCGCTGGCTGCAGGTACGCCACCAGGTCACCGAGTTCGGCCGTCCAGCCGCCACTGTTCTCGGAGTGCGCAGTCTGCGGGTCCGCCAGCTTCTCAAAGCCGGTCTCGCACAGGTCCAGTCGAGTACCACCGTCGATTTCGGTGAGATCGAAGCGGACGACGGTGGAGTTGCTCGGGTTCGGCTCGGCGTCGGTTTCGCGGTGCGCCCACCGATAGACCAGGGTGTGCGGCGCGTCGGCGCGCTCGACCACCACCCGGAACTTGCCATGGGCGTTCCACGCGAAGAACCCGGTGCCGCCGGGGACGGCTTCGAATTCCGTTGCGTCACCGAACCACCCGGAGATCAGGTCGGCCTGTGTCAGAGCGGCCCAGACGCGCTCGATCGGTGCGTTGATGTCGATGGTGCGGGTGATATCCAAAGTGTCCATGGTTCCTCGTCGGGGTCGCCGGTAAGTGCAACTACAGAGTTGCACACACCTGGAGCGTAGTGCAACCCCCTGATTGCAAATCAGGCTGCGCGTCGCGCCCTCAGCACCGCCAGGCCCACGACGCCGAACACCAGGTCGGCGCCGATCTCCACAATGGCGGTCACCCAGGAGAATGCCGTGACCCGCGCCCACGGCGGCGCATTAATGAAGCTGTCGCTGAAGAATCCCCACGTCGGAAGTAGGTGCGCCACAGTGAAACCCGCCGCACTGACGAAGCCGATGCCGACGGCGGCGTGCGGCGCCCATTGATTTCGCTTGACCACCAATGCGATGGTCACGGCTGCGAGGATCAGCTGCAGCGTGCCGCCGATCATCACCGCCGGCGGGATGACGTCCATCCCACGTCTCAGATGATCAGCGCCATGAAGCAGTAGCGCGACCGCGAAAAACCCTGCCGCCCAATCGAAGATACGTTGCCAATTCCTGGTTTCACCTGTCACTCGGATCACCTCTACTACGCAGCGTAGTAATCTCGTGGCGGCATGTAAAGACCTGTCAGGGTCTACCCCTACGATGCCTGGCGTGCGGATGAAACTTTTGGTCGCGGTCGGCCTCCTTGCCGGCGGCGCTGCGTATCTGCACGGCTGGAATTGGCAACTGGCACTGGCCATCGCCGCGAGCATTCCGCTGCTGGTCGCCGCCATCCCGCACGTCCTCACCGGAATGCGGACCCCGAGCCGGCGCGAGAACCCGATCGACGACATGTCCGGAACCGAGTTCGAGGACTACGTCGCACGCATTGCCCGGTCCTGCGGCGTCCCGGTCATCATGACCGAGCTGTCCGGCGACTGGGGCGTCGACCTGATTGTCGGGACCCGCCCCAATCGGCTTGCCATTCAATGCAAAAGACTGTCCCGGCCGGTCGGCCCCGGCGCCGTGCAGGAAGTGGTCGCCGGTGCGCCGATGCAGGACTGCATGCACACCATGGTGGTCACCAACAACGACTTCACGCCTGCGGCAAGGAAATTGGCCGAGTTGCACGACTGCACGCTGGTCAGCGGCACCGAGCTGACGCGGCTCCGCGGGTTGATCCGGCAGCAGTTAGTGGAGCGTTAGCAGCACCTCTCGCACCGCCTGCACGGCGTCGTCGATCTCGGCCCGCGACACCGTCAGCGCCGGCCGGAACCGGACGGAATCGACGCCACTGGCCAGCAGAATGACGTGCCGCTCCCACAGTCGCCGGATCACCTCGTCGCGCAACTCGGCAGTCGGCATGCTGAACGCGCACATCAGTCCGCGCCCGCGTGGATCGACCACCAGCGACGGAAATTCATTTGCCAGGCAACGCAACTGGCCCACCAGGTACCAGCCCATCCGCACCGCGTTGCCGATCAGCCCGTCGACTTCGATGACTTCGAGGATGCGGCGCGCCCGGACCATGTCGGTGAGGTTGCCACCCCAGGTGGAGTTGATTCGCGAGCTGACGTGGAAGACGTTGTCGGGGATGTCGTCGACGCGGCCACCGGCCATCACCCCACACACCTGAGCCTTCTTGCCGAAGGCCACCACGTCGGGCGTGACACCCAATTGCTGGTAGGCCCAAGGGGTTCCGGTCATGCCGACGCCGGTCTGCACCTCGTCGAAGATCAGCAGCGCGTCGAACTCGTCGCACAACTCCCGCATGGCGGCGAAGAACTCGGCACGCAGGTGCCGGTCGCCGCCCTCACCTTGGATGGGCTCCGCGATGAAGCAGGCGATGTCGTGCGGGTACGCCTCGAATGCCGCCCGCGCCTGTCGCAGCGATTCCCGCTCCAGCGCAACAATATCCACGCCGGGCGTCACCACCGGCGCATCGATCCGCGGCCAGTCGAACTTCGGGAACCGGGCCACCTTGTTGGGATCGGTGTTGGTCAGCGACATCGTGTAGCCGCTGCGGCCGTGGAACGCACCGCGCAGGTGCAGCACCCGGGTGCCCAACGACGGGTCGATGCCGCGCGATTCGTTCAGCCGGCTCTTCCAGTCGAACGCCACCTTCAGCGCGTTCTCCACGGCCAGCGCGCCGCCGTCGACGAAGAACAGATGCGGCAGCGCCGGGTCCCCCAGCACCCGCGCGAATGTCTCGACGAAGCGCGCCATCGGTATGGAGTAGACGTCGGAGTTGCTCGGCTTGTTCACCGCCGCCTGCGCCAGCTCGGCCCGAAACGCCGGGTCGGTCAACGCCGGGTGGTTCATGCCCAGCGCCGACGACGCGAAGAAGGTGAACATGTCGAGGTAGCGGCTGCCGTCGCGGGCGTCGACCAGATACGAACCGCCGGAGCGGTCGAGATCGAGCACGAGGTCCAAACCGTCGGTCAGGATGCTTCGGCCCAGTACGTCACGGACGTCGCAGGCATTGCCGGCCGACAGTCCATCGCCAGATGTCAGAACAGCGGTCATGCCGCTATCCTAACGTAATTTTTACGGCTTGTAGGTTTCTCAGCAGTAACTATTCCGGTACAGATACTTGGTCATCGTAAAAAGTCTGTAAGATGATGGTGCTTCGCGTGCGAACGTTGGCGACCGTCCGGATGCGTTGGAGCAGACCTTCCAGCGCTCGCGCCGAGGCGACACGCACCAGCAGGACGTAGCTTTCATCGCCGGCCACCGAATGGCAGGACTCGATTTCGGTGAAGTGCTGCAGCAGCGCCGGGGCATCATCGGGTTGGGAAGGATCGAGCGGGGTGATCGCAACGAACGCCGACAGCATGTGGCCGACTGCCTCGGGATTGATCCTGGCGGTGTACCCGGTGATCACGCCACGCGATTCCAGTCGGCGTACCCGCGACTGCACCGCCGACACCGACAGCCCCGCAGCCGTCGCCAAGTGCGCCAGCGTCGCCCGGCCATCGGTTATCAGCTCGCGCACCAGGATTCGATCGACATCGTCAAGCTGTTCAGCGTCGGCCATGGCCGGAGACTACCCGCAGGCCCTGTCGTGCGGGGCCGACGACACTGGCCACTACAGCATCGACTGGATGGCCGGCGCCATCGGCCACCGTATCCACTATCCGCACGACCTCTACGAGAAAGCGGCACAATGACTTCCGTGCAGAATCTGTTGCCCACCGCCGACCAACTCCGCGACCGGGTGCGTACCGCACTGCAGGCCGTCGGTGCCGACGTCGCACTCGGCGCACCCGACGCCCATGGTTTGCACGCCAGTACGCCCATCACCGGCGAGGTCCTGTTCACCGTGGCCGAGAGCACTGTGGCGCAGACCGATGCCGCCATCGCTGAAGCCGCACAGGCATTCACCCCCTGGCGCACCACACCGGCGCCGGTGCGCGGCGCGCTCGTTGCGCGGCTGGGCGAACTGCTCGTCGAGCACAAAGCGGATCTGGGCACCTTGGTGACCATCGAGGCCGGCAAGATCACCTCCGAAGCGCTCGGTGAGGTGCAGGAGATGATCGACGTCTGCCAGTTCGCCGTCGGCCTTTCGCGGCAGCTCTACGGCCGCACCATCGCGTCGGAGCGGCCGGGGCACCGGCTCATGGAGAACTGGCATCCGCTCGGGGTGGTCGGCGTCATCACGGCCTTCAACTTCCCGGTCGCGGTGTGGGCGTGGAACACCGCCATCGCGCTGGTGTGCGGCGACACCGTCGTGTGGAAGCCGTCCGAACTCACGCCGCTGACCGCCATTGCGTGCCAGGCGCTGCTGGAGCGCGCCGCCGCCGATGTTGGAGCCGACGGCTCCGTAGCGCGACTGGTGTTGGGTGGCCGCGAGATCGGTGAGCAGCTGGTCGACGACCCGCGGGTCGCCCTGCTGAGTGCCACCGGATCGGTGCGGATGGGTCAGCAGATCAGTCCGCGGGTGGCCCAGCGCTTCGGCAAAGTGCTGCTTGAGCTGGGCGGCAACAACGCGACCATCGTCACGCCCTCGGCCGACCTCGATCTGGCGGTGCGCGGCATCGTGTTCGCCGCCGCCGGCACCGCCGGTCAGCGGTGCACCACGCTGCGCCGGGTCATCGCGCACCATTCGGTGGCCGAGACCCTGGTGCAGCGCATCATCACCGCGTACCAGAGCCTTCCGGTGGGCGATCCAGCCGCCGCCGGCACCCTGATCGGGCCACTGATCCACGAGCAGTCCTACCGCGACATGGTGGGTGCCCTGGAGCAGGCCCGCGCCGAGGGCGGCGAGGTCACCGGCGGCGAGCGAGTCTTCCTGGCAGATGCCGCCAGCGCCGGGTCCTACTACGTCACGCCGGCGGTGGTGCGCATGCCCGGACAAACCGCGATCGTGCACCAGGAGACGTTCGCACCCATCCTGTACGTCCTGACCTACGACACCCTCGATGAGGCCATCGCGCTCAACAACGCGGTGCCGCAGGGGCTTTCGTCGGCCATCTTCACCAACGACATCCGGGAAGCAGAGCGCTTCATGGCCGCCGACGGGTCGGACTGCGGTATCGCCAACGTCAACATCGGTACGTCAGGCGCGGAGATCGGTGGAGCGTTCGGCGGCGAGAAGCAGACCGGCGGCGGCCGTGAATCCGGCTCAGACTCCTGGAAGGCCTACATGCGCCGGGCCACCAACACCGTCAACTACTCGTCCGATCTGCCTCTGGCCCAAGGCGTTCAGTTCGGCTGAAACCGGTGATGCGGTAGACATGAGCCCATGCAGATCAAAGGCGCGGTGGCAGTGGTCACCGGGGCGGGCTCGGGCATCGGCAGGTCCATCGCGACGGCGCTGACTGCGGCGGGCGCATCGGTGGTGGCCGGAGACATCAACGCTGCCGCCGCGGCCGAAACCGCCGCACGCATCGGGGGCGTCGGCGTCGGTGGCGATGCTTCCAATATCGACGGCATCGCCGCCCTGCTTGACGCTGCGCGCCAGGCGTACGGCCCCGTCGACATCTACGTCGCCAACGCGGGCATCACCGGCGAATCGGGGCTCGGTGACGACGAAGCCGCCTGGGACCGCATCATCGACATCAACCTGCGCGCCCACATCCGTGCCGCCAAAGCCGTTGTGCCGGAATGGGTTGAGCGCGGCAGCGGACATTTCGTCGCCGTCGCGTCAGCCGCCGGCCTGCTCACCCAGCTCAGCGCAGCGGGGTACAGCGTCACCAAACACGCGGCCGTCGGCTTCGCGGAATGGCTGACCATCACCTACGGCGACAAGGGAATCGGCGTCAGCTGCGTCTGCCCCATGGGCGTGGACACCCCGCTGCTGCGCGGGATGACCGACTCCCCCGACGCCGCCATCCGCGTGGCCGGCAACGCCGTGACTCATGCCGGCAATGTCGTCGGCCCCGATGACGTCGCTGCCCTCGTGGTCCAGGCCATCGAAGATGGGACGTTCCTGGTGCTCCCACACCCTGAGGTGCTGACCATGTACCGGCAGAAGGGCGCCGATTACGACCGCTGGATCGCCGGCATGCGGCGCTACCAGGGCAGCCTGGGCTAGCGGCCCGCCACCTCGCCGCGAGAACTTGTCAGACCCACCAGGCAATATGGACCCGTGGCGCCAACGGACCCGATGGCCCGGTTCAGTGATCTGACCCGGGAGTGGTTCGCGGCTGCCTTCATTACGCCGACACCCGCCCAGGCCGAAGCCTGGCAGGCCATCGCCGACAGCCACAACACGCTGGTCATCGCACCCACCGGGTCGGGCAAAACGCTGGCGGCGTTCCTGTGGGCCATCGACCGCCTGGCCCAGGAACCGCCAAGCAAGGGCACCAAGGTTCTGTACGTCTCCCCGCTGAAGGCCCTCGCCGTCGACGTCGAGCGCAACCTTTCCACGCCGCTCACCGGCATCACCCGGGTCGCCGAGCGCCGCGGCGTGCCGGCCCCGCAGATCACCGTCGGCGTGCGGTCCGGCGACACCACGCCGCAACAGCGCAGGCAGCTGATCGCCAATCCACCCGACATCCTGATCACCACACCCGAGTCGTTGTTCCTGATGTTGACGTCGGCGGCTCGGGAAACGCTGGCGACGGTGCAGACCGTCATCGTCGACGAGGTGCACGCCGTGGCAGCCACCAAACGCGGTGCGCACCTGGCGCTTTCGTTGGAGCGGCTGGACCAGCTCACCCAAGCCCCGGCCCAACGCATCGGCCTGTCCGCGACCGTCAAGCCACCCGAAGAGGTGGCCCGGTTCCTGTCCGGAGCGGCACCCACCACCATCGTCAAACCGCCGGCCGCCAAGACCTTCGACCTCACCGTCGAGGTCCCGGTGCCGGACATGGCCAACCTCGACGGCGGCACCATCTGGCCCGACGTCGAGGAACGCATCGTCGACCTGATCGAGTCGCACAACTCGTCCCTGGTGTTCACCAACTCCCGGCGACTCGCCGAACGACTCACGGCGCGGCTCAACGAGATTCACGCGGCCCGCTCCGGCATCGAACTACCCAACGAGCGCAACCCCCAGATCGGCGGCGGTGCGCCCGCCACCATCATGGCCAGCGGCCAAACCTTCGGCGCACCAAGCCTGCTGGCCAAAGCGCACCACGGGTCGGTCAGCAAGGAGGCCCGCGCCCAGGTTGAAGACGACCTCAAGAGCGGCCGCCTCAAAGCCGTAGTCGCCACGTCCAGCCTCGAACTCGGCATCGACATGGGCGCCGTCGATCTGGTCATCCAGGTGGAGGCGCCGCCGTCGGTGGCCAGCGGCCTGCAGCGCATCGGTCGTGCCGGCCACCAGGTCGGTGAAATCTCCGAGGGCGTACTGATGCCCAAACACCGCACCGATCTCATCGACTGCGCCGTCACCGTCCAGCGGATGCGCGCCGGCGAGATCGAAACCCTCCAGGTACCCGCCAACCCCCTCGACGTGCTGGCCCAGCACACCGTCGCTGCAGCGGCTTTGGAGCCGCTGGACGCCGACCGCTGGTTCGACGCAGTCCGCCGCAGTGCGCCGTTCGCGGCCTTGCCGCGCAGTGCCTTTGAGGCGACGCTCGATCTGCTCGCGGGCAAGTACCCGTCCACCGAGTTCGCCGAATTGCGACCGCGACTGGTCTACGACCGCGACGCCGGAACCCTGACCGCCCGGCCCGGTGCGCAGCGGCTCGCCGTCACCTCTGGCGGCGCCATTCCCGACCGCGGCATGTTCACCGTGTACCTGGCAACGGGTGACGAAAAGCCTTCGCGGGTTGGCGAACTCGACGAGGAAATGGTGTACGAGTCGCGGCCCGGCGACGTCATTTCCCTGGGTGCCACCAGCTGGCGGATCACCGAGATCACCCACGACCGGGTATTGGTCCTACCAGCGCCCGGGCAGCCCGCCCGGCTGCCGTTCTGGCGGGGCGACGCCGTCGGCCGCCCTGCTGAACTGGGCGCGGCGATCGGTGCATTCACCGGAAAACTCGCCGGGTTGGCGCGCGCCGAGTTCGACGAGCACTGCAGCACAATGGGTTTCAACGACTACGCCACCAACAACCTGTGGCAGCTGCTCGACGAGCAACGCCAGGCCACCGGCACCGTGCCCACCGATGCCACCCTCGTGGTGGAGCGGTTCCGCGATGAGCTCGGTGACTGGCGGATCGTGCTGCACTCCCCGTACGGACTGCGGGTGCACGGGCCACTGGCGCTGGCGGTAGGACGCCGGATCATGGAGCGGTACGGCATCGACGAGAAGCCCACCGCATCGGACGACGGCATCGTGCTCCGACTACCCGACACCGGGGAAAACCCGCCCGGCGCGGACATTTTCGTGTTCGACGCCGACGAGATCGAGCCGATCGTCACCGCCGAGGTGGGCGGATCGGCATTGTTCGCCTCCCGCTTCCGCGAGTGTGCGGCACGGGCGCTGCTGCTGCCGCGCCGCCACCCCGGCAAGCGGTCCCCGCTGTGGCATCAGCGCCAGCGCGCCGCGCAATTGCTCGACATCGCTCGCAAATACCCAGATTTCCCCATCGTGCTGGAAACCGTCCGGGAGTGCCTGCAGGACGTCTACGACGTCCCCATGCTCATCGACCTGATGCAGCGCATCGCGCAGCGTCGGATCCGGTTGCTCGACGTGCAGACCGCCACTCCATCGCCCTTCGCCGCGTCGCTGATGTTCGGCTACGTCGGCGCCTTCATGTACGAGGGTGACAGCCCGCTCGCCGAACGTCGTGCTGCCGCACTGTCTTTGGACGCCACCCTGCTGGCCGAGCTGCTGGGCCGGGTGGAACTGCGAGAACTGCTCGACCCCGACGTCGTCGCGGCAACCATCCGGCAGTTGCAGCATCTGACCGAAGAACGCGCCGCCCGCGACGCCGAGGGCATTGCCGATCTACTGCGCCTGCTCGGCCCCCTGAGCACCGACGAACTCCAGCAGCGCTGCACTGCAACCGATATCGACGCGTGGTGCGACACCTTGCGCGCCGCCAAACGTGCGGTCCCCGTGACGTTCGCCGGGCACACCTGGTGGGCCGCGGTCGAGGACATGGGCCTGCTGCGCGACGGGCTCGGCGTCGCCGTACCGGTCGGCGTGCCAGCGAGTTTCACGGCCACGGTGGCCGATCCGCTGGGCGAATTGATCGGCCGCTACGCCCGGACCAACGGGCCGTTCACCACCACCCAGGCGGCCGCCCGCTTCGGCCTGGGCCACCGCGTGACCGCCGATGTGCTGAGTCGGATGGTGTTGGACGGCAAGATGATTCGCGGCGAGTTCGTCGACGTCCCGGACAGCACCGATCAGCAATGGTGTGACGCGACCGTCCTGAAGATTCTGCGTCGCCGATCGCTGGCAGCGCTGCGCGCCCAGATCGAGCCGGTCAGCACCTCCGCATATGCCCGCTTCCTCCCGGCGTGGCAGCAGTTCAGCGAGGCCCGCGGCATCGACGGCCTGGCATCGGTCATCGAACAGCTTGCCGGCGTACCGATTCCGGCGTCTGCGGTCGAACCACTCGTGTTCAGCCAACGGGTCACGGACTACCAACCGGCGATGCTCGACGAACTGCTCGCCTCCGGTGAGGTCACCTGGTCCGGAGCCGGCCAGATCGGCAGCAACGACGGCTGGGTGGTCTTCCACCGGGCTGATACCGCGCCGTTGTCCTTGGCGCCTGGAACCGAGATCGAATTCACCGACACGCATCGCGAGCTGCTCGACACGCTCGGTAATGGCGGCGCCTACTTCTTCCGGCAGTTGGCACCCGAGGACGGCGTCGAGGCCAAACAGGCGCTGTGGGAACTGATCTGGGCGGGCTGGGTCACCGGCGATACCTTCGCCCCGGTGCGGGCAGTACTGGGTAATGCGGGGCGCAAACCCGGCGGAGCGCACCGCCAGCGGCAACGGCCGCCTCGGCTCAGTCGCTACAGCGTGGCCCGGCCGCAGGCTCGCACGGTTGATCCCACCGTCGCCGGCCGATGGTCGGCATTGCCACCAGCCGAGCCGGAATCGACGGTGCGGGCGCACTTTCAGGCCGAGTTGCTACTGAACCGCTACGGCGTGGTCACCCGCGGCGCCGCCGACGGCCTGCCCGGCGGCTTCGCCACCCTGTACAAAGTGCTGACTGCATTCGAGGAAGCCGGCCGCTGCCAGCGCGGATACTTCGTGGAATCCCTTGGTGGCGCCCAGTTTGCGGTGGCGTCGACGGTCGACCGGCTGCGTAGCTATCTGGACAGCATCGATCCGCACCATCCCGATTACACCGCCGTCGTAGTCGCCGCCACGGATCCGGCGAACCCGTACGGCGTCGCCCTGCCATGGCCGGAGGTCTCCGGGCACCGTCCCGGGCGTAAGGCCGGCGCGCTCGTCGCGTTGGTCGATGGTGAATTGGTGTGGTTCCTGGAGCGCGGCGGTAAATCGTTGTTGGCCTTCGACGCGACGCCGGAACAACACCGCGCGGCGGCCGGTGCGCTGTCCGATCTGGTGAGCGCCGGACGTCTGCAGTCGCTGCTCATCGAGAAGATCAACGGGGAGCCGGTATTGGCCCCCACCCCCGACGCCGACCGGGCAGTGGTGCACACCGCGCTGGCCGACGCCGGATTCTCCCGCACCCCGCGGGGCTTGCGCTTGCGCTAAGAGCTCAGGCAGTGGACCAGCAGAGTCAGAGGCTGGCGCTCCCAACTGGGAGGAGCTACGTCCTGGCAGCACCCCTGCTCAGCGCAATAGGTTGTGCTTCAACGGCGTTAGAGCATGCGTAGCCCAAGGAAAGGTACGAGACGATGCCATTGCTGAACTTCACCGTCATCCGCGGCCGCACTGCCGAACAAACCCGCCAGCTGTTGGATAGCGCGCACCGCGCTGTCGTGGAGGCGTTCGACGTACCCGAGCGGGACCGCTACCAGATTGTCGACGTCCGCGAACCCGACGACGTGGTCGCGCTCGACACCGGTTTGGGATTCGAACGAACCGACCAGCTGGTGATCATCCAGGTGGTCAGCCGCACCCGCACCACAGAAATGAAGCAGCGGTTCTATGAGCTGCTGGCCGAAAACCTGCGCCGCGACTGCGGGCTGGACGCCAAGGACCTGATCGTCTCGATCACCGAGAACGGCGATGCCGACTGGTCATTTGGCGCGGGCCGCGCCCAGTTCCTGACGGGCGAACTGACCTGATTTAGCAAGGCCTTTCATCATCGGAGGAGTTTCCATGATCACCACTCGATTCACGTCACAGTTCGGTCTTTCAGTGCCGATCGCGTTGGCCCCGATGGCCGCGTTCGCGGACGGCCGTTTGGCCGGTGCCGTCAGTCAGGCGGGCGGTCTCGGCATCCTCGGCGCCGGCTACTCCGACTCCGACTGGCTCGACACTCAGTTCGCGATCGCGGCGGGCACGCGTGTCGGCGTCGGCTTCATCGCCTGGAAACTGGCCGAGCGGCCAGAATTGCTGGACCTGGTGCTCGACCATGAACCTGCGGCGGTGGTGCTCTCGTTCGGTGATCCCACCCCATTCGCCGAGCGCATCCATACCGCGAAGGTGCCGCTGTTCGTCCAGGTCAACGACCTGGACGAGGCGCGACGGGCGATCGACGTCGGCGTCGACGTGCTCGTGGCCCAGGGCGGCGAGGCCGGCGGACACGGCAAGGGAATCCGCTCGACCTTCACGCTGGTTCCGGAGGTCGCCGATTTGGTCGCCGACCAGGCTCCGAACACCCTCGTGCTTGCCGCTGGTGGCGTGGCCGACGGGCGTGGCCTCGCAGCCGCACTCTCGCTGGGTGCCGACGGCGCCCTCGTCGGGTCGCGGCTGTGGGCGGCGCAGGAATCGCCCGTCAACCCGGCGGCGCGCGATCGCGCCCTCGCCGCCGGATCCGACGACACCGTGCGCTCGACCGTATTCGACATCGTGCGCGGGTACCCGTGGCCGCAGGGCTACGGTGGCCGGGTGTTGCGGAACGACTTCGTCCGCCGCTGGCATGGCAATGAAACTGCCCTGCAGACCAATCTGGTTGCCACCCAAAGCGATTATCGCGCCGCGGTCGAAGCCTCGGACTTCGACACCGCCGCCGTGCATATCAGCGAAGCAGTCGGCATCATTCGCGACAACCCAACCGCTGCGGCCGTCATTGAGCGGATGGAACTTGAGGCGGCCGCCATCCTCGGGAGACTCTCCTACGCCGCGCAGTAGGACAATCGAAGTTGTGACTGAGCACGCGGACAACCCGTTGTCGGACGCCGATATCGCCGAGCTGACGCCGGTGCAACGCCGCGATCTGATCATGCGGTTGCAGCGTCCGCTGGACGATGTATTTCCACCCGCGCTGGCGAAGCGGATGCGGCGCATCCGGCTGACGCTGATGACCGGCAGCAGCATCGTGTTGATTCCGTGGGTCATCTATCTCGGATTCACGCTTCCGGACAACTACACGGCGCACAACTGGCCGGCCACCTGGGTAGGTTTCGACGGTCTACTCATTGCCTTCATGGCCACGACCGCCGTGCTTGGCTGGCTGCGTCGTCAATTGGTGTTGCTCACCGCGTTCACCACCGGAGTGTTGCTGGTCTGCGACGCCTGGTTCGACATCCTGACCTCGGACTTCGGTCAGGATCTGACGGTGCCGCTGGTGACTGCCGTCCTGGTCGAGCTGCCACTGGCCATTCTCATGATCACGGGCGCAATCCGGATTCTCCGACTGACGGCGACGCGGCTGTGGTTCTTGGAGCCTGGGGCGCCGCTGTGGCATCTGCCGCTACTCCCCTGATCGCCGGATGAACGCGAGCGGCTTGTCCCGATCAGGTCGTCAGTCGAGCTTGGTGGCCTGGTAGTAGGCGATCTGCCAACGCGCCGCGGTCCGCTCGATCACCACGCCGAGGAACGCCCTGACCGTGGGTTGATCCGGAAACGCGAAGTCGGCGCGGACGTACCCGAGCACTCGATCTCGCGACAGCTCCCGGGTCTGCAAAATTTCGTAGTCGACAGTCATGCCAGGGCGCTGAGTGGAGTAGTAGTCGACAACTCCCTGGCGGCCGACGCTGTACGGCCGCAGGCCTTGGAAAATGGCGTCCTCAGTGAACACCTCCCATAACTGCGCGGGCTGCTGAGCGTCGATGGCAGCCTTCCAGCCGTCCAGCGCTTCCTTGATGGTGAGCTCGATATTCATCGTCCAAGTCCCTTGGAAGTGTTGAGTGCGAATGGGTGTGCGTTTGTCATCAACGCAGCCCCAATCGTGAATACTTCCGTCCGCTGCGACGTTCTTGCTCCTTGCTGGGAGTCGCTGACTCCGAGTGATCGCCTGGTCTCCAGGAGACAACCGCTCCTCAAGCGGCAGAGGGGTTTTCGATAACCATCGCCACACCCTGACCGGAACCGACGCAGACTCCGATAGCCCCGTACCGGGCATTTCGCTCGCGCAGTTCGGTGGCCAGGGTCAGCACGTACCGGGCGCCGGTAGCGCCGAACGGATGGCCGATCGCCACGGAACCTCCATTGGGAGTGAGCTTCTCGTCAGGAATGACGAACCCGCCGAGCTGGTTCGGCAGCTCCCGCAGCACACCGAGGGCTTGCGCGCTGAACGCCTCATGAACTTCCCAGACGTCGATCTGGTCCGGAGTCAACCCGGCACGTTTGATCGCCAGCGGCAGCGCCCACGCCGGCGCGAGACCCATGATCAGCGGATCGATTCCGTAGACCGCAGAGGACACCACGCGAGCCAGCGGCTCGACGCCGAGTTCGGCTGCCCGCTCCCCCGACGCCAGCACCAGCGCGCTGGCACCGTCGGTCAGCGGTGTCGAGTTGGCTGCGGTCATCTGCGTGGTGCCCGGCTGCACGGGCAGTGCCGCCAGTTGTTCAGCGGTGGTCTCGTCACGAATGAATTCGTCATGCTCGAACACCCGGGCCGGTGTCTTCTTCGTCGCGGCGATAGGCACCGGCATGATCTCTTTGGCGAGCCGACCGGAATCGCGGGCCGCCTTGGCATTCCGCTGAGTCCGCAAGGCGAATGCGTCGATCTCTTCGCGGGTCAGGCCATAACGGTCGGCAACCTTCTGCGCGGTCTCGATCATGCTGATGTAGGCGTTGCGGGCCAGCAATGCGGGGTTCGGTGGGCCACCCGCACCCGCCCACATGGTGTCGAGCAGGATGACGGGTCCCCGCGGCGAGAACGCTGCGTCACCTTTCATGTAGGCCCAGCCCGATCGCGACATCGATTCGACACCGCACGCGATCCCCACGCCGAGGTCACCGGCCTTGATAGCGTGCGCGATGTTGATCGTGGCGCTCAGCGACGATCCGCAGAATCGGTTGATGGTCGCGCCGGCCACTGTGTCGGGAAATCCCGCGCCGAGCGCCGCCCAGCGGGCGATGTCGCCCATGCCTTCGTGCGCCGGATTCACACAGCCCGCGACGACGTCCTCAATGGCGCCGAGATCGACGCCGACGCGCTCGCACGCGCCTTTCATGGTCATCCCGAGTAGGTCGTCGGTGCGGATATGCGACAACGAACTGCCGTAACGCGCAAATGGAGTACGGACGCCGCCGAGCACAAATGCTTCTGTCATCAACCCGTCTCCCGCTAGGTCCCGCGCCGAGAGTACCGCTCACGCGCAGCCCGCGAACAGGCATTTTGCTCAACTCGTGCCGTAAGGATCGTCGACCGGCAGCCACATGTCCGCATCGTGGATACCGAGGTCCCCGACGTCGCGGGTGAATGCCTCGATGAGCGCGAGCACCGCCGGGTTGTCCTCGCCGCTCCGAGAGACCAGCGACCACGTCCACACTGGCGTTGGCCCGATTACGGGGCGCCGCACGAGGTCTCGTGGTTGCGGCGCCTCCTGGCCCTTCGGATTGTTGAGGACCGGACGCCGCAGCTGCCTGATGTGCTCGTAGAAGGTCGGGCCGGTGACCCCACCGTCATCCGTATGCATCACGTGCGCCCCGGTGTGCGCGGCGAACTGCTCGCCGAATTTGTTCCAGGACAACCAACTTCCGAGATCGGCGTCGACGAGCACCAGCACATCCTCGGCCGACACCGGGGAGTCATCCTCGCCGGCGCACAAGGCATAGAGCCGATCTGCTCCGAGGAGTCGGGCATCCAGATTCAGGTCGTCCATATCGGATTTCTGCACCCAGCAGATCGCCAGGTCGAGGCTGCCGTCGGCGACCCTGGCTGCCTGCGTGTGCGACGGCATGACCCAGGTGTCGATCCGCACTGCGGCTACGCCCGCGGCCCGCTGCGCCCAGTCGCTGGGCAACCAATTGACATAGCCCATCCGCACCGGGTCCGGTGAAGCCAAACCTGTTGCGCGCCTGCGTAGTTCTTCCGCCTGCGCCAGTAGCGCGCGCACCTCGGGCAAGAGCGCGGCACCCGCCTCGGTAAGCGCCACCGATCGTCGATCGCGATCGAACAGTTGCACTTTCAGATCCCGTTCAAGGGCCTTGATTTGCTGCGACAACGACGGGCCGGCAATGTGCAGACGATCCGCCGCCCGGCCGAAGTTCAGTTCATCGGCGACGGTGACGAAATAGCGCAACTGGCGCAACTCCATCCGAATCAGACTAGTAGGCACAGCCTCTTACGAGCGAGCAAATGCGTCACGCCGCGGCGACATGGAGCACGACAGCGGATTGTTGAGATAGGCGACAGACCAACAACCAGGCAAAAAAGGACGGTCAACCATGAGCAACTCCACCCGCGTCGCAATCATCACCGGCGCTTCCCAAGGTATCGGCGAAGGCCTGGTGGCCGGCTACCGCAAGCTGGGTTACGCCGTCGTGGCGAACTCACGGAACATCAGTGAGAGCAACGACCCCATGGTCGCGACGGTCGCCGGTGACATCGCGCAGCTGGGCGTCGGCCAGCGCCTGGTCGACGTTGCGCTGGAGCGGTTCGGCCGGGTCGACACCGTGGTCAACAACGCCGGCATCTTCATCGCCAAGCCGTTCACCGACTACACCGACGAGGACTTCGACGCCATCACCGGGGTGAATCTGCGTGGCTTCTTCGAACTGACCCGCGCGGGTATCGCCGCTATCGAAGCCCACGGCGAGGGCGGCCACATCGTCAACATTTCCACCAGCCTGGTCGACCAGGCCAACTCGCAGGTGCCGTCCGCACTCGCGTCCCTGACCAAGGGCGGCCTGCACGCCGTCACCAAGGCACTGGCCATCGAATACGCGGCGCGCGGCATCCGTTCCAACGCCGTTGCGCTCGGCATCATCCGGACCCCGATGCACCCGGCCGAAACCCACGAATTCCTGAACGCACTGCACCCGGTCGGTCACATGGGCGACATCAGCGACGTCGTCGACGCCGTCCTGTACCTGGAACAGGCCGGGTTCGTGACGGGCGAAACCCTGCACGTCGACGGCGGCCAAAGCGCCGGACACTGACCACGGCGCGGTGGATAGAGTGAGGCCATGGCCCTGCGCACCCCACTGACCGCGTTGTTCGGCATCGAGCATCCGATCGTCCTGGCCCCGATGGGCGACGTCTCTGGCGGCCTGCTGGCGGCGGCCGTATCCGAGGGTGGCGGGCTGGGCCTCATCGGCGGGGGCCGTGGCGATCTCACCATGCTCGCCACCGAATGCGCACTGGCTAAGCAAGGCACCGAAAAGCCGTGGGGCGTCGGCCTGCTCACGTGGGCTGTCAACCAAGAGATCGTGGACTGGGTGATCGCCCAGGAGCCAGCCGCCATCATGTTGTCGTTTGGCGACCCGGCCCCGTTCGCCAAAGCCGTGCACGACGCGAACATTCCGCTCCTGTCTCAGGTTCATACTCTCGATGAAGCCAAGCAGGCGCTCGATGCGGGAGTCCAGGTACTAGTGGCACAAGGCCGAGAAGCCGGTGGTCACCATGGCGGCCGCTCCACGTTGCCGTTCGTCCCCGCCGTGGTGGACCTCGCCCACGACACCCCGGTTCTCGCCGCCGGCGGCATAGCGGACGGTCGTGGCCTCGCGGCAGCGCTGGCCCTCGGCGCGGCCGGCGCCATGATCGGCACCCGGTTCGAAGCCACACACGAATCCTTGCTCACCGCAGCCGAAGCCAAGGCCATGCTCAAAGCGAAAGCCGAAGACACCACCACCGGACGCGCCATCGACATCGCCGTCCGGTCTCTCGAAACACGTTGGCCCTCCGAGTGGCCGGCGCGCACCCTGCGCAGCGTCTTCACCGACGAGTGGCAGGGCCGGGACGCCGAACTCGACGCAGATCCCAAGGCACAACAGGAGTTCCGCACCAAGATCGTGGAGCGGGATATGGACTATCTGCCGATCTGGGCCGGCGAAGCCCTGGACCTGATCGACGACCTGGAACTCGCGGCCGTCCTGGTCAAGAAGATCGCCGATGACGCCGAGCGCGCGCTCAATAAAGCACACGCCTATATCCGCTGATGCCTGAAGGCGACACCGTCTGGCATACCGCAGCGATCCTCCGCGAGGCGCTGCAGGGAAAGACGCTGACGCGCTGCGATATTCGGGTCCCGAAGTTCGCCACCGTAGATCTGAGCGGACAACACGTCGACGAAGTCATCAGCCGCGGCAAGCACCTGTTCATCCGCACGTCCGAGGCCAGCATCCACTCGCACCTCAAGATGGAGGGCAAGTGGCAGGTCAACGCTAAACCCCGACGGCCCGACCATCGGGCCAGAATCATCCTGGAAGCAGGCGAGATTCAGGCGATAGGCACAGAACTCGGCACCCTGGAAATCCTCCCAAGAGACTGCGACCAGGAACCCGTCACATACCTCGGCCCCGATCTCCTTGGCCCGGACTGGGATCCGCACAAAGCAGCCCAGAACCTCATCCAAGACCCCGAACGTCCGCTCCACGCAGCACTTCTCGATCAACGTAACCTGGCGGGCGTCGGCAACGTCTACGCCAATGAGTTGTGCTTTATCGTCGGCCGCCGCCCCAGTGCCCCGGTCAGCACAGTAAAAGACCCGCTGCGGCTGGCGCAGCGGGCCCGGGACATGTTGTGGCTGAATAGAAATCGATGGAATCGCACTACAACTGGTGATACCCGACCCGGCCGTCAACTCTGGGTGTACGGCCGGGCCGGGCAAGCGTGTCGCAGGTGCGGGACGCTGATCGAATCAGCCGACCGCGACCGGCTCGAGCACCTCGGGAACCTCGCTGACCGGATCACCTTCTGGTGCCGGCTTTGTCAGCCATGAGTCCGGCAGCGCCAGCCGGCAGATCTTCTTGACCACCGAGAAGAACTGCTTGTGGATCGGGCCGCTGTTGTAGGGCAGGTCGTACTTCTCGCACAGCGCCTTGACCTCCGGCGAGATTTCCGCGTAGCGGTGCGCCGGGATGTCGGGGAACAGGTGGTGCTCGATCTGGAACGACAGGTTGCCGCTGAAGATGTGGAACCACTTGCCGCCGGACAGGTTTGCCGAGCCCAGCAGCTGGCGGTAGTACCACTGGCCGCGAGTCTCGCTCTTGGTCTCCTCGATGGTGAACTCGTGCGTGCCCTCGGGGAAGTGACCGCAGAAGATGATCACGTACGACCACACGTTGCGCATCAGGTTTGCAGTCATGTTGCCCGCGAACACAAATGGCAGGAACGGCCCGGCCAGCAGCGGGAAGGCCACGTAGTCCTTGACGGTCTGCTTGCGGACCTTGGCCCACATCTCCTTGAGCGTGTCCTTCTTGTCCCGCAGGCGGATTTCGCCGGAAGCGATGCGCTCGGTCTCCAGCTCATGCAGCGCGACGCCGTACTGGAAGAACACCATCAGCAGGAAGGCATAGGCCGGGTTGCCCAGGTAGTACGGACGCCACTTCTGGTCCTCGCTCATCCGCAGGATGCCGTAGCCGATGTCGCGGTCCATGTCGACGATGTTGGTATAGGTGTGGTGCATGTAGTTGTGCGAGTGCCGCCACTGGTTGGACGGGCAGGCCGAATCCCATTCGAAGTTCTGGCCGCGCAGCGCCGGGTCGCCCATCCAGTCGTACTGGCCGTGCATGACGTTGTGGCCAATCTCCATGTTGTCCAGGATTTTCGACAGGCCCAGCATGACGGTGCCGATGGGCCATGCCGGGGGCAGGAACAGCAGGGCGCGGCCACCGATCTCCAGCTTGCGCTGCATGGCGATGATGTCGCGGATGTAATCGGAGTCGCGATCACCGAGGTCGGCGAGGTGGCGTTCGCGGATGGCGTCGAGCGCGCGGCCGAAGTCATCGAACTGCTCGGGGGTCATGGGGGCGGGACGTTGAGCCATGGTTCGTCTCCTTTGAGTGTGTGGGCTGGTGGGTGGTCTAGAGGTCGATCTGGACGTCGCCGCAGGGCGCGGTGACACAGATTTCGATGATTTCGTCGGGGGCGGTCGAGACCGCGCCGGTGATCAGGTTCTTCACGGGGCCGCTGATCTTCTTGCGGGTGCAGGTGTGGCAGATGCCCATGCGGCAGCCGTTGGTCGGGTTGAGCCCGGCGGCCTCGGCCTGCTCGAGGATCGAGCGGCCGTCGTCGACCACGTCGACCTTGCTTTCAGTGAAGGCGACGCTGCCGCCGGAAGCCTCGGTCGGGACAGCGATGACCGGCGGCACGAAGCTCTCGGATTGGGCGCCGGGCAGCAGGTCGCGGACGGCGTCGACCAGCGCGGGCGGACCGCAGACGAACACCGCGTCAGGGTTGGGCATCGCGGCGGCCAGGTGATCCGGCGCGAAGTGGCCGGTCAGGTCACCCCGGTTCGATCGCGTGTAGCTGTGCAGCACCTTGACGCCCGGCGTCGCTGCCAGCTCGGTGGCGTACGCAGCTTCTTCGGGGTTGCGGGCGTAGTGGATGAAGGCGACCTCGCCGTCGAAGTTCTCCTCGCGCAGGGTGCGCAGCATCGACAGCACCGGGGTGATGCCACTGCCGCCGGAGACCAACAGGATGCGGCGCGGCCGCACCTCCGGAAGGACGAAGTCGCCGCCGACGGAGTCCAGGCCGACAATCATGCCCGGCTCAGCGTTGCGGAACAGGTGCTGGGAGACCAGGCCGCCGTCGTGCAGGCCAATGGTCAGCTCGATGACGGGGCTGCCCTCGGCATTGGCCGGCGAGTAGCAGCGGGTGCGGCGACGGCCGTCGATCTCAACGGTCAGGTTGATGTGCTGGCCGGCGCGGAAGCCCTGCCAGGCGTCATTGGGCTGCAGGGTCAGGGTGACGCTGCGCGGCGTCTGACGACGGACGGCGACCACCTTGGCGCGGGCGTCGTCCAGGGTCCAGGTGCGGTCGAAAACCTCGGTGTACCGGTCCACGCCGTGCGGGCCGGTGAGGATTCCAACCAGAGCGGAGCCTCGGATTCTGCGGCTCAAAGTTTCGGTGAACATGTGTACACAGTGACGGAGACGAAGTGTTCGCGTCAAGACTTAAACCGCAGGTTGTTGCTGGGATCACACGGTAAACATCCGTACGCCTGTCTCATACACAACCGTTTCAAACTGCTGTTTCGACGAGCTGTGTAAAATTTCGTCGGTGAACAGTCGTACCCCTGGTTCACGCGACCGCAGGTCGAGCCGCTCCTCAAGCTCTCGCACCCAGGACACCCTGTCGCGAGAAGAGCGCAAAGAAGCCACCCGCCGCGCGATCATCGCGGCGGCCCTCACTCTGCTCGAAGAGGACAGCTTCAGCGCCCTGAGCCTGCGTGAGGTCACCCGCGAGGCCGGCATCGTCCCCGCCGCCTTCTACCGGCACTTCGAAACCATGGACGCGCTCGGCCTGGTGCTGATCGACGAGTCGTTCCGCGCCCTGCGCGAGATGCTCCGCGGCGGCCGCGCAGGCCAGCTCGATCCCAAGCGCATCATCGAGTCCTCCGTCGACATCCTGTTCAACAGCGTCGCCGAACGACCCGAGCACTGGCGCTTCATCAGCCGGGAACGCAACAGCGGCGTCACCGTGCTGCGCTATGCAATCCGCACAGAAATCCGGCTGATCACCTCGGAACTGGCCATCGACCTGGCCCGGATTCCGGGGCTGGCCATCTGGAGCGCCGAGGACCTCAACATCCTGGCCGGATTGTTCGTCAACGCCATGATGACCACCGCCGAGTCCATCGACGACGCCAACGACGCGAAGGCGCTGGACGACGTCAAGCGGACGGCACGCAAACAGCTCCGCATGATTGCCGTTGGCGTGGCGGGCTGGCACAGCCGCTAACGTCAGGCGCATGACAACGCTGTCGCTCGCGTACCCTCGCCCCGATATTGCCGTCCTGACCCTGGACCGGCCGGACAAACTCAATGCGCTGAACCTCGAACTCGTCGAAGCGCTGCACAGCACGCTTGAGGAGATCCATCGGAACAACGAGTGCCGGGTCGTCGTCCTCACTGGAGCCGGCCGCGGATTCTGTTCAGGCCTCGACCTTTCCGACCCCTTCCCGGCAGAAGCCGGTGGCGGACTTGAGTTCCCGCGGTCGGGCATGCGCTGGCAGGAACGCATCGCCGAGCTGACCACCCGGATTCAGAACCTGCGGCAGCCTGTGATCGCGGCGGTCAACGGACCGGCATACGGCGGCGGTTTCGCGCTCGCGCTGGCCTCCGACATCCGGATCGCCGGCCCCGGGGCACGCTTCTGCACGCAGTTCATCAAGCTGGGTATCGGCGGCTGCGACATCGGGGTGAGCTACACGCTCCCCCGCGTTGTCGGCGCCGGCCAGGCGTTCGACCTGATCCTCACCGCCCGCACCGTCGAGGCCGACGAGGCACTGCGCCTGGGCCTGGTCTCGCGGTTGTCGGACGGCGACGTCGTCGCAGATGCCCTCGCCATCGCCGAAACCCTGTGCGGTTACGGCAAATTCGGCGTCGAATCGACCAAGCAGGTGCTGTGGGCCAATCTCGAGGCACCCAGTCTGCAGGCTGCGCTGCAGGTCGAGAACCGTAGCCAGATTCTCGCGTCAACCGCTGGATCCGATTTGGCCGCAAAGGCTTTCGGCGACCGGTAGGCGGTTACGCCACCAACGCCGGGCTCGCGGGGACGCGCTTCTTGAGTCGAGCCACCCGGTGCAGCTGTCCGAAGATGTTCATCGAAGTCAGCATCGGGATACCGCCGACGAAGGTGCGGAACGAAGGGTGACCGCCGTGCACCTGAAGTTCGTACATGCAACCGACCACATAAAAGAGACCCATGGTGAAAAGGACTGCGGGTATCGCGTAGGCGAGTGGGGACCCGGCGTCGGACACCAGCTCGTTCGCGTAGTCGATCTCGTCCTGCGACATGGGTTCGCCTTTACGGACTTTGGCCAATACCGCTTTGTGGGCGCCGATCTGCTCGCCCAACTCGGCGGGTGGGCGTCGCTCCAGCCCACGGATGTACACGAAGACGCACATGACGAAGGTCAGTGCCGTCAACCCGGCGAGGATTGTGAGACCGCCCCACAGCTCAATGCCCTTCATACGTCTCCTCCATCACTTCGTCGAATGGGCACTTGATCCGCTGACTGCGGGATCGTCGTCCTCCCACAGCAGCAGCTGCCGCACCGAGGCGCGAGATCCGTACGGCTGCAGCATTTGGCTGGCCGGGCGCGGCCGCACCTTCAGCGGCCACCAGAACCAGCGTCCGAGCAGCACCGCGATGGACGGCGTCATGAACGACCGCACGATCAGCGTGTCGAACAGCAGACCCAGCGCAATCGTGGTGCCGATCTGACCGAGGACCCGCAAATCGGCGAATACGAACGACGCCATGGTTGCGGCGAATACCAGCCCGGCTGAGGTCACCACCGCACCCGAACCCGCCATCGAACGAATGATGCCGGTGTTGATGCCCGCGTGAATCTCCTCTTTGAACCGCGAGATGAGCAGCAGGTTGTAGTCCGACCCCACCGCCAACAGCAGGATGACGGCCAGTGCCAACACAATCCAGAACAGGTCGATGCCGAAGATGTCCTGCCAGATCAGCACGGACAGCCCGAATGAGGCGCCCAAGGACAGCGCCACGGTGCCGACGATGACGAGGGCCGCGACGATGCTTCGGGTAATGAACATCATCACGAGCAGAATCAGGCTCAGCGCCGCGATGCCGGCGATCATCAGGTCGTATTTGGCGCCGTCCTGAATGTCCTTATAGGTGGCCGCAGTGCCGGCCAGGTAGATCTTCGAGCCACCCAGCGGTGTGCCCTTGACGGCCTGCTGCGCCGCATGTCTGATGCCGTCGATGTGCGAAATGCCTTCGGGGGTAGCAGGATCGCCGTCGTGCGTGATGATCATGCGGGCGGCTTTGCCGTCCGGTGACATGAACAGCTTCATGCCGCGCTGGAACTCAGGGTTGGTGAACGCTTCGGGCGGCAGATAGAACGAGTCATCGGTCTTCGACGCGTCGTACGCCTGGCCCAACGCGGTCGCGTTTTGCAACGACGCCGCGGCCTGGTCATTGAGACCCGAGTTCGTCGCATAGTTCGTCATGGTCAAGTTGCGGTTCTGTTCTTGACTGGCGATCTGCGGCGGGATCAGCGCGAGCAGCTTCGGTTGCAGCGCATCGAGTTTGGAGATGCTTCCCGACACGTCACCCAGCTGGTCGGACAGTGCGTCGATACCGTCCAGAGAATCGAACACCGACCTGAAAGCATTACAAATCGGGATGTCGAAACAGTGTGGCTCCCAATAGAAATAGTTGCGGATCGGCCGGAAGAAGTCGTCGAAGTCGGCGATCTTGTTGCGAAGGTCGTTGGTCGTAGCGACGGTGTCCTGAAATGCCTTGGCCTGCTCGTGGGTGAGGGCACCGGATTGCTGCTGCAGCGCATACTGCTGGCGCAGAATGTCGATCGACTTGTTGATCACGTCGACCTGCTTGAGCAGGTCTGCTGAACGCGCCTGTTGGAACGGCAAGTTGTTGATCTGCCCCGAGTTTCCAGCGCTGATCAGGAACGGTATCGACGAGTGGTCCAGGGGCGTCCCGAGCGGCCGGGTGATCGACTGCACCTGCGCGATACCGTCGGTGTGGAAGACCGCTTTCGCGACGCGTTCCAGCAGGATCATGTCGGTGGAATTACGCAGATCGTGGTCGGCTTGGACCATCAGCAGTTCGGGATTGAGCCGCGCCTGCGAAAAGTGGCGTTCGGCGGCGGCATAACCGATGTTGGCCGGCGCGTTGGCGGGCATGTACGGGCGGGTGTCGTAGCTCGTCCGGTACCCGGGCAGGGCAATCAATCCGATGAGGGCCACCCCGACGGTCACCACCAGGATGGGGCCGGGCCAGCGCACGATCGCCGTGCCGATGCGCCGCCAGCCTTGAGTCTGCAGCCGACGCACGGGTTCGAAGAGACCGAAGTGCCGGCCGATGCACAGCAGCGCGGGCGCGAGCGTCAACGCGGCGATCACCGCGACGAGAACGCCTGCGCCGGCCGGGATTCCGAGACTCTGGAAATACGGCAGCCGGGTGAACGTCAGACAGAACACCGCGCCCGCGATGGTCAGCCCCGAACCGAGGATGATGTGTGCGGTCCCGTGATACATCGTGGTGTACGCGGTAATGCGGTCCTGCCCGGCGTATCTGGCTTCATGGAAGCGGCCGAGGATGAAGATCGCATAGTCGGTACCGGCGGCAATGACCAAGAGTGTCAACAGGTTTGTCGAGTACGTCGAGAGTTCGATGATGCCCGCGTTCGCAAGCGAGGCGACGACGCCGCGCGACGCCGTCAGTTCCATCATCACCGTGAAGATCACCATGATCACCGTGGTGAAGCGGCGATAGAGCGAGAACAACATCACCATGATCACGCCGATGGTGATCAGGGTGGTTTTCAGCGTGCCGTGGCGGCCCACCTCGAACTGGTCGGTGATGAGAGGCGCGGCGCCGGTGAGGTACACCTTCAAACCCGGCGGCGGCGGGGTGTTCTCGATGATCTTGCGGACGGAATCAACGGACTCATTGGCCAGTGACTCACCCTGGTTGCCGGCGAGATAGACCTGCACCAGCGCGGCCTTGCCGTCGGCGCTCTGCGACCCCGCTGCGGTCAGTGGGTCGCCCCAGAAATTCTGAATGTGCTGAACGTGTTTGGTGTCGCTGGTGAGTTTGTCGATCAGGCCGTCGTAGTAGTGGTGCGCGACGGCGCCCAGCGGCTGGTCGCCCTCCAGGACGATCATGGCCGAGCTGTCGGAATCGAACTCGTGGAACACCTTGCCGATTTGCTTTGCCGCCTGCAGCGACGGCGCGTCTTTCGGACTCAGCGACACATTGTGCGATTCGGCCACGGTTTCCAGCTGCGGCACAAAGACATTCGTGACGACGGCCAGCCCCAGCCAGAAAAAGGCGATGAGCACCGAGTATCGCCGGATGAAGTCGGGAACACGGTTGGCGCTCATCCGGACTTGTCCAGACAGTACGTGAAGGCGTTCACGGTGTTCACCGTTCTCTCGTCCTTGACCTCATCGTCGATCTTGATTCGGCAGCCGATCGAATTGCTGTTGCCCTGAGCCTGGATGTTGACGAACACCGCGGGCTGCGTCGTGGTCGTGTCATAGGCCCACGGCAGCGTGACGGCATCGGCGCGCTGCGGGGTGGCGTTCACGTCCAGGTACGTGATGGTGGCGACGGTGCCGGGCGGGCCGAAGACCTCCATGACCACATGCTTGGGATTGAACGGGACGACGTCATTGACCGCACCACTCGGGGTCGAGGTGACATCCTTGGACGCGAAGACGCCGTGCAAGCGGTACACCACGAACCCGGCGAGCACGACCACCACTACCGCCACCACGTACATCCAGTGCCGAAACAGCTGCCGCCTGACCGAAAACCGCTGCATCCGTTACCCTTTCACGCCGGCAGGCGCGGACTGCACGGACCATCTTCTAGCGTGGCTAATCAAGAAGGTTGACGGTATGACATTAAACCCGCCGGGGCTATAATTCAATACGTAAAGAATTCTGTGAACCTGGCATCGCTACCGACCAACAGAGGGAGTCGAATGGCCCAGCGACCCTCCCGCGGTGGACGCCGCCCGGGACCCAACGGCACCCGTGAGGCCATCGAGGAAACCGCGCGAAAACTGTTCGCGGAGCTCGGATACGAACGGACGTCCTTACGACAAATCGCGTTGCAGGCGGGCGTCGACCCCGCGTTGGTCAGCCACTTCTACGGCAAGAAGCGGGACCTGTTCCTTGCCGTGGTCGAGTTGCCGGTCGAGCCTTCGACAATCATCAACCGGGTACTCGACGGCGACAAGGCCACCGCAGGTTTGCGCTTGGCAACGCTCATCCTTGATGTTCTCGATGATGAGGTCAGCCGACGGCCCATGATCGGCATGGTTCGGGCTGCTACCGCCGAGCCCGAGGCCGCGAAGCTGGTCCGGGATTTCCTGGGCCGCAAGGTCATTGCTCCCATCGCCGAAGGACTGGGCTCCGCAGATGCCGACTACCGTGCGGCACTGGTGATGTCACAGGTCAACGGTTTCGCACTGGCCCGCTATGTCATTGGGCTTGAACCGCTGGCCAAGCGTTCGAACCAACAACTCGCCGCCGACCTCGGCGTCACGTTGCAGCGCTACCTGCTCGGCGATCTCGCGCCGCCCGCGCAATAACCCTCTGCCGTCGAAATCGAGCCTGGTCAGAC
This sequence comes from Mycolicibacterium sp. CBMA 234, assembly GCF_009729415.1. Classification (GTDB taxonomy): domain Bacteria; phylum Actinomycetota; class Actinomycetes; order Mycobacteriales; family Mycobacteriaceae; genus Mycobacterium. The sequence goes on from NZ_MPKW01000030.1 coordinate 163,860, forward strand.
CGATTTGGTGATGCCGTAGTAGGCCACGATGTCGTCGGTGTCGGTGGTGGAGCTGGTCAGCGTCGCGTATGAGCGCAGGAATGATTGGCCGACGCATCCGTCGATCTTGATGTGGGTGTCCTTCAGGGTCACGCGAGCCGGGGCGGATTTGAAGGACTTCTTGTCCACTGGCACCTGGGTCACCTGACCGGGCTTCGGGTGGATTTCCAGGGTGCCCGACAGCGGGAAGGAGACGCTGGTGGGGATCGGTGCGACGAACGACGAGGTTGCCGAGATACCGGCCTGTCCGATCAGTTTCACCATGCCCAGTTCAATGCCGCAGCCGATCTGATAGCCCGCCTCGAGCGTGCCGCCCGTCAAGCTGGTCTTTCCGTTGCCGGTGACGGTGCCGGTGAAGGTGCCGCCGACCAGGTACTCGCGGGAGGAGACGGCGGTGGTCAGGGGGGCGACGGGTAGTTCGGTTTCGTTTTTGGCAACAACCGTCAGGGTCCAACCGTCGGGTGAGGTGACGGTGGCGGGTTCGTCGGAGGCGACGACCCCGTTGTCTGGCGGCGGGCCGTCGATGGCGGCCGGGTCGGCCAGCGCGACCGGCGCAACGGTTGCCGACAGCAGCATGCCTGCTGCGGCAGCCAAAGTGGCAAATCGACTCAACATGGGTAGCAGCACCTCTCGAAAATGTGGAGCAAAAACCTATGAAATGCCTTGCACTGCATCAACAATGCAAGGCTGGACTCAGACGGATTTGGTGACGCCCAGGTAGGTGATGACGTCATCGGTGTTGTCGGTCGAGCTGGTCAGCGTTGCGTACGACCGGATGAAGGACTGGCCGGCGCAGTAGTCGGTCTTGATCCGGACGCCGGTGATGCTGACGCGGGTCGAAGTGCCCTTGAACGACTTCTTATCGATCGCGACGGTGGTCACGGTGCCTGGCTTCAGGTAAATCTTGCCCTGCAAGCTCGCGGACAGACCGAAGGTCGGGAGGGCCGTGAGGCTGACACCGGGGGTGATACCCAGGCCGGGGTTGATCTCGGTCTCGTCGCTGATGATGCCGCAGCCGATCTGCTCGCCGGCTTCCAGCGTGCCGCCGGTCAGCTTGGTCTTGCCGCCACCGGTGACGGTGCCGGTGAAGGTGCCGGCCACCCAGTACTCACGCGAGGTGATCGCGGTGGTCAGGGGGGCGACCGGAAGCTGGGTCTCGTTGGTACCGGTGACCTGCAGGTGCCAGCCGTCCGGGGTGTCCAGGACTCCGGCGGGGCCCGAGGGAACTGCGCCCTCGGGCGGCAACGGGGCGTTGACCGGCGCGACGGCGGGACCGGCATCCGGATCGGCGAGAGCTACCGGCGTAGCAGTCGCCGATAGCAAGATGCCGACGGCAACCACTATGGCGGGACAATTCAACAGGGCCAGCCGCCCAACGGAATTGGTAGGAGTGGTCGTCATCGCCAGAGGTTCGCAGGACCGCGGTGCAGATCTGGTTTCCCGCGGGTGTCCGCGCGGTAAGGAGCAGTTCACACGGCAGTTAACGCTGGCGTGAAAGTTTTCACACCACCGACACTGTCACGACGCTCCGGCGAGGCGCATCAATGCCGTTGCGGGCCTGCGCATTGATAGATGACGCGGTGCGCGATCTCCACCGCATGATCGGCAAAACGCTCGTAATAGCGGCTGAGCAAGGTGACATCGACGGCGGCGGTGGTGCCGTGCGACCAATCCGGGTTCATCATCAGGGCGAACAGATGCCGGTGGATGTCGTCCATCGCTTCATCATCGGCGCTCAGTTGCGCCGCCCGGTCGGGATCATCGCGCAGCACAACGCTTTTGGTGTCGTCAGCGAGCCGGACTGCGATGCGCCCCATCTCCGAGAAATACCCGGCCACATCGCCGGGAACCGCGGTATCAGGGTGGCGGCGACGACTGATCCGGGCGATATGCGCAGCCAAGGCGCCCATGCGCTGCAGATCGGATACATTCCTCATACCGCTGAGAACGGCACGCAGATCACGGGCGACCGGGGCCTGCCGCGCCAGAATAGTGAAGGCGTCCGCTTCCAGAGCTGCACATTGCTGGTCGATCTCGTCGCGGCGATCAATGACGCATTCGGCGGCACTGACGTCGGCTCGCAGCAATGCCTGGGTTGCCAACTCCATCATGGCCCCGGCGCTGCCACACAGGCCGGCGATACCTTCGTTGAGAGCGTCGAGCTGCTCGTGGAAGACCGTGCGCATGGGGCAATAGTCTACGAGATCGGCAAAAATTTACGCCGAACGAAGGTTAACAACAGCAAACATACGGCGGTCAAGCCTCGGTACGGGCAGTTGCGGCGTAGGCACGTCAAAAGGCGTCCGCGCCCGCTTCGGCGCGGCGCGATATTCGTTCCGGACCCGACGGGCGGTCTCCCGCCGGGTCGGTCACCGGATCACCAACGACCAGCGGAATTCTCCATATGCTTTGTGGAGCAATCGAATTCGTCCCCCTTGCTGGCGCGGCAATGGCACACGCGTTATGGTGCCGGAGCATCGGCCACACGACACAGGGGGCATTGAGCTACGCCCTGGCGGTCGGCATCCTCGGCGGCTTCGCCGGCGGGGTCGCGCTGGCTGGCCGTCATCTGCCAGTGGACCTGGCTCGCGTTGGCATGCAGTCAGATCTACCGGTGGTCCCTGCATCCGCTCGGGGATAGCGGAGCTAGCGGTCGAGATCGCGAAGACCAGCGGCCGTGTCAGCCAACGTGATTCGCGGATCACGATAGGTGATGCCGAGTTCTCGTTCGCTCGGCGAGTCGTCGGACTCCGGCATCTGGGTGAAGTACTGCATGCCCGCTTCGGTGAAGGGCGCACCGTAAGGCAGGTAGGGCCCAAGCCGATCGAACAGCCGTCCAGCGCCACGGAGCACCGAACCCGGAACCGGGATGTTGACCACACGCTTGTCCCCGGCCTCGCTGAGAAGCTTCACCAGCTCGGCGATGGGAACGCGATGGCCGCCGGCCATGTAGCGGCGCGGTCCGCGTCCCGCCTCAAGCAGGGCGACGTGCAGGGCGGCAAGGTCGCGAACGTCGACGATCGACCACGCCGCGTCGCCGCCCGCGGGGATTGCACCGAACTGCAGCGCCGCTGCAACACCCTCCCCCGCTTCACCGAATTGGTCACCGACCGGCGGGCCGAGGACCATGCCCGGATAGGTGATGTTGACCGGTGCGCCGCCATCCTGCATCCCGCGGGCATAGATCTCGACCTGGGCTTTGGACCGTCCATAGCCATCGGTACCGCCAACGACGGGCAGATCGGCCTCGAGCGTCTCCAGACCCGGATGAAACAGCGCCGTGAAGCTCGATACGTGCACGATGGCGTCAAGTCCGAGCGACGCTGCACCGCCGAGCACATTCCTGGTGCCATCCATGTTGGTCGCCAACATTTGCGCCGTCTGGCTCGGGTCGGTGGCGACCAGCGCCGCAGCATGCACGACGGCGTCACAACCGGTGAGCGCCCGCATGACCGATTCGCGATCGGTGATGTCGCCTACCGCATAGTCGGAAATGTCGACGCCAAGTTTGGCCACGCTGGTGTGCAGTCGGTCCGGGTTGCGTACCAGAAAACGGACCGAATGTCCTGCGTCCGCAACAGCTTTCGCCGTCCACCCGCCGACAAATCCGGTACCACCAGTAACGAGAACCCGCACGACACCAACCCCCTAACAAGTCGTTAGGACGACGGTAATACCGTGCAAGGCCGATCTGTGGGGCCGTTCCCACCCCGCGGGAAGCTCCGCTATCCCAGACGGTGAGGGCAGCGAGACGTCATCCATTCACCGTCAAGAGTTCCCATGGTGTCGCGGAGAAGCATCGCGGCCGGACCGGTAGTTAGCGCGATACCGGTGAGGTGGCATTCCGACTGTTCGGGCGAAGTGATAGCGCAGCAGCGCATGAGACCCCAGCCCTGATTGTTCCGCCACGCGGGCCATCGGCAGCTCGGTGGTTTCCAGCAAAGTGCGGGCCAGGTCGATACGCATCTGGAGCAGCAGCTGCATCGGTGTGGTGTCGAACTGAATCCTGAACTGGCGGTTGAGACTACGTGCACTCAGCGATGCTTGCCGGGCGATCGTGTTGAGGTCCAATGGTTCATGGGCATGCAGCTTCATCCACTCGATCATCGGTTGCAGTGGTTGTTCGGGGCGGACCGGAGGGACATGTTCGATGAACGGCGCTTGACCTTCGTCACGCCATGCCGGAATGACAAGTCGGCGCGCTGTTTTCGCCGCGAGCTCGGGTCCGCCGTCCTGGCGAATCAGATGCAGGCACAGGTCCAGCCCCGACGCGATACCGCCTGCAGTCAGCACGTGACCTTCATCGATGAACAGTGCCGTGTCATCGACCTGGATGTCCGGGTATCTTTGCGCGAGTTCGCCGGACCAGCGCCAATGCGTGGTTGCGCGCCGGCCGGCCAGCAGACCGGCGGCGGCCAGGGTAAATGCCCCGACACACACCGATGCCACCTGCGCCCCGCGCTCGACAGCTCCACGCAGCTGCTCGGCGACGACGGAATGGTTATCGGTCAGGAAGTCTCCCGCACCCGGCACGATGATGACGTCGGCTGCCTCGAGTGCATCGATCCCATGCGGTGCAACGATTTTGACCGCGCCCATCTCAGACATCGTGGTGAGTGTCCGGGTGGGCGCACAGATGCGGACGTCGTAGCGCGGCGGGGCGTCCTCCTCCACGAGGGCCAGGTTCGCCATCCCGAACACCTGACCAGGGGTGAACAGTTCAAACCCCATGACGTGGGGCAGGCCGAGCACGGCAACAATCATCGCATCCGCCTTCCGCAGTCCATCATGGCTAGATATTTGCAGTATATGGCGATCTAGCCACTAGTCTCCAGCAGTTCGAGCGCGCGACACTGGGTGCTCACCCACTGAAGGAGAGGACGCCGATGACGAACATGCAGACGCCCCGGGCCAACAGTTTCAGCCTGCCGGATTCCGATATCGCCGTGGCTGCAACAGAACTCACACTCCGAGCCACCCCTGAGTTCATCTACAACCACAGCATTCGCAGCTATCTGTTCGCTCGTGAGGTCGCAGCGGCACAAGGCATCCGCGCCGGCGTCGACTACGACGACGAGCTGGTCTACCTCAGCTGCATCCTGCATGACCTGGGCGCCACCGACCACGCGAACGGCGGCCAACGATTCGAGGTTGACGGCGCCGACGCGGCGGCGACATTCCTCCGCGAACACGGCGTCGACGAAGCGCAGATCACCGCGGTGTGGACGGCGATCGCGTTGCACACGAGCCCGGGACTGGCGCACCGATTCGGAAGCGTTCCAGCGGTGGCTCAGATGGGCATCGGCACCGACATCATCGGATTAGGAAAAGGCCTGCTGCCCAACGGGTTCGCCGAACGAGTGCACCAGATGTGGCCGCGTCACAACCTTGGCTTTCAGCTCGCCGAGGCCATCGCACACCAAGTCCACGACAACCCCGCGAAAGGTGATCCGCTCGGTTTTCCTGGCCACCTCCACCAGCTGGTATATCCCGAGACCCCGACGATCACCTGGTTCGACGTCGTCGAAGCCGCAGGTTGGGGTGACCAGCGCGGACCCGGACGGTAGCAATGACGTCGACGACAGTGACACCGATATCAGTCATAGCTCGAGGCATGTCGAATGCCTTCCTAGTCAAGGGCGACAAGGCGGTGCTGGTGGATACGGGGATTCCGGGCGCCGGACCAAAGATCGAAGCTGCGCTTGCCAAGGAAAGCGTCAGCCCAGCTGACGTGTCGGCGATCGTGGTCACCCACGGTCATATCGACCACATGGGAAACGCGGCATATCTGCGAAAGACCCTGGGCGCGCCGATCATTGCCCATCGCGCCGACCTTCCCGCGTACTCGTCAGGCCGCGCCGTTGTGGAATACATGCGGCCAACGGGGCCCTTCGGATGGCTGTTCGGCAAGGTGCCGTTGGTTCGCGAGAGCACTGAGTCGTTCGAGCCCGACGTCTTTGTCGAGTCATCTCTGCCGCTGCATGACTACGGCGTTGATGCGCGAATCATGTTCACACCCGGCCACACTCCCGGATCACTTTCGGTGATCACCGGCTCCGGCGAGCTGATCGCCGCTGACTTGATCGCCGGTCCGCTGCTGGGCGCGATCCATTCCTGGCCGGCCAACCCACCGTTTCACTACGACCGGGTTCAGAATCTCTCCAGCCTCGACGCCATGCTCGCGCTCGAGCCCACCATCGTGTACGTCGGCCACGGCGGCCCGCTGGACCCGTCGCGCGTGCGTCGTTGGGCACAGTGGGAACATCGCAAGATTGGCCGCCGCTCGCAGTCGACAGTGCAACCGCGATCGTCGTGAAGCGAGCATTCAGACGTGGCTATGTGCTGCGGTCCACCCCGGCAGAGGATCCGCGAAACGCAGCCAAGCGCTTGTGCCGGCAGCGACTTCGTCGTCGGTGAGGAGCGCTGAGTCGAGAAGCGATCGCACCGCGTCTCTTTCGAGCCGGATGCCGATGAAAACGATCTCTTGACCGGGCGTGATGTCGGTGCTCGTCCAGAATTGAGCCGGCTCGATGGTGAGATTAGGTCCAGCCTGTGACCAGATCGCGGCGATGGTGGGGCGAGTGGCGATCCAGCAGAAGCCCTTGCTGCGCAACAGTCCTCGCATTTGATCGAGGGCGTCGGCGAGCCGCCCGGGATGGAAGGGGCGATCAGCGCGGAACGTCATGCTGCTGATGCCGTATTCCTCGGTTTCAGGGGTATGCCCGCCCGCGATCTCTTCGTCCCATCCGGGCATCTCGGCCGCGAGTTCCGGATCGAACAATCCGGTATCCAAAACCGTTGCGAGCGGCACGATCCCGTGATCCGTGCGTTGGATCACCGCGTGAGGGTTGAGGCGACGCACGACAGTCTCCACCGTCGCAATCGTTTTGGCGCTGACCAGATCGGTCTTGTTGATCAGGACGACGTCGGCGAACTCAACCTGGTCGACCAGCAGGTCAGCGATGTTGCGGCCGTCGCCGTCGGCCACGGCGAGGTCGCGATCAGCCAGCGCTTCCCCGCGGGCGAGCTCAGGCAGAAAGGTGCAGGCGTCGATCACGGTGACCATCGTGTCCAGGCGGGCAAGGCTGGACAGGACGAAACCGTCCTCGAATTCCCAGCTGAACGTGGCAGCCACGGGCATCGGCTCAGAGATGCCCGTCGATTCGATCACGATCTGATCGAATCGCTGCTGGCGGGCAAGGTCAGCGACAGCGGTGATCAGGTCTTCGCGCAGGGTGCAGCAGATGCATCCGTTGGTGAGTTCGACCAGCTTTTCCTCGGTCCGGTCGAGGTGACCCTGGCCGGCGATCAGCGCCGCGTCAATGTTCACCTCGCTCATGTCGTTGACGATCACCGCGACACGGCGGCCGTCACGATTGGCCAGGATGTGATTGAGCAGCGTGGTTTTCCCAGCTCCCAGGAAACCCGACAGCACGGTCACGGGGATGAGGTCAGAGGTCGAAGGCATGCGGCTAATGATAATCATTTTCATTAAGCCGCGCGAGTGGGACCTCGACGACCCTCAGCGAGTCAGATAGGCGTACCCATCCACCGGCCCAAGGACGCGATCCAGAGCGGACTTAGTGCTCGTCGTAATGACCCTCGTGCGCCGCGTGCCGGCACCCGTCGTGGACGTAGTCGACATGGTCGCCATGCGGAACCGCGACGTGCCCGCAGCCGTCGCCATGCACATGGTCATGGCCCTCGTGCACCGTGTGCTCATCGACTTCGCACTCGTCAAAATGCCCGTCGTGCGCCGCGTGTAGGTGGCCATCGTGGACATAGTCGACGTGATCACCGTGCGGCACCGCCACGTGGCCGCAGCCGTCACCATGAACGTGGTCGTGGCCGCTGTGTTCAGTGTGTGTAGCAGTCATCTCGATCCGCCCTTCGCCGTTCCCGCAGGAACCCGGCCAGGCCCTGCCTGATGCTGACCACACTAGTGACGGACCACCACGCCCGGAATGAATTCATCGGCACAACAACGGAAACGACAGGGGTGGGGGCGCGCATCAGTTCCGAGTCGGGCGAGCATCTCGGAATAATCCGGACTATGGTCCGGTTAAGCTATTTCAGAGGCCGGAACAGCCGGTGCTCACAGAATCAAAGGACAGGCATATGACCACCGCAACCACCCCCATCAGCGTCGGCACCTGGGCGATCGACCCCGCGCACTCGTCGGTCGAGTTTTCAGTACGCCACCTGATGGTGAGCAAGGTCCGCGGCAAGTTCGAGAACTTCAGCGGCGCGATCACGGTCGCCGAGGACGGCACCCCGTCGGTCACTGCGGAGATCGACGTGACCTCCCTGACCACCGGCAACGAACAGCGCGACGGCCACGTCAAGTCCGCCGACTTCTTCGACGCCGAGAACCACCCGGTGGCGACCTTCGCCTCGACCGCTGTGCGGCAGAACGGCGCGTCATACCTGCTCGACGGCAACCTGACCATCAAGGGCAACACCCGCCCGGTCACGCTGAACCTGGAATTCAATGGCGTCAGCCCCGGCATGGGCTACGGCGAGGTTTCCGGTTACGAGGCGTCAATTGTCATCAACCGCAAGGACTTCGGCGTTGACCTCGACTTGCCGATGGAGACCGGTGGCGCCGTCGTCGGCGACAAGGTGACCATCAGCCTCGACATCGAAGCCACCAAGCAAGCCTGATTCAAAGGCAACGCCGGGCCGGGTTACCCCGCAGCCTGTCCGCCCGGCCCGGTGTTGCTCCACCCCGGGATTCCGCGCGCTCATTCCGGCCAGGCATTGCTGCCGAATGACGTCAAAACCGTTGTCCCCGAGGGTGGCTACCCAGCCACGACGCTCAGACGTACTTCTCGTGGACGTAGCACCAGCGCCAGTTCTCCCCCGGCTCGAACGACTGCACGATGGCGTGCCCGGGCGTGTGCGCGTGAGCGCTGGCGTGTCGCATCGGTGACGAGTCGCAGCACCCCACGTGCCCACAGGTCAGGCACAACCGCAGATGCACCCAGCGGGTTCCGGCGGCAATGCAGTCCTGGCACCCCTTCGCCGTCTGTGGCGTGACGAGGCGGATGTCCCTGAGGTGGGAATCGGGGAAGATGGATGCCACGCTTTTTCCCTCTCGCTTGGCCGCAGCCGAACTGTTGTGGTTTCCACGGTAACCCCGTACGCCGAAGTTCCATACGAACACGCTGGTCCGCGGGCGACGTCAGTGTGCAATCCCTTCGCGGCGAAGAACTTTCACCACAGTCAGCCAGAGGATGTGGATATCAAACGAGATCGAGCGCGCCAGCAGGTACTCGCAGTCCAACTGGACGGACTCAGGGGGCGCCAGGTCATGACGCCCGCTGACTTGCGCCCAGCTAGTCAGGCCAGGCGAGATCGCTGTGAGCCCGTGCCGGTTCCGTAATTCGATCAGGTCGAGCTGATCACACAGCGCTGGGCGGGGACCAACGAAGCTCATGTCTCCGATCAGGATGCTCCAAAGTTGTGGTAGCTCATCGAGACTCGTCTTTCGCAGCAAGGCGCCGATCGGTGTGAGAATCCCGTCGCGGCCGGCGGTCTCCTCCGGAGTACCCACTTGCAAGGTTCGGAACTTCGGCATCAAGAAGGGCATGTTGAGCGCGCCAATCCGTGGGCTCCAGAACAACACTGGGCCCGGCGACGTCAGAAGGACGGCAATGGCGATGGTCACCGCCATTGGGATGACGAACGGCAACGCGACCACCACCAACAAGCGATCGAATACGCGCTTGCCCAATTCGGACGCTCCTCACGACCTAGCCCCGGCCAGATAATATTCTGGCACGTCAATTTTTAGGTCGCATTTCGAGACGAAACGCGGGCGCGGTTACCGCGGCGTGCCGCCGCCGTCCACGATGATGACCTGGCCGGTGATGTAACTGCCTGCGCCCGAACACAACAGCAGCGCGGCACCCACCAGCTCGTCGGGGTTGGCGAGCCGCTTCAGCAGCGTGTTGGAGGCCATCGCATCGACGACCGCCGGCGGGTTGTTGCGCACCATGTCGGTGTCGACCGGTCCGGGCGCGATCGCGTTGACCCGGATACCGTCAGCCGCGAAACCAGCCGCCATCGACCGGGTGAAGGACAGCAGAGCCGCCTTGCCCGCGGCGTACATCGAGACTTGCGACGCGAACTGGAACGCCCCGATCGACGACATGTTCAGCACGGCCGCGGCCGGGCTGGCCTTCAAGTGCGGCAGCGCTTTCTGCACCAGGAACACCGGACCACGCAAGTTCGAGTCGTACGACTTGGCCCACGCTTCCGGCGTCATCTCCCCCAGCGGCTGCGCCAGCGCGTTGGCCGCGTTGTTGACCAGCACGTCGATGCCGCCGAACTCCTCGACCGTGCGCTCGACGAGCCGGTCCAGGTCGTCGAGGCTGCCCATGTTCGTGGGCACGCCGACGGCCTTGCCGCCCAGGCTCTGCAAGTGTGCGACCGCGGCCTCGCAGGCATCCGGCTTGCGGCTCGCCACCACCACGTTGGCGCCGGCCAGCACGAAACCCTCGGCCATCGCGAGCCCGATGCCCCGCGTCCCGCCCGTCACGATGACGGTGCGACCGGTCATGTCGAACAGGCGATCAAATGCGGTGCGGTCCATGGCTAGCAGTAGACCACAGCGGCTGCGCGAGCCGACCCGGCCCGTGTCACTGCGTCGTCGAGGCGCTAACGGGACTCCAGCACGCGGGCACTGACGAACTCCCGCTCCGCCCCGGTCACCGGGTCGGTGAACGCGAGCCGGGAGGCCAACAGCTGCAACGGCGTCGAGAAGTCCCCGGCGGCAACGTCAAGAACGTCGGGATACAACGGATCCCAGTCGATCGGCAGCCCCAGCGAGTTCATGTGCACGCGCAGCTGGTGAGTGCGGCCCGTCGACGGTGTCAGGCGAAACAGCCCCTCCCCCAACGGGTCGACCACCGTCACGGCATTCACCTCGCCGGGTTCGATAACCGCCTGTAAAGACCCGCGCCGCTTCACAATTCGATCGCGCAACTCGACGGGCTCGGCCAGCACCCCGGCCGACGAGCGCGCCAGATACGTCTTCGACGCCGCGCCGGAGGCGAACATCGTCTGGTACGCGCCGCGCACCTCCCGTCGGGCCGTGAAGACCAGGACACCCGCGGTCAACCGGTCCAGCCGATGCGCCGGCGACAACTCCGGCAGGTCCAACGACCGTCGCAGCCGGACCAAGGCCGTCTGCACCACATGCCCGCCCCGCGGCATGGTGGCCAGGAAGTGGGGCTTGTCGACCACAACAATGTTCTCGTCGCGGTACAGCACCGGCACGTCGAACGGCACCACGACTTCGTCGGGCAGCTCCCGGTACCAGTAGATGAACGCACCCGCGGGTAGCTCAGTCGCCGCATCCACCACCGACCCGTCAGCGCAAACCACCTCGCCGGCAAGCACTTTCGCCTCGGCGTCCGCACCGAACCGGGACCGCAGCTCAGTGAGTACCGGCCCGCCGAGAACCCGCAGCCGTGACGGTCCGATGCCCTCGTACCCAGGACGTACAGGCAGGATCAATCGAGCGGTACCGGCTCGAGAATCTCCGTACGGGCCTCCGGAGCCGCGGCCCGCAGCGCGTCGGCCGATTCGTCGTCGGGCTGGGTCTGCGACAGCACCTCGGCCTCGACCCGCGCCAGGTACGTCGCCACCTCGCGGTCGATGTCCTCGGCGCTCCAACCCAACACTGGCGCAACAACTTCCGCGACTTCACGGGCACAGTCGACACCGCGGTGCTGGTACTCGATGGAGATCCGCATCCGGCGGGCCAGGATGTCCTCAAGGTGCAGCGCACCTTCGGCGGCGGCCGCGTACCAGGCCTCGACCTTGAGATACACCGGCGCCTCGGTGATGGGCTCCAGCAGCTCGGGCCTCTCGCGGGCCATGTCCAGCACCTCGCCGATCAGCGAGCCGTAGCGATCCAGCAGGTGCCGCACCCGGTAGGGATGCAGACCGTAATGCTGGCCGACGTGTTCGGTCTGGTTGATCAGAGCGAAATAGCCGTCCGCGCCGAGTAGCGGCACCTTCTCCGTGATGGATGGTGCCACCCGGGTCGGCACGAACTCGCTTGCCGCGTCAATAGCGTCCTCGCCCATCACCCGGTAGGTCGTGTACTTACCGCCGGCGATGGCGACCAGGCCCGGGGCAGGCACCGCGACCGCATGCTCGCGGGACAGTTTGGAGGTCTCTTCGCTCTCTCCGGCCAGCAGCGGCCGCAGCCCGGCGTAGACGCCGTCGATGTCGTCGTGGTTGAGCGGCGTAGCCAGCACCTTGTTGACTTGCCCGAGGATGTAGTCGATGTCGGCTTTGGTGGCCGCCGGATGCGCAAGGTCCAGGTTCCAGTCGGTGTCGGTGGTGCCGATGATCCAGTGCGTCCCCCACGGGATCACGAACAGCACCGACTTCTCGGTCCGCAGGATGATCGCCACTTCACTGACGATCCGGTCGCGCGGCACCACGATGTGCACGCCCTTGGAGGCACGGACCCGGAAGCGGCCACGCTGCTTCGACAGGGCTTGAATCTCGTCAGTCCACACGCCAGTGGCGTTGACCACAACGTGGCCGCACACCTCGGTCACCGCGCCGGTCTCGGAATCGCGGACCCGTACACCCGTGACCCGGTCACCCTCACGCAGCAGCGCGACGACCTGCGTCGAGGTGCGGACCACCGCGCCGTAGTGCGCCGCGGTGCGCGCGACGGTCATGGTGTGCCGGGCGTCGTCGACGACGGTGTCGTAGTAGCGGATGGCGCCGACCAACGAACTGCGCTTGAGCCCGGGCGCCAGCCGCAGAGCGCCCGCCTTGAGCAGGTGCTTCTGCGCGGGCACCGACTTGGCGCCGCCGAGCTGGTCGTACAGGAAGATGCCGGCGGCGATGTAGGGGCGCTCCCAGATCCGCTTGGTCAGCGGAAACAGGAATGGCAGCGGCTTCACGAGGTGTGGCGCCAGGGTCGTCAGCGACAGCTCGCGTTCGTACAGCGCTTCGCGGACCAGGCCGAACTCCAGCTGCTCCAGGTAGCGCAGGCCGCCGTGGAACATCTTGCTGCTGCGGCTGGACGTACCGGAGGCGAAGTCGCGCGCCTCGACGAGGGCCACCTTCAGCCCGCGGGTCGCCGCGTCGAGCGCCGCACCGGCGCCGACCACGCCGCCGCCGATCACGATGACGTCGAACTGCTCGGCGCCCAACCGGTTCCACGCGGTTTCGCGCTGGTCCGGGCCCAACAGGGTCTGGCCGTTGCCCGGACCGGGAATCGGGTCACTCACGGCGGAACTCCTCGTGGTTACTCGTCGGTAGGCCTTGCAGGACGAGCCTACGTGCTCGGCCCTGATTCGTGCGTCAGTCCAAGTCGTCGTGTGCCATGAGTCGGCGGGCGGTCTCGACGATCGAGCCCGACAACGACGGATACACCGACAGCGTCTGGGCCAGGTCCGTCACCGAGATGCGGTTCTGCACCGCCAGCGCGATCGGCAGGATCAATTCGGACGCAATCGGCGCAACCACCACGCCGCCGATGACCACGCCGGTCGCCGGGCGGCAGAAAATCTTCACGAAACCGTGCTCGAGCAACGACATCTTGGCCCGGGCGTTGGTGTTCAGCGGCAGCATCAACGTGCGGGCCGGGACGGCGCCGCTGTCGATGGCGGTCTGCGGCACACCGACCGCCGCGATCTCCGGGTGCGTGAACACCGCGGCCGCGACGGTGCGCAGGCGGATCGGCGAAACCCCTTCGCCCAGCGCGTGATACATCGCGATACGGCCCTGCATGGCGGCCACCGAAGCCAGCGGCAGCAGGCCCGTGCAGTCGCCCGCGGCGTAGATACCCGGGGCCGTTGTGCGCGACACCCGGTCCACCGTCAGGTAATTGCCCGGGCCGAGTTCGATGCCGACCTTCTCGAGTCCCAGCCCCTCGGTGTTGGGCACTGAACCGATGCTCATCAGGACGTGACTGCCCTCGACGGTCCGGCCGTCAGCCAGGTTGACCTTGGCGCCGGTGTCGGTGCGGACCACTGAATCGGCGCGGGCGTTCTTGACCAGCCGCACGCCGCGCTCGTTGAAGGACACCTCGAGCACCGCCGCGGCGTCAGAGTCTTCGTGCGGGAGGATCTGGTCGCGACTGGCCACCACGGTGACCTTGACGCCCAGTTCGGTGTACGCATTGCAGAACTCGGCGCCGGTGACACCGGAGCCAACGATGATCAGATGCTCGGGCAGCTCGGTGAGGTCGTAGAGCTGGCGCCAGTTGAGGATCCGCTCACCGTCGGGCTTGGCGTTGGGCAGCACGCGGGGGCTGGCGCCGGTGGCGATGAGCACGACGTCGGCCTTCAGCACGCCGGTCCGCCCGTCTGGCGTCGTGACTTTGACGCGGTGGTGCGCCATGCCCGGGATGTCGTCAACCAGCTCGCCGCAGCCGGCCACCACGTTGACCCCGGCGCGCAGCAACTGGCCGCCGATGTCGACGGATTGGCTGCGGGCCAGCGTCTTCACCCGGTTGTTGATCTGCGTCAGCGAGATTTTGGCGTCCTCGACATGGAGGTCGAAGCCCAGCCCGCTGGCGCGGCGCAACTCGGTGCGCACGCCGCTAGAGGCGATGAATGTCTTGGACGGCACGCAGTCCCACAGCACGCAGGCGCCGCCGATACCGTCCCGGTCGACGACTGTGACTTCCGTCGCCTCAGGGCCGTAGCCGGCAGCGACGAGGGCTGCTTCATAGCCGGCGGGACCGCCGCCGATGATCACGATGCGGGTAACCACGGCTATATCTAACCCTGAGTTGGCTGTTGGCCGCCGGACAACTAGCCGTAGGCTTGCCTGGTGCCGCTCTACGCCGCTTACGGGTCGAACATGCATCCGGAGCAGATGCTGCAGCGGGCCCCTCATTCCCCGATGGCGGCCACGGGGTGGCTGCATGGCTGGCGCCTGACGTTTGCCGGCGCGGACATCGGCTGGGAGGGCGCGCTGGCGACGCTGGTCCAGGACCCTATGGCCAAGGTCTTCGTCGTGCTCTACGACATGACCCGCGAGGACGAGGACCTCTTGGACCGCTGGGAAGGCGCCGAGCTGGGCATCCACAAGAAGATCCGGTGCCGCGTGAATCGGGTGTCGTCGGACACCTCGACCGACCCCGTGCTGGCCTGGCTGTACGTGGTCGACGCCTGGGAAGGCGGGCTACCGTCCGCGCGCTACCTGGGAGTCATGGCCGAGGCCGCCGAGATCGCCGGCGCCCCCGCTGACTACGTGCACCACCTTCGGACCCGCCCGTCCCGCAATATCGGGCCGTAGCTTTCCGCGCTCGCTCCCCTCTCCGCGCGCGCTGCCCTCTTCCCGCGAGCGCCCCTGTCCGCGCTACCCTCTTCGCGCGAGCGTGCGTGTTTGTCGCCAACACGCCGTTAGATGCGTGCATTTCCGTCGCGCTCGGCGCCGGTGAGTACGACGAAATCACCACCGCCAGTTATCAACAGTTCGCGATTCATCCACAGATTGCGCGCGACCACTGTCATCGAGAGTGAGGCGACTCCAGGATCGGGGTCATGAATGCCGACCTCGAAGCGCTCTTGGAAGCCCAAGGCGCAGTGGCCACCAGCGGACAAATCCTGACCTTGCAATCCCGCCGCTCGTTCAAAGCGGATCTGGAAACCGGCGTGCTACAACGCATCTGGCAAGGCATCTACTGCCGCGGCGAACCCGATGACTGGACTCGACTACGTGGGCTCGACCTCGCGGCGGGCACACCCGTTCCCGTCTGCCTCGGAACCGCGGCATCGCTGTACGGCTTCGATACGGAGAATCCGAAGGACCTGCATGTCCTCAATCCTTCGCACCATCAACTCCGGAAAGTCGACGGATTGGTGGTGCATCGCCGCGACGGCGCGCCGATGGCCGAGGTCCGTGGCCGGCCAGCTACCACCGCAGCCTGGACCGCCATCGAAGTGGCCCGCTCGCTGCGTCGGCCACGAGCGCTGGCCACCTTGGACGCCGCACTGCGGTCAGGTACCTGCGACCGCGTGGAGCTTGCCCGAGCGCTGGGAAAACAGTCGGGCCGCCGAGGCGTCGTCGCGGTCCGCGAATTGCTACCACTGGCCGACCCACGCGCCGAGTCTCCGATGGAGAGCGAAGCCCGGCTGGTGATGATCGACGGCGGCTTGCCTACGCCTGAACTGCAATACGAAATCGTCGATGGCCGTGGGCAATTGCGCCGCCTGGACTTTGCTTGGCCCGAGTATCGAGTCGCAGCTGAGTACGACGGAATGGATTGGCACAGCGGAACCGAAGCGATGTTGTCTGACCGCACCCGGACGTCGGCGCTGATGGACATCCGGTGGACGGTTGTACCGATCATCTACGAGGACGTCCGGTATCGACCCGACGACTTGGTGGCGCGGATCGATGTGCGATTACGTCACGCTCGTGCCGCGTGAGAGACGCCAAAATGCACGCGAAACGCGTTGTGTCGCGGGTAAACACGCACACTCGCGGTCAGAAGGAACCAGCGTGCTCGATGATGTTGACCAGCACCCGGACGCCGACGCCGAGGGCGCGCTCGTCGAGGTCGAAGTTCGGCTGGTGCAAATCGAGCTGCGGGCCGACGCCGGGCCAGACACCGAGCCGCGCCATGGCGCCCGGCACCTCTTCGAGGTACCACGAAAAATCTTCGCCGCCACCGGATTGCTTGGTGTCGGCCAAGGCGTCCGGGCCCAGCGCTTCGATGGCGTGGGTCATGATCCGGGTCGAGACTTCCTCGTTGACCACCGGTGGCACACCACGGCGGTACAGCACCGTGTGATCCACCTTCAGTGGCGCCATCAGCGACGAAACAATCTCGCGGACAATCGATTCCATCTCGACCCACGCATCGCGGCTGGCGGTGCGGATGGTGCCGGCCAGGGTGCCGGTCTGCGGAATGGCATTCGAGGCGAACCCCGCGTTGACCGCGCCCCACACCATGACAGTGCTGTGCCGCGGGTCGACGCGACGCGACAGCACTCCCGGCACCCCGGTGATCAACGTGCCGAGCGCATACACCAGATCGCCCGTCAGGTGCGGACGGGACGTATGCCCGCCCGGCGAATGCAACGTGATCTCCATCTGGTCGGCCGCCGACGTGATCGGCCCCGCGATGGTGGCGACCTTGCCGACCTCCAATCGCGGATCACAGTGCAGCGCAAAGATTCTCGATACCCCCGCTAGCGCACCAGCCGAGATGGCATCCAGCGCACCGCCGGGCATCAGTTCCTCGGCCGGCTGGAACACCAGGCGCACCCCGACCGGCAGGGTCGGCGCGGACGCCAACGCCAGCCCGGTACCCAACAGCACCGCGGTATGTCCGTCGTGCCCGCAGGCGTGGGCCACGTTCGGGGTCTTCGACGCGAACGGCAGACCGGTGCGCTCATCCATCGGCAGCGCGTCCATGTCGGCGCGCAACGCGATCCGCGGCCTGTCCTCCGGACCGAAATCACAGGTCAGCCCAGTGCCGCCGGGAAGAATCTTCGGATTCAGCCCGGCCTCGGCCAGCCGCGTCGCGACGAACTTAGTGGTTTCGAACTCCTGGCGACCCAGTTCGGGATGCGAGTGCAAGTGCCGGCGCCAGCCGACCATGTCGCCGTAGTTCGTCGCCAGCCACCGCTCGGCGTAGTCCGAGAGGCTCATCCGCGCCCTACCTTCACTCGTTGCTCAACTGCTGCCCGATCCACCATCCGCTGCAGCACCCGGGCTCGCTCGTCAGGAGCTTGTGCCAGCGCAACCACGGTGCGCGCCAACATGATTGCACCCTCAGTGACGGCCTTGTCGGCGCTCGGCCCGGCCGCCGCGACGGTGAACTCCGGTTGATGGATCGACGCCCCGTTGGCCTCGATGCCCACCACCGGATGGATACCCGGCATCACCCGCGTCACATTGCCCATATCGGTACTACCAAGGGGCAGAGAGACTTCCAGGTCCACCGGCAGTGGGGACCGGTCCAGCCGCTCCATCTCCGCGCGAAACACCGTCGTCAACCACGGGTCCGGTGCCAGCGCGTCGTATCGGGGTGACACTTCGGTCAATTCATGGGAGCAGCCGGCAGCCATCGCGCCGGCTGCGAAGCACGCCGCCATCCGCGCTTCCAATTCATCCAACGACGACGACTCCGTGGCCCGCATGGTGTAGAGCAATTCCGCTTGCGCCGGAATGATATTCGGCGCCTGACCACCATCGGTGACGATGCCGTGCATCATCTGGCCGGGGGCCAGCTGCTGTCGCAACAGCCCGATCGCCACCTGGGCAACGGTCACCGCGTCGGCAGCATTGATGCCCAGGTACGGGGCGACGGCGGCGTGCGACTCGCGCCCGCGGTAGGCCACAGCAATTTCGGACAGCGCCAGCGAGCGCGCCCCCGCGATGTCCACCGGTCCGGGGTGCAGCATCACCGACGCGGCGACGTCGTCGAACACTCCGGCCTTGAGCAGCAAGGCTTTTCCGCCGCCGGCCTCTTCGGCGGGCGTGCCGATCAGCGCCACGGTGAGTCCGAGTTCGTCGGCCACTTCGGCGAGCGCCAGCGCGGTGCCGACCGCGGATGCGGCAATGATGTTGTGCCCGCAGGCATGTCCGATGCCGGGCAGCGCGTCGTACTCGGCGCAGATCCCGATGACCAGATCGCCGCTGCCGAAGTCGGCGCGGAACGCGGTGTCGAGGCCACCCGCGGCAGGCGTGACGTGGAAGCCCCGCTCAGCGACCAGCACCTGGGTCTTCGCGCAGCTGCGATCTTCGGCGAAAGCCAGTTCCGGTTCGGCGTGGATCGAGTGGGACAACTCGATCAGATCGGCGGCCCGATGCGCGACGGCATCGGTTACCGTCTGCAGTGCGTCGCCAGTGAGCATCATGGAAGTATCGCACCGGCCCAATGTGCGGCAGCTGGCAACTAAGCTGGTCGCCGTGACCGATCCGCAGGCCACCCCTGAATACGTCGCCGCTCAGGCCGCCGCAGCCATCCGTGACCGCACGGGAATCTCCAATTTCGACGTCGCCGTCGTGCTGGGGTCGGGCTGGGCGCCCGCCGCCGCAGTGCTCGGCGAGCCGCTGGCCGCCGTCTCCATGGGCGACGTCCCCGGCTTCACCCCACCGACCGCATCGGGGCACGGCGGGCAGGTCCTGGCGCTGCAGGTCGGCGGCCGCAACGTGCTGGTCCTACTGGGGCGCATTCACGCCTACGAGGGCCATGACCTGCGCCATGTCGTCCATCCGGTGCGTTCCGCGATTGCCGCGGGCGCACGGACTGTGGTGCTGACCAACGCCGCCGGCGGGCTGCGCGAGGAGTACTCCGTGGGCCAGCCGGTGCTGATCAGCGACCACCTGAACCTGACGGCCCGTTCGCCGCTGGTCGGTGCGCAGTTCGTCGATCTGGTCGACGCCTACTCGCCGCGGCTGCGCGCGCTGGCCCGCGAGGTCGACCCGTCGCTGACCGAGGGCGTGTATGCCGGGCTGCCGGGGCCGCACTACGAGACACCTGCCGAAATCCGGATGCTGCGGACGCTCGGTGCCGACCTGGTCGGCATGTCGACGGTGCACGAGACCATCGCGGCCCGCGCCGGGGGCGCCGAGGTGCTGGGCATCTCGATGGTGACCAACCTGGCCGCCGGCATGACCGGCGAGCCGTTGAGTCATGCCGAGGTGCTGGAGGCAGGGCGGCAGTCCGCAGCCCGCATGGGTGCTCTGTTGGCCGAGGTACTGGCGAGGTTGTAGGGCTGGACGATGCTTGGATTCAATGCGCAAAGTCAGCCAGGCGCATAGCAGCCCAACTGATAGATGAGAGTGTCGTCGATCAAGACGGGTTCGTCTGCATAAGCCGCCAGGGCTCGAACCGCTTCGATATTCGGAATGTGAAAACAAAACGGTTCGACGGGGATGCCGTCATCCACATTCAGAATCGCTCGAATCGCAGCTTCGTTCAAACGCGTCAGGTGATGCTCTTGCACGAGCCGCTCCGTCACGGGGTCAAAGCCCTCAAGACACCAATACAACACGACTCCCCACAGTAAAGGCAGGGTCGTGGCTCGCGCGCACCAAATGCTTGCGAGCACAATGGCCCCGTGACCGCGACACCGCTGACCTTCGGCACCGCCGGCCTGCGTGGCCCCATGCGCGAGGGCCTCGACGCCATGAACGTCACCACCGTCAGCCGGGCAACGTGGGCGGTGGCGACGGTGCTCAAGAACCGCTGCCTGGGCGGGTCGACGGTCGTGGTCGGCCGCGACGCGCGACACCACTCCGACGAGTTCGCCATAGCGACGGCGGAAATCTTTGCCGCCCAGGGGTTTTCCGTCGTCCTTCTCCCCCACCCTGCGCCCACCCCCGTCGTGGCCTATGCGGTACGTCATCTCAATGCTGTTGCCGGCGTGCAGATCACCGCGTCGCACAATCCGCCGGCCGACAACGGCTACAAGGTGTACTTCGACGGCGGCATCCAGATCGTCCCGCCGACCGACCGAGACATCGAGACGGCCATGCGCCAGGCACCGCCGGACATCGCGAGGCAGCCCGTCACGCCCGCGGACGAAACGCTCGTCAACCAGTACGCGCAGCAGACCGCCTCGCTGCGCACGACCGCGGGCGACGTCCGGGTGGCACTGACCGCAATGCACGGGGTCGGCGGTGCGCTCGCGGTTGACGTGCTGAATCGCGCGGGCATCACCGACATCCACACCGTGGCAGCGCAATTCGACCCGGACCCGGACTTCGCCACGGTGGCATTCCCGAACCCCGAGGAGCCCGGCGCTACCGACCTGCTGCTGGCGCTGGCTACCGAGAGCGACGCCGAGGTCGCCATCGCCTTGGACCCCGACGCCGACCGCTGCGCCGTCGGCATCCCGACCGCACAGGGCTGGCGCATGTTGTCCGGCAATGAAACCGGTTGGCTGCTGGGCGATTATCTGTTGTCGGGTCTCACGCCTGACCAAGCCAGGACCGCGGTGGTCGCCAGCTCGCTTGTCTCCTCGCAGCTGCTTGCCAAGATTGCGGCCAGATACGGCGCCCACCACGTCGAAACCCTCACCGGTTTCAAGTGGCTGGCCCGCGCCGACAACGACATCCCCGGCGCCACCCTGCGCTACGCGTACGAAGAGGCCATCGGTCACTGCGTCGATCCCGCCGTCGTGCGAGACAAGGACGGCATCAGCGCCGCCGTCGTCGTCTGCGATCTGGTTGCGGCACTGCGCAATCGGGGCCACACGGTCCAAGATCGGTTGGATGCGCTGGCCGCAAGATACGGCGTCCACCTCACAGACGCAGTATCGGTGCACACCGACGCCGACGCGGTGATGAGCCGCCTGCGCGCCGAGCCGCCGACCCAGATCGCCGGCATCGCCGTCAGCACCGAGGACTTGGACGAGCGTCGGGGCCAGCACCGCACCGACGCGTTGATTTTCACCGGCGAAGGCCTGCGGGTAGCGGTCCGCCCGTCGGGAACCGAGCCAAAAGTGAAGGGCTACATAGAAATCAGTAAGCCGCCGGCCAGTGACGTAGCGACCGCCCGGGCCGAAGCATCCACTGCGCTTCACGAAGTGAAGGCGGTCGTCACCCACCTACTGGCGCCGCGGGGGTAGGTCAGCGCGGACCGAACTGCCGGTCCCCCGCATCGCCCAGGCCAGGAACGATGTACGCGTCGGCGTTCAGCCCGCTGTCGATGGTCGCCGTAAACAACCGCAAAGACGGAACCGTCTTCTCCACCAACGCAATTCCGTCCGGAGCGCACACCACGCACACCGCGGTGATGTCGTCGGCGCCGCGGTCCAGCAGCAGGCGCAAGGTGTGCGCCATCGACCCACCGGTGGCCAGCATCGGGTCCAGCACCATCACCGGCCGGCCACTCAGATCCGCGGGCAGCGACTCCAGATACGGCGTCGGCTGGTGCGTCGTCTCATCGCGAGCCATCCCGACGAAACCGACCTGAGCCTCCGGGATCAACGCGTGTGCCTGTTCGACCATGCCCAGACCGGCCCGCAGCACCGGCACCAACAACGGCGGATTCGACAGCCGGGAGCCGATGGTCGCCGTGACCGGGGTCTGCACCGGCAACTCTTCACTGGCCAACGAGCGCGTGGCCTCGTACACCAGCATCAGCGTCAAGTCGCGCAACGCGGAGCGGAAGCCGGCGTTGTCGGTGCGCTCGTCGCGCAGGGTGGTCAGCCGCGCAGCGGCCAGCGGATGATCGACAACCCGGACGTCCATGTGCGCCAAGATTAATGGAACCGAACGGGCGCCACGGCCGTCTTATCCACATGACCCGAAACCTGACCGCGGATCTTCCGGCCCTGCACCAACTCGCCGCGCACTACCGCGATCACAGCACTGAACTGGCCGCGCACGCCGCGGACCTGACGGCCATCGCTGGGCAGTTCACGGCCGACGCTCTAGGCCCGGTCGGCGCCACATTCGCCGCTGCTCTGGCCGAAGCTACGCACCATCAGGCCCGACTCGCCCACTGGCTCGGCGCGCGTCTGGAAGCCGCTGGTACGACGGCCATCACCACCGCCAGCGGTTTCGCCGATGCCGACCGCGGGGTGGGTCGCCGGGTCGGGGCGTGGATATGACGGGCTCGTTGGTGACCGCCCTCGCGGCGCCGATCCGCGAAGTGCAGGCCCTGGTCGGTCCGGGCTTCTCCGGCCCCGACCCGGCCGACGCGCTGCACACGGTGCAGTCCGGGCTCGACGGCGTCGCGGCCGCCGCAGATGGCGCGTGGCAGCAGGCGCAGGGCCAGTGGACCGGTGTCGCTTCGGGCAGCGCGGGTCAGTTCGCCAGTGCTGCCGTCACTGCCATCGTGGCGATGGCGATGACCGCCGGACAGCTCGGTGCCCACACCGCTCAGGCGGCTGACGCGGTCGCTCGCGCGAGGGAGCGCCTGCAGGTCATCCTGCAGAATTTCGAGGCCCGAGCCGCGGAGCTCGAAGGCACTCTGGAGACCCCCGCGGACGCCGCCGAACTCATCGACGAAGCCAGCCGCGCCCTAGACGAAGCCATCGCCGTCGTCGACGAATTGCACGCCGAGCTTGCTACCCAGGCCGAGCAGGTCACCGCGACGACCGCCACGCCGCTGCCGTCAAGCAATGGATCACCTTGGTCGGCAAGCGGATTAGGCGCAGGGTCCGCACCCATGACCAGCCCCAGTCTGGGTGCCTCCGCCGGTCAAGGCGCCAACTGGGCCAACGGACTCGGCGGGCTCAGCGGACTCGGCGCCCTCGCCTCGCCCGCGGCCCACGCCGCCCAGGCCGCGCTCACCGACCGCAGACAATCCGATCCCGGAAAATTCGGCGCCGGCGAGAGCGTCACACTGCCCGACGGCAGCACCGCGACCGCACCGAACCGGGTCGCGGCCGACGCGGTGCGCCACGCGCTCACCCAACTCGGCGTTCCGTATGTCTGGGGCGGCACCACGCCGGGCGTCGGGTTGGACTGCAGCGGCCTCACCCAGTGGGCGTACCAGGAAGCCGGCCTCGACCTGCCTCGGCTGGCGCAGGAGCAGGACGTCGGTGCGACGGTCGACCGGGGCTCGCTGCGTCCCGGCGACCTCGCGGTGTGGGACGGTCACGTCGCAATGATCGTGGGCAACAACCTCATGATTGAGGCGGGCGACCCCGTCCAGCTGTCCCCGATCCGCACCACCAACCTGGATCAGGGCTTCCACGGCTTCTTCCGCCCAACCGCATAACGCCACATGAAACCCACCGAATACGACGACGCGATGGCCCGTGCCCGTGCGACCCTGGCGGTCCTGAACCGCGCGGCTGCCGAGCTGTCCCGAGCAGACCGGGACCCCGATATCGCCGCCACTGTCCTGCACCACCTGCGCGACGATCTCGACCGACACCATTGCGCCAGTGATGCCCCCAGCGTGCCTCAAGCCGCACGTCGTTAGGCTGTGCCGCATGGCTGCTGACATCGTGCCGGTTCGGCTCGGTCTGACCAATGGCGATCTGTACACCCTGTGGGCGCCGCTCTGGCGTGACTCGGACGACGAGTGGGAAGCATTCCTCGGCCACGAGGAAGACCTCTACGCCTTCGAATCCGTTGCGGACCTGGCCGCTTTCGTGCGGACCAACACCAACAACGACCTCGCCGACCACCCGAAGTGGAAAGAGCTCGGCGAGGCCAATGCCCATAGCCTGAACCCGGCCGAGAGCCACCTGCACGACCTGGTCGGGGTCCCCGAGCTCGTCGCAGACAAGCCCACCGATGAGTCGGTCACCTCGCTGCGCCGGACGCTGCAGATCGTGGGCGCGCTCGGCTCGGTGTGCGACCTGATCGCGGTGGCGAAGTTCTTCAACGGCAACCCCGTGCTGTCGACGCTCGGTGGCGGCGCCGAGGCCTACTCGAGCCGGGCCGGCCGGAAGCGCTGGGCCGACATCGAAGCCGCAGTCGGCCGCAGTTGGGACCACGTGCTCGACGCCATCGACGCCCTGGTGAACACCCCCGAGGTCGACGCGAAGATCGCGGAGAAGGCGCAAGCCGAACTCGATGAGCCAGCACCCGAGCCCGAGGAAGACGACCTCATCGAGGAGGCCGACGAGGCCGACGTCGAGGACACCCTCATCGAAGACGAGGTGGACACCGACTCGGAGGAGGAGGCGCTCACCGTGCAGGCCGAGCGCCAGCTGCTCGGCAGCGACGAGGACTTCTGGGAGCGCGTCGGTATTGATCCCATCCGGATCATGACCAACGGCGGCACCTTCTACACGCTGCGCTGCTACTACAACGACCTGCCGCGGTTCCTGGGGCGCAACGGCCGCATCAGCGTGTTCGGCTCGGAGCGGTCCCTGGCCCGCTACCTGGCCGACGAGCACGAGAGCGATCTGTCGAGCTTCGAGGCGTACAGCGACATCCGCACCGCCGCGACCGACGGCTCGCTGCAGATCCGCGTCACCGAGGACAACGTCTACGTCCTCAGCAGCCTGTCCGACGACATCTCCGACGGACCGGACGCCGTGGACCGCGAGCAGCTGGACCTGGCCATCGAGTTCGTCCGGGACGTCTGCGAATACGCCGAGGACGGCACCGCCGACAAGGCGCTGACCACCAGCCAGCCGCTGGGCAAATTCGTAGGCCACATCCTGGAGCCCGAGACCGTCAGCGCGCCGTCCAAGCCGTACGCCGAGGCCGTCGCTCAGTGGGAGACGCTTGAGCGCTTCGTCGAGTCGCGCCTGCGTCAGGAGTAATCCGCACCCGCGATGAGTTCCGGCTGCGAATCCGGTCAGCACTGACATGACCCAGACCAGCACTCCGCCGATCATTCGTCGTCTCGCCGTCCCCGGCGCCACCCTGCACTACGAGGTACGCGGCCGCGGGCCGGTGCTTGCCGTGATCGGGTCGCCGATGACGGCGTCCGAGTTCGCCCCGGTGGCGGACGCCCTGGCGGCCGACTACACCGTGGTGACGTACGACCCGCGCGGATTGGGCGCCAGCCCCATCGACGATCCCGCGCAGGACTCCACCCCCGAGCTGCGGGCCGATGACGTCGTTGCGATCCTCGACGACCTCGGCGCCGGCCCTGCCGACGTGTTCGGCTCCAGCGGTGGTGCCGTCACCGGCCTGGCGCTTGCGGCCAAGTACCCGGACCGGCTACGCACGCTCGTCGCGCACGAACCGCCAGTGCTGGAGTTGCTGCCGGCCCCCGAGGTGGAGCGGCAGCGTGCCGCCAGCCGTGACATCGTCGCCACCTTCCACCGGGACGGTCCGGGCGCGGCCATGGCCAAATTCATGGCCAATGCCGGGTTCACCCAGGCCGACGGGGCCGTGCCCACCCCGCAGGGGCCGCCGCCGTCGCCTGAAGAGATGGCCCGCCAGCTGGCCGGTCTGACCCGCTTCTTCCAACACGAATTGCTGTACACCACAACGTATTTACCGGACATCGCGGCACTGAAGGCCGCCCAGGTCGTGGTGGGCATCGGCGCTGATTCCGAGCACCTGATCACCCACGGCACCTCGATGGCGTTGTGCCATCAACTCGGCGTCGAGCCCGTCATCTTCCCTGGCGATCACGGCGGATTCATCGGCGCACCTGAGGAGTTCGCGGCCACGCTACGAGCCGCGCTTCAGCACTGAAAGCCCAGTTCCTGACCCGTTTTCACTCGTTTTCGGTTCCACCCGTTGAAACTCGCGTTGCAAAATTAGTTAGCAAGGCGTAAGAATTTCCCAAGAATCCGCTGAGTCCGGCGGATAGCGCCTGCCGGGGGTAGGCGCTCGCAGCAGCTCGAATCGCCGGGAGATGCCGGCGGTGAGACCAGCGGCGTTGAGCGGAAGGTGGTCGGGTGCGGTCGTTTTCGATGGGTCGCCTACTGAAGATGGTCTGGATACCGATCCTGCTGGTCGTGGTGTTGTCGGTATCTGCCCTGGTGGTGTCGCGACTGCACACGAAGTTCGGGTCCGAGAACCTGAACGCCCATGCCGGTGCAGGCATCGAGATTGTCCAGTTCAACCCCAAGGTCCTGGTGTACGAGGTCTACGGACCGCCCGGCACCTCGGCTGAGATCAGCTATTTCGATCCGGATGCCAACGTGCACTCGGTCAGCGCAGCGCTGCCCTGGTCCGTCACCTTGTCCACCACGCTGCCGACCGTGAGCGCCAACTTGATGGCCCGCAGCAGCAGCATGCAGAGCAGCGACCACATCGGTTGCCGCGTCACCGTCAACGGCACTGTCCGTGAGGAGCAATCCGCGAATGGCGTCAACGCCCAGACCTACTGCCTGGTGAAGTCCGCATGACCACAACAGTTGAGACACCGCAGACACCCCAGGCACACCAGAAGCGGCCCAAGTTCGCCCACGCGCTGCGCATCCTGTCAGTGCCGATCATCCTGTTCTGGATCGCGATCGCCGTTCTGGTGAACGTGATCGCACCTCCGCTCGAAGTGGTCGGTGAGCTGCATGCCGCACCGATGGCGCCCGAAGACGCGCCGTCGATGAAGGCGATGAAGTTGATGGGCGCCAACTTCAAGGAGTTCAACTCCAACAGCACCATCATGGTCGTCGTCGAGGGCAAGGAGCCGCTCGGCCCGGACGCCCACGCGTACTACGACGAGATCATCCGCAAGCTGCAGCAGGACCCGGAGCACATCCAGCACATCCAGGACTTCTGGGGCGACACCCTGACGGCGGCCGGCGCGCAGAGCGCCGACGGCAAGGCGTCGTACGTGATGATCAACCTCGCCGGCGAGCAGGGCATGACGCTCGCCAACGAAGGTGTCGACGCCGTCCGCAAGGTGATCGAGGAGACGAAAGCCCCACTGGGGGTTCAGGCGCACGTCGCCGGCCCGGCCGCGCTGACCGACGACCTGCACGTCATCGGCAACGCAAGCCTGGTCATGATCACGCTGATCACCCTCGCGGCGATCGCGGGCATGCTGCTGGTGGTCTACCGCTCGATCAGGACCACGCTGGTCCAGTTGTTCCTGACGTTTCTGGCGTTGCTGACCGCGCGCGGCGTGGTCTCGGTGCTGGCCACCCACGATGTGTTCGGGTTGACCACCTTCGCAGGCAACATCCTGACCATGCTGGCGATCGCCGCCGCGACCGACTACGGCATCTTCATCTTCGGCCGGTATCGCGAAGACCGCGGCATGGGTCTGGATCGGGACGACTCGTACTACGCCACCTTCAAGTCCGTCGCGCCCGTCATCGTGGGTTCCGGACTGACCATCGCGGGAGCGACGTACTGCCTGAGCTTCTGCCGACTGCCCTACTTCACCACCATGGGCGCACCTGTCGCAATCGGCATGCTGGTCGTTGTGGCGATCTCGGCCACGCTCGGCCCGGCCGTCCTGTATCTCGGCAGCCGAGTCGGGATGTACGAATCCAAGCGGCCGCCGCAGAGCAAGTTCTGGCGGCGCATCGGTACGGCCGTGGTTCGTTGGCCCGCACCGATTCTGGTGGCCAGCCTGTTCGTCGTGCTGGTCGGCGTCGTCGCCATCCCCGGCTATAAACCGGCCTACAACGACCGCTACTACCTGCCCGACGACGCCAAGGTCAACATCGGCTTTGCCGCCGCCGACCGGCACTTCACGCAGGCCCGGATGAACCCCGACATTCTGATGGTCGAGTCCACCCACGACATGCGCAATCCCGCCGACATGCTGGTGCTGAACAAGATTTCGAGCAACGTGATGCACACCGAGGGCATCGCGATGGTGCAGAGCATCACCCGGCCGCTGGGCATCCCCATCCAGCACAGCTCGATTCCGTTCCAGACGAGCGTCTCAGGCCAGACCAGCAATATGAACCTGCCGTTCCAGCGCAAGCAACTGGAAGACCAGCTCAAGATGATCGACGCGACCAACGTGTCGATCGACATCCTGGAGAAGCAGTACGCCCTGTCGGTTCAGCAGACCAAGCTGACCCTGGACTCGGACCGCAAGTCCCAGGAGCTGCTCAAGGTGACTGAGCAGATGCGCGACAACATCGCGAACTTCGACGACCAGTTCCGGCCGATGCGCAACTACTTCTATTGGGAACCGCACTGCTTCGACATCCCCATGTGCTCGGCGATGAGGTCGGTGTTCGATTCCCTCGACGGCATCGACGAGCTGACCGACCGCACAGCAGATGTGCAGGTCAACACCGACAAGCTGGCCGATCTGGCGCCGAAGCTGACGGCACTGCTCCCCCAGACCATCGCGTCGATGAAGACCAGCAGGGATCTGTCGCAGGCGTCGTACAACTCGCAGAAGGCCCTCATCGACCAGATGCAGGCCATGAACGACACCGCGCTGTCGATGGGGGCCGCCTTCGACGGCGCCAAGAACGACGACCTCTTCTATCTGCCGCCCGAGGCCTTCCAGAACCCGGATTTCCAGCGCGGGCTGAAGATGTTCATGTCTCCGGACGGCAAGTCCGCGCGCATGTTCATCACCCACCAGAGCGACCCGGCCACCGTTGACGGCATCGCCCGGGTCGGGTCCGAGCGCAAGGCCGCCCAGGAGGCCTTGAAGATGTCCTCGCTGTCGGACGCCAAGATCCACCTCGGCGGCGTCGCGGCCACCTACAAGGACATGGCCGACGGGGCCCACTACGACCTGCTGATCGCCGTCATGTCCTCGCTGACGCTGATCTTCATGATCATGCTCATCCTGACGCGCAGCGCGGTCGCGGCATTGACGATCGTCGGTACGGCGGGCAGCTCCATCGCAGCGTCCTTCGGCATCTCGGTGCTGATCTGGCAGGACCTATTCGGGATTCAGATGCAGTGGCTGGTCATGCTGATGTCGGTCATCATCCTGTTGGCCGTCGGTTCGGACTACAACCTGCTGCTGGTCTCCCGGTTCCAGGACGAGATCCACGCCGGCTTGAAGACCGGCATCATCCGGTCCATGGCCGGTACCGGCGGCGTCGTCACGTCAGCCGGACTGGTGTTCGCGGCCACCATGGCCGGCATGATGGCCAGCAAGCTGATCGTGCTGGCGCAGATGGGTTCGACGATCGCCATCGGTCTGTTGATCGACACCTTCATCGTCCGGTCGCTGCTGATGCCGTCCATCGCGGTGCTGCTCGGCCGCTGGTTCTGGTGGCCGCAGGTGGTGCATCCGCGGGGCAAGTACAACTTCGAGAAGTTCGTGCCCAAGGCGTTCCAGCAGCAGGCCCAGCCACAGCAGCCGGTGTCCGCGGGTGCGGCCGGGCGGTCGGGCTTCGTCGACGACGGCCCGACGGACACCTACCCGACGAGTACGGCGTAACGCGGTTTGATGATGTCGTCGATGATCGCCAGCCGCTCATCGAACGGGATGAACGCCGACTTCATGGCGTTGATGGTGAACCGCTGCAGGTCGGTCCAGCCGTAACCGAACGCGTCGACCAGGTGCGCCATCTCCTGCGTCATGGTGGTGTCGCTCATCAGCCGGTTGTCGGTGTTGACGGTGACCCGGAACCGCAGCCGGGCCAGCTGGTCGAACGGGTGCTCGGCGATGCTCGATGCGGCCCCGGTCTGCACGTTGCTGCTCGGGCACATCTCCAGCGGAATTCGCTTGTCCCGCACGATGTTTGCGACGCGGCCCAGCCGGAAGTTGCCGTCGGGCCGGCTCTCGATGTCATCGACGATCCGAACCCCGTGCCCCAGCCGGTCGGCGCCACAGAAGGCGATGGCCTCGTGGATGGACGGTAGGCCGAACGCCTCTCCGGCATGGATGGTGAACCGCGCGTTACTGCCGCGCATGTACTCGAAGGCATCGAGATGGCGGGTCGGAGGGTAGCCGGCCTCGGCACCGGCGATATCGAAGCCGACGACACCCCGGTCCCGGAACCGGACGGCCAGCTCGGCGATCTCGCGCGACCGCGCCGCGTGCCGCATCGCAGTGACCAGGCAGCGGACCGTCGCCGCCTGCCCCGCTGCCGCCACGGCCTTCTCCCCATCGGCGAACCCGGCCAGCACCGCGTCGACGACCTCGTCCAGCACCATGCCGCCGGTGATGTGCAACTCGGGCGCGAATCGCACCTCGGCGTAGACGACATTGTCAGCCGCCAGATCCTCGACGCACTCAAATGCGACGCGGTACAGCGCATCGGCCGTCTGCATGACGCCGACCGTGTGCGCGAACGGCTCCAGGTACCGGACCAGCGAGCCGCTGTGCGCCTGCGTGCGGAACCACATCGCCAGTTCACCGACGTCGGTAGTCGGGAGCTCGTCGTAACCGTTCTGGGCGGCCAGCTCCACGACGGTGGCCGGACGCAGACCGCCGTCCAGATGGTCGTGCAACAGTGCTTTGGGTGCCTGCTTGATCTGGTCCAGCGTCAGGGTCATGGGGTCCATCTTGCGCCGGATGGCGCGTTTTAGCCCGCTACGAGCAGACGCGTCCGGAACAAGTCCAGCACCTGGTCCAACGCGGCGCGGGTCGCCTGGCCCGGCTCGTCGATCAGGTGCTCGGTGAGCACAGAGTGCGGCGGCAGGAAACCGTCGGGATTGGCGTCGACATCCTCGAGCTCGACGGCGATGAAGGCGTCGCCGAGCTGCTCCCGCAGGAACTCAAACCGCTCGGCCGGGACATTCCGGTCGCTCTTGAACCGCATCCCGATCACGTTGAGGCCGCGGGCGCACCGCCCCTTGACGACCTCCAGATCCGCAGGAGAGATATCGATGTTGCGGCGTCGCTTGGCGGTGAGGCCCACCGGCAGCGACGGCTGCGACAGCACCGGGGCCAGGATGACGTCGTCTGTGGCCATCGCCAAGGCATAGCCACCGGTGAAGCACATGCCGACCGCTCCCACGCCGGGACCACCGCAGCGTTCATGTTCGGATCGGGCCAGGGCCCGCAGCCAATCAACCACCGGCGAGGTCCGCCCGGTGGCCATGATGGTGAATTCCTTACTGACACAAGCAGGAATCAGCGACGACACCATGTATTTCATGGTGCTGGCGGTGCCTTGTGTCTTCGGGTTGGGGTCGCGCCCGGGATCGCCGAACAGATGCGGCAGCACGGCAGTACAGCCAAGGTCGACGACCTTGCGCGCGAAATCGAGCACCTTCGGGGTGATGCCGGGCATTTCGGCGATCACGATGACGGCCGGGCCGCTACCTCGACGAAAGACCGTGCGGGACTTCCCATCATGAGTGAATTCAGAACGCTCGAAATCGCTGAGGTTGTCGAGAGACATGAGGTCGACCCTAGCGGCCAACCGCGAACGTCGCCGCGAATGCGCTCAGGTGCCGAACTGGCTCCCCGCCACGCCCGCTAGATGGCCGATTTCGAGAAATTTGCGAGTATGAGTATTTACTGTTGCTTTCCTGTGCGTAAATTAGCCCAGCTGATCAATACAGCGGGCAAGCGTGATTTTCGAAAGTGAGCGGGGATAGTCATGGCAGGTGCACATCGCAAGCAGCGCGAGGTTCGGACGCTGCCGGTATCGGCCTGGTTGAGCGCCAGCGCCGCGGCAGTCGGCATCGGGGCGGCACTGCTGGCACCGGCGGCGGTAGCGTCGGCCCAAACCGGAGGCAGCGACGGGGGTAGCCACTCGTCGGCGTCGTCCACCTCGTCCGGCCAGGGCACCGGCAAGCCCACCAAGTCCCCCGCGGGCAAGCCCACCAAGACCGAGTCGGGCACGAAGACCGACTCCGGTACGAAGACGGACTCGGGCACGAAGACGGACTCGGGCACGAAAGCGACTGAGGGCTCCGACCCGTCCGGATCCCCAAAGCCCAAGAACAACAAGCACACCCAGACGAACAAGAATTCACCCGCCAAGGACAACTCGTCTACGACGTCCGCGCGACAGCCCCGCAGCACCGCGGCGACGACCTCCGGCCAGCCGACGTCGCCGGCCCCGACGACGAAGCCCACGCCCAAGCGCGTGACCAACACCGGAAGCCTGGCCCCGACGAAGGTCGCGGACGGCACACCGGCGCCGCAGCCGGCGGCAGCCGCTCCGATCGCCGCGGTGTTCTCCGCCAAGCCGGCGAGTGCCACCGCGAACTTCGGGACCTTCACCGCGACTTCCCCGGCGGCCACCGCGAACACGCCACCGAACCCGTTGGCCCCGATGATCGCGATCGCCACCGGGCTGCTGAACTCGATCGGCCGGGACCTTCGTTACACCGCCCATGCCATCGCCACCGAGGGCGTGACGTTCTTCATCAGCAACGGCACCGTCGACCATCCCAACGCGGGCATCCTGATCGGCAATGGCTTCAACTACACCGCCGCCACCTGCCTGACCATCTGCAACGGCGGCCGCAGCGGCCTACTCGGCAACGGCGGCAACGGCTTTGGCGGCGGTAGGGGTGCCAACGCGATGCTGCTCGGGCACGGCGGCAACGGCAGTAACGCCGTGACCGCCGGCGCCGACGGCGGCAACGGCGGAAACGGCGGCATGTTCGGGGGCAACGGCGGCCACGGCGGCAACGGCGCCGCCGCCACGGCGCCAGGCGGGGACGGCGGCTGGGGCGGCAACGGCGGCAACACCGGCGCCTTCGCGTGGCTGAGCACCGGTGGTAATGGCGGCAACGGCGCCAACGGGGCCGCCGGCACCGCCGGCACAGCCGGAGTCGGTGGCGGTACCGACTCCGCGAGCAATGGTGGCAACGCCACGAAAGGTGGCGCCGGTGGAGCAGGCGGCGACGGCGGCAGCTCCGGACCATGGGGATACATCGTCAGCGGCGGCCATGGCGGCAACGGCGGCGATGGCGGCGCCGGGGCGGCGGGTGGAGCCGGCGCGACCGCCGGAGGTCAGGTCGACGCGACCAACCATCCCATCAACAACGGCAACGGCGGCAAGGGCGGCGACGGCAGCGACGGCGGCGCAGGCGGCGCAGGCGGTTGGGGCGGCAGCTCTTCGGTCTACCTGGGCACCAATGGCAACGGCGGCAACGGCGGTAAGGGCGGCAACGCCGGCCTGGCCGGGAACGGCGCGAACGGCGCAGACGGCGTCAAGCTCAATCCGAACGGCGGCAACGGCGGCAACGGCGGCACGTCCGGCCTGAATGGCGCCGGCGGCGCACTCGGCTACGCCGGCTGGGGCGGCGGCTGGGCCGGCAAGGCAGGAACGAGCGGCACAGCCGGTACCACGGTCGTTCCGAAGGGCAACGGCAGCGGCGGTAATGGCGGCAACGGGTACAGCTTCAACGGCATCGGTACCGGCTCCAATGGCGGCAAGGCCGGCAACGGCGGAAACGGCGGCAAGTTCGGCAACGGCGGCAAGGGCGGCAACGGCGGCAATGCCGACTCCGGTTCCGGTAACGCCGGGGTCGACGAGCTCGCCGGCAACGGTGGGACTGGCGGCGCCGGTGGCAATGGCGGTACCGGCGGGTCGATCGCCGGTGACGGTGGCAATGGCGGAAACGGCGGCGTCGGCGGAAACGGCGGCAATGGTGGCGCCAGCGCTACCCCCGGTCAGGCCGGCACGGGCGGCAGCGCGGGTACCGGTGGAACGGCACCGAAGGGCACTGCGGGCGCAGGCGGCACCAAGGGCGCTGACGGCCAGCCGGGTAGCGCGACGTAGCTAGTCGATTCGGTCGAGCACCAAGGGCCTCGACGGTGGCGGGACGTCGCTGACGGACCAGCCACCGTCGAGTTCGGCCAGGGCGGACGGCAACCGCTCGGGGGTTTCGGTGTGCAGCGTGAACAGCGGCTCCCCCGCCACGACGGGCTCGCCGCTGCGGCGGTGGAGATACAGCCCCGCCCCGGCCTGCACCGGGTCACCGGGCCGGGCCCGTCCCGCGCCGAGCCGCCAGACAGCCATCGCGACGGCCATGGCGTCGATGTCGCCCATCACTCCGTTGCGCGGCGCCAGCACGGTCTCTTTGTGCGGTCCGATCGGCAGCGGCGCTGCTGAATCGCCACCCTGCGCCACGATCAGGTCCCGGAAGCGATCCATCGCGGTGCCGTCGGTCAGGGTCTGCGCGGGGTCGACGCCGTCGAGGCCGGCGAGGTCGAGCATCTCGCGGGCCAGCGCCAAGGTCAGGGTGACCACGTCGTCCGGACCACCGCCGGCCAGCACCTCCAGCGACTCGGCGACCTCGATCGCGTTGCCGACCGCGCGGCCCAGCGGCCGGTCCATGTCGGTGAGCAGCGCGCGGGTCGGCACCCCGTAGGCCGTGCCGAGATCGACCATGGCGCGGGCCAGTTCGCGTGATTCGGTCTCGGTCTTGAGGAACGCACCGCGCCCCACTTTGACGTCCAGCACCAGCGAGCGGGCACCCTCGGCCAGTTTCTTGCTCATGATCGAGCTGGCGATCAGGGGCAGCGATTCCGTGGTGCCGGTGACGTCGCGCAGAGCATAGATTTTGCGGTCCGCGGGTGCCAGATCACCAGCCGCGAAGATGGCCGCCCCCACGTCGCAAAGTTGTTGCCGGATACGGACTTTGGATAGTTCCGCGGTGAACCCGGGGATGGCTTCGAGCTTGTCCAGGGTCCCACCGGTGTGCCCGAGGCCGCGGCCGGCGGCCTGCGGGACGGCGCCGCCGCACGCCAGGATGACCGGCACCAACGGGATGGTGAGCTTGTCGCCGACACCGCCGGTGGAGTGCTTGTCCACCAAGGCCAATGGCCGGCCGTCGCGGCGCAGGTCGGTGAAATCGAAGCGCTCCCCCGAGTCGACCATCGCAGCGGTCCAGCGGGCGATCTCATGCGGCGCCATGCCGCGCAGGAAGATCGCCATCAGCAGCGCGGACATCTGCGCGTCGTCGACCCAGCCGTGGGTGTAGCCGTCGATCACCCAATCGATTTCGGCGTCGGAGAGGACGCCGCCGTCACGCTTGGTGCGGATGACTGTCGGAGCATCGAGATACGACCCGTGATCCGGTGCGTCAGGCGACACGATGAAATCCTCCCGTTGGGGCCGCGAGTCGACCCATCGAGTTAGTTACCGGCCAGTAATCAGAGTTGTTGCGACGCTTGGCGTTACCCACCACGCTTGGCGTTACCGGCGGTTCAGGTCATCGGGACCGAACGCGTCGGGCAGCAGTTCGGCCAGCGGCCGCGGACCCTGGGGATGATTGATCAGCATGGTCGGCCCACCGTGCTCGAGAAGCACCTGCCGACACCGCCCACACGGCATCAGCACTCCACCAGATCCATCCACACAAGCCAACGCGAGCAGCCGTCCACCCCCACTGGAATGTAGGGCGCAGACCACAGCGCACTCCGCGCAGAGGCCCAGCCCATATGAGACATTTTCCACATTGCAGCCCACCACGATTCGGCCGTCGTCAACCAGCGCAGCCGCCCCCACCGGGAAGTGCGAATAGGGTGCGTACGCCCCCCTCGATGCAGCAATTGCCTTGTCTTGCAACAATTTCCAGTCAACGACCGGCATCACCGACACCCCGTTCCCGACCCGCCAACGCCGCCACCAGGCCCCAATCGGAGCCCCAATTAGTTAACATAGGCAAACCTAATTTTCGACGCGGGTTCACCATTCCCCTCACACGGTAGTTCTGACTGTGCGCAAATTGGGATTAGAGTCGCCCCGAGGTTTGGGCTCGGCACGCGAAAAAGTTGCTGTCGGGTCAGCGTCCACCGACGGCGTTGGAGGTCGAAATGAGTACAGCGGCAGCCGCGGAATCCGCCATAACCGCGCCGCGTTCCCCACAGAAGAGGCGCACCCTGTATCGCGGTGACCCGGGCATGTGGTCCTGGGTGCTACACCGCATCACCGGTGCCACCATCTTCTTTTTCTTGCTGGTCCATGTCCTGGATACAGCATTGGTCCGGGTCAGCCCCGAGGCCTACAACGAGGTGATCAACACCTACAAGACGCCGATCATCGGGTTCATGGAGATGGGCCTGGTCGCAGCGGTGCTCTACCACGCTCTCAACGGCGTGCGGGTCATTCTGATCGACTTCTGGCAGCAGGGCCCCAAGTACCAGCGGGTCATGTTGTGGACCATCCTGGCCATCTGGATCGCGGTCGTCGTTGCCGCAGTTGGGGTTGAGGGCATGCACATGGTTGAGCACTATGGGTGGCTCAAGTGACCACTCATACCGATTCCGGCGCAGCTGAGGCGCGCCGCGGGGGCCGTCCGGCCCCGGTCATGGAGCGCGAGCACGACCGCCCCGCCGCTCTCGATCACCCCCGTGCTCCCCGCCGCCCACGTGGCATCCCGTACTTCGAGAAGTACGCCTGGTTGTTCATGCGGTTCTCCGGCGCTGCCCTGGTGCTGCTGGCCCTCGGTCACCTGTTCATCGGGCTGATCTGGCAGAACGGCGTCTACCGCATCGACTTCAACTACGTCGCGGAGCGCTGGGCCTCGCCGTTCTGGCAGATCTGGGACATGGCCCTGCTGTGGCTGGCGCTGGTGCACGGCGCCAACGGCATGCGCACCATCATCGGTGACTACGCCCGCAAGAACACCACCAAGTTCTGGCTGAACTCGATTCTGCTGCTGGCCACCGGATTCACCCTGGTGCTGGGCAGCTACGTGCTCGTCACGTTCGACGCGAACATCAAGTAGGGGAACACAGGTGATTCAGGAACATCGCTACGACGTCGTCATCGTCGGTGCCGGTGGCGCAGGTATGCGCGCGGCCGTGGAGTCGGGCCCGCGCGTGCGCACCGCCGTGCTGACCAAGCTGTACCCGACGCGTTCGCACACCGGTGCCGCGCAGGGCGGTATGTGTGCCGCGCTCGCCAACGTCGAGGACGACAACTGGGAGTGGCACACCTTCGACACCGTCAAGGGCGGCGACTACCTCGCCGACCAGGACGCCGTCGAGATCATGTGCAAGGAAGCCATCGACGCGGTGCTGGACCTCGAGAAGATGGGCATGCCGTTCAACCGGACGCCCGAAGGCCGCATCGACCAGCGTCGCTTCGGCGGCCACACCCGTGACCACGGCAAGGCGCCGGTCCGTCGGGCCTGCTACGCCGCGGACCGCACCGGCCACATGATCCTGCAGACGCTGTACCAAAACTGCGTCAAGCACGACGTCCAGTTCTTCAACGAGTTCTACGCGCTCGACGTGGTCCTCACCGAGACCCCGGGTGGCCCGGTTGCCACCGGCATCATCGCCTACGAACTGGCCACCGGCGACATCCACATCTTCCACGCCAAGGCGATTGTCTTCGCCACGGGCGGCTCGGGCCGGATGTACAAGACCACCTCCAACGCCCACACCCTCACCGGTGACGGCCTGGGCATCATCTTCCGCAAGGGACTTCCCTTGGAGGACATGGAGTTCCACCAGTTCCACCCGACAGGCCTGGCCGGCCTGGGCATCCTGATCTCGGAAGCCGTGCGTGGTGAGGGTGGCCGTCTGCTCAACGGTGAAGGTGAGCGCTTCATGGAGCGCTACGCCCCCACCATCGTTGACCTGGCGCCCCGCGACATCGTCGCCCGCTCGATGGTGCTCGAGGTGCTCGAGGGCCGCGGCGCCGGCCCGCACAAGGACTACGTCTACATCGACGTGCGTCACCTCGGTGCGGAGGTGCTGGAAGCCAAGCTGCCGGACATCACCGAGTTCGCCCGCACCTACCTGGGCGTCGACCCCGTCACCGAACTGGTGCCGGTGTACCCGACCTGCCACTACGTCATGGGCGGTATCCCGACCACGATCAACGGCCAGGTCCTGCGCGACAACGTCAACGTGGTTCCGGGTCTGTACGCCGCCGGTGAATGTGCCTGCGTGTCGGTGCACGGCGCCAACCGCCTTGGCACCAACTCGCTGCTGGACATCAACGTGTTCGGCCGCCGGGCCGGCATCGCGGCTGCCGAGTACGCGCAGAACCACAACTACGTCGACCTGCCGGACAACCCGGCCGACATGGTCGTGGGTTGGGTCGGCGACGTCCTGTCCGACCACGGCAACGAGCGCGTCGCCGACATCCGCACCGCGCTGCAGCAGTCGATGGACAACAACGCCGCGGTGTTCCGTACCGAGGAGACCCTCAAGCAGGCGCTGACGGACATCCACGCGCTGAAGGAGCGGTACAGCCGAATCACGGTGCACGACAAGGGCAAGCGCTACAACAGCGACCTGCTCGAGGCCATCGAGCTGGGCTTCCTGCTCGAGCTGGCCGAGGTCACCGTCGTCGGTGCGCTGAACCGCAAGGAGTCGCGTGGCGGCCACGCCCGCGAGGACTACCCGGACCGCGACGACACCAACTACATGCGCCACACCATGGCCTACAAGCAGGGCTCTGAACTGCTGTCCGATATCCGGCTGGACTACAAGCCCGTCGTCCAGACTCGGTACGAGCCGATGGAACGGAAGTACTGACATGACTGCTGTTCTGGACAAGCCCGAAGCCGGCGACCAGGCCCTGCCGCCGGTGCCGGACGGCGCCGTCATGGTCACGCTGAAGATCGCCCGGTTCAACCCGGAGAACCCGGACGCTGCCGGCTTCCAGAGCTTCCGCGTGCCCTGCCTCCCCAGCGACCGGTTGCTCAACCTGCTGCTGTACGTGAAGGGCTACCTGGACGGCACCCTGACGTTCCGTCGCTCCTGCGCGCACGGCGTGTGTGGCTCGGACGCCATGCGGATCAACGGCGTCAACCGCCTGGCCTGCAAGGTCCTCATGCGCGACCTGCTGCCGAAGAAGGCCGGCAAGGACCTGACCATCACCATCGAGCCCATCCGCGGCCTGCCCGTGGAGAAGGACCTCGTGGTGGACATGGAGCCGTTCTTCGACGCGTTCCGCGCCGTGAAGCCGTTCCTCATCACGTCGGGCAACCCCCCGACTCGTGAGCGCATCCAGTCGCAGACCGACCGCGCCCGCTTCGACGACACCACCAAGTGCATCCTGTGCGCCTGCTGCACCACGTCGTGCCCGGTGTACTGGAGCGAGGGCTCGTACTTCGGCCCCGCCGCGATCGTCAACGCGCACCGGTTCATCTTCGACTCGCGCGACGAGGCGGCCGCCGAGCGGCTCGACATCCTCAACGAGGTCGACGGTGTGTGGCGCTGCCGCACCACCTTCAACTGCACCGAGGCCTGCCCCCGCGGCATCCAGGTGACCAAGGCGATCCAGGAAGTCAAGCGCGCCTTGATGTTTGCCCGCTAGGGCCTTTCGCACGCCGAACGTGAAGAAGATCGCGAGAATTCACCAAATTCTCGCGATCTTCTTCACGTTGGGCAGCCGGCAGCAGCCAACGCTGCCCAGACGCGCTCGATAACAATGCGCGGGCGGTAGTCCAGCAAGTTCGCACCGACCCGCACCATCCGCCAACCGAGATTCCGGTATTCGACGTCCTGATCGATATCGCGGGTGCGCTGGCGTGGGTCCCCCCAGTGCTGGATGCCGTCGTACTGGACACCCACCTTCCATCGGCACCAGCCCATGTCGATACGCCCGACAAACTCCCCGTACACGCCGAACACTTCGATCTGGGTATCGGTAGGTCGTATGCCGGCATCAGTCAGCAATAGCCGAGTCCGGGTCTCCTGTGGCGATTCGGCGCCGTCATCGGCCAATTCGACCACCCGCCGCAATTGGACCAGGCCTCGCGCGCCCCGATGCCGCTCGATGAGTGCTTGTACCTCAACAAGTTTCCAGTCACACGCCTGCAGCAGGGCATCGACGCGAATGACTGCCGAGGCGATCCCGGGCTGGCGGCCCAGGTCGAATGCCGTCCTCGCCGGTGTTGTTGCCCTGATCCCGCGGACAGTGCAGATTTCGTCATCACTGAGCTCGTCGCTGTGTAGTAGCACGCCGGACGTCTTGTGCCTACTGGGCTGGTTGATCTCTGCTGGCTCATCGGCGCCGATCCACTTCGATCCATGCAGGGCGGCAGCCGACAACCCCGCGGCAACACCGCGCCGACCCGACCACAGCCACGCCGCGACGGCCTTGTCGACGGGAGTCATGGCAGCACCCCGCGGGATGTATACGTCCCGGTGGACCATGTCATATCCGGTGTCCAGCTGATACCGATTGACCAGTCCTGCTGCCAACGCCTCCGAGCCCAGGAAGGGCCAATCCCCCAACATGCCAATTAGACGCCGGCGCTGCGCGCTTGGTTCCCACTGCCGTCCAACGTGAGGTAGATCGTGAAGATCTGGCGAGATCTCACGATCTACTTCACGTTCGGCAGGGAAATTTTGGGTATTTACTGGGACCGTCGTTCCCGGTAAATTGCTCTTCATGACTCAGGCAGTGGAGCCCAGTTACCAGAACTTGCTGGATGTGTTGTCGGAAGGCTCGGTGCGACGCCGGTTCGACCCATACCTGGACATCGCGTGGGACTCGCCGGATATGGCGATCGACCTGCACGATCCGCGCTGGGTCCTCTCCCCCGCCATCGACCCGCTGGGCGCCACGAGGTGGTACCAGAGCCAGCCGCTGGAGCGGCAGATCGAGATCGGCCGGTGGCGGACCCTCAACACCGTCAAGGTGGGTGCGGCGTTCGAGAGCATCCTCATCCGCGGACTGATGGCGTTCATCATGAAGCTGCCCAACAACTCCCCCGAGTTCCGGTACGCGCTGCACGAGATGACCGAAGAGTGCAATCACATCCAGATGTTCCAGGAGCTGGTCAACCGCTCCGGGACCGATGTACCGGGCATGCGGAAGCTGTTCTTCCGGTTGTCGCCATACATCGGGCTGGTCGGCCAGTATTCGCCGACGGCGTTCATGGCCGGCATCCTCGCGGGTGAAGAGCCCATCGATCACTTCCAGAAGGGCATGATCCGCGAC
Organism: Mycolicibacterium sp. CBMA 234; assembly: GCF_009729415.1. GTDB lineage: Bacteria > Actinomycetota > Actinomycetes > Mycobacteriales > Mycobacteriaceae > Mycobacterium. The sequence continues at coordinate 204,974 of NZ_MPKW01000030.1, forward strand.
GGCGCCAACCTGCCGCCAGCAGTGTTGCGCACCATGCAGATCCACATCGCCGAAGAGGCCCGGCACATCTCGTGGGCCAACGAGTTCCTCAAGACCCACATGCCCGAACGGTCGTGGCGGTTCAAAGCCTTTGCGACCGTGGCGTTCCCGCTCACGCTGCGTTGGCTGGCACACGAGATCATGGGGTCCCCGAAGTCGTTCGGCAAGCAGTTCGACATCCCGGAAGACGTGATGCGGCAAGCGTTTTGGCGCAGCCCACAGTCGCGGAAGATCATGGCGAGCTTCTTCGACGAAACCCGCGCTCTCGCCGAGGAAATCGGGTTGATGAACCGCGTCGGCCGCTGGATGTGGAAGCGCTGCGGCATCGCCGGTGAGGCAGCCCGCTACCGCAGCGCCCCCAACCGCGAGGCACAGCTGATTCCCTGATGCCCCACGTCATCACGCAGTCCTGCTGCAGCGACGCGTCCTGCGTGTACGCCTGCCCGGTCAACTGCATTCACCCCACGCCCGACGAGCCCGACTTCCACACCGCCGAGATGCTCTACATCGACCCGGTGGAGTGCGTCGACTGCGGCGCGTGCGTGACGGCCTGTCCGGTCGACGCCATCAAGCACGACGGTTCGCTCAACCCAGCCGAGCGCATCTTCCTCGAGCTCAACGCCGATTTCTACACCGAGCCCCGGCCTCGGCCGCTGCTCGCGCCGGTGGTGCCGCCCCTTCAGGTACGCGCGCCCGGGGCACTGCGGGTCGCCATCGTCGGCTCCGGGCCGGCCGCCATGTACGCCGCCGATGAAGTGCTGACCATCCCGGCAGCGCGGGTCCGGATGTACGAGCGGCTGCCTCAGCCGGGCGGGCTAGCGCGCTTCGGCGTGGCGCCTGATCACCAGCGCACGCGGGCGGTGTCGGGCCAGTTCGACGCGATCCGGGCGAACCCGCGACTGGAGCTGGTGACCGGAGTTGAGGTCGGCGCCGACATCACGCACCAGCAGCTGCTCGCCGAGCATGACGCCGTCATCTACGCGGTCGGTGCGTCCGCGGACCGTCCGCTCGACGTGCCCGGCGCCGAGCTGCCGGGCGTCACCTCGGCCACCACGTTCGTAGCTTGGTACAACGGCCATCCGGACTTCGCCGACTGCACCTTCGACCTCTCGCAGCCGCGCGCCGTCGTCATCGGCAATGGCAACGTCGCGCTCGACGTCGCCCGAATCCTGACCACCGATCTTGATCGACTGGCCGCCACCGACATCGCACCGTACGCCTTGAAAGCATTGCAGCAGAGCAAGATTGACGAAGTCATCGTGGCCGGGCGACGCGGGCTCGCGCAGTCGGCGTTCACCGTGCCGGAGCTGGTTGGCGTGACCGCGATGCCCGACGTCGACGTCGTCATCTCCGAATCGGATCTAAAATCGCTGCCGGACACCGACCCCCGCGCCCGCATCCTGCGTGACCTGCCGCGGCGGCCTGGCAACCGCCGGATCGTGTTGGAGTACTTGCAGTCCCCCACCGCGATCGTCGGCGAATCTGCCGTCAGCAGTGTCGAATTCGCGCGCAATGAACTGGTGGCCGCGGCGAACGGCGAGGTCCGGGTCAAGCCCACCGGCGAGTTGCGCACCGTCGCAACCGGATTGGTGCTGACGTCCATCGGATACCGGGGCCGGCCGGTGGCCGACCTGCCGTTCGACGACGTCGATGGCACCGTCCCCCACACGGCGGGCCGGGTCGACGGCATCCGGGCGACGTACGTGGCCGGCTGGATCAAACGGGGTCCGACGGGGTTCATCGGCACCAACAAATCCTGTGCGCAGGAGACCGTGCGCAGCTTGGTGGCTGACTACAACTCGGGGCTATTGGCCTGATTCGCCAACGCGGCAACCACCGCGACCAGCGGCTCGTCCCGGCTGACCTCGAATCCGATGGCCCGCGCGGCGCCGTCGATGACGTACCAGGTGAAGTCGGTCAGGTGCGCCACCATCGCGTCGCGATCATGCGTCGGCGCCGGGCTGCGCACCCACGCGAACAGCGTCTCCTCCACCATGGTCACGATGGCCAGCGGAACCAGCTTGAACGCGCTGTCTTCGACACCGATCGCCAGCGTGATGGCCGCGATGATGCCGTCCGCCCGCTCGATCATGCGCAGTTTCAGCTCGCCCACCGCGTCCAGCGTCTGGTCCCCCTCGAACGACGGTCCGCTGCGCGCGAATTCGTTCAGCCGCGGGTGGTCGATCATCCAGTCCGCGACCGACTCAATGGTCCGCGTCAGGATCTCCCGCAGGGAGCCGTCGCTGATATCGAGTTTGGTGGCCAGAACGGCACCGAAGTCATCGATCAGATAGGACCGCACCCGGCGCTCGAGTTCCTCCTTGCCGGAGGTCTGCCGGTAGATCACCGACTTGGCGACGCCCGCACGCTTGGCGATGGCCGCGACGGAGATGTCCGCGCCGGACGGGCTCTCCTCCAGCAGCTCGATCATGGCCAGCAGAATCTGGGACCGGCGCTCGGCATTGTGCTGTTCCCAGCGCGCCTCGTAGCCGCTCACCGGCGGGTTCGCGGCCACAGACATGGGGTCTACGGTAGCCGCTGACATCTTGTTCGCCGTGCACCGTCACACATCGCCACGCTGTCTCGTCCAACAGATATGACGACAACACCACGCATCGCTCCCCTGCCCCCGCAGCGCGCGAACCTGCTGACCCGGCTCATGTACCGCTACGCCAAGCGCGAATTCGGCGAGGTGCCCGAGCCGTTCACCGTCGCGGCGCACCACACCCGGCTGCTGGTCGCCAACGCCGTCCACGAGGGGCTGCTGCAGAGCGGCTCCAAGAAGCTGCCGGCGACGGTGCGCGACCTGGCAGTGTTCTGGACCGCACGGACCGTGGGCTGCTCCTGGTGCGTCGACTTCGGCACCATGCTGATGCGCCTGGAGAGCCTGGACACCGAGCGGCTCAAGCACATCGATGACTACGCCACGTCGCCTCTGTTCACCGACGACGAGCGCGCCGCGATCGCCTACGCCAACGCGATGACCACCGATCCGCACACCGTGACCGACGAACAGGTCGACGACCTCAAGCGCCGGTTCGGCGACGCCGGGGTCATCGAGCTGACCTACCAGATCGGTGTGGAGAACATGCGGTCCCGGATGTACGCCGCGCTCGGCATCACCGAGCAGGGCTTCAGCTCAGGCGACGCGTGCCGGGTCCCGTGGGCCTGACGTTTCGGGCGCGGCGGCCGCGGCCTGCTATGCCGGGGCCGCAAAGATCGCCCCGGCCAGCCGCTGAAGTGAGGCCAGCAGTCGGCCGTGCGGAAAATCGTCCGGCTGCGTGAGCAGCAGACGAGCAGAATCCCAGGTCGCAGCCAGGATGTGCTGCGCGAGCATCTCGAAATCGGTTGTGGCATCAAGGGATCCGCAGTCGCGCAGGGTTTGTTCGAGTCGGCTCGCGAACTGGCTCCGCGCCCGTTCGACACGCTTGTGAAACAGCGGTGTGCCGCTGTCGGCGATCATGTAGATCGCCCGCCACCGCTTCGGCTCTGCGGCCACAGCGGTCAGAAATGCGTCGAAAAATCGACCGAACGACTCGACGAGGTCGCCTGTCCCGGTTGCCGGGAAGACGTCGACCACCTGCGCGACGGCGCGCCCTTCCTCTCGGTCGAGCGAGCCGCGCAGGATGTCGTCGGTGTCCGCGAACAGCGCGTAGACAACCGGGCGTGTGACCCCCGCACGTCGCGCTACGCCGTCCATGTTCACTGCGCCGATGCCGTCGGTGTTGATGATGTCCAGCACCACGTCGAGCAGTTGCTCGCGCCGTTGTTCCGGCGCCATGCGAGCGGCATACGGCCGGTTTCGCCGTGTCGAGATGTCTGTCATCACCTATGTCCTGACGTGCCGCTTTGTGCGTCGATCAACCCTAGCTTGCAATGCTACACAGTTGTAGCTACAGTTCCGTAGCAATTAGTTACAGAACTGTAGCTTTCTAGGAGATCGCGTGTCCACAACCCCGACCGGGCGGTACTGCATCATCGGCGCCGGCTACGCCGGCAACGGTGTCGCCCGCGCGTTCCGGCAGGCCGGTATCGGCTACGACCATTTCGAAATGTCCGATGCGATCGGTGGCAATTGGTCGCACGGCGTCTACGACTCGACGCACCTGATCAGCTCGAAGAAGTCCACGCAGTACCCCGAATACCCCATGCCGGCGGACTATCCGACGTTCCCCAGTCGCGCGCAGATGCTGAGCTACCTGAACGACTACGTGGATCGCTTCCAACTACGGGCGAACATCGAATTCGGTTGCGAGGTAGTCGAAGTGCGACCACTCGATCGCACTGGCATGACCGGTTGGTCGGTACAGTTGGCGTCCGGTGAGACCCGCACCTACGCCGGGATCGTCGTGGCGAATGGGCATTACTGGGAGCGCAATATCCCCACCTACCCAGGCGTGTTCGCCGGGCGGCAACTGCACTCCAAGGACTACAAACGGCCTGCAGACTTCGGAACCAAAGAACGGGTTCTCGTTGTGGGCGCCGGGAATTCGGCCAGCGACCTGGCAGTGGAGGCGGCCGCAACCTTCGGGCAGGCGGACATCTCGATGCGCCGGGGGTATTGGTTCATCCCCAAGATGATCTGCGGCATCCCGTCCTCGGAGCTGGACCGGGTCTGGATGCCGCTGGCAGTGCAGCGGCCGCTCTTCAAGCTGCTGCTGCGGCTGTCCTACGGCTCCTACCGCAGCTACGGCCTCGAACGGCCCGACCACAAACTGTTCACCAAGGACGTGACGGTGAACTCGTCGTTGATGTACGCGCTCCGACATGGCACCGTCAGACGCCGCGTCGAGATTTCCCGATTCGATGGCCACACAGTGCATTTCACCGACGGCACCGCCCGTGAGTACGACACCATCGTCTGGGCGACCGGGTATCGCACCCGCTTCCCCTTCCTCGATGAATCGATGTTCATCTGGGAAAACGGCAATCCACAACTGATCGAGCACGTCCTGGTGCCGCGCTACGCCAACATCTACCTGTGGGGTCTGGTCGCCCCGAGATCCGGTGCCGGACGCATCATCTCGTACGGTTCGCAGTTCCTGGCCGAGTGTGTCGAGGCGCAGCGGCTGTTCCCGATCCCGTTGTCAGACCTCGTGGCAGGCCGAGTGCCCGCACGAAGCTCGATGCTCGCAGGGTCGGCCGAGATCCTGGGCCGGATCAGGTTGTTGCGGCACGTACTGCGCTCGTACGGACGCATCGCGCGCTTCCTCGGCGGCGGGCTGGCAGCACGCACCCTCGCCGCTCCCACTCCGGTCAGCGTTACCGACACACCGCCGGACCTCGCTCCCCCGATCCCCGACACCTGTCCCGCAGAGGACTACACCGCCGAACGAGACGAGTCCATCGCATGAGCCTGCCCCCGCCCACCCCGCGCGCCAGCGCTGTCGTCACCGGCGCCTCGTCGGGCATCGGTGAGGCGCTCGCCGAAAGCCTCGCCCGGCGGGGGTATCCATTGATCCTCGTCGCGCGCCGCGAAGATCGATTGCGGAAACTCGCCGAACGACTGGAAGGTGAGCACGCCGTCACCGCCGAAGTCCGGGTGTGCGATCTGGGCGACCGCGACGATCGCGTGGCACTGGCCGCCGAGTTGGCCGACCGCGACATCGCGATCCTCTGCAACAACGCTGGTTTCGCCACCTACGGCGAGATCGCCGAACTGGATCATCAACGCGAAATCGACGAAGTCGAGCTCAATTGTGTTGCGGTACATCAACTCACCCTCGCCGTACTGCCCGGCATGCTCGAACGCAAGGCGGGCGCCATCCTGATCACCGGCTCGACCGCCGGCAATCAACCTGGGCCCGGGAACGCCACCTACGCCGCGACCAAGGCGTTCGCGAACACCCTCTCCGAATCTCTTCACACCGAACTGTCGGGCACCGGCGTCAGCTGCACGCTGCTCGCACCCGGCCCGGTGCGCACCGAATTCGGTGAGGTGGCCGAATTGTCGAACCTCGACCGTCTACTGCCCGAACCGTTCTGGGTCAGCGCACAGCAGGCAGCAGAAGCGGCGTTGGCGGGCATGGATAAGGGCAAGCGACGGGTCGTCCCAGGCGCATTCGCGAAGGTCCAGACGGTGAGCGGCCAATACACCCCGCGCGCGGTCATCGGTCCGGTGCTGCGGACCGTCTACCGAAAGGTCAAGTGATGGACTGGGAACCGGCAACCCGCACTGAAGGACGCGGGCTCGGCAGCGATCTGCGCCGCGCACTCACGCTGGCGGACCCGCGCCGCACCTTGTATCGCGATGCGCACTACTTCACCGCCACGGTCGAAGTAGACCCAGACCGGATGCGGCCGTGGTTGCCGCCCGGGGTCCGCCTGGCAGATCCGGCGCGGGCCGACGTTTTCGCGGCGTTCTTCCCCGACTGCAATTACGGCTCGGTGTATCACGAGGCCGGACTTTTCGTGCATATCAAAACCGGCCGGCGGACCGGAATCCATTGCCCGTGGATGATTCTCGACGACGACGTGGCACTCATCCTGGGTCGCGAGCTACTCGGCTACCCGAAGAAGCTCGGCGAAATCGACTGGCAACTGACCGAAACCGACATCCGCGCCGAAGCCACCCGTCGCGGCAACAAGCTGATATCGATGACCGGGCGGCTCGGCGACGTCCTCACCGATGCGCCGCCGATCCTCGGCCGCCCGCATCGCAATGTCGCCGGACTCGCCGGCCTCTTCCTGCCATGGGTGGTCGCCTTCACCCCCGGCGAGAACCCGATCGAAGTACGGCAAGTGGTCGATTTCGACTTGTCCATCGCCGGTTCCGAGCGCGATCCACTCGATCAAATGGGCCTGGGCCGCGTCATCGAGGCCCGCCTGCACCGAGTCGATCTGTCCGCAGGCCTGCCGCCGGTACCGATCCGGCCACTCACCCCGCTGTTTACCGCGACCCGCCTACGACCGAGAGTGCTCTGACGATCATGACCGACATCCTCTATCAATCCGTCGAACTGCCATGCGGTGTGATGCTTTCCAATCGCATCGTCAAGGCCGGCATGAGCGAGCAACTGGCCGCCCGCGACGGCCGGGTCACCGACGACCTGCTGAATCTCTACGCCACCTGGACCCGCGGTGGGGCAGGCTTGCTGATCACCGGCAACGTGGTGATCGACCGGACCGCTCTGGTGGAACCCCGCAACGTCATCGTCGACACCGACGCAGCGCTGCCCGGTTTGCGCCGCTGGGCCGATACCGTCCATGAGACCGGCACCAAACTGTGGATGCAGATCAACCACCCGGGCCGGGTCGCCACCGTGCCGTTCAACCACCGCCCTGTCGGTCCCTCGGCGCTGCGCGAACGGGTACCGGGCTTCAACCTGCGCAAGCCCCGCGCGTTGTCCGACAACGATATCCAACATCTGATCGCCCAATACGCCCGCGCCGCGGCACTCGCCGTCCAGGCCGGATTCGACGGCGTTCAGATCCACGCCGCGCATGGATTCTTGATCTCCCAGTTCCTGTCGCCGCTGGCCAACACCCGCACCGACCGGTACGGCGGCGACGCCGCCGGGCGACGCCGCCTGCTGTTGGAAATCGTGGCAGCCGTCCGAGACGCGGTCGGCCCCACGGTGGCCGTCACGGTGAAACTCAACTCGGCCGACTTCCAATATGGTGGGTTCAGCGAGGACGAATCCCTCGACGCGGCAAGGGCACTCGCCGACGCCGGGATCGATCTGCTCGAGATCACCGGCGGCAACTACGCCGTGCCGGCCATGGAAGGCGTCGCGCACCGCGGCAACACCGACGGCTACTTCCGCCGCTACGCCACCGGCGTCCGAGCAGCCGTGCCGATTCCACTCATGCTCACCGGCGGGCTGCGGACCCGTGACGCGATGACGGCAGTCGTCGACGATGGAATCGACTTGGTCGGGATCGCGAGGCCGATGGCCTTCGTGCCCGACTACCCGGCCCGCATCCTCGCCGGCGAACTCGAACCCGCACTCCCCACTGGACCCCGCCCCATCGGCTATCGACCGGTCGACGGTTACCTGCAACTGACGGCGCACAATCACCAGTTCCACCGGATGGCGGGCGGGCTGGCCCCGCAGCGCACCGCGGGCTTCGGCACCGTCGCTCGAGCGCTGGCTCGCATCGGAGCCGCCGGCGCGACCCAGGCGATCGTGCCGGGTGTAAGGGGCTGAGTGATCCAGGCGCGCTGGCATCACGAGCCGACAAGGTGGTAGAACACGTTACAGAAATAGCGGCCACGGCCGCTATAACCACCTGTTCAGCGAGGAACAACCATGCATTGGTACACCGGCAACACGTTCTATGACAGTGTGCTGACCGCGGCCTTCGCGTTCGCCGCATTCGTGATCATCGGCGGTTTCTTCGCGCAGAGTTCGTACGGGCGTTTCTCGTCGACGAAACTCGGCTTGAACCTCAACCCGAAGCTCGGCTGGTGGCTGATGGAGATCCCGGCGACCGTGGTGTTCCTGGTCAGCTACCTGGCCGGGCCGCACCGATTCGAGCCGACATCGCTGGTGCTGGCCGGGATCTGGATGCTGCACTACGCCAACCGGGGTTGGTTCTTCCCGCTCGCGATCCGCCAGGTGCCCGGCAAGCGCGGCACCTTCAACGTCTCGGTGATCGTGATGGGCATGCTCGTCACGTCGATGCACGGCTACCTCAACGGGACCCTGTTCAGCCACGACTTCTTTGGGCAGTACACCACCGCGTGGCTGACCGATCCACGATTCCTGGTGGGGTTGGCGATCTACCTGTGCGGATTCGCGCTGCTGGTCAACTCCGAATCGATCGTTCGAAACCTGCGGGAGAAGAACAACCCCGGAGCTGCCGAATACCGGATTCCGTTCGGCGGCGGCTTCCGGTTCGTCACCAGCCCGGCGTACCTCGGCGAGCTCATCGCCTGGTCCGGGTTCGCGATCCTGACCTGGGCGCTGCCGGGCGTTGTCATACTGCTGATCACCGCGGGCAATCTGATTCCCCGGGCGCTGGGCACCCACACCTGGTACCAGGAGAAGTTTCCCGAGTACCCCACCGATCGCAAGGCATTGGTCCCGTACGTCTTGTGAGCCGCTAGTTCTGCTTGAGCGGCGAAGCCGTGAACTTGTCCGGGTTCGCGATGTCCCACAGCGCGACGACCTTGCCACCGCGCACCGTCATCGCGGTGACGCGCGGCAGCATCTCGGGGTGCTCGCCGTCGGCGGGCAGCCCGGCGGTGTAGCTCCCGAGCTCGCCGTTGACCAGCGCCAGCTGTGCGACCGAAAGCCATTGCGGTCCATAGCGTCTCGCCAACCCGAACAGGAACCGGGCCACCTTGTCGGCGCCGACGATGGTGCGCGGCGCGGTCGGTGCCCGCCGGTTGGAGTCCCCGGTGAACGTCGCGTCGGGATGCAACAGCTCGACGACGGCGGCCATGTCACCACTGGCCAGGGCCGCCATCAACTTGCCGACGACCTCGTTGTGGGTGGCGTCAGGTGGCGGCGCCGGGGCCGCAGCGACCGCGCGCCGAGCGCGGGACGCGAGTTGCCGCGCCCCGGCGTCCGTCACACCGAGCACCGACGCGATCTCGGTGAACGGCACCGCGAAGCCGTCGTGCAGCACGAAGGCCACGCGCTGATCGGGCGTCAACCGGTCCAGCACCACCATGGCGGCGAATCGGGCGTCCTCCCCGGCGACCACCGCGGCCAGCGGATCGGAGGCGTCGAATCCGGTCACCACCGGCTCGGGCAGCCACTCTCCGAAATACGCCTCCCGACGGTGCGCCGCCGATCGCAGCCGGTCCAGGCCGAGGCGACTGACGACTGTGGTCAACCAGGCCCGCGGTTCGACGATGGTGTCGACATCCGCGGCATGCCAGCGCAACCACGCGTCCTGCACGATGTCCTCGGCGTCGGCGTACACGCCGGTCAGCCGGTAGGCGACGGACAGCAGGTGCGGGCGCAGCCGCTCGAATTCGTCAGTGTCCTGCGCAGTGGTCACGCCACCAACCTACGACTCTGATTTCAAGGCGGCGAACCGTAGCATCTTCTGGTCGATCAACCGGGATGAGCAGGGAGCAGATGACAACAACAGCGCCAGACATCGTCGCCCCGGACAAGGGCCTCAAACGCGGTGCCCTCGGTCTGGTGTCCAGCGTGGTGATTGGGTTGGCGTCCACTGCGCCCGCGTACAGCCTGGCCGCGACACTCGGTCTGGTCATCGCCGCCAGCGGCACGTTGTTGGCCGGCGTCAAAGCCCCTGCCATCATGCTCATTTCGTTCGTGCCGATGTACCTCATCGCCGTCGCCTACCAGGAGTTGAACAAAGCTGAACCGGACTGCGGCACCACGTTCACCTGGGCGGCAAGGGCTTTCGGGCCCGTGGTCGGCTGGCTGGGCGGCTGGGGCATCATCGTCTCCGACGTCATCGTGATGGCCAACCTCGCTCAGATCGCGGGGTCGTACTCGTTCACGTTTGTCGGCGACCTGGGCTGGCATTCGGCTGCGGGCCTGGCCAGCAGCACCGTGTGGTCGACGGTGGCGGGCATCATCTGGATCGCGTTGATGACGTACATCTGCTACCGCGGCATCGAGGTGTCGGCCCGGCTGCAGTACGTGCTGTTGACCGTCGAGGTGGCGGTGCTGGTCGTGGTGTCGATCGTGGCGCTGGTGAAGGTGTACACGCACCACGGAACCGCCTCCTCGATCATGCCGTCGTGGTCCTGGTTCTGGCCTGGCGGAATGGATTTCAGCACGGTGATCGCCCCCGCAGTGCTCGCGACCATCTTCATCTACTGGGGCTGGGACACCGCGGTGGCGTGCAATGAGGAGTCCGACGACCCGGGCCGCACCCCCGGCCGCGCGGCCGTCATCTCGACGTTCCTGTTGCTGGCCACCTACGCGTTGGTGACGGTCTCGACCATCGCGTTCGCCGGAGTGGGCACTGAGGGCATCGGGTTGGGCAACCAGCACAACGCCAACGACGTGTTCACCGCCATTGGCCCAACCTTGTTCGGCGACAGCCTGATTGGAAAGCTCGGCATGCTGCTGCTGTCGGCGTCCATCCTGACCTCGGCGGCGGCGTCGACCCAGACCACCATCATGCCAACCGCGCGCACCACCTTGTCGATGGGCGTATACCGGGCGCTCCCACACAGTTTCGCGAAGATTCATCGCCAGTACCTGACGCCCACCACCTCGACCATCGTGATGGGCGTGGTGTCGGCGTTGTGCTACGTGCTGTTCACGGCCATCAGTGCCGATCTGTTGACCGCGCTGATCGGGTCGGTCGGTTTGATGATCGCGTTCTACTACGCCCTGACCGGGTTCGCGTGCACGTGGTTCTATCGAAAGACGTTGACCCGCAACGCTCGCGACTTCGTGATGCGCGGCGTCCTGCCCGTGGTCGGCGGCATCACGCTCTCGGTGGTGTTCGTCTACGGCCTGATCGAATACAGCAAGCCGGACTGGCTCATGGACGAAAACCACCACGCCGTCACCATTTTCGGCTTCGGTGCGGTGGGTGTGGTCGGCGTCGTCGGGCTGCTGCTGGGCGTGGTGGTGATGGTCGCCTGGCGCATCGCGCAGCCGGACTATTTCCGCGGACTGACGCTGCCGCGACGCCACGACCTGGTGCTGGACTCCCCCGCCGTGGCCCATTTCGGACTACCGGACTCCGGCGACATGCCGACGGTCATCGCGCCCGACCTGTCGAACCTGCCGCCGGGCGAGACCGCGGTGGACACCGGGACCGGCGAGGAATTCACTCGCGGATAGGGCTATAGGCGTTAACGTCTACACGTGCCGAACAAGCCGCCCATCAACCCGGTGCGCTGGACTCCGCCGCCGGTCGATGCCCTGCCCAATTTCCCGTCCCCGGAACTCACCATCGTGCCGATGCCGGGCGACGCCCCTGAGGACGTGGTCGTCGACGCCGACGGTGCGTTGTGGACGGGCCTGGTCGACGGACGGATCGTGCGAGTATCGCCTGACGGCAGCACGGACGTCGTCGCCGATACCGGTGGGCGCCCGCTGGGATTGCACGTCGCCCGCGACGGACGAGTGCTGGTCTGCGACAGCTATCGCGGCCTGCTGGCACTGCACCCCGATACCGGCGCCCTCGAGGTTCTGGTGCCGGACATCGCCGGGCGGCCACTTCGCTTCTGCTCCAACGTGACCGAAACCGACGACGGCACAATCTATTTCACCGAGTCGACCAGTTCCTTCCACTACGAGCATTTCCGCGCCGCGATCCTGGAGGCGCGCGGCGACGGCGGCCTCTACAAGTTGGCGACAGACGGCACGGTCACGACGCTGGTCTCGGGGCTGTACTTCGCCAACGGCGTGACGGTGACCGCGGACGGCACTGCTCTGGTGTTCGCCGAGACGCAAGGCCGTCGCCTATCGAAGTACTGGCTGTCCGGGCCGCAGGCCGGGCACGTCGACCCGTTGGCCGTCAACCTGCCCGGCATGCCCGACAACATCTCGACGGGCGCTGACGGCCGCATCTGGGTCGCCATGGTCACCCCGGTCAACGCCGCAGCGGAGTGGTTGGCACCGCGGCCGACGATATTGCGCCAGCTGGTCTGGCGGTTGCCGGATGCGCTGCAGCCGCAGATGCCGCTGGAGGTGTGGGCCGTCGCTTTCGATCCAGACAGCGGCGCGGCGATAGCCGGCGTGCGTGGCCGGCATCGCCAGTTCGGCCAAGTCACCGGCCTGGTCGAGCACGACGGCCGGTTGTGGATGAGCTCCATCGGCGTGCCCGCACTCGCCCACTGCGCGCTGCCCTGACTTCCTCGTCGCTTCATCGTGAAATCACTCACGCAACATCAACCTCAACTGTCACAGCGCGGCAACACCGATTCCGGCGGTCCGTCGCCTACTCTGGCGACACCATGGCAACCACCCGATCCACGGCACAACGCGCTGCAGCCCTGGCAGCGGCGTTTTTCCTGACCGCTGCACCGGCGCTGGCCAATGCCGAACCCGACCCGCCGGAAGCCAACTCCTGCCCGTACCGGGCGAGCACCCCACCCGCGGTCGACCAGTCCGAAGTTCCGAAAGCCGGCGACCCGCCCGCACCCCTGCCAGTGCCGGCCACGCCGCTCGGCGGCGACCTGATGGCCGGCTGCGGCATCATCGCCGCGCCGGACATGCCGCCGCTGCCCGGCGACGTCTCGGCTGATGCCTGGTTACTGGCAGACCTCGACAACGGCGACATCATCGCCGCCAAAGACCCACACGGCCGGCACCGCCCGGCCAGCATCATCAAGGTGCTGATCGCCACGCAAGCACTGCGCGAGCTGCCCGTCAACAAGCGCGTCACCGGCACCCCGGACGACGCCGCCGCTGAGGGCACCCGCGTCGGCGTCGACGACGGCGGCATCTACACCGTCAACGACCTGCTGCACGGCCTGCTGATGCACTCCGGCAACGACGCGGCACACGCGCTGGCGATGCAGGTCGGCGGCATGGACACCGCCACCGCCAAGATCAACGATCTGGCGTCCAAGCTGGGCGGCCGCGACACCCGGGCGGCGACCCCGTCCGGCCTCGACGGACCCGGCATGAGCACCTCCGCCTATGACTTGGGCTTGTTCTACCGCTATGCGTGGCAGAACCCGACGTTCGCCTCCATCGTGGCGACCCAGAAGTACGAGTTCCCAGGGCATCCAGCCAAGCCAGGCGAGCCCAGTGACCACCCGCCGTACGACCTTGAGAACGACAACAAGCTGCTCTACAACTACCCCGGCGCACTCGGCGGCAAAACCGGCTACACCGACGACGCCGGCCAGACCTTCGTCGGCGCCGCTGATCACGACGGCCGTCGCCTCGTGGCAATCCTGTTGCACGGCACCCGAGTTCCGATCGCACCGTGGGAGCAGGCCGCCCGTCTGCTCGACTATGGCTTCGCCACCCCGCCGGGCACCAAGGTCGGCAACCTGATCGAACCGGACCCGTCGCTGACCCAGCCCAAGTCCGATGCCAAGCGTGCCGCGGCCGCCCAGGCAATGGATGGCATGCCGCCGGTCGACGCCCTGCCGATTCGCGTCGGTGTCGGCGTCGTCGGTGCCGCGGTAGTGCTTTCGCTGATGATGGCCGCCCGTTCGATCAATCGGCGCCCACAGCACGCCAACCGGTAGAGACTGGCCCTGGCGTTCACGACACCAGAGGACACTCGAACGACAATGACACTCATCGCCGCCGGCACCGTGGTACTCGGCGATTCCGTCTGCCGACCCGGCTGGCTGGAGGTCGAGGGCGGCCGCATCGTGGCCTGCGGTGGCGGCGCCCCGCCCCGGACGCCCGACGTCGATTACCCGGATTGCATTGCGGTGCCAGGGTTTGTGGATATGCACGTCCACGGTGGCGGCGGATATTCGTACGGCACCGACGATCCCGACGACGTCGCCGGGGCCGCCGCGTTCCATCGCGCGCACGGCACCACTACGACCCTCGCTAGTTTGGTCACCGCAGCGCCGGAGGTGCTGCTGGCTCACGTACAAACCCTGGCTGATGCGGTGCGCGACGGCGTCATCGCCGGTATCCATCTGGAAGGTCCGTGGCTGAGCTCGGCGCGCTGCGGGGCACATGATGTGACGCAGTTGCGCGACCCCGATCCCGCGGAGATCGACACCCTGCTCGGCGCAGCCGACGGCACCCTCCGGATGGTGACCATCGCGCCAGAGTTGCCCGGCGCCGACGCCGCGATCGAACGCCTCGTCGACGCGGGAATTGTTGTGGCCGTGGGCCATACCGATGCCAGCTACGAGGAGACCAAGCGGGCGCTGCAGCTGGGCGCCACCGTCGGCACGCATGTGTTCAACGGGATGCGTCCCCTGCATCATCGCGACCCCGGACCGGCGCTGGCGCTACTGGAAGATGCCCGGGTGACGGTAGAACTCATCGCCGACGGTGTGCACCTACACCCCGCGCTGGTCCATCAGGTGGCGGTCACTGCCGGCTCGGACCGGGTCGCGTTGATCACCGACGCCATGGCGGCAGCCGGCATGGCCGACGGGACGTACCAGCTCGGCGGACTCGACGTCGAAGTGAGCGGCGCGGTGGCCCGGCTGTGCGGGCACTCCACGATCGCGGGCAGCACCGCGACGATGGAGGCCCTGTTTCGCACGGCGGCAACGGGTTTGGAGTCAGCCTCGGATTCGGCGCTGCGGCACGCGGTAGCGATGACGGCCACCACGCCGGCCCGCGCCCTCGGGTTCGCGGATGTCGGCGCGCTGCAGCCCGGCATGGCCGCCGACCTGGTCCTCCTGGACCAGCAGCTGCAGGTTCGTGCGGTGGTGAGACGCGGGGTATGGGTAGGGGCACACGATAATTAGCTCCCCTAGTGCACGATGACGCCGCGAATGTTCTTGCCCTCGCGCAGATCCTGGTAGCCCTGGTTGACCTCTTCGAGGCCGTACTTGGTGGTCACCAGGTCGTCGAGTTGGAGCTGGCCGTCGTTGTAGAGCCGCAGCAGTCGAATGATGTCGTATTGCGGGTTGGCGGAGCCGAACAGCGATCCGCGAATGGTCTTCTCGAACAACGTGAGTTCCAAACCCGAGACATGAATGGTCAGTTTCTCGGGATTGGCCATTCCGATGACGACGACGGTGCCGCCCTTGCCGATGGCGTTGAACGCCGACGTTACGACGTCCTCCTCCACGGTTCCGACGCAGATGATCGCCTGGTCTGCGCCTTGGCCCCACGACAGCTCGTTGATCTTCTGCGCGGCTGCCTCGGCGCTCGCAAACACGTGTGTCGCACCGAATTTCAGTGCAGCGTCGCGCTTGAACGGCACCGGGTCAATCGCAACGATGTACTTGGCCCCGGCGTGCGCGGCGCCCTGCACAGCGTTGATACCGATACCGCCGATGCCGTACACGACGGTGATGTCGCCGGGCCGCACGTTCCCGGCGTAGGTGGCGCTGCCCCATCCGGTGGGCACACCGCAGCCGACCAGCACCGCGGTTTCGAGCGGCAGCCAATCATCGACTTTGACCACAGAGTGCTGCGAGATGGTCGCCTTCTTCGCGAACGTCCCCAACATGCACATGGCACCGAAATCCACACCGCCGCTGTGGAACCGGAAGGTGCCGTCCGGCATGCAACCCTCAAGAATGGTGGCTCCCATGTCGCAGAGGTTCTGCCGTCCGGTCGAGCAGTACCGGCAGTGCCCACAGCTCGGGATGAAGCTGCACACGACGTGGTCACCCGGCTTGACCTTGGTGACGCCCGGGCCGACATCCTCGATGATCCCGGCGCCCTCGTGTCCCCCGACGATCGGGAAACGGGGCGGTAGGTCGCCGTCGGACAGGTGCAGATCCGAGTGGCACAGTCCGGCGGAGACGTAGTTGATCAGTACTTCGCCGGGTCCGGGACCGTCGAGATCGAGCTCCATGATCTCGAACGGCTTGCCTGGTTCCAGGAGTACGGCTGCAGTGGTCTTCATACCCAATCTCTTTCTCTGACGTATTGCGTTCAGGCGGAGTGGATTTCGTGCAGGTGCCCCTGCGTTGGCGCCAGGTCGCGCGTGAGGAAGTCCAGCTGGTCAGCCAAAACCCGTTGCTGCCATGGGCGGTCGTAGAAGTCGAGATGATCTGCGGCGTACTCCCGCAGCTGTGCCCAGTACCCTGCTCGGCGCGCGGCTTTGCGTGCCGCGGCCGCAGGAACGATCCGGTCGTCAGTGCCGGGCTGCACCAGGATTGGGCACGTCAGCTTGGCGGCCTTCCGGATCGGACGGTTCAACGCGACCCCGAGGGCGTGCCGACCGCGGACCTCGTTGCGCCACGTCGGCCCCGCAATGGGGAGCCAGGCCTCCTCGGCGCCGGAGGTGGCGATCACCGCAGCCGATCCGGGCTGCCCCACCACTGGCACCATGTGTGCGGGCTTCCCGAAGGCACTACCGACGATGTCTCGCACCGCATTTGCCGTGGAGCGCACCAGGTAACCGATCCCGCAGGTGCGTGCGAGATGCACCAGCGAGGCCACACCGTCGACCGCCGGATTCATCGAAATGACCGCCGCGATGCGCTTGTCCCGCGCCGCAACGGCGATGACGTGACCGCCCGCGTACGAGGTGCCCCACAGCACGATTCGATCCGGATCCACCCCGGGCAGATGCCGTGCCGCTGCGATGGCGGCGTGGTAGTCCTGACGTTGACGTATAACCGAAACATCCTGCCGGGGCACGCCTTCGGAGACACCGAACCCCCGGTAGTCGAACACGAGCACGTTCAGGCCGGCCTCCGCGAAGGGCTCCGCGAAGCTGAGTAGGGCGGTGTCCTTGGTGCCACTGAAGCCGTGTGCCATCACCACACATGGCCGGCCGGCCGCACCGGCCAGCGCATCGGTGGCCGCAGGAAGATGCCAAGCGGCGCAACGTACTCCGTGGCTGTAGAAGTAGAGCTCTTTCATGACGATCTCTCCTTACGAGGCGTATGCGGCGGTCTTGACGGACGAGAACTGCAGGCCCGGGTCCTCGATGGGCCCGTTGCGCAGGCGCTCGGCATCCATCTCGTAGGCGTGCTTGAACACCCACGCGCCGCTGTCGCCGGCGCGGGGGAACTGCCGAATTCCGCGCTGGATGTATCCGGAGGACATGTCCATCAGCGGACTACGCTCCATGTCAGCGTTCTCCGGCACCGGTGTGACGGTGTCGTACCCGTGGTCATCCATGTGGTCCAGCAGCCGGCAGAGGTGCTCACACACCAGCTCGACCTTCAGCGTCCACGCGAGGTTGGTGTACCCCATCGCGAACGCCATATTGGGTACGTCTGAAACCATCATGGCCTTGTACACCGTGTGATCCGGCAGGTTGAGCGCCTGATCATCGACACTCAGCGCAATCTTGCCGAAGGCTGCCATGTTCAAACCCGTTGCGGTGACGACGATGTCTGCCTCCAGCTCCTGGCCGGACTTCAGCAGGATGCCACGGGTGGTGAACCGCTCGATTTCGTCGGTGACCACCGACCCCTTACCGGCCTTGATCGTCTTGAACAGATCACCGTCAGGCACGACAACCAGGCGCTGCTGCCACGGGTTGTAGCGCGGCGTGAAGTGGGTGTCCACGTCGAAGCCCTTGGGCAGCTTGCGGGCGACGTTGGCGATCAACAGCTTTCGCATCAACGTGGGAAATTTCATGCACAACTTGAATTGCCCGCGAATCACCGCGATGTTCTTGCGCCGGACAATCGGGTAGGCACGTTCGTGGCCCAGTACTTTGTTCAGCGCGTTGGTGATCGGATCGGACCCTGGAACCGACAGCACGTAGCTCGGAGAGCGCTGCAGCATGGTGATGTGACCGGCTTTGTCGGCCATCGCCGGGAGCAATGTCACAGCCGTTGCGCCACTGCCGATTACGACGACCTTCTTGCCGGCGTAGTCCAAGTCCTCCGGCCACAGCTGCGGGTGGATGACCGGGCCGGCGAAGTCCTCGACACCGGGGAAGTCAGGGATGAATGGCTTCTCGTAGTCGTAGTACCCGGTGCCGAGGAACAGGAATCGACCGGTGAATGTCGTCGTCTCATCGCCCTGTGTGGTGGTGACGGTCCACCGGCCGCTGCCGGAGTCGAAGTTCGCATTCTGTACCCGATGGCCGAACCGGATGTGTTCATCGAGGCCGTTTTCGTCGACGGCCTGCTGCAGGTAGTCCAGGATGATGTGCCCGTCCGCGATCGCTTTGCGGTGGGTCCACGGCTTGAAGCCGAAACTGAAGGTGGGCATATCGGAGTCCGAGCGAATACCGGGGTACTTGTGCAGACTCCAGGTACCGCCGATGGCGTCACGTCCCTCGACGATCAGGAACGACGTCCCAGGGCGCTGTGTCTTCAGCTGATATGCCGCACCGATGCCGGAGATGCCGGCTCCGATGATCAGCACGTCGACGTCCCGTGTCTCTGACCGCAGCGCTGAGGTACCTGAAGAAACTGACACTTTGTGACTCCTGACGATGTGAATGTGCGCTTGTGATGGCACTCACGTTATGGAGGTCGCGAGGCGGCCGACAGGTGCGAGAGCCCAGCATTTACCCCGCGATATGTGCCGGTGCATACTTCTTTGATGGCCGCCGAGACACCGTCGCCCGAGGTCGTCAACCTCATGGGTGATGTAGCCGAACTGCTGCTGAGCGAGCTCGATGAGCTGGTCGCCGAGATGGACGCCGCCGCAGTTGAACTCTCCCCCGCCGCCGGGTCCGACGCGGCCGTCCTGGCAGACACCTCGGCGAGTAACCGCGCGAACGTCGCGCGCCTGCTGTCGATTTTCGCTCGGCGCGAGGCCAAGGTGCTGCCCATCGACATCCCACCCGAGGCCCTCGATATTGCCCGCACGGTGGCCCGGCGCGGCCTGGACCTTGACGTGATTTTCCAGTCATACCGGCGGGGGCAGAATGTCGCGTGGCGCCGCTACATGGCGCACGCCACCCGACTGGTGCCGTCCGGCCCGCTGTTGTTCGAGCTGCTGGAAGTGGCGTCGCAACGCATGTTCGAATTCGTCGACCACGTGGTCGGGAAGGTCATCGCCGCCGCGCAGCAAGAGCGCGAAGAAGTTCTCGGCGGCGCGATCGCCCGACGCTCCGAAACCATCCGGTTGATCCTCGATGGCGCCGCCATCGACGCCATGCGGGCCAGCGAGCGCCTGGGTTACGACCTGCGCCAGCGCCATACCGCCCTGGTGCTGTGGACTCCCCCGCACGGCGATGTGCAGGGCGCACTCGAATCTGCGGCCGCCGTGTTGGCCCGCGCCGCGGGTACCCGTCCACCGTTGACGCTGTCCGTCGGCCCATCGACGCTGTGGGCCTGGCTGGGCAGCAACACCGAACCGCCGCTCGACGCCCTCGCGTCTGCAATCGAGCAGGCGCAGAACAACATTCGCGTCGCGGTGGGACCCACCCGGCCGGATATCTCGGGCTTTCGGCGCTCCCACGAAGCGGCGCTCTCAATTCAGAGCATGCTCGCCGGCCACGCCGGCGGTGCGCGGGTTGCGCTCTTCCGCGATCTGGAGGTCACCGCGCTGGCAGCCCAAAACACCGACCGCGCAGCTGAATTCGTCGCCGCCACCCTCGGCCCGTTGGCCGAGGACGGTTCCGCGGCGGCCCGCCTGCGCGAAACCCTGCGGGTTTTCCTCAACGAGGCCGAGAACGCGCCTCGCGCCGCGGTCCGGCTGCACACCCACCGCAACACCGTTCTGCAGCGGGTGGCACGGGCTACCGAACTGCTCGGTTACCAGCCGGGCGAACGACGGCTGGCGATGGAGCTCGCGCTGGAACTGGCGCACCAGCTCGGCCCCCGGGTGCTGACGGCGCAGCCGCGCAACGTCTTGCCGAATTGACGCGACCGCCGGCGTCCCCAGGTGGAGTCGCCAGGGGTCGCAGGCCCTCGGCTAGTGGAAGTGCTGCATAAGGTTCTGGGCGAACTGTGCGACACCGCCAGCGGCTCCGCTTCCGGCGACGCCGCCGCCGGCCACGCCCATAGCGACCACGGTGATCAGTAGCCGCTGGATCCGGCGGATCATGTGTATGACGAACGCTAAGGCCAGACCAATCCCCACCCCGATCGCGATTGACGGGTGCGAGGTAACGAAGTTGATGGCGGCGTTCACCGACGGTGATTCCTTTCGCGGTAGAGGCCAGTCCAGCCATCATGTCACGCAAGGGGCCCGCGTCGCCGTCACCTCATGCCGGGCTTGGTCATTCAAACCGACGAAGGCACACTCTCATACCTGGCAAACCGGTTCTGGACCAAGGGTTTTCACGGGATCAAAGCTTTCCGGTGCGCAGGTCTTGGAGGCTCTTCAAAACGGGCGAGTCCCGGTTCCAGTTTTCCGACTGGACCCGCTCCCAGAGGCTGCCCTTCCCGGTCACTCTGCCGAGTTCGTCCTCGCGCCGGAACCACTGCTCGGCCGTGCGAATCCGGTTGGGGTGGATTTCGTCCAGCAGTGCGTAGTTGCGCTCGATGATGCCGTCTTTCCACAGATGCCAGAAGCCGGTGAAGTTCCGTCGAATTGTCATGGTGGCCGGATCATTTGGGTCCGCGTTGTATCCGGTAGGACTGTCGGCGACGCGGCCGAGCGGCCCCCGCCAGTAGGCGTCCACGTCCGTGTCGACGTATCGCGCGGGATGCCCGGTAACCGCTTCGAACGCCCGGGCAAGCTCGCGATACGGGATGTGGTCAACGGCGACCTCAAGGTCCATGCCGTTGGAACGGTCGGTGTTGTCGAAGAGCCATCGGACGTAGTAGCCGCAATCTTCAAGGGAGACATGGGGCACGGCGCCGTCGCCGAGTGGCACCCGCCAGGTGACGACGCCGTCATCCACGCTGGGCGCCATGGGGGTCAGGGGCGAGATCACCATCTCGATGTACGGGCCTGTCGTGAAGATGGCTGCGCCCATCCGAGCCGAATTCGCCTGATTCTGTAACAGGATCCATTCGGCGATGCGCCCCTTGCCGTCGTAGTGGCCGACGCGGTACTTGGAGTCGTAGCCCGCCTTCTTGAGCCCGTAGTCGAGGTTTCCGTACACGAAGAACCTGACGCCTTCCTCAATGGCGATCTCGTAGGCGCGGATGGCCCAATACATTTCGGTCTTCTCACCGGTGTTGAATCCGTCGATGTTGACGAACGCGCCGTCGCACCCGCGAAAGCCCTCGCGCAGAACGGTTTCATCGGCGAAGGTGCCTTCGAGTGCCGAGACGTTTCCGAGTTCGAGCAGCGATTTGGCCTGTGCGCTCGTAGCGTCACGAGTGAGAAATCGAACGGAGTACTTCCCGTCGGCGACGAGCGCGTGGGCAACAGGGACGCCCTGGGCCCCGGTCGCGCCGATCATGAAGATCTTCGAAGTGGGATGTGACATAGCAGCTCCTCCATTGATGTATATACAACATTTGGGCATCGACAGGGGCCGACCCCAACGATTTTTAGTCGCCGACCGACCGAACGATGCTGGTCGCGAGGGTCCGGACCGCCTTGACGCCGCCGGCCCCCAGAAGCTCAGCCGCCTCCTCCTGCGCCCGTCGCCATGCCGGCATCACGGCCTCGATCTTCTTGCGGCCCGATGAGGTCAGCGCCACCTCTCGCACCCCCTTGGCGTTCGCGGACACCGCCTCCACCCAGTCGTGTTTCATCAACAGGCTCAGGTTGCGACTCACAGTCGACCGTTCGAGCTGCAGCACCTCGCCGATCCGCGCCGGAGAGCAGGGACCCACCTTCCCCAGCGCCGCCATGAGATTGATCTGGGCGATGCTCACGCCATGCTCTTCGAGAGCGTGGTCGTACAGGCTCGTAACCGCTCGGCCAAGTAGCCGGACGCGGACCGCCAGGCAATTGCCGGCGATCTCGTCGATGGAGGCGGTAACCATGCAGCCATTGTTGCATATACACCAATGACTGGCAACGGGCCTGCTACCGGCGTCGCACCAACCGCGAAAGACCCAGCCCGCCAAGCACACCCACGGCGGCACCGACTGCGATACTGCTCGCGTCGACACCCTCGCGTTCCCGGTAGCGGGTGACGATCGTGGTCGGGCCAGGCGGCGCCACCGAGGCCAACGCCATGGTGTCCGGAGCCGTCGCCGCCCACGCCGTCGAGAACAAGATGAGCCGCGACGTGATGTACGCGAACACCATCAAACCCAGCACCGGACCGAACGTCGCGCCCGCCGGTCCGTGCATGACGGCCCGCAGGTAGATCGATGCGACCTGTTTGAACACCTCGAAGCCGACGGCCGCGATCAGCGCGGCCCGTGCCGAGCTGCGCAGGCTCACCGCCTCGCGGGGCAGTCGGGCGATGATCCACGTGAACATCAGCCACGCCACCCCGAACGACACCGCGATGGACGCCACCCGCAGCAGCACTCCGAGGCCGGGTACGTGCCCGATGCCGAACCAGTGCAGCACCGTCGTCATCAACCCGGTGTCACCCAGCGCGGTCAGACCGATCGTGACGACGATGGCCACAAATGCCGAGACCAGCGCCAGCAGGTCCGACAACTTGGTGCGGACCCAGCCGTCGGGTTCGCTCTGCTGTTCCCACATCTCGGTGAGTGCTTTGCGCAGGTTTGCCATCCACCCCAGGCCCGCCCAGGCAGCGGCGGCCAGACCGATCACACCGACCGAAGTATGGGACCGCACCGCCGAATCCATCAACCCGACCAGCTGATTACCGAAATCGCCGCTGACCGCCGCCCGGATCTGTTCTTCCAGCTTGGCCATCAAGTCCGGGCGCGAGGACAAAACGAAGCCACCTACCGCAAAACCCACCATGATCAGCGGAAACAGTGCGAACACGGTGAAATACGTGATGCCGGCGGCGTAGAAGTCGCCGTTGCAGTCCTGGTAGCGGTCCTGGGCCAGCATCACCCGGTGCAGCCAGGGGAACCGCTGCCGCAGTCGGTCTAGTAGGCCCGGCTTCTCCGAGTCAGTCATTTCCGGCAAACTCCCTTGTTTGCCGGAAAGCCTAGTGCCCGACGCATTCAGTGTCCTGGCACGGCGTCTGTGACGTCACCGCGCGCGCTGCAGAAACCCCAACCGATCGTTGACCCGCTGCAGCGTCTTCGACGCCACCTGCTCGGCGCGCTCGGCGCCCGCGGCCAGCACCGACTCCAGCTCGGCCGGGTCGGCCAGCAGCTCGTCGACCCGGTTCTTGATCGGGGTGACGTACTCGACGACGGCCTCTGCGGTTTCCTTCTTCAGGTCGCCGTAGCCGCGGCCCTCGTACCCGGCCACCAGCGCGTCGATGGCCGTGCCGGTGACCGCCGACTGGATGGTCAGCAGGTTGGAGATGCCCGGCTTGGCCTCCACGTCGAAGCGGATTTCGCGCTCGCTGTCGGTGACCGCGGACCGAATCTTCTTGGCGCTCTTGGCCGGATCGTCGAGCAGGTTGATCAGCCCGGCGTCCGTGGCAGCTGACTTGCTCATCTTCGCAGTCGGGTCCTGCAGGTCGTAGATCTTGGCCGTGGCCTTCGGGATCATCGCCTCAGGCACCACGAAGGTGTCCGGGAAGCGGGCGTTGAACCGCTGCGCGAGGTCGCGGGCCAGTTCGAGGTGCTGGCGCTGGTCCTCGCCGACCGGCACCAGGTCCGTGTCGTAGAGCAGGATGTCGGCGGCCATGAGCACCGGGTAGGTGAACAGCCCGACTGTCGTGGCGTCGGCGCCCTGCTTCTGCGACTTGTCCTTGAACTGCGTCATGCGCGACGCCTGGCCGAAGCCGGTGAAGCAGCCCAGCAACCAGGCCAGCTGGGTGTGTTCGGCGACGTGGCTCTGCACGAACACCGTGCTGCGGGCCGGGTCGATGCCGAGCGCCAGGTACTGCGCGGCGGTCACCAGGGTGCGACGACGCAGTGTCTCCGGATCCTGCGGGACGGTGATGGCGTGCAGGTCGACGACACAGAAGAACGCGTCGTAGCCGTCCTGCAGGTGGGCCCAGTTCTGCACCGCACCCAGGGCATTGCCCAGGTGAAGCGAGTCGGAGGTGGGCTGGGCCCCGGAAAAGACGACGCGCTTGTCCGCGCCTGCACCGCTGTTGCTCATGATGGGTTCGATTTTCTCACTGCTGTCATCCGGTTTTGTCCGGGGTCGGCCACTGGGCTGGATGATCACGCTCGGGCAGGTCAATCGAGCGCCGGAGCCAGTCGCTGTAGGACTCTGAGAAAAACGCGCCGCTCGTCGGCACTGAGCTCACCGAGCCACTGCTCCTCGCCGCGCTGGATGTCGGCCTGCACGGCATCTTTGACTCGGCGCCCCGACGTGGTGATCGACAGCAGCCGGACCCGACGGTCGTCGGGGTCGGGGGTCCGCTCGATGTAACCGCGGTCCTGCAGGTCGTCGAGGTCGCGGATGATCCGGGTCTTGTCGGCGCCAATGGCTTGCGCCAGCACGGCCTGCGACCGCATCGGGGTCTCATCGAGGGCCAGCAGCACGACGTAGCCCCACATGCTCACGCCATGCGCATCCAGCACCGGCTGCTCAGCAGCCATCAACTCCCGCAGCAGCGGTGCGAGCATCGCGGCGAGGTCAGGTCGCTTGACCGGGGACATCACAGCATCGTAGGCATTGCCATATCGTATGCGTGTGCTTACGATACGTTAATGCCTACAGTTTCCACTGATCTCCTCAGCACCCACCGCGTCGCGATCCTTGCATCGGTCGACGTGGTCAACACCGTCACCACTGACGATCTGAAACGTCCCACCCCGTGCGCCGGTTGGGATTTGACCGACCTGCTGGCCCATATGACGGTCCAGCACCTCGGTTTCGCGGCTGCCGCCCGCGGTGGCGGCCAGGACCTCGCCCTCTGGAATCCGGACAGCGTTCGCGATACCCAGGACCCGGTAGGCGATTACGCGGCCGCCGCCCATGATGTGTTGGCTGCATTCGCCGCTGCGAATCCCGAAAGCCAGTTCGCACTACCGGAACTCGGCACCGCGGTGCCGGCCGAAATGGCGATCGGCTTCCACCTGATCGACTACGTGGTGCACGGCTGGGACGTCGCCGCCTGCCTCGGCGCGGCGTTCACCCTGCCCGACGACGTCATCGCCGCCGCACTCCCCATCGCGCTGGCCGTGCCCGACGGCGACTTCCGCAGCATGCCCAACGCGCCGTTCGGCCCAGCCCATTCCGGCAGCAGCACAACGGATTTCGATCATCTGCTGCGGCACCTGGGCCGCGACCCGCAGTGGAGTGCCTAGTATTCGCCGAAACGGCATTCCAGCAGGCCGCTACTCGAACTTTCCCTGCGTAGCGGCAGTTTCGCCGTTGACCTCAGCTGTACTCGACCGTCACCGGCGCGTGGTCGGACCAGCGCAGCGCGTACGTCTCGGCCCGCTCCACCCGCGCCGAGGCGGCATTGGGCGCCAGCTTGGCGTTGGCCAGGTGGTAGTCGATGCGCCAGCCGGCGTCATTGTCGAATGCCTTGCCACGCCAGGACCACCAGCTGTACGGCCCGGCGATATCCGGGTGCAGTTCGCGGACCACGTCGGTCCAGCCGGAGGCCATCAGCTCAGCCAGCCACTGCCGTTCGCTGGGCAGGAATCCGGACTTCTTGACGTTCGCCTTCCACGCCTTCAGGTCCAATTCCGTTGCGCAGATGTTCCAGTCGCCGCAGATGACGACGCCCCGGCGCTTGCGGCTCAGCACGGTCATCCGGTCGGCCAGCGCCACCATGAAGCGCTCTTTCTCGACCTGCTTATCGGTCTCCGCTTCGCCGGTAGGCACATAGACGCTGGCGACCGTCACCCCGTCGGTGTCGGCCTCCAAATACCGGCCGTGCGAAGCGAATTCGCATTCCGGACCGAGCCCGATCCGCACCTCGGTGATCGGCGTCCGCGACAGCACCGCAACACCGTTGCGGCCCTTCATATGTGGCTCGGCCGACGCCAGCTGCCAACCGGCGTCCAGGGCCGGCGCCAAGGCCTGGGCCAGCTGCGCGTCGTCGGCCCGGGTCTCCTGCAGGCAGATGACGTCGGACTTGGTTTCGGCCAGCCACGGCAGCAGCCCGAGGTTCTCCTCCGAGCGTTCCTTGACCGCAGCCCGGATGCCGTTGACGTTGATGGTGGTGACGATCACGATGCAGAACCCTAACGTCCGGGTACGACAGGCCTAAAACGCAACGAACGCGAGCTCGTGCACGAGAAACCGAGGAAATCTCGCACACAAGCTCACGTTCGAGCTAGATCAGAACGCAGCCAGTGCGGAGTTGAACGTGGCGCTGGGCCGCATCACGGCCGAGGTCTTGTCCGGGTCCGGCGCGTAGTAGCCACCGATGTCGGCCGGGCTGCCCTGTGCCACAGCCAGTTCCGCAACGATCTTCTCCTCGCCTGCGGCCAGGGCCTTGGCCAGCGGGGCGAACTTGGCGGCCAGCTCGGCGTCCTCGGTCTGCCGCGCCAGCTCCTGCGCCCAGTACATGGCCAGGTAGAACTGGCTGCCCCGGTTGTCGAGCTCACCGGTGCGCCGCGACGGACTCTTGTTCTCGTCCAACAGCTTTCCGGTCGCGCTGTCGAGGGTCTTGGCCAGCAGCAGCGCCCCTGCGTCGTCGGTCTTGTTGCCCAGGTCTTCCAGGCTGGCGCCCAGGGCCAGGAACTCGCCGAGCGAATCCCAGCGCAGGTGGTTCTCTTCGACCAGCTGCTGCACGTGCTTGGGCGCCGAACCGCCGGCACCGGTCTCGTACAGCCCGCCACCGGCCATCAGCGGCACGATCGACAGCATCTTGGCGCTGGTGCCCAGCTCCAGGATCGGGAACAGGTCGGTGAGGTAGTCGCGCAGGATGTTGCCGGTCGCGGCAATGGTGTCCTGACCACGCATCGCACGCTCGACGGTGTGCCGCATGGCGCGCTCCTGCGACATCACCGAGATGTCCAGGCCCTCGGTGTCGTGATCCTTGAGGTAGGTCGCGACCTTCTTGCGCAGCTCAGCCTCGTGCGGACGCTCCTGGTCCAGCCAGAACACCACCGGCATGCCGGAGAGCCGGGTGCGCGTGACGGCCAGCTTCACCCAGTCGCGGATCGGCGCGTCCTTGACCACGGGCATGCGCCAGATGTCGCCGGCCTCGACGGCCGTGGTCAGCAGCACCTCGCCGCTGTCGATGTCGACGATGTTGGCGATGCCGTCCTCGGCGATCTCGAAGGTCTTGTCGTGGCTGCCGTATTCCTCGGCCTTCTGCGCCATCAGACCGACGTTGGGGACGGTGCCCATGGTGGTCGGGTCGAACTGGCCGTGCGTCTTACAGAAGTTGATGATCTCCTGGTACATCCGGGAGAACGTCGACTCGGGGTTGACGGCCTTGGTGTCCTTGAGCTTTCCGTCGGCGCCGTACATCTTGCCGCCGAGCCGGATCATGGCCGGCATGGAGGCGTCGACGATGACGTCGGACGGCGAGTGGAAGTTTGTGATGCCGCGGGCCGAGTCGACCATGGCCAGCTCCGGCCGGTGCTCGTGGCACTTGTGCAGGTCGTCCACGATCTCGTCGTGCAGCGACTTCGGCAGCGACGAAATCTTGTCGTAGAGATCCGACAGACCGTTGTTGACGTTCACATCGAGCTCGTCAAACAGCTTCTGGTGCTTGGCAAATGCGTCCTTGTAGAAGATCCGCACGGCGTGGCCGAACACGATGGGGTGGCTGACCTTCATCATGGTCGCCTTGACGTGCAGCGAGAACATGACGCCCGTCTTGTAGGCGTCGTCCATCTGCTCCTCGTAGAAGTCGATGAGCGCCTTCTTGCTCATGTACATCGAGTCGATGATGTCGCCGGCATCGAGCTTGACCAACGGCTTGAGCTCAATAGTCTTGCCCGCCTTGGTCTTCAGGACCATCTTGACGTTGCGGGCCTTGTCGAGCGTCATGGACTGCTCGCCGTGGTAGAAGTCGCCGGTCTTCATGGTGGCAACGTGGGTGCGCGACGCCTGCGACCACTTGCCCATGCTGTGCGGGTGCTTGCGGGCGTACTCCTTGACCGCCTTCGGCGCACGGCGGTCCGAGTTGCCTTCGCGCAGAACCGGATTCACCGCGCTGCCGAGGCACTTGCCGTAGCGATCCTTGATCGCCTTCTCCTCGTCGGTCTTCGGCTCGCCGGGGTAGTCGGGCAGGTTGTAGCCCTTCTCCTTCAGCTCCTTGATGGCGGCGACGAGCTGCGGCACCGACGCACTGATGTTCGGCAGCTTGATGATGTTGGTTTCCGGGCTCTGGGTCAGCCGGCCGAGCTCGCCCAGGTTGTCCGGGACCTTCTGCTCGTCGGTGAGGTAGTCGCTGAACTCGGCGAGGATGCGAGCCGCCACCGAGATATCACTGGTCTGGACGTCGATGCCGGCGGCGCCGGCGAAGGTGCGCACAACCGGCAAGAAGGCGTACGTCGCGAGTAGCGGCGCCTCGTCGGTCAATGTGTAGATGATGGATGGTTTCTCGCCACTCATGGTCACTCTCCCGGCGTCACGGACTGTACGTACGAAAATCTATGTCGAGTCCGGCGTCTGCACATGACCACCCGTGGCACGACGGATACGAAGTTACCGTGACCGGCACAACCGGCTTCCGGTGGTCCGGTCTGCAGTACCCAGAACTGGCTCGATAACGACAGGCTGCGCGAACGCCGACCGACGGCGGCAAACCACCTCCCACCCACCGGACGGGACCAGCTAGCAGTTGCCGAGCTTCTTGCGATACCCTCGAAACCGGTCATGAGTGCCAGCGTCAAGCCCCGGCTTGCTGGCCGGCAACCCTCCATCCGCGGTGGGGTGCCCCGGGAGACGACCAGGTTGAGTAGCCGCATCGGCGGCTGCGAGGCAAGCGCGGGTCCGCCACCACGGACCCGAATGACTGGGTGAGTGGAGGCTTTCTATGTGTCGCTGTCCGTGATTCGTGCGAGTTCGCGAGCCCATTCGTCGTACCAAAAAACTCACAGGAGACACCCCTAACATGACTGAGGCCAACGACCCCACCGCGCGCTGGAGCTTCGAGACGAAGCAGATCCACGCAGGTCAAAGCCCCGACAGCGCCACCAATGCCCGTGCGCTGCCGATCTACCAGACCACGTCGTACACGTTCCGCGACACCGATCACGCCGCGGCGCTGTTCGGGCTGGCCGAGCCCGGCAACATCTACACCCGCATCATGAACCCGACCACCGACGTGGTCGAGCAGCGCGTCGCCGCTCTCGAAGGCGGCGTGGCCGCGCTGTTCGTGTCCTCCGGCCAAGCCGCCGCGACCTTCGCGATCCTGAACATCGCCGGCACCGGCGACCACATCGTCGCCTCGCCGCGGCTGTACGGCGGCACCTACAACCTGCTGCACTACACGCTGCCCAAGCTCGGCGTCGAGGTCAGCTTCGTGGCGGACCCCGACGATGTCGAGTCGTGGCGGGCCGCGGTGCAGCCGAACACCAAGGCGTTCTTCGCCGAGACCATCTCCAACCCGAAGATCGACATCCTGGACATCCCGGGCGTCTCGGCCGTCGCGCACGACAACGGTGTCCCGCTGATCGTCGACAACACCGTCGCCACCCCCTACCTGATCCAGCCGCTGGCCCATGGCGCCGACATCGTCGTGCACTCGGCCACCAAGTACCTGGGCGGCCACGGCTCGGCCATAGCCGGCGTCATCGTCGACGGCGGCACCTTCGACTGGACCAACGGCAAGTTCCCCGGCTTCACCGAGCCGGACCCGAGCTACCACGGTGTGGTGTTCGCGGACCTGGGCGCGCCGGCCTACGCACTCAAGGCCCGGGTCCAGTTGCTGCGCGACCTGGGCAGCGCGCTCGCGCCCTTCAACGCCTTCCTCATCGCACAGGGATTGGAAACGCTGTCGCTGCGCGTTGAACGCCATGTGTCCAATGCACAGAAGGTCGCCGAGTTCCTGTCCGGCCACCCGGACGTGCTCTCGGTGAACTACGCCGGCCTGCCGTCGTCCCCCTGGTACGAGCTGGGCCGCAAGCTGGCCCCTAAGGGCACCGGCGCGGTGCTGTCGTTCGAGCTGACCGGCGGCATCGAAGCGGGCAAGGCGTTCGTGAACGCGCTGACGCTGCACAGCCACGTCGCCAACATCGGTGACGTCCGATCGCTGGTGATCCACCCGGCGTCGACCACCCACCAGCAGCTGACCGCCGAGGAACAGCTGGCATCCGGGGTCACCCCGGGTCTGGTGCGCCTGGCTGTCGGCATCGAGGGCATCGACGACATCCTCGCCGACCTGGAGCAGGGTTTCGCTGCCGCCGGATCGGTGGGGGGTGCCGACCGAACGGCGGCACTGGTGTGACGATTATCGACGTGCCCGTGTCTGACATCTCCGCCGCGCCGCTGCTGCCTGCCGAGGGCGAGACCGGCGTGGTGCACATCGGCTCGCTGACGCTCGAAAGCGGCATCGTGCTGCCCGACGTGTCCATCGCGGTGCAGCGGTGGGGTGAGCTGTCCCCCACCGCCGACAACGTCGTGATGGTGCTGCACGCGCTCACCGGAGACTCGCACATCACCGGTCCGGCCGGCCCTGACCACCCCACTGGCGGGTGGTGGGACGGCGTCGCCGGTCCCGGTGCGCCGATCGACACCGACCGCTGGTGCGCCATCGCTACCAACGTGCTCGGCGGCTGCCGTGGATCGACCGGGCCCAGCTCGCCCGCTCCCGACGGAAAGCCCTGGGGCTCAAGGTTTCCCGCCATCACGGTGCGCGACCAGGTGAATGCCGATCTGGCGGCCCTGGCCGCGCTCGGCATCACGCAGGTGGCCGCGGTGGTCGGTGGCTCGATGGGTGGCGCGCGGGCGCTGGAATGGCTTGTGGGACATCCCGATACGGTGCGGGCCGGCCTCGTACTGGCGGTCGGCGCCCGGGCCACCGCTGACCAGATCGGCACCCAGTGCGCTCAGGTCGCGGCCATCCAGGCCGACCCGGACTGGGCCGGTGGCGATTACTACCTGACGGGTCGTACCCCGGACGCCGGGATTCAGATCGCCCGCAGGTTCGCCCACCTGACGTACCGCGGCGAGAAGGAACTCGACGACCGGTTCCGCAACACCGCGCAGAGTCACGAAAACAGTTCTGCCGATGGGCTTTACGCGGTCGAGAGCTACCTGGAGTACCAGGGGCGCAAACTGGCCGCCCGGTTCGACGCCGGCACCTACGTGGCACTGACGGATGCGCTCAGCAGTCACGACGTCGGGCGCGGACGGGGCGGTGTCGCCACCGCACTCGGCAACTGTCTGGTACCCGTGATCATCGGGGGCATCACCTCTGATCGGCTGTATCCCATTCGGCTGCAAGAGGAATTGGCCACGTTGTTGCCGGGTTGCCCGGGGCTTGAGGTCATCGAGTCCGACTACGGCCACGACGGATTCCTGGTCGAGACCGACAAGGTGGGCGTGCTGATTCGTCAGACGCTGGACTTGGCATCCCGGTGACGGGCGAGCGCTCACTGTCCTTCGGCGAACAGGCCGCTGCCTATGAACGCGGACGGCCGTCGTACCCGCCGGAGGCCATCAACTGGCTGTTGCCTGCCGGTGCCGTCGACGTCCTCGACCTCGGTGCCGGGACCGGCAAACTGACCGTCCGACTGGCCGAACGCGGCCTGACGGTGACGGCGGTCGACCCCATCCCCGAGATGCTCGAGGTGCTCAGCGCGTCGCTGCCGTCGGTGCCGGCATTGCTTGGCACGGCTGAGGAAATCCCATTGCCCGACAACAGTGTTGACGCCGTGCTGGTGGCCCAGGCCTGGCACTGGTTCGCCCCGGAGCGGGCCGCCGCCGAAGTGGCTCGGGTGCTGCGACCGGGCGGCCGGCTGGGCTTGGTGTGGAACATCCGCGACGAGCGACTTGGCTGGGTCAAGGAGTTGAGCCGGATCATCGGACCCGAATACGACCCGTCGCAATCCACGCTGCCCGACGCGTTCACGGACCTCGAGACCGATCGAGTCGAGTGGACGAGCTACCTTACGCCGCAAGCACTTCTGGACCTCGTCGCGTCACGCAGCTACTGCATCACCTCGCCCGCCGACGTGCGCCGTCAGGTGTTGGACGAAGTTCGCGAGCTGCTCACCACGCATCCCGCGCTGGCCAGCAGCACTGGCCTGGCGCTGCCGTACGTCACGCACTGCGTGCGGGCGACACTGGCCTGACAGTCACCCGACCCAGCGGTGAAGTTGGGCCGTCAACCGGTTGGCATCAGCATCGGTGAAAGTGTCGGCAGCCCAGGCCACATAGCCGTCGGGCCGGATCAGCATGGCTGCCGGCCCGCCGGCGATGGTCCCATCGACGACGTCGACTCGATCGCGCCAATCCTGCGCTACCGGCTCCGCGGCCCCACCGGCCAAGTCCACCAGTACTGGCCGGGCCGTGTGCAGTAGCTCGGCGACTCGCCGCCCGTCGTCGAGGCTGAGATCGGGCACCAAGCGGCCGGACAGCGCGTGGTCGTCGCCGACGTCGTAGCGAACGTCGGAGCCGGCCAGCAGGTTGCCCATGTGTTCGACCACGCCAGGAATATGGAGCAGCTCGCCGAAAAGCTCTCGCAGGGCGGTGATTTCCGGCCCCGGTGACATCATGGCGATCTGCGACTGCGACTGCATCATGACCCGCTGCCCCACCGGATGTCGCTCGGACTCATAGCTGTCCAGCAGACCGGGCGACGCCGTGCCGTCGATCTCGGCGGCTAGTTTCCAGCCCAGGTTGAAAGCATCCGACATCCCGAGATTCAGCCCTGGCCCGCCGAGCGGTGAATGCACATGCGCGGCATCACCGACCAACAGAATCCGACCGACGCGGTATCGGTCGGCCTGGCGGGTGTTCTGTCCGTCGATACGCAGATTGGCCTTGGGGCCCTCCCACTGCGGTTCCTCGATCGGCACATCGACACCGAGGATGCGCAGCAGACTCCCCCGCAACTCCGCCACCGACATCTCCCCCTCAGCGCTACCGGGAGTGTGGCCGTATTCGATGGTGCCGATCATCGGACGCGTCGGCTCCATCATCATGACCATCACCACGCCGCGGTCAAGTCTGTTGTGCCGGAACGGGATATGGCCATAGCCATCAATCTCGAGGGCACGGTCGACAACACGGATTTGTTCGGGCAGATGCACGTGCGCGACCCGGCTGACGGTGCCGGTGGTGTGGCCGGGGAATTCGATTCCGGCCTGCTTGCGCACGATGCTGCGACCGCCGTCGGCGCCCACCAAGTAGCTGGTCTCCAGTTGGTAGTCGCCGTCCGCGGCGGCCACCGACACGGCCACCTGGTCGCCCATGTCGATCAGGCCGACAAGTTCATGGCCCCAGCGGATTTCGATTCCCAGGTCACGCGCCCGCTGCTCGAGGATTGCAACCATCCGGGGTTGTGGGATCCGCAGGTGGTACATCGGTTTGTCGGCCAGGCCGGCGAAGCGCAGCGGCAGTCCCGCGAACATCCACTCGTACGCCGGTTCGGGCGGCTCAGGCTGGCCGCTCAGCACGGGATACAAGCCCCGCATGTCGAGTTGGCGAATGACTTGTCCCACAAAGCCATTGGCCTTGAGTTCGGCGCTGGGGGCCGGCAGCTTGTCCAGCACCACCGGCCGCACACCGGCCAACGCGAGTTCGCAGGCCAGCATCAGGCCGTTTGGTCCGGCCCCGGAAATCACCACATCTGTCATCGACGCCTCCTTCGGGGCGGTTCGGGCAGCCCGGCCGCCACTTGAGCCAACCCACTACGGACCAGTTCCCCGAAGGACACCGGCGGGTCAGCGGCCGCGTACGTATCAGCCGCGGCGTCACCAACTGCGCGGATCACCGAGGCGACCAGGCGCGGATACATATCGCGCGCCGGGTCGGTACCGGTTCGTGCGGCAATCACCGCAACCCATTCATCGAACAGATCGCGTGACATCGCGTTGCGAACTCGGGTGCTCAGCAAGAATTTTCGCACTTCGACAAAGTCTTCGCGAGCGGTTATTCGGCTCGGGCCACTGTCGGCGTCGTCGTCCTCCAACGGTTTGAGCACGGCTGCGGTGATCGAAGTCCACAACGGCTCGTCCGGGGGACGACGGCGCAGTTCGCTGATACTGCTTCGCATCCGTTCGGACTGCCAGTGGGCCAACGCCTCGTACTTGCCGGTGAAATAGTTGTTGAACGTCCGCAGCGACACCCCCGCCAACGCGGCGATCGCTTCTCGCGTCACGTTCTCGAAGTCCTCTTGAATGGCCAGCTGCAGCGCAGCGTCACTCAGCGCCTTGCGGGTGTCAGCCTTCTTGCGTTCGCGCAGACCGGATTCAGCTGATTCGGACATGACGCCACCCTACCGAGAATTTTGCACACCGGGCACGATTGCACATCGGGCAATTTTCATGACGCTGACTGACCTCAGTCATTGACTTGAGTCAGCTAGACGAGTACAACTTGAGCCACCATGACCAGCACCACCGGTAAACCGTCGCTGCGCGAAGCCAAACGCCTGGAAACCCGGCAGCGCGTGCTCGACGCGGCGATCACCGAGTTCAAGCGCACCGGCATGGCAGACGCCGACGTGGGCGCCATCGTCGCGGCCGCGGGCGTCGCGCACGGCACGTTCTACTTCCACTTCCCCACAAAGGAACACGTGCTGTTCGAGCTCGAACGCCAAGCAGAGGAATCCGCCGGCAGCGAGCTCGCCACGTTCCTGCAGACCCCGCACACGCTCGAGGCCGCCCTGAACGAGGTGGTCCGGGTCATCGTGGCCGTGGAACAGCGGCTCGGCCGACTGCTCTTCAAAGACGTTCTGGCCCTGCACTTCTCCTCGAACCGGCCACTGGACGACGAATGGACCGACCACCGGGTGATCGTGCTCGTGGTCCAGGAGATCGAACGGGCGCGGCAGTCCGGAGAGGCAGATGCGGACGTCGACCCGTTCCACAGCGCGGTCTATTTCCTGCTCAGCCTCTACGCCCTGCTGACCACGAGCCGCGGCGCGGACCAGATCCGCACCGCCCTGCTGGACAACTTCGTCAACACCGCGCTGCGAGGTATCGCGGCCCGATAACCGGAGGAGACACCATGTGGCAGGAAATCGCCCGCCTCGCCATCGCATGGGGCGCCATGGCCGCCCTCATCGCGTTCTGGTACTGGATGTTCTCGAACATCGGCACGTTCTGAGCCGGCCGGTCCTCAAGTGTCCCAAGCAATTACGGCCGCAGAACTCGAGCGCACCTGCGCGGTGACCGCGGTGGCACTGTCCGAGCGGCGGCGAGCTGGGGTGCGACTTATCTCCGGCGAGCACCGCCGCTTCGGGCTGAGCGCCGGCCGAACCGTCATCCATGTGCCATACCCGGCGCCCCCACCTGACTGGACCTTGCGCACCTACACCTGCGGTGTCGCTCTGCAGTGCGCACCGTCGAAAGATCGGATCGCGCAGTACCCGCTGCACCGGCTGTCGGCACGCGAACTCGGAGCGCTCAGCCTCATCGAGGGCGGGGTCGCACTGGGCTGGGTGGCCGGCCGCTGGCCGGGCCTGCTCCCAGAAGCCCGCCGGGTGCTGCCCGACCTGGAGCTGGCCGACCCGGACCTCGATGCCGGCGAAATCCTCTGTCGAACAGACGCATTGGCGCGGTCCGATGCCCGTCTGACGGACTACCCGGTGCTCGGCGAACCGCCACTGAATCCGCCCGGCGCGCGCACTCTGGCGAGCTCGATCCGGCGGACACTCGGACGCATGCCGTGGACGTCGTCGCGCTCGGATGCCCAACGGCTGATGTCGATCCCGGTCGGTGGCGAGGGCGGGGTGCGCAACGCCAATCTGCCACCGGCCAGCCGGCCCGAGGACGACGACCTGGACGTCCGGCCGGACCAACGCACGGGAATCCCCTACCCTGAATGGAATTCGTGGCGCGGCCAGTTCCTGACCGATCACGTCGCCGTCCTGGAACGCCGGCAGACTCGGCACGACCGACGGGGTGGCGCATCCCCGGATGTCCGGCGCTGGTTCGACGAACCTACTCACCACGCCATGACCAATCGACTCGAGGACGGCAGCGATCTCGACGTCGACGCCTACGTCGCGGCCTACGCGGACGCGCGCGCGGGTTCGCAGCAGGAGCCGAAGGTGTTCCGTGCCTTGCTGCCCAGCGCGCGCGACACCGTCACCGCCGTGCTGCTGGATGGCAGCTCGTCACTCGGCGTGCATCAGGGCCGGGTCTTCGACCTCGAATTGGCTTGCGCCGACGCACTTTCCCGGGCCATGACGGTGGCCCGGGAGCGGCACGGCATCTTCGTCTTCAGCGGCAACACCCGGCACCGGGTCGACGTCCGGTGCCTGAAAGACTTCAGCGACAAACACTTTGCGCTGCCCAGCAAGTCCGGACTGGTCACGGGCGGCTACACCCGACTCGGCGCACCCATCCGGCACCTGACCGGCCGCCTGCTGACGCAACCCGCGCAACGTCGCATCCTCATCGTGATCGGCGACGGACTGATCTCCGACGAAGGCTACGAAGGCCGGTACGCGTGGGCTGACGTCGCGCACGCAGTCGGTGAGGCCGATGAGGCCGGCGTCGGCGTCTATTACCTGGGTCTCGGGCCAGTGCGGGTGGATCCGCTGCCCGAGGTCTTCGGCTCCCGACGGTCCCAGCGGATCCGCCGCGTCGAGGAACTCCCCCGCGTCCTGGCGCACGTGCACCGAGAGTTGGTATCCGCATGACACATTGGGCCACAACCGATTCGCCGTACCTGCCCGCCGGCAACGAGGTGACCACCTTCACCCAGGCCTATCAACGGCAACTGCCGGTGATGCTCACCGGGCCGACGGGGTGCGGCAAGACTCGCTTTGTCGAGCACATGGGAAACCTGTTGGGCCGCCCGGTGGTAACCATCAGCTGCCATGACGATCTGACCAGTTCTGACCTGGTCGGTCGATTCGTGGTCGCCGGCGGCGACGTGCTGTGGACCGACGGCCCGCTGACCCGTGCCGTCAAGGACGGCGCCATCTGCTACCTCGATGAAGTGGTGGAAGCTCGCCACGACTCGCTGGCGATCCTTCATTCGCTGACCGATCACCGTCGCACCCTGTATCTGGACCGCGCCGGTGAGGTGGTGCGAGCGCCCGCCACTTTCCTGCTGGTCTGCTCGTACAACCCGGCCTACCGCCATTCGCTGAAGGACCTCAAGCCGTCGTTCCGGCAGCGGTTCGTCACCATCGCGATGAGCTACCTGGCGCCCGAGCGCGAAGCGGAGGTCCTGGTCGGCGAGACCGGCATCGAATCCAGCGCCGCACGACGGCTTGTACAGTGCGCCAACAGTATTCGCCAGGCTGACGATGCCTTCCACTTCGAGCCGCCGTCCACGCGGGTGCTGGTCAGCGCAGCACATCTCGTCGCTGCGGGAGCCGACGAGATGTCGGCCGCCGAAGCTGCGGTGCTCGCTCCACTGAGCAGCGACGGCGCCATCGGAGACGGCCTGCGCGAGATCGCCGCGGCCTGCCTGCAGCCGGCAGGCATCCGGTGAGCCATCCCACGAGAACATCTGCCAGGAAAGGAGTTTCACGGTCATGAACGAACAGGATCGCAAACGCAAACGGGCACTGATCGCCTTCCAGCTGTTCGCCTACGGGTGGCTGTTGGCGATGTTCCTGATCCAGCTGCACATGTCGATCGTCCGGGGCTGGTGGTCGCTGTGAGTTCGACGACCATACCGACAGTCAGCTACGACCAGCATCACGACGAATCCCGGCTTGCTCAACGACAGGCGGACCGCTGGCTCATCACCGGCACCCTGCTGATGGGGTCGATGTTCATCGGTTTCGTCGGGCTGCCGTTCTTCCTGCGCGGCGTCTGGCTCCAGCGACGCGCGCAGAAGGCCGGTTTATCGGTCCGGCCGATCATCGTGACGCTCATCGGCTACCTGGTGATCCTCGACGCCGCGCTCAACAGCATCGGATGGTCACTGGACCTGCTGGCCAACCACACCCTGTTGAACCGCACCATCATCACCGCGTGGGGCAACATGTTCGACGCCGGATACTTCTGGCACTACAACGAACTGTGGATCGGCGGGGCCGGCGCGCCGGGCGAAAAGGCCTGGGAGGTCGCGCTGATTCTGACGGTGTTCACCATGCGCATCGCCGCCGGCATCGCGTTCCTCCAGATGAAGCGGTGGGGCCACCAGTGGCTCATCATCACCTGCTGGTTCGGCATCGTCATCTGGATCGGCTACACGTTCAACATGACCATGTTCGCCGACATCCGTTATGCCGGTGTGGTTTTCCCGGTCGTCGGCTGGTGGCTGTACGACATCTTCTACATCACGCCATTCCTGGCGATCCCGTATCTACACACCGTCAATCGCGAAATCTTCAGCGACTAAAGGACTTCGAATGAGCATCTCCGACACCGAGTCGCCCAAGACGGACGACAACCTGCCGCTGGGCACCACGCCGGTCTACGCCAACATGCACAAGTGGCTCAAGCGCGGCCTTTTCGTGTGCCTGTTCGGCCTCGTCATCGAAGGGTCATTCACCATGCCCGCGCTGGCCATCTGGTACGGCTGGCCGACGTTGTCGTTCAGCCAAATCTGCAGCGAACTGATGAAGGTGCGCTACTCCGACGACACCCTGGAATGCAAGTTCCCCTACGACTTTTCGGGTGCACCGTTCGGTGGTCCCGCCGAAGCGACCGGACAAAAAACCGCCCAAGACACCTGGGGCGTGCAGCCGGTGCCGCACTACCATCGCCTGGGTTTCCGGGAGCTGGTCCGAATCCACGACGAACGACTGGCCCGCACGGGCGGACACTAGCGGGCCTACAGACTTCGCAACCGACGCAATCGGTTCTCGACGGCCCGCCGCGTGGCCAGCGCATCCGGCGCGAGGATGTCGTATCCGTGGGGCAATCCCGGGATGACGTGGAGTTCGGTCGGCACGCCGGAGCTGAGCAACCGGCTCGCGTACGCGATGTCCTCGTCGCGCAGGATGTCGAGGTTGCCCACTTCGATGTAGGTGCGCGGCAATCCCGATAGGTCCGTGGCCCGGGCCGGCGCCGCGTACGACGACACCCGCTCCCCCGCGAGTTCGACGCCCAGCAGGGCACCCCAACCGGTCCGGTTGTCGTCGTAACCGAAGGTGATGTACTCGGCGGGCAGCTGCGGGTCCGGGTGGTAGGTCCGGTCGTCGAGCATCGGATAGATCAGCAGCAGCTCGACTATCGCCGGCCCATTCCGGTCGCGGGCCATCAGCGCAACGCCGGCGCTGAGCCCACCGCCCGCACTATCACCCATCACCGCAATACGATTCGGGTCCACACCGAGCTCACCGGCATGGTCGGACAACCAGCGCAACGCCGTGTAGCAGTCCTCGACGGGTGTGGGGTCAGGGTGCTCGGGCGCCACCCGGTAGTCGATCAGCAGCACCGACACCCCGGTGGCCTGCACGTACATGCGGGCCACGGCATCGTAGATCGGCAACAGCGGCAAGATCATTGCTCCGCCATGCAGGAAAAGCACTGCCCCAGTGAGCTTTTCAGCATCGCCAGGGCGGTACCACTGAGCAGGTATCGCGTAGCCGTCCGGCGTCGGGATCGTCAGGTCGGTGCGGTCGACACCGGCCGCCGGTTTCCACGCGGTGGCAGCCGCGGCCATGCCCGCGGTCAGGTTACGTCGGCGGGTCTCGACGTCACCGACCGGCGGGCCCGGTTCCGCGGTCGTGGGATTGCCGAGTGCTGCTCGGATTTCGGGGTCAACCGGCAACGCCATCGATTGCTCCTTCTCGTGGATGCCACGGGACTTGTGCACGATTTTCCGCCCTCAGCGCGGAAAATCGTGCGCAAATCGCTAGAACGCGTACGGTCCGAACCGGCCCCAGGCGACGGTCACGGCGAGCGCCAGCAGCACCAGATTGATCACCACGTTGGGGTATTCCTTGCGACGGCCGTGGGTGACGATGGCGCCGACCATCACCAGCACCAAGCCGACGGCGGCCAGCGGGGTGAGCACCGGGAGGATGTGCACCAGCGGCGGCACGATCAGGCCGATCGCGCCGAGAATCTCGACGACGCCGATCCCCCGGATGGCGTTCGCGTCGACATCCGCGGCCCAGCCCTGGCCCGCTGCCACCAGCTTGTCCTTGGGTACGACGAGCTTCATCGCGCCGCTGCCGGCGAAGACGAAAGCCAGCACACCGGCGATTATCCACAGTGCAGTGTTCATATTGGGCTCCTCAAGCAGTGAAGGTTGACGGCCGCACCGGCCTGATTCAACCAATCGGACTGCGGTCCGATTTATTCCACGCGAGGAAGGCTAGGCGGTACCCAACGGATTGATGGTCCACGCCACATACAGCATGACGGCGCTGACAGAGGCTGTCGTCGCGACGTCGATGAGCCGAGACCGCACCACCAGCAGGCCGGCGCGGTCGTCGGTCAACAGCAACCGCATGGCGGCAGCAATACCGACGCCGACCGCCATCACCAGCGCGCCGCGACGCCAGTAGCCGCCGACGACCAACGCGAAGGCGACCACGAAGAACACGCCCACAGACAGGATCGGCCATTGGCCGGCGACGATCTTTCCCGTCGCTCCGCTCGCCCCAACCACCTTGCGCGCGGCTTCCTTTGCGGTCAACGCAGTTTCGCCTCTTCCGCCTCAACCACGTTGGCCAGCAGGAAGGCCCGGGTCAGCGGTCCGACGCCGCCGGGGTTGGGCGACACATGGCCGGCCACATCCCATACATCGGGGTGCACGTCGCCGGCCAGCTTGCCGTCGACGCGGCTCACGCCAACGTCGATGACGGCGGCGCCAGGCTTGACCATGTCCGCGGTCAGCATGTGCGGTACCCCGACCGCCGCGATGATGATGTCGGCCTGCCGGGTCAGCGCGGGCAGATCACGAGTTCCGGTGTGGCACAACGTCACTGTGGCGTTCTCCGAGCGCCGGGTGAGCAACAGACCCATGGGCCGGCCCACCGTCACGCCACGACCCATGACCACGACGTGGGCGCCTGCAATCGGCACCTCGAAGCGGCGCAGCAAGTGCACGATGCCGCGCGGCGTGCACGGCAGGGGCGCGGGCTCATTAAGCACCAGGCGGCCCAAGTTCGTCGGGTGCAGGCCGTCGGCGTCCTTGTCCGGATCGATGCGCTCGAGGGCGGCGTTCTCGTCAAGGTGCTTCGGCAGCGGCAATTGCACGATGTAGCCGGTGCACTCGGGATTGGCGTTCAGCTCGTCGATGACGGCATTCAGCTCAGCTTGGCTGATGTCAGCGGGCAGGTCCCGGCGGATCGAGTTGATGCCGACCTTGGCGCAGTCCGCGTGCTTGCCGCGCACATAGGCCTGCGAGCCCGGGTCGTCGCCGACCAGCACCGTGCCCAGACCCGGGGTCCGGCCGGCAGCGGTCAACGCCGCCACCCGATCGGTCAGGTCTTTGAAGATCTCGTCGCGTGTGGCCTTGCCGTCCAGCGTGATTGCACCCACGGCGACCATTGTGTCAGGCCAGCGGAAACCGGCGTTGACACACCCTTCGCGGCGTGGTCAGCTGCGAACGTGAACACCCAGCCCAATGTGTCCACTGACGTATTCAGTGAAGCGAAACTCGGTCCGATCACCCTGCGTAACCGGGTGATCAAGGCCGCGACATTCGAAGCGGCGACTCCTGATGCGCTGGTCACTGATGATTTGATCCGGTATCACCAGCTGCCCGCCGCGGGCGGTGTTGGGATGACGACGGTCGCGTATTGCGCGGTGTCCCCGGGCGGCAGGACTGATGGTTGGCAGTTGTGGATGCGCCCGGAAGCGGTCCCGGGGTTACGCAAGTTGACGGACACGATTCATGGTGAGGGGGCGGCGGTC
>NZ_MPKW01000031.1 GCF_009729415.1 Mycolicibacterium sp. CBMA 234
GGGCACCATCGCTGCGGTGCAGAAGGCCGGCGCCGAGGTTGCCGTGGCCGGTGGCGCTATTTACGGTGCGGCTGATCCCGCGTTGGCTGCTAAGGAGCTGCGCGCCGCGATTGCCTGATCGCGCGCCCTTGGCCCTTGTCCGGGAGGTGGTGTCCGCGCTTTGAAAGCGGCTGCAGGACACCACCTTCCGGGTACATCTGAAAAATAGCGAAGTCTTCCCCCGGCACAGCCCGTACCCCCGAGCGGTCTGTGCTGGGGGAGCCTTTGTGGAGGCGGCGTCAATCCGCTGTCGAAAGCTGTTTGAGGCGAACAACATTCAACGACCGGGGCATGAAGCATTGGGCACCAACCGGTAACTCGATTGAGTTACCGGTTATAGCTACGTAACTGGGAGAGGCGCGGTGGAGAATCTCGAACACATGCTCAACACGAGCAGGTTGTGGATTGCACTGTTGGCAACGGTTGTCGTCCTGGGGTTCGCGGCCAAGCGCGTCCTGTGGCTGACCAAGTTGATCAGTTCCGGGCAGAAGCTCGGCGATGAGCGTGGCCGCAAGGATGATCTGGTCCGCCGCTTCCTGAACCAGAACAAGGAAGTGTTCGCCCAGTCGAAGCTGTTGAAGTGGTCGATCCCGGGGATCGCGCACTTTTTCACCATGTGGGGCTTCTTCGTTCTGGCGTCGGTGTATTTGGAAGCCTATGGGGTGCTGTTCACGCCCGACTTCTCCATCCCGCTGATCGGGCACTGGCCGGTGCTGGGGTTCCTGCAGGACTTCTTCGCCCTGGCCGTGTTGGCCGGCATCATCGTGTTCGCGATCATCCGGCTGGTGCGTAACCCGGAGAACATCGGCCGCCAGTCCCGGTTCTACGGCTCGCACAACGGCGGCGCGTGGGAGATCCTGATCATGATCTTCTTCGTCATCGCCACCTACGCGGTGTTCCGCGGCGCCTCGGTCAACGTGCTGGGAGAGAAGTTCCCCTACCAGTCGGGGGCGTTCTTCTCCGACCTGATGTCCAAGCCGTTGTCGGTGTTCAGCCCGCAGGCCAACGCCTGGATCGAGACCATCGCGCTGCTCGCGCACCTGGGCGTGATGCTGGTGTTCCTGCTGATCGTGCTGCACTCCAAGCACCTGCACATCGGTCTGGCCCCGATCAACGTCACCTTCAAACGCCTCCCCGACGGTCTGGGCCCGCTGCTGCCCATGGAATACCAGGGCACCCCCATCGACTTCGACGACCCCGCCGAAGACGCGGTGTTCGGCCGCGGCCGCATCGAAGACTTCACCTGGAAAGCCAACCTGGACATGGCGACCTGCACCGAGTGCGGGCGTTGTCAGTCCCAGTGCCCGGCCTGGAACACCGGAAAACCGTTGTCCCCCAAGCTGGTCATGATGAACCTGCGCGATCACCT
Source organism: Mycolicibacterium sp. CBMA 234 (assembly GCF_009729415.1). Lineage (GTDB taxonomy): Bacteria > Actinomycetota > Actinomycetes > Mycobacteriales > Mycobacteriaceae > Mycobacterium. The sequence continues at coordinate 1,409 of NZ_MPKW01000031.1, forward strand.
GTTCGCCAAAGCCCCCTACATCATCGAAAACCAGCCGATGCCCGAACCCGGCTCGGTCGACTTCGCCACCCTCGGGGATAGCCTGCACGGCCACGGCGTCCCCGAAGACGGCTACGCCCGCATCGAAGGGTCCGGTCCCGCCCAAGCTTTGCGCCCGCTGGTCGGCACCCTTGAGCAGGGCGGCGTCATCGACCCGGACGTGCTGTGGTCGTGCACCAACTGCGGTGCCTGCGTCGAGCAGTGCCCCGTGGACATCGAACACATCGACCACATCGTGGACATGCGCCGCTACCAGGTCATGGTCGAATCGGAATTCCCCGGCGAGCTGGGGGTGCTGTTCAAAAACCTGGAACTCAAAGGCAACCCGTGGGGTCAGAACGCTAAAGACCGCACCACCTGGATCGATGAGCTGGACTTCGACATCCCGGTCTACGGCCAAGACGTCGCATCCTTCGACGGGTTTGAGTACCTGTTCTGGGTCGGCTGCGCCGGGGCGTATGAGGACCGCGCCAAAAAGACCACCAAAGCCGTCGCCGAACTGCTCGCCGCCGCCGGGGTGAAGTTCCTGGTGCTGGGCACCGGGGAAACCTGCACCGGGGACTCGGCCCGCCGCGCGGGCAACGAGTTCCTGTTCCAGCAGTTGGCTGCCCAAAACGTGGAAACCATCAACGACCTGTTCGACGGGGTCGACCCGGCGAAACGCAAGATTGTGGTGACCTGCCCGCACTGCTTCAACACCATCGGCCGCGAATACCCCCAACTCGGGGCGAATTACACGGTGGTGCACCACACCCAGCTGCTCAACCGGCTGGTCCGGGACAAGAAACTGATCCCGGTCACCACGCAAAGCCAAGAGGTCACCTACCACGACCCCTGCTTCCTGGGCCGGCACAACAAGGAATACGAAGCCCCCCGCGAGCTGGTCGGCGCCGCCGGCGCGGTGCTCACCGAAATGCCGCGGCATGCGGACCGCGGGTTGTGTTGTGGTGCCGGTGGTGCCCGGATGTGGATGGAAGAGCACATCGGCAAGCGCATCAACACCGAACGCGCCGAAGAGGCCGTCGACACCGGGGCGTCGGCGATCGCGACCGGCTGCCCGTTCTGCCGGGTGATGATGAGCGACGGTGTCGATGATGTCGCCGCCGCCCGGGACATCGCTAAAACCGAAGTCCTCGACGTCGCGCAGCTGCTCCTCAATTCCCTGGACGGCAGCACCATCACCCTGCCGGCTAAGGGCACCGCTGCTGCCGCATCCGCGGCGCTGGCGGAGAAGAAAGCCGCCGCCGCACCCAAGGCTGCCGCCCCGGCACCGGCCGCTGCACCTGTTGCAGAAGCCGCTCCGGCCGCTGAAGCCCCCGCGGCTGCCGCCACCGCTGTCAAGCCGGTCACCGGCCTCGGCATGGCCGCCAAACGACCCGGCGCCAAAAAAGCCGCCGCCCCCGCGTCGGCTGCCCCGGCAGCTGAAGCACCCGCCGCCGCACCGGCCAAGGGACTAGGACTGGCCTCAGGCGCCAAACGACCCGGCGCCAAAAAAGTCGCAGCCCCGGCTGCCGCCCCGGCGCCGGCTACCGAGGCACCCGCGGCGCCGGTCGTCGGGCTCGGCATGGCAGCAGGGGCACGCCGTCCCGGCGCCAAGAAAGCCGCTGCGCCCGCAGCAGCTCCGGCCCCGGCAGCACCTGCACCACCCGCTGCAGAGGCCGAGCCCGAACCACCAGTCGTCGGACTGGGCATGAAACCAGGCGCACGTCGACCCGGAAAGCGTCAGTAACGCAACAGGATTCGTGCCGCCTACACCTTTGGGTCAACGCGCTGAGTGAAGGGGATACCGATGGAAAAGCAGCTGGTCTATGCGGCGAATCTCGTCGCTCACGCCATCAGGAAGCATTACGAAGTTTCTGTGTTGGACGAGCGATTAGACATGCTCGTTGATGCATGGTTGTCGGCCGGCGTGTGGTGACCGATGCGCGGCTCCCGGGCATGAAGCCGGTAGCGCGGCGACCCGGAAAACGCTAGAAATACCAAGTGCCAGTGGCCAGTTGCGGCACGCTTGAATTGCGTGTGGCAACTGGCCACTGGCGTATGACGAAGAACTGGGCTGGCCCGACATTTCGAGCAGACACAAAACTGTCCCCCTTTTCCGGCGAAAAGGGGGACAGTTTTATGTGTTGGCGGGGCGGGGTTAGGCCTGGATTTCGGTGCGGTCGCCGCTCCAGAGGGTGTGGAATTTCTGGCCTTCGGGTGCGTCGGTGCGGCCGTAGGTGTGGGCGCCGAAGAAGTCGCGCAGGCCTTGGGTCAGGGCGGCGGGGAGTCGCTCGGTGCGCAGGGCGTCGTAGTAGGACAGCGATGAGGCGAAGCCGGGGATGGGGATGCCGAGCTCGGTGGCGGTGATCACGACGCGGCGCCAGCTGTCGATGGCGGCTTCGACCGCGGTGCGGAAGTAGGGCGCGGCCAGC
>NZ_MPKW01000032.1 GCF_009729415.1 Mycolicibacterium sp. CBMA 234
GCCGGTGACCACGCAGTGGGTGTGGCTGTAGATGGTGGGCATGCACAGGTTGCAGTGGGTGCACGCGGACCTGACGGGAAGCTCGCGGTCTTCGGCTTGGATCCGGTTGAGCAGATCAGGTTCGGCGAGCAGGGCCCGGCCCATCGCCACGAACTCGAACCCCTCAGCCATGGCCAGGTCCATGGTCTCCCGATTGGTGATCCCACCCAGCAAGATCAACGGCATTTTGAGCTCGGCCCGGAACTGACGGGCCTGCTCCAGCAGATACGCCTCCCGGTACGGGTACTCGCGGAAAAACTTGTGCCCGCTCATCCGGATACCCCAACTCAGCGGCGGTGCGAAGTTCGCCGCGAACTCGCGGACCGGGGCCCCGCCGCGGAACAGGTACATCGGGTTGACCAACGAGCTGCCGGCGGTGAGCTCGAGGGCATCCAGGGCCCCGTCTTCTTCGAGCCATTTCGCGGTCTGCAACGACTCGTCCATCGGGATGCCGCCGCGGACCCCGTCACTCATGTTCAGTTTCGCGATCACCGCGATCTGATCACCCACCGCCTCCCGAACCGCTTGCACCGTGCCGCGGGCCACCTTGGCCCGATTTTCCAGGGTGCCGCCGAACTCGTCGCGGCGCTTGTTGATCAACGGCGACAGGAACGACGACGCGAAATAGTTGTGCCCCAAATGCACCTCGACCGCATCAAACCCGGCCTCGATCGCCAACCGGGCAGCATTGGCGTGGGCGGCCATCACCTCGTCGATATCGGTGCGGGTGGCCTTTTTCGCGAACCGCATCGACAACGGGTTGAAAAACCGGACCGGAGCCAACGCTCGCGCCTTATTGGTGCGCGGGTTCGCCACCGGGCCGGCATGCCCGATCTGCGCGCTGACCGCCGCCCCCTCACCATGAATCGTGTCCGTCAACTTGCGTAACCCCGGGACCGCTTCCGGGCGCATCCACAACTGCCA
>NZ_MPKW01000033.1 GCF_009729415.1 Mycolicibacterium sp. CBMA 234
CCGCCGATAACGGCTGCGGCAGTAGCTGCAATGGCGACGGCGGTACCGAATGTGCTTTTCATGATGTCCTGCATCATAAGGGACCGAGGTTGCCAGCACCTGTGAGCCGGAGGCTCAGACGCCCGTCCAGGCACTCGCGATCCGGGTTCCGATGTCGATGACCTTGGCATCTGCGCCGTTGATCTCACCGGCCACGTGCTGGGCGATGAAGCGCCGGATCTCACCATCCACATTGGCGACGATGCGCAGCAGCTCGGCGCGAATCGACGACGACGTGACGTGGATGGCAATGTCCGACGAGCGGGGCGTCTTCACGTCGATGACGAGCAGCAGTGGGTTGGCCGCCCGCGCGGTCGCCGTCAGGTTGATCTCGCCGAACACCATGAACCGGGGCCGGTCGATGCGCAGGTCAAGCGTCATGTCGATTTCCAGCGGGATGCGGATGGCAAAGCGGATCTCTTCGCCGAGCTCCCGGGCCACCACGGGGTGCTTGATCTGCACGCGTGCGGTGACTTTCGCGAGCCCGCCGGGGCCCTGGGCGATGGGGCCCATGTCGAAGGCTTCGCCGGCGATGCCGCCGATCGCGTCCGCGACGCGCTCCTCGCTGACGGCGACCTCGAAGAATCGTCGACCGAATTCCTCGTAGGACATGTATTCGTGTTGGGGTTGGACTGCCATGGTCTGACTACGTTCTCATGTCTGGGGCCGAAGCTGCGGCACCTGGCTGCTCATTCCGCAAAGAGTCGCAGGCCGCAGACCCCCTGGCGCCCCGGGGCCAGCTCGGCGATGACGACCCCGCGGTAGCCGTCGCGCTCGACACCGGCCAGCGCATACCGGCCGGCGGCGATCACCTTTTTCACGCGGGTACCGGCCAGTTCCTCGACCAGATCGCTGACGCTCAACCGCGAGTCAGCGCCCCGCGTGATCTGGACGGGTTCGCTGAGACGGCGCCGGACCGCCAGCGTGTCACCGGTTGAGGCGTCGGCCAGCAGCGCGCTGACCGTCCGTTTGGCCCGCGTGCCGCCGGTGCGCAGGCCGGCGAGGAACCCGAGTGCGCCACGCGGCCCCTGGTTTCGCAGCAGCGCTCCGCTGAGCGCCAGGCCGGCAGGCAGGGCTGCCGCACCGCACCGCAGGAACTGCGTCACCATCCCCGGAAGTTCCCAAAATGCTTGCAGCCGAGCAATTTTCAGCGATGGATCATGATCTTCGGCGACGACGTCGTACTGCAGATAGACCGGAATCCGCAGCTGCACCTTGTCGCCCATGTGCACCTCGAGTTCCAGATCACGGATGACGGTGTTGCCGATGACGATGTCGACGTCGCGGTGGAACACAATGGTGCGTGGCGCGATGAAGGTGTCGTAGAACCGTCCGATGGCCTGGTGCCCGACGTGCGGCTGCGAACCGACCGGGTCCTCTACGCGCCCGTCACTGCTGAACAGGCTGACCCACGCCGTCTTGTCGTGGGCGGCAGTAGCGGCGGGTGAGCGCTCGACGGTGGCCAGAAGATCGTCGCGGGTCGGCGATTGCGGTACGGGCATACGTCCATGGTCCACCACCGCTGAATGCCGTCGCGTGGGTACGTCCGTGGCAGATGCCGCCGACGACGCGCACACTGGTCGGTATGAGTAACAGCGGGCCGTTCGGCATCGATCCCGAAGAGTTCGATCGCGTGCTGCGCGAGACGGGTGAGGGCATCCGCGGCGCGATGGACCGGCTTGGTCGCGGCGCCGGATGGGCCGGCGTGTTGAACGACCTGACCCGGACGCCGCGTCCCGCCTCGGAACCCGAGACCACCGGCGACACCGGAGACGGGGTCTGGGTCGTCTACACCGTGGCCGCCGACGGTGGAGCGCACGTTGAAGAGGTGTACCCCTCCGAGTTGGAGGCCCTGCGGGCCAATAAGAACAACACCGACCCCACCCGGAAAGTCCGATTCTTGCCCTACGGCATCGGGGTCAGCGTGCTCGACGCGCCGGAACAGGCCGGGCCATCCGACGACAGCGCGCCGCGGCACGAGTCTCCTTGATATTGACCTGCCGATTGATATTGACCTGCCGACAATATCCCCGACGGCACGCCTGACACGCTAGGCTTTGCCGCATTGTCGTGTGGCAGCAGCGCGAGGGAGATGACCAGGATGTTTCGGGTATTGACGGTGGCCACAGCGATCGCCGGAACTGCCATCGGGCTGGCCCCGTTCGCAGGCGCCGACCCGGCCCTGGGCGGCAATGACGACCCCGGCCGCTACCCCACCGACGTCCCCGGGATGAACTACCAGGCGGTCAACGGCGCGCCGTGCGACAACACCGACGTCTTCATCTTCGGCCGCGGTCCCGGTGGCGCATCGATGGCCTGCCACTGGATCCCCAACCAATGGCCGCCGGTCGACACCGGTTTCTGGGGCTACTCATATGCGCTTCAGGGCGTGCAGCAGATCGGATCCCCGTGCCCGGGCCCGCAAACTGCCGCTCAGGCGCCCGACGGCCGTCCCCTGCTGTGCCTGGGCCCGCAGGGCTGGCAGCCGGGTTTCAAGACCGGTGACGGGTTCTTCCCGACCTAACCCCTGGTCTCGCGCGCCCCAGGCGGCGCGACTCAAACCTGGTCAGTCTGACCTTCGAATTGGCGCCGTATGGCCGCCAGCATCGCCACGTGCGCTTTCTCCGCTTGATCGCAGGTGAAGGCCGCGATCGGTCGCGGTGCGGCGACGTCGACGGTCTCGGTGACGCTGGTTCCGCCGGCCGTAGGCGTGAACGTGACCGTCCCGCTCAGCCGTACCTGCGGAAACTGATAGGCCTCGGTGTGCACGACACCGTCCGGTCCGATCAGCACCGTCGCCCGATAGGCCACCGACAATGTGAGCGGGCCGAACGGGATGCGGTCGCGCACCCGATAGACCCGACGCCGGCCGTCCGCGTCCTGCCGATCAACCAAGCAGTCCACCGCCACGACGAGCGGATGCACCACCTTCATATTGTTCAGATCCGTATAGAAGGCCCGCACCGCATCGGGCGTCGCCGGCACCTCTTCGCGCAGCTCGAAACGGGACCGGACTATCCACATTTACCCACCGTAACTTGACCGTTCCAGATGAACTGGCGATGTCGGCGAGATTTACGGCATGAACCGGCGATGCGGCTCCGAAAACCACCGCCAAAACCGCGCGAAGGCCCCGCAGACCCTCTTCAAACTTTGCTGGTCACGGCCCCGCATCGGGCGTCGTGACCTTGCATTTGCAGAAAAGCTGTGTATGGCAGTATCTTTTGTGCATTCACCTGCGAAGACGCGAAATCGCCTCTGCCCCAAGATGATGCGTTGAAACACGGATGTAACGCACACCACACGATTAATGAAACGTGATGGCAGACACAGAATTTTGACGGTGCCGATTTTCTTTGGCTAGCGTTCCTCTGCATGTTTGCTATTGCGACCGCCTCGCTGCTGGCTTTGGTCAACCAGGTTTCGGGTACGCCGTACATCTCCGGCGGCGACACGGCACACGGCACTGACTGCTCCGGATTGGCCTCCTGGGTGGCCAACGCAGCCTCTGGACGTCCGGTCTACGGAAACCGGTTCAACACCGGCAACGAAGAGGCCGCACTGCGCGCCCGTGGCTTCCTGCCCGGCAGCGCACCCGGCGCCCTGAACATCGGCTGGAACGGCGGCCACACGGCCGTGACACTGCCGGACGGCACCCCCGTGTCCAGTGGCGAGAGTGGCGGCGGCGTGCGCATCGGTGGCGGCGGCGCCTTCCAGCGCCAGTTCACCCACCACATGCACCTGCCGATGGCCGTAGGCGACGACCTGCCCGCCGATCTGCCCCTTGATGGCCCCCAGGACCCGCCGCTGGCCGGCCCGGCCGGCCCCGCCGACATCCCGGCGCCCGACATCGCCCCGCCGCCCGCTGTCATCGAAGCCGCCAATTTCGCGCCGGCTCCTGATGCCCCCGCACCGGCCCCCGAAGCGCCGGCTCCGGCTCCCGAGGGCCCGGAGATGGCCTCCTAACGGCTCGGCATCACAGTTTTCTCGCAGTCAGGGCTGCGACCGCTCGGCGGTCGCAGCCCTGACTGCTATCTGACGTACTCGGCCAAGTGGGACCCCGTCAGGGTGTCGCGGGCCGCCACCAGGTCCGCCGGGGCACCCTCGAAGATCACCCGCCCACCGTCGTGACCTGCGCCCGGGCCGAGGTCGATGATCCAGTCGGCATGCGCCATGACCGCCTGATGGTGCTCGATGACGATGACGGACTTGCCGCCGTCCACGATCCGGTCCAGTAGCGCGAGCAATTGCTCGACGTCCGCGAGGTGCAGGCCGGTGGTGGGTTCGTCGAGAATGTAGACCTCGCCCTTCTCCCCCATCTGCGTGGCGAGCTTCAGGCGTTGCCGTTCCCCACCGGACAGCGTGGTCAGCGGCTGGCCCAATGTCAGGTAGCCAAGGCCGACATCGACCATTCTGGCAAGAATCTTCTGCGCGGCGGGAACTCCTCCGTCGCCACCGGAGAAGAACTGTTCCGCGTCGGCGACCGGCATGGCCAGCACCTCGGCGATGTTGCTGCCGCCCAACGTGTATTCGAGCACCGAGGCCCCGAAACGCCGGCCTTCACACTCTTCACACCGGGACTCGACGGTAGCCATCACACCCAGATCGGTGTAGATGACCCCGGCACCGTTGCACGCCGGGCAGGCACCTTCCGAATTCGAGCTGAACAGTGCGGGTTTGACGTTGTTGACCTTCGCGAAGGCCTTGCGGATGTGGTCGAGCACCCCGGTGTACGTGGCCGGGTTGCTTCGCCGCGATCCGCGGATCGGCGCCTGGTCGATGACGACGACACCGTCGCGGCCGGCCACTGAACCATCGATCAGCGAGCTCTTGCCCGAACCGGCCACACCGGTGATGACAGCCAGCACGCCGAGCGGAAGGTCGACGTCCACGTCCTGCAGGTTGTTGGTGTTGGCGCCTCGAACTTCCAAGGCCCCGCCTGCTTCTCGCACCGTCTTCTTCAACGCCGCTCGATCGTCAAGGTGCCGACCGGTGATGCTGCCGCAACCGCGCAGCCCCTTCACGGTGCCCTCGTACACCAGCTGGCCACCGCCCGAGCCGGCCTCCGGTCCCAGGTCCACCACGTGGTCGGCGATCGCGATCACCTCAGGCTTGTGCTCGACCACCAGCACCGTATTGCCCTTGTCCCGCAACTGAAGCAGCAGCTCGTTCATCCGCGTGATGTCGTGCGGGTGCAGCCCGATGGTCGGCTCATCGAACACGTAGGTCACGTCGGTCAGCGCCGAGCCGAGATGACGAATCATCTTGACCCGCTGCGCTTCTCCACCGGACAACGTCCCTGCGGGCCGGGCCAGGGACAGGTAACCCAGCCCGATTCCGACGAACGAATCCAGCGTGTGCCGCAGCGCCGCCAACAACGGCGCGACGCCGGCGACCGCACCGCCGTCGTCAACCAGATTGGCGACCCACTCCGCCAGATCGGTGATCTGCATGGCGGAGGCGTCAGCGATGTTGACGCCCTGGATCTTTGACGAGCGCGCCAGCTCCGACAATCGGGTGCCGTCGCATTCGGGGCAGGTCGTGAACGTCACCGCGCGCTCGACGAACGCCCGAATATGGGGCTGCATCGCCTCAACGTCTTTGCTCAGGAAGGATTTCTTGATCTGCGGGATGAGGCCGAGGTATGTGAGGTTGATACCGTCAACCTTGATCTTGGTCGCTTCCTTGTGCAGCAGCGCGTCCAGTTCCTTCTTGGTGAACCGGCGAATCGGCTTGTCGGGGTCGAAAAAGCCGCAGCCGTTGAAGATTCGTCCGTACCAGCCATCCATGCTGTAGCCGGGAATGGTCAGTGCGCCCTCGTTGATCGACTTGCTGTCGTCGTACAACGCGGTCAGGTCAATGTCATTGACCGCGCCGCGGCCCTCACACCGCAGACACATGCCACCGACGACGTTGAACTCACGACGCTCCTTGACCGTGCGGCCCGCGCGTTCCATGGTCACCGCGCCGGCGCCGCTGATCGAGGCGACGTTGAACGAAAATGCCTGCGGTGAACCGATGTTGGGCGCACCGAGCCGGCTGAACAAGATGCGCAGCAGCGCGCCGGTGTCGGTGGCGGTGCCGACCGTGGAGCGCGGATCGGAGCCCATGCGCTCCTGACCGACGATGATGGCGGTGGTCAACCCCTCCAGCACGTCGACGTCGGGGCGGGCCTGCGAGGGCATGAATCCCTGGACGAACGCGCTGTAGGTCTCGTTGATCAGTCGCTGCGATTCGGCCGCGATGGTGTCGAAGACCAGTGAGCTCTTGCCCGATCCCGACACTCCGGTGAACACGGTCAAGCGGCGCTTCGGTATCTCGACGCTGATGTCTTTGAGGTTGTTCTCCCGGGCTCCGACTACGCGGATCAGGTCGTGGCTGTCAGCGGCATGGGTTCTGCTCGGCATACCGACACGTTAACCGGGTGCCCTGCGCGTTCGCTTCTCGATTCCTGATCAAACTCAGCGCCGGGCTCCTCCGAGGCCGCTGATGAACTCGCGCAGCGAGAGCCGGCGGGAGAACGGTGGGATGTTGAGCCGGACGATCCGCAACGTCCCGCCGATCAGCACTGCCGCCAGCGGTATCTCACCGAACACCGCGGACAGGATCGACGTGAACTGGTCGCCCGACCGGGCCGTCATCACGTCGAACCAAGCGTCGCACAGCAGCAGTACCCCTGTCGCGAAAGCGAATACGGTCAGCAGCGGACTATGCAGGAATCCGAGTACCGCCGTGGCCGATAGGAACGCCACCAGCAGAACGTCGAACCCGATCCAGGTGTCGCGCCAGTTCGCCGCGGTGTAGTCCTCCGGCAGCGTCGCGGCCAAGTAGACGATCCACGGCAGCAGAGCCACCGCGGCTGCGGTGCTGACCCACGATCGGACCTTGCCGATGGCCCGGGTGTGCTGTGCGCGGGCCATCGGCTCAGTTCGTCGTCACCAGGTGATCAACCACCGTGGCTGACCTGAACCGCCTTGACCACCAACAGGATTGCACCGACCACCAGATAGCCACGCAGGCCGATCATGCCCAGCCGAGTCGCGGGGTTCCAGGTGACCGGCTCCAGCAGGGCGAGCGGCGGCATCCGCCAGGTGTCGCGGTCGAGCTTGCTGATGTCTTTCAGCGCTGGACCGGCCGGCTGCCGTTTGGACATCGCGCGCAACACCGCATAGGCCAGCACGCCGAGCACTGCCAGCCCGATGGCCAGGTACTCGCTGACCTTGACCACGTCAATGTGCGGGAACAAGGTGGTGGCCATCAAGATGCCGGACAGCATCAGCAGCACCGCAACGATCACCGCAGCAACCCAGTTGAGCCAGGCGCGATTCACCCACGGGCCCAACACTTCCCGGTCGTTGCACAGCAGCAGCAGGAAGACGCTGGCGCTGGGCAACAGCAACCCGGCCAGGGCCTGCACCGCGGTGGTGATCAGACCGAGCGGCGCACCGGGGATCAGCACGATCGCGGCAGCCAACGCGATCATGGTGCAGTACGACACGTAGAACTGCTTGGCGTCTTTGAAGCCACGGTGCAGCGAGTGCTTCATCCCGAACACGTCACCGAACGCGTAGCTGGTTGCCAGGGTGACCGCCGCGGCACCGACAATTGCCGCGTCCAACAACACGATCGCGAAAATCGAGCCGAGTGTCTTGTTGTGCTGACCCAACAGGCCGGCGACCGCCCCGGCATCGGAGAACTGCCCCACCTGACCGGTTGAGGTGGCAGCCCAGTCCCCGACCATGAGCAGAGCCGCCGCACCGATGACCACGACAAAGGCGCCGATCACGGTATCGGCGCGCTCGTAGCCGATGAACCGCGGCGTGATGCGCTTGTCCACGATGTTGGACTGCTGGAAGAACAGCTGCCACGGCGCGACGGTGGTACCCACGATGGCGATGATCAGCAGCACGGCATCCGAACTGACGCCACCCGAAATATGTGGTACCACAAATGATTTGGCCGCCTCACCCCAGCGTGGGTGGGACATGAACAGCATCGGAATCTGCAGCAGGGTGATGGCGATGAAGACGAACATCGCACGTTCCCAGCGCCGGAAGCTACCGGTGGCCATGATTGCCACCAGGGCCACTGCGGCGGTCGGCACCACGATGTACTTGGACACGCCGAAGTAGTCGGCTACCAACGCAATACCGATGAACTCCGTCACGATGGTCAGGAAGTTCAGCAGGAACAGGTCCCCGACCGAGAACCAGCCCCAGCCGCGGCCGAAGCGCTCGTTGATCAGCCGGGCGTGGCCGACGCCGGTGACGGCGCCCAAGCGGACCACCATCTCCTGGTTGACGATCAGCACCGGGATCAACAGCAGCAGCGTCCACAACAGGCTGTAGCCGTAGTTCTGTCCGGCCTGCGCGTAGGTCGCGACACCACCGGCGTCGTTGTCGCCGACCATGACGATGATGCCAGGGCCCAAGATGGCCGCCAGCGTCAACAGCCGCGTCTTCAGTGTCGACGCGGTGTCCGGGTCGCTGACGCTGATCTTGCCGAAGGCGCCCTCGATGTCACCCAGATGTGCCGAGTCCAGGACCGCGCTCTCGTTCCGGCCCGGCGGCGAAACCGGTGACGGCGTAGTCGATTTCGAATTCGTCATGGCCGCACACCGTTCGCGCGCGTCGCGTCGGTAGCGCCGATGTCACGGATCGGGCGGGGTGCCGGTTCCCGGCGGCGCCAATCCTCCGGAATGAGGGCCTCAAGGATGTCGTCGTACGTCACCACACCGAGCAACCGGTCATTGTCGTCGACAACGGGCACGGTGGCCAGATTGAAGTCGGACATCAGCAGTGCGATGTCGGTGAGGTCCGCTTCGGGCGCCACGCGCACCGGGTCGGAATCCATCAGATCGGCGACGGCGGCGGTGGCCGGTTCCGCCTGCAGCAGGCGAATCACGGAGACCACGCCGACGAGTTGATCGTCGGCATTGAGCACGTGCATCTTCAGCAGGGCTTCGGGCTGCAGCGTGCGTGCCCCGGCAATGACCGCGAGGGCCTGATCCGCGGCCGCTTCGTGTGAGCAGGTGACGACGTCGATGTTCATCAAGCCGCCGGCCGAGTCCCGGTTGAACGCCATCAGCGTGACGACCTTGGTGCGCTGCCCCGCGGGCAACATGTCGAGCACCTTGCGCCGACGGGACTGCCGCAGATCAAACACCGCGTCGGCGGCATCGTCGGCGCGCATCCGGCCCAGTACGGCGGCGACGTCGGCGTCAGACATGTCGTCGAACAACTGGCTGGCTTTCTCCGGATCCAGCTCCTCGAAAACATCCGCTTCGAGCTCGGGGTTCTCGCGCACCCGATCCAGAATTTCGCCTTCTTCGGCCGCGTTGGCGTCCTCGAGCAGATCCGCGATGTCGGCGGCCTTCATGGACTGCATGCGGCCCTGCACCCGCCGGACCAGCATCGATTTGTCGTGCCCGATCAGCGGTTCGAAGGCCCGCCAGTCCCGGCTGGCGTGGCCCCCGGACGACTTGATCAACCCGAACAGCCGATTCGGTTTGCGCGTGTCCAGGCTTGCCAGCACCCATCCGTCGTCGGTGGAGTCCAATTCGAGGTCGTAGGCGTGCACCAGTTCGGCATTGGGCACGTCGATGAACCGGTGATCCAGGATGTCGGCGTCAAGCAGGTACTCACCGTCCCGGCGGCCGAAGGCCCGCAAATCGACCTTGTTCTTGGTCAACTCAACGCGCTCAGTGCTCAGCGCTTTGACGTTCTCCATCGGCACGAAGACCTGACGCCCGCCGACCCCGACGACCAGCCCGGTCACCAGCGGGTAGCTGTCGGTGCCCCGCAATCGGACGATGACGTCGTCCACTTTGCCCACAGCTTCGCCCGATCGTGACACCACCGGGGTCTTGAGCAGCTCGGAGAACTGCAGGGTTTTGCGCTTCAGAGCAGCGCCGCTATTGGGAGGAATCTTTTGGGGCATCGGGAGGACTCCTTCAGATCGACCGGCGCAGGCCGCGAAATGCGGCCGACTTAGAACTAGGGCGGCGACATGAACACCTGGCAAATTACAAGGGGCTTAAGATATTTCGTGGCGCATAGAATTACCTGAACAGAACCCGGCAGAACGCTGGCAACCAGCGCGAAATTCCACCTTATAACCGCAAAACCCCCAAAATCCATGGGATTTTGGGGGTTTTGCGGTTATTTGAGGAGACGGGTTGCCCTACTTACCGAAACCAGCCTTACGCAGGGCGTCCGCCATGGAGCCCGCCGGCGCCGCGTCCCGGCGGCCCCCGCCGCTGCCGCGCTGCTGACGGCCGCGGTCCTGGGCCTGTCCGCGGTTCTGGCCACCGCCATTGCCGTTGCCACCGCCATTGCCGTTGCCACCTCGCGACTGGCCGCCGTCACGACGGGGTCCCGCGCCCTGATCGGGACGCTTGCCATCCCGGGCGCGTTGCGGGTCGTCGTTCAACCGCAGGCTGAGCCCGATCCGCTGCCGCTCGACATCGACTTCGAGAACCTTGACCCGGACCACCTGACCGGACTTGACCACTTCGTGCGGATCGGAGACGAACCGGTCGGCCATTGCCGACACGTGCACCAAGCCATCCTGGTGCACGCCGACGTCGACGAATGCGCCGAAGGCGGCCACATTGGTCACGACGCCCTCTAGCACCATGCCGACCTTGAGGTCGGAGACCTTCTCCACGCCAGCGGCGAAGGTTGCGGTTGAGAACGCCGGCCGCGGGTCGCGGCCCGGCTTCTCCAGCTCGCCCAAGATGTCGGTGACGGTCGGGATGCCGAAGCGCTCGTCGGCGAAGTCTCCCGGCGCCAGCGACCGCAGCTTGCGCTCGTCGCCGATCAATTCAGCGAGGGTGACGCCGGCGCGGTCCAGGATCCGCCGCACCACCGGGTAGGCCTCAGGGTGGACGCCCGAAGCATCCAGCGGGTCATCGCCTTCACGGATCCGCAGGAACCCGGCACACTGCTCAAAAGCCTTGGGCCCCAACCGTGGAACGTCGAGCAGCCCACCACGGCTGCGGAACGGGCCGGTCTTGTCACGGTAGGCCACGATCGATTCGGCCAGCGATTCGGTCACGCCCGACACCTTGGCCAGCAGCGGCACCGACGCCGTATTCAGGTCCACGCCAACAGCATTCACCGCATCCTCGACCACGACATCGAGGCTGCGGGCCAGGGTTCCGGGAGTGACGTCGTGCTGGTACTGCCCGACGCCGATGGACTTCGGCTCGATCTTGACCAACTCGGCCAGCGGGTCCTGCAAACGGCGGGCAATCGAGACCGCGCCACGCAGCGTGACATCCAGCTCGGGCAGCTCGTGGGAGGCGTAGGCCGATGCCGAATACACCGACGCCCCGGCCTCGCTGACCATGGCCTTGGTCGGCAGTTGCTTCGGCCCGGACGCTCCGGCGGCCTTGAGGTCTGCGATGAGTTCGGTTGCCAGCGCGTCGGTTTCACGCGACGCGGTGCCGTTACCGATGGCGATGAGCTCGACGTTGTGCCGGGCGACCAAGGCCGCCAGCGTCGCCTTGGCGTCGTTCCATTTGTTCTGCGGCTGGTGCGGGAAGATGGCGCAGGTGTCAACGACCTTGCCGGTGCCATCCACGACCGCGACCTTGACGCCGGTGCGGAAACCGGGGTCGAGACCCAGCGTGCTGCGCGTGCCGGCCGGTGCGGCCAGCAGCAGGTCCTTGAGGTTCTTCGCGAACACCGCGACAGCGTCCTCCTCAGCGCGCTGACGCAGCCGGATCCGGGCGTCGACAGAGGCCGAGAACATCAGCTTGGTCCGCCAGGCCCAGCCGACCGTGGCAGTCAGCCACGGCGTGGCGGCTTCCCCGGCGCCCATGTTCACCCCGAGCGACTGGGCGATCATCGCCTGATACAGCGCATCGTCACCGCCGGCGAAGTTCAGCGAGAGCGCCTCTTCCTTCTCGCCGCGCAACACCGCGAGCACCCGGTGCGACGGCATGTCCTCCAGCGGCTCGGAATACTCGAAGTAGTCGCGGAACTTCTGCGCCGCCGGGCTTTTCGCCGCTTCCTCCGACCACGGCTTGGTGGTCAGGGCGCCGTCGGCCCAGAACTTCTCACGGACCGCACCGACCAGCTCAGCGTCCTCGGACACCCGCTCGACCAGAATGTGCCGGGCGCCCTCGAGCGCAGCGGCGACATCGGCCACCTCCTCACCCAGGAATTCGGTGGCCACCTCATCGGGGTTCAACGTCGGATCGGCGAGCAGCCGCTCGGCCAACGGTTCCAGGCCGGCCTCACGGGCGATCTGCGCCCTGGTCCGCCGCTTGGGCTTGTACGGCAGGTAAATATCTTCGACCCTCGACTTCGTCTCCGCCGCCATCAGGGCCGCCTTCAGCTCGTCGGTGAGCTTGCCCTGCTCCCCGATCGACGCCAGCACGGCGTCGCGTCGCTGATCCAACTCGCGCAGGTACCGCAAGCGCTCCTCAAGCGTGCGGAGCTGCTCGTCGTCGAGGCTGCCGGTGACTTCCTTGCGGTACCGGGCGATGAACGGCACCGTGGCGCCTTCGTCGAGCAGCCGAACCGCGGCATCGACCTGACCTTCGGCGACGGCCAGCTCCTCGGCAATACGGGCGTTCACGGACTTGACGCTCAAATTCACGGGCTGGACCCTACCCAATGCTGCCGACAGCTGTCGGCAGCGGCGAGTAAGTTTGCGCTATGCCGAAGCCGCCGTCATCCCACGTTCCCGGCCGTACTGGATAACCCGCCGTGAACCCTGACGTGCGCACCCTGTGGATGGTCGTCTCGATGACCTGCCTGCTTTTCGGGTTGCTGCATGCCTGGGTCGGAGCAGGAAAACGGCGGCACCCCGCCGTCCAGCTATGGGGGGCCGGCAACTTCACGGGCGCCGTGGGCACAGGTCTGTTGAGCGCCCGTGGCGTATTGCCCGACGTCTTATCGGTCACGTTGGCCAATGTGCTGTTAGTGGCCTGTTGGTCGTGTATCTGGGGTGGCCTGTGCGCCTTCAACGATCAACCCATCCGCGGCCGGGTGATGGCGGCCGGCCCCTTGGTCGTCCTGGCCGGATTCGAGCTATTACCGCCGTTTACCACCAGCATCCCGGCCCGCGTGTCCCTCACCGTGCTGGCGCTGCTCGGGTACTTCACGCTGAGCGTCGTCGCCTGTGTCAAGGCCCAGCGGATCGAGCGGCTGGCCACCCGGCGCATCCTGATCGGCTTATACGTGGTGGCAGCCGCCGCGACCGTCGGCCGCTCGGTCAGCATCCTCCTGCATGCCGGCGCGACTCAGTTCGTCACGGCCACCCCGGTTGCTTCGGTATCGATGCTGCTCTTTGCCTTCGCGGTCATGGCCATCAATCTGGGTCTGTCCCTGATGGGCTGGGAACGCCTCGAAGACCAATTGGCCGACGCGGCGATGCTCGACTCCCTGACCAGCACCCTGAACCGCGCCGGCTTCATGATCCAGGCGCAGCGACTCGCCGAGGAGTGCGTCGTCCGTCAGCTGCGGTGCTCGGTCATCGTGATGGACCTGGATGAGTTCAAAGCAGTCAACGACGTGTACGGACACGAGGCGGGCGACTGTCTGCTCGCCGAATTCGCCAGCGTGGCACGGTCCAACCTGCGCAGCGGAGACCTGTTGGCCAGGATTGGCGGCGAGGAATTCTGCGCCATGTTGCCGGGCGTCGACGAGAGTCAGGCGGCGGTCATCGCCGACCGGCTTCGGGTGGCGTTTGCCGTGGCCAGCTTCACCCACAATGACGTGGTCCTCGCAGGAACGGTAAGCATCGGGGTCTCGCAGCTCGGGCACAAGGCCGGGTTGCGCTCGGCCATTCGTCGCGCTGACGTCGCGATGTACGAGGCGAAGAATCGCGGGCGCGACCGCGTGATCCGCGCGTCGGTGGCCAAAGAACCCAGGTAGCTGCTGATTTCGGCGCGCCGGATGTGTCCTCCACGGCATATCTGCCAGGAATCCGCGCAACATCACAGGCTCAGGATCGCCGCTAGCGGCATTTTTGCCCTACCGCGCTGATTTACTGACGGTCGTTACTTCGACCCCCGAGATGAGCAACGATGGACGACGAGACGACGGCCGCCCAGGACGCAGCGGACAGGCCGCCGGTGATCACCGCGCAAGGGCTCAGTGTCGTCGGTGAACACGGCGCGCTCTTCTCTGACGTCGATCTGGAGCTCAAACCCGGTTTCCAGGCCATCCAGATGCCCGGCGGACCGGCGCAGCACACCCTGTTGCTGACCCTGGCCGGTCGGCTCAAGCCAACCACCGGAAAAGTCACCGTCAGCGGCGCAACGGGACCGCGCGCCATTCGGCAGCACTGTGCGATCGCCGCCTTCGCCGATATCGACGATCTCGAAGAAATGGTGACGGTCCAGACCGTGCTCACCGAGCAGCGCCGGTGGGTGTCACCGTTCCCCGCCTGGGTACCGGTCCAGTCCGAGACGCCGGAGATGACGGCAGTGTTCGGCGACATTCCTGAACTGTCGCCGAAGACGTTCATCATCGAGCTGTCCGACCTCGAACTCTTCCTGCTGCGGATCACCCTGGCCCTGATGTCCGACCGGCCGGTCCTGGTGGTCGGCGACCTCGAGCAGGTCCGCGACAACGAACGCCGGGACCTCGCCGTGCAGCGCCTGGGCGCCCTCGCCGAACACCGCACCGTCGTCGTCGGGGTGACCAACCCGCTGGGCGACGACGCACCCGAACACGTGCTGCATGACCTCCGCATGCACACCGGAAAGGCCTGACCATGCTTGCTGGACTCGCATTCGGTTCTGAGATCAGACGTTTCGGCCGCAGCCGGATGACGCGCGCCGCCATCGTCGTGCTGATGCTGCTGCCGCTGGTGTACGGCGCGCTGTATCTGTGGGCGTTCTGGGATCCGTTCGGTCAGGTCAACAAGATGCCGGTGGCCCTGGTGAACGCCGACCGCGGCGCGGTCGTCTCCGGCATACACGTGAACGCGGGCGACGAGATCGCCAGGAGCCTGACCGCCGACCACAGCCTGGACTGGCACGTGGTCAGTGACAAGGAAGCGCGCGACGGCGTCCAGCACGGCAAGTACTACTTCATGCTCGAGCTGCCCGAGAACTTCAGTGAGGCCATTGCGTCGCCGGTCACCGGCGACCCGAAGAAGGCTCAGCTGGTGGCGGTGTACAACGACGCCAACAACTACATCTCCTCGACTATCGGGCGGACCGCGACCAGCCAGGTGCTCAATGCGGTGTCCACCCGCATCTCCGGCCAGGCGGTCAATCAGATTCTGTCCGTGGTGGTTTCGTCGGGTACCGGCATCAAGCAGGCCGCCGACGGGGCACAGAAGCTGGCCGACGGCGCGGCGCAGGTCGACACCGGCGCAGGCAAACTGGTCAACGGACTCGACGACGCGCGCAACGGCTCGGCCAAGCTCTCCACCGGCGC
Organism: Mycolicibacterium sp. CBMA 234; assembly: GCF_009729415.1. Taxonomy (GTDB): domain Bacteria; phylum Actinomycetota; class Actinomycetes; order Mycobacteriales; family Mycobacteriaceae; genus Mycobacterium. Next base: position 15,444 of record NZ_MPKW01000033.1, read on the forward strand.
CAAGCAACTCTCCGCCGGCATCAACCAAGCCACCGACCCGTTGCTGAAGGTGACCAAGGCCCTGTCGCAGGTCGGCGGGAGCACCGAGCAGCTGCAGCAGAGCGCGACAGCCCTGGAACAGGCTGCCGATCAGGCCGGCACGCTTGCCACTGCGCAGGACACTGCGGCCGCGGCGATCGGCTCGGTGATCGGGCAACTTTCGGTGAATCAGGATCCGGTGTCGGTCGGGGCGGTGAACACCCTGCGCGGCGTCCAGGACCAGCTGAACGGCCACCAATTCACGCCACAGATCCGTCAGCAACTCACCGATGGGCGCAATGCCGCGATCTCGATGACCGAGACGCTGCGCGCTCCCGGCAGCCCCCTGCGGACGGCGCTGGATCAGGTAGGCGGCAGCGGCCAGCAGCTCACCGACAAACTGAACCAGCTGCGCAACGGGGCCCAGCAGCTGGCCACCGGCAATGCGCAATTGGCAAGCGGCATCGTGCAACTCGATGACGGCGCCCGCCAGCTCAAGTCGGGCACCAGCCAACTCAAGGATGGCTCCCACGAACTGGCCACCAAACTCGGCGACGGCGCCAAGCAGGTACCGACGTGGACCCAGCAGCAGAAGGAAGCCATCGCCGACACCATCGGCGGACCGGTGATCCTGGACTCGTCACACGAGAACGGCGCACCCAACTTCGCGACGGGTATGGCCCCGTTCTTCCTGACGTTGGCGCTGTTCTTCGGTGCGCTCGTGCTGTGGATGGTGTTGCGGCCCTTGCAGAATCGCCCGATCGCTGCCGAGGTGCTGGCCATCCGCGTGGTGCTGGCGAGCTACCTACCGGCAGCGGTGATTGCGCTCTGTCAGGCGGTCATTCTGTACTGCGTGGTGCGGTTCGCTCTGGGCATGGAGGTGGCACATCCCGTGGCGATGCTGGGCTTCATGATGCTGGTGTCACTCGCCTTCGTCGCCGCCACCCAGGCCATCAACGCACTGGTCGGCCCCGCGGTCGGGCGCGTGTTGATCATGGCGCTGCTGATGTTGCAGATGGTCAGCGCCGGTGGCATGTACCCGGTCGAGACGACATCCAGACCATTCCAGGTGTTGCATATGTATGACCCGATGACGTTCGGCGTCAACGGACTTCGGCAATTGATCCTCGGCGGCATCGATGGCCGGCTGTGGCAGGCGATCATCGTGCTGGTCGGCATCTGGCTTGGCGCTCTGGGTATTTCAAGCCTCTGCGCACGCCGCAACCGGACCTGGAACCTGATCCGGCTGCTACCTGCCATCAAGATGTAGCGGGCCCCGGGGGCAGTGGCCGGCCTAGCCCAGGCTGACGGTGCCGTCGGCGGCGGCCAGCTCGATCACCTCGTCTTGGCTATCGACGTTGTGCGCCAACGTGATTCCACTGACCTGCGAGTGATCAGCGGCCTGCGCGAGGTCCGCGTTGAACTTCTCAGCCAAGAAGAACCCGAGCAGTTGGCCGGGTGGGAGGATTGCTACAGCAGCGCGACTCCGGCGACGGCGAGCGCTGCCACCTTGACCAGCTCCAGGGCCACGTACAGGTAGTGAACCCGGGAACGAGGCCCCTCATAACCGGCCAGCACCCGGTCCGAGCGCCGATTGAGCCGCGGTCGAACGGCGACCAACTGCACCACCAACGCCGCCACCGCGACGATGAACGCCGCGGTGACAGTGGTTGACGGCCGGTTGGCCACCGCAGCAGCCACGATGGCTACCGCGAATACCAGTTCCACGCTGTTGAGCGCACGAAAGACCAGCCGGCCGATGCCGAGGCCGACCTGCAGCGTGACGTTGGGGGCACGGAACTTCAACGGCGCCTCCAGGAACGAAATGGCCAGCACCATACCCAGCCAGACGAACGTGACGGCCACTTCGATTGCCGCTGCGGTATTCATCTAATGAATCCTTCCACTGGTCCAGCGGGCTTTGTGCAGACATTCGAGGCGTGAAACCGTTTGTCTCACAACCAAGGCCATTGCCGACTGCCCTCGCGCGGCACTGTCACGCACCGACTAGGTCCGGCCAGATGATGTGCCACAACGAGAATCCGTTGTGGCACAACATCTAACCGAGAACCAGTCATCGGAGCTACACCTCCAGCGGGCTGAACGCTTCGAACCAAATACGGTCGCGGGGCACGCCGGCTTCCCCGAGCTGGCGGACGACCTCCTCCATGAACGGCGTCGGACCGCAGATGTAGACGTTGGCGTCCACCGGAAAGTCGATGGTGCTCAGGTCAATTCGTCCATGCCGGTCCGGTTCGGTCAACGGATATCCGTCGGGCAGGCCGTCGTACCACGTGTGCAGGGTGGCACCCGGAATCTGCTCGACTAGATCAGCGAGTTCGGCACGGTGCGCATGGCTCGCGCGGGTGCGGTCGCAATGCACCACGGTCAGCGGCCGTCCCGGCTGCTCGGCGGCGATGAAGTAGAGCATCCCCAGCACCGGCGTGATGCCGATGCCCGCCGAAATCAGCAGCAGAGGCGTCTCGGCCGGACTGTCCAGCGTGATGTCGCCGAACGGGTGGGACACCTGCAGCACGTCGCCCTCGAAAGCGTACTCGTGCAGATGCGAGGACACCGCGCCCTCGCGACGTACAGAAATCCGCCACCGGTCACCGTCACTCACGTGCGACAAGCTGTACTGCCGAATCTGCCGGGCCCCGTCCGGCAACTGCACGGCGACCGAAATGTACTGGCCGGGAGCAAAGTCCGGCAGTTCGGCACCGTCGACGGCAGCCAGCCCGAAGGCCACCGTGAGTGGCGACTGCTGCACGCGTTCCACCACCCGGACGGGCATCCACACATGTGCCGGATCCGTCCCCGCCGCTTCGTACAGCTCGCGTTCGCGGCCGATCAAAGTGTCGGCCAGCGACCAGTAAACCGCGGTCCACGCCTCGGCGACATCCGCGGTGACCACATCGGCCCCGATCACCTCCACGATGGCCGCGAACAGGTGCTCGTACACCACCGGATACTGCTCAGGCGCGACGCCGAGCGACGCGTGCTTGTGCGCGATGCGCTCGACCACGTCGCCCCCCGGAGCGTCTGGATCGACCAGCAGCGTCGCGTACATGGCGACCGAACCGGCCAGCGCCTTCTGCTGCGAACCGTTCGCCTGGTTGCCACGGTTGAACAGGTCGCGCTCGAGCTCCGGATGCGCCGCGAACAGCCGGCGGTAGAAGACCGGCGTGATCTCGCCGATCGCACCGCCGACCAACGGCAACGTGGCTTTGACGACCTCGGTATGAGCCGTAGACAACATGGCAGAACCTCTCACTTCGTCGTGAATGCGATGGCGCAACCCGGTCTCGTTCACCGACACCGGTTCTCCGCCTGCCCACCAGGCTATTTAAATATGCATTTCTCATGCAAGTATTAGGTACAGTGAGCTACGACACACCGTAGTAGAAGTAGCCGCCGAACTGCTGCGACACGATTTGGCACTCACTGGCCGGCCAGAGGTTTGACCGCGCCGTCATCCGGCAATCAACAAGACATGTTCAAAAACAAGGTGATCCCCCTGGCGGCGGCCGCAGCGTTCGCATCGGCTGGCGTGGCCGCCTCGTTCGCGTCAGCCGATATCGTGCCGAGCACGGTGGGTAACAGCCCGGTGTTGACCAGCTACCACTTGCAGCCCGTAGACAATGACGGACCGGGCGGCGGCGGATGCACGAACGGCGAGTGCGGGTCCGGCGGAGTCAATGGCGGGCCCGGCGGTGGCCCCGGCGGCTCCGGCTGTATGCCGACCCAGTTCGGCGTCGCGTGCGGCTCCGGTGGCGTCAATGCCGGCCCAGGCGGCATCCCCGGCGGCAGCGTTTGCATACCCGGCATCGGCTGCGGCGGCGGCCACGGCTAGCGCGCTTCGCCAGTAGCGAGCGGTTAGTCGTCGGTCAACCCCGTGCCGGCGACCAACAGCCGATCGACAGCACTGGTGCTCTCAGCCGAAAGTCCTTGGCGCATCAGCGCATGCAGAAGCTGTGCCGCTACCGTCTTCAATTTGACCTGCGTTGTCTGCGACCGCCATTTCAGGATGTCGAAGGCGCGGTCGGCGTCCACCCCATAGGCCACCATGAGTACGCCCTTGGCCTGCTCGATGAGAGCCCGCGATTCCACCACGCCGGACATGGCCTTGGTGACATCTGATTGGACGCTGTCAGTGACGTCGACGTAGAACCCTTCCGTCCCGATCGCGTCGCCGGTCTCGTCGATCATCCGATCGCCGACGACAACCATCCACCGGGTGCAGCCGAACGCATCGATGACCCGGTGCCGACTGCTGAATTGGCCGCCCGTTTTGACCCGCTCCAGGATCTCCGCCACCTTCGCGCGATCGTCGGGATGCTGGTGGCTCAACAACAATTCGGTCGTGGGCTCGACCGCGCCCGGCTCGTAGCCGTGCATCCGCGCCACCTGGTCAGACCACACCCACCGTTGGTTGGCGACGAAATACTTGAATCGGCCGACCCGCTGGCTCTCCCCGCCACTGAATACGGCGGCGACGTCCCATGACTCCTGACTGTCAACGGGCGTATCGGTCATTTAGGTCACTCGGTGCTCAGCATGGTGTTATCAGGCTCGAAATGTTCGAGCCTTCTTCATCGTAACCCGTTATGCCAGAGTGCCGTCGGCGCTACACCACCTGCTCCCGAATGTCGCGCAGCGTCCGATCCAGGATCCGCGAGACGTGCATCTGCGAGACGCCGATCGAGTCTGCGATCTGGCGTTGGGTCTTGGACGCGAAGAACCGCAGGTAGAGGATCCGCTGTTCGCGCAGCGGAAGGGCCTCCAGAGCCGGCTTGACCGACTCACGATCGGTGACCCGGTCAAAACCCTCGTCGGTCTCCCCCAGCAGATCAGACAACGACTGCGGGTTGTCGTCGTTGTCGACGACGGGCGTGTCGAGTGACTGCGGCTGATATGCGTTGGCAGCGAGGAGCCCTTCGGTGATCAGTTCCGGTGCCACGCTCAACGCTGCGGCCAGTTCTCGGGTATTGGGCGAGCGTCCCAACCGCTGCGTCAATTCTGTTGTCACGCCCTTGATTTGCTGGCGGATATCCCGAATGCTCCTCGGCACGTGGACTTTCCAGCCGTAGTCACGGAAGTGACGGCGCAACTCACCCATGATCGTCGGGACAGCAAACGCGACAAAGCCCGCGCCGTTGTTGGGATCGAAGCGGTTGACCGCCTGGATGAGCCCCACCCGGGCTACCTGAACCAGGTCGTCCAGGTTCTCGCCCCTGCCATCGAAATGACGCGCCAGCCGGTCTGCCAAGGGGCAGCACCGGAGCACGATGCGTTCGCGCTGCCGGGTGTATTCGTCGGACTCTGCCGGAAGAGCGCGCAACGTCGCCACCATGTCCGGCACATCCGCGTATTCATCGGCATAGCGGACACGATCGGGTAAACGTTTATCCAGCAATGAGGTTGACATGAACGTGCCTTTCCAGGCCCACAACACGCACTGCGAGATTCGGTTCAACCGAGCAGCGGCTCAGCACCGCGGAATGCGTGTTGTTTCCACCCTTGACGGTGGATCGGCAATCTGCCGTGGCCGATCGCCACCAGCGGCGTCGCATCAGCCGTGCCCTGCTCTGGACCACGGCCGTACGCCGGACCGGTAGCTCTCAGCTGCCGTCGCTTCGGTCTAAGCAACTGCGCCACATTGGGCGCTGTACTCGACAATACCGCCGTTCCGGTCTACACACCACCGCTGGCGCTCGCGCTGCGCCGACCACCTGTCGCACCTGGTCGCACCGCAGAAAACTGGCCTACCGGAACAGGTTTGGTCGGCAATCACCACGGGTATGCACGGAGTCGGCAACAGCAATATTCGAGAAACACTGACAGGAAGCAATTTTTGTCGATGGCGGTCTGCATAACTTGCGGGACTGATTGCGATCAGTCGTTCACAGTCAACTGGAGCGGCCGCAGCGCCAGCTTCGACTGCATCGAGTGCATGGCCACCATGGTGGCCCCGACGTGTCGGCACTGCGGGTGTCGAATCCTCGGCCACCCGTTGCGAATCGGCGGCCACCAATACTGCTGCCAACATTGCGCTGAGGCGCCCGATGACTCCGCTACCCCGTTGGCAAACGCTGAGCGCTGGCAATTCGGATACCACGCACCCTGGGCCGTGCCCGACGACTGACGCCACCGTGGTCCAGTCGCATCCACGCGTCGAAGAGGCCGCTCCACGCTGATCAGCGGTCCGTCAACAGCGGAAATTCTTCGATCTCGATGCGTTGGGTGTGATCCTCGGTGGCCTGCTGCAGGTCGACTAGCGCGGTCTCGAATTCGGCCGATGCCGGGTCCAGCTGCTGCATCTGGTCCAGCTGCTCTTTGGCGTCGTCCGCTTCGCCACGCAGTGACTCAACCACGCGCACACTGCGCTGCACCCGTGGGTGAATCAGCAATTCTTCAGTGACTTCCTGAGCGGTCAGCGCCGCGCGCAAGGCCGCGAAGCACTGCTGCCGTTCGGTGACGTCGACTGCGCGCAGCGTTTTGACGAACAGCGTGTGGGTCGTCAGATGCTGCGCTTTTACATAGCCGATGACGCCGGTGTTGGCGGTCGTCGACACGTGGGTCATGTGCTCTCCCTTCTCGGATCTTCGGCAGGGCGTACCCAACTACTGCTACCCACTACCGGTTTGCATAAACGTCAATACCCCGACCGCATGCAGCGCCAGAATTACTCGCCTGCCCCCTCGGCGGGCGGCCAGTGATGTCCCTGTGAAGCCGATCCGGGATCGGCGAAGTCGCCGCGCGACAGCGGCACCCACTGCTCGCTGGCAGCGGGCTGTTCGGCCGGGAAATCCTCCAGATCGCCGAACGGCTGCGCGTCCCACATCTCGAAGGTTAGCGGCGTACGGAGCCAGCTGTACAGCAGTAAATAGGTGGCTTCGAGCGAGTCGAGGTGCGTTCGCTCCCAGCCATGACTGCCGTCGAGCCCGAACCCCACCAAGGCTGCACGCGTAGCCGCGCCGGCCTCGATCGCGGCAGCCACATCGGATCGGTAGTACCGAAAGATGTCGCGGGCGTGAGCGATTCCATTTTCCCGGGCGAGCCGACACAGCTTGCGGGTCAAGTAGTAGTCGAACGGTCCGTGCATGTCGGCCATCGGGATGGTGACACCGTTCTCGAGGGACTGCTGACCGGGCGCACATACCGCGTTGTCGACGGATACCAGCTCGGCGACATCCGGTGGCAGCCCGTGACTGGCACCGTGGCCCACCTCCTCGGTGATGGTCACCATCAGCGTAGTCCGGTGTGGCAGAACGATATTGCGCTCAGCGACCACCTTGGCCAACGTTAGTGCGATGGCCACGCCGGCCTTGCCGTCGAGATGCCGGGAGACGACGAACCCGTCCTCCGTCAGCTCCGGGCTGGCCACCAGCGCGACGAAGTCGCCGACGTTCAGACCCAGCTGCTCCAGATCAGCACGCGAGGTCACCTGCCGATCGACCCGGACTTCGACGTCATCCCAACTCGTTGGCTGGCTGTCGATTTCGTCGCCGAAAGCGTGTCCACTGGCCTTCAGCGGCATCACGGTTCCGGTGAAAAACCGGTCCGTGTCGTCGGGCAGAATGCGGACCCGAGCGCCCGTTGCGAAGCGTGCGGAAAACGTGCCGACCGGCACCAGCGCCAGCCGCCCGTTGTCTTTCAGTTCCCGCACCATGCAGCCGATGGTGTCGGAGTGCACCACAATCGCGCGGTCGGTGGTCTGCGACCGCCCCGGCAACTCGGCAATGAGCGCCCCGCGTCGAGTCAGAGCGAACGGCACACCGAGCTTGGTCAGGATCTGGCCGATCAGCTGCATCACAGCATCGGTACGCCCCGACGGGCTCGGCGTCTGCAACAACGCCAGTAGGGTGTCGACCATCCAGCCGCGGTCGTCCAACGACATCCGTACGGTCTCGGCGTCAGCAGGTTCAGCCATCATCCCTCCAATTCACCGATATCTTTGCCTTACAACCACATTCGATCTGATTCGACAACGCTCAGTGCTGCTCGATCGGATCGGGATGCCACGCCCACGGGGTGGCTGCGGTACGCGGGAACAGCAGATCGATGAACGCCTGTGCTGTCGGCCGTGGTTCGTGATTGGCCAGGCCGGGGCGTTCGTTCGCCTCGATGAAGACGTACTCCTCCCCCTGCACCGTCGGCACAATCAGGTCGATGCCGGTCACCGGAATCTCGATGGCTTCGGCCGCATCGACCGCGACCTTCGCCAGCATGGGGTTGAGTTCATCGGTGACATCGTGGATGGTGCCGCCGGTATGCAAATTCGCGGTATGGCGAACGACCAACCGCTCGTTGGCAGGCAGGACGTCCTCGAGCCGCCACCCTTCCTTGTGCACGGTGTCGTCGGTGATGCTGTCCAACGGGATCACCGACTCACCGTGCGTGGCCACCGAACGGCGGCGGCTCTGCGCTTCGATGAGTTGACGGATGGTGTGCGAACCAGTGCCGATCACCTCCGGCGGACGACGGATCGCCGCAGCGATCACCTTGCCGTCAATGACGACGACGCGTAAATCCTCGCCCTCGCAACGCTCTTCGATCAGCACGTCGGGACAGTGCTGCATAGCCAGCCCGATGGCACGGTTCAAGTCATCGGCAGCGGTGACGCCGACGGTGATGCCCGTGCCCTGTTCACCACGTGCCGGCTTGACGACGGCCGACCCGACCTTCTCCAGGAAACGGCAGTCCTCGTCGGTGAACGTCGCTGTGCAGCCTTCCGGTATCCGGATGCCCGCGTCGGCGACCACCGACCGGGCGACCCGCTTGTCGTCGCACCGGCTCATCGCGACGGCATTGGTCAGTTCGGACAGCGATTCGCGGGTAACCACGCTGGTACCGCCGTGGGTCAGCCTCAGGTAGCCGCCTGGAGCATCGAGCACATCGACCGCGATGCCCCGCAAGATCGCCTCGTCAGCGATGATGCGGGCATACGGATTCAGCTGTGCCAGTTCTTCTTCCGGCTTCACCGGAGCGAACAGCGGCTCGTTGATCGCATTCTTGCGTTTGATGCCGAGCGCGGCGGGAACGCGGGTGAAGCCGATACGTTCGTAGAGCGCGATGGCGCCGTCGTTGTCGTGCAGCACCGACAAATCCATCTGGGCGCGCTCGCGCCGGATGAACTCCTCGATCAGCGAGCGCACCAGCAGGCCGCCGGTACCGGGACGGGTGCCGGTCGGTTCGACCGCCAGGCACCACAGGCTCGATCCGTTTTCCTGGTCGCCGAACAGCTGGCTGTGATCGATACCGGTCGCGGTTCCGACAATGTGGCCGGTCTCGTCGTCAACGGCCACCAGGTACACCACTTGCGGCGCGTACTGGCTGTTGCTCCACATGAGGTCGCTGTCCGCCGGAACCATGTGGCACCGCACGTAAATGTGATTGATCGCGACGCAGTCTTCGATCGAATTCACCTGCCGCACTGACAATCCCGGCACATCGGGCGGGCGGTACTGCATGGGCTGCGTCAGATCGAGCCGGTACGTGAAGCTCGGGTCGATGAAGAATTCGTGGGGATGCAGCGCGACGAACACGTGCGGGGCATCGAGATACATCCCGATGTCGCGGCGGCCGCTACCCTCCTCCCGCAGCGCAACACCAAACTGGTCGGGGTCGTGGAAGGTCTGGCCGAAAACCAGCCGCCCCCAACCCATGTCCTGCACCACAGCCTCGGCCACATCGCCAATTTTCGTTGTTGTCATGGGGTCACTCCGTCGATGTGCGTGGCGAGCCATAGTTCCAACAATCCGATCTGCCACAACGGATTTCCCCGCAGTGGCGTGAGGTTGCCGTTGGGGTCGGCGAGCATCTCGGTAACTGCGTCGGGGGCAAACAGGCCACGGTCCCGCGCAGCTCGGCTGTGCAGCGCGTCCCGAACGAGGTCCAGGTACGGTCCGGCCAGGTGTTTGAGTGCGGGCACCGGGAAGTAACCCTTGGGCCGGTCGATGACATCGTGCGGAATGATCTTGCGCGCAGCTTCTTTCAGCACGCCTTTACCGCCCTGGGCCGTCTTCAGCTCCGGCGGACAGGTCGCCGCCAGCTCGACCAGTTCGTGGTCGAGGAACGGCACGCGGCCTTCCAGGCCCCACGCCATGGTCATGTTGTCGACGCGTTTCACCGGATCGTCGACGAGCATGACGGTGGTGTCGAGCCGTAAGGCGCGGTCGGTCGCGGTTGCCGCCCCGGGGTGGGTGAAATTCTGCAGGACAAACGCGCCCGCGGCATCGTGTTCGAGGCGCCACTGCGGCTGCAGCAGCCGGTTGACCGCGGCATGGCTGCGGTCGAAGAACGCGGCCCTATAGCGAGCCAGCGCGGCCGTCGGATCGTCCGCAGCGGCGTGCGCCATCGGCGGGTACCAGTGGTAGCCGGCAAAGATCTCGTCGGCACCCTGCCCGGACTGCACGACCTTGACGTGCTGGCTGACCTCCTGCGACAGCAGGTAGAAAGCCACGCAATCGTGGCTCATCATCGGCTCGCTCATGGCGCCGATGGCGCCAGAGAGGGCCGGCAGCATGCGCGACGAGTCGATGCGAATCTGGTGGTGATCGGTGTCGAAATGCCGCGCGATGACGTCCGAATACTTGAACTCGTCGCCTTCCTCACCCCCGGCCGATTCAAACCCGATGGAGAACGTGGCGAGCCCGTGTTGACCAGCCTCGGCAAGCAAGCCCACGATCAGGCTGGAATCCAGGCCCCCGGACAGCAGGCACCCCACCGGGACATCGGCCACCAGACGCCGTTCGACTGCGGTCCGCAGTGACGCCAGGACCGCGTCCCGCCAGTCCTGCTCGGACCAGCCGACTTGCTCGACCGACCGCTCGAAAACCGGTTCCCAGTAGGTGGTTTCGGTCCTCCTGCCATCCGGCTCGATGCGCATGATGGTGCCGGGCGGCAGCTTGCTCACGCCCCGCAGGATGGTGCGCGGCGCCGGAACCACCGAATGAAAACTCAAATAGTGTTGCAGTGCAATGGGATCGAGCTCAGTATCGACACCGCCAGCGGCCACCAGAGCCGGCAACGACGACGCAAAGCGCAGGGCCCCTCCCGGAGCGTCGCACCAATACAGCGGCTTGACGCCAAGCCGGTCGCGAGCCAACAGCAGGCGGCCCGACTCAGTTTCCGCGACGGCGAATGCGAACATCCCGTAGAGATGGTCGACGACCCGCTCACCCCATTCGCGGTAGCCCTTAAGGACCACCTCGGTGTCGCTGTGCGAAAAGAATCGATAGCCCTTAGCTGAAAGTTCTTTCCGCAGTTGCGGATAGTTGTATATGCAGCCGTTGAACACGACCGTGAGCCCGAGCTCCGGATCGTGCATCGGCTGATGCCCATGACTGGACAGATCGATGATGGCCAGACGTCGGTGGCCGAGAGCCACCCCGTCCCGAACCCATAAACCACTGCTATCTGGACCACGTGATGCCAAAGAATCAGTCATGGCGGCCACTGCCGCCAAGTCAGCACCACGGCCCCAGGCGATTTCGCCGGCAATGCCGCACATGGTGGAAGTCAGCTCCCTTGATGGACGTATCCGGTTCCACCGTACCCGATGTTCACCGTCGACGTAACCGTCAATCAAATATGAACCGCTGCAATATGTTTGCTCATTTTGGTTTCAGCGACCCGGTTGACGGGAAGGACAGTATTTGGTGCGCGAACCCGCTCCTGCCACTACGACCTGGGATTTTTCGTTGATTTCCAATCGATTTCGCAGGCCTATATTCACCTGGTTGGCTACTCAGTGCCGCCATTGCCGACTTGTGTCATCAATGTGGCTGCGCTGCTACCTGATTGGATGAACAGACTGCGTCGCGAACGACAGGTATCGAGCTCGCCAAAAACAACTCCCCTCGGTGACATGACGACACGCCATGCGCCATCCCCACCTGGATACCCCGCAGCGGCCGGCCCGAAACCCGCGCCCGAACATCGTCAGCACGTTCACAGGTCACCGGAGGAGGCGATCGTCGTCAATATCCCTGAGCTGTAAGCACTTTCGGACGAATGCGAGAAACCTGAGACTCAGTGCGCATCGAGAAAGGCGATGACTGCCAGAACGCGCCGGTGGTCCTCGCCGCTGTCGGGCAGATTCAGCTTGCTGAGGATGCTCCGCACGTGCTTCTCGACGGTGCCTTCGGTCACCCAAAGCTGATGGCTGATACCGGCATTCGACCGTCCCTCGGCCATCAGCGCCAGGACCTCACGTTCACGTTCGGTCAACGCCGCCAAGGGATCTTCGCGCCGTTGCGCGGAAAACAGTTCCTGCACCAGAGCGGGATCCACCACGGACGCCCCGTTGGTGATGCGGCGCAGCGTCTCGAGGAAATCAGTCACATCGATGACCCTGCTTTTGAGCAGGTAGCCAATGCTCCGCCCGCCGCTCAGCAGTTCCATTGCGTGCTCGACGTCGACGTGCGCCGATAACACCAGGATCGCGACATCGGGTAGCTCGTCGCGAATCGCCCTGGCGGCGTCGAGGCCCTCCGTTGTGTGCGTGGGCGGCATCCGGATATCGGTTATCACCAGGTCCGCGCTAGTTTCGCGTACCAGCGCGGGCAGCTCTCGGCTGTCCCCAGCCTGCCCGACGACGGTGAATCCCGCCCCGGCCAGCAGGCTCGCGATACCTTCCCGAAGCAGTACATCGTCATCAGCGATGACGACGCGCGTCGTATCTCCGTCTGGTACGTCCACGTATATCCCGTTCGCCTGTCTGCTCGTCTCGCCCCCGCCGGCCGGCGCGCCGTCAGACGCCGGACATGCCGTTCACTGCCTTCATTTTGCATTGCACCGGCACCGCGCCGTGCGTTGTCACAGGATATCGCCCGGGCCCACTGGCAGGGGGTGCGCGTTGCAGCTAGCCCTACCCCGGATTTGGGCGCCAGCATCGACGACGCCGATGGGTTCCCGGAGCAATCTGGATATCAGCCGCACACGGCGGACAACAGTTTCTAGAACAGCGAAAGTTGGTAGATGACAATGCATATCACCCCGAAGCGCATCGTCCCGCTGGCCGCAACGGCAGCCGCGGCGCTGGCAATCGTCACGGCGCCGGCAGCGGCCGCCGCCCCATACGCCGCCGGATCGACGGTCACGCAGACCAACGGCAACGCCCAGATCGTGGCGACCCCGGGCCCGGCCGCGCAGGAGGCTGGCCAGCTGCAGCAGCCGTTCGGCGGCGACTACGGGTTCCTGCTCTTTCACAACCACTGATCCGAAAGCAGAGCACCGATCATGAACAAGACGCTGAAGCGCATCACCGTGTGGTTGTCCATCGCCGCGATCGGCGGGGCACTTGTGGTGGCGCCCGTGGCCAGTGCGGATACCAACCCGACAGTCTCCGACGGCACCAATTCCTACACCCAGTACCAGAGCGGCTACCACGTCACGAATTCACCAGCGGGCCAGGTCGATCAGTCCTTCTGACCCACATCACGAGTCCGCGGATCGCCGTCGGCGCCGCCCCGATCGCGATTAGGGTCAGTAGCGAAAACAGGCAACGACGAGGAAGGCGGCCGATGAGTCCGGCACGATGGAATCCCGGCATCTACAGCCCACCCTGGTACGTCGGGATCCTCGTTGCCGCAGGGCTGATCGCCGCCGAGATCGCAGTGGTGCGGCTGCTGCACGACCCGGCACCGCACAGCACCTACGCCATCGTGTTCATGTTCGGGGTGTTGATCGTCAGCGCCGGCTGGGACTTGGGTATGTCCGTGCCGATGACCATCGCCAGTGCGCTCGCCTATCTACAGGTCCATCTGGACGGCGGCCCACTGCTGCCGATCAAGCCGGTCGACGCGCTGACCCTCGCCGTGTTTCTCCCCGTCGCCGGCCTGGCGAATGTCCTTGGCTGGCAACTGCGTAGCCGCGCCCGTGAGGCGCATCGCAGCTGGCGGGTCGCCACCGAAGCGACGGATCGAGTGCGCGAACTCGCCGAGCAACAGGGGGCGCTGCGCCGCGTCGCCACCCTGATTGCCGAAGGCAGTTCGCCGTCCGACATATTGTCCAGCGTCACCGACGAAGTCGCCTCGGTGTTGCACGTCCACAATGCCGCACTCGTGCGTTACGAATCGGATGGCACCGCGACTCTTGTTGCGGCACATGATGAACCGGGGATCAAAACCGTATCTGTTGGCACGACATTCACCCTCGACGGTGACGACGTCATCGCGATGGTGCGTGCGACCAGTCGGCCGGCGCGCCTGGACGCCCACGAACAGGCAGCAGGTTCGACGGCGGCCCAAGTTCGTGACCTGGGCCTGCAGGCCTGCGTTGGTGTCCCCGTCACCGTCGACGGACAGCTGTGGGGTGCGGTGATCGTCGGCTCGGTCGACCCGGGCGCCCTCCCTGCCGATACCGAAGCGTGCTTGGCCGACTTCGCCGAACTGATCGCCACGGCCATCGCCAATGCGCACGCGCGCGCCGAGCTCGTCGCCTCCCGCGCCCGCATAGTCACCGCCTCTGACAATGCGCGCCGCAGCATCGAACGCGACCTGCACGACGGCGCCCAACAGCGCCTCGTCACCTTGGCGCTGCAAGTTCGCACCCTCGAACGGGCGGTCCCGGAGGACCCGTCCGAGCTTGTGCACCGGATCGCCGGCATCGGCGACGGCCTGCGCACCGCCAGCGACGAGCTGCGGGAACTCGCCCACGGCGTACATCCTGCGATCCTGTCGCGGGGCGGGCTGCGCCCGGCGCTGCGCGACCTCGGTCGACGCGCACCGTTACCGGTCGAGGTACACGCGGATGTCCCCAGCCGGCTACCGGAAGCCGTTGAGATCGCCGCCTACTACACCGTCGCCGAAGCTCTCACCAACGCCGCCAAGCACGCCAAGGCGTCCGTGGTGACGGTCGACGTCGCGTGCGACACCACGTGCCTGCGGATCACGGTCGCCGACGACGGCGTCGGCGGTGCCGCCCTCGATGCCGGCAGCGGATTGGTCGGTCTCGAGGACCGCGTGGCGGCACTCGGCGGCAAGCTGCACGTCGCGAGCGCTGTCGGCGTCGGCACCACGTTGCGCGCGGAGATGCCACTCACGGTCGGCGGCACAAATGGCAGCTAGCAGGAATGCCGACGCTCACACCATGGAGCGACAATGCAATACATGACGAACCGTGAATCGTTGCGTTGCGTCATCGTCGACGACAACGCCGACTTCCTCGCCGCGGCGACGGCACTCCTGGAGCAAGGGGGCATCCGCGTCGTCGGTACCGCGCAGTCGGTCTCGGATGGATTGCACACAGTGGAACTGCTGCACCCCGACATCGCGCTGGTGGACGTGAATCTGGGCGACGAGTACGGATTCGATCTTGTCGACCAACTGAGTTCCCTCGCCGGCACCGCCGACGTGACCGCCATTCTGATTTCCACCTTCACTGACTTGCCGGCCGACGACCTCGTCACCGCGACCACTACCCCGCGGTTTCTGCCAAAGCTCGATCTGTCCGCGAACGCGATCCGCGACATCATCGACTAAGACCTCTCGCCGAAGGTGAAGACGATCGCGAGATTTCGGTCAATTCTCGCGAGGTTGTTCACGGTGGACCGCGCCCACAACCTCACCTGGCGAGCGGCGTGCCCGGACGGTAATCCAGGCGCCATCGTCGGGGACCAGCGTGACGTGCTTGAGGCGCTGGCTTTCACCTGCCGCGGTCGTGGTCGCCAATTCGACACGACGCAGCACTTCCCGCAGCACCACGCGCATTTCCACCAGCGCGAACGTGGCACCCAGACAGCGCCGGTTACCGCCGCCGAAAGGCAGCCAGGTGGTCGGGGTCGAAGCGCTGCGGTTCCGAATATTGGTCGGCGCTGGCATGAACCAGGCCGACACCCGGCGCCACCATGACGCCTTTGGGCAGCTGGCACCCGCCGATGGTCACCGGTTCGGTCAGGACGCGCAGGACGTCGAAGACCACCGGCCGAATCCGCAGGACTTCCCTGGCGATCGCATCGAGGTATTCGTCACCGGCAGTGTCACCCGCCGCGCTCGCTTGTGCGGCCTCGACCGCTTTGGCCAGCACGTCGGGATGACGGACGAGCCGCTCCAGCGCCCAGGACAGGGCCGTTGCCGTGGTGTCGTGGCCCGCGGCCAACAGCGTCATCAGTTGGTCACGCAGCTCGTGATCGGTGATGTGCCGCCCGTCCTCGTCTGCTGCTCGAATCAGCATCGCCAGGACGTCGGTGCGCTCGCCGATATCCGGGTCGGCGCGCCGGTCAGCGATCTCGGCGTAGATCAACTCATCCGCCTCGGCCACCCGCTTCCGCACAACGGTCCAGGGCCAGACGCGATAGAGCTCCGGGCGCACAAGCGACAGCGCCGCAACCCAATTCAAATCCAGCAACTTTGGCATCACGGTACGGAACGCGGCCAGACGTGCCGGATCGGTTGCGCCGATGACCGTTTGCAGGATCATTTCCAGCGTGAGCGCCGACATATACGGCGCTACGGCGAATCCTGTTCCCACGGGCCAGGTTTCGATGGACTGTACGGCGATGGCGGCCATGGCTTCAGCCTGGCGGTCGACGGCCCCACGCGTGAACGGTTTCAGCATCAAGCGCCGCCGGTCCGCGTGCAGATCGTCATCCAGGAGCAGCACGGAGTGCTCCCCCACGAGCCCGGCGAGCATCGAATTCGCTTCGCCCGCATGGAAAGTGTGCGGACTGCCGGCGAATACCTGCTTGATGTCGTCGGGGTTGGTCAGATACACGACGGTCCCCACGACGGCGATGCGCAACGTGAACATCGAGCCGTATCGCCGCTCGCACCGGGCCACATAACCGGGCCAGTCCCGCAACATCAGCAGGGCTTGAACAATCGCCGGCGCCGAGGGTCCCGGCGGAAGTTTCGCTCTGCGATCGCGCATGGTCGCTCACCCCAATCGATAAGCCGACTCTATTCGTTCACGGCATGGCACGTCTCTGAGCTCTGCAATATCATCACCGTCAGCGGCAAACTACCGAGGCGGCATGGTGGAACAGAAGCGGCACTGCGTGGCCATTGGCCGCGGCGAAGGACTGGTCGCCCGCAAGGGTGATGTGCTGATGTATGTCGCCGACACCGCACGAGCAAGAAGCCTGCTGCACGTGCTCGACTCGACTACGCACCCGCAGGCGTTGCCTCAGGAACTCGCGACGCTGGCGCAGGGCCCCAACTCCGACACCGTCCCGCCATTCGGCGCTCTGGTGCCCACTGGCGACGCACTCCACCTACTCCTGCACGGCGAAGTGATCGCCGATATCGAGTTGGGCGGCAGTCACCACCGGGTCAGCGGCAGCAGCCGGTCCCTGGTGCACGAGACGGTTGACCCAAGATTTGACCGGATCACAATCTGCACCGCGACAACGACATTCGTGCCGTGTGCCGACACCGACCTGGTCGCCGGTGTGGTGCCCGGCGCGGGCTTCGTCCTGCAGCTGCGCGTGGCCCGGGCATCCGTGCAACAGCAACCGCCACCAGCGCCCCCGACCATGCGGGCTCGTCCCGTCGCCGGTTCGCTCACCGCTGATGACGGGGCTGTCTATCCGCTGGACCGTGCGTACGTCATCGGGCGCAACCCGATGATCGATCCCGCGGTCCACAACGCGTCGGCCTCCCCCATCAGCCTGCCCGACGATCCGCAGGTATCGCGGGTGCATGCCTATGTGACCGTCACCGGCGGCCAAGTGATGGTGCGCGACGCCCAGACCGCGGGCGGTACGTACATCGCCGCGCCCGGGGACCAGGTGTGGACGCCGGTCGGCGATCAGCCCGTCGAACTCAAGCCTGGCTGCTATCTGCGGATCGGCCAGAAGATCCTGACCCACCAGGTGGTCGCCCCGGTTCAGTGAGCGAGCCGTTCCGGGTCGGACAGAATGTCCCAATTGCCGTTCCGCAGTACCCCCAGCGCCACCGGACCGACAGGCCTTTTGTCCCGCACCGCCTTCTGTGCAGCCGAGAGGTCGGCCGGATGATGGCCCAGCACCGTGGCGCCGACAGCGTGGCCCCGCGACACCACGAGTCGGCGATAGGACGGCACCGCAGGCCGGTCGATGACCACGACATCGTCTCCCGGCCCGGGGTCCACCGGACCGATCGAAAAGAGCTCCAGTTCAACGCCTTTGAGAATAGTCGGCGGGGTTTCGCTCGGCACGGTGCGGTCGCCGCCGAGCGCATTGACGGCCGCCGCCTCGGCTTGTTCGGTCGCGACCGGCCACAGCCCCAGCACCCGGCCACCATGCTCGGCGACGTCACCGGCTGCGTAGACGCCGGGGACCCGGGTCTGCATCCGGTCGTCAACCAGCACCCCTTTACCGACGGGAAGTCCTGCGTCCCTAGCCAATTCGATATTGGGCCGAATTCCGGTGGCGGCCAGGAACACTTCGCACTGCAAGACCCGGCCGTCCTTGAGCAACACCCCGGTAACCGCAGGATCGCCCCGCACTTCCGCCGTCTCCGCCTTGTGCGCCACGGTGATTCCCGCGCCTGCAAAATGGGCGGCCACTATCTGCGAGCACCGGGCGTCGATCTGCTTGCTCAGCAGCCTGCTGCCGCGTTCCAGGACGGTCACGTGCAGTCCGAGCTGCCGTAGGCAGTAGGCCGCTTCTAGACCCAACAGGCCACCGCCGGCCACCACCGCGTGCCGGGCCCGGCGCTCCTGCACATACGCACGGATGCGCATCGCATCAGCGGCACTGCGCAGCACCACACTGCCCGGCCGATCTAGCCCGGGAATGTCCGGCACCGCAGCGCTTGAGCCCATCGCGAGGATCAGCCGGTCGTACGGCAGGGTCTCGCCGGTGCCCAAACGCACCAGCTGCGAACGCAAATGGATACCCGTCGCCCAGGTGTTGAGCCAGGCGGTCACCCCGTGCTCGTCGTACCACTGCTCGGGCAGCAGGTACAAGCCCTGCATCGCAGACCGGCCGTAGACGAGCCGCGAGATACCCATCCGGTTGTACAGGCCATGCGGTTCAGCTCCCACCAAATGGATTTCGCAGTCGGGGTGTCCGCGGCGCAGGAAATCCGCCGCCGTCACGCCGGCGATGCCATTGCCGATCACCACGATGCTGACAATCGATCGGTCGAAGCTCACCGGTCTGCTCGCGGTGGTGCCAGCACGTTCCGGCGTCAGGGAGACCGTCACCTCGCCACCCTGAATCCGCGCGCAGCACGCCATCCGACTGGACTTGCCAAGACCCAGTCGATTGAGCGTCTTCAGTTCGTCGGCCTCAGCCGCCGACAGGCAGCTCATTCCCTCGACGATCGAGACGGGATCGGCTCCGCACACTCCCATCCGGCAACCCGCCTCGATCGCCTGCCCGCTGCTTTCGGCGACATCGAGCAGACTCATCCCGATGTCCGCGCCGACGGGCTCCGATCCGGACTCGAAACGTACTCGCACAGCACTGGTTTCGGCGCCGGCCCGGGCAGGCATCTTCGGCGGGTTCAGCAGCACCGGTTCCGAGCGGGCGCCGGTGACATAGGCGAACTGCAGTTCACTGACCCGGGTGCGCGCCAGCCACCACAGCGTCAGCGCAGCGATCGCCACGCTGATCGGCCAGCGCAACCAAGGCGCGTCGACTCCGGTGATCTGCCACAGCGAATCGGTGAGGATGGGTCCGGAGAACCAGTAGTAGGCGTTGATGGCGACCGCCGCGAATCCGGCCGTCGCCATTGCCGGACTCAATGGGGTGACGGCCTGCAGCACGTAACAGAGCCCGACACTCACCAACACGAAAAGTGCCAGCACACCGTACTTTTCGACCGTGGTTCCGCCGAGCCGGGAATGCACGGTGAAGAAGCCGATGATGAATCCGGGCAGGGCCGCCGCGAACAACACGCGAGGGGCGACCCACCGCGGCTCAGGATCGGCCATGTCGGCCTGCCAGGCCGCCCGTGGCTTGAAGTCATAGCAGTTCTTCGCGCACCCCACGCAAGACTCACAGTGGCTGTTCGGCGACGTCACGTAGGGCGTCTGCCCGTAGATGCGCTGCATCGGCAGCAGCGGACAGATGCTGGAGCACCACCCACTTTTGCCCTTGAACAGGAACCCGCCGGTGAACGCCGACACGATGATCACAGCCAGTACGACACCCATCGCGGGACCGTTGTGATCCAAGCCGGCCACCCGCGCTCCGGCGATGCCGAAGAACAGCGCCGCGGCCATCAGGAACCCGTTGCGTGTCCACCATCCGGGTGCGGTTGCAGCCCGGCTGAAGCCCGCCACCCGCGGCAGTTGATTGGACGCCGACAGTGGGCAGATATTGCGCCACACCCCGGGCGCGACGAAGAACAGCGCAGGCCATAGCGGCACGATCACGCGGAAAAAAACGAACAACCCAGCGGCGGGCCGGACGAACAGCGCCACCACCACCGCCAGATAGACCAGCACGCTGCCCACCCGCACCACCTGCCACACCCGCCTCGAAACCTTGTGCGGCAGTTCGGTATAGGGCGGGAACAGCTCCTTCGTTCCGGTCGGATCGATACCCAGGGCGCGTTCCGCCAGACGCAGCCCCGCCGGGCGCGCCTCCGTCGTCGCTGCCGCGGGAACCGGCACCTCGACGGCTTTCACCACCCGCATGGTCCGGGTCGGATCGTGGCCGGCTGCGCTGGCAGAAGGTTGCTCCGCCATCTGTGGTTTGGGGGCGTACAGCACGATGATCTCGGTGTGCCCCAACCGAATCACGTCTCCGGTGGCCAAGGTGCCCCGCCCGGTCAAGGGCACGCCGTTGACGCTGCTGCCGTTGCTACTGCCGAGGTCGACGACCGACAACGCCGTCGGGCTCGGCACCACCCGCAGATGGCGGCGGGACACCTCGGTGTCGGCGAGGTTGATGCCCTCACAATCGCGGCCGAACAGCATCGGCCTGCTGACCGTGAACCTCCGCGGCGGCCGGCCCCATTCGCGGATCTCGATCACCGGCGGCTCAGCCATGGTCAGCTCCCCGAGAAGTCGTCACCACGCGGCGCCCGAATGATCTGGGCGAAAATCTCGGGGTCAGCTTAGGGCTGTCGGCGCCGGTCCGCTGGCCGATCGGCGCTTTCTGCCAGGTGGCCGCTAATCGCCTGTCCGGACGAACTTGTCGGTGAAGTCTCCGCCTTTGCACGCGGCGCCGGTCGACGCGTTCGTCCCGTGCCCATCGAGCACCGGGATCGGATCTTGCAGCGGGGCCGGCAACGGGTATTCGGCCGTGATCTTGGTGTGCGTGGACCCGCCGAGCGGGCATGGGACGGTCCCTTCCTGCGCCATGGTCCACTTGCCATCGGCGAAGATCAGCGTCACGACACCTTCAACGGCATGGAATGCGCTCACGCAGCGGTCACCCGTACGCAGGCAGTAGGTCCGGACCTGAAGATCGGACTGGCCCGGCGGAAAGCTGCCGTCGGTGTAGATCAAGTTCTCGTGATAGCGCCCACGCAGCGTCGAGGCCGGGGACGTGGTGCGCGGCGGCAGCGTGGCTGGGTCGGGCACGCTGCTCGGGTCACCGTCGCCAGTGCGGGTGAACGTCACGATCTTCTTGACGCTGCCGCAGCCGTTCGCGGTGACCCGGGTGGTGTCACCGGCCAAGGTGCCATCGGGTTTCGGGGTCAAGGTGAACACCACCCACGCTTCGGTCGGCGTTTCATTTGGCGCCTGACTGCATTTCACCGAACTCGTCGTTACCGCAACCCAATCGCCGGCGAGCTGGTCGAAGGTCAGATTGGAGACCAGCACGACGCCGCTGGTACCGGTGTAGGACGCATTCGCGATGCAGCCGCTCGACCCGCATGCCGACCGCACCTCCCAGGTACCCGTCGTCGTTGCCCCACCGGCGATCGGTGCACCTTCCAGGTCCGTGGGCGCACCGTATTCGGCCCGGTAGCTGCCGCTGAAGCCGGTTCCAGCGGCGGTGGCGGCCGCGCTGGCCCCGGTCGGGGTTGCAGTTGGCGCCCCGGGTGCATGACCTCCCCGGCCGAGCAGTTTCACACCGGCGAACACCGCACCGGCGACAAGAAGCAAGGCAACAACGGCAAGGACTGCGATGAGCGCGCCCGAGCGCGACGACCGCGTCGCCGGCGGAGTCAGCTGCGGCGGTGCAAGTTGTTGGACAGACGGCGGCGGCTGCGGCGCCGTGAACCCGGCCCTGGTCGGTTGACTGCGAAAATCATTGGGCGGCATCTGGACTGGATGCGTCGCCTGCTGCTGAAGCGCCTGCGCGAACTCCTGACAGCTGCCGTACCGCGCAGCCGGCGTCTTGGACATCGCGCGGGCCAGTACCGGGTCGAGGTCTCGGAGTTCCGGGCGGTGTTCCCCCAGCGACGGCGCCGGGGCGGTGACATGTTTGGTGATCACCACCGCCGGATTGCTGTCGGCGTATGGCGGGTCCCCTGTGAGAAGTTGGAATGCGGTGCACGCCAACGCATATTGGTCGGTGCGCCCGTCCATCGCCTCACCGCGAAGCTGCTCGGGCGCGGCGTACGCCACCGTGCCCACCGCCATGTTCGTGGCGGTCAAACCTGACGTGTCGTTCATCGGCCGGGCGATGCCGAAGTCAGCGAGGTAGATGCGCGACGTCTCGGAGTCCAGCAAGATGTTGGCCGGCTTAACATCCCGGTGCAGCAGCCCGCGCTGATGCGCATGGTCCAGTGCCGAGGCGACGGCGGTGATGATCGGCAGCGCGACCTCGGGTGGCATGCCAGCCGGATAGTGATCTCGCAACAGCCTGGCGGCGTCGGTGCCGGCCACGTAGTCCATCGATATCCAGAGCTGGCCGTCGCACTCCCCCCGGTCGTGAACGCCAAGGATGTTGGGATGCGACAAGGTGGAGACCAGGTCGGCCTCCCGCAGGAACCGTGGCCCGTATTCCGGGTCTGACATCAGCTCGGCCGACAACACCTTCACCGCATCTAGGCGCGGCAACCGCGGATGGGAAGCCAGATAGACACTGCCCATTCCGCCCGCGCCCAATTTCCGCCGGATCGTGTAGCCGGCGAAAACCTGACCCTCGTTGAGGAGCACGGGCAAATCGTAGGCCCGCTGCGCTGCCCGCGCTGGCAACGTCGACAAATCCACCCAGCGGACCGAGTAGCCCCGCGGCGGCCACGGCGTCGTTTACAGTCCGACGATGCCCGCCGCTGCGCTGAACCGTCTGACCGAAGCACTGCCTGCCGGCGCGGTGATCACCGACCTGGACATCATCGAGACCTATCGCCGAGATTCCGCGGCGGATCCAAACGCCGGCACCCCGCAGGCCGTCGTGCGTCCGACCAGTACGGCTGACGTTCAGCAGGTGTTGCGCTGGGCGTCCGAGCACCGCATTGCCGTGGTGCCGCGTGGCGCAGGTTCGGGCCTGTCCGGTGGCGCCGACGCCGTCGACGGCTCGGTGGTGCTGAGTACCGAACGCATGCGAGAAATCCGAATTGATCCAGCCACCCGAACCGCAGTGGCGCAGCCGGGTTTGACCAACACCGAAGTCAAGCAGGCCGCGGCCGCCCACGGCCTGTGGTACCCGCCCGATCCGTCGTCCATCGACATCTCGTCGATCGGCGGCAATGCGGCGACCAACGCGGGCGGGCTCTGCTGCGTGAAGTACGGCGTCACAGGCGATTACGTGCTCGGCATGGAAGTGGTGCTGGCCGACGGCACCGCACTGCGGCTGGGCGGTCCCCTCCTGAAAGATGTTGCGGGACTGTCCTTGACGAAGCTGTTCATCGGCTCGGAAGGCATTTTGGGCGTCATCACCGAGGTCACCCTGCGGTTGCTCCCTGCCCAGCCGCCGGCCTCGACTGTGGTGGCTGTATTCACCTCGGTCGAGGACGCCGCGAACGCCGTCGTGGCCATCACCGGCGAAATGCGCCCGGCGATGCTGGAATTCATGGATCACGCGAGCATCAACGCCGTCGAGGACCACCTGCACATGGGCCTCGACCGGTCTGCGCGCGCCATGCTGCTGATGCAGTCCGATGCGCCGGGGGCCGCCGCCGAGGAAGTGGCGACCATCATCGCGAACTGCGAGAAGTGGGGTGCCACCGAGGTTTACGCCACCGACGATCCGGCCGAGGGCGCCGCGTTCACCGCAGCCCGCCGCGGCATGTTCGCCGCGGTCGAGCGGCTCGGCAGCTTGTTACTGGAGGATGTGGGCGTCCCGATCCCCCAACTGCCCGCGATGGTCACCGGGGTTGAGGACATCGCCGACGACTGCGACGTGAGGATCTACATGGTGGCGCATGCCGGTGACGGCAACACCCACCCGATCATCGTGTACGACCCCAGCGACGCCGATGGCACCGACCGCGCCCAGCGGGCATTCGCGCGAATCATGGAGTTGGCCATCGGACTTGGCGGCACCATCACCGGTGAACACGGTGTCGGACGACTCAAGCGGGACTGGCTGCCCAGCCAGCTCGGCGACGACGCGATGGCACTGACCCGACGCATCAAGGACGCATTGGACCCGCAGGGGATTCTCAATCCCGGCGCGGTGCTGCGCTAGCGCCCCTGCAGGCCATAGGGCAGACCGCGGCGTCGGACCCAGCTGTCGTGCGCCACCCCCAGCGGGGTGAAAGGCGCTGCAATACCGTCTAATTCATCCAGCACCGCCCGCGGATGAAAGGTCGCGTCCAGCTTGCTGTAGAGGGCTGCTTGACCCATCTCGATCCGCGACATCATCACGAACTCGGCGGGGATGGCGAGGTGCCGCAGCGGATGGTCGGTGGCCCGCACGTCGATCATCGTTCGAATCAACCGCTCAACGGAGTCGCTGGTGTATGTCGCCGGCTGTGGAATCACCAACTCGTACATAATGTCTCGCCAGTACCGCATGACGGCGGCAGGAGTCAGGGCAGCCCCGTCCGCCAGAAAGCCACCATCGATCATCAGCTGGTGCAGGTCCTGTTCGCGGCCATCGAGGGTATGGCGACCGACGGAGGTGATCACCGAACGCTGCCGTTCGGTCAGCGTTCTGACACAGCCGAAGTCCACAAACCCGACTGTCCCGTCCTCGCCGAACCGGCAGTTCCAGGGATGCGGGTCGCAGTGGTACATCGATCCATTGCGGTAGGACCCGGTCAGAAAGCGGAAAATGACCTCTGCCCACGTGTTTTTCAGTGACGGGTCCGCCCGTTGCGCCGCAGCCCAGTCCAGACCGTCGAGGTAGGTCATGGTCAGCACCTGGTCGCCAGATGCCTCGCTGACCAATTCGGGCACCCGGATGAACGGGTGGTCCCGGTACAGCCGGCTGAAGGCGATGATGTTGGCCGCCTCGCGCCGATAGTCGACTTCTTCGGCGATACGCTCCGCAGCTTCGGACGCCATCACCCTGACCCCGGCGGTTTCCGCCCCGATGCCGACCTGAATCATCTGCCAGAACGCAACCAGCAGTTCGGTATTCGCCAAATCCGCGCGCATAGCGGCGGCCACGCCCGGATATTGCACCTTGACGGCAACCCGACGCCCGTCGGCCAGCGTGGCCTGATGTACCTGCCCAATCGACGCGGTCGCCATCGGCTCAGCGCAGAAGTCAGTGAACACCCGATCCACGGGCTGCCTGATGTCCGCCTCGATCAGCTCAAGGACCTTATCGACCGGCATGCTGGGGGCATCGGCCTGCAGCTGGTACATCGCCCTTTGATAGGGCGCGAACTCGTGGGAGCCGATCCTGGTGGTGTCGATCATGGACGTCATCTGAGCGGCCTTCATCAGCACACCCTTTGAGCGGCCGAACAATTCGAGATAGCGCGCCGCATTGCGGTCGTGGAATTTCTCGACCGCGCCGGCGGTACCGGCCCGCTCACGAACGCCGGCTACGACGCGCCCGCCCACCGTGCGGATCGCCAACCCGGCCACCAGGGACGCGCGGCGCACACGGCCTGTCGCCAGATCTTCAGACACCAATCCTCCGCCTGCCAGTCGTGTCGCCTCGTCTGCGCACGCTAGCAAACGCCGAGTCGATCCCGACCGCCAGCATCGCGGTCCCGTTCGGCGAGAAACAAATCGCAGCGGTTACCGCTCACACGGTGCCGGTGCGCATCTCGACATGCGCCCGGACCCGTCCGGCGTCATCGCACCAACCCTTGCTCGCAGCGAACTCCAGCATCCCGGTCAGGTGCTGCCGCCACTGCTCGTCGTCACCGCGCCCAGCCAGTTCCGTCAACACGTCCGGGGCGATCCAGGCGTGTTCGGACGCCTCGATCACCACTTTGAAGGACTTGAAGTCGTCTGGTTCACGCACCTCGACGATCGGCGGGACCTGGGTGGGATCGATGTGCAGGTACATCTGGACTCCTTCGTTCGGCAGTTCGCTCGGATTGTGCGCGTTGATGACCGCTGGAAGCCTCCGCTGTCCCACAGCGTGACGAAAAGTCGATCTCACATGCGCGTCGCCTGCAGGTAACCAACGATCCGTACAGTCGCTGTCGTGTCCGCAGAATCCGACCTCACCGAGCAGACCTTCCGGGCTCTGCTCACAGCGGCGGTTGCGCAGGGCCGGAGGCCACCGCACACCACGACCATCGGACCCGCCTGCTGGATTGCCATCGACATCCTGGCCCGCGATCATCCCGATGCCACCCCCGACCAGATCGTGGCCGCGTTTGATGCGTTCGCTATCGAGCACCCCCAGGTCGGGCGGGCCGAGGTTCACCCCGAGCTCGACCCCCTGACCGCGCGGGCAGCCGAATTCGCCGCCATCGAAGCCTTGACGGCGCAGTTGACCATCACCTATCCGAACGTCGACCCAGGGACGGTGGCGGCCGTGGTGCGGCGTATTCACGCCGATTTCCACGATCACGCCGTGCGCGAGTTCATCCCGCTGTTCGTCGAGCAGGCAGCGCACCGGAAACTCGCTTAG
Source organism: Mycolicibacterium sp. CBMA 234 (assembly GCF_009729415.1). Taxonomy (GTDB): domain Bacteria; phylum Actinomycetota; class Actinomycetes; order Mycobacteriales; family Mycobacteriaceae; genus Mycobacterium. The sequence goes on from NZ_MPKW01000033.1 coordinate 42,283, forward strand.
CGAAAGCTTCGGCCAGCCCATCTGGAAGCACCATTCCGTCGGCAATTCTTTTGCGGACATGGCGACCAAATCGACTGCCGCACGGCAACTTACGCGGTACGCCGCCGGGCGCTGTGCACCAGCACCTCAGCACGAATCCCCTTGAAGTGACGCGGTCCCACGGTTGACCAGTCGATGCCCGCCGCGTCGCCGACCGCCGCACGCACCGCGTCGGTGACCCACACCGTCCCGGCCGGCGCGGCGCCGGTGACACGGCTGGCGAGGTTGACCGGACTGCCGAACCAATCACCGGACCGGCTGACCGCGGGCCCGAGCGCGACGCCGACCCGCAAGCGCGGGAACGCCGCCGCCTCCGCGGCCGCTTCGAGGTCCAAGACCGTCATCAAGAGCTTCAACGGGTCGGCGCAGACCAGCATCACCGCGTCACCGATTGTCTTGACGAATTGAACGGGTCCCTCGACCACGTCGCGCGTCAGGTCTCCCAACCTGCCCGCGACCAGTCCCAATTCCTCCGGTGGCAGGACCTCGCCCAACTTGGTGAATCCGACCACATCCGCGAACGCCACCGCGACCTGACGGGCACCCGGAACGCTGCCGGTCGCCCGCTCCAGCGCAGTGATCGCCTCGGTCTCGAACGAATGCCGTAACGCCACCCGCATCAGTTCATCGACCAACGGACCGAGCACCGGCTCTGCGTTGTTGGCCAGCACCTCCAAGGCCTCTGCCAGTTCCACCTCGGTGGTGCCGGGATGCACCGATACTTCGATGGCGGCATAGCGCATGTTCGCCGCCGCGGCAGACAGCCCCTCCATCAGCGACCGCAGGATCACAAGAACCTGCTCCTCACCCATTCCCGTCTCGATAAGCCGCGCCGCCCACAACACGGATTCGGCATCCGCTCGCGGCTGGAGAGCATCGGCATCGACCCGAACCAGTCCGATGGCGCGGTGCATGCGCTCCAACAGATCGAGGCTGACCCTGCTGTGCACCGAAATGTGCCGCGCCGTCACGAGTGTGCCGTCGTCGCCGATCGCCCGGAGCGCCGGGAGAAACATCGGACTGAATTGCCCGCGAATCTGATCCGCGTCGAACCCACGGTCGAGCAACCAGGACACGAGCTCAGCGCGCTCGTGCCAGGCAGGGCCCTCCAGCCCGTCGAACACCCCTGTGGTCTCTGGGCCATCGTGATCGGCCGTCACCGGGTCAAAAGTACATCGGCTCGCGCGTCAAACGGCACGCATTCGCCTCAGATCCGATAGAGATACCGAGTGCGCAACGCAAGCAATGTGGTTGGGTTCGTCCTCGCCGCAGCGGCCGTCGGCGCGGTGACGGGATTGGCCGCGGCCAGCTTCCGTGTGCTGCTCGATTACGCGACGCAATGGCGCGCGACGCTGTCGCACTGGTCCCATGGAAGTTGGTGGGGCCCGCTCGTCGTCGTAGCGATCTGCGCAGCGTGCACGGCGGCTGCCGCCTCACTCGTGCGGCGCGTCGAACCGAACGCGGAAGGCAGCGGTATCCCCCGCGTCGAAGCCGTCGTCGACGGCCGCGCTGAACCCGGCCGGTTCAGAATCCTGCCGATCAAGTACGTCGGCGGACTCCTGTCCCTCGGCGCCGGTCTCGCTCTCGGACGTGAGGGGCCGTCGGTTCAGATGGGCGGTTCCATCGCCATCATCGTCGCCTCTGCGACCCGGCGTTCTCAATCAGACCTGCGCGTCCTCGCAGCTGCCGGAGCCGCAGCCGGACTCGCCACCGCATTCAACGCGCCCATTGCCGGAGGCGTATTCGTGCTGGAGGAGCTGGTCAAACGCTTCGACCCGCGAACGACGGTCGCGACACTGGTCGCCTCTGCATCCGGATTCTTCGCGGCGTACCCGTTCGTGCGTTCCGGCTCCGAATTCCAGGTGCCGCACCTGGCCGACCCGCAGCTGGCGGGCTCTGGCTGGGTACTGGCCGTCGGCATCCTCGCGGGCGTCCTCGGTGTCCTCTACAACAAGGCGATCATGGTCGGTCTTCGCACAGCGGACACCAGCCGATGGCCAGTGGAAGTCCGTGCCGCCCTCATCGGTGCCGGCGTCGGGGTTCTGGTTTGGTACTCCCCGGATCTCGCCGGCGGGGGTGACCATCTGACCCAGGAGGCGCTGTTCGGCCACGGCGCCATCGGAGCCGTCATCGCGGTGCTGATTCTTCGGTTCTTTCTCGGCGTCGTGTCCTATGCCGCGGGCACGCCGGGCGGTCTGTTCGCCCCAATGCTGGTCATCGGTGCCGACGTCGGGCTGATCGTGGGCCTGGCCGCGGCGTACCTCACTCCACATATAGCGCCCAACCCCGCGGCGCTCGCGCTCATCGGGATGGCTGCGTTCTTCACTGCCAGCGTCCAGGCGCCGGTGACCGGCCTCATCCTGGCCACCGAGCTCACCGGAAGCACCAATCAACTGCCTCCGATGCTCGGCGCCTGCGCCACAGCGCTGTTGGTGGCTATCGCCCTGGGTTCGCGTCCGATCTATGACTTGCTCACCGATCGCGCGGCCACAACGCCGGCGAAGTAGCGCGAATCAGCGCAGGTTTCCGGCGTACTTCCCACTGAGCTCGCCGATTTCGATCAACCACAGCAGGGTGTCGCGGGCAGTTTCTTCGAACGGCCTCGCCACAATGCCGAGCTCCTCCGTGGCGCGTGAGGTGTCGAATCGGGTATCCCGCTCGGCCAGCTCGACAGTCTCGACATCCGCGGGCAGATGGACGTTTTCCGGCAGGACCTTGTTGAGCAATTCGGCGAGCTGCGTGAACGGCTTGGCGACGACGGCGGGTGCGCTGACGAAGGGCAACCACCGGCCGGTGATCCTCTGGAGAGTGCCGTGCATCAGGTCGCCGTCGAGGTGATGACCAGGTACCACGTAACGGCGCGGCCCTTGACCCGTCACCATGCAGGCGGCGACGACGTCGGCGGTGTCGCGGACGTCGACGTAGTGGGCGCCGCCGGTCGGCCATACAGGCAACCGCCCCTTGACAATCCACATGAACAGCTCGGCCTGCGTGCCCAGATACGGATCGTGCGGGCCCAGCACGCCGCCGGGGTACACCGAGACCACCGGTGCGCCGATCGACTGGAGCGCCCGAATCTGCACCTCTGACTCCCGTTTCGACTTGGCGTAGGGCAAATCGACGTCACCCAGCGGCAGATCGGGTCCGCCGCCGCCGTGACATGTCAGCGCCACCGTCGACGAAATGTGCACGATCGGATCAAGACCGCGCTCGACCGCGCCGCCAACGACCAGCTCGGTCGCGCGCAGGTTGGTGCGGGTGATCTCCGCGGCCCGACGGGCGTCAAGGCTGAACACGGCGGCGGCGTGCACGACCGCGTCGACACCGTCGAGGGCGGCAGCCACGACGTCGGCGTCCAGCACGTCACCGACAACAAGGTCGTCCACCGAAACATTGAGCGGCCCAAGCGATTTTGGGACCTGCTCGGCGCGGCGGACCAGCAGCCGCACGTCATGGCCGTCACGGATTAGCGCGGCGACGATGTGCGCACCAACATAACCAGTCCCCCCGGTAACCAGAACCTTCATCTTCTGCCCTTCCCAGGGACTCGTCGGCCAGTGTCGGTGTGGCGATGCCCCGACAACGCCGCTGGTCGGAACCGCTGCACGCACCCTATCGCCGCAAATAGGTCGTCCGCTGGCAAACGGCTCGGCGTCAGTGTGGACCTTTGCTCGCGAATCCTTGAGAATGCGGTAGGCACCGGATTACAGTTTGCTGGATAGGGCATACCAACCGTCACGCAGGGCACTCGGGAGGCCGGATGGATGCTGCCGCGGACGTTTGGAGCGAGGTCATCTCGCTGATGTTCATCATCAGCGCTGCGATCATGTGGGGCATCTGGCTGATCGAACGCAAACACTCCTATTTGCTGATCCTCGGCACGGCGGCGGCGATCGTCTCGTGCAGTTTCCTAGCCGCGGCCATGCCAATCTCGGTGGACTACCAGGTGGCCCTAACCTCCATCACATTCATCGTCGGGCTCTTCCTCGCCCAGGAAGGCGTGGCGCGTCGGGGCACCCACCCAGGCACTCCGGTGATCCCGTTGGTCGTCGCAGCAACCGGCATCTGCGGCATCGTGGGCCTAGCGTTGACCGGTCACGGTCACCAATTGGCATGGCAAGTCCACATCCAGGACGTCACCGTCGCCGCGCTCAGCGCCTGTGCGCTGTACCGCCGACGAATGTTCTCCGGTGAGCGACGCGGAGATCGGCTCCTGGCGGTGACGGTCCTGGCCACTTTCGTGTACTTCCTGGTGCGCTCGTGGGTCGGCCTTGACCGCGACGCGCTGTGGTCCGGCCAACGCCCGGGCTTCGCCGCGTTCACCCCACCATTTGTGATCGCTTGGGCCGCACTGGTGATCGTGCTGGTGACGATTCTCGCGGTCCAAGAACTGTGGGACTACTTCGACGCCCTTCGGCGGGAACGCGATACCGACGTGCTCACCGGCGTCCTCAACCGGCGGGGGTTCCAGGCGAAAGTCGAGCAGCTATTGGCGTCCACAGACCGCACCGAATCGACGCTGTTGGTCTTCGACCTGGACAAATTCAAGCCCGTCAACGACCGCCTCGGGCACGCCGCGGGCGACGATGTGCTGCGGAACTTCGCGACGGTCATGCAATCCAGCGGACGGCGGACCGATGTAGTGGGCCGATTGGGTGGCGACGAGTTCGCCGTCTTCCTCGACGGAGCCACCTACGCCGACGCCCTGCACGTCGGGCAGCGAATCCGCCGCGAACTCGCCCGGGCGTCCTTCAACCACTTCGCCGAGACCGCACCAGTCACAGTGAGTTTCGGCATTGCCACGGCCAGCCCACACACAGCCCTTGCCGACGTGATTTCCGCTGCCGACGCGCAGCTGCGCCGGGCGAAGAAGCGTGCAGCCCACGGCGCGTAGGCAGGACGACCCTCCCGCTAATCGGGACCGCACCGACTCGACGCCGGTGGCCGACCATAGCCTCTGTCCATGGACGAGGTGTTCGTCGTCGACCGGGTCGTGACCGCCGCCGGGTGCGCGCAGCGATTCATCGACGCCTATCTGACCGGTTACGCCCCGGGCGCCCGCGAACGCGGCATGACCCTGCGGGATGTCCTTGTCAGTCCACCGATTTGGTTCGACGATCAATCCAACGTCGTGACCATCACCTGGTCGCTGCGCGACGCCGCGGCGTGGTGGCAGATGACCTGGCATGGCCGATCCGACCCGACGTTGGCGCAATGGTGGGACAGCATCGTCGACCTCATCGTCGAGCGTGACCGCAGCGTCGCAGCCCGGCCCGAAAACGCCGTCGCCGCAGCCGAAGTCGCACCGAAGGCTGATCTTGCTGGCGTCCCGGCGTTCTGCGTCACTCGGCTGGTGGACGTCATTGAATCCGACCGTGGCCGCGTGTTGGGGTCGCTGCGCGAGGCAGCCCGCGGTAGCGGGGCGTTCGCGCACGTGGTGGCGCCGACGCTGCCAGGCTCACGCAATGGCGGTGACATCTTGGCGCACCTGCGCTTCCACGATGAAAACACTTGGCAACAAAGCACTTTCGACCATGCCCTCACCGACTCGTCGATCACCCAAGTCAATGGGGCGACCTACCGCGGGACGCCTACCCGCCACGGTGACGGCACGGTCTACCGGGCTCTGCTGCTGCGCGTCGACCCAGCTGTGGACGCCCCGACGGTGGCCCAGTTCGAACGCGAGCTGGCATCGATGCCCGGCTTCATCTCCACCATCAAGGCCTGGCAACTGAGCCGTGTCGATACCGCGATCGGCACCAGCCCGTGGACGCATGTGTTCGAGCAGGAATTCACTGACGTCGACGGCCTGCTGGGGCCGTACCTGATGCACCCGATCCATTGGACGGTGGTGGATCGGTGGTTCGACCCTGAAACCACCGACGTGATCGTGCGAGATCGCTTGTGCCACAGCTTTTGTGACCTGACCACCCCTCTTTTGCATCGAACGTGAGCTCGTGTGCCAAATTTTGGCTACCTGTGACACACAAGCTCATGATCGCGGTGCTGCGAGGTTAGAGCCCGGCCGGCTTGACGTTCGGGTTGGCGGTGTCCGGCGGCGCGAGCGGCGCCAACGTCGTGCCGCCGTCCAGGGAATGCACCGGTAGCTGCTGCGACCACGGGTAGTGCAGGCTGAACGCAACCAGGCCAGTGCGCTCCGCGGCCGGCAGGTGGCACATGGCCAGCACCGTCTCGGCGAGATATTCGACGGGCTCGGTCGGGAAGCTATCGGGAATCAGGGCTGCCGCGCCCGGGGTACGCACTGCCGTTGATGGGCCCACCGCGTTGACGGCGATGTTGTCATCGAGCAGCTCGGCAGCGATACCTTGAGTGAAGCGGTGCAGCGCCGCCTTGCACGACGCGTAGATCACGTCGCCCGCGGTCTTGTTGTAGTCCCGGTAGGGCCGCGCCGGCGCTACCCCGGTGACCGAACCAATGTTCACGATCCAGCCGCCGCCGTGCTTTCGCATATGCGGCACAGCAGCTTTCGTCAAGACGAAGGGGGTGCGCAGATAGTGCTCGATGGTGCGGTCGAACGTCTCCATGCTCATCTCGTCGACCACCGAGTAGTCGGCGAAACCGGCATTGTTGACCAGGATGTCGAGCAACCCCGTGCGCGCCACGACGGCCTCGACCAGGCCGTCGCGCGCCTGCGGGTCATCGAGATCAGCAGCCAACCCGAACGCGGAGCCGCCGGCTTCTTCGATCAGTGCAATGGTTTCTTCTATGGACCCGGGAATCGCTTCCGTCACCCCGGCACGCACTGACGGCGACGGTGCGTAGGCACGCGCGGTCACTGCAACGGTGGCGCCTTCCGCCGCCAGACGTTGAGCGATCGCGCGCCCGATACCGCGACTGCTACCCGTGACCAGTGCGGTCTTGCCCGCCAGAAGCCCTGCCATACAGCGAAATTAGCAATGGCGGACGCCGCCCGGTCAGTGCTGGACCGCTGGCCGGGATTCTGAGCCAACCGCATCCGCAGGTGACGAATGGCCAATTAGTTGTGAGTAGTGGCCAAACAGGTGCCAGCGCACGACGCGTCGACAACGATGGGTCAGGTCCGACCTCGTTGAACAGTTCAAGAACCGTGAGCAGGAGGAGAGCATGTCCGTCGTACTCATCACCGGTTGTTCGAGCGGAATCGGCGAGGCAACCGCCGCCGACCTGGTCGACCACGGTCACACCGTCTATGCCACCGCACGTCGTCCTGACACGCTGAAGACCTTGGCGGACAAAGGGTGCCACACCCTCGCGCTCGATGTGACCAGCGAGGAGTCCATGGCCGCCGCGGTTGCCGCGGTCGAGGACGAAGCCGGCTCGATCGACGTCCTGGTGAACAATGCGGGCTACTCGCAATCGGGAGCTGTCGAGTCGATCCCGCTCGACAACATTCGAAAACAGTTCGAAACCAATGTGTTCGGACTCATCCGGATGAGCCAACTAGTACTGCCGGGCATGCGGGCGGCCGGTAGCGGCCGCATCATCAACATCGGATCGATGGGCGGCAGGCTCACATTCCCCGGCGGCGGCATCTACCACGCTACGAAGTACGCCGTCGAAGCCATCTCGGACGCCATGCGATTCGAAGTCCAGGGCTTCGGTATCCAGATCGTGCTCATCGAACCCGGGCTGATCACCACCAGTTTCGCTGACACCGCTGTCGGATCGGTGGACGACTTGAAGGACGGTCCGTACTCGGATTTCAATGCCAAAGTCGGCACCCTCACCGCCGACATTTACTCGAGCGTGGTCGCCAAGGTCCTTGGCGGCGGCCCTGATTCGGTTGCGGACGTCGTCCGCAAAGCCATCGAAACCAAGCGGCCAAAGGCGCGCTACACCGTCACTCCCAGCGCAACGCTCAGCATCATCCAGCGCCAACTGACCCCCGATAAGGTCTGGGACTTGGCGATGCGCACCCAATTCCCGGTCCCCGGCAGCAAGTGACACACCAGCTTCAGGTCGAAAGGAACTTTGTATGTACGCGATAACGCTCGACGGTTTTGGCGACCCGGAGGTCATGAAGTGGGCTGAAGTGCCCGACCTGCCCGCACCTGGCCCAGGACAAGTCGCCATCGACGTGGTGGCCGCGGGCGTGAACCGCGCAGATGTGATGCAGCGGTTGGGTTTCTATCCGCCACCGCCGGGCGTCAGCGAGATTCCGGGGCTGGAGGTTTCCGGCGTGATCGCCGAAGTCGGTGCCGGCGTGCAGGATTGGTCAAGCGGCGACGAGGTGTGTGCCCTCCTGGCTGGCGGCGGTTATGCCGAGCGCGTCAACGTGGCCGCCAGTCATGTGCTGCCTGTGCCACAGGGCGTCAACGTCATCGCCGCTGCAGCGTTGCCCGAGACCGCCGCCACTGTGTGGTCCAACGTGGTGATGACCGGCCTTCTGCAGCGTGGGCAGACGCTGCTGATCCACGGCGGTGGCAGCGGAATAGGCACGCACGCAATCCAAGTGGGCCGTGCGCTCGGCGCCAATGTGGCGGTGACTGCAGGCACGCAGTTCAAGCTGGACGCCTGCCGCGAGCTGGGCGCACAGACCCTGGTCAACTATCACGACCAGGACTTCCCCGCGGTGGTCAACGCCGAATACAACGGTGCCAACGTCATTCTCGACATCATGGGTGGCAGTTACCTGGGCAAGAATGTCGAAGCGTTGGCCGAGAACGGCCATCTGACCATCATCGGGTTGCAGGGTGGGGCCGTCGCCGAACTGAATCTCGGTGCGCTGCTGTTCAAACGGGGTTCAGTGCATGTGACGAACTTGCGCCGCCGGCCTGACGAAGGCCCTGGCTCCAAGGCCGAGATCATTGCCGGGCTGCGCCAGCAGCTGTGGCCACTGATCGCCGACGGCGCCGTCGCACCCGTTGTCGCCGCCGAAGTGCCGATCACCGACGCGCCGGAAGCGCACAAGCTGCTGGACTCCAACCAGACGGTGGGCAAGGTGCTGTTGACTGTGCAGCGATGAACCTCGACACGCGAATCTTCTACGTCGTCAACGACTTCGCCCGCCACACGCCGTGGCTGCATTCGCTGATGGCCGGATATGCCAATCACGGGGTGCTGGCGTTCATCGCCTTGCTGTTGGTCGGATGGTGGCTCGCCCGCAGGAGCACAGAGCCGATGATGATGGTCGCGGCCGTCTGGGCACCGCTGGGCGTGCTGGCGGCCCTCCTGGTTTATGACCCCATCGCCGTGTCCGTCAACGAGACCCGTCCATGCAATGCACTGCACGACATCGTGGTCCTGCACTGCAACACCGACGGCGGGTTCCCCAGCATCCATGCCGTCATCGCCGCCGCGGTCGCGGCAGGGCTGTGGCTGGTGGACCGTCGTCTCGGCGTGGTCGCTGTGGTGGCCGCGGCCGCCATGGCGTTCGCCCGCGTATATGTGGGTGCCCACTATCCGCACGATGTCTTGGCGGGACTCGCACTGGGTGCGGTGGTCAGCTTGGCGGGTTACATGCTCTTCCGGCCGTTGCTGCGCCGGCTGGTCGTCATCGTCAGCAAGACCTGGCTACGTACCGCTAAAGACCACCCGCCCCGGTACTGATGACTTCTGGCCCTGTCCAGACGGAACCTGGTGCAACAGACTCCTTTTGGACCTCGCCCGTGTCGAGAAGGACATCACATGACGAAAACCACTATTGGGCTGCAAGAGATCGAAGATGCGGTGCACCTGGCTTGCCGTGCGCCATCATTCCACAACAGCCAGCCGTGGAATTGGGTTCTGGAGTCTTCGGCCTTGCAGCTGTTTCTGGACCCAGATTGGCTGGTAGCGACCGATAGTTCCGGACGCCAGGCGCTGTTGAGCTGCGGTGCGGCGCTTGACCACCTGCGGGTGGCCATGAACGCAGCCGGCTGGGCCACCAGCGTCGACTATTTTCCCAATCCGAACAATCGTCACCACCTCGCCGATGTCGAGTTCCGGCCGGCTGTCGGTGTCACTCCGGCACAGCAGCGGGCCGCGGATGCCATCCTGTTCCGACGAACCGACCGACTGCCGTTCGGAGCAGTGGATGACTGGCCGGCATTCGAAAGCCTGCTCAGGCTGACCGTCGGCAATTATCCGGCGCAAGTAAATGTACTGGCCCCGCAACAACGCACGGAACTCGCCGAAGCGTCTCATGTTGCAGAGGTGCTACGGATGTACGATGCTGCCTATCACGCCGAATTGGACTGGTGGACTTCACCATTTGGCGCGACGACCGGCATTCCGCACAGTGCTTTGGTATCGGCCGCAGAAAGCGACCGCGTCGACATTGGGCGCGCATTCCCCGTGACACCCACGCGGGAGCGACGGGTACCCGCCGGGGACGACCAGGCCACCGTTGTGGTGATTTCCGCACTAGCAGATACCCGCGAGGACATCTTGGCGTGCGGCGAGACGTTGTCGGCAATTCTGCTTGAGGCGACCGTCGCCGGCCTGGCCACTTGTCCGCTCACGCATCTGACCGAGCACCCCGCCACCTGCGATGTCATCAGCTCGCTCACCGGGCACCAACTGCCGCAGTTGCTGGTTCGTATCGGAACTGCCCCGACTCTGGAGGAGGTCCCGCCGCCGACACCACGACGTCCGTTGTCGGATGTCTTCAGCTATCGGCCCGATCGCGCGCACGATCGGAATTGACGGCAGGTCAATGCGACCTGCGACTAGGGACCTATGCCTCTGCCGCCGGCGGCACCACCGCACCTACCGTCGGGGAACAGTCACTCGGCAACTTCGGGAGAGTGCAGAGATGTACAAATCAGCGTCGCCGTCGTCGGCAGTGATTGTCGGTATCGACGGCTCACAAAGGTCGGTGGACGCGGCGTTATGGGGCGTCGACGAAGCGGTTAGTCGCGATCTTCCGCTGCGCCTGCTCTATGTAGTCGAGCCACGTGGTCATGGTGCGACGGATTCCCAGCAGGAAGCTCAGGATTTGGCGTGCGCCGACGCGTCCGTACGCCAAGCTGTGTTGGCGGTCGAATCAACAGCGAAGGCAGTCAAAGTCGAATGGGAAGTCCTACAAGGACACCCAGCCAGGACCCTGCAGCACGCGAGCCGCTCAGCCGACCTGCTCTGCATCGGCTCGCTCGGCATCGCGCATGCGACGGGACACCGAATCGATTCCATCGCCGCGACATTGGCCGCCTCTGCGCTGTGCCCGGTTGCCGTCGTTCGGGGCAATAATCAGCATTACTCGACTCAGCCCCCGCATGTGGTTGTCGAAATCGATGAAAGCGAGGACAACGTCCATGTCCTCGATGCGGGCATCGTCGAAGCCCGATTACGCGGTGCGACGCTGACAGTACTCACGAAGCGGCAGACCAACCCCGCGGGTGTGCGGGAGACGCTCCAGGGCGAAACCGCCACCGCGCGTTGGGACAAACGTCTCTCCCGTCACCGCCTGAACAACCTCGACATCAAGTTCAACCCAGTCGCGATCTGCGGCTCCACGATGAAATACGTTGAGCATCACACGAATTCGATCCAATTGCTCGTCATTGGCAGGCACCGGAGGCGCGGCACGAGCGAGATCCTCGGGGCGTCGCGCACCGTCCCGCGCCAGGTGAACTGCACAGTGTTGATCTGTCAACATAACCAGCGCTTGTAACCGATGCCTGGCCTATCGTCGTAAGGACGAGCCGAGCACGCAAAGACACATCATCGGCAGCCGGAAGGGCATGTGAATGGTCACTGTATTTCTCGTCGACGACCACGAAGTCGTACGGCGTGGGCTCATCGGCCTGCTAAGCGCCGACCCCGACCTAGAAGTCATCGGCGAGGCCGGAACAGTGGCGCATGCCATGGCCCAGATCCCCGCCCTGCGGCCCGATGTCGCGGTGCTGGACGTGCGTCTGCCGGACGGCAACGGCATCGAACTTTGCCGCGATCTGCTGTCCCGCCTGCCCGACCTGCGTTGCCTGATGCTGACGTCGTTCACCTCCGACGAGGCGATGCTCGACGCGGTCCTCGCCGGGGCGAGCGGTTACGTCATCAAGGACATCAAGGGAATGGAACTGGCGGAAGCGATCAAAGCCGTTGGTGCGGGACGCTCCCTGTTGGACAATCGCGCCGCGGCGGCGTTGATGGCCAAGCTGCGCAATGACGCCGAACGCTCGGATCCGCTTTCCGGCCTTACCGATCAGGAGCGGGTGCTGCTGGATCTACTCGGTGAAGGGTTGACCAACAAGCAGATTGCCGCGCGGATGTTCCTGGCCGAGAAGACAGTCAAGAACTATGTGTCCCGCCTGCTCGCCAAACTGGGAATGGAGCGACGGACCCAGGCTGCGGTTTTTGTGTCGAAACTGGACCGGCCACGGCGCTCGGACAACTGACCACCCCAGGCCACAAACCGACGCCGTACACCTGCTGCGATGACAGAATCACCCACGTGAATAGCCATGACAGCAGTGCCGAGCGTCCGCTACGAGCGCCGCTATCCGGGCTGCGGTTGCGTGAGCTCCTGAACGAGGTTCAGGACCGGGTGGAGCAGATCATCGAGGGCCGTGACCGGCTGGATGGTCTCGTCGAAGCGATGCTAACCGTGACATCCGGTCTGGAACTGGATGAGACGCTGCGAACCATCGTGCACACGGCAATCGAACTGATCGACGCACGATATGGCGCCCTGGGAGTGCGCGGAACCGACCACGAATTGGTTGAATTCGTATACGAAGGTATCGACGAGGAGACCCGCTGCAAGATCGGACCGCTGCCCCAGGGACGCGGTGTGCTCGGCGTGTTGATCGATGAACCGAAACCCATTCGGCTGGACGACATTCGCACTCACCCTGCTTCTGTGGGATTCCCCGAGCATCACCCTCCGATGCGGACGTTCCTTGGCGTGCCGGTGCGCATCCGCGACGAGGTTTTCGGCAACCTCTATCTCACCGAAAAGGCATCCGGGCAACCGTTCAGCGAAGATGACGAGGTGCTGGCGCAAGCCTTGGCGGCAGCAGCCGGCATCGCCATCGACAACGCGCGTCTCTACCACCAATCGCAACGACGACAGGCCTGGATCGCAGCCACCCGCGACATCGGAACTGCACTGCTGTCCGGTACCGAACCGGCCGAGGTATTCCGACTGATCGCCGAGGAAGCACGCTCGCTGACCGATGCGGACGTCGCATTGGTGGCGGTCCCCGAGGAGGACGACGCGCCGAGCAGCGAGATCGACGAACTACAAATCATCGACGTCGTCGGCGATGCGCGACCAAACGCACTGCAGCTCCCCGCCGCCGGCGGGCCGATCGGCGACGCCTTCCGGCAACGGATTCCGTCGCGCTGCGCAGCCGCCGACCTGCCCGATGACATCGCGCTCGACATGGCGCACGCGCTCGTGCTGCCACTACGCACCACAGGGACCGTCGTCGGCATCCTGGTTTTGCTCCGCCGCACCGGTCGGCAGCAGTTCACCGACGATCAATTGGACATGATGGCGGCCTTCGCCGACCAGGCCGCGCTCGCTTGGCAACTCGCGGCAAGCCAGCGGCAGATGCGCGAGCTGGACGTACTCGCCGACCGTGACAGGATCGCCCGCGATTTGCACGACCACGTCATCCAGCGGTTGTTTGCGGTCGGGTTGACGTTGCAGGGCGTGATCCCGCGCGCGCGCTCAAGCGAAGTGCAACAACGCATTACAGAGTCCGTCGACGACCTCCAGGACGTGATTACTGAAATCCGTACGGCAATCTTCGATCTACACGGCAGCTCGAGCGGCACGACACGGCTACGCCAGCGACTCGATGCCGCCGTATCCGCGTTTTCCAGCAATGAAATACACACCACGGTCCGCTACGACGGCCCGCTGTCGGTCATCGAACCGGACCTCGCCGATCATGCCGAGGCGGTCGTTCTGGAAGCCGTGAGCAACGCCGTCCGTCATGGCAGGGCCAGCGCAATCAGCGTCACGGTCAACGTTGACAACGACTTACGAATCGAGGTTGCCGACGACGGTCAGGGGCTAGCCAACGACGTTACCGAGAGTGGCCTGGCCAATCTTCGCCGGCGCGCCAACGACAGTGGCGGTGACATGACAATAGCGCCGGCCGGCGATAGCGGCACAGTTCTCCGATGGTGGGCGCCCCTGCCCTGATCTGTTGGCGTCAATGGCGATTGGCCTTGACAGCCTCGCAAGACACCACGTGCCGTAAGCGCCTGAGCAAGTGACCAATGGCTCTGTCGAGCGAACGACGGCGACTGCAAGATCGCTGCATGAGGGTCGAACAGCCACTTGTTCTGTGAGGTGAATCAGATGTCCGACACGTTCCCCGACCACGAGACGGTATGTGCAGCCATGGCGCTGGCAACGCGTGCCCCTTCGATCTACAACACTCAACCCTGGCGATGGCGAATCGGTTCGGACAGTGTGCATTTGTACGCAGAGCCGTCATTGCAGCTGGTTCACGCCGATCCAGACGGCCGCGATCTGCTGATCAGTTGCGGTGCGGCACTGCACCACGCGGCTGTAGCCTTCGATGCGTTGGGATGGCAGCCAACCGTGCGCAGATTCCCCAACCCGGCTGAGCCCAATCACCTCGCAGCGATGGAATTCATTCCCTGCTCCCCCGAGCAGCCCGACATTGCGCTCGCCGCAGCGATTCCACGGCGTCGCACCGATCGGCGCTACTACAGCGCATGGCCCGTCGCGCTTGGGGATATCGCCCTGATGACTGCCCGCGCAGCCCGCCTCGGCATCGGGCTACGCCGGGTGAGGATCAACGACGTCCTCATAAAGGCACTGCGGCAAGCGGTTTCACAGCACGTGTACGACATGGATTACCTCACCGAACTCACAATCTGGACTGGACGCTACGCAGCGGTTGCCGGCGTGCCCGCTCGTAGTACGCCAACACCCGACTGGAGCGCCAGCATCCCAGGCCGGATATTCGCCGGCGCCGTGCTCGACCAACCAGCAGGGACGACCGCCGCCGATGACAACGGCTCACTGTTGGCCCTCGGCACCTCAACAGACACTCCGATCGATCGGCTCCGGGCCGGTGAAGCGACGAGTGCCGTTCTGCTCACCGCCACAGCACAGGGATTGGCCACGTGCCCCGTCACCGAGGCGTTGGAAGATCCAGAGTGTCGGGCCACCATCCGAACCGACGTCTTCGGCGACGAGTTGTTCCCGCAGATGCTCATCCGTGTCGGCTGGGCTCCGCTGAATGCCGATCCCCTACCCGCGACGCCGCGCCGGCCGTTGTCCGACGTGGTGTCTTGGCTCGACGACGAGACGCAGTTCGCCTGATCCGCGGTCCTCTGCCGGCCACGATGACGTATCAATGATCCGGTATCACAATGGAATAGACACCGATGGGTGCCCGAATACCGCGGATGGAGGTTCGCATCATGAGTACACCACGACACATCGAGCACCGGACCCGAATATTCGCCCGGGTGCTTGGCCCCTATCTCGTCATCGCGGCCGCCACGCTGATCGTGCGGCCCACGTACGTCAAGAGTCTCATGCACGCGTTCGACACGAACTCCGTATCCCCCTGGATCACAGGCGCATTCGTCCTGCCGATGGGATTGGTTGTCGTCGCCCTGCACCCATACTGGCGAGGTCTTGCCGGAGCTACCGTTTCAGCACTCGGATGGTTGACTGTGTTCAAAGGCGTGGCGTTGATGACCTTCCCGCAGACCTACCTATCGGCGGGACAAGAGGCTATCGCCGGCACGCCATGGTGGGAAGCCAGTGTGGTGATCATCGGGCTGGCCGGGCTCTACCTCACGGTGGTCGGCTGGGCTCCGCACCGTCACGCAACCGACCCCGCCGTCTAAGACGGGAGGCGCAGCCGTGATTGATCACCGTTGGGACGCAAACAAGTCGGTCCCATGATCACCTCGACCATGCGCACCTGGCGAGTTCGCACCCCGGCACCCATTGATAGCGGTCCGCTCGAATTCGGCACTGCAGACATCCCCAAACCGGGCGACGGCGATGTGCTCATCGCCGTTCGCGCCTGCGGAGTGTGCCGCACCGATCTGCATATCGCCGAAGGCGACTTGCCTGTGCATCATCCTCACGTGACGCCGGGTCATGAAGTCGTGGGTGAAGTGGTGGCGATCGGAGAGCACACCTCCGGCGACTTGACCGTCGGTGACCGCGTCGGTGTGGCATGGCTCAGGCATACCTGCGGACGCTGTAACTTCTGCGTCCGTGGGGCCGAAAACCTCTGCCCACAGTCTCGCTACACGGGGTGGGATGCCGACGGCGGCTACGCCGAATTCATCACGGCACCAGCTGATTTCGTTCACCGCCTGCCCGCAGGCTACTCTGACGCCGAACTTGCTCCCCTGTTGTGTGCCGGCATCATCGGTTATCGATCGTTGCTGCGCGCCGACCTACCGGACGGCGGACGGCTGGGGATCTACGGTTTCGGCGGCAGTGCGCACATCACCGCTCAGGTGGCTCGCGCGCGCGGCGCGGAGGTACATGTCATGACTCGCGGCGCGGCTGCCCAACGACTGGCGCTGGATCTCGGCGCAGCCTCCGCTCAGGGCCCCGCTGACCCGCCTCCGGTGCCATTGGATGCCGCGATTCTGTATGCGCCCGTTGGCGAATTGGTATTGCCTGCGCTTGAAGCTCTTGACCGCGGCGGCACCCTCGCGATCGCGGGTATCCATCTCAGCGACATCCCGGTGCTGAATTACCAGCGGCACCTTTTTCAGGAACGGCAGGTGCGGTCGGTCACGTCGAACACCCGCGCTGACGCCCGAGAGTTTCTTGCGTTCGCCGGTAGCCATCACATCGACGTCAGCGCACCGACATATCCGTTGGACCGGGCTCAACACGCCTTGAGCGACCTGGCCGGCGGACGCATCTCTGGCGCGGCGGTGCTGCAGGTCAGCTGAACGCCGCCGCCGCCGACGGCTCGCTCACCTCACGGTTGCGCTCGTCACCGAGTGGACTCGCGGGCATGAGGCCGAACAACGAGCACCGGACACGCGGCATGTTGAATGAGCCGGTGGCTCGTCGACCCGAGGAACAGACCGGCGGCGTTTCCGTGGCCGTGGGTCCCGGTAACCATGAGCTGGGCACGCTGGGTGTACTCCAAGAGAACGTGTCCTGGATGGCCCTTGACGACGGCACGACGGACTACGACCTCGGGGAACTTCTCCTGCCACCCAGCCAGGCGCTCGGCCAGAAGCATTTCCTGCTGATCCTCGCGAGCCGGGCCGGGCAGGTCCTCCCACATTGGCTCGATGTAATCGAAATAGGCCGGCATATAACTCGATACGAGGACGGCGAGCAGAACAGCGTCGCGCTGGGACGCTTCTTCGAAAGCCCAGCCGATCGCGTCCTCGCTGTCCGGGGCACCACTGACTCCGACTACGACGGGTCCACCAACGTGCACACCGGGAGCGCGGACCACCACGACCGGGCTGTGCCCATGCGCCGTCAGCGATACCGCGACTGACCCGGCAAGCAGCCCAGTGAACCCATTGAGCCCACTTGAGCCCACCACGGTCAGAAACGCGCCTTTCGATTGCTCTTCGAGCAGCTGCGCCGGACGGCCGGTCACGTTGTGCAGGGAGACCTCGACCTCCAGCGCCGTGCCTTGCACGTGAGCCCTGGCTTCGTCGAGGAAGTTCTGCCCCGCCGTCTCCACATATTTGAAGAAGTTCTCCGTTGCGGCCGGGTTGAATCCCATCATGAAACTGCCGTAGTCCACGGCGTGCACCAACCGCAGCGGCAGGTTGCGCAGCTGCGCCTCGTGGACGGCCCACGTCAGGGCGTCCAGCGATGATGTTGACCCGTCGATGCCGACCAAAATGTAAGGGCGAGGCGATAGTTCGGTCATGATGTCCGCTCCAAAAAGAGGGTGCTAGTCCGACATCTTCAACGGTACGAGTGCCGACAACTCCGTGCTACGGCCGAAAGTCACTCTGTGGTCGGCGAGGGTTGACTACTCGGCGTCGTCGACCTCGTCGAGGCGCTCGCCCACCCGAGCCAGGGCCTCGTCGAACACCTCGACCTTCTCACCACGCTTTTCGTTGGCCGGCTGGGCGGCGCCGCGGCCGCCTTCGGCCTCCACTCGAGCCGCGCCCTGGCGCCGCAGCAAGCTGAAGTTCTTCTCGCGCACCTGCCGGAGCCGGCTCTGCAGTTCCTTCAACCCCTTTGCATCCATGCGGGCCAGCGCCTCGGGATGGCTCTCGGCGATCAGCGAGGTTTCCTGCGGGGTCAGGTTCACGTGGTTGCTCATTACACCTTCATAGCCCGTGCCGGCGACACGTGCTCGGCAAATCTGGGGAGGACTTGCAATCTGCCGAATACGGCATAATTCTTGCTGTTATGTCCGCAACGATCGACGCCCCCGCGGTTGGCGCACTGCCGCTCGCGCCGAAGAATCCGCTGCCTTTGCGGCGGTTGCTGAGCACGCGGCAATTGCACACCGGCCTGGTGCTACTGAGCCAAGTCGGCGGCCCGGTGAGCCGCATCGCCGTCGTGCCCAAGGCCGTGGCCCCGCCCATCGTGCTCGTCACCTCGCCCGCCGGGATCCGCGACGTCCTGGGCCGCACCGACAGCCTTGCCGAGCGCTGCACCATCCACGAAGAAGTGCGCAACGTGGTCGGCGACAACCTCTTCGTCCTTCCCAACAGCTCATGGCCGCCGCGCCGCCGTGCACTTCAACCGGTGTTCACCAGGCAAAACGTCGACCGCTTCGGCGGCCACATGACCCAGGCGGCGCAAACCATCGCCGACCACTGGCGCGACGTTCGTGACGTCGACCTCGACGCCGAGTGCCGCCGGCTCGCCATGCGGTCCCTCGGTTACTCGATTCTCGGTCTCGACATCAACGAGCACGCAAACACGATCGCCGAAAGCATGCACGTGGCCTCCCGCTACACGGCCGATCGTGCCTTGCGCCCGCTCCGCGCGCCGCACTGGCTCCTGACGCCGGGCCGTCGTCGTGCTCGTGCCGCGGTTGCGCGGATGCGCCAAATGACCATGGACGTCCTGCAGGAGTGCCGCGCCAATCCCAATCGCGACGCACCGCTGGTCAAGGCGCTACTCGCGGCCACCGACCCCGACACCGGCCGGTCGCTGTCCGACGACGACATGTGCAACGACCTGCTGATCTTCATGCTGGCCGGCCACGACACGACGGCGACGACGCTGACGTACGCCTTGTGGCAGCTGGGGCGCAATCCCGACATGCAGGACCGGGTCGCCGCTGAGGTCGCCGCGATCGGCGATCGGGAGCTGACGCCCGACGATGTGTCGCGGCTGGGATACACCGCCCAGGTGCTCAACGAGTCGCTGCGGCTATGCCCGCCGGCGGCGGGCGTCGGCCGGACGGCGATGCAGGACATCGAGGTCGACGGTTACCGCGTCGAAGCCGGCAGCGTCGTGGCCATCGGGATCAGCGCCGTGCACCAGGATCCGACGTTGTGGGACCACCCGCTGGCCTTCAACCCCGACCGCTTCAGCCCCGAGAATTCCAAGACCCGCGACCGCTGGCAGTTCATCCCGTTCGCCGCCGGCCCGCGGTCGTGCATCGGCGAGCATTTCGCGATGCTGGTGACCACGCTCGCGCTCGCCACCATCGTGCGGTCGAACCGAATCGAGTCACTGAACGAGGACTTCCCCGTCGAGTCGCCGTACACGACCATCGCGAAGGGACCCATCCCGGTTCGGGTTGACGCGCGGGTCTGATGTTCAGCCTGCGTCCGCCGCACTGACACCGGGCCACACCTTGGTGGCAGGCCAGATATGCGGCGGGTTTGCGTGCTGTTCGCGGTCGCCCTTGTGCCCCTGTCCTTCGTGGGGGCTGTGCGGCTTCGTGGGGAACAGTTGGTGCGGCGTGGGCTCAGAACGGTTCCCAGCGGCCGTAACATCGGCGGGCGTGGCGGCGTCTTGATGACCCTTGGCGGGCTTCGACGCCGTACCCGGCGCGGACGTATCACTCGGCGGCGAGGTGACTTGGGTATCCGCGGTGGCCGGAGCCGCTAGGGCCACGACAGCCCCACTGAGAGCAGTGAGCCCGAAGGCGAAAACCGCTGCGGCACTGGCGATATTGGTCTTGATCATGTGCGTCCCTTTTCTCGGAGCCACCTGCTGTGGCTGGTCGAGAAGAAGAATCGGACGCGGCCCTAAACATAAACTCAACAGCGCAAACCGCTGCCGCCTCCGACGAATAGCGCTGCAGGCCAAAGGAATAGCCCGAACCCTCGATGAGGATTCGGGCTATTTCCCGGTGGTGTCGTTACGCGGACCTGTGGTGCACGATCACTGCGTACTCAGCTGGTGGCCGGCAACGGGATACGAGCGGTGCCGAGATGCGACGCCCGACGAAAACCCTTCTGCTGCATGCCGTCAACCGTCGCGGGCGTAGTCACGTCGCCTTCGGCGTCGGAGGTGGACTCGGGTTCACCGGGCTCGTGTTCCAGGACCTGCCGACGGCATGTCAGCAGGTAACCGAGGTATGCGGCACCGACCAGCAGCATGCCAACCACGATCAGGACCGGGATCATGGTCGGTGCGGTGATGATCGAGATGAACGCCGCAGCCATGAGCCAGATCAGCGCGAAGACTGCAACCGGCACCTCGAAGCGCCCGAGGTTGAAGGCGCCGTCCTTGCGGTCGAGCTTGCGGCGCACGGCCAGGTAGAGGGTGATCGTCATGCCGTAAGGGATGTTCACGAGGATGGCACCCGCCAGGATCAGCTGCAGCATCGCGTTGCCGTTGATTGCCATGATCAGCGCACTGCCGAGCACGAACTGGAGAACGGTTGCCCAAATCGGGGTGTGGGTGCGCGGATTCACCCGCTTGAACATCCGATGTGCGGGAAAGCGGTCGTCACGAGACATCGCGAAGATGATCCGGGAAGCGCCGGCAATGGAGACGACTGCGGCGCCGAAGAACGCGATGGCGATGACGACCAGGAACGGCCGCTCCAGGCCGGGACCGAACTGCTCGAACATGATCTCGGCGACAGGCGAATTGCTGTTGGACACCGCACCCATGTCTTTGATCGAGACAGTGAGGGCGATGATGAACAGCATCCCCAAAATGGCTGCGGCAACGACTGATCCGATGATCGCCCGAGGCACCGTGCGGAACGGCTCCTTGGCTTCCTCGGCCATGTTAGCGGCGGCATCGAAGCCGATCAGTGTCGACAGACCCATGATCATCGCTGCCATCAGTCCGCCGCCGAGCGCGAAGTAATCGGGTGCGCCCTGCGCGATGCCCTGCGAGACGAGGTTGTCCGTCGAGCCGTCACCAGTGAGAACCACGGCAACCACCAACGCGATGCCGAGCACGACGACGATCGTCAGCTCGACACCAACGGCCAGCGAGTTGATCCAGCCGGCGATCTTCGTCGACATGATCACGATGACGGCCTGGACCAGCAACAAGGACACCGTGATGATGCGCGCAGTGGAATCACTCGGGGCCAGGTTGAACAACGGCATCAGGCATTGGGTGGCCAGTGCGTTGTCGATCGCCGGCGCGCTCATTGCGACATTGCATGCCGTGACCCAGCCGAACATCCAACCGATCTTCGGGTTGGCCAGCCGCGACGCCCACTGATACGACGAGCCGCTGAGCGGAATGCGCGCCGCGAATTGGGCGTACACCAGGGCCACCAGGATCTGGCCGACGGCGACGATCGGGAACAGCCAGATGCCCAGCGGGCCCGAGCTCTGCAGGACGTCGCCGTACGTCGCGAAGATGCCGACGATCACCGAGACCGACGCGAAGGAAATCGCGAACATCTGAAATGAGCCAAGTGATCTCTTGAGCTCGGGCTGATACCCGAAGTTGTCGCCGGCCGCGCTTGCGGTCTCGCGAGTCATGACTGTCATGCGGATTCCTCTGCTCGGAGCCACCTGGTGTGGCTGGTCAGAGAAGAATCGATTTCCGCCCTAAACAGTTCCTCAACAATCCTCAACAGGCTGCGCAGCTGGTGCGAATTCGAAGGTGAACCGGTAGCCGGCGATGCTGATGACATCGCCGTCGGAAAGCGTCGCGCTGCCGCGAACGCGCTCGTGGGCCACCTTGACGCCGTTGGCAGAACGCAGGTCATTGATCACGAAGCTGGCGCCGGTATCGATGATCGTCGCGTGGTAGCGACTCACCTTCGGGTCGTCGAGAACGACGCTGTTGTCGGCGCGTCGCCCGATTCCGGTGACCACCGTCTCCAATGGGTAGCAACGTCCGGCGACGTCGCGCAGCTGCGCCCGGTTCGACGATGCCGCCGTACCCGCCGTCGACGTGTGCAGCTCGAGCATGGTGGCGATTTCGGACGCATCGTTCTGGGCGATCTGCTGGATGTCCAGCGGCTCCTGTCGCAGGATGCGTTGGTGCAGTCCGTGCAGAGTCGGGCCGGGTTCGATGCCCAGCTCCTCGGACAACGTGGTTCGCAGCCGCCGGTACGCATCAAGGGCATCAGTCTGGCGCTCGGACAGGTAGTACGCCGTGATCAGCTGGGCCCACAGCGGTTCGCGATACGGGTGCTCGCAGATGAGTTCCTCGAGCTCGCCTATCACTGAAGTCGCACGCCCACAGGCAATTTCGGCTTCCGCGTGCAGTACGTGCGCCACCAACTTGTCTTCCATGAGAGCCGTGGCGAAAGGTCCGACGAACCGAAACTCGCGTAGATCATCGAGGACCGCGCCGTGCCACTGTGCCAGCGCCGCCGACAACCGATCACTGGCCAACGCGAATCGGCCGGCAGCCGCTGCCTGCACTCCGGCTGCCTTCTCGGTGGTGAACCGGCCCAGATCACAGGTCGCGTCGGGGACGTTGAGCTGGTAACCCGGTCGGACACTTGCCAATACAGTCTTTGGGTCGACCCCAGCCGAACCGAGGACCCGACGCAGGTTCGCGATGTAGACGTGCAAATTGTGGATCGCGTCCGCTTGCGGCGAATCCTCCTCCCATATCGCATGGACGATCGAATCCCGGGGAACAGGGCGATTGCGGTTGATCAGCAGCAGCGCCAGTACGGCGCTCTCCTTGGGTGAACGCAGGGTCACCGGCCTGCCGTTCACGCTGACCCGCAGCGGACCCAGCACACCAAAATCCAGACCCGACAGGACCATAGGCCTCATTCTGACGGGACCGCGCGTGTTTGTGGCGGGATCGCCCTGCTGGTTCAGCCCACTGACAGTTTGACCACGGGGGTCTTGCCCACATCGGTGACGTAGACGTCGCCCGCCGCATCAACGGCAACGCCCTGCGGATCGTTGAGGCCGCTGAAGGGTAGCGGCGTTGCCGCTGAGGCGCCCCGCCGCAATCGCAGAACTCCGGCATTGCCACGATCAGTGACGTAGACACTGCCCTGGGCATCGACTGCCAGCCCTTGCGGGTCGTTCAGCCCGCGGAATGGCAACGGGACCGCAGCGGGCGCACCGGGCGCCAAGCGCAAGACGCGGTTGTTACCGGTGTCGGTGACGTCAACATCGCCCTCCGCATCGACAGCCACCCCGCGAGGATCATTGAGACCGTTGAACGGCAACGGAACCGCAGCCGGCGCACCCGCCGCCAACCGCAGCACCCGGTCGTTTCCGCGATCGGTGACGAAGACGTCGCCCACAGCGTCGACAGCCACCCCGCGAGGATCATTGAGATCGCTGAATGGCAACGGCACTGCCGAAGGTGCACCCGCCGCCAACAGCAATACCCGATCGTTGCTCGAGTCGGCGACGTAAACGTCGCCCTTGGCATCGACCGCAACATCCCGGGGGTTCTTGAGACCAGCGAAGGGCAGCACAGTCGCCGTTGCCGCACCGACACCAAGCCGCAGCACCTGATCGATGCCAATGTCGGTGATGTACGTGTTGCCGACAGCGTCGACCGCCACACCGGTGGCCAGGCGAATGTCGGGGAACGGTAGCGCAGTCTGCGACGAGTAACCCTGGCCGACCACAGGCGCGGCGGTACGGCCCTTGTCGGATGACGGCCGGTTGGCCATGAGGACTGCGGCGACCGCGACCACAGCGACGGCACCTGCCGCAGAAATTGCCATGATTGCCTTGCGAGACAACCAGATTCGGCGGCCCGGGTGAGCGACCACCCCGTCGGTGGCGACCTCTGAATCGCCCACCGCGGCGCGGGCAGACGCGGCCAGTTGTTGCACGGTCTGGTAACGGTCGTCGGGATTCTTGGCCATGCCCTTGGCGATGATCGCATCGAACGCAACGGGGACATCGGAATTCGTGGCGCTGGGTTTCGGCGGCGGGGTGTACAGGTGGTGAGCGATCAACCCCTGTACGCCCAATTCACTGGTGAATGGTGGGCTGCCCGTTAAACATTCGTACAGCACGCAAGCCAGCGCGTACACGTCCACCTGCGAGTGCGCCTTCACGGCCGCGCCGATAGCCTCCGGTGCCATGTACGCCGCAGTGCCGATCGTCTGGCCGGCCTTGGTCAGTGTGAGGTCTTCAGCAGCATGGGCGATCCCGAAGTCGATGAGATACGCGAAATCGTTGGCGCACACCAGGATGTTGGAGGGTTTGACGTCGCGGTGCACCAGCCCGACGTCATGCGCCGCCTGCAGCGCGCCGGCCACCTGAGCGACGATCGCAACCGCGCGCCGCGGTGACAGTGCGCCGTCTTGCCTGATCAACGTGCGCAGGTCGGTGCCGTCGACCAGCCGCATGTTCAGGTAGAGCCGACCGTCGATGTCGCCGAAGTCATGGATCGGAATCACGTGCGGTTCGGTCAACTGCGCGACGGCCTCGCACTCCCGCCGGAACCGTTCCCGGGGCTCGGCGTCATCAGCGGAATTCTCGGGCAAAACCTTGAGCGCCACCACTCGGTTGGTCTGCAAGTCACGCGCCCGCCATACCTGGCCCATGCCACCGGCGCCCAGCAGTGACAGCAGCTCGTAGCGTCCGAATTCTCCCGCCGGGCTTGAGTCCTGGGTGGCGTCCCCATCGTCGTTCACCGTGTCACCCATGGTGCGGTTCCAAGATCAACCGAGCGGCCGGCGTCTACCGCGACGCGGCCTGCCCCGCCCGAGACTGGGTAACGCTCGCACCCGTCAATTTAAGCAGGCCAAACGGTGGTCAGTCGGTGCTTCAGGCGACGCGTTTTGTGGCAGCCGGTTCAGCGGAGGTCGCAGTGAGTGGACATTTGTCGGCAGCTGTACACCCACTCCCGTACGGTGTCCCTGTGAGTTTCGCGATTGACAGGTCAGTAGAGATCGACGCACCGGCCGAGGTGGTCTGGCAGGTGCTGACCGATGGGGCCAGCTACGGCGAGTGGAACCCGTTCGTCACAGAGTGCTCGTCGACGTTCGAACCCGGCAGCCCGATCGATATGAAGGTTGTGCTGATCGGCCCGCCGAAGAAGCAGCGCGAATTCATCAACACCTTCACCCCTGGTGTCGAGTTCAGCTACAACATGAAGCCCGCCCCGCTGGGACTGCTTCGCAGCGAGCGGTCGCACACGTTGACCGCGTTGCCCGACGGTCGCACCCGGTACGACTCGCACTTCCAGTTGTTCGGCCCGGTGGCACCGATCGTCGCCGGCGTGATGGGCCGCGCGCTGCGAAAGGGCTTCGGCGGCATGACCGATGGTGTCAAGAAGCGAGCAGAATCCATCCGTTAGACGGACGCGACACGACGCACCCGAGGCCGACGGCTCAGCGGAGGACTGCAGCGGTGGAGTCGGCCAGGCTAGCGCGGGTCGGCCTCAGCGGCCATGCGCGAAGTTGGTAGAGATTTGACCAGGCCATACGCCAATAGATCGCTGCTTCCGATCAATAAGCTGTCGATACTGGTGTTCGCATCCGGCGAGCCCGCGTCGTTCGGAGGATTCGGATGAGCCGGTCGAACCCTGTTGTCCTGATGCTGCTCCCCGCGATGGACTATGACCCCACCGAATCGGCCGTGATCTGGGACGCTTTGACCGCCGCCGGAATCGACGTGCAGTTCGCCACCCCGGACGGCGAGTCCGCCTACGCGGACTCGCGACTGGTCGATGAGGGCTTCTCGGTGCTGTCCCCGGTTCTCATGACGCGGCCGAACGACTTGTCGGCCTATCGCCGCATGACCGATGATCCGCGGTTCGTACAGCCCCTCGCGTACGACGCTGTCAATCTCGATAACGTCGACGGTCTGTTCATCCCCGGCGGCCATGCCAAGGGTGTCCGGTCCTTACTGGAATCGTCAGTGGCACAAGATATTGCGGTGTCAGCATTCGCCCGCAACCTGCCCGTCGCAGCCGTATGCCACGGCGTGCTGCTGCTGGCGCGGTCCATCGATCCGGCCACCGGACGGTCCATCCTCCATGGGCGCCGCACCACCGCACTCACCGAGTCTCTGGAGCTGAGCGGATGGCGATTGACCCGGCTATGGCTCGGCGACTACTACCGCACGTACCCGACCACGGTCGAGGCGGAGGTGACCTCCACACTGGCGTCAAAGCAGGATTTCGAGCGTGGCCCCAGTTTCACTGTGTTGCGCGACAGCCCGACCCATCTCAGCCGTGGATTCACCGTGCGGGACGGCAACTACCTTTCGGGCCGGTGGCCGGGCGACTGTCACCGGTTGGCCGCCGAGTACGTCGACCTGGTGCTTGAGAACTGTCGCGGCTGACACTCCATGGCCCGCACCATCGCCGACAAGCGCGCAGAGTTCCGTGCACTGCACGAACACGGCTGTTTCGTCATGCCCAATCCCTGGGACATCGGCAGCGCACGGTTCCTCGAAGGGCTGGGCTTCAAAGCGCTGGCCACCACCAGCTCGGGCTTCGCTTGGTCGCAGGGCCACGCTGACGGCGCGACGGCGCGCGACCGCATGCTTGCGCACCTGCGCGAGCTCGTCGGCGCCACCGACCTCCCGGTGAACGCGGATTTCGAGAACGGATTCGCCTCAGATCCCCAAGGCATCGCCGAAAGCGTTCTCCTCGCGATCGAAACCGGCGTCGCGGGTCTGTCCATCGAGGACTCGACGGGCGATGCGGCTGATCCCCTGTTCCCCATCGACGTCGCGGTGGAGCGCCTGCGCGCGGCGCGTCAGGCGATCGATGCATCAGGCGCCGACGTGCTGTTGGTCGGCCGTGCCGAGAACTTCTTCGTCGGCCGTCCCGATCTCGGCGATGCCGTCGCGCGATTGAAGGCCTACGCCGATGCCGGCGCCGACTGCCTCTACGCGCCCGGCATCAAGACCCGCGAACAGATCACCGCGGTAGTGGACGCGGTCGCGCCCAAGCCGGTCAACCTCCTGGTCGGCTGGCCCAGCGAGCTGACGTTGCAGGACATCGCCGCGCTCGGGGTGCGACGCGTCAGCGTGGGAGGCGCTTTGGCCCGCGCGGCGTGGGGCGCCACCATCCGCGCCGCCCGAGCGCTGGCCGACGGGCGCTTCGATGGCTTCACCGACGCTGCGTCGGGCGCTGAGCTGAACGACATCTTCGGACCGTTCAGCGACTAGGACTACGCCGCCCAGCGCTTACGACGAATTGTCCTTATTCGCAGTGCTTTTGTCGGGGATCTCGGCGGCGCTACCGAGGTCCAGCACGTTGGAGCCGAGTCGGACATCGAAGGTGCCTGGTTCTTGCCTCCACTGATGCGATGCTGTCGACCAGTGCTGTAGTGACCTCGGCTCGATCGGGATGTCGACGGTCACGGTCTGGCCGGGTGCCGCGTGCACGAGTGCGTAGCCGACGAGCCACTGGACCGGCCGGTCGATGCCTGACGGCGACGTGCGTGAAAGATAGGCCTGCACAACGTGTTTGCCCGACCGTGGGCCCGTATTGGTGATCTCGGCGCTGACCCTGATGGTCCCGTCGTCGGTCGCCTCGGTGACGTCCGGTGTGCCGATACGCCAGGTGGTGTAGCCCAGGCCATGCCCGAAAGGGATGGCGGGATCGGGGCCGCCGCGAGCGGACTGTCGGAGCCATGCCCGGTACCCGACGTGGATTCCTTCGGCGTAGTCCAGGTGCCCGTCGGCTGGTTCTGTCTGCCAGACCGGGACGTCGGATTGTGCGGCCGGCCACGTGGTGGGGATCCGACCGCCTGGCTCGCGGGCACCGGTGAGCACATCGGCCAGCGCTGCCCCGAATTCTTGGCCGGGGAACCAGGTGAGCAGGACCGCAGGTACGCGGTTGAGCCACGGCATGAGCACTGGCGCACCGGAATTGACCACGACGACCGTTCGCGGGTTGGCGGCAAGCACCTGGGCGATCAGCTCGTCTTGTCCCGGCGGCAGCGTCAGGGTTGACCGGTCGAATCCTTCGGATTCGATCTTTTCGGTGGTGCCGACGACCACGATTGCCACATCGCTGTCGGCGGCGAGTCTCACGGCCCGATCGAGCTCGTCAGCGGGTGTGCCGTACAGCTCTTCGGTGCCGAGGGTGAGCCGGGCGATCGGGAAACCGCCAGGCAGCTCCGGATGGAATTCCAGCGTCACATCGACGGCCCGGCCCGCCTCCAACTCGAGGTCGAACACCCGCATCGGCGGCCGCATGATCAGCTCGACCAGATCCCCATCTGGAGCCGATTGCTCACCGGCGCATAGCTGTTGGCCGTCAACTAAGAAGGCGATGCGACCAAGTGCAGTGAAGCCGAGCCGATGGCGCCCCGTCGTGTCGGGGGTGTAACGAGTGCTCACCTCTATCGCCGCGGCGCGAACCAAGCGGCTGTCGCCCAGCCAACCGAACTGCCCCGTGGGAAAGACTTCTTCGTCGAAGGCTGCACCGGTGGCATCCAGATACCTCACCCGCAGCCCCTTCTGCCCAGTCGCCGGGTCGGTCACCGCGTCGCGGCCAAAAGGGTGAAGTTCCGGCTCCGGGACCAGACCCGGTGCATAGCGGACATTGTCCGCACCGTATGCGGCGCGCAGACCATCGAGCGGTGAAATCACCGTCGCGGGAAAGACTGTCGCCGATCCGCCGCCCTGGTTGCGGCCGCGCCGTCCATGGGGTCCCACCACCGCGATCCGCGGTGGGCTGGACTCGGGCATCGGCAGCAGCCCGTCGTTGCGGACCAGCACCATGGCGTCAGCGGCGACGTCCCGAAGCAGCGCACGAACCTCGGCCTCATGCCATACGGCAGGCTGCAGTGCGGCATCCTCGCCGAGTGCACCCACTCGACGGGCGAGGCGCAGTAGCCGCAGAACCTTGTCGTCGATGGCCGCCTGGCTGACGCGACCAGACTCTACGGCGTCTAAAAGTGCTTTGCCCCAATACAGTTCGGGTCCGGGCATCGCGATGTCCTGTCCGGATGCACCCGAGGCTTCAGTGTCGCGCACCGCGGTCCAATCAGAGACCACCACACCGTCAAAGCCCCACTCCCCTTTCAGCGGGTCTCGTAGCAGCGGGTTGGCCGACATCGTGGTTCCGTTGACCTGGTTGTAGGCGGACATCAGCAGCCACGCGTCGCCCTCGGTCACCATTCGCTCGAACGGGGCCAGGTAGACCTCCCGCAGGGTCCGCTCGTCGACCCTCACATCGACTGTCATCCGGTCGGTTTCGCTGTCATTGCACACGTAGTGCTTCGGCGTGGCCGCCACCCCGCCGGATTGGACACCCTGGACGTAGGCCGTGCCGAGCACTCCGGACAGCCACGGATCCTCGCTGAATGATTCGAAATGCCTTCCGCCCCGGGGTGATCGATGCAGGTTCACCGTCGGGCCGAGCACGACGTCGACGCCTTTGGCGCGGGCCTGCGCGGCTATCAGCTCTCCGAGACGACGGACCTTGTCCAAGTCCCAGGTGGCTGCGACGGCAGTGGCTGAGGGAAGGCTGGCGGACGGGTCCCGGTCGTCCAACGACATGCCCCGAACCCCAGAAGGACCGTCTGACATGACGATTGACCGCAGCCCGATCGTTGGCTCGTCGTGCAACGACCATATCGACGCGCCGCTGAGCAGCCGGATCTTCTGTTCCAGAGTCAATTTGTCCACCAACGCAACGAGGTCTGCGTCGGTGTGGCTGGTTGCGCCCTGGTTGTCGGCAATCATTCCGCTATCTCCTAATCGCTATTGCGCTGGCGTTCGTTGTTCTTCGCCAGCGCCAACCAGGCGGGCGAAGAGCGCGGCCTGGTCGGTTGTGACGGCCGCTTGCTCCTGTTCACGCGCGGCGAAGAATGCTTTGAACATTGCGCGTTCCTCGGCCGGCATCAGCGGGCCTTGCGCTGTCCATGAGGTTCCGAGCGCACCGTTGTCGGGGTGCAGGCGTCTGTGAAGATCGTCCGCGTGCTCAGCCCGCCCGGTGGCACGCAGATGCTCCATGTATTGCTTTGGGTCGTTGTAAAGCGTTGGCCCCTGCTGCAATGTGGTTTGCATCGGATCCGGCAGCGCACCGGGCGTGCCGGCGTAGAAATCCCACCACTGCTGCAGCCTTGAGCGCATAGCGTCCGCGAGGTCGGTCTGGTCGTCGATCAGGTTCCGGGTCAGATGCGGATCCGCGGTGACGTCGAACAGCGATTCCCACTCGGCCTTGAAGCATCCGGGATGGTACGTACGGATATACAGGTGTTCTCGCGTGCGCACCGCCCGCTGGTAGGTGTGCGCACCGTGGCCCCATACGAGGTAGTCGCGGGATGCCATGCACTCGCCGCGTACCGCCGCGGCGAACGATTGGCCCTGCCATTTCGGCGGGATCGGTAAGCCGAGCAGATCGCAGAGGGTGGGCGCGTAGTCGATGTTGTAGAGCAGCGCATCGTTTCTGCGCCGCGCAGCACCATCAGTGATGCCGGGCCAGAACACGACCATGGGCAGGTGATGGACAGGCTCGTTGGCGAGGCCGTGCTCGGCGTAGGACCCTTGTTCCCCGAAAGACTCGCCGTGGTCGGCGCTCACGACGATCGCAACCTGTTCATCGAGCCCGAGTTTGTGGATGGCTTCGCGTAAACGTCCGAACTGGCTGTCCCAGAACATTATTCCGCCGTCATAGCCGTTGATCAGCGCCTCATAGTCGGCTCGGTCACTGATTTGGTCGGGCATGTTGTGCGGTACTGCACTTTTCCGTGGGGCCGAGGTGTAATGCAGGTCGCACGCGGTACGCGGGCCGTAGATCTCTTGGTGGGCCTCAATGGCCTCTTGGTCTGGCCAACTCGGGGCCGGCCCCGAGGCGGCGGCGCGTCGTGTCCATTCGGCGTCCTGTAGATAGTCGGTGTGCGGGTCCCAGTAGGTCAGGTGTAGGTACCAGTTCTCGTCCTGGCGATGTTGTGAAATCCAGTCGATCGCCCGATCGGTGACTGCATCAGCAGGCTCGTCGCCCAAACCCGGTGTGGCGCGGATCGATTCCCTGAAGTTTCCTAGGAAGAAGTGCGCGCGGTGGCGTTCAGCGAAGCTGGAGATGGCCGCGGTGTAGTAACCGAACAACCCCAGGTATTGCCCGAGGAGCGGCCGGCCAAGTTGCGGGCCGTGGCCAGTGTCCATCCGATACTGGGCCGCTTGTCCGGCATGCCCGATGACACCATTGGTGATGCCGAACTGGCCGCTGGTCAACGCGGTGCGCGACGGTAAACATGGGGAATCCGAACAGTAGTAGCGCTCGAAGCACACCGAATCGCGGGCCATCGCATCCAGATTCGGCGTGATATTCCGCTGATAGCCGTACGGGCCGGTGTGGTCGGCGCGCAGCGTGTCCACGTCGACATAGATGATCTTCATCGCTTCTCATCCACCGCGGTGCTGGCGCCAATATTCTCGCGCAAGCGGCTGTCGAGAAGCTCTTCGCGCAGTAGTTCGAGATGCTCGATATGGCGGTCGACTGCTTCATTGCCCCACTGGTGCAACCGATCTCCGATTGCCGTGGCGAGCTCGTGGTCGAAAGGAAATCCGGACGCGGGCGTAAAGGTCCTGTCCCGGTCCCGGAACCGCGCTACCTGGTCACGGCGGGCGCCCAGCTCGACCTCGATGAGCTCGAGCACTTGCTCCTCGGTCATGAATCCCGCGAAGCTGAGCCGGGCCGCGAACTCGGGATCGGTGAACTTCGACGGCGGCTGGTATGGGCCGGTCAGCCAATCGAGGAACACGGTCATGCCCTCGGGGGTCACGTGATAGGTCTTCGCGTCCTGCGGTCCCGGCCGTGGATCGATTTCGAACCGGACCCAGCCGTCGTCACTCATGCGGGCCAGTGCCCGGTACACCTGGCTCATCTGTGTGTTCGACCGCAGGAACCGCCCGTGGTTGTCGAAGAACTTCTTCAGCTCGTAGCCCGTGGCGGGCCGGACACCGAGAATGCCGAGCAGCAGCAGCTCCAGTTTCATCAACGCACCTTTCCGGCCGGGAACCGTTCATCACTTCACCAACCCCCACTCGACTATGACACTAGTGGCATAGTGGTGCAAGCGGCTCCGCCCGCCATGCGTCCTGCCGGCCAAACCCACCCGGCATCCACGCAAGACCGCATGAGCCCTCGGACCGAAGGAATGACGTTGACCGGACCAGAACTGCTGCCGGCACCCCTACGGCCGAACGTGCACTCAAATGCACAGGGCGACAGCACCTATCGGAAACAGATGGGCCGGCTCTTCGCCACGGTACCGTTCGCCAGTGCGTGTCCGCAGTTGGGTTATGCGATGGTCGGGTACTTCTCGGCTCTGCAGATTCAGACGATGGACAGTGCCCACAAGGTGGAGAAACTCGCCCTGCTGCATGTCGTCATTGCGGTCAGCTCGATGCTCGCGCAGCCGATCATCGGGGTGCTCTCGGACCGGACGCGATCCCGTCTCGGACCCCGCGCACCGTGGATGCTTGCGGGCACGCTGACCGGGTGCATTGGGTTGGTCGCGGCCGGGTTCTCGACGTCGATCGCCATGTTGCTGACCGCTGCGGTCATCTCGCACGTGGGATTCAATGCCTTCGGCGGACCACTGTCCGCGATCCAGCCCGACCGCGTGCCCCCGCAGAGGCGTGGGCGATACTCCACGCGGGCCGGACTGGGGACCATCGGCGCCGGGCTGCTCGGACCGGCGATCGGCGCATCCTTCGCCACCCGGATCAGCCTCGGGTATTCCCTCGTCGCAGCCGTAATCCTGCTGATATCAGTGACATTCGTCGTCATCAACCCCGACCGCGACAACCGCCAGTCACCCCGGCGCCCATTCGATCTCGCGACATTCGCCCGAACATTCTGGATCAGTCCCCGGCGCTACCCGGACTTCGCATGGGTGTTTCTCGGTCGGTTCCTGCTGTGCGGCGGCTACTACATGATCCTGGGCTACCAGCTGTACATCATGGAGGACTACATCGGGCTCAGCGTGCACGAGGCCACCCGACTCACCCCGATACTGAGCCTGCTCAGCCTCCCCGGATTCCTGCTGGCCATCGGATTCTCCGGCCCCCTCTCGGACCGCATCGGCCGACGCAAGCCGATAGTCGTAGCCGGCGGCCTGATCATCGCGACCTCGGCGCTGATACCGGCAATCTCGCCGACCGTACCCGGCCTGATCGTCTCGATCATCGTGCTGACCATCGGATTCGGCACCTTCCTGGCCGTGGATCAAGCATGGGTCACCGAGATACTCCCGAATAGTGCCGACGCCGCCAAAGACCTCGGCATCCTCAATATCGCCGCGACACTGCCGAACACGTTCGCGCCGATCACCGCAGCACTGATCGTGACCAACTTCGGCTACGCAACCCTCTACCCCATCGTCGCGGCGATCGCCGCAGCCGGGGCGCTGGCCGTCCTGCCCGTCAAGACCCCATGAGGCGAGAGCCACACATGACTCCCCAGTGCTGCACGCCGCCCCGTCCGGCAGCCACACCTCCCGCTCCCGCCATCGCCAATTCCGTTTCAGGCCAATTCGATACAACGGGCATGGTCACCCTGCAAGGTGGCCAATTCTGGATGGGTAGCGACTCCCACGTCAGCTACCCGACCGACGCTGAAGGGCCGGTGCGCCCGGTGCAACTGGCCCCGTTCCTCATCGACACGTGCGCGGTCAGTAACGACGACTTCGCCGAGTTCGTCGCTGCCACCGGCTACCGCACCGACGCCGAACGCCTCGGCTGGTCATACGTATTCGCCGGGTTCCTGCCCGCTGCCCTCCGGCGCGCCAGCGCGCGGCCCACACGCACCCCGTGGTGGTGCGCGGTGGAGGGTGCGCGGTGGGACCTCCCGGAGGGGCCCGGCAGCGAAATCGACGGCCGCGGATGCCATCCCGTCGTGCACATCTCCTGGAATGACGCACACGCATTCGCCGGTTGGGCCGGGAAGCGTCTGCCTACCGAAGCCGAATGGGAGTACGCGGCACGCGGCGGCCTGAACCAGGCCCGCTATCCCTGGGGAGACGAACTCGATCCAGGCGGCGAGTATCGGTGCAACATCTGGCGCGGAACTTTCCCCGTCAAAAACACGGCGGTCGACGGCTACCGGGGCACGGCATCTGTGGATGCCTTCGGCCCCAACGGATTCGGTCTGTACAACATGTGTGGAAACGTGTGGGAATGGTGCGCGGACTGGTGGAGCACTGAACATCAAACCGATGCGGTGAGCCTCACCGGCCCAGCGACGGGAACTGACAAAGTCATTCGCGGTGGCTCCTACCTGTGCCATGAGTCGTACTGCTTCCGGTACCGAGTCTCGGCCCGCTCGGCCAACACCCCGGACAGCTCAAGCGGGCACGCAGGATTCCGCTGTGCAGCGGACCTCGCCACCGCGCGCAGCGGTACCTCGTAGTGCCTCGATCCCAAACCAGTCCTCGCCCAAGACAACTGACCGGAGCCACTCGATGAAAGCCATCATGGTGATGTTCGACAGCCTGAATCGGCGGTTGCTGCCGCCGTACGGCGCGGACTGGACCCACGCACCCAACTTCACCCGGCTGGCCAAGCGGTCTGTCACCTTCGACAACGCATGGGCAGGTTCCCTGCCCTGCATGCCGGCGCGGCGCGAAATCCACACCGGCCGTTACAACTTCCTGCATCGCAGCTGGGGGCCGCTGGAGCCCTTCGACGACTCCATGCCAGAGCTGCTCAAACAGCACGGAATTCACACCCATCTGACCAGTGACCACCACCATTACTGGGAGGACGGCGGTGCCACCTACCACGGCCGCTACAGCACCTGGGAGTACTTCCGGGGACAGGAAGCCGATCCCTGGAAAGGCCAGATCGCCGCTCCGCCGATGCCCGCCGCCGACCTCAAAGCCCTCAAGTTCGCTAATTACCAACAGGATTGGGTCAACCGCCAGCACATGGCCACCGAGGACCAGCATTCTCAAACCCTGACGTTCGACGCAGGCCTCGAATTCATCCATACGAACGCCGCCAGCGACCGGTGGTTCGTACAAATCGAAACCTTCGACCCGCATGAGCCATTCTTCAGCCACCAGAACTACAAGGACCTGTACCCGCACGACTACAGCGGTCCACACTTCGACTGGCCCGACTACAAGCGCGTGACCGAAACACCCGACCAGGTCGAACATGCGCGATACGAATACGCGGCCCTGCTCTCGATGTGCGACCACTCGCTCGGCCGGGTACTGGACGCCATGGACGAACTGGATTTGTGGGACGACACCATGCTCATCGTCAACACCGACCACGGCTTCCTGCTCGGGGAACGCGGCTGGTGGGGAAAGTCGGTGCAGCCCTGGTACAACGAGCTCGTCCAGCTGCCACTGTTTGTCTGGGATCCACGCGCGGGAGCCGCAGACCAGCGCCGCCAGGCGCTCGTACAGACAATCGACCTGGCCCCGACACTGCTGGACTACTTCGGTGTCGAAACCCCGGCCGACATGCAGGGTGCGCCGCTCCCCGTCGCCGACGACGTTCCGGTGCGCACCGCGGGCCTCTTCGGCATACACGGTGGCCACGTCAACGCCACCGACGGCCGCTACGTCTACATGCGAGCACCGGTTGGCCCGGAAAACCTTCCCCTGCAAGAACACACACTCATGCCCACCCATATGCGGGGCCGCTTCACACCCGACGAACTCCGCGATCTCGAGCTGGCTGAACCGTTCGGCTTCACGAAAGGTGTTCGCACACTTCGAATGAACGGACGCAGCCTCATCAACCCGTACCTGCACGGAACACTGCTGTTCGACCTCGACTCCGACCCCGAGCAGCTGCACCCGATCATCGACGACCGCGCCGAAAGGCGCATGGCCACACTGCTGGTCGAATTGATGCGCACTAACGAGGCGCCGCCGAGCCAGTATCAACGCCTCGGCCTGCCGGCCACAGGACCAATCGAGGACGAACACCTCCTGGCACGAGTGCAACGCGAACAAGCGGACCGTGCCGCCGAACCCCTGCCCGGGCTCGAAGAATTTCCAACCGGCCGGCTGTCAGTACGTTCTCCCCTGCACGTGCTGCTCGCCGAACCGGCCGCCGCCGAAGTGCTTCGGCGCTACATACCTGCCATCGCCGACTCCGAGATCCTCCAACTGCTCGGACCAATCTCGTTGTACGACTTCGCCGCAATGGCACCTGGGATAGTGCCGGTAGCCGCGTTGCGGCGCCTGGCCGCAGAACTGACAACAAACGATTAGGCGCGACCGGCCCTCTCATGGGAGCTACGTGCCGTTGAGACCGTGGTCCAGCCAGTCCGCGGTGGCCGCGACGATCTCGGCACGGGTGACCTCAGGGTGGTCGAACCACCAGCCGGAAATTCCTTGAATCGCCGATATCAGCAGCACGAGTTTGGCGTCACGTGCCGGGCCGCCACGCGCGATGCCCGCGCGGTCGAAGTCTGCGCTCAGCGCCGCACCTAGCGCCTCGCTGGCCGCATCGCGGAGTTGGTGTCCAACTTTGGCGATTTCGGGGTCGGCGCGCGAATCGAGCGCCAAGATGCGAAACGCCAGTGGCCGCTGCTGCAGGAATTCAAAGTGTGCGTCCAGCACGGCGGTGGTGCGCTCTCGGAAAGATCCGCTGGCCTGGCTCACCCGATCGGTGAGCACGGCGATGAGCGCGGTGACCTCATCGGACACGAAGGACAACACCAGCGCTTCCTTCGAGGGGAAATGGTCGTAGAGCACCGTGCGGGCCACCCCTGCGCGCGTAGCGATTTCGCCGATCGCGACTTCGTCATAGGGACGTTCGGACAACAGTGTCCGCGCGGCGTCCACGATCAGTTCGCGCCGCTGCGCCCCGTTCATCCGGCGCTGCCTCTCCGTCACCCGACCAAGATTACCGACACTGGTGTCGGTTGACAACCGACACCAGTGTCGGTAATGCTCTGAGTCATGGAGACGTCAGCTGTCATCGATACCGCCGACGATGGGCGGATACCGTCGGAATTCTTGTACGACCAGTGCGTCAACAAACCGGGAGTGCAGCGGGCCCGCAAGATCTGGCGGGCAGCGTTTCGGTTCGATCCGCAGCCATCTGAGGAGCTGGTGCGCGAATTCGGGCAGGCGTATTACCAGGCCGACCCGGTCGCCGAGGCCTTCGTCGACGACGTTTACCTCGGCGAACTTGGCCCGAAGGCCGGGCGGGCCATGCTCGACCAGGCGCTTGAGCACGGTATCGAGTCCGTCCCTGACGCGCCGCCGTCGATGGTCCGGCTGTTCGAGGAGTTCGAAACCGACCCAGAGTGGCTCGACCACAACCTCATGGAACAGGGCGCCAAGGTATTTCGGCGATGGGGCACCTCAGTATTCAGCTTCGCCACCACTAGCACTCTTGAGATGTATTCGGAGAGTTCGATCACCAAACCGTTGTCGTACGCGGGTGGCTACGCCGGCGCCAAAGCGCACAAGCGGCAGCTGGAGACAGTGCGGTTCTGGATCGACGTCTCCGAGCCCGGCGGGCTTGACCCTGGTGCGCGAGGCCGCGCCACGGCGATGCGAGTCCGCATCATGCACGTTTTCATCCGGCGCAAGTTGATCCAGCGTCCCGAATGGGACCTCGCCGCCTGGGGAGTGCCGATCAGCGTCGGTGACGCGACCCTCACGTTGATGGGTGGCAGCGTCGTACCTGGCCTCGCGTTATGGAGCGTCGGGCACCAAACCACCATCACGGAAATCGAAGCGACACTTCACTATTGGCGCTACGTCGGGCACCTCCTCGGCGTTCAGCCCAGCTGGTATCCCCTGAACTTCCGCGAAGCGGTGCAACTGATGTTCGCGGCGTTGGTCAAACGCGCGTACACCGCCGGCGCCGACGGCGAGGAACTCGTCGAGTCGTATCTCCCAGCGTTCGCACCGAAACCCGGGACCAGCACCCGTAAACGAATCCGCGACGAATTCAATTACCGGATGCAGATCGGTTACACCGGACTATGGCTGTCACCGGCAACCTACGCCCGGCACACCATGCCGCGGCGATTGCCCTGGGTACTCCTGCCCGTAGCGGCCATCCCTGTCACATTCGCTCTCGAAACCGCGCGTCGACTCATACCCGCCCTCGATCATCTCGCCGACAGAACGCAACGCCGCCGTCGCGAGAACTGGTACCGCAACGAAATGGGCGACGCCGCAGCGGAATTCCACCCCGTCGAAGAATTCCGCCGCTAGCAGTCGAAAGCCCCGCGGCCACGACACGCGGGGCTGACAACGTCACCTCAAAGCCAACGCCCTCCAGGCCGTCGGCCTATTGACAGGTGGGCTCATCTGCTTGGTCATCGAGGGCACTGCCCGAAGCCGAACCGATGACCCCGACGCCACTTGGCTCCAGTTGAGTTGCGGCAGCCAGGGCAGCAGCAACGTACTGTGCGAGTTGCTGTTTGGATACGGCGAACTCGCCTCGTAGCCATGCCGCGACGAGTTCGATTGAACCGCTTGCAAATACGTAAGCCGCCGGGTCAGCGTCAGGGGTACCGGTATCCGGTC
Source organism: Mycolicibacterium sp. CBMA 234 (assembly GCF_009729415.1). Classification (GTDB taxonomy): domain Bacteria; phylum Actinomycetota; class Actinomycetes; order Mycobacteriales; family Mycobacteriaceae; genus Mycobacterium. The sequence continues at coordinate 81,000 of NZ_MPKW01000033.1, forward strand.
CATCCTTGGCTATGGCCGTCATCTTTGTCGTCACGACCGCCAGACGGTAGATGGTGGATTGACGTGCCCGCTGCAGGACTTCATTGGAGTAGGAGGCGAGCAGCAGCGGGCCGTTGAGACGGTCTTCCACGGCAAAATCGACGGCCGCCTCGGCTGCGGCGCAAAGCTGCTCGGAGATGCGGGGCCCGGCATCGATCATCGCAGCAGTGATGATGCCGATGCCGCGCTCGGTGCGTTCCCGCACAAGCTCGAGGAGTAGGGCATCGCTATTGGCGAAGCTCTCGTAGAAGTAGCGATCGTTCAGACGCGCACGCGCGCACACTGCGCGCTTCGACACCGCGCTGGGACCTGATTCAGCGAGCAGTTCATATGCGGCCTCCAAGAACGCCGCACGTCGTTCAGCGCGACGTTGGGACGCGGCGATCCCGCCGTAGGGGCGGGCGGTCTGCGATGGAGGCAAGTTTCGGTGCGCTGTCTGTTGACTTGGAAGTGAACACCGTGCATTCTACTCGTGACTCAAATTCTGGTGCCGGACTGCATCAGAATGTGCCAGGGTTCGATCCCGGCGCCATGTTGCTCCCATCGACTTAGGAGTTGCGGCCAATGACCACAACAGAATCCACAGTTCTCGCATCGGTAGGTGGTGACAACGCCGGCGTTGCGTACAACGTCGCTGGCGCTGATGCGCTATCAGCTGAGCAGTGGGTCCAACCAGTACCGGATCTTGTAGACCCGCTGGGACAGATGGGCACCATGATCGGCCAGTGGGCCGGGCTACCGGTCAACGGCGCGGCGTTTCTGCTGCAGGCGATGCACCCGGTTATCGGCTCCGTCGTCGACAGGTACTCGGTGTACGACACCGATCCAATGGGGCGCGCTATCCGATCCTTCGATGCGGTGCAGCAATGGGTCTTCGGCGGCAAAGCCGCAATCGAGCAGGGCTACTGGCTCCGAAAGATGCATCGGCCGTTGCAAATGACAACCCCGGACGGTCAGCACATCACCGCTCTACATCCACAAGCGTATGCCTGGGTCATTGCCACCGCATTTCCGTCCACCGTATGGAGTGCGCCGCTCGTTTTAGGTCGCAAGTACACCGAGACCGAGGAAGACGAGCTGTATCAAGACATGCTCAGGCTCGCGCGGATCACGCAGGTGCCCAAGAACCAGCTTCCCGCCAGCCGGGCCGAGTTCTGGCCCTACTTCGACAAGATGGTCGATGAGGTGCTCGAGAACACCTACGTCGCCAACAATATCGTTCACAATCTCAGCAAGAACCCACCGCTGCGAGTGCCGCATCTGGTACCGCAACGGCTGCGGCCCGCAGTCAAGCTGCTGACGCAAGCGGTCGCCGGCATCCCAGCGGAAGTTATGCGCCTGACTCTCATCGGGTGCCTACCTACGAATGTCCGCGAAAAGCTGGAAGTCTCCTGGAGCCAGACCGAGGAACGTGAACTCCAAGCCGTCTTCCGGGTCTACCGCGGCGCCCTGAAAGCACTGCCAGAACGAATCACCTACGCGCCGTTGGCTTATCACGCGCGCAAGCACCAACGCATCGTCGACACCATGCGCAAGCGCGAGCTCACCGACTTCACCGCACACGACAAGCATGACCCCACAGCCAAGTGCCCCTTTTAGGCATCCATGGCCGCAGCACAGACGATCACAGGAGATGCACGATGACTGTCACCAGCAACGACCAGGCAGCCGACCTTTTGGGTATGTACCGCGCCGCCAAAGAACATCCCGACGAGGTCGAGCTGCCGATCACCGGGTCAATGCCACAAGAGCTGCGGGGCACCCTGTACCGGAACGGTCCGGCGGACTGGGAGTCCGGCGGCTTCAACGGAGCACACCCCTTTGACGGCGATGGATTGATGGTGAAGTTCACCATCAACGACGGCGCCGTTCGATTCCGGTCGCGGTACGTGGACACGCCCAAGCGCCGCAAGGAACTTCGCGGTCAGGGTGCCCGCATCCGCGGCGTGTACACGAATGCGCGGAGTTTCCGCGACAACATTGGGCGCCCACCTGCTGATGCCGCCAACACCCACGCCGTCGTCCACGCCGACCGGCTTCTCGCGCTCAGTGACGCCGGCCGGCCGTGGCAGGTGGACCTTGACGACTTGTCGACGCTTGGCCCCTGCACTTTCAACGGCCAACTCCCCCCGTTTTCACGATTTTCACCGCACCCGCGAATCGACCCCGTCACCGGAGAATTGTTCAACTTCGGCCTCGACGTGGCGCCGTCGCTGGACAACCGCACCGTGACATCCCTTCGATGCTTCCGGGTTGACCCAACGGGCCGGCTCAGCCAGCTCGCCTCGATCCCGCTCGATCACATCTACATCCAGCACGACTTCGCCATCACCCCACAGTTCTTGGTGTTCGCGCTTGCTCCGATCACCGTGGATCCGGTGGCAGCGGCTCTCGCCGCCCTGGGCAAGGGAGCGCTCGGTGACAGCGCGGACTATCGCCCACAGCTCGGAATGAAAGTCGTCCTCGTTCCACGCGCAGGCGGAAAACCCCGCATCATCGAATGCGACCCGTTCGTATACATCCACGTTGACAACGCCTACGAAGACCGCGACGACGTCGTCCTCGACCTCGTGCGCCACGAATCATTCAGCTTCCTCACCCAGGCGGCCAAACGATTCCGCACAGAACCCGTCACCGTTGCCGGCTGGCCCGCCCGGCTTCGCATCTCGGCCGCTGGCACCGTCACCATCACCGACTACCCCAGTCCCGCAACCGAATTCCCCACCCACGACGAGCGCCGCACCGGCAGCCAGCACCGCTACACCTATCTGGCGTCGGCGGATCAAGACAGTTCGGCCATCGTCAAACTGGACCGGCAGACCGACACCCACCGCCTGCACCATTTCTCACCAGACATGGCCCCGGGCGAACCGATCTTCGTCCCCAGAGCACATAACGCCGCCGAAGACGATGGCTGGCTGCTGGTCGTCGCCTACAACGGAGCTGAGCATCGCACCGAGTTGCACATCCTCGACGCCGCCGCCATCGAAAAGCCGGCACAAGCGATCGCGGTTCTGCCCGGCCACCATTTCCCCGGCTTTCATGGCAGTTTCACCGAACGCATCACACCCGCGACACGATGAGCGAACTCGCTTTCGGACAACAGGCAACACTGCTAGACAGCACGTCCGCCATGCGGGCCATGCGCCGACTCAAACCGGACCCCGTACCCGACCGAAGGATGGGATCACCCGGCCGCAGCGAATAGGGGTCAGAGAAGGCGGCGGCACCGGCAACCGTGCCCACCTTTTTCTAATCTATGATAAATTATGTAGGGTGAAGCAGCCACCGCATCCGACTGACGAGGCATATCCTGCCGCCTATTCCGAGGCGTGGACCAATGATCCACAAGGCCTACTGGCGTTCTTCGCCGACGACGGCACCTACGCCGACATCGCAATGGGTACCACCTACCGAGGGCACGACGAGATCCTGCGGTTTCACCGCTGGATGTTGAAATTCGCCCCCGACTCCGTCATCGAGTTCACCGAACCAGCGACACAACAAGGCCGCATCTATATGGAGTGGACGTGGAGCGGGTCCTTTGCCGGCGCACTCCGGCTGCGCGATGGCCGCCGACTGGAAGCGACCGGAGATCGATTCAGCATCGTCGGGATTGGGTCCTGCCGTTTTGGAGATGACGGCAAGCTGACAAGTCACCGGGACTTTTGGGATGCCGCAGAACTGGTAGAGCAATTGACGTCAGGCCGACCAGCTTCCTAGCAGCAACCGCTTCGGCGATCAACGAAACGCACACTCCGATGCATCTTGAATATGCACCAGCGCCGTCGACGCTCAGAACATCAACGCCGTATAGCGCCAGTCCAGAACTTGACGATCGGGCTGACCGTCGACCCCTACGGCGTAGACCACCGACCGCATACCCAATGCGCCGCCGCCCCCAAGCCGTGGCGTCGCAGATTCAACGTGAAGATCGCTGTAGAGCGTGTCCCCCTCATGAACGGGTCCAGTGTGGTCGCACGCCGCCCACCCCAGGACGGTGACCAGATTGGGCATCATCCGGCAGGCCTGCGCGAGTGCGATCCCGATCGTGTGGCCACCGTATACCAGCCGCTGGCCGCCACTGCGCCAATCATGATGCGTGGCAGCGATGTTCAGACTGAGCCGAGCCAGCTCAGGCGAACTGCTCACAACATCACCGGTACTGCGCAGCCGAAGACCCGCAAGATCAGCGGTGAAGTACGGCCCCGGAACTCGAGACCTGAAAGCTGCCACATCCCAGTCGCAGGTGGGGTCCGGAGGCGCATCAACAATGCCGATCAATGACAGATCGTCACCGCAACCGGTATCCGTGACGCCCGGCGACAGCGGCAGCATCGCGCAGCGATGAAAGTCGAGAACCGGTCGATTCACCTGATCAACCGTCGTGATGTGCAGCGCGACAAGGCCAGTCGGTGCGCGGCCTTCACGAACGGAGTTCTGCCTCATCCCAACCACCTCGGTGCGTGTGGACAGCGAGTCCCCCACCTCGACGAAGCGGTGGAACGCCAGACCACGATAGAAGAGGTTCGCCTTGACCCGTTGAGTCGCCAGAGTGCTCTGGCCGATGGCCACATCACACACCAGGGCCGGATGGGCAAGCGCACCATGGCCTCCGGTCACGGCGGCGGCGAGGCCCGCATCCAGAGCGAGCCGCATCCGGCTGCCGATGATGGACTGGTGAAGAGCGGCCGCGCCGTCAGTCAGTGTCATGGCCGGCGCGCTCTCGAAGACCTGCCCCACCTCCAACTCATCGAAGTACGAGCCACCGCTCACCTCGAGTTGCACGTTGTCCGTCACTCCGTTCCCTCCGGCTTCTGGGACGTCGGGCCCCTCGATGGCCACGAATTTAATCGTGATTCAAACGCGAAGTCAAGGCACCCATCCGGCCTCCATGCACCGCACCGACCCGCCCTGCCGGGCACATAGACCAATGACACCAACGCATCTGTCACGCGCCAACGCCGCGCTCGCGCGCCACCCGCCTATCATCGAACGATGCCCCGGAAGAAGGCGACGGCCGAATCGAACGATTCGAAGTCCCAACGCACCCGCGCACGAATCCTGGATGCCGCTGCGCACACGCTGAGCGTGAAGGGATATTCCGGCACTCGCCTTACCGACGTAGCCGAATACGCCGAGCTTCAAGCGCCCGCGATCTATTACTACTTCAAATCCCGCGAAGACCTCATCGAAGAGGTGATGTTCTGCGGTATCAGCGATATGCGCCGGCACCTGCAGGCCGAACTGAAGGCACAGCCCGACGACTTGTCACCCATGGATCGCATCATGGTGGCCGTCGAATCGCACCTGCGCCACGAGCTTGAGCTTTCCGACTATGCAAGAGCGTCCATCCGGAACGCCAGGCAGGTACCGCAACAGCTCCAGGCGAGACAGAAGAAGGAAGCTGCCGCGTACAACCGCATCTGGCGCGGCCTCATCAATGACGCTGTCGACAGCGGCGATATTCGCGATGACCTGGACGCCACCATGGCGCAGGCGTTGATACTCGGCGCGCTCAACTGGACCGCCGAGTGGTGGGACCCCCGCTTCAGTTCCGTCGATGCCATGGTCGCCAATGCCCAAACCTTCGTGCGGCATGGCCTGAGCCCACTCCCCCAGGCCGCCAAGCGTCGCGCAGGTTCACCGTCCCGCAACTGATACACCGCCGCCACAGTCGGCACCGAACCTAGCTTCTTAACTTTTTCAATTCTATGTTAAATTCAGTTTTATGACTGAGGCATACATCGTTGACGCCACCCGTACTGCTGTCGGCAAGCGTGGCGGCGCGCTGTCAGGCGAGCATCCCGCTGACATGGCCGCTCACGTGATCAAGACGGTCGTCGGCCGACACGACATCGACCCAGCCGCGATCGACGACGTCATCTTCGGCTGCCTGGACAACATCGGTTCTCAAGCCGGTGACATCGCGCGGACCGCGGCGCTCGCCGCCGGACTGCCCGAGTCGGTGCCCGGCGTGACCATTGACCGCCAATGCGGATCAGCGCAGCAGGCGGTCCATTTCGCCGCGCAGGCTGTCATGAGTGGCACCAGCGACCTGATTGTGGCCGGCGGTGTGCAGAAGATGAGCCAGTACCCCATCCTGAGCGCATTCAGCGCCGGCGAACCGTTCGGTTCAACCGATCCGTGGACCGGCTGCAAAGGATGGCAGGCGCGCTACGGCGATCAGGAAATCTCGCAGTTCCGGGGTGCGGAACTCATTGCCGCCCAATGGAAGCTGTCCCGTGAGGACAACGACCTGTTCGCCTTCACCAGCCACCAGCGGGCCCTGACGGCCATCGCCGCCGGATATTTCGCACGAGAGATCACCACCTACGCGGGTCTGAGCGTCGACGAAGGCCCCCGGGCCGACACCTCGCTGGAGAAGATGGCCGGTCTGCGGACCCTGGTAGAGGGTGGCGTGGTGACCGCCGGCGCGGCCAGCCAAATCTCCGACGGGGCCGCGGCGCTGCTGATCGCGTCGCAGGACGCTGTCGACCGCTTTGGGTTGACCCCACGCGCGCGGATCCACCACATGTCGGTCCGCGGTGCCGATCCCGTCATGATGCTGACCGCACCGATTCCGGCGACGCAGCACGCCCTGAAACGTGCGGGCCTGACTATCGAAGACATCGACACCGTCGAGATCAACGAAGCGTTCGCCCCAGTCGTCTTGGCATGGCTCGCCGAGCTGAACGCCGACCCGGCGATGGTGAACCCCAATGGCGGAGCCATCGCCTTGGGCCACCCGATCGGCTGCACGGGCGCGCGTCTGATGACGTCCATGTTGCACGAACTGGAGCGCACCGGCGGCCGCTACGGGCTGCAGACCATGTGCGAGGGCGGCGGACAGGCCAACGTCACCATTCTGGAACGACTGTAATCCATGAAGCGCTCGCTCTACACCGCCGATCACGAGGCGTACCGCGGCACCGTCCGGGAGTTTCTCGCCCGAGAAGTTGTTCCGCATCAACATGATTGGGATCACGACCGATGGATCGACCGCGGCGTTTTCGCCCGCGCCGCCAAGGCCGGGATCTATGCACTACAGATCGGCGAGCAGTACGGCGGCGCGAATGAATCCGACTACCGCTATCGGATGGTGGTGTGCGAGGAGATTGCCCGGATCAACGCGCTGTCGTTCGGTCTGACCGTCAGCCTGCAGGACGACCTGGTCCTGCACTATCTACTCGACCTGACCAACGACGAGCAGAGGCAGCGTTGGCTACCTGGGTTCGCCACCGGCGAGATCATCGGGGCGCTGGCGATGACCGAACCCGGCGCAGGCAGCGACCTGAGGGGCATGCGTACCGCGGCGACTCGCGACGGCGATACGTGGATTCTCAACGGGCAGAAGACATTCATCTCCAGCGGCATCATGTGTGACCTGGTGGTGGTGGCTGCGCGTACCGATCCGGCGGCGGGCTCGCGCGGGTTCAGCCTGTTCGTGGTCGAACGCGATACGCCGGGTTTTGAACGTGGCCGCAAGCTGGACAAGATCGGGCTTCCCGCGCAGGACACCGCAGAGCTGTACTTCCGCGACACTGTGGTGCCGGCGGCAAATCTGCTCGGCGAGGCCGGGATGGGGCTGCAGTATCTGATGAGCCATCTGCCGCGCGAACGCCTCGGCGTCAGCGCCAAGGCCATCGCCACAACCCGCGCAATCTTCGGCCAAACCGTCGAATACTGCCGGCAGCGCGAGGCATTCGGCGCTCCCCTGACCGACAAACAACACATCCGATTCGAGCTCGCCGAGATGTCGACGGAGATCGATATCGCAGAGTCCTACGTCGATCGTTCGGTGTTGGCCTACAACGCCGGTGAACTGAGCGCCATCGACGCCGCGAAGGGCAAATGGTATGTCAGCGAGTTGCAGAAGCGAGTGGTCGACCGCTGCCTGCAACTTCACGGCGGCTACGGCTATATGACCGAATACCCGGTTGCCCGTGCGTATCTGGATACCCGCATCCAGACGATCTACGGCGGCACCACCGAAATCATGAAGGAGATCATCGGTCGCGACATCGCGGCCAGTTGATCCACGGGCACACCGCGTGCTGGTTCAGTCGCCCCGCGCGAACAGATCGGTGATCATTGCGCGGCGCTCGGACCAGTCCGCGCTCCGCAAATCGACGTAACCGTGTTCGGTAACAATGATTTCCACGTCGTGGGCGGGCGTCGAGGCGGGCCTGCTGAGCTGTTCCACCAGCGGTGAGCGGCCGTTGAACCGAGTCGGCACAGCAATAATCGACAGCCCCGACGGATTCAGCCGTGCCGCAGTGCAGTAGTCGGGGTGCCCTCCGATACCGCCCACTACCTTCTCGCCGACGCCTTCAACATTGATCTGTCCGAACGGATCGATCTCGATAGCCGTGTTGACCGCGACGAACGGCGCACCACGAGAGAGCCGGCTCACGTCGTGACTGTGCTCGATGCCGCGCAGTATCGGGCGGCCCTCGGCCCACCGGTACAGTTCGCGGCTGCCGAGGAGGTAGGTTGCCGATGGCGACCCCACGAGCAGTCCGCGACGGTCCAGATCGATCACCGCGTCGGTCAGCAGGCCGGTATCGATGCGCAGGGGATTCGTGGTTCGCTGCAGTAGCGCAGTGCCGAGCTGTCCCGGGCCGTACTGCACGCTCGCGCCTGGCGGGATGAGTTGCAGAACCTGATCGGCCAGCTCGTAGTGAATGGGATCGGGTGCGCGCGAAGGCACTTCGGCTGGTGGCTCCCCGGTGTGGCCGACCACCGTCACCCTGCCCCGGTCAACGGCGGGCTCCGCACTCGCCGAGCCTGCGGCGTCGTCGACCACAGCCCACACCGACACACCGGCATCTACCAACGCTTGCTGCCATGACACCTCGGTACAGAACTGCAGGCCCGCGCCACGCGGAGCCATGCGGGTGATCAGCGCATCGGGCCGCAGGTGGCCAGTCAGTAGGGCTGGAATTGCGGCCATGCTGACCGGCACGGATCGCGTTGCCGGGTTGGGCAGCAGACCACGCACGCCCCAGCCCGGCATCAGGGTGAAGATGCGGGTGAACGCGTTCGGATCGAGTCCACGGGGAGCTACCGGGCTCCAGCCGAGAATCACTGATACCGAACGCCTTTCGAGGGCGAACGCGGTAAGGGCCTCACCCAGAGTGGTGCCGTCATCCAGGAGGTCGACCGCTCCGACCCCGTCGCCCACCGCGATCGTGACGTCCGCGCCGGGCAACCGACCCAGCATCGTCGCGATTGTCATGTGCTCCCCCGCCGCGTGCTCATTGTGCCTCGATTTCCTTGCACTCGTTGCGCGCGAGCGCTACTCGACGCGAGCTCGGGCCATCAGCCGGGCCGCCCTGTCGATCACCGGTTTGTCGACCATCCGTCCGTCGACGAGGCAGGCTCCACCATCACAGGCTGCGACGGCGGCCAGCACCTGCTGCGCCCAGGCTTGTTCAGCGGGCGAGGGCTGGAATTGCGCATTGACGATCGGTACCTGGCGGGGATGAATACAGAGCTTGCCGCCGAACCCGACTCGCGCCGCGCGGGACGCATCAGCGGCCACCGACTCGTCTTCGTGCACAACGGTACTCACGCCGTCCCACGGCGCCGGTTGACCGGCGGCAGCAGCCGCCAGCACGAGCGTGCTCCGGGCATGAAGCAGCGCTTGACGATCGTCGGGGTCGATACCCAGCTCGGCACTGAGGTCGATACTGCCGAAGGCCGCCCTGACCACCGGTTCGCACGCGCAAATCTCCGCGGCCCGTTGGATACCCGCCGCGGTCTCGATGAGCGCGATCACCGGCGTAGCCGGAGCCAAATGCTCAGCGACGGTTGTCACGTGCTCGGCACTGTGGGTCTTCGGCAGCATGACGGCGCAGGGGTACCGGGACACCATTGCGATGTCGGCGGCGAACCAAGCGGTGTCCGTCGCATTGATCCGGACGATGACCTGCGGGCTCGTGCTGAGCCGGCGATCTACGGCATCGCGGGCGGTGCTCTTCGCATCGGGCGCCACGGCGTCCTCTAGGTCGAGAACAATCAGGTCGGCGCCGCTGGCTGCCGCCTTTGCAAACCGGTCCGGGCGGTCGCCGGGCACGAACAAGACACTGCGGGCATCGGCCAGGTTCTCGATGAGCCGGCTCAGGGCGCCACCGCCGGCTGATGATTGGCAACGATCTTGTCCACCACCAGCTTTGCGGTTTCCGCGCACGCGGTGGTCCCGCCATTGGCGTATTCCTTCACCCCGTCGCCGACGTTCCAGAGGCCGGCGAACGGCGTGTCATGAGGCAAGTCGAATCCGGCGACGGCACGCTGTGGCGGCCAGCCATCGCGGGTGACCGCGATGTTGAGAATGCGGGCGCGCGCATCGAAGTTCTCGATGTTGTCGCGTAGGTCCTGCAGGAGAAACTCGGTTTCCGCGGCTTCGTCGAAGTCCCCGGTCGGGTTTTCCGGCACCGCAGTTCCCACGTACAGATTCCAGCCACTCGGCGCCATCTCCGGGCAGACGTCGGTGAAGTTGGCGATGTATGCGAGTCGGCGTGACTTGGCGAAGCTGAGCATGCCCGGGACGTCGATAAGCCGGTCCTGGCTGGCGAAGTTGACCGTGACCATGGCAGTTGGACGGTCTGCGCGTTTGACCATCTCCTGGTAGTCCGCCGGCACGTTGTCGGCTCCGATCAGAGCTACCGTCGCGGCCGGGCCGATATCGCTGACGACGACAGGTGCGTTGATCCGCAACGGTTCTCCGCCGCGGCTGACCTCAACACCGACAGCCCTGTCGCCGTCGGTGATGATCTTGGTGACCTTGGTCGACAGCCACACCTCTCCCCCACGGTCTTCGACCGCGGCCGCCAACGCTTTCCACAGCCCGATGGTGCCTTCGGGGTGGAATCCGAATCGCTTGAAGGCACTCTTGCGGGTGAAGTAGGTCAGGAAGACCCGAGCCGGGAGATCTTCGGAGCCCACGGCGAACACCGATGCACACATGTTGCGAAAGATGCCGTGTACACCTTCGTTTTTCGTGTACTTCGACACCCAGTCCGCGGTGGACAATTCATCTTCGGGCAAGCCGGAGTCATTGCGGGCGGCACCGATGCCCTTCACTAGTTTGGCCCCCTGCCGGGTCAGCTTGCCGAGCAGAAACCCCCAGCCTCCGCCGGTGACGTCGACGTCCTTGCCTGCGATGCGGTACAGGATCGGCGGCTTGGGCTCGCGGATGTCAAAGCGGGCACCGACTTCCTCACAAGTCTGCTGCGTGATCCCGCCGACCTCGATGACGATGGCACCGTTATTGACTTTGAATCCGTCGATGTCATCGGTCGACGCGCGACCACCGACTTTGTCGAGGCTCTCTACCACCAGGGTGCGGAATCCCTGGTGAGTGAGGCGCGCGGCGGTGAACAGTCCACCGGCGCCGGCGCCGATGACGACAGCGTCATAGTTAAGTTCGGATGTGGTCATTGCCTAATCTCCCGAAATACGTTGCGGTTCAGTAGGACCGGGGCAGACCAAGGGAGGTCTGCGCAATGAAGTTGAGGACCATTTCGCGGCTGACGGGAGCAGTGCGCATCAGTCGCGTGACAAACCAGAGTTCGGAAAGTCCGTACTCGTGGGACAGGCCGTTGCCGCCGTGCGTCTGGATCGCCTGGTCGAGTGCCTTGAGAGCCGCTTCCGATGCCGCGAATTTGGCGATGTTGGCGGCTTCGGCCGCGGATTCACCGGCATCGAACAATGCGGCGCTGCGCGCGGTGGCGAGGCGGCTCAGCTCCACAGCGATGTGTGATTCGGCCAAGGGATGCGCGATGCCCTGGTGCGCTCCGATCGGTGTCGACCACACTTTCCGTTGCTTGGCGTATTCCGCGGCGCACGCGATGGCGTAGCGGCCGACGCCGCCACAGATGGCGCCGACCAGAATCCGTTCCGGGTTCAGGCCGTCAAAGACTTGCCGCAGACCGTCGCCGGCCTGTCCGATCAAAGCGTCTTCACCAAGTTCCACCCCGTCGAGGAACACGGTGAACTGCTTGTCCGGTGACACGATCGACGTCTCGATCTGCTGATACGTCAACCCCGGAGCATCGGTGGGCACGACGAACAGCGATAGTCGCGATTTCTCCGGAGTCGAATGATCCGCATCGCGCGCAACGATGAGCACTGCGTCGCACTGGTCGATGGCCGAGATGTAGTACTTCGACCCGGACAGCACCCAGCCGGTCGCCGTCTTGCGGGCGGTGGTCTTCACGTTGTGGCTGTTGGACCCCGCATCGGGCTCGGTCAGACCGAAGGCCATCTTCCGGCTGCCGTCGGCGATCGACGGCAGCCAGCTCTGTTTCATATCCTCAGAAGCGTGGTGGGCCAGGATGTTTCCGCATATTGCGGGCGAGATGACCCAGATCAGCATCGGCATCCCGTGCGCGGCCAGCTCTTCGACGACAACCACGGCCTCGGCCATGCCGCCACCGCCTCCCCCGTATTGTTCGGGGAGGTGCAGTCCGAGCAGGCCGGCCGCACCGAGGTCCTTCCACAGTTCCTCGATATCGCCGCCGTCGCGGCCGCGTTGCAGAAAGTACTGCGGGCCATAACGATTGGTGATGCTGGCGACGCTGTCACGAATAGCGCGGTGTTCGTCGGTGTCGTGGATGAGTCCGGCCATGGTCTACCTTCCGGTGTAGGTGGGTGTGCGTTTGGCAGCGAACGCTTCGATCGCGTGCTTGGCGTCGGCGCTGTCGCCGGTGAGCTTGATACCCCGTGATTCGGCTGCGAAATGTGTTGGCAGGTCGTTGCGCCAGCTGTCGCGCAGCAGTGCCCGCATCGTGCCGAACGCGACTGTCGGGCCGGCTGCCAACTGGGCGGCGAGTTCAGATGCCCTGCTGCGTACGAGATCGTCGGGAACGACCTCATTGACCAGTCCCCATTCGAGCGCCTCTTGCGCACCGATCGGAGTGTTACGCAGGTACGCCGCAGCGGCCCGGCGCGGGCCGATCAGCTTTGGCAAATGCCACGTTCCACCGCCATCGCCCGACAGCCCGATCCCTGCAAACGCGGTCACGAATCTGGCGCCCTCAGCAGCGACAACGAGGTCCGCCGCGTAGACGTAGCCCAATCCGCCACCGGCGATCGCACCGTGCGCTGCGGTCACGATCGGCGCCTCGATGCGGCTGAGGATCTCAAAAGCCTGATGGAAGGGGGTGGTCATCTTGATGAACAGATTCCCGAATCCATCAGCACAGCCGCCCAGGAAGTAGCTGATGTCGCCGCCAACGGTGAGCGCCGGGCCGTTTCCACAGATCAGGACAGCGCGAACTTCCGGATCAGCGGCGATGCGGCGGGCCACTGTCAAAGTCTCTTGTCCCACACGTAAATCTATGGCGTTGCGGTGATCGGGCCGGTTCAGACACATTGTCGCGACGCCGCGTTCGACGTGATAGGCGATGGTCTGCAAGCGCTCGGTTCCGTCCAGGGCGGCATGCCAAGCGGCGGTGTCGGTGAGCTGCTGCAGGGTGCGAATCCGGCCGTCGGCATCGAAACCGAGAATGTGGATGAACGCGGCGTCGAGTTCGTTTCCGGTCCGCCGGGCTGTGCCCAGGTACGTCCCGACCACCACCAGGCGGCCGTCCTGCAAGACCTGGAATTCGTCGGCGACCGCGCGGGCCTTGAAATGTTCGCCGATCCGCCACCACAATCCGGCACACATGGCGTCGATGCCGACATGTTCACCCCCCATGCCCAGCGGGAGCCCATCTGCCGCGTGGCCGATGAAGGACGGGCTGAGCAGCCGGTCGATACCGTCCCGGTCACCAGTCGCGAGTGCCTGGTAGAGCTGCTTCGCCGCAACGACTTTCACGTCCAGGGACCGTTCAGCCGACATAGCGCACAATCGATTCGATGACGGCCGCCGGTTTGGACACACCGTCGATCTCGACGGTGGTGATGAGCTTGGCCTGGACCGCGGACCCCAACGTGGTCACCTGATCGATGCGGGAACGGGCACGCACCTTGGCGCCGACGGGCACCGGGCTGATGAAGCGCACCTTGTCGAACCCATAGTTGATCGCCATTGCCACACCGTCGACCCGATACAGCGCGTGCATGAATCGGGGTAACAGCGACAACGTGAGCAGTCCGTGGGCGATGGTGCCGCCGAACGGACCATCGACGGCACGCGCAGGATCGACATGAATCCACTGGTGGTCGTCGGTGGCATCCGCGAACTGATCGACACGGTGCTGGGTGACCTCGAGCCAGTCCGTCGGGCCGAGCTCCTGCCCGGCTGCCGCCGTGAAAGCCTCGAGGTTCGCAAAGATTTCCATTGGGTGGTTGTCCTTCTGCGGGGTAGGTGGACTAGCGGGCTGATCGGCCGATCTGGTAAGACCATTTCAAACCTTGATTCAATTTGCCTGAGCTGCCCCATCTTGCGGCTAATGGCACACTAACACAGGTTTCTAGTTTCAATTAAATTAAATTGGACTGAGCCGACCACGATGGAGGACCCATGACGACAGCGCCGAAAACCGTTGGCAGCGCGCCCACGTGCGAACCGATCGCCGACCACGTGGTGAGAGTCGAATTGCCGTTACCGCTCCCCGATCTCGCGGCAGTCAACGCCTACATCATCATCGGCACAGACGGTGTGACGCTCCTCGACCCGGGATGGGACTACGCCCCGTCCGAGACGGTGCTTCGTGAGGCGTTGCGCTCGATCGGCGCCGGCCCGTCCGACGTCAAACAGATTCTGGTGACCCACCAGCATTGGGATCACTACTCGCTGGCGGTGCGGTGGAGCGGCACCTACGGCGCCGAACTGATGCTCGGACGCGAAGAGCGGCACAGCATCGAAGCCTTTGCGGCGACGTCTGGAGTACACCCGACGCAGGTCGGCATGCTCATCGCCGCCGGCGCGCCGCGATTGGCCCAGGCCATCGGGAAGCTGGAGTGGGAATCCTACGAACGCGGAATCGCGTTCACCCCGCCGGACCGGTGGCTCACCGACGGTGACGTAATCGATTGCGGCAGTACGACTATTGTCGCGCGTGCCACTCCCGGGCACACCCGCGGACACATCGTCTTCGACGACGTCGCCCACCAGATGGCGTTCACCGGAGACCACCTGCTGCCCCGCATCACACCGTCCATCGCCTTTGAACGCGCACCCGAGCCGCTCCCCCTGCGGTCCTACCTGTCCTCGCTGCGGCTGTTCCTCGAATTGCCGCAGTCGCGGATGTTGCCGGCTCACGGCCCCACGAACCGGCAGACAGCTGACCGAGCGCAAGAACTGCTCGACCATCACCACGAACGGTTGACACACATCTGCTCACTGGTGGCAGCCGGAGCATCCACCGCCTTTGAGGTCGCCAATCGGATGCGCTGGACCCGACACGATCGGCGACTCGACGAACTCGACGTGGTCCATCAGATGACCGCCGTGCTGGAGGTTGCCGCCCATCTCGATCTGCTGACGGTGCAGCACGTCCTTATCGGTCGGGAAGACGCGGGCGTCCGGACCTTCGGGGTCGCCTAGCCGACAGCGCCGTCCGCCACGGCCCGCAGTTGTTGGACGAGGCGAAACTTCTGCACCTTGCCTGTCGGCGTCGTGGGGAGCTGCTCGGCAGAAAAGAACACGACACGTTTCGGCACCTTGAACCGGGCCAGGTTGTCTCGGCAGATCGTCAGGACATCCTGCTCGGTGATCGCAGTCCCCGGTACCGGAACGACGACCACACAGCCTATTTCGCCCCAACGTTCGTCGGTCAATCCGATCGCGAAAACCTGGCTGATGTCTTTGTGACCGGCCAGCAGATCTTCGATCTCCTTGGGCATCACCAACTCGCCGCCGCTCTTGTACATTTCTTTACTGCGACCGGTGACCTGAACGTAACCGTCGTCACGAAGACTGCCGAGGTCTCCGGAGAACAGCCACCCGTCGCGTAGCGCCGACGCTGTTTCGGTCGCACGATTCCAGTACCCGAGCATGGTGGCCGGCCCGCGCGAAACCAGCTCACCTTCCGCACTTGGTTCGACGTCAGCGCCGGTGTCAGGATCGACGACGCGGTACGTCACCAACGCATCGGTACCCGGGACCCCGGCAACACCCGCCATTTTGGGACGGCCGACCGTATCCGAGGTCAACGACAGCTCGTCTTCGGGCAGCGTGAGCGTCATTGCCCCACCGCATTCGGTCATCCCGTACCCGGTGACGATCTCGCTGACACCAAAGTCGCGTTCGATATGCTGCCACAACCACATTGGCGCGGGCGCCGAGCCACACAGAATCGCCGACAGCGAGCTCAGGTCGAAGTCCTCGCGTACCGGGCTCTCCACCATGGCAACCGCCATGGTGGGCACGCAGAGGATGTCGGTGGCCCGGTGCTGCTGGATTCCACGGAAGTAGCCTTCGGCGCTGAAAGCCGGCTGCAGGATGACCGCACCGCCGACGTACATCGCCGCAAGCAGACCCTCGACGTAGCCGAACATGTGATAGCACGGCAACGAGTACAGGATTCGGCGACCGTCTTCGAAGGCCCGGGTCAGTGCCGAGGCGAACGCAGTGCGTAGGACGCCGTCGTGCGATATCAGGACACCTTTGGGTGACCCGGTGGTGCCCGACGTGTAGAGCATGTCCCCTGGCCCCCGCGGATCACGCTGGGGTGCAACGAAAGTGCTTCCAACAGCCGCCCCGAGATCGGCGAGGCCCTGCACTGACCGCACACCTGACCGCCGCGGACGATCAGTTTCGAGCACGACGACATGCCGCAGCGTTCCGAGTGCGTCACTCCGAGTTGGACGTACGTCGAAGTCGTCTCGGTCCCAGCCGGGGACGATGTCGTCCAGCATCGATTGGTAGTCCAAAGTGCCGTAGCCGCTCATCGTGACCAGTACCCGGCAACCGGAATCGGCGAGCACAAAAGCTAATTCGTCTCGGCGGTACAGATAGTTGAAGGGCACCGCGACTGCGCCGACCCGGGCGATCGCGAACTTGACGGCGACGAACTCCGGATAGTTGGCCATGACCATACCCACCCGGTCACCCGGCCGAACCCCCAATTCGGCCAGGCCGGCGGCAAGCCGTCGGGAGTCCTCAGCGACATCGCGATACGTGAGACTGACGTCGTCGGCCAACACCAACGGGCGCGACGCGTATTGCTCGGCACATTGGTCGAGCCAGTCGGTCAACGTGTGCTCCCGCCATACCGGGAAGCGCGATCGTAGTGCGCGCCTACGCTCCTGGATGTCGTTGTCGCCGCTCATAGTTCGTACAGTTCGTTGCGGAGGATCGCATCTCTCAGCGCGAAGCGTTGCACCTTGCCCGTCGCCGTCGCGGGGAATTCGGGCACGGCGAACCACCGGGCCGGGATCTTGTAGGTCGGCAGATGTTCGCGAGCGTGGTCGAGCAGTCCGGCTTTCAGACCGGCCGGATCGAGACCGGTCAGGCGGCACACCACTGCGACGGACTCACCCAGATGTTCGTCGGGCAGCCCGACCGCGACCGCGTCACTCACCCCGTCGTGAGCGGTGACAATGCGTTCGATCTCTGCCGGCGCGATGTTCTCACCGCCGCGGATGATCAACTCCTTCAAGCGGCCCGTGACGGACACGAATCCCCGCGAATCCATGGTCCCGAGATCACCCGTACGGACGAAGTTGTCAGCATCGAGCGCGCGTGCGGTGGCGTCCGGGTCGTGCAGGTATTCGACGAATTGTTGATAGCCACGCGCACAGATCTCGCCGGACTCGCCCACGGGTACGACTCGGCCGGTGACCGGATCGATGATCTTGCAATCGACCTGGGGCAGCGGCCGGCCTACGGTGGTCAACTGCTCGGCGCGACCGTCTGAGCGCCTCGTCAACGTCAATACCGGAGCCAATTCGGTCTGCCCGTACAGATTGATGACGCTGGCCCCGAAAACTGTTGCAGCACTGTCGATCAGCCGAGACGGCACTTGAGAGGCACCGCCCATGATGATCTTCATGCGGGGTGGCTGCAGCGAACTGTCCTGCTGCGATGCGAGCAAGGCGTTGAGGATGGTTGGCACGTAGAAAAGAACCGACGCGTCTTCGGTGCGGAGTGTGTCCAATAGTGCGGCGGCAACGAATCTTTCACTGACCACGGCGGTGCCGCCAATCCAAAGCGGTCCCAGCGTGGCAATCACGCAGCCGGCGGTGTGAAACAGCGGCAACGGATTCGCGCAGACTGCGCCCGCGTCGACCTCGGCGTTTTCCATTGTCAACTTCGCCACGTTCACCAGCGCGCGGTGAGTGAGCAAGACGCCTTTGGGGCGTCCTGTGGTCCCGGAGGTGTATTGGAGCATGACCGCTGCGTCCGGATCCGTCGGCGCCTGCGCCAACACTGCCGGTTCGGTGTCGTGCCACGCGGCAGTCTCCGACAACGGCACCCGCCGAAGTCCGGGGATGGTTGCGCACACCTGCCTGGCGATGTCTCCCATCGCATAGTCGCGGCTGACGTCGGCGTGGAGCAATACCGTGGCGCGGCAATGGCGTAACGCGTAGTCGAGGTCATCGGCCCGCAGCACCGGGTTGAGGGCAACCAGCACCACGCCGGCCAGCGCGGCTCCGTATTGGATGACCGTCCATTCCAGGCTGTTGGGTGCCCACAGCGCGACGAACTCCCCGGGCTCTGCGATACGCCGGAGGCCGGTGGCCACCCGGCCGGCCTCGTCGAAGAGTTCTCGGTAGCTCAGTCGGGTCACAGTGGCCGCGCCCTGCCTCAGCGCGACGATCGCTTCCCGGTCCGGGAACTCCGAGGCCCTCGCGGCCAGGAGCGTTCCCACGGTGTAATCGACGAGCGGCACGCTGCGGTCGGCATCCCAGTAGGACTCCGTCAAGCTGCGCGCCGACGGCTGAGGCGTCGTGTCCATCGAATTGCCGATCACACAGGGTTACTGCCGAGCTTCGCCCCGGACATGTCGCTGACCTCAGGCCACCGCGCTGTGATCGTCGCGAGGTCCGGTGCCGACGTGAAGCTGACCCCGGCATTCTCGAACTGCGCCACGCGCTGAACAAGGCCGCCACCGACGACGAAAACCGAACCGGTGTCCTGGTTTTCCTCCGATGCCAGGTAGCCGACAGCTGGTGCCACCAGGTCCGGATTGAGCTTGTCGAGTAGTTCGGGAGATGCGATGTCGGCGGTCATCCGGGTTGCGGCCAACGGCGCGATGGCATTTGCGGTGATGCCGTATTTGCGGCCCTCGATCGCCAGGGTGTTGATGAGACCGACCAGTCCAGCTTTTGCGGCACCGTAGTTGGCCTGGCCGAAGTTCCCGTAGAGACCGCTGGTCGAGGTCGCGACCACCACCCGTCCATAGTTCTGCTCACGCATATGCGGCCAGGCCGCGCGAATGACGTGGTAGCCACCGTAAAGATGGACCCGCATGACGGCTTCCCAGCTGTCATCGGTCATCTTGTGGAAGGCACCGTCACGCAGGATGCCGGCGTTACTGATCACGCCGTGGATGGCACCGAATTCAGACAACGCGGTGTCGACAATTGCCGCGGCACCGTCCGGATCCGCCACCGACGAGTAGTCGGCCACCGCCCATCCGCCCTCGGCGCGGATCTCGTCGACAACCGAATCGGCCATGGACGTCCCGGCGCCGGAGCCGTCCCGGGCTCCCCCGAGGTCGTTGACCACAACCAGGGCCCCATGGGCAGCCAGAAACCGCGCGTAAGAACGGCCGAGTCCGCCACCTGCGCCCGTCACGACGATGACCTTGTCCTGGACTCCTGACACCATGCACTCCCTCTACTGTTGGCCGGCAACGTTGGATTGATATTGAACGTATATTAAAAAATGAATCTCAGTCAAGAGTCGACCGGGCGGCCGCCCGAGGAATCCGTCGCGATCGACTGCCCAAACTTCTTAATTATCAGAGCATTTGCGTCCTAATTCCCTTTGCGAGAACAGGTGGACATGCTCAATCCCGCTGGCGCAGTTCGCGAGAAACGATCGAGACAAACGAGACACACCCGCCGGGCCGTCCGCCCAGATTGTGGGTCAGGGCGGTGTGCGGGTCGTGCAGTTGGCGTGCTCCGGCAGCGCCGCGGAACTGCAGCCACGCTTCGTACAACATCCGCAGACCGCTCGCCCCGACCGGGTGTCCGAAGGATTTCAGCCCGCCGTCCGGATTCACCGGCAGGCGCCCGTCGGCGTCAAAAGCTCCGCCCAGAACGTCTTTCCATGCGGTACCCGCATCGGAGAAGCCGAGATCCTCCATCAGCACGATCTCAGTGGGCGTGAAGCAGTCGTGCACCTCCGCCAGCGACAGTTCAGCGGCTGGTCGGCGAATTCCCGCCTGTGCGTAGGCTTCTTTTGCCGCGGCGACCACCTCAGGAAAGGTGGTGTAGTCGAAAGCGGGATCCATTGCCCCTCTGGTGGATCCGGCAACCAGCGCCAACGCGTCCACGTACATCGGGGACGCAGTGTATTCGTGCGCACGGTCGGCCGGCACGATCAACGCGCAGGCGGCGCCGTCTGATACGCCAGAGCAGTCGAACACGCCTAGCCGTCCTGCGACTTTCGGTGCGGCATCGATCGTTTCGCGCGATACCGACGAACGGAACTGCGCCTTCGGATTGCGGGTGCCGTTGTCGTGGTTCTTCCACGCCACGTGGGTCATCGCGGCCCGCATCTCGTCAGGGTGCACGGAGTATTTGGCGCAATACGCCGGGTCGAGCAGAGAGAACGCCGCGGGCGCGGTCATCGATATCTCCGGCGCGGTGCCGTCGCCTGGCGGGTCTTGGCGCAGCAATCCGGAATATCCTGAGTCCTTGAGCTTTTCGACTCCCACCGCCATCGCGACGTCATAGGCGCCGGCGGCGACGGCGTAGCACGCGTTACGAAAGGCCTCCGAGCCAGTGGCACAGAAGTTCTCGACTCTGGTGACGGGTTTGTCATCGGTTCCGATCGCGCGGCTGAGAGTGAGCCCCCCGAGGCCGGAACTGAGGGTGCCGAGCCAGAACGCGTCGATCTGTCCTTGCGTCACGCCGTGGGTCGACGCGAGGCACTCTCGATAGGCCTCCAGAATGAGATCGTCGGTAGCGGTATCCCAACGCTCGCCGAATTGGCTGCAACCCATTCCGACAACAGCTACCTTGCCCGCAATTCCGTTACTCGGCATCGACCTGTACCGCCTTCCAGAAGTAATCGTGGACGTCGGCCGCAGTGAAGAGCCTGCGGAATGAAAAGGTCACGCGCGCACCGACATGCAGCTGTTCGACGCGGGGGTCGGCTACCTCCAAGGTGCAACGTCCCCCGCCGTCGACGTCGATGACCGCCTGCACCATGGGCGGGGACGGGGAATACGCCAGGTGATCCACGGTGTAACTGACCACCGTCCCGCCCAGGCCTGCGGCAGGCACCGGAGCCATCTCGTCGGCACGCCCGCAGGATCGGCACACGCGAACCGGCGGTAGATGCACGAATCCACAACCAACGCAGCGTGTCCCGGTGAAGCCGAACTTCCAGCGCGCGGCCCGCGCGGCCGGCGGCGCCGCGGCCCGCTCGGGTTCGGGCCGCCGCGGTGCTTCCAAGTCGACCAGACCACGCCATGACAGGTAGGTCAGGTGCGGCACGGCAAGCCCATTGCTGCGCTGCTGCGCGAGGGGCTCGGATTGGCGGGCCTTCACCAGGTGGTCGGTGGTACGCAACAGAAGTGCGTCGCAACCGTCGGTAGCCGACAGCAGCAGAATGGTCTCCCCCGGCGCGGCCACATCGAGTACCCCGCAGAGTGCGATGAGCGGATCGGCCGCGCCACTGTGGCCCACTGGGGAGCCGCTCACGGATTTCTGTCCTTTGACCAGAGTCGCTGCGCGTTTCACCACCGCCAGGTTGGGACATGTGATGACGACATGGTCGACATCGTGAAGCCCTGCCTCATCGAGGATCCGATCGGCCGCAGCCCGGATCAGCTCGCCGTAGCGGCCGGCCCCGAAACGCTCTTCCCACTGGTGTCCTGTGAGCGCGGTCGGGGCGCGCCACCGGTCGAGGAACTCCGCGGTCACCGACCGCACGGCGACCACGTCGGCGATAACCTCACCGTCCCCGAAGAACAGCGCCGCTGCGCCATCCCCGCCGGATTTCTCATCGGCTGATCCTGGCTTCCCGACCCGGACGTCCGCTGCAGCGACCAACCCGCCCCCACCGGCAGCCGCCATGACGCCCGCGAACGCGCTGCGCGCCGTGCCGCAGAGGTCGGCGGCGAACACGTCGGCGTCGAGCCCGAGTGCGGCATGCACCGCAGTCGCATTGGTCTTGTCCGCGTAGGCCGGCGAGCTGGTGGCCAGGTAGAGGGCGCGTGGCCGTTGCCGACCGGCCAGGGCTCGGCCAGCGGCGGCGACCGCCATGGTCGTGGAGTCTTCGTCGTAGGACGCCACCACTCGGTCGCCGCGGCGGAGCCCGATGTCCGGTCCGCCCAACCGATGACGCGGCACGTAGCTGGCGTAACTCAACAGTCCCGTGGTCATTGGGCACCCCGGAACACAGCGGCCAATCCCTGGCCTCCGCCGATACACATTGTCTCCAGCGCGAGGCCACCGCCGCGACGACGAAGCTCGTGCAGCATGGTGGTGAGGATCCGGACCCCGGTGGCACCGATCGGATGCCCCAGCGAGATACCTGATCCGAGGACATTGAGCCGGTCATCGACGTCGGCGAGTTTGACTCCACACCCGGCCAGCACTGCGAGCACCTGAACCGCGAAAGCCTCGTTGATCTCAATCAAATTCAGGTCGTCGAACCCGAGTCCGGTCTTGTGGAACAGCTTCTCGACCGCGCCGACCGGGCCGATGCCCATCCGGGACGGTTCGCATCCGACGGCCGCCCATCCTTCGAGATACCCGATCGGTTCCAGACCGAGCGACACCAGGCGATCCTCGGCAACGACCAAACACGCTGCTGCGGCATCGTTTTGCTGGCTGGAGTTGCCTGCCGTCACGGTGCCGCCCGGAGCAATGGCGCGTAGCCGGGCGAGAGACTCGACAGAGCTGTCCGGGCGGATGCCTTCGTCGCGGTCGACGGTGACCGAGTCCCCGCGCCGTTGGGGTACTGGCACAGCGACGATCTCGTCGTCGAACACGCCGGATTGTTGCGCCGCCGCGGCCCGGTGATGACTCCGGACAGCGAACTCATCCGCGGCCACACGGTCGATCCCGTAGTCGGCCGCCAGGTTCTCCGCGGTCTCGATCATGCCGCTGATCGGCCCGAATCGCCAACCAGGCTGCGACATTTCGCGTCCCCGGTCCAAACGGTCGAACAGCGTTTGATTACCACTGCGCGATCCCCACCGGGCGGTCGTGGTGTAGTGCTCGATGTTGCTCATCGATTCGACGCCGCCGGCCAGCACAACATCGGCCGCGCCGGTCTGCACCATCATCGCGGCGTTGATGACGGCTTGCAGGCCGCTGCCGCAGCGGCGGTCTACCTGTAAGCCCGGCACGGTGATCGGGAGGTCGGCGTGCAGGGCTGCCCAGCGGCCGATGCAGGGTGCCTCCGAATTGGCATAGGACTGGGCGATGACGACGTCCTCGATCAGGGCGGGGTCGATACCACTTTGGCCGACAACGGCTTTGATGATGTGGGCCGCGAGATCCTCGGCGCGTAGGGGCCGCAAAGCTCCCCCGAATGCACCGACGGGTGTGCGCAGCGGAGCGACGATGGCGGCGCGTCTCATGCCTCTCCCCGCCATCTGTCCGCGGACGGATCCAGGAGGGCGTCGAGACGCTCCTGAGGCAGCCAGATGATGGTCTCCAGTTCAAGGGCGTCGAGAAAACGCACCCGCCCGGTGCGCACGTCCTGCAACCGCAGGCGCGGCGAGTTGCCGCGGTCGTCGATGCTGACCGCGACCTCGGCGAACTCACTACCGACCACCGGCCCAATGCCGGGCATCATTGCCGGGCCGCGTCCGTCGAATTCGATACCCACGGCAACTCCTTAGATGAGGAAGCTCAGAGTCGGGATCGGCTTGTCGGCATCGACAAGGTCGACCTTCTTGTAGGCCAATCGCAATTGGCCGTCCTGCCGACGGATGCGGTAGGTGGTCCGGCCGCCCCACACGTGGTTGCCGCGCGGCCGTGATTCGACGACAAGAAAGTTGGCGGCCACCTCCAGATCGATTCCATCCGAGCCGTTTACCCGTCCACCGAGGAATTCGATGTTGGTGAGCAAGCGCCGCAGGTGTGACGGCGGCGCCTGGGCATACCGCTTACCGGTGCGGACCTGCTTCATCCGAGTGGAGATGCGGTTGCGGTTGTCGTAGATGATCGACATCTGCATGCTTGGGTCAGCGGTTCCCGAACCGGCCGGAACCCAGTACAGCGCATCATCGGTCCACATCGCTTCCCATGCATCGTAGTCATTCTCGTCAGCACAACGCGCTTCCCGGTACAGGAACTGCTCGACCTCGAAGCGGTCGAATTCTTCTGGAACAGCGACTAATTGGCCATCGGCCACGGCATCGGTGGTCATCGGTATCAGTCCCTTTCCATCAAAGTCTTGTAGTGGGACCAGAATCCGCGCATACCCGTCTCATCGGTCGCTGAGCCGATGGTGAAGCCGTTTTCATCGCGGGCCTCACGATTGAGCCCCCGGCGCACGTCGAGCCATTCCGGACTCAAGGCCGTGATGCCCTGCTGGTTGCGTTCGTACATCTCGGTGTCGTCGGCGAGCAGCATGCCTGCCGGGCCGACGGACCCCACGCACTGAGAAACCATGCGGCGGTTGAGTTCTGGCGCGCCGGCCAGCTGCACCGCGGTCGAGTACTGCACGCACTCGTCGACGGCGACCGGCTGGATGTTGAACACCTGAATCTCGGCGATGAACAGATTCGGGAAGATCATGACGTGCGGCCCGCCCTCGATGAGAATCTTCTCCGCGTCATCGCCGTGGAGGCGGCGGATGGCCGCGGCGTAGTCGGGCACCCGCGACTCCGTGGTGCCGAACCACCGCATCGGCTCGGCGAACTTGCGGAATTCCGGACGCAGATCGTTCTCGCTGTGCCCGCCACCCAGGTCGCGCGTGACTGCGGTCGACGAGTCGCTGTAGAGCGGCCCGATGGTGCTTCCGGTCACCCCGAAGATGGAGCCGTGCACGAATTGCGGGTGATATCCATCGGTTTCGTTCTCCGCCAACAGTTTCCAGTTGGCTCCGGTGCGATGCTGGAGCCAGCCCGCGGTGAGCTCCACCCGGTTCTCCGGAGAGAGGCGAACCAGTCGATCGATCTCACCCGCTGCGGCGCCCAGGTGCTCGATCAAGCTCGGTCCGTCGGGAGCGAAGCTGCCGAAAACGAAGCCGCCGTATGAGTCCACGCGCGGTACCCGCCCCATCGCCAGGTCGAGCTTGCGCTCCCCGTAGCCCTTGAAGAACGGGAAGCCGATCAGATCGCCGTTGTTGCGGAACGTCCAGCCGTGATAGGGGCAGCGGAAGGTGCCGGAGTTGCCTTTGGCGTCATCGCAGACCTGGTTGCCGCGGTGCGCGCACCGATTCAACAGCAGATGGATCTGCCCGTCCCGGTCGCGGGTCATGATGACGTCCTGCGGTCCGAGCTTCTTGCGCACATAGTCGTTGGGCTGCGCGACCTCGGTTTCGTGGCCGACGAAAACCCAAGTGCGGTACCAGATCTTCTCCAGCTCCTCGGCGTAGATCGACGGGTCGATGTAGAGGCTGCCGTGTACCTTGTCAGGGCGGATCAGTCGGTTGTAGCGACTCTCCGCACCAGCGTCGGGGTTCAGGACTGACGTCATCTGCGGACTCCTTGTCGTTGGCCCATAGCGTTGTCGTGGGGGCTCATGTTCGAGCCGCCCGCGCCTTGAATGCGGTGACTCCGTCGTGGCCGGCCTGCCCGGCGATACGCGCAACAACGGCATCGGTTTCGGCCGCGAGAGCCGCGCCGAGCGACTGAGTGAGCCCGTCGTTCACCAAGTGCTTGATTGCGGTCAATGCCGACCGGTCGCGCCCGGCGAGAGTGTCGACGAACGCCTGAATGGATTCGGCGAACTGCTCCTCCGGGTAGGACCGGTACGCGAGACCGAACTCGACAGCGTCACGGCCTGTCATCCGGTCCCCCGAGAGCAGAATCCCCAACGCCCGCTGCCGGCCGACGATGCGTGGGAGCCTGGCGGTGCTGCCGCCACCGGGGATCATGCCGAAGTTGATGTGGTTGTCCGAGATCCTGGCCTCGTCCGACACCAGCGTGATGTCCGCCGCCTGCATCAGCTCGAACCCACCGGCCATCGCGACACCCCGGACTGCGGCCACCACCGGGGCGGGCACCTGCGAGATCGCATCGCAGGCGGCCTTGAACGCATCGAACAGGGTGCGCAGTGCCGATGGACCAGCTGCCCGCAACTGCTGGACTTCGTTGAAATCGCCACCGGCGCAGAAGTTTTGCCCAACACCCTGGATCAGGACGACGTTTACATCCGGATTGTGCCCCAGCGCCACGACGGCATCTTCCAGTTCCGTGGCCAGGGCGACAGTGATCGCGTTCATCTGATCGGCACGGTTGAGGGTGATGCGCCCGACGGCACCGTCGATTTCTCGTAGTACCTCGCTCATATGTACCGCCCACCGCCGATCCCCTGGGCGGGTCCGGTCACCACAGCGACCTTGCCCTTCAACAACGGCTCCAGCATCGTCGCGGAACTCCCATCAGCTCGTGGCGGTGGACAAATCTAATCACAATTTCTAATCTAGGTTAAACCAGTGCGCCGGGTTACATCAACCACAACTCGGCGGGAAGGGATGATCGTGGACTTGGGATTGACAGGGGCTCGCGTAGTGGTGACCGGCGGGGCATCAAACATCGGGCGCGGCATCGTGCACGAGTTCGCCGCCGAAGGAGCTCGAATCGTGTTGAACGACATCGACGAACCTCAAGCCGAGAAAGTCCGCGCCGAAGCGTTGCAGCGGGGAGCCGCCGAGGTCGAGGTCGTCATCGCAGACTTGACAGTGCCGGGCAGCGCCGAGGCCACCGTGGGACGTGCCGTCGATTCATGGGGAGGCGTCGACGTCTTGGTCAACAACGCAGGATGGAGCGTGCCCGGCTTCGTGGCCACAGATACCGATCGCGCGAAGTGGCAACGCACCGTGGAAATCAACTTCTTCAGCGCGCTGGCCGCCACTCAGGCTGCGATCACCCCGATGCGCGAAGCCGGCGGCGGCGCCATTGTGTTCATCGCCAGCGACGCCGCCTTCGGGCAGATCCGCCAAGCTGTTTACGGCGCCTCGAAGGCCGCCATGGTCGCATTGGCGCGTACCACCGCGAAGGAACACGGCCGTCACGGCATCCGGTCGAACGTGGTGTGCCCCGGCCTGGTGATACCGGATGGGCCCGATGCGGTTGGTGCGTCCAGCCTGTGGGCAGTGGGTCAAGACGACGTGTTCAACCCCAAACAGACTGAATTCATGCTCAAAGACACGCCACTGCGCCGCCTGACCACGGCAGAAGATGTCGGCCGAGCAGTGTTGTGGTTCTCCTCGCCGCGAGCAGCACGGCAGGTGACCGGGCAGCTGATTTCCGTCAGCGGCGGATACACAATGCCGTGACCTCAGGCCGAGTCGTGCGAAACATCCGCCGGACCCACCACATATCATGACCCGATGGCTAGGCAAAGAAACAGCGGGTCAGCGCCCTCGTCGGCCACAGAAGACGCAGAGTCCAAATCCGCTCTGACGCGTGTTCGCATTCTCGATGCCGCCGCAAAGGTCTTGTCCGAGAAGGGATATGCGGGGATGCGGCTCACGGATGTGGCCGCCGGCGCCGAGTTGCAGGCACCCGCCATCTATTACTACTACTCCTCCCGAGACGACCTCGTCGAGGCGGTCATGTGGTCCGGCATCGCTGACATGCGCGAGCATGTGCAGGCCGTTCTCGACAAGCTGCCGGCGGGTACACCACCCCTGGATCGCTTACTGGCGGCCGCAGAAGCGCACCTGCGGCATGCGCTGGATATCTCCGACTACACGACAGCGTCAATTCGCAATGCTGGTCAGGTCCCCCTGGCGATCCGCAAGCGGCAGATCCTCGAAGAGGAACGCTACGGCGAGATCTGGCGCAAGCTGATCAACGATCTGGCGCGCGAAGGTCAGCTGCGGCGCGAGTTGGACCTGCATATCGCACAGATGCTGGTTCTCGGCGCGCTGAACTGGGCCGTCGAATGGTGGCAGCCCCGATTGGGCTCACTCGATGCCGTTGTCGCGAACGCCCAGTCGATCATCAGGAATGGCCTGAGCGACGCGGCCCCACCCAAACCTGCCTCCGCGCGGCGCTCCCGCTCGACCGGATCCACGGCCACGTCGCGACCCAAGGCGGCACCGCGCAAGGCCGACGCGTGAGCAACAGCGGTCAACCACACCGCGCCGCGCCGTCGCGCGAGGATTTTTAATTTAACAAAGAATCGAAAATTGAGTAGGATGCCTAGCGTGGCTACCCACCTGACCGACGAAGAGACCATGCTCGTCGACACCGTGCGCTCGTTCATCGACCGGGACGTGAAGCCCACGGTGCGCGACGTCGAACACGCCAACACCTATCCCGAGGCGTGGATCGAGCAGATGAAACACCTCGGCATCTACGGGCTGGCGGTCGGCGAAGAGTACGGCGGCACACCGGTTTCGACCCGCTGCTATGTCCAGGTCACCCAGGAGCTGGCCCGCGGCTGGATGAGCCTGGCCGGGGCCATGGGCGGGCACACTGTGGTGGCCAAGCTGATCGCCTTGTTCGGCACCGATGAGCAGAAGCAGGCGTACCTGCCGCAGATGGCCACCGGCGCACTGCGGGCCACCATGGCACTGACTGAACCCAGCGGTGGCAGCGACCTGCAGGCCATGTCGACGGTGGCCCGGCAGGATGGCGAGGAGCTGGTGATCAACGGCGCCAAAACGTGGATCTCCAATGCCCGCCGCTCCGGGCTGATCGCTCTGCTGTGCAAGACCGACCCCGACGCTCAGCCCAAGCACACGGGCATCTCGGTGGTGCTGGTGGAGAATCCCTGCGCGGGCCTGGCCATTTCGCGTGATCTGCCCAAACTCGGATACAAGGGCGTCGAATCCTGCGAGCTGTCGTTCTCTGACTGCCGGGTGCCGGCAACGGCAATTCTCGGCGGCACCCCGGGCCGAGGGTTCGCACAGATGATGAAAGGCCTTGAGACCGGACGCATTCAAGTTGCGTCGCGGGCACTCGGGGTGGCCACCGCCGCGCTCGAGGATGCACTGGCGTACGCGCAGGACCGCGAGAGTTTCGGCCAACCGATCTGGCGGCATCAGTCGGTCGGCAACTACCTGGCCGACATGGCCACCAAGCTGACCGCGGCCCGCCAACTCACCTTCTATGCCGCCGACCGCTACGACAGCGGCGAGCGCGCCGATATGGAAGCGGGCATGGCGAAGCTGTTCGCGTCCGAGGTCGCCATGGAAATCGCGTTGAACGCCGTCCGAATCCACGGCGGGTACGGCTACTCCACCGAATATGACGTCGAGCGCTACTTCCGAGACGCGCCGCTGATGATCGTCGGTGAGGGTACCAACGAGATTCAACGCAATGTCATTGCCGCACAGCTGGTATCGCGCGGCGGTATCTGACCGAAGCGCCTGACGCGGATACCGGTGGTTTCACCGGTATCCGCCGGATTACTCACGGGCGCTGGCTAATTGGCCGGTTGTTGGCCAAACATCGGCGGGCGTTTGGCGTGGAACGCGGCGATGCCCTCGGCAAAATCGTCGCTGTCGAACAACCGGGACTGATGAATGGCTTCGTGGTCGAGGACTTCCATCGCCGTCAAAGTGGGCGCCACGGCGAACAATTCCTTCATGACGCCCAGCGCCCCAGCAGGCTTGGCCGCCAAGGCCCGCGCATCCGTCATCGCCGCCGGCAGCGCTCCCCCAGGTTCGCAGATTGCGTCGACCAAACCCCAGGCATGAGCATCTTGTGCGCCGACCGCCTGCCCCATGAGCAGCATCTGGCGGGCCCGGGCCAGCCCGATTCGTCGAGGCAGTGACGCGTAGGCGCCCATGTCCCCCGCCAGACCGACGTTGAGGAAGGTGGTGGCGAATCGCGCGTTCTCCGCCGCGATGACGCGGTCGCAGGCGGCGGCGAGCGCGGTGCCGGCGCCGAACGCAGCGCCTTCGACCGCGGCAATGACAGGCTTTGGGGTGCTCCAGATGGCGCGGATTACCCGCTGAGCGAGCTGCGCTCGTTCCAGAGCAGCGGCTTCGGAAGTGCGTTGCATCGTTGCGATGTCCCCGCCGGAGCAGAATGCGCTGCCCGCGCCAGTGAGGACGATGACGGACACTGTGTCGTCAGCGTCCGCTTCGTGCAGCGCGTCGGCAAGGGCGAGGCGCAGTGGGATATCGATGGCATTGCGCACCTGAGGGCGGTTCAGCGTAATCGTCCGTACCGCATTGTCATTGGCGATCAGAACAGGGGCGTCGCTCATGTCGGTCATCGCCCGACGAACTTCGGCGCCCGGCGCTCGATGACCGCGCGCAGACCCTCTATCGCGTCGGCGGTACCCGAGAGCTCGGAGACGGTACGGGCCTCTTCCGCCAGCCGCTGCTCAACGGATTGACCGACACCGCTCCACACCAGCCGTTTGGTGGCCGACAGCGCCAGCGGGGGTAGCGCGGCCAACTGCTGCGCGAGTTCCTCTGCGCGAATATGTAGCTCGTCGTCTTCGACAACTTCGGTGACGAGCCCGATGTCGGCCGCTTCCGAAGCGTTCAAGGTCGGGTTGGTCAGCAGAATTCGCAATGCCTGCCGGAGGCCGACCAGCTGGGCCAGGGTGACCGAGGAGCCGCCGTCGGGCGCCATACCCACTCGGACAGCACCTGAAAAGAACTTCGCCGTGCGAGCCGCGACCACCAGGTCAGACGCGCAGACCAGTCCCAGCCCACCGCCGCCCGCGGCGAACCCCTGCACTGCGGTGACCACGGGCACGCGGAGCTGGATCAGAGCCGCAGTCGCCAGTTGGAGCCAGGCGGTGGCTTCACGCAAATACTGCGGTAGCTCTTCACCTTTGGATTCGAAAGTCTTGACATCGCCACCCGCACAGAAGTTGCGGCCCTTCCCCGTCAGCAATACGACTCGAACATCCGGGTTCGCGTGACAGTCGAGGATCACCTCGTGCAAGCGTTTGAGGAGTTCAACGTTGAGTCCGTTGGACGCTTCAGGCCTGTTGAGTCGGAGCCTTGCAATCCCGTTGTCATCGACTTGCGCTATCACCGACGTCTGCATTGACGTTGTCATCTAGAGCTACCTTCTGCTTTTGGCCCGCGCCTCGTCACACTTTCTAATATATATTAGAACAGTCGGATGGCGCAGTCTCAAGCACAAGCGACAAAGGGGGTTGCGTTCTCTGGCTAACGAATGAGGCGGTTGCATTGCAGCTCAACGCAATCCGTCAAGGCGCACTGGTACGCATGTCGGAAGGTGTGCAGCCCCACCAGCGCTTGCAGCAACGGGTGAGGGCCGACTGTTCGGATAGCCCGAGCATGCTGGCGACTTGAGCCAGCGACATATCGCTGTTCGCCAGGTACGTGCGCGCGGCCGTCTGTCGCGCTTCATCGAGCAGAATAGTTAGCGAGGTCTTCTCATTACTCAGACGGCGTTGCAGCGTACGCGGCGAGGTTGCGAGCATGCGAGCTACCGCGTTGATGTCCGTGGGTGCGGTGCCCAACGACTGCCTGATCACCGCGCGCACGCGGGGGGCAAGGTGATCAGCTTCTCCGGGAGGTAACTGTTGAGCGAGCAGTGCCTCCACGAGGTGGCGAGTGTGCGCGTCAGGCTGAATACGAAGCGGTTGTTCGAGGACCCGACTGGGTAGACGCAAGATGGCTGCGGGTCGTTCAACGCGTACCGGCGCCCCAAAGAACTGTTCGAAAACCGCGACCGGGGCCAGCGGCTGAAAGGGCAGCTCGACAGCAACCAGTCCGTAGTGTTCGCCTGCCAGATCGGTGATGGCCCGATGAAGGAATCCCATGCCGTGCTCAATTGAGCGATGAAGCCTCGCATCGTCGGATGGAACCTGGTTGCGAATCGCGACAACACCCGGCGTGCCGTACGGGTCGGCTTCGAGGCTGAGCCCGATCACCGGTGAGTGCATGAACAGATACCGTTGCGCGCAGTCGAGAGCTTCGCTCAAGGTGCTGCAGGCCTGCAGGGCCAGCGCCATGGTTCCGAGCATGGCGATGTTCTTTCGCCCGGCCAGTCGTAGCGCGAAATCTGGGCAGTTCAGTTCCGCAGTGGCAAGGCGCAGTAGCGCCACCTGGGACGCCAGCGGAGTCATCATCTCGTCGTTATCGAGCGCCTCCCGTGGCAGGCCGACGCGTGCCACAAGCTGTTCGGCGTCGCCACCGAGTTCGGCGACCAAACCGCGGAAGCCGCGTAACACCGCCGAGCGAATCACCGTCACAGTCCAAATGTTGGGAGCAAAGTCGCCGCTGCGTCAATACGACGGTCTTGGGTGCTGTTCTCGCGGTGAGATTTCATCTGCCCGAGGCAGATTGAGGTGCCGCTGCCTTGCTGTGGCCCATGCTCAGCCGCCCCGGTGTGGCGCGAAGTTCGGAGTGCGTTTCGGCGGCAGCCTTCGATGGCAGCGACTTTTCAACCCGTGACGTTGTTCGCGGTGTCCGTGTCGGCTTCTTCGGCTCAGCGACCCCCACGTCGGCTGTCGGTACTCCACTGCCGGTCTGAGCGGCGGTCTTTGGACCCTTGTCGCGGACGGCGGGGTTCGCGGCAGAGGTGGTGCTCTTCACCCGCGGAACTGGCACAGCGGCGGCGACCGCTGGCGTCTTTGCAGGGTCCGTCGACGACCGCGGACCGCCGTGGATGACGTCATTGAGTGCTTGAGAGATTCCTTGGCCGGTAGCGGCTGCGAGATCACGCGCGAGTTTGACGGGGTTGATCGGCGGAAAGAGCCCGGCCGGCGTCGGCTGGCCGTAGGGGGCCTCGCGGTTATAGCCGGTTTCGATCAATACCCGCAGCACCGGTTGAATCAGGTCCACCACCGGAGTGATCGCGAACGAGGTGCCGGTGAATGCGCCCAGATCCCGAAGCGGTTGCAGAAGCGGCAAGTTGCTTGTGGGAATGGTGATGTAGGTCGTGTCGCCGTAGGTTTGCCGGTTCGCCGAATCGTTGAGCATCGATTGAAACTGGTCCTCGGTGTACCCGTCAGGCCCCGTCCGCGTTGTCGGTATCCCCAGGCGTTGCGCCATGGGAACACCCGTCAGGTCGGTGCCGTGGATGTACAGGATGCCCATAAAGGCGTTCGCCGTTGCCAGCAGGTTGATCGGATATGCGGGGAAGTCAGCGAAACCGTCGTACTGCATGGCGACATCGAGGGTTGAGTACCCGGTGTCACTGCGGGTCGGATCGCCGCCGGTGATACCGAGTCCGGGAACCGACAGCCCGGGGAATCGCGCCAACAAACCCCCGTTCGGACGATATTCGTTGTCCGAGAGCACGAACTGAACCTGGCCCGCCGGCGGGGCGGACGGATCAGCGGCCAACTTTGCCTTCAACAGTGCCGCGACCATGGCCCCTTGAGAGCTACCCGTGATCACAATGTCGCCGGTGGGATTGGCTTCGATTGCGTGCTGGAACGCTGCGGTCAACGAAACTGAGCCTTGGGCGACCGAATCATCGAGGGTCATCTTCCCCGCGAGTGGGAACAGCTGCGCAGGGTAGATCACTGGGACGACGTCGCATGGGGCGTTCTGGCAGACGGTAAACGGAAAATAGAGACGTTCGAGATTTGGGATGTAGGCCGGGACTTGAGTCGGGTCAGGCATCCCGGTGCCGCCCACGACGAGGGCTGTCGGCGCTGCGAGGGCCATCCCTGGGGTCAGTATTTCTGTCCCGCCGAGCAGCGCCACACCGGCAACTGCGGAAATGGCGACGGCCGATGGCCACTCCACGCGACGCATGTGTATTGCCCTTTCGTTCGGGCCCTTACGTGCCCACGGATGCGATCAGGGCGATTCTGCAGAAGCCCGAGCTCTCATCGCTTGACTCTGCGCGCCAGATATTTGACCTATGGCGCCTGCCCGAACAGCCGACGCAGCAGCAGCGCCACCTCCACGTCGAGCCGATCGTCGGCAATGGGTCGGCCGCGGCGTTGCTCGGCACGACCGACGCGATACCGCACCGAATTGAAGTGCAGGTGCAACTCAGCGGCGGCGGCGGTGAAGCTCGATCCGGTACGCAGAAATACGCTCAAGGTCTCGCGAAGCCGGCTGTCGCTGTCGGTGTCGTCGGCGAGCGGGCCGAGTATCTCCCCGATCCACTTGTGCACCGATTCGGGCTTATCCCTGAGCATCGCCGCGAGCAGGATCCCCGGTTGATCGGCCGGGGTGAACTTGTCGTCTGGTGAATCGGAAGCGAGAGCGACCGTATACGCGTCGGCGGCCTGTTCATGGGATCGGCGAAAGCCGGCTGCTCCGGGCAGGGGTGTGCCGGCTGCGATGTGCGGTGCTGTCGGTTCAGTTCGGACGAACTCACCGAGGCGTCCCAATGCGGTCGGACCAGCATGCGCCGCCAGCGGAATCCATGCCCATCCGGTCGAGCGGTCTGCCGAGATGAACAGCGGGTTCTCTTGTGCCCCCAGCGATTCCGCGGCACGATGTACAAATCGCTCAAGCGTGGCAAGTTCGTCGTTGTTGCCGGATTCAGCTGTCCACAGCACCACCGCAAGGTGCGTTCGCCGCAGCGGGTATCCGATCGAGGTAGACATCAGGTCGACGTCGACGTCGCCGGCCTCGAGGAGTTCCCGAACACGCAAGGCGCGCAGACTGTTTCGTTTGTCCTGCCAACGGTCGTGCTCTTCTTGATACGCGGCGATCGCCTGCTGAGTGACCCAGTCGATGTATCGGAAGGACAGCTCGGTCATCAGCTCAAAAGTGTCCAGTTGCAGTTGAATTTCCAGTCCGGAGGCGCGGACCGCATCCAGCATGATTCCCAGGACCGTCTGGTGGCCAAG
Source organism: Mycolicibacterium sp. CBMA 234 (assembly GCF_009729415.1). Classification (GTDB taxonomy): domain Bacteria; phylum Actinomycetota; class Actinomycetes; order Mycobacteriales; family Mycobacteriaceae; genus Mycobacterium. The sequence goes on from NZ_MPKW01000033.1 coordinate 116,001, forward strand.
CCGATAGGCCCGAATCAATGCCGTCGAGGCCACTTCCCGCTGAGCCAACCTGCGCGCGTATTCCATGGCCGCAGTGGGCGGCTCGAGACTCTCCAGAGGGATGTTGTTGCGAAGTGCGGCGAAGAAGGTGTCGATGTTGGCGGCGGTGTTGTCGCGCAGCAGTTGCAATAGCTGGGTGTCACCACGCAGCTCCGAAACATCACGCAGGAGAACCTGCTGGGTCGCCTGAGTGACTGCGCCCAACTGATCGCCGAGGCGCGCGATGATGGCGGCTGCGGCCTCGGCAACGCGCTCGGTGTAATCACGATTTTGTGCCGCCATGACTAGAAACCCTAGCTGGGCGATGCTTGTCGCACGGGCAGATTTGTATGCCCGCTACAACGCTCGTCGGTGAGTTGGTCAGCTCGCTACATCGTCCGGGGACGGAAACCGCCATACCTTTCTTCCAGGCGCCGGCAAACGAGCTGAGCTGGGGCCACCCGATCGAAATGGAGCCCCGGATGTCGACCGTCAATTCCATCGATGGCCCCGTGCAGGAGCGCGCCGGACGCCATCCTCTCCCGGACCCCGGCGCGCCGGTCCCGCCACTGGCATGGCCGACCGTAGGTCTTTTCACCGCCTCGCTCGTCGCGTTCGTCGTATCGACGATCGGCTATGTGCAGGGCTGGCTGCCGGCCTGGGTGACCATTCCGGTCAACGCGGCCGTCACCTTCACGATGTTCACGGTGCTGCACGACGCCATCCACTATGCGATCAGCACGGTGAGGTGGGTGAACGGCCTGTTCGGTCGGTTGGCCATGCCACTGGTCGTGCCGATCCTGTCGTTCCCGTCCTACGCGTTCATCCACATTGAGCATCATCGGCATTCCAACGACGACGAGAACGACCCCGACGCCTGGGCCTCGCATACCCCGACCTGGCAGGCGCCGGCACGCTGGGCACTGGCCGAGCTGTTCTACGGGAACTACCTCATCCGCAAAATTCGTACCCGGCCGAAGGCCGAGGTCGCTGAGACACTCTTTGCGTTCACACTGAGCGCGGTCGGACTCCTTGTGGCGGTCCTGACCGGTCACCTTTGGACCCTCGCCGTGGTGTTCCTCATCCCGCAGCGCATCGGAATCATGTTCTTGGCGTGGTGGTTCGACTGGATGCCGCATCACGGGCTCGAGGCCACGCAGCGCAGCAACCGGTACCAGGCCACGCGCGCCCGCGTCGGGATGGAGTGGCTGCTCACCCCGCTGATGCTGTCGCAGAACTACCACCTTGTACACCACCTGCACCCGTCCGTGCCGTTCTACCGCTACGTCAAGACCTGGCGGCGCAACGAAGAGGCTTACCTCGAGCGCGACGCCGCAATCTCCACTGTCTTTGGCCAACAACTGAATTCAGCAGAATTCCGGCAATGGAAAGAGCTCAACAGCAAGCTCGGGCGACTGGTTCCGGTGCACATGCCGGCCAGGTCGAGTGCGACTCACGCAGTGCTGCACCGCATTCCGGTGGCGTCAGTCGACCCGATCACCGAGGACAGCACCATGGTGACGTTCGCCGTGCCGGAAGCGCTGCTGGACGAATTCCGGTTCGAACCTGGACAGCACGTGACGGTATGCACCAGCCTGGGCGGCGAGGACGTACGACGCAATTACTCCATCTGCGCGCCGGCCACGCGTGCCCAACTGCGAATCGCGGTGAAACACATTCCGGGCGGAGCATTTTCAGGCTTCGTCGCCAATGAGCTCAAGGCCGGCGACGTGCTCGAATTGATGACCCCGACCGGCAGGTTCGGCACCTCACTGGACCCGCTGGCGCGAAAGCATTACGTGGGTTTGGCTGTCGGCAGCGGGATCACGCCGGTCCTCTCGATCCTGGAAACAGTTCTGGCGGTCGAAGCTGAAAGCCGCTTCACACTGATCTACGGCAACCGCACCAAAGAATCGTCGATGTTTCGGCACGATCTGGACCGTCTCGAAGCCCGCCACGCGGACCGTCTCGAAATCCTGCACGTGATGTCGTCAGACCCACTGCATACTCCCGAACTGCGCGGGCGGATCGACGCGGAAAAGCTTGACCGATGGCTGAACACCTTCCTGCAACCCAGCACCGTCGACGAATGGTTCCTGTGTGGGCCGATGAGCATGTCGACCACCGCGCGTGACACGTTGCTCAAGCATGGCGTGGACGCCGAGCGGATCCACTTCGAGCTGTTCACCGGTTACCCCAAAACCGAGTCAGCAGTTGGCAACTACGCCCCCGCCGCACTGACGTTCCGGTTGTCCGGTGAAGAACAAACCATCGATCTGGCGGCCGGCGACTCGATTCTCGAAGGCGCATTGCAAGTACGCAGCGATACGCCCTACGCGTGCATGGGTGGTGCCTGCGGGACCTGCCGGGCCAAGTTGCTCACCGGCACCGTGGAGATGGATCAGAATTTCGCGCTCGGACAGGCTGAATTGGACGCCGGCTACGTGCTCACGTGCCAATCGCACCCGACGAGCCCGGCTGTATCCGTCGACTACGACGCTTAGGAGTCACGATGACATCGAACCCACTCGAAACGAGGGCGGCGTACGACGGCCGACCGCGGATCGGTCAATGTCCGGTCGTGGCCGCGACGTGTCGTGCCCAGCGTGATCCGTCCCACCAGCGGGACTCGTATCGCCCGGTCGGGTCGGAGCGCCGGCGCCGCGATGCCGTCCGTACCTCGCTCATGCGGACAAAGACCGGCTCGCAGTTGTTGTTCGGTGATGCGTCGTCCAGTGACATGCCGTCGCGCAGCCGGAATGCGCCCTGCAGATTGAACTTGCACTGCCGCTTCATCACCTCGATCCCCTGTACGGAGAGCGAACCACTGACCGCGCAGCTCCCGGCTCGGACTTCGGTCAGCCGGGACTGCTTGACCGCCGCGATCAGCCCGGAGATGGTCAAGACGATCTCCAGCTCCATCTCAATGGTGGCGAGCCGAGTGCCGTCGAGGTACACCACGATGCTCGGATTCTGACTGGACTCAATCCTGTGTGTCACGAGGGCCACCAGCTCCGTGGCGTCTGAATCGTCGTGGGTGCTGCGGGCGGCCTTCGTGAGCGGGTCGTATTTTGCCCATCCCGCGGCGACGACGTCAGTCAGGTTCATCGACATGAATCCGCTTGTTGCATCGGCGAGTTCGTGCCAGGCGGTGTCGACGAGATCCAGTGGAACGCGGCCGACGGTGGTGCCGCTCTGGCGTAGTAACTGCGTCAGAGCGTCCACGGGTTGACCGGGGCTGCCATCGAAGAACACGTCCCGCACGGTTGCGGTGTAGTGGAGAAACGTCGTCATGGTTCACCTCGCTGATGGTTCGGGCGCAGAGCCAGCATCGCGCAGTCCGCGTCGGCCGGTCGCGAGTAGTCCGCTACTCGAATTCACCGCGGCCGCACGGTCTCACCGATACGGCACAGCTCGCACGTCCCGCGGCGGCGAGCCGAAAAATCCGCGTATTCGGCTACTCGTGCCCCAGAACATGACCTGCACTGACACTGATGCGGAAATGAACGCGCGATCCGGAAGGTCTGACAATGGCACGAGAACCACAAACCCCGGCAGCACAGCAGATTTCGCGCCGCTTGTCGGCATGGCCCGGTTCTGCGACCTGGCTGGTCCTACAGCGCGACGTCGAGCCGCTGTCGTCGGCGTCGTCGCTGCCGAAATGGGGAATGCTGGTGAACCGGGCGTCCCAACCGCAAAACACAACGGTCGCGGTCTCGCGGCTGGTGTCGACCGCATACATCACGGTGTGCGAATCAGACGCTGGACCGACACCGCCGCCCACCAGGGCATAACCACCAGGATGAACGCGCCCCGGTCCTACCAGCGCTGCTACAGGTGTGGCGGCATCGACTCGACCACGGCGGCCGCTGAACCACCGGTCGAATCGATGCCCCATGCCGTGAGTCGGTGGCGCGGGCTGGTGCGGTTGTTCATGTCCTATCGCTCGCCTAAGAATCAGCGATTCGCGGAGCCTCGGCGGATCAACCCGGCGAGTTCCTCTCGGTCCGAGATGTCGAGCTTGACGCAAGCCCGATACAGGTGGCCTTCCACCGTCCGCACCGACACGGTCAGCCGGTCGGCGATATCGCGGTTGCTCAGCCCCGCCGCAACCAGATTGGCGATCTCCCGTTCGCGCACCGTCAAGGGCAACGGGTGAGTCGCCAATTCGAGCGCCGGCGTCCGCACACCTCCGCACTGAGCGGCCAGCCGGTTCGCCACCACGGCAGCCTCGGTGCTGCGTCGCCGATCACCGCCCGCCGCAAAGCCCGCCGACGCCTGTGCCGCCGCATCAAGCGCCGACAAATTCGCACCGAGCTGCTCGAATTGCTCTGCGGTGGCGAACAATCCGGCATTGTCGCGATCGCCAATCGCCCGAGCATGCGCAACAATCGCTGAAGCGAGGCGGCCACCGACGCCGGCGGCGACCTCGATCAGCCGGTCTGCGACGCTCTGGTCGCCGAACCGCACTGCATCGTGCAGCGCCAGCATGGAGACCGCACACTGGCCGGAGCTATCGGCCAACCGAGCCGCATCCAATGCCAGTTCGATTGCGGCGCTGACGTTTCCTTCGGCCGCGGCGAGCCACGACTCGGCAATTCTGAGCTGCGGGCCGAACACCGCGACGTGTCGGCCGGAGCGCACTTTCAGCTCGGCGACCATCTTGGCCCCGGGCTGCGCCTGACCCAACGCGCAATAGGACTGTGCCAGCAGCAGCCGTGCCGGGAAGCTCCACGACGCCGCCGACTCCGCGGTCAGTGCCGCTACCGTCTGCTCCATTCGCGAGACGGTCCCGATGAAGTCACCACGGGCCAATCCGATGGTGCCGGCCAGCACATTGGCCATCCCCCACGCGAGATACTGACCCGACGAGGTGATCCGCATCATGTCGGCGGACCGGCTGCTCGCCGCGTCGAATTCACCCGCGAGCACCAATGCACGCACCTCGCCGAACGCAGTGAGATACCGCAGCAACCCGTCGACCTTCGCGCTGGCCACGCGACCGCGGCGAGACAACACCAGCACCTCGTCGCTGCGGCCCATCAACGCCAGCGCGAGGGCACCGCCAAATGCCGCCCACTGCATCGCGATCGGGTGGGCCATCGGGTCGGCCAACACCCGGTCGGCCATCTCCACGGCCTCCGGCAGCCGGTTCTCGAAGGTCAGCGTCGCCGACGCCGCTCCGTCGACGATCGGCAGCAGCTCGGGCGACGTGATCCGTTCACGGAGCAACGCGAGCACTTCGTCGGCACCCTCCGCGTCACCCATCGACCAATGCAGGTTCGCGATACGTGCCCAACCCCACCGCAGCAGCTCAAGTTCGGCCATCTCTTCGGGGTCGAACGCGGTCAGCGTCTCCTCGGCCTCGGTCGCCTTGCCCTGCCACAACAGCGAACGCGCCAGCAACTCGCCGGCCTCCAGACCGCCGCCTCGATTGGCAGCCGCGCGAGCCAGCCGCTCACCCAACGTCACGTTCGTCAGGGCGATCGCCTCTCGCGCCGCCGTGATGAGCAAGTCCAGTTCAGGAGCCTCGTCACTGTCCAGGGTCAGCTCCGCCAGCCGGATCCGATGCGCCGAGCTACTCAGCGGACGGTCCCGCATCGCGCGAACAAGCTCACCCCGCAATCGGCGCCCCGCCGCCATCCCCAGCCGCCGACGGATCACCTCACCGAACAACGGGTGGGTGAACCGCACGTCGATGCCGCCTGGCTCCTCGCCGACCCGCACCAGGCCGCGGTTCTCCGCTTCTTCCACCACGTCCGAACCGACGATCACGGCCAGCGTGTCCAGATCGAGTGGTTCGCAGAAGGTCAACAAACGCAGTGCGTGCAGCACTTCGTCCGGCAATTGGTCGACGCGGGAATCCAGCAGCGACGCCAACTCGGAAGTGACGGCCGCCCGACCCCGCAGCTGCCACACTCCCCGAACCTGCCGCAAGGTGCCCGCCTCAAGCGCCCCCTCCACGAGATGGCGGACGAACAGTGCATTCCCGCCCGAGGCCTGCCACATCAACTCGGCAGAAAGGCCCTCGACCTGGCCGCCCAGCGCCTCCTCAATGAGCCGAACACACTGCTGCTGACTGAACGGCATCAGATGGAGCCGTTGCAAATACCGGTCCTTCCACAACGACGTGATCGCGTCGGGCACCGGCGCACCAGCCCGGACAGTGGCCACGATGCGCACCGAACCGTCCAACGCCAGCTGGTGCAGCAGAGTTGCCGACAGCTGATCCAACAAGTGCGCGTCGTCCACGCCGATCACCGAATGGCCTTCGGCCAGAATCGTTTCGCGTGCAGCGGACAGGAACGCCACCGGGTCGCGCGATGTCGCGCTTCGCACCAGATGCGCAAAAACCCCGAGCGGAATGCCACGCGCCGACTCAGTCGCCGCGACCCAGTGCGCCCGTACCGGCAGCGACTGTGTCACAAGCCGAGCGAGCGTCGTCTTGCCTACACCAGCGTCACCGATGAGGACGATGCCGCAATCGCCAGATTCGCCGAGCAAAGCTCTGCGAATCAGTGAATATTCGTGATCGCGTTGGACAACCGGCCAGTTCTGGGCCACAGCCTCGAATCCTACCGACCAAATTTTGCATCCGCAGCTGTTATGACCTGCGAAATCGACGTTTCCGACGGTTGTGTCGGGCATCGGAGCAGACGCACAATCGGGTCACCCCAGGCAGAGCCGGTCTCGGCCCATCTCGTCATGACTGTGTTTGCTGGCAATTGTCACTCCTGTCACGGGTGCAGGTAGTCGACTACCCGAATCGCGGGATCAACCAACAGGCATGACTTGATGATTACCCCGCAGATAGGCAACGAGGCGCGGTGGCGCGTAGTCCGGCACCTGATCGTGTCGCTCCACCGCAGTTGACGAGGCGTACTCATGGCGCGGATCGGTCAAGCCGATCGGTCGACGAAATGGAGCAATCAGCCGGTAGAAGCCGGTGCGCGAGTTCGCCAGCAGCCCAAGCGGATTGGGGTGAACGCTGGTGCTTTCGGGCATGGTCGCGTCGTCGGGCAGCGGGGCGCTACCGGAGGGTCCATGAGGAAATGCGTCCGGGGAGAAGGCCAGTCCGCAACGGCGCGCGCGATTCACCATCCACAGCAGTGGAACATCGCTGAGTTCGTGGTCTGGATAGCCACCGCCGATATTGGAGTGGACTCCCGAGAACCACACCTGCTCCACCTGCTGATGCGCGGGCGGGTCATCTTGTTGGGACCACAGTGTCGGCCGAAACGGGCCACGCTGTTCGTCGATTGCCAGCGCTTGGAAAGCTGCGTCCACGTACGAGCTCAAGGCCGTGTCATGAAACTGCAGTCGCTTGTTGAACAACTTGGCAAAGGGCACCCCCGTCACCGGAATGCCATAGGCGCCCACCGTGTCCCAAACCCCGATGAATCGGATTCTGGTTTCGTACGAGTACGAACGCCGGAAAAGCGTCGACTCGATTGCACGCGGACAGGTGGCGTTACTTCTATCGCGGTAGAGGTCATACGCGTCATCAAGGCGGTCAGCATTCTCAGGCCGCAAGATGCCGGCATTGCGGACAAATCCAACAGTGCTGCGGGCCGTATAGGCACCTCGGCTGAAACCGAAGAAGAAGAGCTCGTCGCCCGGCTGGAAGTTCTGCACCAGAAAGCGATACGTCTCCTGAACGTCGCGGCCGAGTCCGTACCCGAACATGCCACCGATCAGGTGCTCGCCCGGACTGGTCCCGACCCCGCGGTGGTAAAAAACGCGCTGCTCCCGGCCGCTGAGATCGGTCGGCGCGATGGCCAGCGCTGTCTTTGTCACATTGGTCGGCGTGAGCCTGCCACCTCGGAGTTCGTCCGGGGTATTCCAGGTGCCATCGCAGCACACCACCAGCAGCTTCGACATCGGCGCTCCTTCAGGGCCGTTGATTCATCGTTGCCGAACACATGCTCAGTCGGCCGTGAATTGACGGAAAAGGTGCGCTCTCGCTAGAGCCCCCTAATTAACGCCGAAGCCGAATGTCGTTGTCGAATCATAGGTTTGACCCGGATTCAGGGTTGTACTCGGGAAGTCGGGATGATTCGGCGAGTCTGGATAGTGCTGGGTTTCCATGGTGAATCCCGCGCCCTGCCGGTAGATGTGTCCGCTGGTTCCCGTGAACGCGCCGTCGATGAAGTTCGAGGTGTAGAACTGCACACCGGGTTCGGTGGTCGAAACCGTCAGCGTTCGCCCGGTCTGTGGATCCTCGACTTTGGCCGCCTGCACCATTCCGGTGTTGTTGCCGCGGTTGATCACCCAATTGTGGTCGTAACCGTGGGCCAGCAGCAGCTGCGGGTCATTGGCGGTGATGTGGTCACCGATCGCGGTCGGTGCGGTGAAGTCGAACGGGGTGCCCTTCACCGGGACGATCTGCCCCGTTGGGATCTGGGTCGTGTCGGTCGGCGTGTAGTTGTCGGCGTTGAGGGTCAGCTTCTGGTTGTAGATGCCCAGTGCGCTCTCGCCGGCCAGGTTGAAATAGCTGTGATTGGTCAGGTTGACCACCGTCGGCGCGTCGGTGGTGGCGTGGTAGTCGATCCGAAGCTCGTTCTTCTGGTCGACGATGTAAGTGACCGTCGTCGTCAATGTCCCCGGATAACCCATTTCGCCTGCGGGACTGACGTATTGGAGCTTCAGACTTGCATTGTCGCTAGCGCTCTGCGGACTGGCCTGCCACACCTTCTGATCGAATCCGACCGTGCCGCCATGCAGGCTGTTGCCGTTGTTGTTGATCGGCAGGTGGTACTGGGTGCCGTTCAACGAGAACGTCCCTTTAGCGATCCGATTGCCGTAGCGGCCGATGATCGCGCCAAAGTAGGTCTTTTCAGAGCCGGTGTTGTTCACGTACGCGTCCAGCGTCGGGAAGCCGAGCACCACGTTGTCGACATGGCCGGCGCGGTCAGCGACCTCGATCGACTGAATGATGCCGCCGTACGTCAGGATCCGCACGCGCATACCGTGCCCGCTGGTGAGGGTGTACCGACTCACCGCAGTCCCGCCTACCTGGCCGAATGGCTCGCTGGAAATAGACGGTGCGCCAGCCGGCATCTCACTGCCCTCGGCCGGTTTCGTCGTCGTGCTGTTGCCGCATGCCGCCAACCCCACCACGCCTACGATGGCGATCAGTCGACGTAGTCGTGTCCCCCACATGGCACTCCCCTCTGTCTCTTCATCCATCAATGAAGTGGATTATTCGCCGCCGAGGCGGAGGTGTCCCGGGACACTGAAGGACTGTTACCCAATTAGGCGCCGGATGAACATCGGCGACCCGTCTGTCGGTCTTCGGCCGAGAATGGATGGATGAGCGGCGCTGTCGAATTGCGCTCGTATGCCGAGTTGAACGACTTCCTGCCCGCGGACGTCCGGTACGTGGCGCAACTCCGGCCGGTCCGTCCACACCAGACCGTGAAAGATGTCGTCGAGGCTGCCGGGATTCCGCACACCGAGATCGACCTCATATTGGTCAACGGTGAATCGGTCGACTTCGGCCACCACCCGCTGCCGGGAGATCGCATCGCCGCGTACCCGGTGTTCGAAAAGTTGGACATCGGGCCGCTGACCCGGGTGCGATCCAGTCCGCTCCGCGATCCTCGCTTCATCGTCGACGTCAACCTCGGCGGGCTGTTGCGCTTGATGCGGCTCGTGGGGTTTGACGCTCGGTTCCAGTGGGATGCCGACGACGCTGCACTGGCTGAGATCGCCGCTGCCGAGCATCGGATCCTGCTCACCCGCGACCGCGGTCTTCTCAAGCGCCGCAACGTGACTCACGGCATGTACGTGCGGTCAGACCAGCCTTTCGAGCAGATCGTTGAGGTGATCCGTGGTCTTGATCTAGCCCAACGACTAGTGCCGTTCAGTCGCTGCCTGCGCTGCGGCGGACTCGTCACCTCGGTGGCCAAACAGGACGTCGTCGAGCGGCTCGAACCACTCACGCGCCGCTACTACGACGACTTCCGACTGTGCGGCGACTGCGATCGGATCTACTGGAACGGATCACATCAGCAGCGGCTGGACGACCTCGTGGCCCGTATCCGCACCGCGATCAGTCGGCCGTGAGACGGTCACAGCTCATTCGGCGGACAATGGCGCGTACTGGTTTGAGCGTGCGAGGCTGCCATGACCGATGTCGAGAACGTCGCTGCCGAACGCTTCGGCGTCACCGCCGAACGCGGATTCCTGCCGCGAGACGATCCGCTCGGCCATCTGCCGTCGCCCCTAGCCGAATGGGACGAGCTGGCACGCGACTTGCCGAAGTTGCTGGCAACCGGGCGAGTTCGGATGTTTCTGGAACGGCCGCCGGCGTTCGATATCGCACCACTCACCACGCACCCCGACGTCGAACGAGCCATGGTGATCCTGTCGTATCTGGGACACGCGTACGTGTGGGGCGATGCGCAACCGGTGTATCGATTACCCGCGGCGCTGGCGCGGCCTTGGCACGACGTGGCAATGCGACTCGGCCGTCCGCCCGTCCTTTCCTACGCGTCGTATGCACTTGCCAACTGGCGCCGCGTTGATCCCGAAGGCCCTGTCGCCCTTGGCAATATCGTGCTGCTGCAGAACTTCGCCGGCGGACTCGATGAGGAATGGTTCGTCCTCGTGCACGTCGATATCGAAGCCCGCGCCGGCAACGCACTGGTGGCGATCGGGGAGGCGCAGCGGGCCGTACAGCATGCCCAGGCGGCCGCAGTCGAGATCGCGCTCGGCACCATTGCGTGCGCGTTGGAAGGCATGTACCAGACGCTTGCGCGAATGCCGGAACACTGTGACCCGCACGTCTATTACCGGCGGGTGCGCCCCTACATTCACGGCTGGAAGAACAATCCGGCCTTGCCCGACGGCCTCATCTATGAGGGCACATTCGGTGGTGCGCCACAGCAATTCGCAGGCGAGACCGGCGCACAGAGCACGATCATCCCGGCGCTCGACGCGGCGTTGGGGGTATGCCACCGCGATGATCCGCTGCGCCCTTACCTCCTCGAGATGCGCAACTACATGCCGCCCCGTCATCGCGCCTTTCTCGCCGCAATCGAAACGGGGCCGTCGATCCGGGATTACGTCTACCGGCACCGCACCAACGAAGGTTTGCGCGAGGCGTACAACGCCTGCATCACCTGGATCGAACGATTCAGGTCACGACACCTCCGCTACGCCGCGGACTACGTATTCCGGCAAGCACAGTCCAGTCCGGCCAACCCCACCACGATCGGAACCGGTAGCACGCCATTTCTGCCGTACCTGCGCAAGCACCGCGACGAAACCGCGGGGTCGCTGATCTGAGGTACGCGTGGTCGGCGCTGTCTACTCCCTGTCACACCTTGTCGTGCAGATCGGACACCATGTCGAAGAGCGTCTTGCCGTTGTGGGTCCTGGTGAGCACTTTCGACAGCGTCGTAATTTGGTCCAATACCGAGCGGGTGCTGTTCTGCTTTTCGTCGAGCGGCACGGTGTCCGGGGCCAGCAGGTCGACCTCACGGTAGTCCGCCCCATCGGGGCCGATCAGCGGTGAGCCGTCTGTGTTGGTGCCGTTCAGCAAGTTCATGATGTCTTGGGGCTGAGCCATGGTGATCGCTCCTGTCGTGGCTGTAGCCGCTGCCGGTGCTACGCCGGCAGCGGTTCCGATGCCGCAGGCTGCGGCAAAATCGTTGGGCGACAAACCGTCCGCGACGTTCATGTCGCAGTTGCCGAAGGGGTTACAGCCCATCGGCAGGCCTTGATTGGCGCCGTAGGCTCCATCTGTGTATTGGTGGGCGATTTGCCCTGGCAGCAGCGGGTTGGAGCCGTACGACGCTGCGATCACCCGCAATCCGTTGGGCCGCGATACCCACATCGTGTTGAAGTCGCCCTGGTTGGCATAGCCGATCACACGCGCGGGGTTACCGGCGTATTCGACTAGGTAGTCGTAGAGGGCGTTGATCCAATCAGATCCGTCGCCGCCAGGGTTCCCGCCACTTTCCACGTCCAGCATCAGCACGACCTTGGGGTGCAGTCCCCCGTTGGCATCGATCATCTGCCGCACCGTGCTGGCATTGTCCTGCCAATTCGGGCGCACGTAGGTGTAAACGATGCCGCATTCCAACCGGTCGGAGTCCAGCGCATTGCGCATCCACGCATAGTTTTGCGCGAACTTGCAATCTTGGTGGGTGCCGTCACTCACGCGGATGGAAAGAATCTTGTACGGGTAGGAATCGCTGACGGGGACCTGGTATTCGGATACGTCGGCGAAGAAGCTGTCCACGTGACCCTGAGTCGGAGGTGCACCGTCTTCGACGATTGGGCCGGCCACATACCAGTGATCGTTCCAGTAGCTACTGTCGGAGGGGATGGACTTGGGGGCGGTACAGCACCCGTATGAGCCCGACGATTCCATCGCAACCCCGTCGACGACACAGTTCATGTGCGAGTGGGGACCCCCGTCACCTTCATGGTGAAGGTTGATCACCACCGGCGCATCACCGGGAACGTCACTCAACGATGCGACGTGCATCAGATCGAACGGGCCGACATGCTGCTCTCCAACCTGCTGATATCGATACGACTCGGTGGACAATCCTTCTCTGCCCCAAACCATTTGGTTGCCGTTGAATACCGCTGAGAGCACATCGGTCACCAGGCCCGAACAGTCACACCCCACACTGCGATCGTTGGGATCCCAGGTGCCGCCGTAGACGTAATCGTCGCCGACCCGATCGAAGAATATGCGTTTGGCGAACTCCACGTCGCCGCGAGTGACCGTCATGAGTCCCTCCATTCATGAAGTGATGGCAAACCAAGTGTCGCCACGAAATGCGCAGGGACGCACCAGTAGCCCACTACTCGAATCGCTATCCATCTGGGCAATGAATGTCGGTGTGATCCGGCAATGGTCAAGTAGACGTGTCAACGTGTTTCGCTGCCGACGCTATTCACCGGCGGAGCGATGATCATGACTGCCCTCACGCCGTTCCTGGGCACCGGCAATGATGCCGTTCCGGTACCAAATTCCGACTCACGACACCTGAATTCGAAAATTCGAGTAGCCGACTACTCGATGCAGGTACACGACACCACCATTAGCTTCGAATCCATCATCAACGCGGCGCTCTGGATCAATTCGGGCCATGCGCGCATGATTGACCATGGTGTTGGGGAGGTGCGCAATGGCTTTCCAGAGCCCGTCCTTGGTATCGGATTCCACCCAGGAACTGCGACTGGCGACCACGATAACTGGCGGCGTCAGCCTCGCGATATGGATGGCCGGGGTGACGCGGGAGATCAACTTGCTTGCCCAAGCGTCGCGGTGGCGACTAGCGGGCGGAGACCTGCCCGCCTCCACGCTGACCGCAGCGGCGGAGACGTCCCTCAAACTCTATGCCGAACTCATCGATCTGCTCGATGTCGTAGTCGAAGTCGACGTCCTCTCAGGGACCAGCGCCGGCGGCATCAATGCCGCGTTCCTTGCCTGGGCACGAGTCAAGGGAGCCGACCTCGGCAATCTCCGCGAACTCTGGCTCGACCTGGGGGCCTTGACCGATCTGCTGCGCAAGCCCACAGACGCCAACACGCCGTCGCTCCTCTACGGCGACGAATGTATGTTCAAGAGCCTCGACTCCCAGATTCCGACCTTCACGCACGGACCCTTCCCGATCCTGCCCAACCCCGCCGACGACTGTAGTCCCCCGTCCACCACGCTCTACATCACGACGACTCTGCTCAACGGAGAGACCAGTAGGTTCACCGACTCCTTCGGCACCCAAGTCCAGGACGTCGACCGGCGCGGTGTTTTCACCTTCACCGAGAAGAACCTCAGGAATGGTGATGCGGCATCTGCACTGGCCTTGGCCGCCCGCAGCAGCGCCTCATTCCCCGCCGCATTCGAACCTTCCTTCATCCCCTTCACCGAAGGAACCGCCAAGACGGGAGACGTGCCCGCTCGACCGCCGATGGCACCCTTCACCACCTTCACACGTCCGCACTGGGTCGCCGACGGCGGGATGTTGGACAACCGGCCCATTGACGTTGTGCTGCAACGAATCTTCGACCGTACCGCCGAACGACCGGTCCGCCGGGTGCTCCTGTTCGTCGTGCCGTCCTCAGGACCGACACCAGCCCTGGCCGCAGATCCACAAGACGAACTCAACGAGCCGCTCGGACTCCTTGACGCGCTCCTCAAAGACCTCACCGCGATGACCTCGCAATCGATCTCAGCCGATCTCCGAGCCATCCGCACCCACCAAGATCGCATGCAAGCGCGCGGCAACACGAAACTGCATCTCGCACAGCTGGCCATCAATCTGCCGGCAGATGCACCGTTGCTGACCCCACAGCTGCTAATGGACTACACGGTCCAAGAAGCCACCAGACACGCACAAACCATCACCGCCGCCCTGCTCCGCCAACTCAGCACCTGGCCCCCGGCGAACGGCTCACCGCAAAGCATTCCCAAGAACTGGGAGGGCCCCCTCCAGATCGGCGGCGACGCCGAAACCCGCTGCCGCACAATGATCACCGAATCCATCAAGAGCAGTTGGTTATCCCCTGGCGAGCCGCTACCAACGAGCACAGCCGACCTCGCACGGTACGGCCGGCCGGCGTTCGACCTTGCCAAAGCCTGCGCGATCGTCATCATCCGGACGGCCTACCAGGTCGCGACATCCACACACGAAATGACCGCCGTGGCGACAATCGCCAAAGACATATCGGATGCGTGCGCACCTCCCGAACCGTTCGACCTCGGCGACCTCATCAGTACGGTCTGCACCGACGCGCAGACCAGGAACGGATCACTGGAAGACGCCGCCGGTCAACTCGCCCGGGCGTACCTCCAACACTTCGGAGTCCGCGACGACGCCTGGGACAAGCTGGGCACCGCCATTGTCGACGGCTACCAAAAACTGACCGACCTTGCCAACCCGTCACCGACCACAGGACCAGCAGCAGATGGTGTGCGCGCGCCAGACAGTCGGCAACTCGATCAGCTGACGACCTACCTCAAATACCTTGCGCCAGCGAACAATGCGGCGACCGTGGCGACCAAGCTGTTCGATCTCGCCGCCACCCAGCGGGCGATGCTCCCCGTCGAAGCAGACGTCGAGCAATCGCTCGAACTGATACAGGTCAGCGCCGACACCCGCTGCCAGCTCGCACCCGATTTTCAAACCGCCGCCCAGAAACTCACCGGCATGCAGTTCCACAACTTCGGCGCGTTCTACAAACGGTCATGGCGAGCCAACGACTGGATGTGGGGTCGACTCGACGGGGCAGGATGGCTCGTACACGCCCTACTGGACCCACGACGAGTGCTGCGGATCGTCCAAACACACGAAGCCGAATGGCCAGTCGGCGAAGACCGCAGGGCGCAGTGGTTCGTGAGCAAGCTGAGAATGATTGGGGCACCGGATATTTCGAGCGCGGACCCGAAAT
Organism: Mycolicibacterium sp. CBMA 234; assembly: GCF_009729415.1. Classification (GTDB taxonomy): domain Bacteria; phylum Actinomycetota; class Actinomycetes; order Mycobacteriales; family Mycobacteriaceae; genus Mycobacterium. The sequence continues at coordinate 131,433 of NZ_MPKW01000033.1, forward strand.
CTGCAGCAGGCGATCGCGTATCCGACCCACCACCGGCCGAGGTGCTCACAGAACTCCGATTCCTTGACCGCCCAGAAAAGCCGATACCGTCCAGCCTTCCCAACACGTCGCTGTGGCTGGCGCAAGCGTGGCAGAAATGCGTCCTCGACGACGAACTGGACGCCCTGGCCAACGCCGTGCTCAACCCACAACCACCAAAACCTCCAGACTGGAGCCCCACAACAACGCACGACTGGGCCGAAAAGGTACTGGCCAAGCCCGCCGGACCCGCCAAATACGCACTCCTACCAGAGAATCCCGTCCCCAGGGAAACATTCGCCACCGACAAGAGCTCCCCACTCATGTCGCGCACCATCACCAAAACCGTTGCCACCGCGACCGCAGCGGCCGGGTCCGTCCAACAGCTGCCCAGCGTCCTCAAGCCACCCCTGAACACAGCCCGGACGATGGCCCTGGGTGCATATCGCGTCGTGTGGTCGACCAACGGCACTGCGCGATGGACCATCATCTTCGGCGCCGCGCTCCTCATTCTCGGCGCTGCGGCTGCGATCCAATCCTCCACCGAGCTTGGACTACTCGGCCTCGCCTCGGGCGGGATCGGGGCGTATCTCATCGCACTGGGCACCTGGCAACGCTCCAGCAGGCTGCTTCTCGCCTTGGTGTCAATCACCCTCGTGGGCATGATCGCTGCACTGACCGCACCCGCAGTCCGCAACGGATTGTTCGGAACCCGCGAGCACGACGGCTTCGTCGGCGCCCATGCCTACTGGATCGGCAGCCAATGGTGGCACCCCCTACTCGTCGTAGGAGCGATCGCATTGGCGGTCACCGCAATCGGCGCCGGCATCGGAACTGCCAGGCACAGCCAAAAACGATGAATAGCGTGGTCTCGACCTAGGACCGACACGACACGACACGAAGGGAACACACCGATGCCGCTACCGTACGAAATCGGCGCCCACGGAACAGAAATCGAATACTGGCAGGCATGGTTCCAGCGCATGTATCACGCCTACGCGCCGACGAAGGACGGCGTTTACGGTGACGGCGACGTCGCCGCGGTCAATGAAATGCAACGACGCCTCGGGCTGCCCCAGACCGGCGTCTTCGACGACACGACCGCGCAAGCTGCCCACTACGATCCCCCACCGCCGAACCTGCTCCCGATCATGTTCACGGTCGAGGGTCACCTGTCGAACATGTTCAGCGGGCCGGTGGCAGACACCGCGACAGCCCTTGAGTCCGAAGGCATCTGCCATCACCAGCCCATCGGCTACGACAACGGGGCGCTTCCGTTCGACAACGACAGCGGCGTCAACGAGCTCGCCCGACTGGTCGGCACCGCCCAGATGGACAACGGCGTACCGTTCCCGGAGGGAACGCCCTGGTCGCTCGGCATCTACTCCCAGGGCGCGATCGTGGGATCGTACTTCTACTTCCGTTACCTGCAACCTGGTCAGCCGCTGGCCTGGCGCACGCCCGACCTCAAAGGCGTTCTGGCGTACGCCAACCCGTGCCGACAGACCGATTCCATCGCGTCCTGGGCCGAACCATGGGTGAGCGCGACCGGTACCCACGGCCTGGACCCGAACCAGCGGTTCGGGTTGCCCGGTTTCCCCGCCAAGCCCGACAACTGGGTGGACGTCTACCGCGGAGGCGACATCTTCGCCGAGAACGGCGACGACCAGGCGAGCGCAGTCAGAGCCGCCGTCTATGAGGCGGTGATGAACGACTGGACCAGCGACCCGTTCTCGCTCGCCGGACAGATCGCGGCGACGTTCCATGCGCCCTTCCAGGAGGTTCTCGCTGTGATCGAGGCGATCATCAGTGGCGCCGTGTTCCTGGCCAGCAACCCGAACCCACACTATGCGCCGTTCGAGCTCACCGGCGGCGAGGACTGGATGCGAGGACGACTTACCACCGGAGCCGTTCCGGCTCCTCAGTTCGTGCCGGAGGTCCTTTGACAGGACTGCCCGCACACTCCGTCACCCAGCATTCTGGCCGCCTGTGGGTATCGGCAAGTGCAGTACATCATTCAATCGGGGAGCCGGGAGAAGCCGTCGCTGCGCACGCCAGCTACCGCGCTGACGCGACGATGAGGTCGACGGCTTCTGCCACGCTGTCGGTGCAGTGGATCAGGTCAAGGTCGGATTCGGAGACCTTTCCCTCGGACTGAACCGTGTTGCGGATCCAGTCGATCAGACCGGACCAGTAATCCACGCCCAACAGAATGATCGGAAACGCTGTGACCTTGTGGGTCTGGACGAGGGTCAAGGCTTCGAACAGTTCGTCGAGGGTGCCGAATCCGCCGGGCAGGCACACGAACGCTTGCGCATATTTGACGAACATCGTTTTGCGCACGAAGAAGTAGCGGAAGTTGATCCCCAGATCGACCCAGTGGTTGAGGTGCTGTTCGAACGGTAGCTCGATACCCAGACCGACCGAGTAACCGCCGGACTCGCTGGCCCCACGGTTCACCGCCTCCATCGCGCCCGGGCCGCCCCCGGTGATCACCGCATAGCCCGCCCGCACCAGTGCGCTGCCCAGTTCCTCCCCCAACCGGTACTCCGGAGAATGCGGCGTCGTCCGAGCAGAGCCGAAAACCGTGACGGCCTTGGGCATTTCGGCGAGAGCATCGAAACCGTCGACAAACTCGCCCTGGATCCGCAGCACCCGCCAGGGGTCGGTGTGCAGCCACGCGGTGTCGTCGCGTCTATCCAGCAGACGCTGGTCGGCCGTCATGACGGCGCAACGGTCGCGACGAAGTTGCACCGAACCGCTTATCTGGAGCTGACCGTCGTCGGTCTCGTTCTCGTTCACGGCTGCCAGCGTATGGGAAGCCGGCCATACGGTTCCCCGTTGCAGGGACTAGACATTCGCCGAATAGGTACGGCGCACCCTCAGTCCACGCGAACTTGGATCAAGGCGTTCGCGCCGCTGGTCCGCCATTGCTGTCCACTGGCATCGAGTTCGGCGAGTCGCTCGGACGTGAGGCCCACGACAACTTCCGATTTCAACGTCCGTAGTGCCGTTACCGGAGACGGAAAATAGCCCACGGTTTGGTTGAACGGTGTGGTGGCTGGCCAGTACCGGTCTCCGACGAGGCGCCGATAGTTGAGGTCGCCTTTCATCAAAGTCATTGTGGCGGTCGCAAATTCGGCTGCGAGGTCGTCAGGCATGTCGTGGAACGCCAGCGGTGCACAAAAGAAACTGTGTGTGCGCACCTTCAGTCGGTCGCTGCGCACGGCGTCCCAGAGTCGGTCGCCAATCCTGCTGATCTGTGGACGTGGCGCGGCCCTCAAGCGTTGGATGACCGACAGGACGTCGACCATGGTCGCATCCGACACGTAGTAGGGGTGCGGCTTGACGTACAGCACAATCTCGGCGGCAAGACCCTGAGTGAGCAGACCGTCGGCCAGGACGAGATCCGCCAGCAGCTCGCTTCCGGCGTTGTCTGCTACGACGCAGACGACCGGGTTGTCCTGCGCTCTGAGGGCAGACCACAGAAACGCGCTCTCGTCGACGAGGATGCCGTCCGACTGCGCTTCTACGGCAGCTGCGTTCAGTTGGAAGCTGAGGTCGGCGCGGTTACCCCACAGTGCGGCGACCAGCAGCGCCTCGTGGTGGTCCCCCGCCGCATCGGTCAAGTCGGCGAGCGCATTGAGTTCGGCGTCGACCGTTGGTCCCGCCAACTCGGCGTTCTTGACCGGAGCGAACGGGTCGACTCCGCACCACGCGCCCGACCCGAAGTAGCCGAGGGCCTCGAGCAGTCGGCGGTAAAAGTAGCTTTCGCTCCACAAGAATGGCGCTTCACCCCACGGTTGTCCGTAGAAGGGCTCTCCCCAGGCCAGCCAAGCCTCCCGGTCCTGAGCGTTCTCGGGCAACGGCTCCATGACACCAGTGGTGCTTTCGACCAGGAGCTGTTGCAGCATCGACTGCTCGGCGGAGGTGTACGGCCATGAGTCCAGGACCTGACGAATCAGCTTTGGGTGCCGCTCATGGAACACACCCCATTCGAAGGACCCCGGGACCTCTGCTGTGATCGTGGGCGCAACTGTGGTGTCCAGGATCGTCTTCCTTTCAACGCATTTCACCTACGCCGCCATCACCTTTGCTATTTTGCTAGGCGGAAATAAGGTTCAACCGTGCCGCTGAGCTTGACGACCATCGGATTTCCGCGGCGATCCTTGGCGGTAGGGACCTCCACACGCACCCAACCTTCGGCCACGTTGTATTCGTACACATTGGTCTTCTCGACGCCATTGAAGCGAATACCCACGCCACGGAGGAGCGCCTCTTCGCTATAGAAGTCGCTGCGCGGGTCGATGGAGAGGTGATTCGGTGGGACGTCTGTGTTCTGATCCTGGGACATGATGGCTTTCGTTGAATGCTGCGTTAGGTTCTTGGACTTGATTCTCTAAGAACGTACGCGACTCTGAAGCAGCGGGTTCCGCGTAGGTCTTGGCGCGCCGCCTCACTGAAAGCAGCAGACCCCAGCCGCAAGTCCAGTCCCGCCAAACCCACCACGATCCGTACCGGTTGCACGCCATCTCCGCCGCACCTGCGCAAGCACCGCGACGAAACCGCCGCGTCACTGATCTGACGAGAAGGGTGCACACCGGCGCGCCATCACCTTCGGTCGAAACCTGTTGGTGGCCTTGGCAATTCCAGATTGGAGTCCGCCAAACGTCCCCATCTACCTCATGCATCACACCCGTCCCAGGAATTCCGCCTGAGACGGTTTCTCGCCGACGCCCATAACGATCTCAGCGCTCCGAAAGTCGGCCTACCATCGGAATTTATGGGCCTGGTGAAGGAAAACCGCCAGACGAGCATCGAGTTGACGGCCGACGTCTCGAACTCGGTGCAGCAGAAGTTGTGGCTCGACTCGATCCGGGGAAGCGCCACCATCACGCGCGGGCTGAATCAAGCCTCGTGACCGATCAATCCTCGCGATAGAAGGAGGGATGGGCTGATGAAAACCGCACTAGCAATCGCCGCCGTGCTCGCGCTCAGCCCCATCGGCGTAGCCCACGCCACGCCAGGACAATGCATCAACACGCCCTGGGGCGGATTCTGCGACGGTCAACCCGACAACAACGGCATCTTCAACCACTGCGAAGGCGCATTGGGATTCAGCAACTGCTACTACGTCCGTGCCGTACCGACCGATGTCGACCCGCGCGGATGGGTACCACTGAACTGACACCTCACTCCGCTACTAGGCGCTTGCCGCGCTTCGGACTCGCGCGGGCGCTGCCCTCCGCAACCCCTGCAGAGGCAACGGCACCATACTGGTTCAACGACAGCGATCAGCGTCCCAAAGATCGATTACCCTGAGGTCAGCCAGCCCGCTTTGCTTGCGAGTTGCAGGTTCGTCTATGTTCGCGGCATATTGCCGCGTTTGCTAGGAGGTACTGCCCGTGCGCATTTTCAGCCAGGCCCTGGCTGTCTTGGTTGCCACCACGTTCGCTTCCCCCGGGTTGGCGATGGCGGCCCCGAAGGATTACTGCGCCGACCTCAAGGGCGGCAATACCGGCAGCACGTGCGAGATCCAGCTCTCTGACCCCGGGTACAGCGTCGACATCAGCATTCCGCTGGACTACCCCGATCAGAAGTCGGTCGCCGACTACATCTCCCAGACCCGCGACGCGTTCCTCAACTCGGCCAAGTCGGGCGCGCCCCGCACCACACCGTATGTGTTGCGCATCAAGCCGACGGAATACTCCTCGGCAATTCCGCCGCGCGGCACGCAAGCAGTGGTGTTCAAAGTGGATCAAAACGTTGGCGAGACTCAGGCACAGACGACGTACAAAGCGTTCAACTGGGACCAGACCTACCGCAAGGCGATCACCTACACGGCCGCACCGGACGACAAAGAACACACGCCGCTGTGGCGGGTGGACGATCCGCTGAAGGTCGTCGCGCCGATCGTCCAAGCCGAACTGCAGCAGCAGCTGGCACCGCCGCCGCCGGTCGCGCCTCCCACACCTCCCACACAACCGGGACAGGCGGCTACGGCCACGCCGGCCACGACCACCACCACACCTCCACCACCGCCGCCGGCACCGTTGCCCTTCGCGCTCACGGCGCTGTACAACCCGGCCAACTATCAGAACTTCGCGGTGGTAAACGACGGGGTGATCTTCTTCTTCGACCAGGGCGTGTTGTTGCCAGCCTCAGCCGGGGCGTTACACGTGCTGGTGCCCCGGTCGGCGATCGACCCGATGATCGCCTAGTACCGGAGCCGTGTACCTCTGAGCCGGCCTCCGCCGTGGGCGGCCGGACCCGGGGTCGGGCTCTCGGGCGGCATCGGCCAGCTGCTGACCTTCTTCCGCCCGCCCACCAAGCAATAACTTCCCGCTCGCGGACGACACAAAGCTTGTGTGGAACCGGCACAGCCACCGCGGCCACTCCATAAACTCAAGGGATTTACGTTCGCGGAGTTGTCGCCACCCATCTGCATCCCATCACGAGGGTTCACAGACCGGCGCTCCCGCTGAGGAAGTTGATGCGCTCGGGACGGAAATATTCGCCATTCGAGGACTCGAAACGCAGTGACGCCCCATCGGCTCATCGAGGACGGCACAAAGGCGGACGCACATGGCTGCGCTGTCACGGCACTGTGGACACCCCGGCACTCCCCCGGCCATCTCTGCTTCCTTCTGCATGACGCGGCAGTGATTCTGACCGGCGATCATGTGCTGCCGGGCATCACCCCGAATATGGCGGCGGCAGGTGTTCGGGCCTGATCCTCTCGGAATCACAGCTTTTCGTAGACGATTGACCCGTCGTAGACGGTGGCCGTCACCATCGCGGCGTCCAACGCGTCGAGCGCGTCCCTGGGCGGCAGCGACAGCAGGCACAAGTCGGCGGCGCCCCCTCGGGCCAGACCGCGCGGCCGGTTCGGACGCCGCGGGCCACCCAGAAACATTCCCAAAGCCCTTGCTGCATCAATCGTTTCACTCTTCCCCAGGACCCGGCCCGAGGAAGTAACGCGACGTACCGCGGCGCGCATCGCGGCCCAGGGATCAGCGTCCCCGAACGGCAGATCAGTGGACAACGCCACCGGTATCTGAGCACCCCCCAGGGACGCGACGCGCCAAAGCTCGCGATGCTCAGTTTCGGGCACATCGGACAGGTACTGGTCGCCACGTTCAGCGACGAAGTTCGGCTGGGTGATAACCATGACGCCCAGCTCGCGCAGGTCGACCAGGCAGTCATCTGGGATGACGGCGCCGTGCTCGATTCGGTCACCCGCACGCGGCCGAGCCTGCCGTAGCGCGCTGATCGCGACAATCAGTTGCACGGCGGTAACACAGTGCAGCGCAACGATTCCACCTTGCCGATGCCGAGCCGCGATCCACTCGGTGAGCCCATCGAGATCCAGATCATCGTCGTGCAGGATGCGTTTGGCAGGACCAAGCACCTCGACCCGCTGCCGCAGTTTTCCCTCTCGGCGCGCCTCAGCGAACTCGACCACATCGTCGACCGTCAGGTCCGGAGTGGCATCGGTGACACCGGTCACGCCAAATGCCGACAGTTGACGGCTGACCTCACTCAACCCGGTATTCCTGCGCTGCAGGGCATGTGACCACCTCAAGTCGGCACTGCGGAGCCGGCCATCAGGGTGTCCCTGCAGTCCGATGGCCGACAGACCTGCGGAGTTGAGAGTCCACAGCACTCCGCTGCGATGCTGAACTCGTACCGGCACATTGGGCGACACCCGATCGAGGGCTGCACGATCCAGTGGTCCAGCGACCGCTTCATGGTAGGAGACGGCGCGAATCCAGCCGTCCTCGCCGATGTCTGCGCGGCTCAGTGCTGTGCGCAAACCGTCGAGGCTGTGCACCTCCCCTGGGCCGACCCGGACCGATGTCAATGCCGCGGCGGCGGACCGCAGGTGAACATGATGGTCATGCAGGCCCGGAATGACGGTACCGCCGCGTGCGTCGAGGATTTCTTCACCTCGCAGCGGTTCGATCCGGTCTTCGATCGCCTCGATCCGCCGGCTGAGCCGGATGTCGACCATGCGGCCGTCGAGAAGAACCGCCCGCTGAATCAGCATGCGGCAGTGCTCCTTTCTCGCAGCATTGCCAGCACGGCCGCGTTGTCAGCCCCCAAAGCACCGGCAGGGGGCACCTGCTCGGGTGCAACCGGATCGGCTGCCGCGCCAACGATGTCATCGGTCGCGAGTGGCGACGCTGCATACTCAGCGGCCACTGCTGCCAGGGCGATCTCCACTACCTCGCCGCCGCCGCGGCGCAACGACTCCGCGACCGCGAGTGTGGCTTGCAGTCCCGTAAGCGGGTCGGCAATCGCGTCTCCGCAGAAAACCGGTCCGGCTGAGTCGCTGCCAACCAGGCCACCAGAGACCGCGGCGTCGTCGCCGAAACCGACCCAGTGAGCACGGTCTCCCTGGGCGCCGTGGCCGGTGATGCGCACCCACACCCGGCCGTCCCGCGCCGGAATGTCGGACGGGCCGAGGCCTCGGCGTGTCAGGGCTTCTGGGCGCGACGACTCGATCACCACATCGGCTGCCGCCAGCAACTGCCTGAGCTCCACTGGATGGTCGAAATCGGCTGCGTAGCAGAGCTTTCCCGTGTTCATCCAGTCGAAGAACCGGGGTTCGCCCTGTCGCGTTCCGTCCGGGCGGGACCGGCGTTCGACCTTCACGACGGTAGCGCCTGCCCGGGCCAGCAGCTGCCCACACAGCGGCCCTGCCCACATGGATGACAGATCTACGACCAGAAGGTCCCGGTAGCCACGGGCCGCGGCCCGATTACAGTCCCGGCGAACGACAGGTGGCGCGGCTGCCGTCTCGCCGAGCACGCCGATCGGTAGCCCAAGCAACCGGGCACGTTCCGCGATTTCGGACAGCTCGCGGCCCCCTGCCCACCGGGTCAGCGCCGGCCACGGATCGTTGATCGGCAGATCGGCTTCGATCACCGCCGGCACGGCTTCGAGGTCGTCGGGCCGCGACAGTGTCAATGCCAACCAGCCGTCCCGGCCTTTGATCAGTCGAGTGGCGCCGCCGGCGCTGATCCGGCCACGCCGCGTCAGCCCAAGCAGGGCAGCGCGCCCAACAAGAATTTCCGCGGCATCAACTGCGACGCCGGTGCCGGCGTGCAGCTCGGCCGTGACCGCTCGGGCCCGAGCCAGCACCGCGGCCCGGCTGACGTCCGGGGGTCCTTCGGCGTCACCGGTCAGAGCCGCCAGCCCACCGGCCGACCAGTCATGTACCGCGGCGTCCATGACCGTCATTGTGACAGGTCGTCCACCAGCCCCCAGGCCAACGCGGTTGTCGCACTGACTGCGGCCCCAGACAGCACTAAATAAGCTGTGCGCCAACGTCCTATCCGCCGAGTAACGCTGACCGTGCCGCCTGCGCCCGGGATCAAACCCAACTCCAACTCCGGTAGGCGCAAGGTGGCATCGGGATGGCATGTCACTCGTCCGCAGAACGACGCCATCTCCAGCCCGCTGCCCAATACCTGGCCATGCACGACGGCACGACAGGCCGTCCCCAGTCGGCCGGCAATCTCGTCGAGCACCAACGCCGGGCTATAGCGAGTCCGCGCCAGGTGCGCCGAAGCAGGATCGTCGAACGTCCCGAACTCGGCGAGATCACCACCGCTGCAAAATGATTGCCCGTTACCTGTGAGCACGAGTTCGGTGACCGAGGGATCCAGTCGGGCCACCTCGAGCGCGTCGAGCAGCGCGGCGCGGGCATCGGTGCTGAATGCATTGTGTCGCTGCGGCCGGTTGAACGCGACGTGCAGGGTGTCGCCATCGCGACGGGCAATCACCGGATCTGCCAGCCGGGAAACAACTTTCAGCCCGCGGCGCGCTAGCCAGCGGGCGAACTCGCGGCCGGACTGCAGGGTCGAATAGGCCAATGATTCGGTGATCACCCCGGCAAAGGTCGACCCCGCCGGGTCAACGGACCGAAGCACGTCATCACACACCGCCGCGGTCTGCGGCCAGGTCGCGACCCGTTCGGCGATCTCGGACAGCGCCGCACCCACGTCCGGCACCTGCACCGTTCTCGGGTCGGAACACGAGCGCTCCACCAACGTGAATGTCGCATTCTGCAACCAGAATTCAGCCGCCGCAGCGCCTGGGTCGCCGACGGCGACCACCAGACCGGCCGCGTCCGGCGGGTCGGTCAGAGCGACAACGCGCAGTATGTCAGCAGTCAAACGTCGAGCACTCCACGATCCACGACTACCAATTCACCACCACGCATGAAACCGCCTCGCCAACGAACGACCAACGAAATGCTACCCAAGCAAGGAGCCCTGCTTCTGCTCGTACAACCGTGCCCACTCGGCCCGCGGCCTGATCGACACGTCGACGTCAGTGGCCTTGGCGCGCAGGGCACCTGTCGTCGCCTCCTCGCGACGTGTCAGCTTGAACGGATCCCAGCCGAAGAACCGGCAGGAGTTCTCCCACGTGATCTTGTTGATGTCGGAGTCGGAGGCGCCGGCCGCGTTCAGCTCGGCCAGCACCTGCTCGGGGGCGTCGGGCCAGAAGCAGTCCGAGTGCGGGTAGTCACACTCCCAGGCGATGATGTCGATGCCGATCTCGTGGCGCAGCTTGAGTGAGGTCTTGTCTGTGACGTAGCAGGCCAGCGAGTGCTCGCGGAAAACGTCGGACGGCAGCTTGTCACCGAAGTCGCGACGCAGCCACTTCTGGTTGGTGTAGTGCCGGTCGCTGCGGTCCAGATAGAACGGAATCCAACCGATGCCACCCTCGGAGAACGCGAATTTGAGGTCCGGGTAGTTGCGCATTGCCGGGCCCCACAACAAGTCCTGGGCGCACATCGCCGACACCTGCGTGGCGAGGATGATCAGATTGTCGATCGGGGCGTCTTTGGCCATCGAGATCGCGCCGAAGCCGGTGCCGATGTGCAGGCACATCACCACGTTCTCCTCGGACAGGGTCCGAAAGACGGGGCCCCAGTAATCCTCGTCGAAGTAGCTGGGCAGGCCCTCCAGGTGCGGCAGCTCGGGCATCGTCACTGCGCGGCAACCCTTGGCGGCCACCCGGCGAATCTCGCGACACATTGCCTCGGGATTCCATGTCGGCAGGATCGCGATGGGGATGAACCGGTCAGGGTAGGAGCCGGCCCACTCGTCGATATGCCAGTCGTTGTAGGCGGAGACCATCACGAGTGTGGCCTCTTCGCGATGCATATTGAGGTGCCGAGCGGAGAAGCCGGTGAACGTCGGGAAACACATCGACGCGAGGATGCCGTTGCGGTTCATGTCGCGCACACGCTCGTGCACGTCGTAGACGCCGGGGCGCATTTCGGCGAAGCCGGCGGGGTCGCGGCCCCATTCCTCGGCCGGCCAGGACACCACGGCGTTCAGTCCGCTCACCCCTTGGGGACGGCCCTGATACATCCACTGGTCGACGCCCTTGTCATCGGTGACGACGATCGGCGCCTCGGGCTTGTACTTGTCCGGCACGTGATTGACGAACATGTCGGGAGGCTCCACGACATGGTCATCGATGCTTACCAGAATCAGGTCGTCAGTATTCACTTTGCTCCTCACGTCCGCGTCTGCCTGTCCTAGTAGTACCGTCTAGAGGCGTGACCGTCTCTGCACTTTCGGACACAGGTTTATCCGGAACGGCCAAGTTGCCCAGCCGGCCGGTGATCGAACTGCGCCGGGGCGGACACTCCCTCGGCGGCAGCTACCTCTACGAGGGCGACACGCTGATCACCGGCTGGCACTCACACGAGGTGCACCAAATCGAGTACGCACTACATGGCCTCGTCGAAGTAGAAACCGATGTGGCCCACTATCTACTGCCGCCGCAACAGGCCGCCTGGATACCGGCGGGACTACCCCATCAGGCAGTGATGAACGCGGACGTGAAGACCGTTGCGGTGATGTTCGACCCGCGCCTCATCTCGGACCGGTCGGATCGAGCACGCATCATCGCTGTTTCCCCGCTGATCCGCGAAATGATGATCTATGCACTGCGGTGGCCCATCGACCGGCCACACGGCGATGCCGTATCGGACGGTTTTTTTCGCACGCTGGCACATCTCGTATCCGAGGCGTTGGACCAGGAAGCGCCGCTGAGCCTACCGACGTCCGAGCACCCGATCGTTGCTGCCGCAATGGCCTACACAAAAGACCATCTGGACTCGGCAACGGCCGATCAGGTGAGCCGGGCGGTCTCAGTATCGGAGCGGACGCTGCGCCGGCTGTTCCAGGAGTCCATCGGGTTATCTTGGCGGACTTATCTTCTCAACGCCCGGATGCTCCGGGCCATGGCGTTGCTGACCGAGCCTGGACAATCGGTGCAAGCCACCGCGACGGCGGTCGGCTTCGAGAGCCTCAGCGCGTTCACCCGCTGCTTCACCCAATTCAGCGGGGAGTCACCGTCGGGGTACCGACGTCGGACCGCGGAGGCAGCGCGATCGGTGCACGATTCCAGGTAGCGATCGCAATCGCTACCGCACATCGTCGGCGCCCCTTGAGGTAGCCCCTCGATCAAGAGCGCAGTCAATCGGCGAGGTCCCGAGTCAGCGATGTTGCGGCGAACCGCTTCACCAGTTCATGTTCGGTGTGTTTGTCCTTGACGGGCCAGTACCACAGGGCAAAGGTGATGCGGATAAGCCACTGCGCAGCAAGCGGATCGCCGCGCCCGATCATTTCTTCGGCCATCTTGGCCACGAACGGCGATGCGGTCACGGTGCCGGCGTCGCGGTCGGGGCTAAGTCCGCTCATCATCAGCTTTCCGAGCACCTCACCTCGCATGAGGTCGAGCGCGACGATGATGGCAGTTGCGACGCGCTCAGTTCCCTCCATCCCGACTATGGCTTGCCGTATCGACCCGATTATCCGCTGGGAAAACGCAAAGATGAGGCGTTCGAGGCGCATCTTGAGTTTAAGTCCCCTCAGCTCCCCTTAGCTCGCCCCGACGCTCAATTCGCCGGCCAGTTCACGCCGCAGCACCTTGCCCGTCGGCGAGGTCGGCAGCTGGTCGCGGAACACCACGCGGTCGGGGGTCCGGGAGCCTCGCAGGGCCGCCCGCACGTACTCGCGCAGTTCCTCCGGGTCGGGTGAGGTGTCCGCTTCCGGGACAACGACCGCGACGATGATCTGACCCCACTCGGGGTCCAGCACACCGACCACCGCGACGTCGCACACCTGGGGATGTTCGACGAGGACGTCCTCTAGTTCGGCGGGTGCGATGTTCTCTCCCCCGCGGATGATGGTGTCGTCGGATCGGCCGTTGATGAACAGGAAGCCCTCGGTATCGAGCCAGGCGAGGTCGCGGGTCGGGAACCAGCCGTTCTCGTCGAGCACCGATCCGATGTCGGTGTATTTGCCCGACACCTGCTCGCCCCGGATGAAGAGCTCACCGATCTCGCCGTGGCCCAACGGCTTACCGTCTTCGGCTCGGATCTCCACCTCGATACCCGGCACCGGCCTGCCGACCGAACCCATGCGCCGCTTGACATCCGGGTCCGGCGACTCGTGTGCAGCGCGGTGGTCCTCTGGGGTGAGGACGGCAATGGTCGAACTCGTCTCGGTCAGCCCGTAGGCGTTGACGAAACCGACGTCGGGCAGCAGCTCGAGGGCCCGGCGGACCAGGGGCAGCGGTACTTTCGATCCGCCGTACGCCAGGTTGCGCAGGGAACTCGGGGCCGCCGCGCCGCGCGCGAGTTCGGCGACGATGCGGTCGAGCATGGTGGGCACCACCGTGCCCGACGTGACCTCTTCGGCGGCCGCCAATCGAAGCCATTCCGCTGCGTCGAACTTCGGCAGGTACACCGTCTTTCGGCCCGCGTACAGGTTCGACAGCGCCGCACTCACACCGGCGATGTGGTACGGCGGCACACAGATCAGCGCGGCATCCAGCGCGTCCGCGGAGTCGAATTCAACGGTCCCGGTGACGTAACTGGTCAGGTTGTGATGCGAGAGCTCGACGGCCTTCGGCTTGTTCGTCGTGCCGGAGGTGAACAGCACGATGGCGACGTCGTCGGGGTCGGCGAATTCCGCTGCGGCATCAGCGGCGGTCGCCGCGTCGACGAAAGCCTTCGATTCCATTGCCCGGTCGTAGTTCTCGGCGACGTCGGTGTACTCCTCGTCGTAGATCACCAACGGGTCCGGCAACCGCGCGATGAGGTCGCGCAACGCGCCCGGGCTGAGCCGGTAATTCAGCGGCGTCAGTGGACGGTTCGCCCGTGCCGACGCGAAGATGAGGAGCGGCAGCATGGCGCCGCCGGTCCCGATGTAGGCCACGCTGCCTGCGCCGGACGCCGCGACGACACCGCCGCCGCCGTCGGCGAGACGGTTCAATTCATCTGTTGTCCAGCGGGTTTCGCCGGAGACGACCGCGGCACGGTCCGGATTGGCCGACGCCGCCATGTCGAGCAGAATCGCAAGACTCACGGAAGACTCCGTCTAAATGGGATCGAACTTCGAAATAAGCCAATTGCCACCGCTTTTGGCCATGGTCACCCGAACACTGCTGGCCGCCAGGCTCGGTTGTGGCCGCTCGGCGCTCCGTGTGTCCTGGTCGATGAACAGCAGCACGACTGCCGAGTCGGGACGCAACTCCGAGACCGCGGACTGCACGACGGACGCAGTGGTCTTCACTCCGCGCTGCTTGGCGGCCGGCGCCACGATCTGCTGACTGAATTGGCTGTAGTACGTGAGGAAGTCGCCGGTGAGGTGCGACTTGGCAGCCGAGAAGTCCTTGTCCAACGTGTCGGGCGAATAGGACAGCAGGGCCACGGCCCCGGCCGATGCCGCATCGATCACGGTGCGTTCGGCTGCCGCGTCGGTCTGCTTGTCGGGCCGATACTGGGTCCAGTACAGCGATCCCGCCAGCGCCGCCGCCGCAACGACCAGCAGCGCCAGGGCGATCGGCAACCACAACGTCTTGATGCTCAAGTTCTTGATGCTCACGGTACGAACTCCACCTTCGCCATCTTGAGCACGCCGCCATCGCGGCTCACTGTGACCTTCAACCGCCACGCGCGCGGATCATTCTTCGCGCCTGCGGAATTGGTGACCTCGGATGTCGCGGCGACCAGTACCACCGCGGAGTCCTTGCTCATCGACTGCACGGCAGTCAGGTTGACGGTGCCTTTCGTCACGACCTTGGACTCTTGGACGACCTTCACGAAATCGGTTGCCCGGGCCGTGAAGTCGGCCTTGAACTCACCGGTGGAGCTGTCGAGGATGTGCTGCACACCCTCTTTGGCGTTGTTGAAGTCCAGGGACGTCATGTTGACCACACCCAGCCGGGCCGCCGCGGTGAACTCGTCCGCCCGCTGCCGGTCGGCCTGGACGCCGCGGTGATGCCACATGATCGCGGCACTGACCCCCAACAGCGCGAGGATCAGCAGCGCGGCAACTCCGGCTGCCAGCATTCCGAGGAGCGACCGCCGCCGGGGCGAGTCCTCTGACGGCTCCACGTCTTCCACGGCCTCGGGGTCACTGCCGGCTTCTGCGTCGTCCGCCTCGGCGTCACCCGTTTCGGTGTCGTCCTCGTCGGTGTCCGCAGTTTCGGCCGCGACGGTTTCAGCCTCGGCGACCGGCGCCTCGTCGGCAGCGGCAGCCGTCTCCTGCGCCTGCCTGCGCAACCGGATCGCTCGTGCCCGCGCTCGCGCCGCCTCGGCAGCCGCTTCGGCCGCTTCGGCCTCCGCCTCGGCTTCGTCAGCCAGGATCGCCGGGTCGTCGTTCGATGCGTGGGCCAGCTCGTCGGCCATTGCGCCCTTCGGGGTCATGAGTCGGAGTCCAGTGCCGCCGACTCGACGGACTCCGTTATGCCTACCATCCGCCATGGGCACGTCACAGCTGGACTCGCGGTGGAGTGTCACGCGGACCTCCATCGTCGTTGCGCCGCGGCTGCATGGCGACCTCCTCATCCGGGTACCAGTTGCAAATGACGTTATCAGAAACGATAACACCATTACTAGATGCGCCCTTCGCGGGCGTCATAAGTGGCGAATTACCTGCGAGAATAGCATTCTCGCATCTTGTTCAACGATGCGACGGCGCGGAGTTGGCACGGCGCTCCAGCAGCGGCCCGGCCATCGCCACCAGCGCATCCTTGGTGACCTTGCCGGTGGCGTTCTGCGGGAGCTCCTCGACGAACTCGATGAACCGCGGCGCCTTGTACCCCGCCATCCGGTCCCGACCCCATGCAATCAACTGTTGTTCGGTCACCGGCGCCGCCGCGACCACGAAGGCCATCCCTACTTGGCCCAGCCGATGGTCGGGGACGCCGATGACCGCAACCTGGTCCACCGCCGGGTGCTCGAGCAGATAGCCCTCGATCTCCGCCGGATACGCGTTGAAGCCGCCGACGATGAACATGTCCTTCTTCCGGCCGATGATGTGCAACCGTCCACCGTCGTCGAACGATCCGAGGTCACCCGTGTGCAGCCAGCCCTCGGCGTCGACGGCTTCCTCGGTGGCGACCGGGTCGTCGAGGTACCCGGCCATCACCGTGTAGCCACGGACGAGCACTTCCCCGTCGTCGGCGATCCGGACCTCGACGCCGTCCGAGGGCCGGCCCACCGTTGTGGCGATGTCCTCGAACGAGTCGTCCGGCCGGGACATCGTGGCCGTGCCGCACTCGGTGAGCCCATACCCCGTCGCGAGCGTCTGGAAAGGTAACTCGTGCAGCACGCGACGCACCAACTCCACCGGGATGTCGGCGGCGCCGGTGACACCGGCCCGCAGCGTCGCGAGCCGGGCCTTGTCCGGCACGGCGAGCAATGAGTGATACAGCGTGGGCGGGCCGGGCAACATCGTGATGCGTTCCCGTTCAACGAGTTCCACGACATTGTCGGCGTCGAATACCGCCACCGGCAGCATGGTTGCGCCGCGGATCAGCGCGGCGATGATGCCCGCCTTGTAGCCGAAGGTGTGGAAGAACGGGTTGACGATCAGGTAGCGGTCGCCTTCGCGAAGATCGACCCGGTCGCACCACTCGGCGTACTGACGCAGCGTCTGCCGGTGGTTCATCATCACGCCCTTGGGCCGGCCGGTGGTGCCCGACGTGTAGATGATGTCGGCGACGTCATCGCCGTCGATGTCCGGACATTCATATGGCTCCGCGCTGTCGAGGAATCCCGATGTCAGGTCTATCGCCGGGATGCCCGCCGGAACGCCGAAATCCTGCCCCAGGAAACCTTTCTGGATCATCACCGCCTTGGCGCCGCTGCGAGTGATGATGTCGGCCGCCTCTTCGGTCTTGAACCGGGTGTTGACCGGGACCACCACGGCGCCCGCGGTGACCAGGCCCAGCGCGGCGATCACCCAGTTGGCGGAGTTGGGCGCCCAGATGGCGACGCGATCGCCCTTCGCGACGCCCAACGCGTGGAAGGCTCCGGCGGCTCGCCGGACGCGCTGGGCGAGTTCGGTGTACGACAAGCGCAGCGGCCCGTCGATCAGCGCTTCCGCATCACCGAATCTGTCGGCGGTGCTGCGCACCATGTCCGGGATCGTGCGCCACGTCATGACCGAAGCCCTTGGCGCACCATGAATTTCTGCACCTTTCCGCTGGCGGTCCGGGGGTAGTCCGCCACCTCGTGTAGTTCTTCCGGCCACTTCTGGCGTGCCACGCCCGCGGCGGCGAAGTGCTCGCGGACCTGCTGCAGCGTCGGCAGCGCTTGGCCGGGCCTGACACGCACGACCGCAGCCACCCGTTCGCCCAGCCGGGCGTCGGGTGCGGCCACCACCACAGCGTCGGCAATGCTGTCCATACCGAGCAGCACCTCTTCCACTTCCACGGCGCTGACGTTCTCGCCGCCGCGGATGATCACGTCGGATTTGCGGTCGGTGATCGTGAGATAGCCGTCCGCGTCCAGGAATCCGATGTCACCGGTGCGGTACCAGCCGTCGTCGTCGAAAGCGTTGGCGGTGAGTGCATCGTCGGTATAGCCGAGACACAGGTCGGGGCCGCGGCTGAAGATCTCGCCCTCGTCGTTCAATCGGATCTCGACGCCCGGCCGCGGATCACCGTCGGTGAACAGTCGCTTCGCCTCGGGTGCACTCGGATGTGTGCCGGTGATCGACGGATGTTCAGTACTGCCGTAGGCGCGGTAGACGAAGACACCGAGATCGGACAGCCGGCGCGTCACTGCCGCCGGCACCGATGATCCGCCCAGCCCAACGGTTTTCAGCAGGGACCGGTGCTCGTCGGTGCAGTCGGGATGGTCGAGCAGGCTCGTGACGAAGTACGGCGGCCCGCCGCCGACCGCCAGTCCGTCGCGCTTCATCAACGCAAGTACCTGGCCGGCATCCCAGCTGTCGCAGAGATTGATGGGCCGGCCCTCCAGCACCGGGATCAAGAACGCCCCGACCATGCCGATGAAGTGGCCGACGGGTGCGACGGTCAGCTCCTTGCCGCGCTTGGTGGGGTATCCCGCGTTGAGTTGGCGGGTTTCGCACACCAGCGACTGGTGGCTGTGCACAACGCCTTTGGGATTGCTGGTCGTGCCGGACGTGTAGGCGATGAGCGCCGGCGCAGCCGGGTCGACGGCAAGGGTGCCCGCCATCGGTTCGTCGGCGAGCAGGCTGTCGAAATCGCGGCCCACCAACCCGACGATCGGCACGTCAGCACATAGATCGGCGTGATAGGTCGGGCGGCCGTCGTTGTCGGCGGTGATGAAGACCCGGGGGGCGGCATCGGCGAGGATGTGCGCGATTTCCCTGCGGCCGTAGAAGTGCACGATCGGCACGACGACGGCGCCCAGGAACGCCGAGGCCCAGAACACCGCGGCGGCTTCCATCCAGTTCGGCAGCTGAAAGGCCACGACATCGCCGGGGCCGACACCGCGCGCCCGCAGTCCCGCCGCGAGTCGGCGGGCCACGCGCTCGGCCTCGGCGTAACTACCCGACCACGGCCGGACTGCCGAGTGAATCCGGAAGTCGGCATCGGGCGCGGACCGCAAACCGTCTGCCAGCAGGTCACCGACGGTCTCGGTGGTCCACCAGCCGTTGTGTCGGTATCTGGCGGCGAGACCGGCAGGGACGGTGCGGTTTACGGGGCTACGAAGACCAGTCATGACACTGGGGATCGTATTCTCCAAAATAGAGAATGCCAATATCACGCCTGGGGGCTGGTCTCTGAAAAACTTTGGTCACTTTGTTTGCGCTGGTCACGGTAGGTAACTAGCGTCACATTCCCGGCGGATTCTTGTCGGGGGTTCGAACTAGTGTTCGATGTATGGGATTCACTGATCCGACCGTGATCGAGGAGGCGTACGCCGATCTCGAGAAGCTCTTGTGCCGGATCGCGGGATTCGACTACACCGGACTCGGTGTGCGGGAGTTGTTGGAGTTGCAGTCCCGCCGCGAGCGGTTGGCGTGCGCCGCCGAAACCGTAGACCACCAGATCCTGGCCGCGCTCGCCGCCCAGACCACCCCGAAAGAAATCGGGGCAAAAAACTGGGCCGACGTCCTGCGCATCCGCCTACACATCAGCGGCGAAGAAGCCCGCCGCCGCATCCGCGACACCGAACACCTCGGCCCCCGCACCGGCCTGACCGGCGAAGTCCTCCCACCCCGGTGGGAGCAGGCGGCCCGGGCCCAGGCCGACGGCGCCATCAACGGCGACCACATCACCGCGATCGGCAACTTCTTCACCCACCTGCCCACCTGGGTCGACCTGGCGACGCGGATGCAATGCGAACACACGCTGGTCGCCGGCGCCCGGCACCAAACCCCCGAAGAACTCCGCGCCGCAGCCAACCAACTGCGCTACCTGCTCGACCAAGACGGCCCACTGCCCGATGACGCCGAACGCGCCCGCAAACGCGCCTTCACAATCGGACGACAGCAACCCGACGGCATGTCCAAAGTCGACGGCTGGCTCGACCCCCAAGCACGCGCCACCCTCGAAGCCGTCCAAGCCAAACTCGGCGCCCCCGGCATGTGCAACCCCGCCGACCCCACCCCATGCCAATCCGGCACACCCAGCCAAACCCAAATCGACAACGACACCCGCAGCGCCGAACAACGCAACCACGACGCCCTCCTCGCCATGGGCCGCATCACCCTCGGAACCGACCTCGGCGACCACAACGGCCTCCCCGTCTCGGTGGTCGTGACCACCACCCTGCAGGACCTCGAACGCGGCGCCGGACTCGCGCTCACTCACACCGGCTCCAAGTTGCCGATCCCGGATCTGATCCGGATGTGCGGCCAGGGCGCGCACCACTACCTGGCGGTGTTCGACCAACACACCAACATCCCGCTGTACCTAGGTCGGGCCCGGCGCACCGCATCCCTGGGACAACGCCTAGCGCTGTTCGGCCGCGACCACGGCTGCACCCGCCCCAACTGCAAAGCCTCGGCCTCGCGGTCACAAGCTCATCACGTCGACACCGACTGGCGCGACGGCGGACCCACCGACATCACCAACCTCACGCTGGCCTGCGGCTGCGACAACCGCCTCGCCGACACCGGCGGCTGGACCACCACCATGAAAAACGGCCGCGCCCACTGGACCCCACCACCACTACTGGACGTCGGCCAACCCCGAACCAACCAATACCATCACCCCACCCTCTACCCAACCGAGGCCGGAGACGACGACGGCGAAAGCGACAGTCCCACAAGCTAACCCGCCTGCGACACGGTGCATCACCGCGGCGCCGAATACTGCGCGGCAGGCAGACCCTAGCTGCGTGGTTGGAATTCCAGATGCAGCTCGGTGAGCCCGCGCATCTGCCAGGTCGGTTCGTAGTTGTACCGCCGCGCACCGGCCGGGCCGTGGTGCTCCCCGCTGATGCGGATGCCGGCCATCCGGTCGAGGATCCGGTTGAGCGAGATGCGGCCTTCGGCCCGGGCCAGCGGTGCGCCGGGGCAGGAATGACTCCCCCGGCCGAACGCGATGTGCTCGCGCACATTGGGCCGGTCGAGGCGAAACTCGTGGGGCCGCTCGAACTTTCGCTCGTCCCGGTTGCTCGCGCCGGGCAGAAGCATGACCATCGAGCCCGCGGGCACTTTGGTGTCACCGACCGTGGTCGACGTGCGCGCCATCCGGAAGTGGCACTTCACCGGACTCTCCATCCGCAACGCTTCTTCGACGAAAAGCGGTATCAGGTCGCGGTTTTCGCGCAGCAGCTGCTCCATGTCGGGGTTCTCACCGATCACCCGCATCCCGAAGCTCAGCAGCTTCGTGGTGGTCTCCTGGCCTGCTGCGAACACGAACGTCGCCAGCCGGACGACGTCGATGATCTCTGGCATCGATCCGTCCGGGTATTTGGCCTGCGCCATCTCGGTCAGCACGTCCTCGCGCGGCTCGCGGCGGCGCTCGGTGATGTAGCCGGTGAATTTCTCGTCCAGCCATTCCAATGGATTGTGAGACCGGGTGACGGTGTCGTCCGTGATGTCGCCGACCACCTGGGTCCCGTTCACCGCCCGGAACTCGTCGTGGTCGGAGCGGGGAATGCCCAGCAGGTCGGCGATCACCAGACCGGAGAACGGCCGCGCGTAGTCGGCGAGGAACTCGCAGGATCCGCGGGAGACGAACCGGTCCAACAGTTGGTCGGACAACTCCCACATGAAGTCTTCGTTCTCCTTGAGCCGCTTGGGTGTCAGCAGCCGGCTCAGGAGTCCGCGCGTACGGGCGTGCACCGCACCGTCCTGCGTGACGATGTGCTCGCTCATCGGAATCTGGTCGCGGTACGCCTCGAGCAACTCGCTGATGTCGTCGCCTTCCGGCTGAAAAGGCAAGCCGGAGAACGGGCCTGCCACCGACACGCACGACGAGAACGCGCCGTCCTTGTAGACGGCGAGCGCTTCGGAGTGGCCCGACACCGCCAGCACCCCGTGGTGTGGCTGATCCAGCACAGGGCATTTCGCGCGCAGCTCGTCGAAGTACGGGTACGGATCGTCGACCAGCGATGGATCGGCGAAGAAGTTGGTCGAGTCGAGATCGGTCATCAGACGCTCCTGGTTGATATCAGCCGAACAGCACGGGCAGGGCGGTCGGCGACCGGAAGACCTGCCCGCGGATGTGCGGGTCCTCGGCGTCAGGGTCCAACCGCAGGTTGGGCAGTCGGTCGAACAGCAGATTCAGCGCCACCCGCATCTCCAGCCGGGCAAGGTGCATACCCATGCAGACGTGTGCGCCGTGGCCCCACGAGATGGGAGTGCGGGCCTGCCGGAAGATGTCGAAACTGTCGGGGTCGGGGTAGCGGTCGTCCTGCCGATTCGCGGCCCCCAGCATCGGCATCACAGATGAACCCGCCGGGATGTCGACGCCGCCCAACTGCGTGTCGTGTGCGGCGACTCGCGTGATGGTCAACAGCGGCGCTTCCCAGCGCACCGCTTCTTCGATGGCCTGCGGGATCAGCGACCGGTCGGCGCGGACGGCGTCGAGCTGGTCCTGGTGGGTCAGCAGCCCGAGCAGCAGGTTGCCCAGTGAGCGGTAGGTGGTCTCGACGCCGGCCGGCAGCAGCAGGCGCAGGAACGAGAAGATCTCATCGTCATCGAGTTGCTCGCCGTCGATATCCGCCACCGCCAGGCTGCTGATCAGGTCGTCCTGCGGGTCGGCGCGGCGAGCCGCCAGGATCGGCGCGAAGTACTCCTCGAGCGCCTTCGACGCGGCTTTGCCGCGTTCGGGGTTGATGGTGAACGACAGCAGCGAGATCGACCATCGCTGGAACTGCGGATAGTCCTCCTCGGGCAACCCCAGCAGACCGGCGATGATGCGGGTCGGATAGGGGAAGGTGAATTCCTTGACCAGGTCAACCTGGCCGTCGCCCACGAATCCGTCGATCAGCTCATTGCCGACGCGTCCGACCAGATTCTCCTCCCAGCGTGCAAGAGCCTTCTGAGAGAAGGCCTTTGATACCAATGCCCGGTGCCGGCCGTGTTCGGGCTCGTCCATACCGAGCATCACCCGCTGGCCGAGCACCTCACCGAAGGCCTGGATCACGATGGCCGACGAGAAGGTCTCGTTGTCGCGCAGCATGGTGGCGATGTCCTCGTGGCGATACACGATGAACAACGGCTTGCCCTCTTCGCCGGGCATCACCGACATGTCGATGCGCTGGATGCCCTCCTCGTGGCGCAGCCGGGCCATCTCGGTGTACGGATCACGGACGTTGCCGGAAACGACGTCGTCGAACGCGCCGAAATCCTCGAGGTCGTCGAACAGCTCCATTGCGTTGGGCTCCTTGGGTTCTGGTCAGTTGCTCAGCTCAGTTGTGCTGGGCGGGGTACGAGACCGACTTGATCTCGGTGTACTGGTCGAATCCGGCGGTGCCGTTCTGCCGGCCGACGCCGCTGGCCTTGTAGCCGCCGAACGGGGCCTCGGCGCCGTACGCCGACGTCCCGTTGAGGCCGACGAAACCGGCCCGCAGGCGGCGCGCGACGGCCACCGAGTGCTCGACGGAGCCCGACATCACGTTGCCGGCCAGGCCGTAGACGCTTTCGTTGGCGATGCGGATCGCGTCCTCTTCGTCGTCGAACGGGATCACCGCGAGCACCGGGCCGAAGATCTCCTCCTGTGCGATGGTCATCGAGTTGTCGACATCGACGAACAGCGTTGGCCGGACCCAGAATCCCTTGCCGAACTCGGCGGGCGGCTCGGTACCGCCGACCAGACAGGTGGCGCCCTCGTCGATGCCCTTCTGGATGTACCCGAGTACGCGGTCGCGTTGCTTGGCCGAGATCACCGGACCGCACAGGGTGGCGGCATCCTGCGGATCGCCGGGTGCGACGTTCTCGTAGATCGCCTTGAGGATCGCCACGCCCTCGTCGTAGCGGGATCGCGGCAGCAGCATCCTGGTCGGGTTGGCGCAGCCCTGCCCGGCGTGCATGCACGGCGCGATGCCGATCGCGCAGGCAAGCCCGAAATCGGCGTCCTCCAGCACGATGGTGGCGGACTTCCCGCCGAGCTCGAGGAACAACCGCTTCATGGTCGCGGCGCCCTTCTCCATGATCCGCCTGCCGACCGGTGTCGAGCCGGTGAACGAGATCATGTCGACCTTCGGCGACAGCGTGAGTTCTTCGCCCACAAGGTGATCGGAGGCCGTGACGACGTTGACGACGCCGGCCGGGATGTCGGTCGACTCGGCGATCAGCCGGCCCAGCCGGGTGGCGTGGAAGGGCGTGTCGGGTGCCGGTTTCAGGATGACGGTGTTGCCGGTGGCCAGCGCCTGCGCCAGCTTGTGGATGCTGACCTCGAACGGGAAGTTCCACGGCGTGATGGCGCCGACGACGCCGACCGGTTCCCGCCAGACCTTGCGGGTGGTCATCTGCCCGGTCAGGGCGACGAAGGCGTCCCCGAGGTTCGTCTCCCAGGCGTATTCGTCCATCAGCTGTATCGGGTATTTCAGGGCATCGGAGAGCGGGGCGTCCAGTTGCGGGCCGTAAGTGATGGCGCGCGGGGCACCAGCTTCGAGGATGAGTTCCTCACGCAGCGCTTCTTTTTCGCCTTCGAGCGCGTCATTGAGCTGTTGCAGACAGCGCTTCCGTAACTCGAGATTCGTCGACCAGTCGGTCTCGTCGAATGCCCGCCGCGCGGCGTCGATCGCCCGCACCATGCCGGCCGGCGACGCGTCGGCGACCTCCCCGATCACATCCTCGGTGGCGGGGTTGATGTTAGCGAAGGTGCCTGCTTCCCCGTCGACGAGCTTGCCGTCGATCAGCATGCGTGACTCAGCCATGATCCTCGCTCCCCGCGGTGTTCTTGGTGGACGAAAGCCGCATCCCCACCGCGGCGATGCGCTGTAGAACGGGGGCCGGCACGACCCGGGCGGCCAGCACCATGGCCCGCTGCCCGGCCGTGAAATGGATCATGCCCGGACGAAGGCTGCCTTGACGCGGCAAGCCCATCGCGATCCGCACCATCTGATGCAGGCCCGCCGTCGGCAGCACCTTGTTGGACAGCAACAACATTCGCGCGTCGAGGCCGACCGGGTGCTTGGTGAAAGGTCCGCCGTCCTGCAGTGCGGCGGCCAGTCCTTCGGCAAACCGCTCGGGTGGTTGGGCCAACCGCATCGCGGCCCGGCCCCGCTTGTCGATGTTGCGGTGATGCGGCGCGTAGGGGCCATCGAAGTCCCGGTTGTCCGTCGTCCCGGCATCAGTGATGATGTCGGTGTCGAACGTGCCGGTGACCAGGACGGTGACGCCCAAACCGAAGGGCGCGATCTCCCCCGCCAGTGACTCCGCCCACCGCTCGAGGGCACCTTTCGCCGCGGAATACGCTGCAATGGCGGGCATTCCGCGGACCCCGCCCTGGCTGGAGATCACCACGATGCGGCCCTGACCGGCCGCCCGCATCGACGGCAACAGTGCCTTGGTGAGCAGTACCGGGCCGGTCACATGGGTGGCCAGCATCTGGTCCCACAGCTCGATGGGCGTCTCTTCGACCATTCCGGCGGCGGAGATTCCGGCGTTGTGCACCAACGCATACGGGGCGCCGACGGCGTCCTCGATGAGTTTGGCGGCCGCCGCGATCGACGCCCGGTCCTGCAGATCGAGGGGTACCGCGATCAGACGCGGGTCGTCATCGAGTGCACCGGCGGCCTCGCGCAGTCGCGGCATTGCTGCGTCCGGATTCC
Source organism: Mycolicibacterium sp. CBMA 234 (assembly GCF_009729415.1). GTDB lineage: Bacteria > Actinomycetota > Actinomycetes > Mycobacteriales > Mycobacteriaceae > Mycobacterium. The sequence goes on from NZ_MPKW01000033.1 coordinate 157,000, forward strand.
GCATGGCGGCGACCACCCGCCAGCCGTCCCGGTACATTCGCACGGCGGAGGCGAAGCCCAGTCCCCGCGAGGCTCCGGTGATGACGACGCTGCGTGGCTCAGCCATGCTGCCCTTGCTCCGCGCACCGATTGCTCCTGGCGCCCAGCTTGACGTCCGGGCGGCCGCCGGGCTGGCCGGTCATCCAGGTCGACATGATGCCCACCGAATACGGGCCCTTTTGGCCGTTCTCCTCGTAATAGCCTTGCGGGTCATAGATTTTGGCCTCCGGATACGGCCACGGGCAGGCCACCGAGGTCGCGAACCCCGACATGCGGATGGCCGTGAACCCGGCGCCGTAGCAGAAGTAGGCCACGTTGACGATCACGAACATGACGGTGAACATGCCCAGTACCGGCCGGCCGGCGAACAATCGCGCCCGCTGCGCCAGCTTCTCGGCCACGGTGCGGCCGGTGTCGTCGCGGTAGACCAGGATGCCCGCGGGAATCATCACGAAGGTGACCATCGTCGACTCCCAGAGCAGCGGGAACTGGAACGTCGTGCCGGTGAAGATGGACCCGAACGGGATCACCTGCGAATAGATGTAGAGCCCGGTCCTCACCAGGGTGAGTTCGAGCATCATGTCGAACAGGAAACCGATGACGAAAATGAATCCGGCCAGCGTCACCAACGGGTGGCGCCACACGAACGAGTCGACGGGCTTGCGGGCCTGAATCTTTCGCAGAATCCAGACCGCGGGGAAATACGGGCCGAACTGGAACATGACGTAGCCGATGACGATGAACGGTTCGACGGTCGGCGAAAGGGACACCCACGGCCAGTCCTCGGGCCAGTGCCACAGCGCCGGGTTGTAGACCGCGTACGGCGACCAGTTCATGTACGGGTCCTGCCACACGATGGCCGTGGTGATGAAGGCCATCAACACGATCGGGCTACCCGGGTTGCGCCGCCATGCCCAGACGCAGACCGCGACCAAGGCCGGCACCGAAAAGATTGTGAAGGCCTCCCAGAGAGTGATCCAGTGGGTGAACCCGAACAAGAAGTCGACGGGCCGGGGGGCGCCCGCTACGTCGGGGTTGCGGATGCGTGGTGACACCGCTCCCCTGCGGGCGTAGTGGGCGATCACCGCGACGAGCGCCACGATGACGGCCGACCACACCCAGGGCCACGCTGAACGGCTCTGCGGCTGAGCGGATTTGGTTTCCAGTGCGGTCATGCGCTCACTCCTCGCCGAAGCGGTCGACCAGATGCGAATTGATTCCGTCGGCATCGAGTTGCCGTGCGACGAGGTAGCCGGCGCCCATCCAGGCCCGGCGGCTCCACTTGCCGAACGACACCCGGGTGCCCGGCGCACCGGCGGCGGCAGGCATCATCTTGACCCGTTCCAACGCCTCTTTGACGCCGCGTGGGCTCAGCGGGTGGGCATCGGTGAAGGCACGGAGCAAGGCGGTGGCGACGTCGCGGTTGACGACAGGCACGCAGTACTCGGGCCTGCGGCCGTAGGTCTTCTCGTACTCGTCGAGGAAGCGCTGCCCGACGGAGTTGGCCTCGTCGTACTGATCGACGCCCGTCCACCCCATGAACGCCTGCCACATCACCGGATTGATCCAGGCGTTCTGGAACGCGGTGCTGGTGTATCGCGGCGGGTCCCAGTCCAGAGCCTGCAGCGCCGAGTTGAGGAACACGATGCCGAACCCGAAGCCGCAGTGCACCAACGCATCCGGCTTCGCGTCGTACATGGTTTTCACGACCTCGTTGATGTTCTGCGCCGTCTGCGCGATCTTGGCCTCGGCGATGATGCGAATACCTTTGCGCTGAGCGGCATCCCGGAAGTGCTTCAGGTAGGTGTCCCCGACGAGTGAGTGCTCGATGAGCACCCCGACTTCCCGGTGCCCGGCCTTGGCCAGCTGGTCGGCCCAGAAGATCGGCTCGTCGGTCAGCGAGCCCTGGGGAAACGAGAACGTCCACTCGCCCAGCCAGTCGTCACTGCCGCTGACGCTGATCGCGGGAATCCGGAACCGCTCCTCGATGGCCTCGCGGGTGGGTACCGCGTTGTCGGTGATGTGCGGCCCGAACACCGCGAGGCACCCCTCGTCGACCAGTTCCCCGAACGCGTCGATGACGGCCTTGACGGTCCCTTTGGGCAGCCCTTCGACTTCCTTGTAGATGATCTCGACCGGGCGGTCGATGACGCCCTCGGCCAGCGCCGTCTTGAACACCAGCTCGAAGGACTGGGAGAGGTCGTCCTTCATTTCCTTCGGATACGCATCGGGCAGCCGGAAATCCATCAGGTATCCCAACTTGATGGGCTGCGCAGTGCTCTCGTACGACATGAAACCTCCGTTGGAACCAACCAGGAGATGCGGAACCTAATATTTGTTCTGAAACTAGCTGAGCACTTGCCCAGCGTCAATCACCGCCACCCATGAAAGGGTCAATCGCGCAGGTAGACGTCGATCATTTCGTCGAGACCCCGCCCCACGACAGGGTCGTCGGTGAGTGGACCGGCAATGGCCGCCCGGGCCGCCTCCTGCGCGGTCAGGCCCTCGGCAATGAGGCGTCCCGCGGCGATGAGCACCCGGGTGGAAGCAACCTCACGCAGCCCTGCCGTTTCCAGCCGGCGGATCGCGTGCGCGAACGCGACCAGCCTGGCCGAGGCGTCACTACCCACCCCGGCCTCGTGGGCGACGATTTTCTCCTCGACTTCGCTTGCGGGGAAACCGAATTCGATGGCGACCATCCGCTGCCGGGTGGAGTCCTTCAGGTCTTTCAGCACGCTCTGATAGCCCGGGTTGTAAGACACCACCAGACCGAAACCCGGTGCGGCCTCGAGCGTCACGCCGAGTCGCTCGATGGGCAGCTGCCGTCGGTGATCGGCCAGCGGGTGCAGCACCACGGTGGTGTCCTGCCGCGCCTCGACCACCTCGTCGAGATAGCAGATGGCGCCCTCCCGCACCGCCCGGGTCAGCGGACCGTCCACCCACTCGGTCTCGCCGCCCCGCAACAGGTATCGCCCGACCAGATCGGCGGTGGTCAGGTCGTCGTGACAGGACACCGTGATGAGCGGGCGGCTCAGGTCGTAGGCCATGGCCTCGACGAAACGGGTCTTGCCACAGCCGGTCGGGCCTTTCAGCACAATCGAAAGGCCTTGCCGGAAGGATGCTTTGAAAACCTGCTCCTCGTTGCCGACAGCCACGTAATAGGGCCGGGCTCCTGCCGTCATACAGCCAATCCTTTGGTGTTGGTGGGTTTTTCAGATGCGCCGACGTACGTCAGCGGATTGCAGCGCCGATCGGAACAGCGGGCCGATCGTGGCACTGAGCTGATCGAGCCGCGGCAACGTCGCGTGTGCGGCGCTGCCGAAAACCCTGCGCAATTCGTCGGTGTCGGTACCTGCGCCGACGGTCAGGCAGAGGCACCCGATCCCGTCGCGCCGCGCTTCGGCCAGTGCGCGACGGGCGTCGGCCGCCCCGTAGGGCCGTTCGTAGCCGTGGTCGTAGGCAAGCCCGTCGGACAGCACGACCAGCAGCCGTCGCGCGGTTCCACCACCCCGCTGCAGCACCGCGGACCCGTGCCGGATCGCCGCGCCGAGCCGTGAATACGCGCCCGGATGCAGACCCTGGAGGCGACGCAACACCACTGCGCTCACGTCGTCGTCGAAACGCTTCACCGGCATCATCCGCACCGCCGAACGTCCTTGTGATTGAAAGGCATACAACGCGACACGGTCACCGAGATCGCGCAAGGCGACCATCAGGGCGGCGGCTGCTGCCCGTTGCTGTTCATGCACCGTCTGACCCGCGGCGCTGGCCTGCCCGACGGAGCCCGAGGTGTCGAGCAGGAGCAGAACCGACAGGTCGCGGCGGCGACGGAGGCTGTCGATGTACACCGCCTCGTCGGGCGCGGAACCCGCCAAGAACTCGGTCTGCGCTTCGACCGCCGCATCGATGTCGATATCGTCGCCCTGCGCCTGCCGGCGACATCGATCGAGTCCGACCCCGAGGCGCGAGAGTGGCCGGCGCAGACCATGGGCGTCGGGTACCGGAGGCACGCCGGACCGGTCCGGCTCGGGTTCCGTCTCCTGGACGGTGCACCAGTCGGCCCGGTAGCCGCGGCGATGAACATCCCACTCGGGGTAGCTGAATCCGCGTGCGCCCGCGGCGCCCGCCTGCTCCGGAGCGGTGGCCATCGAGACCACGGCATGGCCGCCGCCCACCGCCCCGGAACGGGCCCGGTGGGTCGGCGTATCGGCACCCGGCGCGCCCGCGCCGCCGAGCTTGCGTGCCATCGACAGCATCTTGGCCAGCAGCTTGCCCAGCCCACCGCCACCGCCGACCGGGCTGGTGAAGATGTCGATGACATCGTCGGCGTCGTCGTCTGCATCATCGGGTAGTTCGACGAGTTCGGGTTGCCGTCCGCCCCGCGGAACATGGTGACCGTCGGCGCCGTGCTTGTTCGCCGCCAGCACATTTCGCGCCTTGATCGTGCCGAAGGCCATGGGCGCCGCGGCAATCGGCGCGCGGCTCAACGCCAGGGCCAGCGACGCCTCGGGCGAGTCGCTGCGTGCCGCGATGTCGGTGTCGATGAGCACGCGCACCGTGGGTGGCAGCAGTCCTTCGAGCTGGGCCAGCGCCCGGTGGCCCTCGACGGAGAGATAGCGGCGGGCGACGTCTGTGCGCCGCCCGATCCGGCGCACGATATCGGGTTCCAGGCTGCCTGCCGCCAACAACGACGATTGCACCGCGAGCGCGCGCCGCTGGTCGGCCGTGCTGGCGGACGGGTCGACGAACATGGTGCTGCCGTCGGTCCAGGCGGGCTCGCCGGGAAGTGCGGCAGCCACATCGACCGGGCGGCCGGCCATCGCGGACGCGAATAGGCCGAAGCGGCGCAACCCATCACCCGTTGCGTCGTTGTCCGCGGAATCCGTCATGCCTCGCCAATACCTTGACCAAATATCTGTTCCACCATAGAGTTCGATTTTGACCACCGTCAATCGATTCGGCAGAGACGTAGCGAATTCATCAGGAGCAGAACGTGATTGACTTTGCGGGACAGACGGTGATCGTGACCGGGGCCGGCCGCGGACTGGGCCGCCTCTACGCGCTCGAGTTGGCCCGCCGGGGCGCGGCGGTGGTGGTCAACGACCTCGGCGGCTCGATGCACGGCCACGGCTGCGACCCCAGTGTGGCCGACGATGTCGTCGCCGAGATCATGGCTGCCGGCGGCCGGGCGGTGGCGTCGCACGACTCGGTGGACACTCCCGCCGGTGGCGCGGCGATCGTCGCGACAGCGGTCGAGGGTTTCGGTCGACTCGACGCAGTGATCAGCAATGCCGGGATTTTCAACAGCATTGCATTCGAGGACCTCTCGGCCGACGACTGGCACCGGATGCTGGGTGTCCACCTGGACGGGGCGTTCTACTTGAGCCAGCCCGCCTATCGCGTGATGAAAACCCAGGGCTACGGACGATTCGTCTTCGTCTCCTCATCGGGCGGCATGTTCGGCCAGCCTATGGAGGCACACTATGCGGCGGCCAAGGCCGGCCTGGTGGGACTGTCGAATGTCATCGCGATCGAAGGCGGGGCCCACGGCATCCTCTCCAACACCGTGCTGCCCTTCGGATTCTCCCGCATGGTCACCGAGACCGTCGGCGACCCGAAAGCCCTTGAGGAAACCGGCTTTCTGAAATTGATCGCACCGGAGCTGGTGGTGCCGATCGCGGTATTTCTGGCCAGCCGCGCCTGCGAGGTCACCCACCACAACTACTCGGCCTGCGCCGGCCGCTATGCGCGGGTTTTCGTCGGACTCGCTGACGGTTGGCTCGCCGGCGCCGACGCGGCACCCACGGTCGAGGACGTCGTGGCGCATCTCGACAAGGTCAGCGCGACCGAGCCGTTCGCCGTCCCCGGGTCCATCTTCGAGGAGGTCTTCGGTGTCTGCGATCGCCTGGGCGTGAAGGTCTTCTAGACCGTGACGCGCGCCGGACCCCAAACTTCTGTTCCGCGCTAGATTGTGTGGAGCGCGACAGCCGATCGCGCACGCCTGGAGGGAGGGGCCTGCTGACTCACGCATATGACGACGGCACCCGTCGGACCGAGATCCTCCAGACCGCCGCGGCGCTGATCGCGTCCACCGGTCTGCGTACCTCGCTGCAGGAAATCTCAACTGCCGCAGGTATTTTGCCAGGCAGCTTGTACCACCATTTCGAGTCCAAGGAAGCCATCCTCGTTGAGCTGATCCGGCGCTTTCATGCCGATCTCGATCGCATCGGCACCGGCGCGCAGGAACGACTCGACGGCCCTGACTCGGCGCGGTTCCCGGAGAAGATCGTCGCGCTCGGCTGCGCGATCGCGCGATGTGCCGTCCAGCACGGTGCCGCACTGCAGATGTCGTTCTACGAATCCCCCAGTGACAACCGCGAACTCGTCAAGCTGCTCGGCGAGCCGCACACCGCGGTCCAGCAGGCCATGCTGAACACCCTGCGCGCCGGAAAGTGGGCAGGCTACCTCCGACCGGAGATCTCCGACCTGCCCACAGTTGCCGACCGCATCTGTCAATCGATGATGCATGTGGGCCTCGACGTGATCCGGAACAACGCGGCTCCCGATCAGGTCGCCACCGTCATGTGCCGGATCATGCTCGGCGGCCTCGCGGGCCGGCTGCCCACCGACACCGAACTCGACCAGTCCCCTGCCCTCGCCGTCGCCGAGGCGGCCATCGAAACCTGGTCGGACGACGCGGTTTCCGAGGGCAGCGACAGGGCGATCCACGTGCGCGCCGTGGCACGCGCCGAATTCGGCCGTCGCGGTTACGAAGTCACCACAATCCGGGACATCGCGTCGGCAGCCGGCATGGGGATCGGGACCGTGTACCGCTTGATCGGATCGAAGGAAGAGCTCCTGGCCTCGATCATGGCGTCCTTCGGCACAAAGGTGGGAGACGGCTTCGACCGCGTCCTGAGCACCGACGCGACGCCCGTGCAGAAGCTCGACGCGCTGAGTTGGGTCAACATCAACGCGCTGGACCGGTTCCCGGACGAGTGGAAGATTCAGCTGGCCTGGATGCGGCAGTCGCCCCCGGACACGCCCGCCATCGGTCTCGCGTTCACCACCCGCATGCGGCAACTGAAGACGCTGGTGTCGGAAGGTCTGCGGTCCGGGGACATCCGCATCGACAGCCCGAACCGCGAAATGCTGGCCCGCTGCGTCATGGACGTCCTGTGGATGCCGCAGAACATCGTCGCCGCCGAGGGCAAACGCGCGGCGCTGGTCACCGCACGCGACACCATGGTGCGGGGCATCGCCGTCCGCGACTCCTGAGCCCCGCCAACTGCCCTCGACCTATGGTGCGGTGATGCTATTCTCTGAAAAGGAGAATGCCACTATCGGTTAGGTAGCGAATGCAGGGCGAGCGCAGCGACGGTCCACGTGCGGTGGATGTGGAGTTCGACGGTGGGTTGGCAGTGCTGACCATCGACCGGCCGCATGCCCGGAACGCCATTTCACTGGACACGATGGACCAGCTGAACGCCGCGCTGGACACCGTGGCCGAGGCCCGGGTGCTGGTGGTCAAGGGCGCCGGCGACCGCGCCTTCGTCTCGGGCGGCGACCTCAAGGAACTTGCCGCCATCACGACTCATGACGGCGCCGCTGAGATGGCGTGGCGGATGCGGGCGATCTGCGACCGGCTGGTGAACTTCCCCGGACCGGTGATCGCCGCCCTCAACGGCCACGCGCTCGGCGGCGGTGCCGAGTTCGCCACCGCTGCGGACATCCGCTTGGCGGCCGACGACATCAAGATCGGCTTCAACCAGGTGACGCTGCAGATCATGCCGGCCTGGGGCGGCGCGGAACGCCTGTCCACGCTGGTGGGCACCGGCAGGGCACTGCTGCTCGCGGGCACCGGTGAGGTCCTGACCGCGGGCGAGGCCGAGCGAATCGGACTGGTGGACAAGGTGTTCGAACGGTCTGCCTTCGAGGATGGCTGGCGCCGGGTGGCCCGGGCACTGACGGCCGCGCCGGTGCGCGACATCAAGCGCGTGGTCCGCGGGTTGCCACCGGCCGACGCGGTGGACGCCTTCGCCCGCCATTGGGTTTCTGACGAGCATTGGGCGGCTGTCGACAACCGCACCAAACCGGTGCAGAGTCTTGACGCAGGGCGCTCAGCCTGAAGGGAGCATTCGTGATTCGTCTGCTGCTTGCCGCAACGACGGCCGGCGCCGCGGCGCTCGGCTTCGCGTCCTCGGCTGCCGCTGTGCCGCCACCCGCCCCCACCGGCTGCATCATCACGGGCTACATGCTCCCGATGGGCTGCGATCAGACGACCGCCGCCGGCAAGGGCGTCCCGCGGTGGGGCAACTCCTGCAATGACCTCAACAGGCTGGCGTGGGACGACACCGACGTCGGCAGCGTCATCGGCACCATCCTGTGCGACGGCAACGTGTGGACCCGCATGGGTCAACCTCCCGCGGGTGTACACCCGCTCGGCTCCCCCTGTGGTGGCGACGACGGCGTGCAGCCGTTCGAGTTGTCGGCGACGCCCGACAACCACCTCGTGGTGTGTGACTGGATGCAGCCGCCGGAGACGCGGACCTGGGTGCCGTACAGCAAGAAGTGGTCGAGCTACTGAGGCGCCAGCCGCGCCCGTAGTTCGCGCTTGAGGACCTTGCCGTAGCTGTTCTTCGGCATCTCATCGACGTAGACGTACCGCTTGGGTCGTTTGAAACGCGCGATGCGGTCCAGCAGGTGCGCATCCAACTCGCCGGCTGGGGCAGAACCGACTATGAACGCGACGACGATCTCGCCCCACTCGGGATCGGGCGTACCCACCACAGCGGCCTCGGCAACATCGGGATGCGCCAGCAGCAGTTCCTCCACCTCGCGGGGGTAGATGTTGCTGCCGCCACTGATCACCACGTCCTTCGACCGGTCGCGCAGCGTCAGGTAGCCCCGGTCGTCGAAGGAACCCATATCCCCTGTGTACAACCAGCCGCCCCGCAGCGTGTCGGCGGTGGCAGCCGGGTTGTTCCAGTAGCCGGCCATGACAACGTCACCGCGGCAGACGATTTCGCCGATCTCACCCGTCTCGGCGCGGCTGCCGTCCTGCCGCAGCACGGCCACCTCGACACCGGAGCGGGCGTAGCCGACGGAGCCGAGAATCGCGTCGTCACCGGATTCGTGGTCGGCGCGACGCAAGCCGGTGATGGTCATCGGCGCCTCTCCCTGGCCGTACAACTGCGCGAAGACGGGACCGAACGCGGCCATCGCCTTCTTCAAGCCGTCGAGGTACATCGGCCCGCCCCCGTAAATGAGGGCGCGCAGATTGTGTGGCCGGGTCCGCCCGGTGTCGACCAGACGCGCCACCATGGTCGGGGCCAGGAACGCGCTACTGCCGGGATGGTGGTCGCAGAGGTCGAGGAACTCGTCGGGGTCGAAGGCACCGGACTCCGGCACGACCTGGCGCGCGCCCCGCAGCACGTACGGCGGGATGTAGAGCCCGGAACCGTGCGACATGGGCGCCCCGTGCAGCAGGCTGCAGTTCTCATCGGGGTCGTCGAGATCGGCCAGGTGGGCGAGCGTCATCGCCATCAGGTTGCGGTGGGTCAGCATCGCGCCTTTGGAGCGTCCGGTGGTACCGCTGGTGTAGAACAGCCACGCCGGCGCCGACGGATCAGTGTCCGGTGGGTCGACGGGCGGTGCGGTCAGGCGCTGCGAATACTGTTCGCCGCCGATGACTTCAGCGGGACGATCGAGACGAGCTGCAATGGTCGGTGACGCGAAGACCCGCGACGCGCCGCTGTCGTCGAGGATCTGCGCCATCTCACGGGCGTGCAGTTTGTAGTTGATCGGAACCGCCACACATTGCGCGGCCCAGATCGCGAACAACAGCTCGACGATCTCGGGACGGTTCTCGCTGGCCACCGCGATCCGCGTGCCGGGTACGCCGAGTCCCGCGGCCAGGCGTAATGCCCGCTCCCGCAGTTCTTTCCACGTGTGAAGCAACGTCTGCCCGCGGTACACGGCACCGCGCCCGCCGAATCGGGTGGCCGCGGAGTCGAGGACGGCGAACATGTTCACCGCGCGACCCACTCCGAATCCAGCGCGTGGTCCGACAGGTACTTGGTGGAACTCCACCCACCGTCGACGACGATGGTCTGGCCGTTGATGAAACTGCCCGCCTCCGAACACAGGAACGCCACGGTCCCCGCGATGTCCTCGACCCGGCCGAGCCGTTGGTGCGGCGTCATCTCGACATTGATCTTGCGGAACCGCTCGTCGTCCAACCGGTGCGCGACCATCGGCGTCACCGTGACGCCCGGCGCCACCGCGTTACACCGGATTCCCTGCGCGCCGTATTGGCACGCGATGTGTGTGGTCAACGCGGTGAGCCCGCCTTTGGCCGCCGAGTACGCACCGCCGCGCAGCCCACCGACGACCGCGAACGTCGACGTGACGTTGATGATCGCCGAGCCCGGCGCCAAGTGCGGGATGACCTCGCGGGCCAGCCGGAACGGCGCGCGCAGCATCAGGCCGAGGGCGTAATCCAGTGCATCGTCGTCGGTTTCGTGCAGCGGTTTCGGACTGCCGACACCGGCATTGTTGACCAGGAAGTCGATGCGCCCCCACCTGCTGAGCGTGGACTCGACGATGCGGGACGGCGCGTCGTCGTCGGTGAGGTTCACAGCGAGGGTGGCGATGCGGTCGGGATTGCGCTGTCGCAGCTCCGCCAGGCGGGTTTCATCCCGGCCGGTGCCAAGTACCGCGACACCGGCCGCGGCCAGCGTTGTCGCACAACCGAATCCGATCCCGCTACTGGCGCCCGTGACTATCGCTACCTGCATGTCAGCCTCGCTCTGATCTGGTGCTTGAGGACCTTGCCCGCGTCGTTCTTCGGCAACGCATCCCACGTCTCGACCTGCTCGGGAATCTTGAACTGCGCGATCCCCTTCTCCGCCAGGAACGTTCGCAGGTCGGCGACCCCGGGTCGCGACTCGGCGGCCGGCACGATGACCGCGCAGGCCCGCTCCCCCGTCCGCTCGTCGGGCAACCCCACGATGGCGATCTCCGCGATCCCCGGGTGGCCGACCAAGATGTCCTCGACTTCCTTGGGCGCGATGTTCTCCCCGTTGCGGACGATGATGTCCTTGGCGCGCCCGGTGACCACCAGGCAGTCGCCTGCCCAGCGGGCGAGGTCTCCCGTCGGGAAATACCCGTCCGCGTCGCGGGATTCATCCTGTGGGTGCCGGTAGCCGACGAGCATCTGGGGTCCCCGGACCCGGATCTCGCCCTCGACCAGCCTGATATCGGCGATTCCCGGGCGACCGTCGGTGTCCGCGGCGGCATCGGGATCGTCGAGCGCCCCGACAGTCGTGACCGGAACCTCGGTGGAACCGTAGACGCGACTGACTCTGGCCCGGTCGAAATATGCTGTCGCCCTGCGGATCAGCGACGGCGGCACCGATGCGCCCCCGCAGATGAAGACCTTCAGATCGGGCAGGCGCGTGCCGGCGCGCTCCGCGGCGTCCAGAATCTGCTCGAGGAACGGCGTCGCACCGGCCATGTGGGTGCATCGCTCGGCGACCATGAGTGCCACCGCGTCGTCGGCGTTCCAGCGCTCCATCAGTACGGCGGTGGTGCCGAGCAGGAGCGGGCACTCGAAGGCGTAGATGGAGCCGCCGATGTGGGCGATCGGCGAGGGGACGAGAAACGTGTCGCCCGGCTCGATCAGCCAGTGGTCGCGGAGCTGGCCGATCAGCGCACCGATCGAGTTATGGCTGTGCAGCACGCCTTTCGCGCGTCCGCTGGTGCCTGAGGTGTACAGCAGCAGCGCCGGGTCGTCGGGTGAGACGGCCGGGAAATCCGCCGGTGCCACGGCGGTCGGCAGTGCGCTGTCGCGCACCACGACGATCTCCGGCGGTGCCTGTATCGTCGCCGTCACCCGCGCCAGCATGGCGGCGTAGTCGTGGCCGCGAAAATCCCTGGGAATGAAGATCATCCGGCAGTTCGTATCGGCGAGGATGAACGCCAGCTCGTGGTCGCGCAGTGACGGCAGGATCGGATTCACCACCATGCCGGCGAGCAGTGCCCCAAGGTAGACGACCGCGGCCTCAGACCAGTTCGGCAGCATGAACGACACCACGCTGCCTCGCGGCAGCCGAGCCGCGAGATGGGCGGCCAGTGCGGCAGCCTCGGCGTGCAAGGTGGCGCCATCGACGCGGTGCGCGCCGTCGGTCAGGACGGTGCGGTTGTCGCACGTGAGTTCGCGGAGTCCATCGAGGATTGTGCGCATCACCGCCTCAGCTCTTGACCCGCCGCATCGTCATCGAATGCCGGTACCGCGCCGCAGGATGGGTGTTGACGGTGACCTGGGCGACGTCGCCATCCGACGTCAGGTAGGTACGCCGCATCTGCAGGGCGGCACTGCCGGCGTCCACCCTCAGCTCGGCGGCCAGGCCCGCGGACGCGAGCACAGCCGAAATCTCCTGGTGCACTTCGGCGATGCTGACCCCGAACAGGTCCTCGATCAGCGGGAAGATCGGGCCCGAGTGCCGGTGCAGCAACCGGCCGACCGCCGCGAACTCGCGGTTGATGTAGTACTCGGTCCGGCAGATCGGCGCCTCGTTTCCACTACGGAAACCGTCCACGGCCAGCCACTGCGAGCCGAGCGCCAAACCGGTCCTCGTCTCGAGCTCGGCGTCGATCGTGACCATGGCGGTGGACGCGATCTCGAACTGCGCCCCCTCGGCGAAGGCCAGCAGATCGTCGATCGACATCACGTCCTGGGCGTAGGCGCTCGCCGTGGATCGCGGGACCACCAGGGTCCCGGCGCGGGGCTTCGACTCGACCAGATTGTCGTCGCGGAGCCGTCGCAGGGCCTCTCGAACGGTGTAGCGGGACACGGCGAAGCGCTCGCACAGTTCGTGTTCGGTGGGCAGTTGGGAACCGACCGGGAACACCCCGTCGACGATTTCCTTGCGCAGCGTGCGCGCCACCTGCAAGTAGCGGTGTTCGGTGGCGGGGGCGGTCATGGGCGGACCCGACGAAGAGCCAGCACGCTGCCGTCGCCGTCGGCCGACACATAGAGGGTGCTGTCGGGCCCGACGGCGATGCCGGCGAACGGGCCCTGCGGCCCGGAGAACGGCGGCAACCCTTTGAGGGGTTTCGGCTCGACGCCGGGCGGTGCACCGACGGGCAGGTCTGCGGCAATGATGTTGCGGGCCTTGCTGTTCAGATCGACCATCACGACTTCCTTGGTGCCGGCATCGACGATGTAGAGCTGCCCGTCGGCGACCGCGACGCCCTGCGGACATCCCAGCCCATCGGCCACCACCTCGACGTTCGAGCCGGTCAGTTTCACCACCCGGCCGCCGGCGGACTCCGCGACGAGCACCCCGCCTTCGGGCGCAATCGCCACGCCGACCGGGTCGAGCAAGCCGGAGGCCAGTACCTCAACGACCCCGGCTCGCACGGCCAGCACGCGACCGGTACCGAGCTCGGCGGCGACCACGGCGTCTCCGTCGACCGCCACGCCGTACAGCTGGTCGAATCCGTCCGCCAGCACCTCGGTTTCGGCGCGGGCGGGCGCATACCGGCTGATCTGACCTCCGGAAGTGGTCACCACGAACTGTCCCGCTCCACACCGTGCCAGCCCCCGCAGGAAGCCTGGGTAGCCCGACGAGAACAACATCCCGACCGTCTGCAGCGCGCCGTCGGCCCCGACCGCATAGAAGTACGTGCCGTCCGCGACGTACAGGATGCCGTCGTCCCCGACCGCGAGGTCCAGCGGCCAGTTCAGCCCGCCCGCCAGCAGGGCCCGCGTCGATCCGTCGGCGAGAATCTCGGTGATCTCGCCGGTGAAATTCGAAGCGAACAAACGATTTCCGACGAAGGTCAGGTTGTCCAGGCCGGGGGTCAGCTGCGCCAGTACCCGTTGCTCGCCGCTGCGCGGGTCGATGCGGAGGACCTGCCCACTGGCCACCTGCGTCGAGACCAGGAAACCCCCGGCGTCGAACTTGACGGCGTCGGGTACCCCGAGTCCCGTCGCCACGCGCTGCGGCTCACCACCGTCGGGATCGACCCGCCAGATCTCATTGGCGGTGAGCACCGGGAAGTACAGCATCCCGTCGGGGCCCACCTCCATCGCGTTCGGTGATGGCAGGTCCGCCAACAGGATCCGCGACATTCCCCCGCCCCGGTCCAGCTCCATCAGCCGCCCGCCGTCACGACATTCGTTGACGAACAACCGGTCCTGGTACACGGTGATGCCGTTCGCGCTGGGCAGGTCGTCCCGGAGCACGCGGGTCCGGCCGGCGGTATCGAGCACGCTGACGCGGCCGTCCATGACCTCGGTGGCATACAGATTCCCGGCTCCGTCGAACGCGACGTCGTCCGGCGCGATGATGTCGCCGCCCTTCGCGGCGACGGTCTGCAGTTCTCCGGTGACCGGATCCAGCGCGCTGATCTGGCTGCCTGTCACCTGCGCGACGTAGATCCGCCCGTCGGGGCCGGTGCGCAATCCATTGGCACCGAACAGCCGACTCGGCGCGGTCACCCGGTCCAGACGCCAGCCCTGCGCAACGCTCGGTCGGGTCGCGATATAGCGGCTCATGAGCGGCGAGGCTATCAAGCCGCAGTAGTCCAGACAATAGGGCGACATCTTCGCGCAGAATCCCTTGACGAGCCTATTCTCCCTGCGGAATAGTGTTCTCCAATATGCAGAACAAGCTATGTTGTCCGGACAATTAGCATGTCGGCCACAGAACTCCTGAAGTTGGACGGCCGCGTGGTTGTCGTCTCCGGCGCCGGCGGTGGAGGCATCGGCACCACCGTGACGCGAATGGCCGCCGAAGCCGGAGCCACGGTCATCGCCGTCAGCCGGTCTCAGGCCAACCTCGACCAGCACATCGCCCCACTGGCGGCCGCCGGCCTCGCCGTCGTCCCCGTCGCGGCCGACGCATCCACCGACGAAGGCATCGCCACGGTCATCGACCAGGTGCGCCGCACCGACGGCGCACTGCACGGCCTCGTGAACGTTGCGGGCGGCGCCGAGCCCGGCACCTGGATGCCGTCGACGCGTGTGACCCGCGACGTCTGGCGGGCGTTGTTCACGCGCAATCTGGAGACGGCGTTCTTCATGAGCCAGGCCGTGGCCAACGAGCTGCGGACCGCAGGCCGTCCCGGCTCGATCGTGTCGATTTCATCGGTCAGCGGCATGAACACCGCGCCTTTTCACATCGCATACGGCACGGCCAAAGCGGCCGTCGTCGCGATGACCCGAACCATGGCGGTCGAGCTGGCCGCCGACGACATCCGCGTCAACGCCGTCGCCCCCGGCGTCACCCAGACTGCCGCCTCGGCGACCTACGTCGACGACGATCCGGACCGCGATCGGCAGGCCATCGCGATGGGCCGCCGCGGAAACCCCATCGAGCAAGCCGGCGCAATCCTTTTCCTGCTTTCGGACCTGTCGAGCTACATCACCGGCCAGACGCTGCTGGTCGACGGTGGCCTCAACCTCAAGTGGAGCCACCTCGGCGCCGACCACACCTCGCTGTTCCTGAAAGACGAGTCCTTCCGCACCACGATCAAGGAGATGTGATGGAGGAACTGTCACAGCCGACGACGATCGGCGTCGAAGCCTATGTCAGCCCCGAATACGCCCGCGCCGAGCGGGATCGGTTGTGGCGCAAGGTATGGCAACAGGTCGGACGGGTCGAGGAACTGCCGGAGATCGGCAGCTACCTGACGTATGACATCCTCGACGACTCGATCATCGTGGTGCGCACCGGCCCCGACCAGTATGCCGCTCACCACAACGTCTGCATGCATCGCGGACGCCGGTTGATCGATACCCCGGACGGCGCGAAGAACGCGTGCGGACGCAACCCCAAGAGCTTCGTGTGCGGATTCCACGGCTGGACCTACGGGCTCGACGGCGCTTGCACCCACATTCGCGAGCAGGACGACTGGCAAGGTGCGCTGACCCCGCAGAACACCCACCTGGCGCCCGTACGCGTCGACACCTGGGGCGGGTGGCTGTTCATCAATATGGACGCCGACTGTGAACCGTTGGCGGACTATCTCTTTCCGGCAGCCAAGATCCTCGACCCGTTCAAGCTCGACAACATGCGCTACAAGTGGCGTAAGTGGCTGAACTTCGACTGCAACTGGAAAGTCGCGATGGAGGCCTTCAACGAGACCTACCACGTGTTCACCACCCACCCGGAATTCAACAGGTTCGGCGAGTTCAAGGGCTGGGCCAAAGCGCAGGGCCGGCACAGCAACATCGGCTACGACGCACCCAAAGGTCTGGATGAAACCAAGTCGAAGATCCGGCTCGGGATCGGCGACCCGCGTATCTCGACCGCCGAAATGCAGGTCTACACAATGGAAGAGACCAATGCGACCACCACGCAGACCCTGGTGAACGCCGCCAAGCGCCTGGTCGACGAACTGCCTGCCGACACCCCCGCCGACAAGGTGCTGGAGCACTGGCTGTCTTCGGCCCGCCACGACGACGAGGCGCGGGGCGTCATCTGGCCGACCATCCCCGCCGACGTCCTGGGCCAGAGCGGCACGGCGTGGCAACTCTTCCCGAACTTCCAGATCGGCCAGGGGCTGACCAGCGCGCTGTGCTACACCGCCCGCCCTGATCCGAGCTACGACCCGAACAAGTGCATCTTCGAAGTCGCGGTGTTCGAGCTGTACCCGAAAGACCAAGAGCCACAGACGGAATGGCAGTACACGCCGAAGGACAGCCCGAACTGGCTGTCGGTGCTGCCGCAAGACTTCTCGAACATGGCAGCGGTGCAGCAGGGCATGAAATCAGCCGGCTTCCCTGGCACGAGGCCCAATCCCTGCCGGGAACGCGGCACCGTGAACCTGCACCACCAACTGTCGAAGTACATGGGTACCGGCGAACCACAGGAGTTGCGATGACGTTGTCCGACACGTGCGGACCCACCCAGACGCCCGACGACGTCGACATCGACGCCATGCGCGCGAAGTACGCGCACGAGCGGGCAAAGCGGGTACGCCCCGAAGGCTCGGCCCAATACCTCGAGGCCGCTGGGGATTACGCCGATTTCTCGGACAACGATCCGCACACCCCCGTGACACCGCGGGCGCCGATCGACGCGGACCTCGAAGTGGTCGTCCTGGGCGGCGGGATCGCCGGACTGCTGGCGGGCGCCTACCTGACGAAGGCCGGCGTCGAGGACGTGCACGTGATCGAGGCCGGCGGCGACTTCGGCGGGGTGTGGTACTGGAATCGCTTCCCCGGAATCCAGTGCGACAACGACGCGTACTGCTACATCCCCCTGCTCGAAGAACTCGACTTCATGCCGTCGAAGAAGTTCGCCGACGGCGCCGAAATCCTCGCGCACTGCCAGCACATCGGGAAACACTTCGGGCTCTACGACGGTGCCCTCTTCTCGACGCAGGTACGCACTGTGCGCTGGGACGAGGACATCAAGCGGTGGCGGCTGACCACCAACCGTGGCGACGACATCCGTGCCCGTTTCGTGGTGATGACGCAGGGCTCCTACAACCGGCCGAAGCTGCCGGGCATCCCCGGCATCAAGGACTTCCAGGGCCACGTCTTTCATTCCGCCCGTTGGGATTACGACTACACCGGCGGTGAAGCCAGCGGCGGGCTCGACAAGCTCGCCGACAAGCGCGTCGCCTTGGTCGGCACCGGCGCGACCGGTGTGCAGCTGGTCCCGCACCTCGGTCGGGATGCCCAGCACGTCTACGTCTTTCAGCGCACGCCGTCGTCGGTGGACTTCCGCGGCAACGAACCCACCGATCCGGCGTGGGCGCAGGCGCTGCAACCGGGCTGGCAGGCCGAGCGCAAGCGCAACTTCCACCGCTGGTCGCCGTTCGAGGGCGTGGTTTTCGATGCGGCCGACCAGGTCTGCGATTTCTGGACCGAACTCGGCCGCAATCTGACGGCTCGCGTCGCCGCCAGCCCCGACCCCACCGCCCTCGGCATCGAACAGATCATGGCGATGCGGGAAGAGGAGGACTACAAGATCATGGAGCGGCTGCGCCGTCGCATCGCCGACCTGGTCGACGATCCGAGCACTGCGGAGGCCCTCAAGCCGTACTACCGATTCATGTGCAAGCGGCCCACGTCCAGCGATGAGTACCTCCCCAGTTTCAACCGGCCCAACGTCACGCTCGTCGACGTCTCGGAGTCACACGGCGTGGAGCGACTCACCCTGACCGGAATCGTCGCGGGCGGTGTCGAATACGAGGTCGATTGCGTCATCTTCGCCAGTGGTTTCGAGATCTCCACCGAGATCAGCCGCCGCTACGCGATGGATGCGATCGAGGGCCGCGACGGGATCTCGCTGTTCGATCACTGGCGCGAGCACTACCAGACGCTGCACGGGATGACGAGCCGCGGCTTCCCCAACCAGTTCCACACCGGCTTCATCCAGGGCGGCGTATCAGCCAACACCACTGCGATGTTCGAGCAGCAGGCCGAGCACATCGCCTACGTCATCGCCGAGGCCATAAAGCGCGGCGCCACCACCGTCGAGCCCAGCCAGGCGGGCCAGGACGCGTGGGTGGCCACCATCCGGGAGTACGCCTTCGACAACTCCGCCTTCGACGACAGCTGCACGCCGGGCTATTACAACAACGAGGGCCGCGGCTTCGGGGACGCCACCCGGTCCTTCCTCGGCGAGGTCTACACCCCGGGCTTCTACGCCTTCGATGATCTGCTGAAGGCGTGGCGTGACGCCGGCGACCTCGATGGCCTGGTGCTGGGAAACTAGATGTCCGACTTGAGATTCGACGGCCGCGTCGCGGTCATCACGGGCGCCGGGCGAGGGCTGGGACGCTCGTATGCCCTACTGCTCGCCGCGCGCGGCGCCCGCGTGGTGGTCAACGACTCCGGCGGGACCATGTCCGGCGACGGGGTCAACGCGGGACCGGCCCATGACGTCGTGCAGGAGATCATCGCCGCGGGCGGCCAGGCCGTCGCGTGCACCGATTCGGTGGCCACCCCGGCGGGCGGGCAGGCGATCATCGATACCGCGCTGACACAGTACGGACGTGTCGACGTCCTGATCCACAACGCCGGCAACGTCCGGCGGGCGACCCTGCGGGAGATGACGTCCGACGACTTCGACGCGGTGCTCGACGTCCACCTGCGCGGCGCTTTTCACGTAGTGCGAGCGGCGTTTCCGGTGATGAGCGACGCGCGCTACGGCCGCATCGTGTTGACCTCGTCGATCGGCGGGCTCTACGGCAACCATCAGGTCGCGAACTACGCGGCCGCCAAGGCCGGCGTGATCGGGTTGTCGAATGTCGTTGCCCTGGAGGGCACTTCGGACGGCGTCATCTGCAACGTCGTCGTCCCGGCCGCGGTCACCAGAATGGCCGAAGGCATCGACACGTCGTCCTATCCCCCGATGTCACCCGAACTGGTGGCCCCGGTGGTCGGCTGGCTGGCCCACGAATCCTGTTCGGCCACCGGCGAAATCTTTGTCGCACTGGCCGGCCGGGTGGCGCGGGTCGTCGTCACCGAAACACCCGGGGTGTACCAACCGTCCTGGTCCGTCGAGGACGTGGCCGCGCAATCGGCGACCATCCGGCACGCCGACCAACCGGTGAGCTTCCCCGTCGTCCCCGACGGGCACGGCGATCACATCCGCTACAGCTTCGCGATGGCCAGTCATGGCTAGCGGGCCGTCCAGCGGGCCAGCCCGTGGACCGTTGCACGGGCTGCGCGTCGTCGACCTCACCGCGATGGTGATGGGGCCCTACTGCACGCAGATCATGGCCGACATGGGCGCCGACGTCATCAAAATCGAACCGCCCCAGGGTGATGACACGCGCTTCATCTCAGTGGGCCCGGCGCCGGGCATGAGCGGGGTGTTCGTCAACGTCAACCGCGGCAAGCGCAGCGTCGTGCTGGACCTGCGCACCGACGCCGGCAGGACGGCGCTGCGGGCACTGTGCGAGAAGGCCGACGTCTTCATCCACTCGATGCGCGCCAAGGCGATCGCGCGGCTGGGCTTCGGGTACGACGACGTGGCCGCGCTCAACCCGCGCATCGTCTACACGAACTGCTACGGATATGGCCGCCGCGGACCCGACCGAGACCGACCCGCCTACGACGACACCATTCAAGCCGAGTGCGGGCTGCCCGCCGTCCAGGCACAGCTCACCGGACAGGCCGACTACGTCGGCACCATCATGGCGGACAAGATCGCCGCGCTCACCGCGCTCTACGCCACCACCATGGCGCTGTTCCACCGCGAACGCACCGGGGAGGGGCAGGAGGTCGAGGTCGCGATGTTCGAGACCATGGCCTCCTTCATGCTCGTCGAGCACGCCAACGGCGCCATGTTCGACCCGCCGCTGGGCCCCGCCGTCTACCCGCGCACCGTGGCGCCCAACCGCCGCCCATACCGCACCAGCGACGGCGAGATCGCCGCGCTGATCTACAACGACCGGCACTGGTCGGCGTTCATCGATGCCGTGCAACCGCCGTGGGCCAGCGAACGGTACGCCACGCTGGAACAGCGCGCCCGCAACATCGACACGGTGTACGGGCTGGTGGCCGAGACCATGAAGGAACGCACGACCGACGAATGGCTGGCGCTGTTCCGCACACTGGAAATCCCCGCCGCACCGCTGAACACGCCCGACGCGTTGTTCGACGACCCACATCTCAATGCCGTGGGCCTGTTCGAAACGGTGGACACCCCGCACGGCCCCGTGCGCTTTCCCGGGGTTCCTACCTGGTTTTCCCGTACGCCCGGCCGGGTCGCCGGACCGGCACCGCTATTGGGCGCAGATACCGACGAGGTGTTGAGCCAACTGTGAGCATGGACTTCGAGATGGGCGCGGACGCCACGGCGTTACGCCGGCAGTTGCGCGACCTGGTGAAAGAGAATGTGCCGCAGGACTTCCTGGGCGCCTTCACCGACGATCCGACGGATCTGGCTGTGGCGCAGCAGTTCTGCCGTGTCCTCGCCGAGCACGAGCTGCTGTGCCTGGCCTGGCCGGCGGAATTCGGTGGTCGCGGCGCATCGGTGTGGGAACAGACCGTGGTGCGCGAAGAGATGTGGGCGCACCACGAGCCGCGCGGCGCCCAGTACATGGGCGTCAACTGGGTCGGCCCCATCATCATGCGCCACGGCACCCAACAGCAACGGCAGCAGCACCTTCCGCCGATCGCCCGCGGCGAGGTGATCTGGTGCCAGGGGTTCTCCGAACCGGAAGCCGGCTCGGACCTCGCGTCGCTACGCACCACCGCACGTCCCGACGGCGACGGCTGGCGGATCACCGGGCAGAAGATCTGGACGTCCTACGCCACCATGGCGCAGTGGTGTTTCCTGCTGGCGAGGACTTCCCGCCAGGAGAAGAAACAGCAGGGACTCACGATTTTCCTTGTCCCGATGGATGATCCGGCGATCCAGGTCCGGCCCATCCGCACCATGCTAGGCCCCCACCACCTCAACGAGGTGTTCATCGACGAGCTTCGGGTCACCCTCGCCGACGTGCTCGGCACCGTCGATCACGGCTGGTCGATCGTGCAGGACGTGATGTCCTTCGAACGGGTCGGCATCGCCCGCTACGCGCGCTGCGAGCGGCTCCTGGCCGCGGCGCCGACGGCACTGGGCGACCGATGGCAGGCACTGCCCGATGAGTTGCGCAGCAGGTGGGTACGCATGGTGACGCACTGCCGGCGGGCCCGTCTGATGGCGTACCGGGTGGTGGCACTACAGGCCGCCGGGCAGGTACAGCCGGGCGATGCGGCGGCATACCGCATCGCGGTCACCCGGCTGGATCAGGACAGCGCCGAGGTGCTGACCGACCTGGCCGCCGAGGTGACCGGCGACAGCGCGTACACCCGGTGGTTCAAAGCCGAGGTGGCAGACCATTGGCGCTACTCGCAGGCGTCGACGGTGTCGTCCGGAAGTATCGAGATGCAGCGCATCCTGCTGTCCCGGGCCGTGTTGGCGGCGCGATGATCCTCGACCTCGACGAGCAGGCCAAAGAGTTCGGCCGGCAGGCGCTGCGGGCGTTCGAAGCCGTGGGCGGCGACGCCCTGGTACAGCAGGCCGAAGCCAAGCCACACACCCGGGCAGAACTCGTCGACGGCGTGTTGCGGGAGCTGGGTGCCTGGGACCTGAACGCGCGCAACGACACCGACGAGCTGGAGGCGGCGGCGGCGCTGTGCCGCAGTGCGGGATATTGGGGGGTCCCCTATCCCGTGGCCGAAGTACTCTCCCGGCCAGGCGATCTCGAGGTCGAGGGATTGTCCGTGGTGGCCGACGTCAACCCCGCCGCACCGGTGGCCGGACTCGACGGACCCTGGGCAACCGTCACCGTCGCCGGCACCCGAAGCGCAGTGGCCGGACACGGACCGGCAGGCCCGGGGTTCGTGGCCCCACTCGAGCTGTCGGCCGTCGATGATCACGGCGACACCGATGTCGCGCTCGCTCTGGTCCTGCCGTGCTGGACGCTGCTGGGAATGCTGGACCGCGCGATGGAACTCACCGTCGCGCACGTCACGATGCGCAAGCAGTTCGGCGCCCCCCTCGCGTCGTTCCAGGGCGTGCAGTTCCAGCTGACCGATGCCGAGGTGGAACGCAGCGGGCTGGACATCCTGGCCAAGCACGCACTATGGAGCGTCGGCACCGACCAGCCGGAGGCCACCGAAGATGCTTTGGCACTGCGGATGTCGGCCATCGAAGCCGCTGATGTCGTCTTCCGCGTGTGCCATCAGCTGCACGGCGCCGTCGGCTTCTGCGACGAGACCACGCTGTCCTGGCTGTCGCGGTACAGCCAGCCGCTGCGCCGGCTGCCGCTCGGGCTCTCCGCGACGAAAGCAGAACTGACACGGAGGATGTCGTGACCGCCGGCTTCCGCGAACATGTGCGCGCCTGGTGCGACGAGCATGTGCCCCGCGACTGGCGACACACCCAGACCGGTGCCCCCGAAGCGGAATTCGTGCGCTTCCAGAAGGCGTGGTTCGCGGAGCTGCACGCTGCGGGGTTTGCGGTTCCGCACTGGCCCCGCGAGTGGGGCGGCGGCATGAGCGTGGCCGACCAGATCGTGCTCTACCGGGAACTCGCCGCGCACGACGCACCCCGGCTGGTGCTGGCGTTCGTCGGCATCCACCACGCTGCCGCCACTGTGCTGGCTGCGGGCACCGAAGAACAACGGCAACAACATCTTCCGGCCATTCTCGACGGCGAAATCTGGGTACAGGGCTTCTCCGAACCGGAAGCCGGCTCGGACCTGGCGAGCCTGCGGACCTCCGCCCGGCGGTCCGGCGACGCGTACATCGTCAACGGCCAGAAGTTGTGGGCCAGCGGCGGTGCGCACGCCGATTGGTGCCTGCTGCTCGCCCGCACCGATCCGGATGCACCCAAACGCAAAGGCATTTCGTACTTCCTGCTCGACATGCGCAGTCCCGGTGTCGAGGTGCGGCCGATCCGCAACGCGATGGGTGACTCGCACTTCTGTGAGATCTTCCTGACCGACGTGGTCATTCCCGCGGCGAACCTCGTCGGCGCGGAAAACACCGGCTGGCAGGTGGCGCAGGAGACGTTGGGCGCCGAGCGTGGCCTGACCATGCTGGAGCTGTCGGAGCGCCTGGCCCACACCGGTTTCCGCCGGCTGGTCGAGACCTGTGCCACCGACGACCCGGTGGTCGCCGACCGGCTGGCCCAGTTGGAGGTCGAGATCTCCGGTCTGCGCGGCCTCTGCCGCCAGTTGGTGGAGAGCTCAGAATCCGGAACGGTAGGACCTGCCGATGCCTCGATCGTCAAACTGTTCTACAGCGAGTTGCTGCAGCGGCTAACCGATTTCGGCGTCGAAGCCGGTGGCCTTGACGTCCACACCAACCTGGCGAAGCCGATGTCCAGTGGCTGGGAGTCGGGCTCGTGGCTGCTCGACTTCATCGGATCGTGGGAGTGGACCATTCCCGGCGGGGCCAGCGAGATTCAGCGCACCATCATCGGCGAGCGGGGCCTAGGCCTGCCGCGGGAACCGAGCGCGTCATGACCGATTTCGGTGAATTCCATGACGAGCTGCGGTCGGTGGCCGGCGACCTACTGGCCAAGGGACGAAACGTCGATTGGCCGTCTCTGGTCGAGGCGGGCTGGGTCGGCCTGGAAGTACCGGAAGAGTTCGGCGGCGCCGGTGCGACATTCGCCGAAGTCGCCGTCATCTGCGAGGAACTGGGCCGCGCCGCCGGCACCACCAGCTACCTGGGCAGCGCCGTGCTCGCCGTCGGAGTACTGAACATGCTGGCGCCCAGCACCGTTCGCGACAATCTGATGGCGGGGGTGGCATCAGGAAGCCTCCGGCTGGCCGTGAAGCTGGACGGGCACGACTTCGTGCCCGACGCCGAAGGCGCCGACCGCGTCCTGCTCGTCACCGCCGACGGCGTCTCCGTCGTCGACCCGCGTGTCACCCCACGACCAGTGCTCGATGAGACGCGCCACCTCGCGACCGTGGTCGCCGACGGCGCTACCAGCACTCTGCGCTTCGCCGACACGTTCGTCGAACCGGTCGGCGTCCTGAGCGCTCGGGCTGCCGTGGCGCTGGCCGCCGACAGCCTGGGGATCGCCGAGGCGATGCTCGCCGCAACGGTGGACTACGTCAAGGTACGCCATCAGTTCGGCCGGCCGATCGGGTCGTTCCAGGCCGTCAAACATGCCTGCGCCGACATGTTGGTCCAGGTCGAGGTGGCCCGCCAACTCGTCGGCGCCGCAGTCGAATCCGTGACGCTGGGCGACACCGATGCCGCCGCGTCGATGGCCAAGGCATACGCCACTGGGGCGGCCGTCGACATCGCCGGCAAGGCAATGCAGCTGCACGGCGGGATCGGCTACACGTGGGAAAGCGGCATCCACGTCTACCTCAAACGCGCCGCACTCAACCGTTCGCTGTTCGGCTCGCCGGCAGCGCACCGCAGACAACTGGCCAAGCGCTACCGATAGAAGGAATTTCACATGGGTGTACCGGTTTACAAACGCATTCTCGACCTGTTCGAGGCCGAGGGCGTCAACGCGTTGTTCGGCATTCCCGACCCGAACTTCGTGCACATGTTCACCGAGGCCGAAGCCCGCGACTGGTCCGTCGTGGCGCCGCACCACGAACTGAGCGCCGGCTTCATGGCCGAGGCCGCCTCGCGGATGACGGGCAAGCCGGGTCTGTGCATCGGCACGCTCGGACCGGGCGTCGCCAACATCGCCGGCGCGATGATGTGCGCCCTGGTGGAGAACTCGCCGGTCATCTTCCTCGGCGGACAGCGCGCCCGCATCACCGAGCGCCGCGTGCGCCGCGGACGGATCCAATTCGTCCAGCAGGAAGGACTTTTCGCGCCGTCGGTGAAGTACAGCAGTTCCATCGAGTACGCAGATCAGACTGACGAGATCATCCACGAGGCAATCCGCCGGGCGATGTCGGGCACCCCGGGCCCGGCCTACGTCGAGTTCCCGTCGCACGTGATCCTCGACGAACTCGAGGTGGCCGAAGCACCCGGCCCCGCGACCTACCGGCTCGTCAACCAGGGCGCGGGCGCGCGTGAGGTCGCCGAAGCCGCGAAGCTGATCCGGGAGGCCAAGAGCCCGATCCTGCTGGTCGGTCACGGCGTGCACACGTCCCGCACCCAGCAGGAGGTCAAAGAACTCGCCGAGCTGATGAACTGCCCCGTCATCCAGACCTCCGGCGGCACGTCCTTCATTCCCGGCCTGCAGGACCGGACGTTCCCGTATCTGTTCTCGCCGGCCGCGAACCAGGCCGTCGAGGAATCCGACCTGTGCGTCGCACTGGGCACCGAACTCGGTGAACCCATGCACTACGGCCGGACCCAGCACTGGGCGGCGGGCAACGCGAACCGCAAGTGGGTCTATGTCGAACAGGACCCCACCGCCATCGGCGTCAATCGTTCGTTCGACGTGGCGCTGGTCGGTGACCTGCGCGGCGTCGTCCCGCAGCTCGTCGAGGCACTGCGCGACACCCCGCGCGCGCCATCGGCCAATCTCGACACCCTGGTCACTGCCGACGCAGCCGAACTCGCCCAGCTCGCGGAGAATGCGCCGTCGGGGCGCGCGCCGATCCATCCGGCGCGTTACGTCGTCGAGGCCACCAAGGCGTTCAGAGAACTCGAGGACGGCATCATGGTGCGCGACGGCGGTGCGACCGTGATCTTCCAGTGGACGTACTCACAGTCCAAGCCGCGCGACGTCATCTGGAACCAGAACTTCGGCCATCTGGGCACCGGTCTCCCCTACGCCGTCGGCGCGTCCATCGCCGAAGGCCGCAATCGCCCGGTCATGCTGCTGACCAGTGACTCGGCATTCCTGTTCCACATCGCTGAACTGGAAACCGCTGCGCGCGAGGGCGTCCCGCTGGTATGTGTAGTGGGGGTCGACCACCAGTGGGGCCTGGAGGTCGGTGTCTACAAGCGGACCTTCGAGCAGCCGTCACCGCAGCCCGGCGTCCATTGGAGCAAGGACGTCCGGATGGACAAGATCGCCGAGGGCTTCGGCTGCCACGGCGAATACGTCGAGAAGGAAGACGAGATCGGACCGGCCATCGCGCGCGCCTACGCCAGCGGCAAGGTCGGAGTCGTGCACGTGTGCATCGATCCGAAGGCGAACTCTGAGGAGATGCCCAAGTACGACCGATTCCGCACCTGGTACGCCGAAGGCACACAGTGAAAACGGCACACAGTAAAGGAGAGGCAATGCGCGAGTATCTGCAGTTCTACATCGACGGGCAATGGGTCGACCCGGTCGAGTTGAACCCGCTGGACGTCGAGAACCCCAGCACCGAAGAGGTCGCCGGCCGCATCGCCCTGGGCTCAGCGGCCGACGTGGACAGAGCGGTCGGGGCCGCCCGGCGCGCGTTCGGCTCATGGTCGCAGACCAGCCGCGAAGAACGCCTCGACCTGCTACAGGCGATCAGCGCCGAATACCTCAGGCGCCAGGCCGATCTCGCCGATGCGGTGAGTGAGGAGATCGGCGCGCCGCCGGCGCTTGCCGCCGGCGCGCAGGTGCAGCTCGGCATCGGTCATCTTATGACCGCCATCGAGGTGCTGAAGAATTTCGAGTTCTCGCGCCGACTCGGCGACACGTTGGTGTCCAGCGAGCCGATCGGCGTCTGCGGGCTGATCACGCCGTGGAACTGGCCGCTCAACCAGATCGCGGTCAAGGTGTTCCCGGCGCTGGCGACCGGCTGCACCGTGGTGCTCAAGCCGTCGGAGGTCGCCCCGTTCTCTGCACAGATCTTCACCGAGGTCATCGAGGCCGCGGGCGTCCCCGCCGGGGTCTACAACCTGGTGTTCGGTGACGGAGCCGGTGTGGGAGCGGCTATTTCGAGCCACCCCGGTATCGACATGGTGTCGTTCACGGGCTCGACGCGGGCCGGTATCGAAGTCGCGAAGTCCGCGGCGTCGAGCGTCAAGCGGGTGAGCCAGGAGCTGGGCGGCAAGAGCCCGAACATCGTCCTGGATGACGAGGCCTTCGCCACCAGCGTGGTCGCCGGGGTCTCGGCGATGATGCCCAACTCAGGTCAGAGCTGCAATGCCCCGTCACGCATGCTGGTGCCGAACTCCCGGATGGCAGAAGCCGCTTCGATCGCCGCCGAGGCTATCGCCGGTGTGCGGGTCGGCGACGTAGACGACCCGAAGGCCATCGGACCGGTCGCCTCGCGCGCTCAGTTCGAGCGCATCCAGGGCCTGATCGCCAAGGGTGTCGCCGGCGGCGCCAACGTGGTCGCCGGGGGCGAGGGACGTCCTGCCGGACTGGATCGCGGATTCTATGTCCGGCCAACGGTATTCGCCGACGTCACCAACGACATGACCATCGCCCGCGAGGAGATCTTCGGGCCGGTGCTGTGCATGCTGGGTTACGACGACATCGACGACGCGGTCGACATCGCCAACGACACCGAATATGGCCTGGCCGGCTATGTTTCGGGGGCCGACATCGACGCCGCACGTACGGTGGCCCGCCGAATCCGGGCCGGCTGGATCTCGATCAACCATGCCTTCGACATGAACGCGCCGTTCGGCGGCTACAAGCACAGCGGCAACGGGCGCGAATGGGGCGAGGCCGGTTTCCACGAGTACCTGGAGACCAAGAGCATGCTCGGGCACGGGTAGCACCTGAGTTGTCACGGGTGACCGCGGGCGGAATGCCCGCGGTCACCCGTTTTTCATGACGTCAGCATGGTCTGCCAGGTCTTGGGCGCCGCCGCGGTGGCCAGATCGGCCTGGCGGGACAGCTGGCCGTCGGGAGCCATGTAGTCACCTGTGCGCGGGTCGTACTGCGCGTACCCGAGGCCACCGGTGAACGCACTCGGCGCGGCACCGGGCTCACCGGCGGGTGGGACATCGGGCCGAGGCTCGACCGGATCGCCACCGGGGATCGGCGGGACGTTGCCCGCGTTGCCTGACGCACCCGGGGTGGTGATCGGATTCTGCGGCGGCAGCACCGGATTGTTCGGCGGCGGCCCTGGCGGTGGTGCGCCGACGGCCGGCCCTTCTCCGACCGGGGCATACAGCCCCTGGTCCGGGAGCCACCGCGAATCTGGCGGCACGCCTTGCTTTTCCAGACTCGGGTCGCGGGGATACGGACCGATGATGGGCATCCGGGGTGCCAGCGGTTCGTACTCCTTGTCGCTGTTGCAGATCTCCGCGGTCGGCGCGTACTTGCCCGGCTTCGTCATGCACGGCGTATTGCGAATACCGCGCACAGCGACGGGCGAGTCCTGCGGCAGTTTGCAGTAGACGTCGTCGGGCAGGTCCAGCGTGGTGGTGTCATACGCCGGCCGCCATGACGACGGCGGGAGGAATCCCGTTGTGCACGGCGGCGGGTCTTCCGCACCGATCCGGAAACTGCCGATACCGAGGCCGCCGGCATTTCGGGTGGTGCCGTAGGAGATCACCGTAGACACCACCGGCGGCAGCAGCACCAGCGCCTGCTCCAGCCCGGGACGGTACGTCACGCCGAGCTGCCCCAGCGTCGTCAGGTTGGCCAGCAGCACGGGGACTGTGATCTTGAGCTTGTCGAAGAGCTTGGTCGCGTCGTCTGCCACCGCGGGCCCATGGTCCAGCAGGCTGCGGATCTGAGGATCGTTGGTGACCAGCTGACCGGTGACACCGGTCAGGCTGCGCGACCACACCCGGAGCGAGTCCGCGCTCTCCACTTGGGAATCCAGCAGCGGCGAACTGTTCTCGATGAGCTGCCGAACCTTGTCCCGCTGCTCGTTCAGACCACCCACGAGCTTGGAGGAAGAGTCGGCCAACGACTGGAGGTCGTAATCGGCGCCGTTGAACGCCTTGTACGTCTCGTCGAGCAACTGGTGCAGCTTGTCCTTCGGCAAGGTGGCGACCAGGTCGCTGGCGCGGTCCATCATCGGCCCGATCGGCGGCGGGACCGCGTCAGGGCCTCCCCGCACGACGGAACCGTCATGGAGGTACGGCGCCGAATCGGTGTGCGGCAGCAGATCGACGTACTGCTCGCCCACCGCCGAGACACTGCGCACCACAGCTGACAGGTCTGCCGGAATCTCCATCGACGAGTCGAGCGACATCTTCGCGCGCACACCGGTTTTCGTCAGCTCGACGTCGGTGACTCGCCCGACCTGCACACCGCGGTAGGTGACGTTGCTGAAGCGGTACAACCCACCGGTGTCCGGCAGGTCGAGGGTCACGTTGTAGCGGCCGATGCCCGCGAGCGACTGCAGCTGCATGTAGCTGAAGGCCATCACGAAGACGCCGACCACTGATGCGATCGTGAAGATCACCAACTGGATCCGGACGAAGCGGGACAGCATCAGTGGCCACCTTGATCCGGCGCCGGGACGGGCCCTGGCAGCGGCGGCGGAACCACTTCCGGCGGGCGAGGCGCAATCACCGGCGGCGGCGGCGCCACCCCGATGCCCATCGGGTCCTTGGTCTGCGCGGCATATCCGGGATCACCGATCGCGGCCTGAATCCCTTGGGTCGGGTCACCGAAGTGGGTACCCATCCACAGTTCTCGCCGGATGCGCGGCAGCGTCAGATCGAGCGTCGCCGACAGGTTCAGATAGTCACCCTTGATGTAGCGGTCGATGGCCGCCTGCCCGTAGGGAAACACCGTCGCCATCGCAATCGACTTGTCGATGACGATGCCGACATCGGCCAGCGAGCGGGTGAGCGGTTCCATGTGGCGGAGGTTCTCGACGAGGTCGGACTGGGTGTCGTTGATCAACGACGTCGCGGTGTCACTGAAGGTCCGCAACTTCTGCAGTGCCGCAGTGATATTCGGCCGCTGCGCAACCATGACCTCCAGCGCCTGGGGCATCACCCGCAGCGCCTCGGTGATGGCGTCGCGCTGGCCGGCGAAGGTGCCGACCAGCCCGTTCATGGCCTTGATCGTGGTGACGATGTCGTCGCGCTGATCATCGATCGTGCCGACGAACCGGTCCAGGCGGCCGATGAGGTCACGGATCGATTCCTGGCGGCCGTCGAAGGCGTTGTTGAAGCTGTGGATGATGCCACCGATCTGGCCCACACCGCCGCCGTCGACGACCGTCGCCAGTGCCGCCAGGGTGCGCTCGGTCGACGGATAGGTCGACGATTGGTTCAGCGGGATCATCGTTCCCGGGGTCAGCCGCCCGGCCGGCGCCGTCCCAGGCGCCGGGTCGAGCTCGACGTGCGTCGAACCGAGCAGGCTTGTCTGCCCGATCTTCGCCACCACGTTGGCGGGCACCACCACACCCGGCTTGATCAGGATGTCGACCTCGGCGTGCCCGTGGACCACTTTCATGGGCCCGACACTGCCGACGACAACGTCGTCGATCATCACCGGTGAATTCGATTCCAGCGTACCGACATTGGCGAATTCGACGTGATAGACCGTCGCTCCTGAGACGCGCCCGGGGGCGCCCGGCAGAGGCAGCGAATTCACGCCCTGCCAGGCACACCCGCTGAGCGGCGCCATGGCACACACCGCTATCGCGAGCGGTCGCCAGACCCGGCGGGTGGTTGCGCGCATCATGAGGCAGGCCTTTCGGCTGGCAGCAGCATTCCCGGCAGGGTGGCCGGGGAAGGCGGTTCCGGGCCGGTGTAGCCGGGCATCAGTTTCGCCTCGCTGTAGATCAGCTGATCAGGACGCGGCGTGGGGCCGAGGAACGGGTTGACCGGTATCGGCAGGTAATTGAAGTTCAGCAGCCGAAGCGCCGGGCCGAGGTACTCGGCGCACTTCTTGGCGCCTTCCATCGGATCGCCGCCCTGGATACCCGCGATCGCGCCGCACACGAACTGCGCCGGGTTGGAGAACCCGTTGACGCCGAACATACCGGTGGCTGTGCCGGACACCGGGTCGTAGATGTTGTAGAAGTTCGACATCACCGTCGGGAAGATGTGCAGGAGCTCTTCGAGTTCCTTCTTGTTGCCCACGAGGTTCTGCGTCACGTCGGTCAGGCGGGTCACCGACTCGGCGGTGCGGTTGTTGACACTCGACATGAAACGCTGGATGTCCACCACCGCGACGGACAGGTCCGTCAGCGCCGCATCCAGATCCGAGCGACTCGAATCGAGGACGCTCGACAGTGTCGCCAACCGGTCCTCGAACTGCACGATCTGAGTGTTGCTGTTGCGCAAGGCCGTAACGAAGACCTGCAGGTTCTTGAGGGTGTCGACGATGTTGCCGCTGCCGTCGGCCAGGACCCGGCTCACTCCGGACAACTGCGAGAGGGTGTCCCGGAGCCGTTCACCGTTGCCGGCCATGGCATTTGCCGCACTGTCGACGAAACGCCCCGCCACGGAAGTGTCCCCCGGCTTGGTCGGTCCGAGCTCGGTGACCAGCCTGGTCAGTTGCGCTTTGACCTCGTCCCATTCGACGGGCACCGCGGTGCGCGAGACCGGGATGACCGCCCCCTCCGGCAGGGTGGAGCCGGTGGTGCGATATGCCGGCGTCAGCTGGACGTAGCGGGCGGCCACCAGATTCTGCTGGACGATCACCGCCTTGACGTCGGCCGGGATCGGTACGTCCCGATCCACGTTCAGGGTCAGCTTCACCGTCTGGCCCTGCGGCGCGACGTCCGACACGGTGCCGACCTTGACGCCGGACACCCGGACCTCATCACCGGAGTAGAGACCGGTCACACGGGTGAAGATGGCACCGAAGGTTTTGGGACCGAAGATATTTCGGTAACCGACATAGATTCCGCCGGCCAGCGCGGCGCCCACCAGCGCCACGGCCAGAATTCGAATCAACATCCGTCGCGTCATCAGTGCGGCACCTGCCCGATCGTCGGCCCCTCGGTCTCCTCGCGGTTGTAGCAGTGGTCGAAGCTGTACGGCGGCTTGAATCCGTTGCGTTCGCCACCGCAGTTCGGCCACGGGAACAGCGTGCGGGGCTGCACACCGAGCGCGGCGTCGATGAAGGGCTGAATCTCGTGTCCGTCAATCAGGTTGGCGACGAACGCGTTGTAGTACCCGCCGTTGTTGACGGCTTCGCCCTGCGTCATCACGACCTTCTTCAGGCCCGGGATGGCCTTCGAGATGTTGTCCTTGTTCTTCTCCAGCACCCCCACCACCGAATTCAGTCGATCCAGCGCCGGCGCCAACTGTGCTTCGTTGTCGTGCACCAGGGTCGAGAGCTGCTTGGCCACCGCCGAGGTGTTGGCCAGGAGCGTCACGATGGCCTGGCGCCGCTCCACCAGCATTCCGAGCAGCGAATTCGCGTTCAGGATAAGGGTATTGAGCTGGTCGCTGCGCTGTGATAGGACGCCTGTGACGTCCGCCGCGCTCTTCAACAACTCCGACAGCGACTGGTTGCGATCGTTGAGAGTCCGCGACAGCCGCGACACCCCATCGAATGTCGGCCCCAGCTGGGGCGCGATCTGGTCCAGTGTCTGCGACAGCAGATCCAACGACTGGCCCAGCTGGTTGGTGTCGGTCCCGGCCGTGTTCTTCGTCAGCTCATTGACCGCGTCCGTCAGCGAATACGGCGACGAGGTGCGCGAGATCGGGATCACCGTCCGCGGCTTGAGCGGCTTGTCGCCCGCCGACACGAGAGCCAGGGTGCGCGCCCCGAGCAGTGTTCCGGTCCTTATGTGGGCGGACGTGTCCGAGCCCAGGGAGACTCGGCCGTCGACCGTGAAATCCACCAGGGCGTCACCGCTTTTCAGTGACACCTTCGACACCGTGCCGACCTTCATGCCCGAGACCACGACGTTGTTGCCGACCTCGAGGCCGCCCGCTTCGGAGAAGACGGCGGAGTACCTCACCGACATCGCCCAGTCCCGGACCTTGTCCGGCGACAGCCCGACCAGGATCACCAGGATCACGGTCACGACGCCGATGATGCCCACCCGGATGAGGCGCGGATTGCCATACTTCAGCATTTACTGGCACCTCCCCGCGTTTGACCTGATCCACGGCATGACGACAACCCGGCCTTCGCGATCGTTGACCCGGATGGTGAGGTCGCAGATGTAGTACTGAATCCAGCTGCCATAGGCGCCGGTTCGGGCTTCCTTGCGGTAGTTCTCCGGCGCGCGCTGCAGGGCCGTGTCCAGGGTCTCCTTGTCCTGATCGAGGTTGTTCCCCAGCCGCAACAGTTGGTTCACGGTGCCGGTCAACGGCTTCCGGGTCTGGCTGAGCAGATCCGAGATGGACGCCGTGCCCTTGTCGAGTGAGTCGATGGCGGCGCCGACCGGGTCACGGTCTGCCGACAACCCGGTCACCAGACGCTCCAGCCGGTCGACCGAGGTCGAGAACTTGTCACCGTCCCGGGCCATGGTTCCGATGAGCACCTTCAGGTTGTCGATCAGCTGCTTGATCACCTCGTTGTTGTCCGCCAGGGAGCCGCTGAACGAAGACGTATGTGACATCAGCGAATTGATCCCGTCGGCCTGGCCCTGAAAGACCTGCAGCAACGACGATGTCAAGGCGTTGACGTCCTGAGGGTTGAGGCCCTGCACGACCGGCTTGAGGCCGCCCAGCAGGAGATCCAGGTCGAGCGCGGGCGCCGTCCGCTCCATCGGGATCGTGGACCCGGACGGGAGCACCTGGGTGGGCCCGGGCGCGTCGACGAGGTCGAGGTAGCGATCACCGACGAGGTTCAGGTAGCGGACCTCCGCTCGGGTACTCGCGGTGACCGGGATGGCGTTGTCGGCGTTGAACGACACCGTGACCTTTCGGTCGTCACCGAGCTGGAGTCCGGTGACGGTGCCGACACGGATGCCCGCGACGCGGACCGAGTTCCCGGCCCGCAGGCTCGATGCGTCGGCGAACACCGCCTTGTAGTCCTTGGTGGATCCGGTCCGCGTCTCGCCGAGCACCATGAACAGGAACCCCGACGCGATCATCATGACCACGGCGAAGATGGCGAACTTGACCGCTGCGCCGCGCGCGTTCATCCGGGTTGTCCGATCTGCATGGTGTTGCGCGGCGGGCCGTCGATGGGTCCGTACAACAGCTGCTTGAGCCCGTCGCTATTGAGAATGATGTTCTGGTTGCCGTACTTGAACGGGTTGGTGCCGGTGTCGGTGATCACGAAGTTCGGATGCTGTTCGAAGGCCACCGGCAGCACCTCGCAGCGCGGGCCGCCCTTGGCCGCGACCTTCGGCAGATCGCCCGGGTAGCGGTAACGCTCATGACCCCACAGGAAGCTCGCCGACAGCGGCAATCCGCCGGGAGCGGGGTCCTGGGG
This sequence comes from Mycolicibacterium sp. CBMA 234, assembly GCF_009729415.1. Classification (GTDB taxonomy): domain Bacteria; phylum Actinomycetota; class Actinomycetes; order Mycobacteriales; family Mycobacteriaceae; genus Mycobacterium. The sequence goes on from NZ_MPKW01000033.1 coordinate 191,685, forward strand.
CTGAGACCCGAAGTCCGCCAAGCCCTTCAGCGAACACGTCAGGGCGGGGTTGTACTGGTCGAACAGTCCGGACAGTGGCAGGAAGAGGCGCATGACGTTGGCCAGTCCCTGGTGGTTCGCGGCGATGAAGGCGTTGCCGGTATCGGCAAACGTGCTCGTGCTCTTGAGCGTGGCGTCGAGGTCCTTCTGCTTGTCGACGATGGACTTGCTGACCCTGGTCGCGTTGCGCGTGATCTGCACGAGGTCACCTGCGGTCGCGTTGTAGGCGTCGAGCACCGTTGGCGCAGTGGATATCTCGTGCTGCATGGTCGGCAACGCCGGTTCGATCGTCGCGAGCAGGTTGTCCACGTTCACGAGCGTCTGCCCGAATGCGTTGCCGCGGCCGGACATTCCGCGCGAGAGCGCGCCGAGGGTCTCGTTCAGCTTGGTGGGCTCGACCTCGGCCAGGACCGAGGTCAGTTGTTCGAACACCGTGTTGATCTCCACGGTGACGTGGTCGGCCGACACCACCGCCCCAGGCGCCAGGCTCTTCGGCGACGGGGTCTCGGGCGCATTGAATTCGACGAACTTCGCGCCGAACGCGGTGGACGAGGCGATGTCGACCGTGGCGTTCGCCGGGATGAGTTCGATTTGGTCGGGGTTCATCTCGAGGTGCAGCTCGGCCTTGCCGTCGGGCCGTTCGTCGATCGAGGCGACGCGGCCGACCTCCACACCGCGCATCTTCACCTTCGCGTCCGGATTCATCACCAGACCGGCTCGCTCCGCGAGCACCGTCACCGGCACCGAGCCGGTGAACTCTCCACTGAACCGCGCCAATGCGAAGGCGACCAGGGCCGCGATTACGGTGACGACCGCCGCCCCGGACAGTAGCCGGGCAGTGTTCTTCGTCATTCCCTCACCCCGACAAGTTGAAGTTGCCGTTGGTGCCGTAGATCGCCAGCGAAACCAGCAGAGTGACCGAGACGGTCGCGATCAGTGAAGTGCGCACGGCATTGCCGACCGCCACACCAACGCCGGACGGCCCGCCCGAGGCGAAGAATCCGTAATAGGTATGGATCAGCAGGATGACGAGCGCCATCAGAATCGCCTGCAGGAACGACCAGAGCAGATCGACGGGGTTGAGGAACGTGGCGAAGTAGTGGTCGTAGAGACCGGCGGACTGCCGGAACAGGTACACCGTCACGAACCGGCTGGCCAGGAACGACAGGATCACCGCGATCGCATACAGCGGCACGATCGCGACCATGCCGGCGACGATGCGCGTCCCGACCAGGTACGCCACCGACGGAATCGCCATGGATTCCAGGGCGTCGATCTCTTCGTTGATCCGCATCGCGCCGAGCTGCGCCGTCGCACCGGCGCCGAATGTCGCCGCCAGTCCGATGCCGGCGATCACCGGCGCGGAGATGCGGACGTTGATGAACGCCGCCAGGAATCCGGTCAGCGCCTCGATGCCGATGTTGCCCAGTGATGAGTAACCCTGCACCGCCAGCGTGCCGCCGGCTGCCAGGGTCAGGAAGCCCACGATCACCACGGTTCCGCCGATGAGCGCCAACGTGCCTGCGCCCATGCTGATCTCGGCGACCAGGCGAATGGTCTCGCGCCGGTAGCGCAGTGCGGCGAACGGCGCACCCACCAGCGCCATCCAATAGAACATGCCGTGGTCGCCGATGCTGCCCAGGACGGACGCGGGCTTGCGCGCCAGTGCCAGGAGTCGCGGGAACCTGTGGCGCAGAATCACATTTGCGGACATGACAGCCTCATTTCACCGTCATCCGGATGCCGATCGCGGTGACCACGACGTTGACGACGAACAGTGCCATGAACGCGTACACCACCGTCTCGTTCACCGCGTTGCCCACGGCCTTGGCGCCACCGCCGGAGATCGTGAGGCCGCGGTAGCACGCGATCAGCCCGGCGATCAGGCCGAAGAGCGCGGCTTTGATACACGAGATGATCAGCTCGGGGACTCCTGTCAGCAGTGTGATGCCGGCGCCGAACGCGCCCGGGTTCACATCCTGCACGAACACCGAAAACACATAGCCGCCAAGGATTCCGATGATGCAGACCAAGCTGTTCAGCAGGAGTGCCACGATCCCGGAGGCCAGCATGCGCGGCGTCACCAGACGCTGGACGGGGTTGATGCCCAGCACTTCCATCGCCTGAATCTCCTCGCGGATGGTGCGAGACCCCAGGTCGGCACAGATCGCGGTGGCGCCCGCACCCGCGACGATCAGCACCGTCACCATCGGACCGACCTGGGTGACCGCGCCGAATGCGGCGCCGGCCCCGGACAGGTCCGCCGCACCGAGCTCGCGCAGCAGGATGTTGAGGGTGAAGCTCACCAGCACGGTGAACGGGACCGCCACCAGCAACGTCGGAATCAGCGAAACCCGTGCGATGAACCAGGATTGGTTCAGGAATTCCTGGAGGTGAAACGGGCGCTGGAAGATGTACCCGAAGGCGTCGGCACCCATCGAGAACAGGCCACCGACGGCCTGCATCGGCTTGCTGAAGCCACGGCCGAGCGCCGGCAGCCCGGACGACCAGTGGTCCTGCCCGTGTTTATTCGCGGCCATCGGCAGGCCCTTCCAGAATGGTCACCGCGGACACCGCGGTCGGGCCACCGAGGTTGTGGGCCAACCCGATTCGCGCGCCGGTGGTGGCGACGTCTCTCACGCGCCCCCCTCACCTGTCGGCAACATTGGGACCCCCGATGTGGAGCGAGTATTCCTCACGCGGCCACCCGTTCGGGCGCAAATGCACATCCGCGACCGAGGGTTCCCGAACCGACGTCAGGCATCGGCGCAGCACATCAGGAGACCACCGTGGCAAATGTCTTCGACTCGAGGAACTCCTCGAGTCCAGCGGTGCCCATCTCCCGGCCGATGCCCGACTGCTTGTAGCCACCGAACGGGCTGTCCGGGCTGAAGTAGTTGCCGCCGTTGATGGAGAACGTGCCGGTGCGGATGCGCCGCGCCACGCTCAGCGCGCGGTCCTGGCTGCCGAACACCGCCCCGGACAGGCCGTAGATGGAGTTGTTGGCGATGCGGACGGCGTCATCGTCATCGTCGTACGCGATCACGGCGAGTACCGGGCCGAAGACCTCTTCCTGCGCGATCTCACTGTCGGGGTCGACGTTCGTCAGCAGTGTCGGGGTGTAGAAGTAGCCCGGGTCGACCTTCTCGCCACCGGTCACCAGCGTCGCGCCGGCCTCGACGGCGCGCTTGACCATGCCGTCGACCTTGTCCCGCTGCTTCTCGCTGATCAGGGGGCCCATGTAGGTCTTGGGGTCAGCGGGGTCGCCGTACCGCACCATGGCGAAGTTGCTCTTCACCAGCTCGACGATCGCGTCCTGATGAGCGCGCGGTACCAGGAGTCGCGACGTCAGTGCGCAGCCCTGACCGGCGTGCGTGACCATGCTGAACGCGGTGAACAACGCCGCCGTGTTGAAGTCGGCGTCGTCGAGCACGATCGCGGCCGACTTTCCGCCGAGTTCCAGAAACACGCGCTTGAGGGTGTCGCTGGCGGCCGCCATGATGCGCCGGCCGGTCGGGGTGGAACCCGTGAAAGTCACCACGTCCACGTCGGCGCTGCCGGTCAGTGCCGCGCCGACCGCGGGGTCGGCGCCGCTGAGCACATTGACCACCCCGGCCGGGATGTCGGTGTGGTTGGCGATCAGCTCACCCAGTGCGAGCGTGACCAACGGGGTGTCCGGCGCGCCCTTCAGGATGACGGTGCATCCGGCGGCCAGTGCGGGCGCCAACTTCGCCAGCGCCAATTGATTCGGGTAGTTGTACGCGATGATCGCGGCCACCACGCCGCCGGCTTCCTTCTCCACCCAGCGGTGGTGCTGCATACCGCGGATCTCGATGTTGCCGAGGTCTTCGGTCATCGAATAGCTCTGCAGCAGTTCGGCGTAGTAGCGCACGATGTCGATGGGTTGATCGAGCTGCGCGCCGGCGCACAGTGCCGCGGTGGCGCCGACCTCCGCGGTCGTGAGCGCCGCGAGCTCGTCGCGGTGTTCGAGCAGGGCGCGATGCAGCTGCTCCAGGCAGTGGACCCGGAACTCGGTGTTGGTCGACCAGTCGGTGGTGTCGAAAGCCCGGCGCGCGGCGGCCACCGCGGCCTCGGCGTCGGCAACGGTGGCGTCGGGCGCGTGGCCCAGCACCTCCCCGGTCGCGGGGTTCCGAGAGGCGAACGTGCGCTCAGCGGTGCGGAGCCGGCCGTCGATCAGCAGTCGTCGATCGGCGGCACCGTCCGGTGTCGCGCCTTGTCCTGCGCCGACCACTACCTCAGCGGTATCCTGCGGCATCCGTCCTCCTCGCTCGCGGGAATGCCATTCTCATTTCGTGCAAACATTACATTCCAGAACCGAGAATGTGAACGAGATTGTGCCAACGGATTTGCCTCGGAGGATCTACCGTATGTCTATGACGCTGCGAGCCTGGGCCACCTCGAAGAAGATCGCCACCGTCGCCGCTGCCGTCGTCGTGGCCATTGCTGCCGCGCCGCCCGCGGCCGCCGACGAAAAACCGTTGGGCGACAACCATCAGCGCCTGAAGTTCTACGGCACCGAACTGAACGGCGGCCTGTTCGACGGCCGCACCCTGATCGGCAAGCCGACGGTGATCTGGTTCTGGTCGCCACCGTCCTTCTGTGGGATCTGCACGGCGGAAGCCCCGGTCATCAGCCGCGTGGCAGCCGCCAATCCGCAGGTCAGCTTCCTTGGAGTCGCCGGCCGCGGGGCGGTCGGGAGCATGCAGAGCGTCGTCGCCGACAACAATCTCAAGTTCCCAAATCTGACGGACGCCAACGGACAGCTCTGGCAGTCCTTCTTCGTGCCGTGGCCACCGGCGTGGGCGTTCATCCGACCCGATGGCGACGGCTACCTGATCAACGACATCACCTCGCCGATGACCGAAGATGCGCTGACTGCGCGGGCCGCCGCACTCACCGCCCCCTGACGCGCCGCATTCGGCGCGCCTCACATACTGAGAATGTTATTCTCATCAATCGAGAACCTGCCCAGCGGCGGGTCGGCCCACCACCTGACGGAGCTGCCGGTGAACGCCCTCCACCTCCGCGGACTCGCGTTCGCCGCCTGCCTCACCGCCGGTCTGACCGCAGCCGCGGTGACCGCCCCGTCGGCCACCGCAGATCAGGGCGAGGACTACCTCCTGCAAGAGTTGCGGAAGACCAACCTGAAGTGGATGGCGCCCGGCGGAGAGCCCGAGATCCTGGGTATCGGTCACGACATCTGCGGCGACTGGGCAGCGGGGGTGCCCTACGCCGACGAGATCGCCGGACGCATCGGCCCACCGGGCTGGTGGTCACAACGCAACGCGAGGTTCTTCGTGGCGCTGTCGACGCGGTCGCTGTGCCCGGGGTTCTTCTTGGACAAGGTCCCGCCGGCCGACCAGGAACTGATCGTGCAGCCGGGGCGCGCCTGGCCGCCGAACCCGCTACCGCGGAACTGACCGCACAACACAGACCCGCCCGATAACGACGATGGCGCCGCCGGCAATGCCGGCGGCGCCATCTCGTGGTGAAGCTAGACCGAGACGAGGCGGGCGAGGTTGCCGCCCATGATCTTCGCCTGGTCGTCGACCGGCAGATGCTGCAGCGCGGTCACATAGTGCGTCGGCTCGGCCAGACCCTCGGGGTGCGGCCAGTCGGATCCGTAGAGCACCTGGTCCACGCCCACAAGGTTGATCAGGTCGTCAATGCCCTCCTCGTAGAACGGGCTGACGTGGATGCGGTTCTTGATCTCCTCCATCGGGTTGCCGAGGAAGGCCTCGGGCGCCTTCTTGTAGACCTCGGACATCTGATCGAGCAGCGGGAACATCCACTTCGATCCCGCCTCGACGATGCCGACCTTCAGCTTGGGGTGACGGAACAGCGCGCCGTGGATAACCCACGAGGCGACGGCATCCTGGATCGGGCGCCACTCGTTGAGGATCGACATCGCGTTGGTCTGGAACGGCAGCATCTCCTGCGCCGCGCCGTCCCACTCGGAGGTGTAGCGGGAGTAGCCGCTGTCAGACGAGTGCATCCCGATGAAGACGTCGTACTCGACGCACTTCTCCCAGAACGGGTCGAACTCGGGAAGCGCGAACGACCGCGGGCCGCGGAAGCCGGGCACCGGCGCCGGGCGGACCAAGATGGCCCGCGCACCGCGCTTGACGCACCACTCGAGCTCTTCGATGGCCTTCTCCACGATGGGGAGGGTGATCACCGGGGTGGTGAAGATGCGGTTCTTGTAGTTGAAGCCCCAGACCTCGTCCAGCCACTGGTTCAGCGAGTGGATCAGGACGTGGATGGCGACCGGATCGTCGCGCAGCCGTTCTTCGATCAGGCTTGCCAGCGTCGGGAACATCAGCGTGCGATCGAGGCCCAGCTGGTCCATGAGTTCGAGTCGCGGTGCGGGCTCGAAGAAGGCGGGGATGGCCTTCATGGGCTCGCCGAAGAGCTCGCGACGGGTCTTGCCCTCGGGGTTGCCGTACTTGAAGTACTCCTCCCAGGCACCCGGGCGCGCCACCACCGAGAAGGTGGGGTTGGGGATGTAGTTGCTGATCTGCCCGCGGATCGCGATCTTCGTGCGGCCGTTGACCTCGACGTACTGGACGACGTCCTTGTACTCCTTGGGCAGGTACTTGGTCAGCGCCTCCGGCGGCTCATAGAGGTGGTTGTCCGCGTCGAACAGCGGAAACGGAATGTCAACCCGATGCGACAGTTGTCCCATGAAATTCTCCTTCGCGATTCATGAGAATCTTATTCTCATATGGCGCGAACACGCAATCTCTTCACCGCGGTTGCCTGTGAGCGGACTAGTTGTCGGGCGCCGGATCGAGCTTGCGCAGGTGCCGATCGAAGTACGCGAGGATCTCGTCGTGGCCGACCGAGACCCCGAGCGCGGCCTCCATGGTCAGCAGCTGCGACATCCCGACGATCAGGGAGATCGCGACGATCGGGGGCAACTCGTCGGCATCGACGCCGTATTTGGCCAGCACCGAGCCGACCAGCTCGGCCTGCCCTTCCAGGAACTGCTGCGCGGCACCCGCGATCTCGGACCCGAGTTCCTTGCGATGGTTGGCCAGCGCCGCGTATTCCATGATCAGCGCGGTGTCGCGGTTCTCGATGAGGAAGGTCCACAGCGCGCGCAGCGGGTTCGGCGCCAGCAGGATCATCGACTGCGCCGCCAGCCCCTGATCGGTCCGGCGCCGGAAAGCGGCCAGGAACAGATCGTCCATGGTGCGGAAGTAGTAGTGGACCAGTTGCGGCTTGAGGCCGGCCCGTTCGGCGACCCGCCGCGACGTCACCGCGGCGTAGCCCTCGTCGAGCATCAACGCCTCCGCAGCGTCTAGTAGTGCCCCGCGGTTCTTCGCCTCGGGTCCGCCGATCCTTCGCTCCGATGCCATGCCGTCACAGTCCGTTCTCGATCGCTGCCGCGCCGATCGTAATTGTCCGCATCCCGCCGTGTGACCTTGACCACGCCACAATCCAGATGCTAAGCAAGTGCCCAGCACTTTGTTGCAAAACGATGCCTGGAGGCCAGCCCACACATGACGAACTTCGACGAGGTCGACTACTACACCGACCAGTCACTGGTGCCCGACCCGCACCCGTACTTCGACCATCTGCGCAGCAAGTGCCCGGTGACTAGGGAGAACCACTACGGCGTGGTGGCGGTGACCGGCTGGGAAGAGGCCAACGCGGTCTACAAGGACGCCGACTCGTTCTCCGCATGTGTCGCCGTGACCGGGCCGTTCACCCCGCTTCCGTTCACCCCTGAGGGCGATGACATCTGCGCCCAGCTCGCCGAGAACCGCACCGCGATCCCGATGTACGAGCACATGATCACCATGGATCCGCCCGAGCACACCCGTGCCCGCTCGCTGCTGTCTCGGCTGCTGACGCCCAAGCGCCTCAAGGAGAACGAGGACTTCATGTGGCGGCTCGCCGACCGCCACATCGATGAGTTCATCGCCGACGGCAAATGCGAATTTCTGGCCTCCTACGCACGACCCTTCTCCTTGCTCGTCGTCGCCGACCTGCTGGGCGTCCCCGAGGAGGACCACGAGGAGTTCCGTCAGGCGTTCGGCGCCGAGCGCCCCGGCAGTCGCGTCGGCGCACTCGACCACGAACCGCTCGCGTCCAACCCGCTGGAATGGGCAGACGAGAAAGTCGGCCAGTACCTCGAAGAACGTCGGAGCCACCCGCGCGATGACGTGTTGACCTCGCTGGCCACCGCCAAGTACGAGGACGGGTCGACGCCCGAGATCAGCGACGTCGTCAAGACTGCGACGTTCCTCTTCGGCGCCGGCCAGGAAACGACGGCCAAGCTGCTCACCGCGGCGATGCGCTTCCTCGGCGAGCAGCCCGAACTGCAGAAGCGCTTGCGCGAGGACCGCAGCCGCATCCCGAACTTCGTCGAGGAATGCCTGCGCATGGAGAGCCCCGTCAAGACGCTGCACCGGTTGGTGCGCAAGTCGACGAAGGTCGGCGACCTGGACACCCCCGCCGGCACCGTCGTCATGATCAGCCCCGGCGCGGTCAACCGCGATCCGCGACGGTTCGACCAGCCCCACGAATTCCAGTTGGACCGCAAGAACGTTCGCGAACACCTGGCCTTCAGCCGGGGTGTGCACTCCTGCCCGGGGGCACCGCTGGCCCGCGTCGAAGGCCGAGTGTCGTTGGAGCGGATTCTGGACCGATTGGGCGACATCCAGCTCGACGAGACCGCCCACGGTGCGGATGGCAACCGGCACTACAACTACGAACCGACCTTCGTCCTGCGCGGTGTCACCGACCTGAGCATCAACTTCACCCCGCTGGCCGCCAAGGCTTGAGCCTGCGAGAAAAGCAGATGTCCCCCAAAACTGTTGTTTTGGGGGACATCTGCGCCTCGCGCCGGCCGTCAGGTAACCGCGCCGGCCGACTTGAGTTCGATGATGCGGTCCCAGTCCATCCCGAGTTCCAACAGAATCTCCTCGGTCTGCTCGGCGAAGCCGGGCGCGGGGCCGGTCTCCGGAGGGACGACATCGAATTGCACCGGGTTGGCGACCAATTCGAGTTCGCCCGCCTGCACCAGGTAGTCGTTGGCCCGGATCTGGGCGTCCCTGGCGGCCTGCAGCGTGTCCTGGACCGGCGCCCACGGACCCGCGAGGGTGGCGAACCGCTCGCTCCATTCTGCCAGCGTCTTGGTCGCCATCGCCTTGCCCAGAATCTCCACGGCCGCCGCGGTATTGGCCGCGACATCCTGCGCCGTCGCGAAGCGCGGATCGTCGATGTACTCCTCCAGTTCCATGTGCCGGCACACGTCGGCCCAGAACTTGGTGGGCTGCATCATGACCAGCGAGATGATCCTCCCGTCGGCCGTTTCATAAAGGCCCACAAGAGGATTGACCGGCGAACCGTGCACACCAGGGGGCGGCGCCTCCATCAGCTGACCGAGATGGGACGTCAACGCGACGGTATGGCCCAGCGACCACAGACCGCTGCCCAGCAGCGAGACGTCGACGATCGACGGCACGCCGGTGCGCTCACGCTTGAACAACGCTGCCGCGATGCCACCGGCCAGGTTGGTCCCGGAAATGGTGTCGCCGTATGCCGGTCCCGGCGGTGCGATCATGCCGGGCATGCCGGGCGGGGTGATGGTGGCGGCGGTGCCGGCGCGGCACCAGAAGGCCGTCATGTCGTAGCCGCCCTTTTCGGACTCCGCCCCACGCGGACCCAGCGCACTGCCGCGCGCATAGATGATGTCCGGGTTGACGGCCCGGATGTCGTCGACGTCGATCGCGAACTTCTTGCGATGGCCGGGCAGGAAGCTGGTCAGGAACACGTCGGCGCGACGCGCCAGTTCCAGCAGCACCTCACGTCCCTCGGGGACCGCCATGTCGAGCCCGATGCTCCGCTTGCCGCGATTGGCGTGCTCGATGTTGGGATTCGGGTCGCCCTCGACCCGCAACGTACCGGTCTGCCGGAGGCCGCGCTGCGGATCACCGGTCACCGCATGTTCGACCTTGATCACGTCGGCACCCCACTCACCGAGCACCGCGCCACCCGACGGAACGAACCCGTACATCGCAACTTCCAGGACTCGGACACCATCCAAGGGCCCCATCCGGCCTCCTCCGTATTGGAAACGTCATTCTTCAATTTCGGCAATCATACTCGCGCACAGCGTACTTTCCGACAGGAATTCAGCTACGAAACCAACGATCGAATGATCATGGGCTTCACCCACCTGCGGCGTCGATGCAGGTGGGTGTCCTTATCGGCGGTTCTGTTGCGGGACACCGAAGATGGAGAGTATCGTTCTCAAAATCGGAAGGGAGATTTCTCTCAGTGATCTACATCGGTGATCTGTCGTGAAGAATGCCGTCGTTACCGGGGGCGGCTCCGGCATCGGCGCCGCCATCGTGGCGCGCCTACGGGCCGACGGCCTGAACGTCGCGACCCTTGACCTCAACCCATCAGACGACGAGTTCGGCTTCACCGCCGACGTCACCGATCGCGCTCAGGTCGATGCCGCGCTCGATGGCATCCGCGCCAAGCTCGGACCGGTCACCGTGCTGGTGAACTCCGCCGGCCTGGAGAAGTTCAAGCGGTTCTCCGACCTGGAGTTCGCGGACTGGCAGCGCGTGATCGACGTCAACCTCAACGGCGTCTTCCACTGCATCCAGGCGGTACTGCCCGACATGCTGGAAGCCGGCTGGGGCCGAATCGTCAACATCTCGTCATCGAGCACCCACTCCGGGCAGCCCTACATGTCGCCATACGTGGCGGCCAAGTCGGCAGTCAACGGGCTGACCAAATCACTGGCGCTGGAGTACGGGCCCGCGGGCATCACCGTGAACGCGGTACCGCCCGGCTTCATCGACACCCCCATGCTCCGCAAGTCCGAAGAACGCGGATACCTGAAGGTTCAGCAAAGCATCGAAGCGACACCCGTGCGGCGCATCGGCCGGCCCGAAGACATCGCCGCCGCCTGCGCGTTCCTGATCTCCGAAGAGGCCGGCTACATCACCGGACAGATTCTCGGCGTCAACGGCGGACGAAACACCTAGCGAGGGAAGGCTTTTCAATGACTTCAGTGGGACGAGTAGCAGGCAAGGTCGCCTTCATCACCGGCGCGGCACGCGGGCAGGGCCGCAGCCACGCGGTCCGGCTGGCCGAAGAGGGCGCCGACATCATCGCGGTCGACCTGTGTGAGGACATCGATTCCATCGGATACCCGATGGCCTCACCCGAGGACCTCGACGAGACCCGGAACCTGGTCGAGAAGACCGGCCAGCGCATCGTCACCGCGCACGCCGACGTCCGCGAGGTGACGCAGCTGCGGACGGCCCTCGAGGCCGGCCTGTCCGAGTTCGGCAAGGTCGACATCGTCCTCGCCCAGGCGGGCATCGCCGGCATGAAAAGCGATGTGCCACTGCAGGCCTGGATCGACACCATCAACACCAACCTGATCGGCACCATCAATGCCATCCAGGTGTGCCTCCCCCACCTCAAGGAGGGCGCCGCCATCGTCGCCACGGGCTCCACCGCCGCGCTGATGGACGCCCACCTGAAGATGAACCCGGGCAACGACATCGGCGGCTTCGCCTACATGACGTCGAAACGCCTGCTCTCCCAATACGCCCACGACCTCGCGACCGAGCTGTCGCCGCGCGGTATCCGGCTGAACGTGGTGCACCCCACCAATGTCAACACCGCGATGCTGCAGAGCCCGCCGATGTACAAGTCGTTCCGGCCGGACCTGCCGAACCCGACGCGCGAAGATGCCGAACCGGCATTCGGCATCCAGCAGGCCATGAAGGTCAACTTCGTGGAACCGGAGGATATCAGCAACGCCATCCTGTGGCTGGTCTCCGACGAGGCCCGCTACATCACCGGTACCCAGTTGAGGGTCGACGCGGGTGGCTACCTCAAGTGGTACGACTACCACGTCTGATCGGGAGTGACAGTGAAGGTTTGGGTTGACGGGCAGCGCTGCCAGGGCCACACGCTGTGCGCGATGATCGCGCCGGATGCGTTCGTGCTCAACGATATCGACGGCACGTCGTCACCGGTTGACGAAATCGTGGCGCCGGGGCTCGAAGACGCGGTCCGCGAGGCCGCGCACTCATGCCCCGAACAGGCCATCACAATCGAAGACTAGCGAGTATGAGACCAGCAGGGAGACAGGAACTTTGAGCGTCCAGGACGAGCGCAAGAAGGACACCTACCACTTCGACCGGCACACCCCTGAGTACCGGCTGCAGTTCGAGCACATCACCGAGCAGATGCAGGCCAAGTGCCCGGTGGCGTGGACCGACACCTACAACGGTCACTGGGTGGCGGCCGACAGCAAGCACGTCTTCGAGCTGGCACGCTGCCCCGTCGTATCCAATCACCACGACGTAAGTGGCGAGACGCCGTTCCAGGGCATCACGATTCCAAAAGCCAGCCGTGCCACCGTCGTTCGGGGCGGCATCCTGGAGATGGACGAACCCGAGCACAGCACCTACCGCGGCGCGCTGAACCCTTACCTCTCCCCCGCGGCGATCAAGCGCTGGGAGCCGTTCGTCGACGAGATCACCCGCGCCGCACTGGACGAACACATCGAGTCGGGGCGTATCGACTTCGTCGAGAATCTGGCCAACGTCGTACCGGCGGTGTTCACCCTGGCGATGATGGGCATCGAGCTCAAGAAGTGGAACGTCTACAGCGAGCCCACGCACGCCTCGGTGTACACACCCGAGCACGCGCCCGAACGCGAGAAGATCAACGAGCAGCACCGCGAAATGGGCATCGACATCATCAACAACATGATGGAGATCCGGCAGCAGCCGCGGCCCGGCCTGGTCAACGCGATGCTGCAGTTGCGAATCGACGGCGAACCGGCGCCCGATCTGGAAATCCTGGGCAACCTCGGGCTGATCATCGGTGGCGGATTCGACACCACGACCGCACTCACCGCCCACGCCCTGGAATGGCTCGGGGAACACCCCGACGAGCGCGAGCGGCTCAGCCGCGACCGCGCCGCGCTCCTCAACCCGGCCACCGAGGAATTCCTCCGCTTCTTCACCCCCGCGCCGGGAGACGGCCGCACGTTCTCCGACGACGTCGAGGTCGAAGGCCAGCAATTCAAGCAGTACGAGCGGCTGTGGTTGTCGTGGGCGATGGCGAACCGCGACCCGGCGGTGTTCGATCAGCCCAACGAGCTGATCATGGACCGGAAAGGCAACCGGCACTTCAGCTTCGGCATCGGCGTGCACCGCTGCGTGGGCTCCAATGTGGCGCGCACGGTGTTCAAGTCCATGTTGACCGCGGTGCTGGACCGGATGCCCGACTACGTGTGCGAGCCCGAGGGCACCGTGCACTACGACAGCATCGGCGTCATCCAGGGCATGCGGAATCTGCCGACCTCGTTCACCCCGGGCAAGCGCCTCGGCGCCGGCCTCGACGAGACGCTGGAGAAGTTGCAGCGCATCTGCAACGAGCAGGAACTGGCTCGTCCCATCACCGAGCGCAAGGAAGCGGCCGTCATCTAGGTCCGTCATCTAGGTTTGGCCTTGACCCTCACGCGACATGAGGCACCAGCCTTATCGATGTGACGCAGGCGATGCCGGTGGACGAACTCACCGTGGGCGAAGTCGCGCAGCGCTTCGACATTACGGTCCGGACGCTCCACCACTACGACCACATCGGGTTGTTGCCCCCGAGTCGGCGTGCCGCCTCGGGCTACCGGGTGTACACGTCGGCGGACCTGACGCGCTTGTCCCCGATCATCGTTTACCGCCGGCTCGAGTTTCCCCTTGAGGAGATCGCGAGCCTGCTCGACGAGGGCAACGAGGTCAGCTACCTGATTCGCCAGCGCGAGCGGGGACCGAACCGGCCACTGACCGGTTCGGTGCCCGCTCACCTCAGCGTGCTCGTGGCAGGCCCAGTACGTGCTGGGCGATGATGTTGCGCTGGATCTCGGAGGTGCCGCCGGCGATGGTGCCGCCGAAGCTGCGGGCATAGCGCTCGAACCAGCTGACGAAGTAGTGGTCGAGGTTCATGTGCTCATACCGCCCCGACGTCGAGGGGTGGTTGAGTCCCTCAATTCCCGCCGCGGACAACGCATTTTCGAGCGCGGTGCGCTCCGCCTCAGATCCGAGGAGCTTGAGTACCGATACCGACTGGGTGTCCATCTCGCCGCGCGAGGCGCGGGCCAGCGCCGCCGACCCCATGGCACGCAGGGCGTGGTAGTCCATGATGGTCGTGGCGTACTGGTCGCGCTCGAGTGCCGTCCGCGGCCGGAAGTCGGCGATCATGTTGGCGATGCGGTCGGCGAAACCCAGCCACATCATGGTGCGCTCGTGACCGAGCGAACCGTTGGCCACTCCCCAGCCACCATTGAGCGGCCCGACGAGGTTTTCCGCCGGGACCCGCGCATCGGTGAAGAAGACTTCGTTGAAGTCCAAGTTCTCCTGGCTGCACAGGTCCGCGAACGGCCGGCACACCACACCCGGCGTATCGGTCGGGATGATGACCACGCTGATGCCCTTGTGCTTCGGGGCATCCGGGTCGGTCCGGACGAACGTCAGCAGGAAGTCCGCGTCGTGCGCACCCGACGTCCACACCTTCTGTCCGTTGACGACGAAGTGGTCGCCCTCGAGCACCGCGCGGGTGCGCAAGGAGGCCAGGTCGGATCCGGCGCTCGGCTCGCTCATGCCGAGCGACGCGGTCTTCTCTCCCCGAAGCACCGGCACCGCCCACCGATGCTTCTGCTCGTCAGTGCCGAACGTAAGCAGTGACGCCGCAATGATATTCACGCCCTGCGGGTTGAAGCTGTGGTAAATGCGGCGGCGGCACAGCTCGTCTAGATGGACGAACTGCTGCACAACCGTCGCGTTGCGGCCGCCGAACTCCGGCGGCTGGGCCGGCAACAGCCAGCCGTTGTCGAACAACAGCCGCTGCCAGTCACGCGCCCACTGCGGCATATGCGACACCGACCGGGGCCGCTCCAAAGTCTCTGTCTCCGTAGGCAGATGCTCGTCGAGGAACGCCGCGAACTCGGCGCGGAAGGCCTCGACGTCGGCGTCATACGAGAGTTGCACGGTACTCCTCAGCGATCATTGCGCGGTGTTCTGCGGCGCCGCCGAGCATCAGCTCGCCGGCCTTGGCGCGCTTGAGCGCGAACTGCAGGTCGTTCTCCCACGTGAATCCCATGGCGCCGAACGACTGCAGACCGTGGCGGAACACCAGGGCCTGGCACTCTCCCGCCGACGCCTTGGCCATCGCGGAGGCCAGCCGCCGACGCGGATCGTCGACGCTGATCGTCAGCGCCGCGAAATACGCCAGCGCGCGGGCTCTTTCGATTGCGACATGCATGTCGGCCGCCTTGTGCTGTAGCGCCTGGAACGACCCGATCGGAACGCCGAACTGCTGCCGTTCCTTGATGTGGTCCAGCACCAGATCGAGGATGCGTTGGCACGCACCGACCATGTGCACCGCCATACCCGTCAGCGCGACGTGACGGCCGCGCTCGGCATCGGTCCCGAGACGCTCGGAATCGGCCACCTGCACACCGTCGAACGTCAGATCGGCGACGTGCAACGCGGGGTCGAACACCAGGTCCCGCCGCACACCGACATCCGCTGCCTCGACGAAGAAGACACCGGCATGCGTCACCACGGCCAGCCGTTCGGCGCGATCGCCGTCCAGCACGTAGCGAGCGGTACCGTCCAGCGCCCAGCCTCGGCCGTCACGGCGCGCCGACACCCCGCTGTAGACAGCGGCACCGGCCTGTTGAGGGTCGAACCGGTCCCCGGCCAGCGGGGCGAACTGGGTCATCGTGGCCAGGAATGGCGTCGGGTCCGTGGCCCGCCCCAGCTCCTCGAGAACAATGGCCAACTCGACGGCGTTCTCCGGGTCGGCCATCTCCGTCCAGCCGGCGTCCACCCAGGTGCCCCAGAGCGGGGCCGGGTCGGCGTCGTACTCGGCGATGGCCCGGATCAATGTCGGCGGGCACTGCTTGGTCACGGCATCCCGGACAGTCTCCTGCCATAACCGCTGATCAGCATCAAACTCCAAAAGCATGCAGCGCCTCCTACGGCTAAATTCGGTCGCAAAAGTGAGAATAGCATTCTCTTTTGAGGTAATTAAGATTTACACTGGGTCGAGAGCTCGGGAGGGCAGCCTTGTGATGGAACACGGCGACGGGACGCGTACCCCCGTCATCGATGCCAGCGTGCACATCTTCTTCGGATCGAACCGCGACCTGCGCGATGTGCTGCGCGAACCGTTCAAGAGCCGCGGATTCCCGGACTACGAGATGGACTGGTACGGCGCGCCCGGAGGTGAATACGCCAGGGGCACTGAAGGTCCCGACGGCCAGTACCCCGGCTCCGACCCCGACGTCGTCGCCCGCCACCTCTTCGAGAACCGCGGCGTCGACGTGGCCGTCCTGCACCCGATGTCGCGCGGCATCATGCCCGACCGGCACCTCGGCAGCGCGCTGGCGGCAGCGCACAACGAGATGCTGGTGTCACGGTGGCTGGACCACCCCGAATTCGGCGAGCGATTCCGCGGCACTATCCGCGTCAACCCCGACGACATCCGCGGCGCGCTGCGCGAGATCGCCAAGTACAAGGACCACCCACGCGTGGTGCAAGTCGGCATCCCGCTGCAGTCGCGCGAACTGTTCGGCAAGCCGCAGTTCTGGCCGTTGTGGGAAGCGGCGATCGAAGCGAATCTGCCGGTGGCCGCGCACATCGAGGTAGGGGCGGGCATCGCCTCCGCACCGACGCCGTCGGGCGTACCCAACACCTACGAGCAATACGCCGGCTTCATGGCGCTGAACTTCCTGTACCACCTGATGAACATGATCGCCGAGGGCGTGTTCGAGCGGATGCCCGAGCTGAAGTTCGTCTGGGCCGACGGCGCCGCCGATCTGCTCACCCCGTTCATGTGGCGCATGGACTGCTTCGGCAGGCCGCACCTCGAGCAGACGCCGTGGGCGCCGAAGATGCCGAGCGACTATCTGCCCGGGCACGTGCATTTCATCCAAGGGGCGCTGGACGGACCCGGTGACGCTGAATTCGCAGGCGAATGGCTGGGTTTCACCGGCAAGGACGACATGGTGATGTACGGGTCCAGTTACCCGCATTGGCAACTCAACGAACTCACGGTGCCGAGCTCCTACAGCGCGGAACAGCGCGACAAACTCTGCTGGCGAAACGCCGCCGAACTGTACGGCATCGCGGTGCCGGTCGGCGTGTGAGGAAGGAAGGATCGCAATGAGTGTGACTGTCACGCAGCGGAAACCCGCGGCCGAGCGCATCGCCGTCCGGTGTGTCGATTCCGATGTGCACCCGGCCCCGCGCCGAGGTGAGTTGATCCAGTACATCCCGGAGCCCTGGCGCACCAAGTACTTCCTCAGCCGTAACGTCGGCGAACAGATCTACTACGACGCGCCCGACTACGCGCACACGTACGCGATGCGCGTCGACGCCTTCCCACCGGACGGCGAATTTGCCTGCAGCGACCCCGATCTGGCCTTCCAGCAGCTGATCATGCAGGCCGGCGCCGACATCGCGATCCTGGAACCCGCCGCGTACCCGGCACGCATCGGCGGTGCCAACCATGCCCTCAATGTCGCGCTGAATGAGTGGCAGCTCAATCATTGGCTCGACAGCCACAACAACTGGCACGAACGCTGGCGCGGATCCATCTGCGTGGCGATCGAAGAGCCGCACCTCGCCGCCGCGGAGATCGACCGGCTGGCCGGCCACCCTTTCCTGGGCCAGATTCTGATCAAGTCCGAGCCGCGTCCGGCGTGGGGCGACCCGAAGTACGATCCGGTGTGGGCCGCGGCAACCAAGGCCGACATGCCGGTGAGCTGTCACCTGTCCCGCAGTCATCACGAAGAACTGCCCATGCCGCCCGTCGGCATGCCCAGCTACAACCACGACTTCATGGTCACCTATTCGCTGCTCGCCGCGAACCAGGTGATGAGCATGATCTTCGACGGGCTGTTCGACCGGTTCCCCACGCTACGAATCGTTTTCGTCGAGCACGCCTTCACCTGGATCCTCCCGCTCATGTGGCGGATGGACAAGATCTACGAGGTGCGCAAGCCGTGGCTCGACATCAAGCGCAAGCCCAGCGAGTACGTCAAAGACCACATCAAGTTCACCACCCAGCCGCTGGACTATCCCGAGGACAAGACCGAACTCACCCGGGCCTTCGAGTGGATGGAATGCGAGAAGATCCTGCTGTTCAGCTCCGACTACCCACACTGGACGTTCGACGACCCCCGCTGGCTGGTCAAGCACCTGCCCGAACACGCGCGCGAGGCCGTGATGTTCCGCAACGGCATCGAGACATACAAGCTCCCGACCACGGTGCCGGCGCTCGAAGGACAGGTCCGGGTGTTCTGAGTTGACCGAACCCAAGGAGCCCCGGCTTGCCCAGGGGCGTGAGCATGTGGTCGCCACGGTCGACGAAATCCCGCCGGGCACGCACAAATTGGTGCCCATCGGGCGGCACGGTGTCGGCGTGTACAACGTCAATGGCACGTTCTACGCCATCGCGAACTACTGCCCGCATGAAGGCGGTCCGCTGTGCTCGGGCCGTCCGCGCGGCCGGACCATCGTCGACGACAGCGTGCCGGGCGACGCCGTGATGGTGCGCGACCTGGAATTCATCTACTGCCCCTGGCATCAGTGGGGCTTCGAATTGGCCACCGGGACAACGGCGGTGAAGCCAGAGTGGAGTATCCGGACGTACACCGTGCGGGTCATCGGCGACGAGGTTTTGGTGCAGGCATGACACAGCTCAAGCGCGGCGAGAAGGTCATCGAGATCAACGGCGGCAACGTCGTATACGAAATCCTGGGCAAAACAGGCGATTTCATCGCCCTCACCCCGGGAGGCCGGTTCAGCAAGGACATTCCAGGACTGCGCCCCCTGGCTCAGGATCTGGTCAAGGGCGGCTACCGGGTGCTGCTGTGGGACCGACCCAACTGCGGCAAATCCGACGTACAGTTCTACGGCCAGAGTGAATCCCACATGCGCGCCGAAACGCTGTACACGCTCATCTCCAAGTTGGGCATCGGACCTTGCATCCTCGCCGGCGGGTCGGGCGGAGCCCGGGACTCGATGCTCACCGCGATGCGCTATCCCGAAATCGTCACGAAGCTGGTGGTCTGGAACATCGTCGGCGGCGTCTACGGCTCGTTCGTGCTGGGCTCGTACTACATCGTGCCGAGCATCCTGGCAGTACGCGGGGCAGGGATGAAAGGCGTTGCACAGGTTGATGAGTGGCGTGACCGCATTGCGGACAACCCGGCGAACGCCACGCGCCTGCTGGCCTACGACGGCGACGAGTTCCTCAAGCTCATGCTCCGGTGGCTAGGCGCGTTCGTGCCCAAACCCGGCCAGACGATCCCGGGAGTGGAGGACGAGATGTTCGACAACATCACCGTGCCGACCCTGATAGTCCGCGGCGGCGAGAACGACCTCGACCATCCGAAGCGGACGTCACTGGAAGTCAGCTGCCTCATCAAAGGTTCGCAGCTGATCGACCCGCCGTGGCCGGAAGACGCCTGGGAACGCGCCAACGAGGCCCGGGCATCCGGAAAGGTCAAGCACTTCAACATGTTCGACACCTGGGTCCAGGCCGCGCCACCGATCCTGGAGTTCCTCGGCCGATGAATTCACACCGTGCGGATGTGCACCTCACAGTTCAGCGACGCCTCCAGTGCCGTGTGGATCCGGCTCTCCGGAATCCGCTCGAGGTCGACCTTCGACAGGGTCACGGTGACGATGTCGAAGCCTTCGGAGCCAGGCTCACGTGCCACGTCACCGGTGATCCCGAACCGCGACAGCACGCCGTGCGCATCGTCGTCGGTGCCCCGACTGACGTAAGTGACGACGCCGAGCTCGGGCACGGTACCGAACGCTTTGGCGCACAAGGAAACACCGGTATCCGGCCCTCTTCCGGCGATCAAGAGTTGCACCTGGCGGCGCCGGGGCGGCATCGCCGCGAGGTCCACATCGATCACGTTGAGACCCGCCCCAGCGGCGAGTTCCTTGAGGGCCGTCATGCCGTCCGCTAACTGCTCAGACGTGAGTTCACCCGCTGGGTCGACATCGACCCGCACCACCGCCGTGCGCATGCCGCTCAGCCTAACGGTGGCCGCCTGGCCGGGACTCACTCCACGACTGCTGCGCGATTCCAGCGCGGATCACGCCGACTACGTCGCGGCCGGCCGCTATCGCGATCTCACCGATCCCGAGCAGCTGCTCGACGAGGTAGAACGATCCGGGCTGCGCGGACGCGGCGGCGCGGCCTTCCCGATGGCCGTCAAACTGCGCTCGGTCCGCGACAATGGCCGCAATCGTGGCGGAGCGGTCGTCATCGCCAACGGCGAAGAAGGTGAGCCGGCGTCCATCAAGGACCGCTGGCTGCTCCGCAACAACCCCCACCTGGTGTTGGACGGGCTGCGACTCGCGGCAACCATCGTCGGCGCCCAGCGGGCGTACGTCTACGTCTCTGATCCGGGGGCGGCGGCGAGCGTGGAAGCCGCTGTCGCACAGCGAAACCCGGGACCATCCGTCGAAGTGGTGACGGTCGCACCCGGGTATGTCGCCGGTGAGGAGACCGCGGCCGTCCGCGCGATCAACGGCGGGCCGGCCAAGCCCACCGACAAGCCACCACGCCCGTTCGAGCAGGGGGTCGCCACGCTGCCCACGCTCGTCAGCAATGTGGAGACCCTGGCGAATCTCCCCCACATTCACGCGCACGGCGGCCGGGACTTCCGATCCGTCGGCACCGCGGACTCGCCGGGCTCGTTCCTGGCAACCCTCACCGGCGCCGGCCGACCACCCGCCCTCTACGAGCTGCCGCACGGCGTCAGATTCGCCGATGTGCTCGAACTCCACGGCGTGCCGGCCGAAATGGCCACTGGCGCCCTGATGGGCGGCTACTTCGCCGGCTTGCTGGGCCCCGGAGTGTTGGCCGCGACGCTGGATCACGAAACCCTGCGCGGTTTGGGCAGCGGCCTCGGCTGCGGCGCCATCTCGATCCTCAACGGAGACTGCCCGGTGGCGGTCGCCGCGTCGGTACTCGCGTACTTCGACCGGGAGAACGCCGGGCAGTGCGGGTCGTGCTTCAACGGCACCGCCGCGATGGCCGCCGCCGCAGCGGGCCTGCGCGACGGCGTCGCGACCGGCGACGACATCGCACGCCTGCGGCGGTGGTCCCGGGAGCTGCGGGGCCGGGGCGCGTGCGCGACGCTGGACGGCGCCGCCAACATCGCGGCCAGTCTGCTGGACCAATTCCCCGACGACGTGACCTCTCATCTGGAGAATGGTTGCCCGGCATGTCGATCCGGCAATTTCGTCACGCTGCGGCCCTACGAAGTGGAGGCGGTGATGATGGCATGAAGATCCGACTGGACCGGACGATGTGCGATGGGTTCGGCGTCTGCGCCAAGCACGCGCCGTCGTACTTCTCCCTCGATGACTGGGGATACGCGGCACTCGTCGGCACCGGCGACATACCGGACGCAGACCAGCCCGCCGTCATGCGCGCCCTCTTGGACTGCCCGGTGCACGCCATCATGGAACTGACCGGCGGCCCACTCGCGGTGCCCACACCCGCGCCAATTCCCGGCGAGGCGCCCGAACCACACCCAGAAACCGACGCCAACGAAGCAGAATGGGGATTTGTCCGTTGACTCGCATACCGCTGCCGCAGGTGACGCCTGAGAACGAGTTCTATTGGACCGCAGGGGCCGACGGCGCGCTGCGCGTGACCGAATGCGAGAACTGCAACGCACTGGTCCATCCCCCGGCGCCGGCCTGCCGCCACTGCCGCGAGCGAAAGATGGGCATCCGCACGGTGTCCGGTCTCGCGACACTGATCGGCTTCACCATCAACGAACGGTTCAGCATTCCCGGGCTCGCGGCCCCATATGTGGTCGCACAGGTCGCGCTCGTCGAAGATCCGCGAGTTCGGCTGACCACCAACATCATTGACTGTGATCCGGAACAGTTGGAGCTCGGCCAGCAGATGGAGGTCGTCTTCGAGCAGAACGACGACGTCTGGCTTCCGCTGTTCCGTCCGGTCGCCGACCAACCGGCGCTGGCCCCGCTGCCCACCGACGAGATCGAACCGCAGGACTTCGCCAAACACGTCCGACCGATGATCACCACCGAGAAATTCGAAGACAAGGTGGCCATCACCGGCATCGGTGCCTCCCAGATGGGACGCCGGCTGATGCTGGCCCCGCTGGCGCTGACCATCGAAGCGTGCGAGAACGCCATCGCCGACGCCGGCCTGACCATCGATGACATCGACGGGCTATCCACCTGGCCCGGCGCAGGCCTCCCCGGACCATTTGGCGAGGGTGGGGTTACCGCGCTCGAAACCGCCCTGGGCTTGAAACCGACCTGGTACAACGGCGGCCCGGAGACTTTCGGCCCCGGAGGCTCGGTTATCGCGGCCATGCTCGCCGTCGCTGGTGGCCTGGCCCGCCATGTGCTGTGCTTCCGCACCCTGTGGGAGGCGACCTACGGCGAACTCATGAAGCAGGGCAAGACCGCACCGATGGGCGGTACGCGAACCACCAGCTGGCAGATGCCGTTCGGAGCGACGTCGGCCGCACACACCCTGGCGCAGAACGCGCAGCGCCACATGCATAGCTACGGCACCCCCAGGGAGACGCTCGGCTGGATTGCATTGAACCAGCGCGCAAATGCCGCGCTGAATCCGACCGCGATCTACCGCGACCCCATGACGATGGATGACTACCTGAACGCTCGACCGATCACCACGCCGTTTGGGCTCTACGACTGCGACGTGCCGTGCGACGCCTCGATCGCGGTCATCGTGTCGGCCGTCGACGTCGCCCGCGACCTCGCCAAGCCACCAATCCGCGTGGAAGCGGTGGGCACACAGATCCTCGAGCCGATCGAGTGGGACCAGAGCACCCTGACCCATGAACCGCAGGTGCTCGGCCAGGCCGCCCACCTGTGGACCCGAACCAACTTGACGCCCAACGATGTTGACGTCGCCGAACTCTACGACGGGTTCACGTTCAACTGCCTGTCCTGGATCGAGGCGCTCGGCTTCTGCGGTATCGGCGAGGCCAAGGACTTCCTGGACGGCGGCACGAACATCGCGCGTGACGGCATACTGCCCCTGAACACCCACGGCGGTCAGTTGTCGCACGGCCGCACCCACGGCATGGGCCTGGTTTACGAGGCCATCTCGCAGCTGCGCGGCGAGGCCGGCGAGCGGCAGATTGCCGATGTCCGTGTTGCGGTCGTCAGCAGCGGCGGCCTCACTCCCAGCGGGGTCCTTCTGCTGCGGACCGACTCATGAATCCCACCCCGCGGGTCGTCCGCGTCGGCGACGTCATGATGTCAGGGCTGCTCGCCGAAGCTGACGCGCCGCGCGCCGTCATCGTCGCAGTGCACGGCGGTGGCAGCAGCGCAGCGTATTTCGATTGTCCCGGGCACCCACGGTTGTCGCTGATGCGCACCGCGGCGGCGCTCGGCTACACCGTCGTCGCGCTGGACCGCCCCGGATATGGGGCGTCCGACGCGTACGCCGATGCGATCGTGCGCCCGGAGCAACGAATTGCCCTGGCCTACGGCGCCGTCGACGCAATGCTCGGGGCGCGCGACCGCGGGGCCGGCGTGTTCCTGCTCGGTCACTCCAACGGGTGCGAGCTGGCCCTCCGCATGGCCGTCGACGAAAGAGCCGACCGGGCAGATGTTTTCGGGGTCGCACTGGCCGGTACCGGCCTGCGGTACGAGGCCGCCGCCGTGGAGATGCTCAAGTCGGCGTCGGTCACCCACCGCCCGCCGGGGCTGCGCGAACTGCTGTGGCAACCGGCGGAACTCTATCCGCCGCTGACGAACACCCCCAATGCGCGCAGCGGCGCCCGGTACGAGGCCGCAATGGTCCAAGATTGGCCCCGTAGTGATTTCCCGGCGCTGGCTGCCGAAGTTCAGGTGCCTGTGCACTTCACCGTCGCCGAGCACGAACGGGTCTGGCAGTCCGATCCGGATGCCCTTGCTGCCATCAGCGGATTGTTCACCGCCGCACCGCGTATGACGGTCCACCGCCAGGTCGGCGCGGGCCACAACATCAGTGTTTCGCTGGGCGCGGCCGCCTACCACCTCACGGTTCTGGCGTTCATCGAGGAGTGCCTGGCCACCCAGAGCGGCACCACAGTCACATTGGAGGTCGGTTAGTGCGAGTCGGGTTCATCGGTCTCGGCAGTCAGGGCGCGCCAATGGCGCGCCGCATCGTGGCGGGCCGGTATCCGTTGACGTTGTGGGCTCGGCGGTCGGCCTCAGTCGAGCCGTTCTCCGACACCGCGGCCAAGGTCGTCGAAACCCCCGCCGAGTTGGCTGCCGTCAGCGACCTGGTCTGCGTGTGCGTGGTCGGAGACGACGATGTCCGCCAGGTACTGGAGGGCGACAACGGTGTGTTCGCCGGACTGGCACCGGGTGCGGTCGTCGCCATCCACAGCACCGTGCACCCCGACACCTGCCGTGCACTGGCCGAAGCGGCAGCAGGCAAAGGGGTTTCGCTGATCGACGCTCCGGTGAGCGGCGGCGGGCCCGCGGCCGCCGAAGGCCGGCTCCTGGTCATGGCCGGCGGCGATCCCGAGGTCGTGGAACGCTGCCGCCCGGTGTTCGCCACTTACGCCAATCCGATCGTCCACCTCGGGGACGTCGGGTCCGGTCAGGTCACCAAGCTGCTGAACAACCTGCTGTTCACGGCCCACATCGCGACGGCGAAGTCGACGCTGGACCTCGGTGAGGCGCTGGGTGTCTCAGTGGAGCGCCTCGCCGAGGTCATCACCCAGGGCTCGGCCAACAGCTTCGCGCTCGGACGCATCGCGCAATTCGGCGGCAGCCTGGACGTTCTCAAGTCCGTCGCGGCGGACCTGCTGCGGAAGGACGTGTGCCTGATCGCGGACCTCGCCGCGGCCGCCGGCGCTGCGCCCGGCGCAGTGTTCGAATCTGCGGACGCCGCACTGGGTTTGATGGGCCGTACGCGTTGAGGACGGTCGGCTTCGTCGGCGCGGGGCGCATGGGTAGTGCCATGGTCCGCCGCCTCGTCGCGGCCGGCCATGACGTGAACGCCCTGGCACGCTCGCCTGAGAAGAGCGCTGCCATAACCGAACTCGGCGCGACACCGGCCGCGGATCTGGCCGCCGTCTGTGCCGGCGCCGACATGGTCGTCATCTGTGTCTTCACCGATGAACAGGTCCGGGACGTCTCCGATGCTTTGGCGGCCGACCTGCGCCCGGGCACAGTCCTGATCATCCACACCACCGGCAGCCCGCACACCGCCGAGGCCATCGCCGCCCGGGGTGTGGACGTCATCGACGCCGCGGTCAGCGGCGGACCGCACGATATCGCCGCAGGCCGGTTGACGTTGTTCGTCGGCGGCTCCGACGCTGCGGTCGAACGGGCCAGGCCGGTGCTGTCGTGTTACGGCAACCCGATCGTCCACGCCGGGCCACCCGGCGCCGGCCAGCGGGTCAAGCTGATCAACAACGCCGTGTTCGCCGCTCAGGTCGGGTTGATCACTGCCGCAGTCGAACTCGGCGAGCGCCTCGGGGTACCGGAGTCGACGTTGCTCGCCGCCCTGCCCCACGCGAGCGCCGGCAGCCGCGCGCTGGACAGCGTCTCGCGGGCCGGCTCGGTCGGGTCGTTCCGCACGGTTCTCGGCGAGTTCGTGAGCAAGGACGTCGCGACGGTTCGAACCACCGCAGCTGAGTTGGGCACCGACCTGGGTGTGCTCGACACCATCATCGACACCGGCATGGCGCCGACGGGAGGGAGCAATTCAGCATGACCGCAACGAAACTCGTCTTCGATCCGTTCTCCGAGGACTTCTTCAACGGGCCATGGGAGACCTACCGGCGAATGCGCGCGGAAGCGCCGGTGTACTACAGCGAAGAACACGACTTCTACGCGCTGTCCCGCCATGACGACGTCGCTCCTGCCTACCGCGACTTCGAGACCTACTCGTCGGCATACGGCGCCGATCTCGCTCAGGTGCGCGCCGGAGTCGAGATGCCGGGCAACATGCGGATGATCATCTTCATGGACCCGCCCGAACATCGCCACATCCGCAGCCTGCTGAACAAGGTGTTCACGCCGCGCGCGATCCAATCGGAGCGCGAGATGGTCCGCTCGAAGATCGACAAGTACCTGAACCGCCTGGACCCCAACGGATTCGACGCGGTACAGGACTTCACCGGACCGTTCCCGGTCGAGGTGATCACCAACATGATGGGTGTACCCGAGGAGGAGGCCCAACAAGTCCGGTACTGGATCGATGAATCGCTGCACCGCGAGATCGGCCAGGTCGAGACGTCGGAGCAGGGCATCCAGGCCTACATCGACAGTGCGGGTTTCTATTTCGAGCTGGCCCGCCAGCGCAAGGAGGCACCCGGCGACGACTTGATCAGCCGCCTCCTCGCCGCCGAGACCGAGCGTGAAGACGGCACCGTGACCAAGCTCGAGGACTACGAGATCGCTGGATTCGCCTCACTGTTGGGCGGTGCCGGCGCCGAGACGGTGACCAAGCTGGTGGGCAACGCGGTTTATCTGTTCGCCCGTCACCCAGAGCAGTGGCAGAAGCTGTTGGACGATCGCAGCAAGATCCCCGCGGCCGTCGAGGAACTGTTGCGGTACGAGGCGCCCTCGCAGTACAACGTGCGCCGCAGCATGAAAGATGTGCATCTGCACGGCACGACGATTCCCGAGGGCGCGCCGGTGTTCCTGCTCGGCGGTTCCGCCAACCGCGACCCCGAGGCGTGGACCGACGCCGACGCCTTCAATATCGACCGCAATCACACCGAAGCCCAGAATCTGGGGTTCGGGTACGGCATCCACAGCTGCCTGGGGGCCGCACTGGCGCGCATGGAGAGCGCCGTCGCGCTGGAGGCGTTGCTGGACTTCATGCCGCGCTACGAAATCGACTGGGACGGTTGCAAACGCGTCCACATGCAGAACGTCATGGGCTGGCAGAACGTCCCGGTACGGGTACTGCGATGAGCAAGGTCGTCGTCGACTTCGGGCTCTGCGAGAGCAACGGCGTCTGCGAGGGAATCATCCCCGAGGTGTTCCACCTCGACGACCAGGACTACCTGCACATCGTGCAGGACGAGGTGACACCGGACAACCGCGAACGGATCGCCAACGCCGTCCGCCAATGTCCCCGCCAGGCCATATCGATCACGGAGGAACCCGCATGAAGCCCTATCGCGTCGTTCAATGGACGACCGGCAATGTCGGCAAGAGCTCGGTCAAAGCCCTTGCCGCACATCCGGATGTGGAACTCGTCGGCTGCTACGCCTGGTCGCCGGACAAGGCCGGCCGCGACGTCGGCGAACTGTGCGGGATCGAGCCAGTCGGGGTCACCGCCACCAACGATGTCGCGGCACTGCTCGCGCAGAAGCCCGACTGTGTGGTGTACAACCCCATGTGGATCGACGTCGACGAAGTCGTGCGCATCCTGGAGGCCGGCGTCAATGTCGTTGCGACAGCGTCGTTCATCACCGGACACAACCTGGGCCGCGACCGGGATCGCATCGTCGAGGCGTGCGGCGTCGGTGGCTCGACCATGTTCGGCTCCGGAGTCAGCCCGGGTTTCGCAGAACTCCTGGCGATCGTCGGCGCGATGGCGTGCGACCGGGTCGACAAGGTGACGATCGCCGAGTGCGCCGACACCACCTTCTACGACTCCCCCGCCACCGAAATCCCTTGCGGCTTCGGCATGCCGATCGATTCCCCTGACCTACCGCCGATGGCCGCCGCAGGCACCGCGATCTTCGGCGAGGCGGTGCGGCTACTCGCCGACTCGCTGGGCGTCGAGCTCGACGAGGTCCGATGTGAGGCCGAATATGCCCAGACGACAGCCGATCTCGATCTCGGGTCGTGGACCATCGCGAAGGGCTGCGTCGCCGGCGTCGCAGCGAGCTGGCAAGGTGTGGCCGCCGGCAAGACCGTCGTCGAACTCAAGGTGCGCTGGCGCAAAGGCCAGTCACTCGATCCCGATTGGCAGCTCGACCCCGACGCCTGGACCATCACCATCGACGGTCGCCCGACCGTCACCATGAAGGTCGGCTTCCTGCCGCCGCCGGACTTCCAGGCGACGACCATGGCCGAATTCATGACCCTCGGCCACATCATGACCGCGATGCCCGCCATCAACGCCATCCCGGCCGTGGTCGGAGCCGCACCCGGCATCGCCACCTACAACGACCTGCCGCTGACCCTACCGCGAATGAAAGGCCTTGCATGAAAGAAGGATTCGAGGACCGGGTGGCTCTGATCACCGGAGCCGGCTCGGGCATCGGACGCGCTACCGCCCTGGCCTTCGCCAAGGCAGGCGCCCGCGTCGTCGCCACCGACATCAACGGCGACGCGGCCACAGAGACCGCGGAATTGATCGGCGACGCCGCCATTGCCATTGCCTCGGACATCTCCGACGAGGAGTCCGTCGCGCGCGCGGTGACCGCAGCCCTCGACACCTACGGCCACATCGACGTGCTGTCCAACAGCGCGGGCGTCATCGACACCATGGCGCTACCCGCAGATACCACGCTCGCCGAATGGGACCGGGTCATCCGGATCAACCTGACCGGCACCTTCATCGTGACGCATGCGGTACTCCCCCACATGCTCGACCAGCAGCGTGGCGTCATCGTCAACACCGGCTCGGCCGCCGGAGTCCGCGGCGGGTCTGCCGGCGCCGCGTACACCGCCTCCAAGCACGGCGTGATCGGCCTGACCCGCAACATCGCCTGGTCGTACGCCAAGGACGGGATCCGGTGCAACGCGATCCTGCCCGGTCCCACGTTGACCGGAATCACCAGCAGCATCAGCGGATTCAACGAGACGGGTCAGGCGCGCCTGACACCGATCATCTCGGCGGCTCCGAACATTGCCCTACCCGAGCAGATGGCCGACGTGATCGTCTTCCTGGCCTCCGATGCCGCGGCATTCGTCAACGGCGCGATCGTGGCGGCCGACGGAGGGTGGTCGGCGGGCTGACGCCCGCCCACCATCACGCCACCGTCAGGCCCCGAAGCCCGCCAAGATCACCGCATTGCAGTCAGCAGCCGACTGGCGGATCTTCGCCGCCGCCTGGTACGCGTCCGATTCGTACCAGGCACGGGCGGCGTCCACCGACTCGAACTCCAGTACCACGGTCTGGTTGCCATGCCAGCTGCCCTCAAGCACCTGCGGGTTCTGGTCCACCGACACGACGGTGGCAGACGACATGGCCTTGCCGGCCAGCTTGGCGTATTCTGCCATGCCAGCGGGGTCCTTGACGTCCTCGGTGAGGATCACATATCCCTTGGCCACTCGAATTCCTTACTCTTTGTTTTTGATTGCTTGTTCGGGGCAGTTCACCATGGCATCGCGAACCGCGACTTCCAGATCAGCCGATACCTCCGAAGGGTCGGCGACCGCATAACCGTCGTCGGTCATGCTGAAGACATCGGGGCACAGCGTCAGGCACATGCCGTGGCCACGGCACCGGTCTTCATCGACAACAACCTTCATGACGCGCTCCCGGCAGGATCGAATTCGAGGTGGAGATCGATGATGCCACGCAGAATGTACGTCGGAATGTATTGGTACTGGCGGCTTCCCGCGGGCCCATGGTGCGCCTCGGAGATCCGGATATCCGCCGTACGGTCCAGCAGCCGCTCCAGCGCCACGCGCGTCTCCGCCCGCGCCAAGGGCGCACCTGGGCAGCTGTGGATACCGCGCCCGAACGCCAGATGCTGGCGGGCGTTCTTCCGCTCGGCGTCGAAGCTGTCGGGATCCTCGAAGCGCCGCGGATCGCGGTTGGCTGCACCGTTGATCACCATCAGCGTGCAGCCCGCGCCGATCTCCTCGTCACCGATCGTGGTCGGCACCCGGGAGAGCCGGAAGTCACCCTTCACCGGGCTCTCGATCCGCAGGCACTCCTCGATGAAGTTCGGGAGCAGACTGCGATCGCCGCGGAGCTTGGCCTGGATGTCGGGCTGCTCGCCGATCACCTTCAGCGCCGTACTGAGGAGCCGGACCGTGGTCTCCTGCCCCGCCGAGAACACGTTCGTGGCCACCCGGACCACGTCGTCCACCGTCGGCATGGTCCCGTCCGGGAACGTCGCCGTCGCCAGACCCGTCAGCACATCGTCGCGAGGTTCGCTGCGGCGATCCTCGACGTACACCGCGAACGCCTCGTAGAGATATTCGAAAGGCGTTTTGGACAGCGTCTTTTCGTCGGTGCTGCCGAGGCCACCACCGTGCGTACCCTTCGCGAGGCGCTCGAGCAGTTCGGGGCAGTCCTCGTCCGGAACGCCGAGCAGGTCGGCGATGACGCGCAGCGTGAACGGCCCGGCGAACCCCTTGATGAACTCACCCGCGCCCGGGGCCAGGAAGTCACCCAGCATGTCATCGGCGATCCGCCACATCGCGTCCTCGTTCTCCTTGAGGCGCTTGGGGGTGATCAGCCGCATCAGCAGGGCGCGGTGATTGGTGTGCGTCGGCGGGTCCAGCGTGGGCAACTGGTCGCTGTACGGAATTTCGTCCCGGTGCTTCTCGATGAGCTCGCT
Source organism: Mycolicibacterium sp. CBMA 234 (assembly GCF_009729415.1). Taxonomy (GTDB): domain Bacteria; phylum Actinomycetota; class Actinomycetes; order Mycobacteriales; family Mycobacteriaceae; genus Mycobacterium. The sequence continues at coordinate 222,313 of NZ_MPKW01000033.1, forward strand.
GACGTCGTCACCCTCGAGCGGGACCGGGAAACCCGGGAACGGGCCCGTCACCGAGATGCACGACGAGAACGTGTCGGCGTCGTTGTAGACGTCGACCGCCTCCTGCCAGCCGGTGACCATCGTGACGCCGTAGTGGTCTTCGCGGGCCACCGGGCATTTGTTGCGCAGGGCCTCGTAAAACGGGTACGGGTCGTCGGTCAGCCGATCATCCCGGAAGAAATCGACCGCGCTGAGGTCTTCCGACACCTTTCCTCCATTCCAAGCAAGCTCAGATGAGAATATCATTCTCATTCTTGATGATTAGATTTCCATAGCGGTTCGCCCGCGTCAATGGAGCGTCACTGGATCGGTTCGTCGCCCAGCACGGTGGTGCGCAGCATCTCTCGCGGCGAGCCGGGGTCGTAGGGGGCAGCGCGGTGCAGCACGCCGCGGTTGTCCCAGATGACGGTGTCCCCCACCGACCACGTGTGGCTGTAGACCTTCCAGCCGGCCGTAGCCCGCTCGAGCAGTTCCGCAAGCAGCGCACGCCCCTCATCCAGATCCATGCCGACGACATAGTCCGCCGATGCGCCGAGAACCAGCGACTTTCGTCCACTGCGGTGCGTCCAGACCAGCGGGTGCTCGTGTGTACGCCGCGACCGCCACGTCGCCAGCATCTCCGGCTTGGGATCGGGGGTGACGCGGCGTTGGGATGCCTCCAGCGAGTGGACCACCCGCAACCGGGCGTAGCGCTCCTGTTCGTCGGTGCTCAGTTCGTCATAGGCACCATAGGAATTGGCGAATTCCGTCTCGCCACCGCTGGCCGCCACCGCAACAGCCGAGAGCACGGTCGCCTTCTGCGGGCAGGTGTCGTCTACCGGTGTGCAGCCGTCGATGTGCCAGTCGAACGTCGCCCGGAGGTAGGCCGCCGAGGCATTCTTGGACGTGTCCAGCGTGATCGGGTAGATGCCCGCGACCGGATGATGACCGTCCGACGAGTGGTCCACAGCACCGAGTCGGCGACAGAACGCGACCTGCTCATCCGGACCGAGCCGCAAGCCGGGAAAGACCATTACGCCGTTGTCCTCCAGGGCATCCAGCACGGCCGCAGCAAGTGCGTCGTCGGCCACCAATCGCCCGACATCGATGCCGGCCACCTCCGCCCCGACCGAAGCCGTGAGCTTGTTGAGCGTCAGCAGACTCATGGCACCGGCGCTCCGATGCGATTCATGATGGCATCGGCCGAGTCAGCAGGCTTCTGCGTGCCGAAGATCTCGACGGCCATCGAGACCATGACCATCGAGTAGATCAGGTGCAGCAGATTGAGCGCGTCGTCCGGCAGGTCGTCGAGCCCGAACTTGTCGCAGTGGTCGATCGCCTCTTCGAAGCGGGGCGTGAAGGCGTCGTAGAACTGACGGATCTCCGCCATCGGGGTGTTCAAGCGCATTTCCCAGCGTTCGGGTTCGGTTGGCAGGCACCACTTCTCGGCGAACGGCTCGAATTCGGCGAAACCACTGGGCAATCTGATCTCCGCCATGGTCACACCCCCACCGGGGCGCGCTGGGCCTTGTACTGCTCGACCCAATCGACCGACACCTTGTGCAGATGGCGAACGAGAATCTCCTGATCGGACAGCGGGTAGTCGTCGACGATGTCGTACTCGAGTGCCGCCTGAGTACCGCCGAGCATGCCCGCGTCCTGGAGCGCGAACTCCTTGAGCACCACCGAGGCGACCTCATGTTCGATGCGCTCGCGCACCGAACGCGCCGGGTGAAATGCGTTGTACGCCTCGAACTTATGGGTGTTGTGCGACGTCGGCCAGTAGCGGTACAGCAGATACCAGCCGTGGTAGATCAGGATCTCCAGGTTGGGGAAGATCTGGAAGTTGGTGATGCCCCACGGTTCGATACCGCCCGGGTTCAGGCCGGCCGAGAAGTGGGTTTCCGGGGTGCGCCACGGCCCCACCAGGCCACTGCGGGTGACCCGTTCGACGGGGTACATGTAGTCGGGATCGAGCTTCCAGCGCCGGGTGCCCGCAGTCGACACCAGTCGGTGCGGCCCGTCGATCTGGAAGTGGCCGCACTCGAATGTGGCGTTGGGTTGGCGCACTGCGCTGGGCACCTGCTGGGAGTGCAGCGAAGGTACGTGGTAGTACTCCTGGAAGGCATCTGCGAAGATCTTCCAGTTGCTGTTGTTCTCCGCCGCAAAGTCGTAGCGCTCGGTCATCAACCCGAACGGGTAGTCGTCGAGGGCAGTGATCATCGGGCCGAGGAACTCACGCAGGGTCCAGCGGGGCCCGGGGTCGAAGTTGATGAAGATGAAGCCGTTCCACACGTCGCAGAGCACGGGCTTGAGCCCGTACCGGGAGCTGTCCAGCCCGAAGAACTCCCCCTCCTGCTGCACGAATGTCAGGTCACCTTTGAGGTCGTAACGCCAGCCGTGGTACTTGCAGGTGAACTGGCGGCACCCGCCCTTGGTCTCCTCGTTCGGAAAGTCGTTCCACACCAACTTGTTTCCGCGGTGGCGGCAGATGTTGTAGAAGGCGCGGATCTGATCGTCCTTGCCCTTCACTACGATCACGGACGTCCGGGCCGCGTCGATCTCCTTGGTGAAGTAGCTGCCGATCCGCGGCACCTCCTCGATCCGCCCGACGTTGAGCCACGCCTGTTTGAAGACCGCCTCACGTTCGAGTTCGTAGAACTCCGGCGAAATCGAGTCGCGGAAGGAAATCGGCCCGGTGCCGAGTTCGGGATAGTGCTCGGTCCAGCTGCCTTCTGCCGGCTTGGGCCACTTAGCCATGGACTCCTCCTCGAAGTCGTTGCTTCACTTCGTTTTCCGTCACATCACAGCCCCACCGTTGACACCGAGGGTCTGCCCGGTGATGAAGCCGGCCTCCGGCGAGCACAGGAATCCGACGGCCGCGGCGATGTCGTCACCGGTACCGAGGTGGCCAACAGGGATGCTGGCCGCCATCTGCTCATTGGGCGGCAGGTTTCCCGCCGCCTGCGACTGGTGCTGCATGGGCGTCTCGATGCCCGACGGCGGCACGTTGTTCACGGTGATGCCGGACGGACCATATTCGCGGGCAAGTGATTTCGTCAGCGACAGCAGCGCGCCCTTGGATGCGGCGTAGTGCGCCATGCCCGGTGATCCGCGCTGCGCGCTGGACGAGGAGATCATCACGATGCGCCCCCAGCCCGCCGCCAGCATGTCGGGGACCGCCACCTGGCAACAGTGGAACGTGCCGGTCAGGTTCACATCGATCAGCCGCTGCCAGGATTCGATGGTGATGTCGGTGAATGCCGCGAAATCCACCACGCCGGCACTGGTCACCAGAATGTGTACCGGACCGAACTCGCTGCGCACCTTGCCGAAAGCGTCTTCCACCGAAGCACGGTCGCTGACGTCGACGGCGATCCCGACCGCCTCCACGCCCTCGGCACGCAGCTCTTCGGCGACCCGCTGTGCGGCTTCACCGTTCAGGTCGAGGACGGCGACCTTGTGTCCTCGCCGCCCCAGTTCGTGGCACGTCGCCTCACCCATGCCCGATGCACCACCGGTAACCACAGCCACGCGTGTCATGTGCACTCCTACTCGTAAACCACTCGGACGGTCTTGCTGGTGGGCAAGGACTGGCAGGTCAGCACCCAGCCGTCGGCGACTTCTTCGTCGTCGAGAGCGTCGTTGTTGAGCATGCGGGCACTGCCCTCGACGATGCGCGCCATACAGGTTCCGCAGGAACCGGTTTCGCACGACGACGGCGCGCGCAGCCCGGCGATGCGGGCCGTCTGCAGCAGCGTGTTGCCCGCGCGGTACTCCACGGTCGTCTTGCGGCGGTCGAGCTCGATGGTGACCTCCTCGGTCACCGACTCGGCCGCATCAGCCGCGGTGACGGCGGCGATCTGGAAGCGCTCCAGGTGAATTCGGCTGCGCGGCATTCCGGTCTGCATGACAGCGAATTCCACCGCGTCCATGAACGGCCCCGGTCCGCAGATGTAGTACTCGGCATCGCCCGCGTCGGCGATGAAGGACGCGATGGCTTCCGGCTGTACGACGCCGTCGACGTCGTCGAGGTGGTGGCGTACCGTCAGCCGGTCGGGATTCGATTCCGCCAGTGCGCCAAGGGAATCGGCGAAGATCACCGAGTCGCGACTGCGGTTTGCATAGAACAAGCGGATGCGGCGCGAGGCCCCAGCCAGCGCGGCGCCGATCAGTGAGTGGATCGGGGTGATCCCGCTGCCGCCGGCGAAGGCGACAATGTCGCGCTCCCCCTCGCCCAGGACGAACCGCCCCTCGGGCGGAGCCGCGTCGATGCGATCACCTGCGGCGGCAGTGTCGTTCAGCCAGTTCGAGACCAGCCCTCGGCCATCACGCTTGACGGTGATCTGCAGGTCGTCACCGTTGTGCGGTGATGACGACATCGAATAGCACCGGCGGTGCTGATCTCCGGCCACCCGCACCCTGAGCGTCAGGAACTGGCCCGCCTGGTAGCGGAACCGGGGCGCACAGTCGTCGGGGATGTCGAGAACCAGCGACACCGCGTCGCCGGTTTCCCGCACCACCCGCTTGATGCGCAGTGACGCGAAGTCGTCCACAAGATCAGCCATCCCTTCGACAGTATCAAGTACTTGTTATTGATATCAAGTGGTTGATACTGATTCGTCGAAGATGTCTAGGTCAGTGTCAGTTCTCCTGCAACACCGACGATTTGGCGGTCACTCGCCGACGTGATCGTCGATCAGCTTGTGCCCGGTGCCCTGTTCGACGACGCGGGTCAGCAGCCGCTTCAAGGTCTCTTGCTCATCGGCAGTGAGGACGCCGAATACCGCCTCGTGTGCTTCCACCGCGTCGCTGACGACGGCGGCAGCAGTATCACGCCCCTGGTCGGTCAGGAAGGCCTGCAGAATACGGGCGTGTTGGGGATCGGGCTTGCGCTCCACTAACCCACGGTCTTCGAGTGCCTTCAACGCCAACTGCACGCCCTGCGGGGTGATGAGCAACCGGCGCGCCAGATCCGCGCCAGAAAGCCCGGGTTCGTTGGCGAGTTGGCGCAGCACACCGATCTGAGCGGTGCTGACGCCGTGGCTACGGACAGCTTCGTTCACCGATGTCAGCGAGAAGTAGAACGCCTGCTTGAGGTGCCAGAGGAGGTTTTCGTCCAAGTCCACTACGCACCTCCGTCGACCTGCTTGTAGATCTGCCCCTCTTTCATCACGAAGCGCACGTCCAGCGTACTGGCGATATTGCGAGAGACATCCCCGGGGACGGCCACGATGTCCGCGACGTAGCCCGGGGCGAGGCGGCCGAGTACGTCGTCGGCGTCGATGAGCTCCGCGCTCGTGACGGTGGCGGCGCGGATCGCTTGCATCGGCGTCATGCCGCGGTCGACGAGCGCGCACAGCTCCTTCGCGTTCTGGCCGTGCGGAACCGCCGGCGCGTCGGTGCCGCAGGCGATGCGCACCCCGGCCGCGATGGCCTTCGGCAGCATCGCCTGAGCCTGCGGAAACACCACCTCGGCCTTCTTGCGCAGCTCTGGCGCAATGCGGTCGATGGCCATCGCCTCGGTGAGGTACGTGGTCGACACCAGGAACGTGCCGGTATCAGCCATCAGTTTGATGGTGTCATCGGTCGCCAGGAAGCCGTGCTCGATGCAGTCGATACCGGCTCGGATGCAGGCCCGAATCGCGCTGTCCCCCACTGCATGTGCGGCGACGCGCACGCCCGCGCGGTGTGCTTCGTCGGCGATCGCGGCGAACTCGTCGTCGGAATATTGCTGAGCGCCCGGAGCGGTGCTGTGCGACATCACGCCACCGGAAGCCGACACCTTGATCAGCTTGGCACCGTGGCGGACCTGATATCGGACGCAGGCCCGAACCTCGTCGACGCCGTTGGCGATGCCCTCTCCGACGGATAGCGGCATGATGCCCGGCGCCAGGCGCTGGAACACCGTCGGGTCGAGGTGACCGCCGTACGGCGTGACCGCGTGCCCGGCCGGGTAAATCCTGGGCCCGACGTGCCAGCCTTGTTCGATGGCCCGCATCAGTGCGACGTCTAGCAGGTAGCCACCCGTCTTCACCATCAACCCGAGGTTGCGCACCGTAGTGAACCCGGCGTCCAGCGTGGTGCGGGCGTTGACGGCACCGCGCAGCGTCCGATACGCCGGATCATCCTGCACTCCATGCATCGGGCTCGGCAGACCCTCCGGTCCTCCGGGTCCACCGATGAGCAGGTTGAGCTCCATGTCCATCAGACCCGGCAGCAAGGTCACGTCGCCCAGGTCGATGACGACGGCCGAATCCGGCCACGATTCAACAGGATTGACAGCCTTGATCCGGTTGCCCTCGACCACGACCACGGCCGGCGACCGTACTTCGCCAGTGTCGACGTCGGCCCAGCGCGCGGCGCGCAGCACAGTCGTCGACGCGACGGGTGCCGTCATGGGACCGGCTCGTAGACGCAGTCGAGCTTCGTGGCCCCGGAATCGGGAACGCGAGGCTGCTTCCAGCACTCGACCGGGAACGACACCATGATCATGGAGTACAGCAGGTGCATGAGGTTCAGGACATCCTCGGGCATGTCGTCGAGACTGAACTTGTCGCAGAACGCGATGGCGTCTTCTGCCCGTGCGGTGATCGCGTCGTAGAACGCCTGCATCTGCGCCATGGAGCTGCCCAGACGCTTGGCGTAGCGCTGGGCCTCGGTCGGCAGGCACCACTCGGAAAACGGCTCCAGGTCGGCGAATTCGGCCGGCAGCTTGACGGTCATGGTCACACTCCCGCGGTCTTGCGCTGGTAGTCCTCGATCCAGGCGGCGGTTTCGTGGTGCAGGTGCCGGATCAGCACCTCCTGGTCACACAGTAGGAATTCATTGACGGTGCGGGACTCGATCATCGACTGAGTGGCCTCCAAGGTGTTGGCGTCCTGCAGGCCGTACTCCTTGAACGTCACCGCCGCGAGCTCCTGCCCGATCCGTTCGCGCGCACTGCGTGGCTGCGGGAAGTACAGCGTGCATTCGAAGATATGGGTGTGGTACGACGTCGGCCAGTAGTGATAGGTCAGGTACCAGCCCTGACCCCAGAACAGCACGACGAAGTTCGGGAACAGCTGGAACGAATCCAGGCCCCACGGATCACATTTCGCCGGATTGAGGCCGACGGGCATCTCCCCCATGTCGGGTGAATCCCACGGCCCGAACAACCCGCTCTGGCAGATGTCCTCCATGGGCTTGCGCATCTCGGCGCCCATCTCCCACACCCGCACCCCGGAGGTGCTGACGAGGCGGTGCGGCCCGTCGATCCGATAATGCGGCGCCTCGAAGCCGGCTTGGGCCGCGGCCTTCGAATAGTTGGTCGGCGACTGGTTCGCGTGCAGAACGGGTGCGTGGTAGAACTCCTGGAAGGCGTCCATGTAAAGCTTCCAATTCGCTTTGACCTCAGAGCGATACGTGAACTTCGAGGTCAGCTTCTCGAACGGATAACCCTCCAGGCCCTGGATCATGGGGCCGAGAAAATCGCGCAGCGACTGCTCGGGCTCGGGCGCGAAGTTGACGAAGATGAAGCCTTCCCAGACGTCGCAGTGCACGGGCACCAGGCCGTACCGGTCCTTGTCCAGGTCGAAGAACTCACCCTCCTGCTGCACGAACGTCAGGTTGCCGTCGAGGTCGTACCGCCAGGCGTGGTACTTGCAGGTGAACTGCTTGCAGAAGCCCTTGGTCTCCTCCAGAGGCATGTCATTCCACACCAGTTTGTTGCCACGGTGCCGGCAGATGTTGTGAAAAGCCTTCACCTCGCCGGCGTTGTTGCGCACCACGATGATCGAGGTATTGACGACCTTGAGCTCTTTGGTGAAGTAGCTGCCCTTGCGCGGAAGTTGTTCAACGCGACCGACATTCAGCCACGCTCGCTTGAACACCGCTTTGCGTTCGATCTCGTACTGCTCGGGGCTGATCGAGTCCTCATACGACACCGGATCGGTTCCCAGCCGCGGATAGTGTTCAGTCCAACTGCCCTCGGGCGGCTTCGGGAACCGAGCCATGGCGCACTCCTCCTCGACGTGACGACACAGCCGACGGTATCTGCCCGATGCCTCAATGACAAGTAGTTGATATTCGGTCGCGTGTCACGGGAACTTGATCGCCGAGACGTACATGTCGACGACCGGCCGGAACAGATCAACGCCGTCGAGCTCGTTGCTCAACACGATGGCATCGCTGGTGGACAGGAGAATCTGCGCGAACGTCGACGCGGGAATCAGGAGCGTCCCACCCAGTCGGTCGACACCCTCGACGATGAAGCCGGCCAGAGCCTGGACGACCTCAGATCGCCTGGCCGCCACCCGATCTCGGACTTCGGGGTTGCGCAACAGATACAGAGTGAACTCGTGACCCAACGCGGCATGCTCAGCGCCGCGTCCACGACTCAGCTCGAGCCAGCGCTCGGCGATCTCATCCCGCTCGTGCGCCCCGACCCGCTCCGACCTCGACATGACTTCGGCGAACTTGTCGAAATACTGGCGCCAATAGCGGTCGTTGACCGCCAGGAACAGGTCTTCCTTGGTGGCGAAATGCTTGTAGATCGCTCCTTTGGTGTAGCCGGCGACGGACGCGATCTCATCGAGAGTCGCTGGCGCGAAGCCTTTTTCGGCGAACACATCCTCAGCCGCGTCCAACAGCAGCGAACGCGTGTGTTCCAGTCGCCGCTCCCGCGTCCAACGCTCCACCATGAAAAAATTCTGCCACAGATTCCAAGATTCCCATTGGAAACTCAGATACCCGTTGGTATCTTCGAGAGAACACGAACTCGAGGAGGCCTCGTGAGTGAATTGCTGAGCAAGAAATCCACCGTCACCGAATCGCTGGGCGGAACCGCGAATCTCGGTGGCAGCCAAGCCCCGTCACACCCCGTGAAGATCTGGGCGTTCTTCGGCGGCGCACTGCTGCTTTTCCAGATTTACGTCTGGACCCGCTGGGTCACCGGGCCGTATTACGTCCGGGTGCCGGGCGGGCCGTCCGATCCGCCGACGTACATGAAGGTCATGCTCCTGGTGAACTGCGCCTTCATGGTGGTGGGCTTCCCCGCCGCCATCTGGTGGTTCTTCATCAGGCCGTGGGTTCGCGAGCGGCGGATCACGCTCGACGGGATGCTCTTCGCGTCGTGCGCCCTGTTCTTCTTCCAGGATCCCCTGCTCAACTACACCAATACCTGGTGCACGTACAACATGTGGATCTGGAACCGCGGTTCCTGGACGTCGAACATCCCCAGCTGGGTCTCACCCGAATCGCCCGGACATCAAGTGGGCGAACCACTTCCCATCAACATGCCCGGCTACGGCATGGTGCTGGTGACGTTGATGGTCGGCTGCTGGGCCATGCGCAAGATCAAGTCGCGCTGGCCGAACATGAGCAACCTCCGATTGATCCTTGCGACATACGTTTTCTGCTTCTTCTTCGACTTCGTCATGGAGGGACTGATTCTGGCGCCGATCGGGCTCTTCGTATATCCCGGCGCGATTCGCGCAGTGTCGATCAATGCCGGTACCTACTACCAATGGCCGGTCTACGAAGGACTGATGTGGGGCGCCGTCATGACAACGCTGTGCTGTCTGCGCTTCTTCACCGACGACCGGGGTCGCACCGTCGTCGAGCGCGGGCTCGATCACGTTCGGGGCGGGGTATTCCGGCAGCAGCTGGTCCGGTTCCTGGCGATCTTCGGCGCCTGCAGCGCAGCCTTCTTCTTCCTGTACAACGTCCCCGCGCAGTGGTTCGGCCTGCACGCCGACCCGTGGCCCGAGGACATCCAAAAGCGTTCGTATTTCAGCCAAAGCGTCTGCGACGAGAAGACACCGTGCCCGAACCCGGTGCTGCCCATGCCGACCAAGCGCTCCGGCTATATCAACGTCGACGGAAAGCTGGTCCTGCCAGCGGGCCAGGAGATGCCCAAGGACGCCCCCGTTCAGATCGGGAAGTGACCGCACATGAGTGATCTGTCGCAGAAACGGGCAGTCGTCACCGAACCGCTCAGCGGGGCGGCCCTCGGCTCGCCATCCAAGATCACGCCCGTGCGGATCTGGGCCGCGGTGGGTGGCGCGATCCTGGCACTGCAGCTCTACGTGTGGACCCGGTGGGTGACGGGACCGAACTTCGAGCGCGTCCCGGCAGGGCCGAGCGATCCACCGACGTATATGAAGGCGATCCTGTTCACCTGGACGGGCGTCATCATCGTCGGGCTGCCAGTTGCGCTGTGGTGGTTCATCATCCGGCCCTGGCGGCGGGAGCGGCGCATCACGCTCGACGGCATGCTGCTGATCGCGTGCGGCCTGCTGTTTTTCCAGGATCCGTTGCTGAACTACGTGAACACGTGGAGCACCTACAACACCTGGATGTGGAACCGGGGTTCGTGGGTGCAGGACGTCCCCGGCTGGATGTCTTTCGGCGAACCCGGCCGCATGATGGCCGAACCGTTCCTGATGAATGCACCCGGTTACTGCTTCGTCCTGCTATGCACGATGCTCGGTTGCTGGGTGATGCGCAAGGCAAAGTCGAAGTGGCCCAACATCAACACGCTCGGCCTGATCGCCGTCGTGATCGTGTGGACATTCTTCTTCGATTTCGTGATCGAGGGACTGTTCCTCATGCCGATGGGGCTGTTCACGTATCCCGGTGCCATCCGGGCCCTGTCGGTCAATCCCGGGACCTACTACCAATGGCCGGTGTACGAGGGGCTCATGTGGGGTGGTGTGCAGGCAGGCCTGTGCTGCTTGCGCTACTTCACCGACGACCGCGGCCGGACCTTCGTCGAGCGTGGGCTAGATACCGTGCGCGGCGGCTTTGTGACACAACAGATCACCCGCTTCCTAGCGATCTTCGCGGCCTGCAGTGCGTTCTTCTTCGTCATGTACAACCTGCCCGCCCAGTGGTTCGCCATGCACCAGGACCCCTGGCCGGAAGACCTGTTGAAGCGCTCGTACTTCCTGATGGGTGTCTGCGGCGACGGCACCGACCGGGCCTGTCCCGATCCCTCGATCCCGATTCCGCTGCAGAACTCGAGCTACGTCAACATCCACGGCCAGCTGGTGACGCCCGACGGTGTCACGCTTCCGAAACTCGTTCCCGTCGAGAAGGGCAAATGACTTGTTGAACAACACTTCTGCAGCTGTCAGGCCGGTGCCGAACGCACCGTTCTATCGCGCCATCGGCGACGAGGTGGAAATCTTCCACGCGGCAGCCCGCCGGGGTCTGCCGGTGCTGCTGAAAGGCCCGACGGGATGCGGCAAGACGCGCTTCGTCGAGGCGATGGCGCATGAACTCGGCCGGGATCTGATCACCGTCGCCGGCCACGAGGACATGACGTCGGCAGACCTGGTCGGCCGGTTCCTGTTGAAGGGCGGTGAAACCGTCTGGGTGGATGGGCCGTTGACGCGGGCCGTTCGCGAAGGCGCCATCTGCTATCTCGACGAGATCGTCGAGGCACGTCAGGACACCACTGTCGTCATCCACCCGCTCGCCGACCACCGCCGGGAGCTGCCGGTCGACCGGCTCGGCGTCACGTTGCCCGCGGTACCGGGGTTTCAGCTCGTCATCTCCTACAACCCCGGCTATCAGAGCGTCCTGAAGAACATCAAGGAATCCACCCGCCAACGGTTCGTCGCCATCGAACTCGACTTCCCGCCGGCTGCCGCCGAGACGGAAATCGTGATGCACGAGGCGGGCGTCGATGCCGAAACCGCGCGCAGCCTGGTCAAATTCGGCAACGCCATCCGGAACCTGGACGGCTCACCGCTTCGTGAAGTGGCGTCCACCCGCATGTTGATCCTGGCCGGCGAACTCATCGCGGAAGGACTCAGCATGCGCAGCGCAGTCCAGTCGGCCGTCGTCAAGGTGCTCTCCGACGACCACGACATCGTTCGCGCCCTGGGCGAACTCGCGGACGCTGTCCTCCCCCGGCCGTGACCAATTTGGCCGGCCCAGCGCAGTTTCGGCTCCTCGCAACGCATGTCGCGGGCCGACCGGTCGACATCGCCGAGGCACGGGAGGGTGACGCCGCCTACACCGACGGCCAGGTCGTGTACGTTTCCGCAGCGCCGTTGGCACAGCAGCGCAGCGAGGTCCTGGTGCAGAGCGCGCTGCTCGGCGCGGGCAGCCTCGACGCGCCTGTGCTCAAGGCGCTCCGCGGCCGCCCCGCAATAGCGCGCCGCTACCTGGCGCTGGAAGGTCGCCGGGTCCTGGCCGAACTGGCCCGCGATCTTCCGCTCGCCGCCGAACTCGGTGCCGGGGAGGCGCGCGCGGCGAACGCCGACGAATCACTGCGAATCGCAAGGGCCCGGATGCCCGTCGACGATGCACCGGATTGGTTCGGTGTCATCAAACCTGCTCAACTGCTAGCTTCCCCGGCGGGTCCGGGCTCGAGGGCCACCGACAAAGACCTCCAGCTGAAGTTCGAGGTTCCGGATGTCCAAGACGAACTGGACGACGAGGACGAAGACACCGGGGAATCCGAGGACAGCAAGATCCTCAAGCTTTTCGAAGCGCCAATGGCGTCCCGAACGATGTCTGATTTCCTGTCCAAGCTGTTCGGGAGATCGCGATCGAAGGGCGAGGACAACGCTGGGGCCGAGATGCAGATCGGCAGCGTGCGGCGGGTCGGCAAGGTCGGCCCCGATGCGCGACCCTTACCCACGCAGATCCGGTTCACCGACCACCGCCGGCCCGGTGCCACGCTGGGAGTCGGCGGTGCCCTGCATCCGGAGTGGGACGTCTTCAACGGTCGGTACAAAGAGGACTGGTGCCGGGTCATCGACTTTCCGCTGACCGCCGCCGCAGATGTGTCCGCAGCCGGTGTCCCCCACGACGACGTCCTGCGGCGACGCTTGTCCCGAATCGGGCTCGGCCCCAAGATTCTTCGCGGCCGGGCGGACGGCGATGAATTGGACATCGAAGCCCTGATCGATCTCTTCGTCGATCTTCGCTCTGGGTTCTCGCCACCTGAGCACGTGTATCTGGAGCAGCGCAAGCTATCTCGTAACCTCGGCGTGCTGATCCTGGTCGACGCGTCGGGATCGGCGACCGAGACCGACGCCGAAGGCCTGGCCGTCCACGAACACCAGCGCCGCGCCGCCGCCACGATGGCCGCCGTGCTCGAGGAACTCGGCGACCGCGTGGCCGTCTACGGTTTCCGGTCGCAGGGCCGGCATGCTGTCCACCTGCCCGCGATCAAGCCGTTCGGGCAGCGGTTCGGCGCCGTCGGGCGGGCGCGGCTGAATACGCTTGAACCGTCGGGCTATACCCGGCTCGGCGCCGCCATCCGTGGCGCGGGCGAGATCCTCAAGGACCAGGCGGGCACTCCCAACCGACTGCTCCTCGTCTTGTCCGACGGATTCCCCTACGACGACGGCTACGAGGGCCGATACGCAGAAGCCGACGCCCACAAAGCACTCGAAGAGCTGCGCATGGACGGCGTTGCCTGCCTGTGTCTTTCGATCGGTGGCACGAGTGAGACTGATGCGCTCGAACACGTCTTCGGTTCCGCCAGCTATGCCAGTGCCGGCACACTGGCCGAGTTGAGCCCGCGTATGGACGAGTTGTTCCTGTCATCGCTGCGCGAGCTGGCCGCACCGAAGCCGGCGGGCAGCTAGACATGCATATCAAGTACTTAACATTTGCCCCGCGGTGCGATATGACTGAAAGGACGGCTTTCGCGTCATAACGGCGAATGAGTGGGGTACATGTGATCGACGTTGCGCGCCTTGCCGATTGGATGGACCGGTCGGGGCTGCCCGGCGGAGGCGAACCGCTCGAAGCCTCGTACCTGTCCGGCGGCACTCAGAACGTCATCTACCGGATCACGCGTGGCGCCCACACCTGTGTTCTCCGCATGCCGCCGCCGGAGGCTCCGGCCGACCGGGACAAAGGCATCCTCCGCGAATGGCGGATCATCGAAGCGCTCGACGGTACCGACGTGCCGCACACGGCCGCGGTCAGAGCGTGTGAGGACGCGACGGTGCTCGGCCGGCCGTTCTATTTGATGGGTCACGTCGACGGCTGGTCGCCGATGGACCAGCACGGCGTATGGCCCGACCCGTTCGACGGGGACATCGAGGCACGTGCGGGTCTCTCCTATCAACTCGCCGAGGGCATCGCGCTGCTGTCGAAGGTCGACTGGAAAGCCAAGGGACTGAATGATCTTGGCCGCCCCGACGGCTTTCATGAGCGCCAGGTCGATCGCTGGACCGCCTTTTTCGAGCGCATCAAAGGCCGAGAGATCGACGGTCTCGACGTCACCACCGATTGGCTGCGCAACCACCGGCCTCTCGACTTCATCCCGGGACTGATGCACGGCGATTACCAGTTCGCCAACGTGATGTACCGGCACGGCGTCCCGGCGACGATGGCCGCGATCGTCGACTGGGAGATGGGTACGGTAGGAGACCCCAAGCTCGATCTGGGCTGGATGGTGCAGAGCTGGCCGGAGAACACTGATGCGCCGTCGGCGATGAACTACGTCGATATGCGCGGGATGCCTTCGCGCACAGCGGTCGTCGATCACTACGCAAAGGTTTCCGGACGCCAGGTCGACGACCTCGACTACTATCTCGTGCTGGCCAAATGGAAGCTGGCGATCGTGTTGGAGCAGGGATTCCAGCGGGCCGGCGACAACGAGAAGCTCCTCGCCTACGGTCCTGTCATCACCTCGCTCATGCTCGAAGCGGCCGAGCTCGCCGAGTCCAGCGACTACCGGTGAAGGCCGTCGTCTGTCCCGGCTACGGCCCGCCGGAAGTGGTCCGGGTGGAAGACGTGTCGCCCCCCACCCTGTCCGCAGGACAGGTCCGGGTCCGCGTCCACGTTGCCGCGGTGAACTTCCCTGACGTGCTGTTCATCGCCGACCAGTATCAGGTGAGCGTGCCGGCGCCTTTCGTGCCCGGCAGTGAGTTCGCGGGCATCGTCGCCGAAGTAGCCAATCCTGCAGGCGATTTCGCGGTCGGCGACCGGGTTTCCGGCGCAGCGCTGCACGGCGCGTTCGCCGAGGAGGTGGCGGCGCCCGCCCACGGGCTGACCAGAATCCCCGACGGCATCGACGACCGGACTGCCGCCGCGTACGGTGTCGCCCACGGCACCGCCTACCACGCGCTGCGAAGCGCTGCGCAGGTCAGCACCGGGCAGGACCTGGTGGTGCTGGGCGCCGGTGGCGGTGTCGGGCTGGCCGCCGTGCAGCTGGGAGTACTGCTCGGCGCGAGGGTCACCGCGGTGGCATCGTCCGATGAAAAGCTCGCCGCCGCAGCATCATACGGTGCCACACACCTGGTGAATCACCGCTCCGCAGACCTACGCGGCGCCCTGCGAACGGCAATCCCGGACGGCGGGCACGCGGTCATCGACCCGGTCGGAGGCGACGTGGCCGAACCGGCGCTGCGCTCGCTGCGGCCCGGCGGCCGCTTCGTCACCGTCGGCTTCGCCTCGGGTGTAATCCCCCGCATCCCGTTGAATCTGGTGCTCATCAAGGGCGCACACGTCATCGGCTTCCAGCTCCGGGACATCCCGCCCGACGAATTCCAGCGCAACCGAACGGAACTCGCCGAACTGCTGGCCAGCGGGCAGGTCGTGCCGCACGTCGGCGCCGTCTACCGGCTCGGCGACGCCGCGCAGGCCCTGCGCCTGGTCGCCGACGGAAAGGCCGTCGGCAAGGTGCTCATCCAGGTGATCGGCTAACTCGCGGGAACCAGGTCCGCGGCGACCGAGGCCATCATGCCGATGCGGAACGTCTCGACAGAGTTCACCGCCCGCCGAATGCCACAAGCGGCCAGCGCCCGGGATTTGAACGCCATTGCCGCAGCACTCAATTCGTGATGGACAGTATCGATACCGTGCAACTCGGCGGGACACGCCTCGCCCCACAGGGTCACCTCGGTCTGGCCGGCCGCCAACGCCGCCAGGACTCCCCTGCGCACCCGGGCATCGGTGTCGAACAGGTGGGCCGCGACGGCCACCGTCTGCGGGTGCGGGCGGGTCATGCCCTCGATGAACGCAGACTCGAGATCCTCGGCATGGACGCCCAGGATTTGCAGCGGGCGGTCATCCTCGTCGCAATCAGCGATCAAGACGGTGACGTCCCAGCCCGCGGTGACCCGGTCGAACAACCAGCCGCCCGCATTCTCGACGGCCTCCGCGACGGTGGCGGCCACGACATCGAGGCGGTACCTCATCAGGGGACCGTCGGTGCGAGCTCCCGGCGTAACGACTCCACGTAGTCCTTGAACACGTCGGTCACCTGCATCGAAGGATCGAGTAACCATAATGTCTCCATTCCGTTGACAAAGGCCAAAATCTGCACCGCCTTGACGGCGGGGTCCATGTCACTGCGATACCGGCCTGCCACTTGGGCTTCCCGGATGCCATCAGTGAGGATCGCGAGCGCATCCTGGTAGCGCCGGAGCATGCGGTCGTGCAACGGGGCGTCCGGCAGGATGTTCTCGATCAGCAGCACGGCGAACGTGCCGACGAGTTCGGGCGACCGCTCGAACCGTTCGGGCACCCGCGCCAGTTCCTCGATCAGGTCGCCACTGCGGTCGGCGTGGGCGTCATCGTCGGCGTCGCGGGCATCGAGCACCGCGTGCAGCAGGTGCTCCTTGGATTCGAAATGGTGCAGCAGACCGGCAGGCGTCACGCCCGCCTCGCGGGCGATCTGCGCCAATGAGGTACTGCGCCAACCATTTCGGGCCAGCAGGCGTTGCGCGACCTCGAGAATCCGCGCCTTACGATCGTCGCCCTTGGCGAAGAGCGCGGCGTAGGGGCGAGGCTCCGTCACGCCTGCTCCCTTCAGCCAAACCAACCTAGTGAACACACAGTAGGTTGGTTCGGCCGGTGTGACAAGGGTCTCAGCGAGATTGGTTCTCCGTGCTGTCTACAGGCCCAGTGATTTGGCGATGATCAGTTTCATCACCTCGCTCGTACCTGCGTAGATCCGGGCGACGCGGGCGTTCATGTACAGCCGCGTGATCGGATACTCGAGCATGTAGCCGTACCCGCCGAACAACTGGACGCAGCGGTCGACCACGCGGGCCTGGACCTCGGTGCAGAACAACTTCACCCGGGCCGCGTCGGCGCCGGACAGGTCTCCCGCGTTCAGCTCAGAGACGGCCTTGTCGACCATGGTCTGCGCCGCCTCGATCTCGGCCGACATCGCGGCGAGTTCGAACTTGGTGTTCTGGAACGACGCCACCGGCGTGCCGAATGCCTTGCGCTCCTTGACGTAGTCGATGGTCGTTGCCACCGCGGCGCGCGCTTGGCACACGGACCCGACAGCGACCGTCATCCGCTCCTGCGGCAGATTGTGGCCGAGGTAGCCGAACGCCTCGCCCTCCTCCCCCAGCAGATTGCTGACGGGCACCCGCACATCGGTGAAGGCCAGCTCCACCGTGTCCTGCTCCTTGCAGCCCATCTTGTCCAGCACCCGGCCCTTTTCGAAGCCCGGCATGCCGTCCTCGACGACGATCAGCGACAGCCCTCGCCGCCGGTTCTCCGGATCGGTCGACGTGCGGGCCACCACGATCACCAGGTCGGCCAGTAACCCACCGGTGATGAAGGTCTTCGCGCCGTTGAGCACATAGCTGTCGCCGTCGCGGACCGCGGTGGTGCGCACCCCGGCGAGATCGGAGCCCGTGCCGGGCTCGGTCATCGCGACCGCCGTCAGCAGGGTGCCGGCAGCGAGCCCCGGAAACCACCGGGCGCGTTGTTCTGCATTCGCGTAGTGCAGGAAGTACGGCAGGATCACATCGAGTTGCGTGCGGACCGTCGACAACGTGACGAGGGCGCGCGCCGCCTCCTCCTGGAGCACGACGTTGTAGCGGTAGTCAGGTAGTCCCGAGCCGCCGTACTCCTCGGGGATGGCCATCCCGAGCATGCCCAGCGCACCCATCTGCTCGAAGATCGACCGGGGCATCTGGCCCGCCTTCTCCCAGTCGGCGAAGTACGGTTCGACCTCCTTGGCGACGAAGTCGCGGACCAGCTTGCGGAAGGCTTCGTGGTCCTCGGTGAAAAGATCGCGGCGCATCAAGATTCCAATCTGGGCACTGCCCATCGGCCGGTGAATGTGGGTTCCCGCTTGGCGGCGAAAGCCGCGTACGCCTCCGCGGCGTCGGCGGTGGCGAAATTGACTGCTTGAGCCCGAGATTCGTTGGCGAGCGCTTCGCGCATCGTGGCGTCGGCGCCCTGGTTCAACAACGCCTTGGTCTGGCCGAGCGCGACGGTCGGGCCGGCCGCCAGCCGCCCCGCCAGGCCGGCGACGAATCCGTCGATCTCGGTCCCGGACACCACCCAGGTCACCAGGTTCAGCGCTTGGGCCTCGTCGGCGTCGATCGTATCGGCCAGTAGGGCAAGCCTTTTGGCCTGCTGCAAGCCGACGATCTTGGGCAGCAACCACGAGCCGCCGAGGTCGAGTGACAGCCCGCGCTTCGAAAAGATCTGAGAGAAGCGCGATTCCGGGGTCGCGACCACGAAGTCACAACCGAGCGCCAGATTCCAGCCCGCACCGACGGCAACGCCGGTCACCTTGGCGATGGTGGGCACCGACAGCTCATGCAGCGCGACCGCGACATCGGTGAGCTTCTGCAGTTTCCGCAGCGGATGGATGTCCTCCGGCTCGGAGATGTCCGCCCCCGAGCAGAACGCTCCCCCGGCACCGGTGAGTACCAGCGCCCGCAGCCCGGGATCGCGGTCCGCAGCGCGCAGTTCCTCGGCCAGGCGCACCCACAGTTCGGGGTTGATGGCGTTCTTGCGTTCCGGACGGTTCAGCGTCAAAGTACGCACGCCGTCACGGTCCTCGCACAGCAGCACACTCATCCGATGGCACCGCGCCCGCGCAGCCCGGCGATCTCCGCACCGGTGAAGCCGAGTTCGGCCAGGATGGCCTCGGTGTGCTGACCGAGGCCGGGCACCGCACCCATCGGGAATTCGAAGCCGTCGATGATCGGTGGCGGGAGGATGGCGTCGATCGGCCCGGCGGGTGTCTCGACCCGGCGCCACCGGTCACGCTCGGACAGCTGCGGGTGCACCAGTACCTCGCTGGGGAGGTTGTAGCGGGAGTTGCCGATGCCCGCCTCGTCGGCGACCTTCTGGATGTCCGCCAGATCATTGGTGGCGCACCATGATCCGATCGCCTCGTTCAGCACGTCGCGGTGTTCGCACCGACCGGAGTTGGTGGCGAACCTGATGTCGTCGGCGAGGTCCGGACGCTTGATGATGTCGCGGGCCAGGCGCTGCCATTCGCGGTCGTTGGTGGTGCCCAGCACCACGGTCTGGCCGTCGGCCGTGGCGAACGCCCCGTAGGGCGACACGGCTGGCGAGCTCATGCCCAGCGGCTGTTGGTCGATGCCGGAGTACTGGGCGTAGGTCAGTGGATACCCCATCAGTTCGGCCATGGTGTCGAACAGGCTGACGTTCACCGCCGCGCCGCGGCGCGAGCGCCCGTCACGCGAGAACAGCAGGGCCAGAATCGAAAGCGCCGAATACAGACCAGACGAGATGTCCGCCACCGGCGGGCCGGGCTTGGCCGGTGCTCCGGGTTGTCCGGTGATCGCACATGTCCCCGACTCGGCCTGCACCAGCAGGTCGTAGGCCCGCTTGTGGGACAGCGGGCCACCGGCGCCGTAGCCGTCGATCTCGACAGCGATCACGCCGGGATGCGAGTCGGCCAGATCGGCAGGAGAGATGCCCAGCCGCGCGGTGGCGCCCGGCGCGAGGTTCGACACGAGGACATCAGCGCGGTCCAGCAGTCGGTGCAAAGCCGCCAGACCGTCATCCGTCTTCAGATCGAGCGTCACCGACTCCTTGCCGCGGTTGGCCCAGACGAAGTGGGCCGCTTGGCCTATCACGACGTCGTCGTAGTCGCGGGCGAAGTCCCCGCCGTTCGGGTTCTCGACCTTGATCACCCGGGCACCGAAGTCGGCGAGGGTGCGGGTGCACATGGGCGCGGAGACGGCCTGTTCGAGGGCGATCACCGTCACGCCCGAAAGTGGTGCGCTGCCTTCCCCCCGGTCGCTGCGCTCCTGCCCCCGAGGAGTCACATGACCATCCCGCCGTCCACCGGCAGCACCTGGCCGGTGATGTACGACGCGGCATCGGAGGCCATGAAGACGAACGCACCGGCGATCTCGTCGGGGTAGGCCCAGCGTTTCATCGGGATGCGGTTCATCATGTTCGCCGCGAACTTCTCGTTGGTGCGGATGGTCTCGGTCATCGGTGTGGCCGCCAGCGGGGCCAGTGCGTTGACCGTGATGCTCTTCGCCGCGAGTTCTCGCGCAAGCGATTTGGTGAAGCCGATGATGCCGGCCTTGGCCGCCGAATAGTTGACCTGACCGAGGGTGCCGGTCAGCCCAGCTGCCGACGTGACGTTGACGATGCGACCAGTGCCGTCCGTCGGAAGGTAGGACAGGGCAGCCTGCGTGACGTTGAACGCGCCCATCACGTGGATGTCGAACAGCAACCGGAACGCGTCCTGCGTCGTCTTCTCGAACATCGCGGGCTTGGTGACGCCGGCGTTGTTGATCAGGATGTGCAGCGTCCCGTCGCCGAGGCCCGCCGCCTGCGCGACCGCAGCATCCGCGGAGTCTCGGTCCGACACGTCGAGCGCCGCGGACTCAGCCCGGCCACCTGCCTCCGAAATGCGTTCCGCCACAGCGGCAGCAGCGTCTTTGTCGAGATCGGTGACCAGCACCGCGGCTCCTGCGGCCGCCAGGGCGCCCGCCACCGCCGAACCGATGCCGCCGGCGGCGCCGGTGACCAACGCCGAGCGTCCGGTCAGGTCGAAATACGTCCTCATCAGTAGCTCCTCGGCAGTCCGAGCACATGTTCGCCGAGGAAGTTCAGGATCATCTCCTGGCTCACGGGTGCGATCTTCATCAAGCGGGATTCCCGGAAGTACCGCGACACGTGGTACTCCTCGGAATATCCCATGCCGCCGTGCAATTGCAGGGCCCGGTCGGCCGCGGTGAATCCCGCGTCGGCACACAGGTATTTCGCGGTATTCGCCTCGCGCCCACAGGGTTTCCCGTTGTCGTAGAGCCACGTCGCCTTACGCAGGATCAGCTCGGCCGCATCGAGGCGGGCCAGCGAGTCTGCCAGCGGGAACTGCAGCCCCTGATTCATGCCGATGGGCCGGTTGAACACGGTGCGTTCGTTGCCGTACTTGACGGCCTTCTCCAGCGCGACCCGTCCGATACCGAGGGCTTCGGCAGCGATGAGCATCCGCTCGGGGTTGAGTCCGTCGAGGATGTACTTGAACCCCTGACCTTCCTCGCCGACCCGGTGCGCCTCCGGCACGATGAGGTCGTCGATGAAAACCTCGTTGGAACTGACGGCATTCCGGCCCATCTTGCGGATCGGCCGGATGTCCACGTGGTTGCGGTCGAGGTCGGTCAGGAACAGCGTCATGCCGTCGGTCTTCTTGGTGACCTGGTCGTACGGCGTGGTTCGGGTCAGCAGCAGGATCTTCTCCGACTCGATGGCCTTGGAGATCCACACCTTTCGGCCATTGATGCGGTACTTGTCACCTTCGCGCTTCGCGAACGTCGTGATGCGCGAGGTGTCCAGCCCGGCACCGGGTTCGGTGACGCCGAAGCAGACGTGCAGGTCGCCATTGACGATGCGCGGCAGCGTCTCCTTCTTCATCTCCTCGGAGCCGTGCTTGACGACCGGTTGCATGCCGAAGATCGACAGGTGAATGGCGCTGGCGCCGTTCATCGCCGCCCCGGACCGGGCCACCTCCTCGAGCAGCAGGGTCGCCTCGGTGATTCCCAGACCGTGGCCGCCGTACTCCTCCGGGATGGTCATGCCGAGCCAGCCGCCCTTGGCGATGGCGTCGTAGAACTCCTGAGGAAACTCGTGTGCCTGGTCCTTCTCCATCCAGTAGTGGTCGTCGAACTTGGCCGCCAACTCCGCTACCGATGATCTGATGAGCTCCTGATCTTCGGACAGCGCGAAGTTCATGCCGGATGAAATCAACTGTTGGCCTCCGCCGCAGCGTGCAGCGCCTCGCCCCGAGCGCCCTTGTCGTGATGGCTGAGCGCTTGAATCGACACGTCGTGTCCCTCGGCCGACTTTCGCAGCGCGCCCACGGTGGCCTGCTCACGCGAAATGTGCTGGAACGGATCGAAGTTGTACCAGCGCATCGCGTTCTCGTGGGTGATCTTGTTGATCTCGTCGTCCGGAACACTGTTCGCGGACAACACCTCCCACAATTCTTCGGGCGCACCCGGCCACATCGAGTCGCTGTGCGGATAGTCGGCTTCCCAGCAGATGTTGTCGATGCCGATGTTGTTGCGCAGCGCGACACCCACCGGGTCGCTGATGAAGCAGGTCAGGAAGTGCTCACGGAACACCTCGCTGGGCACCTTGCCCTTGAAGTCCTGCTTGGTCCACGTCGAGTGCATCTCGTAGGTGCGATCGGCACGCTCGAGGAAGTACGGAATCCACCCGGTGCCACCCTCGGACAGCGCGATCTTGAGGTCCGGGTACTCCTTGATGGGCCGCGACCACAGCAGGTCGGCAGCAGCCTGCACGATGTTCATCGGCTGCAGGGTGATCATGACGTCCATCGGGGCGTCGGGCGCCGTCACGACCAGCTTGCCCGACGAGCCGATGTGGATGTTCATCACCATGCCGGTGTCGCACAGCGCTTCCCACAGCGGCGTCCAGTACGGGTCGTGGAAGCTGGGGTATCCCATGGCCGCCGGGTTCTCGGTGAAGGTCAGCGCGTGGACGCCCTTCTTCGCGACGCGCCGCACCTCCTGCGCGCACTTCTCGGCATTCCAGATCACCGGGATGGCCATCGGGATGAAACGGGCCGGGTAGGCACCGCACCACTCGTCGATATGCCAATCGTTGTAGGCCTGCACCAACGCCAGCGAGAAGTCCTCGTCCTCGGTGGCGAACAACCGGCCGGCGAAGCCGGGGAACGACGGGAAACAGATCGAGCCCAGGATGCCGCCGGCATTCATGTCCTTGACACGCTCGTCGACGTTGTAGCAGCCGGGCCGGATCTCGTCGAGACCCTGCGGCTCCAGCCCGTATTCCTCTTTGGGACGACCGGCGACCGCGTTCAGCGCGACATTGGGAATGACGACGTCGCGGAACTTCCACATGTCACTGCCGTCGGCGTTGTGCACGAGGCGGGGCGCGTCATCGAGGTACTTCGCGGGGAGGTGGTTCTTGAACATGTCCGGTGGTTCGACCAGGTGGTCGTCCACGCTGATCAGGATCATGTCTTCTTTGTTCATTACAGCCCTTCCTCCCGCTTAGTTCTCTATGAATGAAAACTAGCTTCTCTCTCAGCGAGAATCAACGTCCGTGGACACAAATGGCATTCGACCAGGCAACACACCGGTCGAAATCGGGCCTGGCGTTGACCGCAGCAACGAAACGTGCGAATGTATTAGTCAGAAATGAGAATCCCATTCTCATCGACGAGAGGAACAGGCCAGATGCGGCTCCCCCCGCTTCCCGCGGACCGCTGGGACGACGAGGTCGACAAAGCGTTGGCCGGCCTCGTATCGGACGCCCAGCGCGATCCGGCAACAGTGAGCAATCTGATCGGCACACTGGCCCGCCACCCGAAGCTCGCCAGGCCCTACCTTCGGTACAGCTTTTACCTCCTGTACTCGTCGACACTGCCGGACCGCGTCCGCGAGCTTGCCATTCTGCGCGTCGCACACCGGACCGGCAGCGAGTACGAGTGGTTCCAGCACGTCAAGATCGGCCGGCAGGTCGGACTGACCAATGACGAGATCGACGCGGTCACCCGCGGCGAGGCCTGCGACGACTTCGAGCGAGCGGTGCTCATCGCGGCCGACGAACTGCTCGACAAGTTCAACCTTTCCGATGCCACTTGGTCAGCGCTGAGCGAGCGGCTCGAGGAGCGTCAGCTCATGGACCTGATGTTCACCATCGGTTCGTATGCAGCGCTGGCTATGGCTTTCAACACATTTGGCGTAGAGCTAGAACAGGAGACGTAAACGTATGGCCCACTTCCCCAAACCTGATGCAGGCAGCTGGACCGAGAACTGGCCCGAACTGGGTACAGCACCGGTCGACTACACCGACTCGATCGACCCCGAGCAGTGGAAGCTGGAGCAGCAGGCCATCTTCCGCAAGACCTGGCTGCACGTGGGACGCGTCGAGCGGCTGCCCAAGGTGGGTAGCTACTTCACCCGCGAGATGCCGTCGGTCGGCGCCGGAACCTCCATCATCATCGTCAAGGACAAAGACGAGACGGTGCGCGCTTTCTACAACCTGTGCCGGCACCGCGGAAACAAGCTGGTGTGGAACGACTATCCGGGCGAGGAGGTGTCAGGTTCCTGCCGGCAGTTCACCTGCAAGTACCACGCCTGGCGTTACGCGCTCAACGGTGACCTGACGTTCATCCAGCAGGAGCAGGAGTTCTTCGACGTCGACAAGGCCGACTACCCGCTCAAGCCGGTGCGCTGCGAGGTGTGGGAAGGCTTCATCTTCGTCAACTTCGACGACGACGCGGCGCCGCTGGGCGAGTACCTCGGCGATTTCGCAAAAGGCTTGGAGGGCTACCCCTTCCACGAGATGACCGAGGTCTACAGCTACCGGTCCGACATCAAGGCGAACTGGAAGCTGTTCATCGACGCCTTCGTCGAGTTCTACCACGCACCGATCCTCCACATGAAGCAGGCGACCAAAGAAGAGGCCGACAAGCTCGCCAAGGTCGGCTTCGAGGCGCTGCACTACGACATCAAGGGCGACCATTCGATGATCTCGTCCTGGGGCGGCATGAGCCCGCCCAAGGACCTGAGCATGGTCAAGCCGATCGAACGGATTCTGCACAGCGGCCTGTTCGGTCCGTGGGACCGGCCGGACATCAAGGGCATCCTGCCCGAAGAGCTCCCGCCGGCCGTCAACCCGGCGCGGCAGAAGACCTGGGGCCAGGACTCTTTCGAGTTCTTCCCCAACTTCACTCTGCTGCTGTGGGTGCCGGGCTGGTACCTCACCTACAACTACTGGCCGACGGGCGTGGACAGCCACATCTTCGAGGCGAACCTCTATTTCGTCCCCCCGAAGAACACGCGGCAGCGGCTGTCGCAGGAACTTGCGGCAGTGACGTTCAAGGAGTACGCCCTGCAGGACGCCAACACCCTGGAGGCCACCCAGACCCAGATCGGCACGCGGGCGGTCACCGAATTCCCGTTGTGCGATCAGGAGATTCTGCTGCGTCACCTGCACCACACCGCCCACAAGTACGTCGACGAGTACAAGTCCGAACAGTCAGTCAAGACCAACGGGAGAGTTGCACATGTCTGAGACCACTTTGCTCCCAGCAGAATTCGCCGACCTGGAGCGGTTCTCCGACTGGGTTCTGGCAACCGAGCCGGAGCGCTACGCCAAGCGCCTGGCGTCCACCATGGCCGAGATGCAGGACCTCTACGACGTCGGCATGACGCGGCTCGAAGAGGTCATGGTGTACCTCGATGCCCGATTCCCGTTGCACGACATGCCAGATGACGCGAAGCGGTTGATGCACCTGATGCAGTCGGTCGTGATGGTGTCCTTCCCGGTCGAGGTGTGGAAGCAGCCGCGCGTCCTCGACAGCGGGGCCGCGTGGGTCGAGCTCATCAAGGAGCCGGTGGTCTAGGCCGTGCTCACTCTGAAAGCCGCTGGGCTGCTTGACGTCGACGCCGGGGAGATCGTGCGCCCCGGCATCGTCCGAGTCGACGGTGACCGGATCGTCGCCGTCGGAGACGGCAAATCAGACAATGGTGTGGGCGTCGACGCAGAAGGTGAGGTGATCGATCTCGGCGACGCGATCCTCCTCCCCGGCCTGATGGACATGGAGGTCAATCTGCTGATGGGCGGCCGGGGCGAGAACCCCGGCCTGTCCCAGGTTCAGGACGATCCGCCGACCCGGGTGCTCCGCGCTGTCGGCAATGCCCGCCGAACGCTGCGTGCGGGGTTCACCACCGTGCGCAACCTCGGCCTGTTCGTCAAGACCGGTGGCTATCTGCTCGACGTCGCACTGGGCAAGGCGATCGACGCCGGCTGGATCGACGGACCGCGCATCGTGCCGGCGGGTCACGCGATCACGCCGACCGGCGGCCACCTGGACCCGACGATGTTCGCCGCGTTCGCCCCCAACACGCTGGAACTCACCATCGAGGAAGGCATCGCCAACGGCGTCGACGAGATCCGTAAGGCGGTCCGCTATCAGATCAAGCACGGCGCCCAGCTGATCAAGGTCTGTTGCTCGGGCGGCGTCATGTCGATGACCGGTCCGCCGGGCGCACAACACTATTCGGACGAAGAATTGCGTGCGATCGTCGACGAGGCGCATCGGCGAGGTCTACGCGTCGCGGCACATACGCACGGCGCCGAAGCCGTCATGCACGCAGTCGATGCCGGCATCGACTGCATCGAGCATGGCTTCCTGATCGACGACGAGGCCATCGCATCGATGGTCCAGCACGGCACGTTCCTGGTCAGCACCCGGCGTCTGGCCGATGCCATGGACGTCTCGCACGCCCCACCTGAACTGCAGGCCAAGGCAGCCGAGATGTTCCCCATCGCCCGCAAGTCGATCCTGGCCGCCTACGAGGCCGGCGTGAAGGTCGCCGTCGGCACCGACGCACCGGCCATCCCGCACGGCAAGAACGCCGACGAACTCATCACCCTGGTCGAGTTGGGCCTGCCGCCGCTGGCGGTGCTGCGAGGCGCCACCTCGATCGCGGCCGACCTGCTCAACGTCACCGACCGCGGCCGGATCGCCGAGGGCCAGTTGGCCGACATCATCGCCGTACCGTCGGATCCGTTGTCCGACATCAGCGTTACGCAACACGTCAGCTTTGTGATGAAAGGGGGAAAGGTCTATGTCAACAACTGACGAGATCGTCGCGATCCAACAGCTCCTCGCCAAGTATGCGGTCACCATCACCCAGGGCGACATAGATGGTCTCGTGTCGGTGTTCACACCCGACGGCACCTACAGCGCATTCGGTGACACGTACCCACTGGACCGGTTTCCCGAACTGGTGGACGCAGCCCCCAAGGGCCTGTTCATGACCGGCACCGCGCTCGTCGACCTCGACGGCGATACCGCGACCGGAACCCAGCCGCTGTGCTTCGTCGAGCACTCCAGCCACGACATGCGCATCGGCTATTACCGCGACACCTACGTCCGCGCCGACGACGGCTGGCGATTGCGCACCAG
This sequence comes from Mycolicibacterium sp. CBMA 234, assembly GCF_009729415.1. GTDB lineage: Bacteria > Actinomycetota > Actinomycetes > Mycobacteriales > Mycobacteriaceae > Mycobacterium. The sequence goes on from NZ_MPKW01000033.1 coordinate 249,500, forward strand.
GGCAATGACTTTCATCCGGCGCAGTGGCGAACACGACTCCGGCAAGCCGCACGCGGTGGGCCGCCCACGCCCGTGATCTCCGACTCAGCTCTCCACGATGTCGCCCAATTCCGCGCGAGCCTGACCGCCTGGGTCGACGAGCAGGATCTCGCCCCGGGTCCCGACCACTCGCTGGAAGGACACCTCCGCCAGTTCGCGCGCGTTCAGAAGGCGCTATACGACGCCGGGTGGAGTCGCTGCGGCTGGCCCGAACACGCCGGTGGCCTCGGTGGTCCCGCGATGCTGCGGGCCGTCGTCGGCGAGGAAGTCGTCGGTCGACGGCTCGCCGAGCCGGGACCGTACTCGATGCTCGAGGTGCTCGCACCGACGATGATCGACTATGCGTCTCCCGAGCTGGCCGCCGAGATGGTGCCCAAGCTGCTCAGCGGCGAAGAGCAATGGTGCCAAGGGTTTTCCGAACCCGGTTCGGGCAGCGACCTGGCGTCGCTGACCACCAAGGCCGAACTGCGCGGCGACAAGTGGGTCATCAACGGCCAGAAGGTATGGACGAGCTTCGCGCAGTACTCCCACCGGTGCATCCTGCTGACGCGCACCGGCGACGCCGACACCCCGAACCACGAAGCCATCACCGCGTTCTTCATCGACATGGACTCCCCCGGCATCACCGTGCGGCCACTCCGCACCATGCACGACGTCGACGAATTCTGTGAGGTGTACTTCGACGATGTCGAGGTCGACGCGAGCCGGATGCTCGGAAAACCAGGCGACGGTTGGCAACTCGCGATGGACCTGCTGCCCTACGAGCGCTCGACCTGCTTCTGGCAGCGCATCGCCTACCTGTACTCCCGGTTCGACGCCCTGATCCACGAGGTCAAGAATCAGGGCCAGCCCGTGGATTCCGATCTGGGCGAGGTCTTTCTGGCCCTGCACACGTTGCGCTGCCGGTCGCGCGCCACCCAGCTCCGACTTGCCGAGGGACACAAGCTGGGTCCCGACACCTCGATCGACAAGGTCCTCCTGGCGGGCGCCGAACAACGGCTGTACGACGCCGCTCGCGATCTACTGCCCGGTGCCATCGAACTCGACGAAACCCCCTGGCGCACCGAATATCTATACTCGCGGGCCGCCACCATCTACGGCGGCACCGCCGAAGTACAGCGCAACATCATCGCCCGCCGGCTGCTCGACCTCGGGAAGGAATGACATGTCCACGCACCTCGACGCCGAATCACTCGCACTACTGGAAAACACCCTGCGCAAGACGATGCTGTCATGCTCCGGCCCCGAGCTGGACGCTGCACTCAATGAGCTCGGCTGGGCCGAGATGCTCTCCGACATGGCCGACGTCGCCGTGCCGCTGGTCTTCCGCCTACTGGGCGAAACCGGCTCGCACGCTTCGATTCTCATGGACGTTGTACTGCATGCCACCGGTAACACCATCGGCGACACCGTCGAACTGCCGTTGCCCTACACGGGTAACACGTGGGTGGTGTGGGACCGCGGCGCCGCGAGCCTCGACTCGACCTTGGGTGGGCTACCCCTGCGACGCGAGGACGAGGGCTATCCCATCCGTGTCGCCGAGGCCCGCATCGCCGTGGGTTGGTGGTTGGTCGGTTCGGCCCGGGCGATGCTGTCGCTGGCCCGTCAGCATGCGCTGGACCGGGTGCAGTTCGGCCGGCCCATCGCGGGGTTCCAGGCCATCCGGCACCGGCTCGCCGAAACTCTCGTGGTCATCGAAGGCGCCGAAGCGACTCTGTCCCTGCCGATCTCGGACAGCCCTGACCTGATCGCGTTGCTCGCCAAGGCCGCGGCAGGCAAGGCAGCGCTGACGGCGGCGAAGAATTGCCAGCAGGTGCTCGCCGGCATCGGCTTCACCGAAGAACACGACCTGCACCACCACGTGAAGCGGGCACTGGTGCTCGACGGATTGCTCGGAAGCTCAAGGGAACTCGCCAAGAAGGCCGGTGGCGGCCTGCGGGCCCGAGGCTCGGCACCGCGACTGGCTCAGCTGTAGCCGCGAGCAGACGTAAAACTGTCGCTTTTCCAACGAAAAGCGACAGTTTTGCTGGGGGCACCTCCCTCTGGGGGACTGCTCGCGCTAACCGCGCGGCAACCCCAGCACCCGCTGGGCGATGATGTTGCGCTGGATTTCCGAGGTGCCACCGGCGATGGTGCCGGCGAAACTGCGGACGTAGCGGTCGAACCAGCTCCCCGCATGCGGGTCGAGGTTCAGCGGCACGTGCGGTGAGGTCATCGCCGGATGGATGAGAGCGTCGGCGCCGGCGATGTCCATTGCAAGTTCGGACGCGGTCTGTACCGCTTCGGAGCCAAGGAGTTTCAGTACCGACATCCGCGCCACATCTTCCTCACCGCGTGCGGCGCGGGCCAGCGCTGCCGACCCGAGCAGGCGCAGCGACTGGTTGTCGATGATCAAGGTGGCGAACCGGGAGCGATCCCGTTCCGTCGTCGGCGTGAGGTCCTCCACGAAATCCTGCAACCGGTCGGCGAACCCCATCCACAGCATCGTGCGCTCGTGGCCCAGTGACCCGTTGGCGACCCGCCAGCCCTCGTTCAGCGGCCCGAGCAGATTCTCGACGGGCACCCGTGCGTCGGTGAAGAACACTTCGTTGAAGTCCAGATCGTCGACGTCACATGCCGAGGCGAACGGCCGCCGCACCACGCCCGGGGTGTCGGTCGGCACCAGCAGCACGCTGATGCCCTTGTGCTTGGGTGCGTCGGGATCGGTGCGGACGAAGGTCAGGATGACGTCCGCATCGTGCGCACCGGAAGTCCACACCTTCTGGCCGTTGAGCACTAAGTGGTCCCCGTCGCGGACCGCGCGCGTGGACACGGACGCCAGATCGGACCCCGCACCGGGCTCACTCATACCCAGCGCGGCCGTCATCTCCGCGCGCAGAATCGGTACGGCCCAACGCTGTTTCTGTTCCGGCGTGCCGAACGTCAGCAGCGACGCCGCGATGATGCCGACGCCCTGCGGGTTGAAGCTGTGGTGGATACGGCGCTTGGACATCTCCTCCTGGTGCACGTACTGCTGCAGCAGGGTGGCGTTGCGTCCGCCGAACTCAGGTGGATTGCCGGGCAGGAGCCAGCCGTTGTCGAAGAGCAGGCATTGCCACCGGCGCGCCCAGTCCGGAATGTGCGCGGTCGACCGCGGCCGTTCGACGGACTCCGCCTCCGCCGGCAGGTGCGTCTCGAGAAAGTCGATGAACTCCGATCGGAAGGCCTCGACATCCGTATCGAACGTCAACTGCATCTCAGCAAACCCCTTCCAGCAACCAGCAGTTGAGAATACCATTCTCTTCATGGGACAGTTACAATCTCTGACACGGAGTACGAGAAGGCCCTTGGCGAACAGTTACCAGGCCCTTCTCAGGTACAGTTCATGCATGTTCTCCGCTGATGACATGGGTGTGCTGTGACCAGCCCGACGGAAGATCCGGCCTGGAAGCAGCGCGCTGTCGAACGCTCCATCAAGACAGCGAAACTCCGGGCAGCCCAACGAGTCCAACGATTCCTGGACGCGGCCCAGTCGATCATCATCGAAAAAGGCAGCACGGACTTCACGGTCCAGGAGGTCGTCGACCGCTCGCGCCAGTCGCTGCGGAGCTTCTACCTGCAGTTCGACGGCAAGCACGAACTCCTCCTGGCGCTGTTCGAAGACGCACTGAGCCGTTCGGCTGACCAGATCCGAGCGGCCACCGAGAGCGAGACCGACCCGCTGCAGCGGCTGAAGGTTGCCGTCGAACTGCTCTACGAACTGTGCCGGCCCGACCCGGCGGCCAAGCGTCCACTGTTCACCGACTTCGCTCCCCGACTGCTGGTCACCCACCCGGCCGAGGTGAAGATCGCCCACGCGCCGCTGCTGACACTGCTCACCGAATTGATGGAAAGTGCCAGCGCCGCAGGCGAACTGCGCGCGACCGTCAACCCCCGACGGATGGCGGCAATGGCCATGCAGACGGTGATGTTCATCGCGCAGTCCAGCGGCGGCCCTGACGACGCAACCACCCACCCCATCACCACCGACGAAGTCTGGGACTTCCTGGCGAACGGTTTCGCAGCGCAAAAGTGAGAATAAGGTTCTCACTTTCAAGAATTTGACTTACACTGCGTAGGTGCCCGACCTGTGGACCGATCTTCTTGAGTGTCTGAATCTGGCTCCGCAGTCGCCTGACGACGCCGGCCTCTTCACCGGATGCAACCAGACGCTGGAGTACCACCGGATTTTCGGCGGCCAGCTACTCGGACAATTCGTCCGCGCGGCCTGCCTGTCAACGCCCGACAAAGCCATCAAATCCATCCATACGGTGTTTCCCCGCGAGGGCCGTGCCGATGAGCCGATCACCTACCAGGTGACGCGCCACCACGAAGGCCGCTCCTTCGCGACACTGTCGATCGTCGCCTCGCAGAGCAAGGGCGCGATCGCGACCGCGTCGATCTCGATGCATGCCCCCGAAGACGGCCGCGATCAGCAGTTCGTCGAGGAAGTCCCAACAGTTCTCGGCCCCGAACACGGCGCAACGATCGATCTGATCCCGTGGGAGACCCGCTCCGCCGACAGCCTCGACACGACCGCGGTGGGCCCGGCCGAGTACTCGCTCTGGATGCGTACCCCCGCCGTCGACACGGAGTTCGCCCCGGCGCTGGCCGCGTACGCCACCGACCTGACGTTGATCGGCACCGCGATCCGTCCCCTCGAGGGACTGAGCCAGCGCGGCAACGGCACCGCTTTCACGTCTGCGGTGACGTCACACACGCTCTGGTTCCATCGCCCGTTCCGCACCGACGACTGGCTGCTGCTGCGTCAGCACAGCCCGCTCGCTGCGCAGGGTCGCTGCTTCGGCCGCGGCGACCTCCTGACTGCCGAGGGCGCACTGGTCGCCTCCTACGCGCAGGAAGCACTCCTCCGGCTCTAGTGCCGGGTCCCGACAAACGGTAAATATCCACTGCTAGTGAGGAATTGAGGCATCACATGACCGGAAGAGTCGAAGGCAAGGTCGCATTCATCACCGGAGCCGCCCGCGGCCAGGGTCGGGCCCACGCGGTACTGCAAGCCGCCGAAGGCGCCGACATCATCGCGGTCGACATCTGCGGGCCGATCAGGCCAGGGGAAGAGTCCGCCATCCCGCCATCGTCGCCCGAAGATCTCGCCCAGACCGCCGAACTGGTCAAGGGCCTCGGCCGCCGCGTTTTCACCGCACAGGCCGATGTGCGCGATTTCGACGCGCTGAAGTCCGCGGTGGACGCGGGCGTCGAAGAACTCGGACGCCTTGACACCATCATCGCCAATGCGGGCATCGGCAATGGCGGCAACCTGTTGCACGAAACCAGCATGTTGGACTGGGACGAAATGATAGACACCAACCTCTCCGGCGTCTGGAAGACCGTGAAAGCGGCTGTGCCACATGTCATCGCCGGCGGACGTGGCGGGTCCATCGTGCTCACCAGTTCGGTCGGAGGACTGAAGGCATACCCGATGTGCGGTAATTATGTTGCCGCGAAACACGGAGTCGTCGGCCTCATGCGGGGATTCGCGGTCGAATTGGGATTCCACAACATCCGCGTCAACTCGGTGCACCCCACCCATGTCGCGACTGACATGCTGCACAACGAGGGCACCTTCAAGATGTTCCGGCCCGACCTGGAGAACCCGAGTGCCGACGACATGGCTCCCATCTGTCAGATGTTCCACACCCTGCCCATTCCGTGGGTCTACGCCGAGGACATCGCCAACGCGGCGCTCTTCCTGACATCCGACGACGCGCGCTACATCACCGGTGTCACACTGCCGGTCGATGCCGGTAGCTGCCTGAAGTAGCGGGCCGCCACCAGGGTTACGGACAATGACGTCCGACGCCGTACTGGTCACCGGTGCCTTCGGCCTGGTGGGCGGGCAGACCGTTCAGCGGGTCGCGGCGTCGGGCGTGCCGGTGGTGGCAACCAGCCGCGACTCAAAGGCCAATCGCAAAGCGGCACGACGCTTTCCGTCCAACGTCACGGTCTGCTGGGCCGATCTCACCGATGCCGCCGCGACCCGGCAGATGATCGCGGCGGTGGCACCTGCCGCGATCATCCATCTGGCCGCGGTCATCCCGCCCGACATCTATCGGGATCCCGGCTTCGCCCGCCGCGTCAACGTCGAGGCCACCGAGACCGTGGTCCGCGCGGCGGAAGCCCTGCCACGGCCGCCTCGGTTCGTGCATGCATCGAGCATGGGTGTGTACGGCCCGCGCAATCCACATCGCTGTCGTGAGTTGCTGCGCAGCGACACTCCCCTGCGGCCGTTCGAAACTTACGGCCGCCAGAAGGCCGAAGCCAAACAGATCCTGCGCTCGTCACCGCTGGACTGGGCCATACTGCGACTCGGCGGCGTACTGAGCCACGAACCCGGCGCGATGGGGACGGGAACCGACAACGCCTACTTTTCGAGTCTGCTTCCCACCGACAGCCGACTGCACACCGTCGACGCGCGTGATGTGGCGTGGGCACTCGCCGCGGCCACGACGGCGGACGTCGTCGGTGAAACCCTGTTGGTCGCAGGCGACGAATCCCACAAGATCCTCAATGGGGAAGTCACTGCGGCGATGATGCGTGCCGCCGGGCTGGGCGATACGCCGCCGCCCGGACGGCCCGGCAATCCCGACAGCGACGACGACTGGTATCCGGCCGCAGACTGGATGGACACCAGCAGGGCGCAAGAAGCACTTGGCTTCCAGCATATTTCGTGGAAGCAGATGATCGCCGACTACCGGCGCGAAATCGGCTGGGTCCGCTATCCCTTGCGTTTGGCCGCACCGCTGGCTCACGCGGCCATGAGGCGCAACGACGCATTTCGCGGCCGCCCCGGCCCATACACCGACCCGTGGGGCGCCATCCGCGCCCGATGGGGTGAACCGCTGATCGACGGCTAGCGACCCCGGAACCAGCGGCCGGCGGCATCGCGGATTCGGGGCGAGATCCGCACCGAGAAAACACCATTGAAGACATCTTCACGCAGCCGGGTCAGCGTCGACGTCTTGATCCGCCATTGCCCGCCGGACTTCTCGTACGTCTCGTGGTAGTGACCGTAGCCCTGCAGGTTCACTCCGGGACCAAGCCGCACCACGTCGTTCAGCGCCCAGATACCCGTCGCGGTCGACGGTGATATCAGCTCGATCTCCGGCGCGTGGACCTGATGCACGGTCAGTTGCGACGGCTTACCCAGTGTTCTGGCGAGGAAAGCCACGAATTCATCTGCGCCGCTGATGATCTTGCCGCCCGCCTCACTGGTGTCACTGATGAAGTCGTCGACGAAGAGGTCCCGCCACGCCACCCAGTCCTTGGTGTCCAAGAGCCGGCAGTACCGGGCCTTGAGCTGCTTGATGGCCTCGATGTCAGCCCATGCTTCGGGGTCGGTCATACGATCACCAGACATAGATGACAACGATCGCACCGAACAGCGTCACGAGCCAGCCGTCGGTGGCCAGCTTCAGCCACGGCGGCGCGGTCCGCACTTCCATGAACTCCTGAATGATCAGGCGGGTTTTGATGACCGCCAGCACCAGAACCCCGATGGTTATCGGCGTACTCGCGGCGACCGGCTCAGCGTGATGGGCTGGCGCCAGGAACCAGGACAGCACCGTGATCACCGAAAGTAGAGCCCATACGGCGGTGGTGCGTGCGGCAGCAGTCATTTCACCTCATCACGTAGAGCAGCGCGAAGATGACGACCCAGAGCAGGTCGACCATGTGCCAGTAGGTCGCACCGGTCTCGACCGGAGCGACCCGGTGGCGATTGCGCAGTTCGAAGTAGGAGACGCCGAGGAACACCAGGCCGATGGCGACGTGAAACAGGTGCACGCCCGTGAGCATGTAGTAGTACATGAAGAAGTTGTTGCTCGGAAAGGTGTGTCCCTGAGCGATTTTCGCTGACCACTCGTAGGCCTTGATGAGCATGAACACGACGCCGCACAGCCCACCGCCGACGGTCAGCTTTCGGGCCTGCTCGAACTCGCCACTGCGGGTCAGCTGCACGGCACGCGCCACGAACCACGAACTGGCCAGCAGCACCAGGGTGTTGACCAAGCCGATGTTCAGGCTCAGGTGCCGCTGCGACTCGATGAACAGGTCCCGCTCCTGGTGGCGGGAGATCATGAAGATGACGAAGTAGCTGCCGAAGATCACGAAGTCGCCCAGGACGAAGACCCACAGGTCCTTGTTGGCGGGTAGGTGCCGTTTTCTCCAAGGCGCCGAGGTAGCCGAAGTAGCAGTCACGGTTCAGTCCTGGATCTGTTCGGTCGGCGACTGATTCTTGATGGCCGTGTAGAGCAGCCGGATCATGCAGAACTCCCACACCACGAAAACCACCGTGCCGAGGTAGAAGCTGATGGACCCGTTCCAGGCCAGGGGGCCGGACCGGAAGACGAACACCGGACTGGCGAGCAGCTCGGTGACGATCATCCAGATCGACATGTAGGCAAGCCATTTCGGCAGGACATCATTGCGGTCGAGGAATATCGCCAGGGCCAGCACCATGTTCTGGGTGCAGAAGCACCCAAGGGAGCCGACGAACGACAGCAGGCACCAGTCGTAGAGCATCACCATGATCTGCGGATCGCGGTCGGGCCGCAGCGCCGCCGCCACGAACGCGAACGCCGGAATCAGGCAGCCCGGCAGGCCGCCGACCACCAGTGCGCCGATGTACGTATACGCGAAGACGGGACTGACCGACATCCGCTTGATCTGTAGCGCGATCAGCCCGTTGGCGATGCTGGCGAAACCGATGAAGAACATCAGCAGCGCGAAGCCGACGCGAATGGTCAGCGAGTGGTCGACGAAGAACTGCACGATCTGGGTCGGTGTGATGTCGGGCCGCGGCGGTGGCATCACGCGCGTCAGCACAACGAAGATGAGGCCGAAGATGTTGTAGAAGACCGGGATGGTCCACCACGCGATCCACTGGTCAATCTTGGGCTTGCGCGTCCAGGCCGGGGATGTCCGTGCCGAGGCTGTCCGTACCGGGGCTACCGTCATGGCTCCGCCCTCGCCTGGGCCCTGATCGCCGACCGCACCACCACGAACATGACGACGAGATACAGACAGAACGCGCCCAGCCGCAGCCAGAACGACACCACGCCGTTCCAGGCCAGTGGTCCGTCTTTGAAGATCACCGCACCGACCGCCGGGGTCATGGCCGCCGCGGTGAGCACGTTGAATCCGGCGATCCAGCGCGGGAAGATCGGTGTCGGCCGGCTGTCGAGGTAAACCGCCAGCGCCAGAGCCAGATTCATCACCACGACGGCACCCACCGGCGCGGTGAAGACGAGCCAGGCCATGTCGTTGAGCAACAGGATCAGTTGAGGGTCCCGGCCAGGACGGTAGGCCGCGATCAGCCAGAAGACGTCGGCGATGGCGAACAGCGTCGCGCCTGTGGCCGCGGCGCCCAGATAGCTGTAGGCCAGGACGTGACTGGGCAACGACATTCGCTTGATCTGAACCGCGATGGTCATGAAGAACGGGATCAGCATGATGGCGCACAGGTTGAACGTGACCATCGAGAACCTGATGGCCATGGTGTGCTGCGCGTAGAAATCGGCGACCTGCTCGGCCGTCATGCTGGGTGCCATCGGCGGCAGGAAGCCTGGGAAGGCCACGAACGCCACCGCCATGATCGCGCCGAAAAGCGGTACCAGCCAAAGGCTTATCCATTGGGGTCGCAAGTCCACCGGGGACTCCCTCCATCCACCGACTCGGTTGCCGATCGGCTACTTCGGACGGTAGCCGATCGGCAACCGGGCGGTCAATGCTCCGCTACGCTTTGGCACGTGGGGACATTCAGCGACATCACGCGCAGTGCGGCGCAGACCCGCGTGCTGGACGCCGCGCTGACCCTGATCGCCGAGCACGGCGTCAGTGGCACGTCGCTGCAGATGATCGCCGACACCATGGGCGTGACCAAGGCCGCCGTCTACAAACAGTTCAAGACAAAGGAAGAGATCGTCGTCGCCATCACCGAGCGCGAGCTCGGCAAACTGGAGGACGCGCTCGACGCCGCCGAGGCGACCGGCCACGAGGCGCAGGCCCGGGAAGCGTTGCTGGGCAGGGTCATCGACCTGGCCATCGACCGCCGCGGCGCGCTCAACGTGCTGCAATTCGATCCCGTCATCATCCGGCTGCAAGCCGAACACGAGCCGTTTCAGCGGTTCGTCGAGCGGCTGTACGGCGCACTGCTCGGCACCGACGACGGAGTCGCCGCTCGGCTGCACGCCGCGATGCTGTCGAGCGCCATCAGCGTGGCGGTGATGCACCCCTTGGTCGCGGACATCGACGACGACACCCTGCGCACGCAGCTCCTGGAGATGACGCGGCGCATGCTCGGCCTCTAGGACTCCCCGGCGAACAGCCGTTCGGCGGCGGAGTAGGGGTCGTCACCGCCGTTCGCGACGGCTTCGGCCAGCCGATCCAGGTCGGGGTGGCCCCGCAGGCGGGTGAGCGCCAGCGACAGGATCTGCGCACGGGCGCGGGCGGCCCGACGGGCCGGGCTGTCGGCGCGATGATGCGCGTCGATCGCGTCGACCAGCTCGGGCAATCCTTGACCCTGCGCGGCAACGAGTTTGAGGATCGGAACCGCGGTCTCGGCATGTAGATCACGCACCGTCTGGTCGGCGCCGTCCCGATCGGCCTTGTTGACGACGACGATGTCCGCGACTTCGAGCAGACCAGCCTTCGCGGCCTGAACAGCGTCGCCGGCGCCAGGGTTGAGGATCACGATGGTCGGGTCCGCGATGGCGGCAACCTCGACCTCCGATTGCCCGACACCGACGGTTTCGAGCACGATCAGGTCGTAGCCCAGTGCGGCGAGCACCCGAATGGCGGCGGGCACTGCGGCAGCCAGACCGCCCAGGTGACCTCGGGTGGCGACCGACCGGATCAACACGTCTGGATCGTTGATGTGGGCGGCCATCCGGATGCGGTCGCCCAGCAGCGCACCCCCGCTATACGGCGACGACGGGTCGACAGCCAGGACCGCCACCCGCATCCCCCGCACGCGGTAGGCCCCGACCAGGGCACCGACCGTCGTCGACTTCCCCGCGCCAGGCGGTCCGGTGACTCCCAGGATCCGCGGCGGCACCGAGCTGCCGAGCGCATCGAGAACCTCAGTCCGGCGCGGACTCTCGACCAGACTCAGTAGCCGGCCGGCCGCGCGGAGGGATCCGCCGCGGGCCGCCGCGATGAGCTCATCGATCGTCATTGCCCGAACTCTATCGGACACACCCCCTTGATTGAGAATGTTATTCTCCTCAATAGAGAGCATTCTTTGCACGAAGGGTAGGCGGTATGGAGATCAGTGGAAGCTCGGCCATCGTCGTCGGAGGCACCGGCGGGCTCGGCGAAGCAACAGTGCGGCGTCTCGTCACCGCGGGCGCGAAGGTCATCGTCGCCGACGTGGCCGACGACAAGGGCAAGGCGCTGCAGGAGGAGCTAGGCATCCGGTACGTCCACACCGACGCCACCTCAGAGGAATCGGTGCAGGCCGCCATCGCGGAGGCTGAATCGCTTGGCCCGCTGCGAATTTCGGTGGACACCCACGGCGGTCCCGCCGCCGGCGGACGGTTGATCGGCAAGGACGGTTCGCCGCTGGGGCTGGACGGCTTCGAGACGACCATCAAGTTCTATCTGACCGCGGTATTCAACGTCATGCGGCTGGCGGCTGCCGCCATCGCCAAGACCGACCCGCTCGAGGAAGGCGCCCGCGGCGTCATCATCAACACCGCGTCGATCGCCGGCATGGAAGGCCAGATCGGCCAGCTGCCCTACTCCGCTGCCAAGGGCGGTGTGCTCGGCATGACGCTTGTCGCGGCGCGCGACCTGTCTCCGCTGGGCATCCGCGTCGTGAGCATCGCGCCGGGCACCATCAACACCCCCGCCTACGGTCAGTCGGCCGATCAGCTCGAGAAGTACTGGGCCCCTCAGATTCCGTTCCCGAAGCGCATGGGCCGTTCGACGGAGTACGCGCAACTGGCCCAGAGCATCATCGAAAACGATTACCTCAACGGCGAAGTCATCCGTTTGGATGGCGCGCTGCGGTTCCCGCCGCGGTAACCGACCGCTCGATCGAAAGTGGGGTTCACGCCGACGGCGTGAACCCCACTTTCGTACCGCGACTATCCCTTGGCGATCAGCCCGTCCACGATCTTGTTGAAATCGGCGGTGCCGAAGGACACGTACTCCGCGAGGTTCGCGTAGTCGAGTGACGCCATGACCGACCGCTCCAACTGAATGTTCATCAGGCGCTTGGTGGCCTCGACTGCTTGCTTGGGCAACTCGGCGAGCTGCTTGGCGCACGCGATGGCCTCGGCCACCGGGTCGGCGACGACGTGGTTCGCCAAGCCGAGCTCAAGGGCTCGAGCCGCCTTGATCCGCACGCCCGTCAACGCAAACTCCTTGGCCTGCAACAGGCTTATCTGCGAACCCCACACGAGCGGGCCACCGTCGGCCGCGACCAGACCGATCTGCACGTGCGGGTCGGCGAAGAACGCGTTCTCGGCCATGTAGACGATGTCGGACAGCGCGGCCAGGCTGCACCCGAGCCCGACGGCCGGCCCGTTCACCGCGGCGACGACCGGGATGCGGCAACGCACCATCCCGATGACCAGATCGCGGCCGTGCTTGATGGTCTTCTGCCGTAAGGCCTCATCGTTGCGCAGCTCGTTGAGATAGTTGAAGTCGCCACCCGCCGAGAAGGCGCGGCCCGCCCCGGTGATCACCGCGGCGCGCGCGTCGGCGTCCTCGTTGAGGGCCTCCCAGATGCTCGCCAGTCCAACATGCAGCGCGTCGTTGACGGCGTTGAGCTCGTCCGGGCGGTTCAGCATGATGATCCGCAGCGGGCCGTCAGCACGGACGTCGATTTCGGTTGGCATGCCGTACAAGTCAGACTCCTAATCCCAGAATGCGTTGCGCGATGATGTTCTTCTGAATCTGTGAGGTGCCGCCCATCACGCTCTGCGCGCGGCTGTACATGTAGGCGCCGAACAACTCGGGGTCCCCGGTGCCCACTGTCGCGAGCGCCGCGTGACCGACGGCCTGCTCGGTCCACGTCATGAGCAACTTGTCGAGGGAGCCCTGCGGACCGTGGGTAATCCCGTCGAGCTGCTCGGACAACCGCCTGCGCACGTGCAGCCGCAGCATCTCGGTCTGCACCCATGCCCAGGACAGCGCTTCCGGCGGGGTACCTTCGACTCGAGAGGCCAACTGCCGCACCAGCTTTCCGTACCGTGCCGAGAACCCCAGGGTTGACGGTTCACGTTCGTGGCTGACCACGGTCATCGCCAGCTTCCAGCCCTCCCCCGGTGCGCCGACCATGTTCTCCGCCGGCACCCGTGCGCCGTCGAACAGCACCTGGCCGAATTCCTTGGTGACACCGCTGATCATCTTCAACGGCCGCTGCTCGATGCCGGGCTGGTGCATCGACACGATGAACGCGGAGATGCCTTTATGTTTGGGCAAGTGTTTGGCTTCAGCCTTATCCGTGCGCGCCAGCACCAGGCACCAGTCGGCGACGTCGGAATAGCTCGTCCAGACCTTGTGGCCGTGGATGACGTACTCGTCGCCGTCGCGGGTGGCCGTCGTCGTCAACGATGCGAGGTCAGAGCCCGCACCGGGCTCGGAGAACCCCTGGCACCAGCGCTCGGTGCCGTTGATCATCCCGGGCAGAAACCGTTGCTGCAGTTCCTTGCTGCCGTGATGACCCAGCCCCACCACGAGGTAGCCGAGGCTCGGCCGTGCCGGCGCGCCGGCCTTCGCGATCTCCTCGTCGACGATCACGTCGTAGACCGGCGGCAGCTCCTGGCCCCCGAATTCCTTCGGCCACGACGTGCCGAAGAAGCCGGCGCCGTAGAGCGCCCGGTGCCAGTCACCTTGTGCTGCCCAGTATTCGTCGCCCGAAGTCGGGAACTTGCCCTTCTGCTCGGTCAGCCACGCGCGAAGCCGGTCGCGGAATGCGGCTTCCTCCGGTGAATCACGAAAGTCCAATGGTCAGCTCCTCCAACTTGGCGGGCCACAGTTCAGTGGCCGTCAGAACACGGCGCAGGTACAAGTGTGCTAGACATTCCCAGGTGTTGCCGATACCGCCGTGCACCTGGATCGACGTCTCGCAGACCGTCAATCCCGCACGCGCACAGTAGATCTTGGCGATACGCGCCGCCTCGACCGCTTCAACTGCGGGCAGGGCGTCGACAGCCCAGGCAGCGTGCCGCAGGACGCTGGTCGATCCTTCGATGAGCGCGAGACTCTCGGCCAGCAGATGCGCGACGGCCTGGTAGGAGCCGATCGCAGCGCCGTACTGCTCTCGCACCTTGGCGTAATCGACGGCAAGCGCATGCGTCCCGCGCGCAGCGCCGACCAGATCGGCGCACGTGACGGTGAGCGCCAGGGCATGCCACCGTCCGGCATCCTCGGCGGACAGCTCGCTCAGCTCGGACGGCGACTCGACCACGCCGGCCACTCCGCCCAAGAGGTCGACCGAATCCGGCTGTGCGCCGGTATCTGTGGGCTCGCGACCGAGTACCCGCCGGAGATCATCGGCCAGTACCGGACCCACGAACGGCACGTCCACGAGTCCGCGGGCGAACTCTTCGGCGACGATGGCCACCTCGACTCCGGAGGCCCCGTCGGATCGCAGGGTGCGGAAGCCCGTGCTGTCGACGGCCTTCTCCAGTTGCGCAACGCGATTCGCGTCGTCGAGATCGGCGACGGAGTGCAGGCCGAAGTCGGCAGCCAATTCGGCTGCAGATTCGGCGAGTTGCCGTTGTTCGGCGGTCAGACGGACGTCCACAGGCGCTCCTTGAGCACTCGGCGCAACACCTTCCCTGAAGGCAGCCGCGGGATTTCGGGTACGAACACAACGCGGCTCGGCCGCTTGTATGAGGCCAGCCTTTCGGCGACCAAGTCGATCAATTCGCCGTCGGAGACCGCGGCATTCGTGGACACCGCCGCCACCACCGTCTCGCCGTCGCGTGGGTCGGGCAGCCCGAACACCGCGCAGTCGGCCACAGCCGGGTGCGAGTGCAGGACGGCCTCGATCTCCGCCGGGGCCACCTGGAAGCCGCGCACCTTGATCATCTCTTTGCAGCGGTCGGTGATCCGCAGCCGCCCGGACTCATCCAGCTGTCCGATGTCTCCGGTGTGGAACCAGCCATCGACGATGACGGTCGACGTTTCCTCCGCAGGCAGATAGCCGGCCATCACCGCCTCCGAGCGCACCTGAATCTCGCCCGAGTCCGCGATGCGCACGTCGACGCCGGACACCGGCCTGCCGACGGTGTCCAGCTGTCCACCGTTGAGGTCGTCGCACGCGATGACGATCAATTCGGTTGCCCCATATGCGGTTACCCAGCCCACACCGGTTCGGCGTGTGACCTCCTCGGCCACCGTCGCGGTCACCGGCGTCGCGCACCACATGATGTACCGCAGCGACGAGAGGTCGTACGTTTCCAGCCTCGGATGCGCCGCCAGCGCCAATGCGATTGGTGCCACCGTCATTTCGATGGTGATCCGATCGGATTCGATGTGGCGCAGCATGGTGTCGACGTCGAACCGCGGGTGCAGCCGGAGCCACGCACCGGCATCCAGGACCGTCATGATGTTCAGCAGACCCAGGATGTGCGACAGCGGGGTCATCACCTGAAGGCGGTCTGCGGCCGACAGCCCGAGCGCGGCGCCCCACTGCCGCACCGCCGCCGCCAGCCCGCGGTGCGTGTGGCGGACCGCCTTGGACATCCCGGTGGTGCCGGAGCTGAAGGCCAGGACGGCATCGGAATCCGGCGAGGGTGCGTCGGCGGAAGCGTCCCCGGCAATGACGGGCTCGTCGAGATGCAGCATCGGCATCAGTTCCGCCAGCACAGGATTGTCACCGACCGCATACGACGGCTCTGTCAGTGTCAGCGCGTGCTGTACCTCGGCCTGGCGCCACGACGGGCTGAGGAGTACCGCGGCAGCGCCCAGGCGCCAGATCGCATGCAACGCAATGACGAACTCCGGGCGGGTGGACGACATCAGTGCGACGCGGTCGCCGGTACCAACCCCCTGGGCAGCCAAGGCCGCGGCCATCCCACCGGCGAGAGCATCCAGCTCCGACCGGCTGTACTCCCGCTGGTCGAAGGCGAGCACCGCACCGTCAGCCACGTCGCGCCCGCCCCTTTCCCGAGAGTGAGAAGATTCCCGGTTGATACCGAGAATCATATTCTCCTATAGTTAGAACGACAATACGCGACGATAGGACAACGATGGGGCCAGCCACCACAACGGCGCAGACCGACATGGACGCGGGCACGGGCACGATCACCATCCACCTGGACCGGCAGAAGGTGTCGGTCTCCCGCGTCGGCGACGAAACACTGCTGGACAGTGCGCGACGGGCCGGGCTGGCTCCCCCGTTCTCGTGCGAGGCGGGCAACTGCGGCACCTGCATCGCCAGGCTGACCGAAGGCACCGCGACCATGCGCAACAACGAAGCTCTCGACGACGACGAAGTCGCGGAAGGTTATGTGCTGACCTGCCAGGCGGTTCCGGACACCGCGTCGGTGATCGTGCGTTACGACGACTGAAGTTCTGGTGGCGGCTGGTACTGCGGCTGGTATCCGGCCACCTTGATCGGGCTGCCGACCAACCGGAAATCACCTGCGGTGACGATCATTTCCGGCGTCGCCTCCAGCGCCTCCGGCAACGAACGGACCGCGGCTGTTGGAATCCCAAGTGCCCGCAGTCGCTTCTCCCAGCCGGCGGCGGTGTCGGTGGACAGCACTTTCTCGACCACCGCCAGCACCTCGTCCCGGCGGGCGGCCCGTTCGGCCATGGTGGCGAACGGAATCTGATCGACGCTGCCGATACCCGCCTCCCCCACAAACGATTTCCAGAACCCGTCGTGAGTGATGAACAACGCCAGGTACCCATCGGCAGTCTCGAAGAGTTGCGCCGGAACGTAATACGAATGGGCACCGTTCGGATGGCGGCGCGGATGGGTACCGTCGTTGAGATACGCGGCCGCACGGTAGTTCAGTTGCGACAGCATCACGTCGCGCAGGCATACCTCGACCTGCCCGCCGCGGCCGGACACGATCTGCGCGAGCAGACCGAGCGCCGCGGCCAGACCCGTGGAGTTGTCCACCGACGAGTAGCCCGGCAGCGTCGGCGGACCATCCGGGTCGCCGGTCATGGCCGCCACCCCGGTCGCCGCCTGGATGACGTAGTCGAACGCGGGGTCGTCACCACCATCAAGCCCGAAGCCCGTCATCGCCACACAGACGATGCGCTCGTTGAACTCTTTCAGCGTCTCGTACGTCAGCCCCAGGCGGCGGATCACCGACGGCTTCATATTCACCAGTAGCGCATGGGATTCCGCGACCAGCTCATGAAGCCGGGCCTTGCCGGTGTTCGACGTCAGGTCCAGACAGATGCTCGTCTTGTTGCGGTTGAGGCTGGCGAAGTAGCTGTCGCTGACCTGCCGCGAGAGCTCCCCGCCCGGCGGCTCGATCTTGATCACTTCGGCACCCAGATCCGCCAGGAGCATCGTGGCGTACGGGCCGGCGAGCATGACGCCGACCTCGAGGATGCGGATACCCGCAAGCGGTCCGGTCACGACCGTCACCGTACCTGCTTTGCCAGCTCCGCGATCACGTCGCGCGTGCGGCTCTTCGAGGCGATCAGCTCATCGCGGTTCTCTCCGATGGGCAACAGCCGCACCGACAGATCGGTGACACCGGCATCGGCGAACTGCTTGAACCGCTTGAGAATCGACTCCTCGTCGCCGGCCGCACACAAGTCACCGACGCTGCGGGCCTCTCCGCGATCCAGCAGCTTCTGGTAGTTCGGCGACGTCTCGGCCTCGGCCAGAATCCGGTTGGCCCGGTCCTTCGCGGCCTCGATCTCGGAGTTGGCGCACAGAGTGACGGGTATCCCGGCCACGATGCGCGGCGCGGGCTTACCGGCCTCGGCGGCGGCCTTGTTGATCTTGGGGGCGATGTGCTCGCCGATCGCCTTCTCGTCGGCCATCCACAGCGACGTGCCGTCGGCCTGCTCGCCGGCGATCTGCAGCATCACCGGGCCCAACGCCGATACCAGCACTGGCATCGGGGTGTCGGCTGCGAGCACCGTCGGGTTGTGCACGGTGAACGAATCGTTCTCCACGTCAACAGGTCCCGGCCCCGCAATGGCGGTATTCAGCACCTGCAGGTAGTCGCGCGTATAACCGGCGGGCTTGTCGTAGGGCAGGCCCAGCATGTCGCGGACGATCCAGTGATGCGACGGCCCGACACCCAAGGCGAGGCGGCCTCCCGACATGGCGTGCACCGACAGTGCCTGGCGGGCCAGGGCGACCGGATGCTGCGCCTGCAGTGGCACCACCGCCGTGCCGAGCTCGATGCGCGAGGTGTTCGCCGCCATCAGCGCCACGATGGTCAGGCAGTCAAAGTCATTGGGGACCTGGGGCATCCACGCGCTGTCCAGCCCCGCGCTCTCGGCCCACTGGATATCGGCGACCAGCTTGGCGACCTTGCGCGCCATGTCGCCGCGCTCGGCCCCGATCATCACACCGAGGCGCATCTCAGCCCACCGCGCTTTCCGCCGTCAGCTTGCGCACTTCCGCCACCAGGGTGTCCAGCCCCGTTCCTGTGGGAAACACCGCTGCCGCACCGACTTCGAGCAGTTTCGGCACATCCCCCAGCGGGATCGTGCCGCCCACGACGACGGCGATGTCACCGGCGTCGGCGGCACGCAGCGCGTCGACGGTGCGGGCAGTGAGTGCCAGGTGCGCTCCCGACAGGATCGACAGCCCGACGAGGGCGACGTCCTCCTGCAGCGCAATCGACACGATGTCCTCGATCCGCTGCCGGATGCCGGTGTAGATCACCTCGAAGCCAGCATCGCGCAGCGTTCGGGCGACGATCTTGGCACCCCGGTCATGACCGTCCAAGCCCGGCTTGGCAACAAGAACACGGACCCCCATCAGAAGACCACCGGCTGCTGAAACTCGCCCCATACCGACTTCAACGTCGACACCATCTCTCCCACCGTGCAGTACGCGTTCGCGCAATCGATCAAGCGGTGCATCAAGTTGTCGTCGCCATCAGCCGAACGAGCCAGCGCCGCAAGGGCTTCCTTCACCGCGACGTCGTCACGCTCGGCCTTCACCTTGGCCAGCCGCTTGAGTTGCGTGTCGCGGCCCTCGGCGTCGAGTTCATACGTCGCCAGATCCGGCGCAGGTTCTTCGACGACGAACTTGTTCACCCCAACCACGGGCCGCTCCCCCGATTCGGTCTCCCGGTGGATCTTGAATGCCTCGTCGGCGATCAGGCCCTGTAGGTAGCCGTCCTCGATGCAGCGCACCATGCCGCCGTGGGACTCGAGATCGCGCATGATCTCGATGATCTTCGCCTCGGTGCTATCGGTGAGTGCTTCGACGAAATACGAGCCGCCCAACGGGTCGGCCACCTTCGCGACGCCAGTCTCGTAAGCCAGGATCTGTTGCGTCCGCAGCGCGAGCGTCGCGGACTCCTCGCTGGGCAGTGCGAACGGCTCATCCCACGCTGCCGTGAACATGGACTGCACGCCGCCAAGCACCGACGCCAGCGCCTCGTAGGCGACCCGGACCAGGTTGTTCTGTGCCTGCGGCGCATACAGGGATGCACCGCCCGAGACACAGCCGAACCGGAACATCGACGCCTTGTCCGTCGTCGCGCCGTACCGCTCGCGCACGATCGAGGCCCAACGACGCCGTCCCGCACGGTATTTGGCGATCTCCTCGAAGAAGTCGCCGTGCGTGTAGAAGAAGAACGAAATCTGCGGCGCGAACTTGTCGATGGTCATGCGCCCCCGCTCGACGACGGTGTCGCAGTACGTGACCCCGTCGGCCAGCGTGAACGCCATCTCCTGCACGGCATTGGCGCCCGCATCACGGAAGTGTGCACCCGCCACCGAGATCGCGTTGAATCTCGGCACCTCGGCGGCGCAGAACTCGATGGTGTCGGCGATGAGGCGCAGCGACGGCTCGGGCGGCCAGATCCAGGTGCCGCGCGACGCGTACTCCTTGAGGATGTCATTCTGGATTGTGCCGGTGAGTTTTTCGCGCGGCACGCCCTTCTTTTCGGCGGCCGCGACATAGAAGGCCAGCAGGATCGCGGCGGTGCCGTTGATCGTGAAGCTGGTGCTGATCTTGTCCAGCGGGATGCCGTCGAACAGAACTTCGGCATCGGCCAGGGTGTCGACGGCGACGCCGACGCGGCCGACCTCTTCGCCATACTCCTCGTCATCGGAGTCATAGCCACATTGGGTCGGTAGATCGAGGGCGACCGAGAGCCCCGTCCCACCCTGATCCAGCAGGTACCGGTACCTCTGATTGGACTCCTCGGCGGTGCCGAAACCCGAGTACTGGCGGAAGGTCCACAGCTTTCCGCGGTACCCGGACGCGAAATTACCCCGGGTGAAGGGGAATTCACCCGGCTGTGGCGGATCGACCTGTCGATCCGCGGGTCCGTAGACCGGTTTCAGCGGTATTCCGGACGGAGTCTGGCCATCGTTATCCATCAATGGATAACGTACTTGCAAAAAAAGAGAATGCCAATACCATTCCCGTTAACAGCTCAGAGGAGGACGATGACGGACCGCACGCTCGCCGACAAGACAATGGTGATATCCGGGGCAAGTAGGGGTATCGGACTCGCGATCGCCATCGCCGCCGCCGGGCAGGGAGCCAACGTCGTGCTCCTCGCGAAGACCGCCGAGCCTCACCCCCGACTACCCGGCACGGTCTACACGGCCGCCGAAGACATCGAGGCCGCCGGCGGCAAAGCTGCCGCCGTGGTCGGCGACATCCGCTCCGAGGACGACGTCAACCGGGCCATCGATGTCGCGGTCGACCGCTTCGGCGGCGTCGACATCTGCGTCAACAACGCGAGTGCCATCGGCACGGAGCCGACGGAGACGCTGTCCGCCAAGAAGTTCGACCTCATGCAGCAGGTCAATCTCCGGGGCGCCTTCCTGCTGACGAAGGCCGCGCTGCCGCATCTACGGAAGTCGGACAACGCCCATGTCCTGACCATTGCGCCGCCGCTCAACCTGAGCCCGCGTTGGCTGGGCGCACATCCCTCTTACACGCTGTCGAAGTACGGGATGACGCTGCTGTCGCTGGGCTGGGCGGCCGAGTACGCCGATGCCGGCATTGCGTTCAACTGCCTGTGGCCACAGACCTATATCGCCACGTCCGCGGTGGCCAACATGGCCGACGGCGCCGCACTGCTGGACTCATCGCGCAGTCCGGCGATCATGGGCGACGCGGCAGTCCACATCCTCACCCGTCAGGCCACCGACTGCACCGCAGGCTGCTTCATCGACGCCGACGTGCTGACCGCGGCCGGCCACGACCTGGCCCCCTACGGCGGTGGTGAAAGCCCGATCCCGGATCTGTTCCTGGGCTAGAAGTTCGAGTTGGGGTTGTCGTAGTGGTCGCCACGGATCCAGCGCGTCACACCGGTGCCGTTGCGATCCAACTTGGGCCCACAGAACAGCAATAGGCCGTCAGGGGCCTGAGCCATCTGGTTGAACGGTTGGTCGCAAGGCGTATCGAAGTCACGGATACCGGCCACCGGCAGCGCGCGGAAGTAGCGCGGCGGCAACCCACGTGCCGAATCGCAGTACACCACCCTGACCCAGTCAGTGGTGGCGAACGTGAAGTAGGTGACGTTGTCGCAGTCTGCGCCCAACGCGACGACGCGGTTGATTCCCGGCACGCACGACGGATCATCACACCGAACCGGGTCAGCCGAAGCAGCCGCCGGCCAATGCAATCCGACGAGCGCCATGACACCCACCGCACACGAAAATCGCCGCATCAGGCGAGCGTACCCTGTCGTCGCTCTCCATTTTCGGTAATGTCACTCTCGATAGCGCCTAACGGGAATATCAAGCGTCTGGAGGCCGCCCTCGTGAGTACCGTCGACGACGCGTCGCCCCCGCTGACGACCTTGAAGCAACTGTTCGCCCACCTGGGTCTGGCAGAGGTCGACGCACCAGAGGGCGTACTGGCCATGGAACTTCCAGTGACCCAGGCCGTCGTCAATACCAACGGTGGGCTACAGGGTGGACTGATCGCCACCATGGCCGACGTCGCCGCCGGCCTCTTGGTCTCCCGCACCATGGCGTTCGGCAACGGCATAACCACAACCGACCTGCACATCCGGTACCTGCGCCGCATCGACATCGGGCCCGCCCGCGCAGTGGCACGGATCGTCCACCATGGCCGCCGCTCGGCCGTCGTTCAGGTCGAAATCCTCCGCGGCAACGGCGATCTCGCCGCGACGGCGACAGTCAACTTCGCCGCGTTGGAACGTCGATCCTGATCACTCCCCGCCGCGCACCTGGTCCTTGACCGCCGGCACCACAGGAGGCGCGGTGCGCCAGTTCGGCAGTCCGTCCTCCTCCATCCCGACCGGGAATCCGTTCTCGTGCACCTGCGCCCAGTGACTGTGGTTGAGCTCGTGCAGGGTGAAGCAGGCATTCAAGGAGTTGTAGAACCCCATGTTGTCCTGCGTCTGGTTCACCGATTCTTTGATCAGCAGGGCCGCCATCGTCGGCACTGCGGCAATGCGGCGCGCGAATTCCAGCGTACGGTCGGCAAGTTCGTCAGCGGGGAACACCTTGCTCACCATGCCCATGCGGTGGGCCTCGTCCACCGAGAGACTGTCGCCGGTCAGCATCAACTCTTTCGTCTTGCGCGGGCCGAATTCCCATGGGTGCGCGAAGTATTCGACGCCGCACATGCCCAGTCGAGTGCCCACCACATCCGCGAAGGTGGTGTCGTCGGCCGCGACGATCAGATCGCACGCCCACATCAGCATCAGCGAGGCTGCGTACACGTCACCGTGCACCTGGGCGACGGTGATCTTGCGCAGGTTGCGCCACCGGCGGGTGTTCTCGAAGTAGTAGTGCCACTCCTGCAGCATCAGCATCTCCGCGCCCGAACGGGTGGCGCCGTTGATCCGGAAGCTCGGGTGCTGGTCCGGTCCCGGCGCGCGTTCCGCGCGGGACTGCGACGAGCCGAGATCGTGGCCAGAGGAGAACATCGGCCCCAGCCCACCGAGGATGACGACCCGCACGGTGTCGTCGGCCTCGGCCTGCAGGAACGCCTCGTGCAGCTCGGTCAGCATGCCGCGACTCTGCGCATTGCGAGTGTCCGGGCGGTTCAACATGATTCGGGCGATGGTGCCCTCGTCGAGGGTTTCGTACGTGACGTACTTGTACTCACTCATGTCGCGCCTCCCCTAGAGACTCAGAATGGTCGCCGAGGCGGTACCCGGCGCGCCGTACACCTGGGCCAGCCCGACGCGCGGGTTGCCCGGCACTTGCCGCTCCCCCGCCTCACCGCGCAGCTGCCGCACCAACTCGTGCATCTGGCGCAGGCCCGAAGCGCCGATCGGCTCGCCGTTGGCGATCAATCCGCCGTCGGTGTTGATCGGCAGCGACCCGTGAATCTCGGTAGCGCCGTCGGCCAGCAGCTTCTCCTGCTCGCCGTCGGCACACAGCCCGGTCTCGGCCATGTGGATGAGCTCGGCGCCGGCGTCGGTGTCCTGCAGCTGTGCGATATCCACGTCCTCGGGGCCGATACCGGCGGCCTCGTAGGCGGCCTTGGCCGCGAATACCGTCGGCGACGGGTCCTCGTCCAACGGTGCCGACGTGGCGTGCACCTCGTAGGCGCCGTAGGTCCGGGTGCGAATCTCACTGGCCCGCACGTACACCGGCTTGTCGGTGTAGCGGTGGGCGATGTCGGCGCGGCACATGATGACCGCGGCGGCACCCTCGTCGGGAGCGCAGAACATGTACTGGCGCAACGGGTAGTTGAGCACTGGCGAAGCCATGATTTCGTCGACCGAAATCTCTTTGCGCCGGAACGCATTCGGGTTGAGGACGCCGTTGCGGAAGTTCTTGTTGGCCACCCGTGCCAGCGTCTCCTCGGAGATGCCGTGCTTGTTGATGTAGTGGTTGGCCTTCATCCCGAAGAACTTGGTGGTGACGAACTGGCCGTTGTTGGCGTACCACTGGGGCAGCGCAAGCTTGGCCGGGTCGTCGGTGAAGGCGCCGCGCGGGTGCTTGTCCAGGCCGATGGCAATGCCGATGTCGTACTTGCCCAATCGGATGGTGTCGGCGGTCTGCTGGATGGCGCTGGCCGCGGTGGCGCAGGCGTTGAACACATTGGTGAACGTGATGCCCGTCAGCCCCACCAGGCGCGTGACCGCGTCGGGGTTGGACACTTCGTAGCTGCCGCCGAAGCCGAACTGGATGTCCTTCCACTCCAGCTTCGCATCGGTCAGCGCACTCTGGATCGCTTCGGCACCCATCTCCATGGCGGTCTTGTCGAACCGCCCGAAGGGGTGGATACCGACACCGATGATCGTTACGTCGTTGCTCATACCGCCACCGGCTTGAACCAGAAGGTCACGAGCTCATTGCCGTCCGCGTCAGTGGCGAAGGGCGCCATGGTGAGCTCGACCTCCATGCCGAATTCCAGCTTGGCGGGATCGTTTTCGGTGAGCCGGCCTTCGACCCGAATGACGTCACCGAGCTGCACCAGCCCGACACCGAACGGCACGAAATCCCTACCCGTGGGACCTGCGTACGGCGCACCGGGCGGGAATCCCTGTGTGGTCCAGGCGATCACGGTGCCGCGACGCGGCAGCAGCACGTCGGACATCTCGGCCTTGCTGCATTTCGGGCAGCGGTCCTGGCGCGGGAACGTCGTCGCCGAACAGGCACCGCACTGGCTACCGATCAGCTGCGGTTCCGCGTCCGGCCACGTGGAGATTTCGGGGGCAAGAGCCTTCTGCATCGTCACTCCTAATCGCTCGCGGGGAGGGGTTTGGCTTCCTTGAGCACCAGCGGGGTCGACCCCACGCTCAGCGTGCCCGCGCCCGCCTTGGTGACCAGCACCTCGGCCGCGGCGTCGTCGACGTACCGCTTACCCATCACGGTGCCGCCGGACAGCTCCGGGTCCAGCACCTCAGTGCCGTCGACCTCGGCATCGAGCGCCACCATCGGCGCGCCTCCGCACCGCAGGTCGTCCAGGCTGTCACCAGTCCGCACGACGATCACCTGCGTGTCACAGACCTGACTCCGCAGACGGCTACCTGTCTTGACCATGAGAACTAGATTATCAGATAGGAGAACGACACTTCCATCAAGCCAGCGAGTAGCGGATCGGCAGATGTTTGAGACCGCCGACAAAGATGGTCGCGGTGTGCTGCGGGACGCCCGCCAGTTCGATCGATCGCAGCCTGGGGATCAACTCCGAGAAGAAACTGGTGACCTCCATGCGCGCGAGCGCCGCACCCAGACAGAAGTGGACGCCGTAGCCGAACGCCACGTGCTTGTTGGGGTCTCGACCCACATCGAAGCGGAACGGATCTTTGAACGTCTCTTCGTCACGGTTGGCCGACACATACGACAGCAGCACCGACTCCCCCGCGGCGATCGGCACGCCCCGCACGGTGGTGTCCTCACGCGCGGTGCGCATGAACTCCTTCACCGGCGTCACCCAGCGGATCATCTCCTCTGTGGCAAGAGGCATCAGCTCGGGGTTGTCCCGAAGCCGCGCAAGCTGATCCGGATTCTCGATCAGCGCATGCAGCCCGCCGGAGACCACTGCGCTGGTGGTGTCATGGCCGGCGGTCGCGATGATCACGTAGTACGAGACAGTGTCGATGTCCCCCAACGGTTCTCCGTCGAGGCGCGCATTGGCGATGGCCGACGCCAGGTCGTCGGTCGGGTTGTCCCGGCGCGCAGCGGTCAACGCAGTGAAATAGCTGAACATCTCGAACAGCGCGGCACCTTTCTCCTCGGGAGTGACGCCCCGGGAGAACTCCGAATCATCCGCGCCGAACAGTTCCTGGGTGTACGCCAGCATCCGCGGGAAGTCGGACTCGGGCAGGCCGAGCAGCGACATGATCACGTACAGCGGGTAGTTCACCGCAACCTCTTGGACGAAATCGCATTCGCCGCCCAACTCCACCATCCGGTCGACGTAGCGCTTGGCCAGTTCATCGACGCGAACGCGTAAGTCCCGCATGGCCTTCGGCCGAAACCAGTCAGCGCCGATGGCCCGTACCAGCCGGTGCTGCGGATCATCCATGTGGATCAGCGTGCTGATGCCGAGTGCAGCCTGATGCTCGTCGGCCTCGGCGGTCATCAGCACCGGCCGCGGCGAGTTGGTGAACAGCGTGTTGGCCCGTTCGATCGCCATGACGTCGTCGTGTTTGGCGATGGCCCAGAACGGCTTGTAGCCGGGCGCGTCGACCTTGGACACGGGTGCGTTGGCACGCAGAAATGACAGTGCCGCATGGAGTTTCGGCTCGTCGGCGTAGGCGGACGGATCGGCGAACACACCGGCAGCGTCGGCGGTGGTCGGGGCACTCATGGGCGGCTCCTTACATTTGCAATTCGACGAGTACAGCTTTGACGGTTTCCTCCGGCAACTGCGGCGGCAGCCCGACGGTGACCCGATCGATGACACCGGCGCAGCGCTCCCGGATCGCCGGGGCCAACTCGTCAACCGGGGCGACGACGGCGAATTCGGCCAGCATCGTGTCGTCGATGAGCTGCGCCATCGCATCCCATTCGCCGCCCAATGACAATCGACGAAGCTCGGGCTGCAGGTCGCCCCAGCCGTGCAGCTCGAGGACGCGGCGGTACGCCGGCGTCGACGCGTAGAAGGCGATCTGTTTGCGGGCCCGTGCAGCGGCGACGGCCATCTCGCCCTCATCAGTGCCGGTGACGACGAAGACGGGAGAAGTCATCTCGAACTCGCTGCGGGCGCGGCCGGCGCGCTCCAGTCCGCGCCGCACCGCCGGTTCGGTCACTTCCAGGAGGTAGCGCCGGGTGGTGAACGCGTGACCGACCAGACCGGCACACACCTCGCCGCTCAGTTCTGTCATCGCATCGCCGACCGCGGCAACGAAAACCTTCGGAAACCCGTACTCGTGCGACTCGGGGACGAACATGGGGGTCATCAGCTTGTGCGTGTAGAAATCACCCTCGAACTGCAGGCGGTCGCCATCACGCCAGCACGTCCAAATCGCCTGCAGCGCAGCGATGAACTCCCGCATCCGACGGACCGGATGGCTCCACGGCATGCTGAACCGGTTCTCGATGTGGGGTTGAATCTGCGATCCCAGCCCGAGGATGAAGCGGCCTCGCGAATAGCCCTGCAGATCCCACCCCACGTTCGCGACTGTCATGGGCGTCCGGGCGAATGCGACTGCGATGCCGGTACCGAGTTCGATACTGGAGGTGTGTTCGGCAGCCAGTGCCAGCGGCAGGAACGGATCGTGGTTGACCTCCGCGGTCCAGCAGCCGCCGTACCCGCGCCGCTCCAACGCGCTTGCCGCCTGCGGCACATCGGCGAGAGCGCAGTTCACGCCCCCGTCGACCCTCAGGCCAACACGGTCGCCAACCATGTTGTAGACGCTACAGTAAGCAATTCAGTATGGTCAACGTGACAAGCCATCAGTGAGGAACTGCGATGACGGATCGGCCCGACTGGAAGCAGACTCTCGAGGACCTCGAGGGCCTGCGGGAACGGACCCGAGCGATGGGTGGGCCAGAGCGGTTGGCCAAGCACCATGGCAAGGGCAAGCTCGACGCACGGGGACGACTGAACCACCTGTTGGACCCCGGCACATTTCGTGAATTCGGCACGCTGGTGGGCGGCGGCATCGCCGCCGACGGAATCGTCACCGGCTCGGGTCTCATCCACGGCGCACCGGTCATGGTCGGCGCCGAAGACTTCACCACGCTGGCGGGCAGTATCGGGCCGGGCGGCAACGCGAAGCGGTACCGCCTCGCCGAACTTGCTCTGCACGACCGCATTCCGCTGGTGATGCTGTTGGAGGGCGCCGGATTCCGGCCCAGTGGCGAGCACTACGGCCGCACCCCCACCGACCTGATCGCGCAGGCCCGCTGCTCGGGCCGGGTGCCCACGATCTCGGCGGTCCTCGGCCCGTCCGCAGGACACGGCGCGCTCGTCGCCCCGGTGTGCGACTGGACCATCATGAGTCAGCAGGGCGCCATCTTCACCGCCGGTCCGCCCGTGGTGAAAGAGTCCACGGGCGAGGAGATTTCGAAAGAGGAGCTCGGCGGCCCCGGCGTCGCACTGGCCAGTGGCGTGATCCACAACGGCGCCGCCGATGACGAGTCCGCCCTCGACGACATCCGTCGCTACCTGTCGTACTTCCCCTCCAGCGCGTGGTCGTATCCGACCGCACTGCCGGCGAACGACGTGTGCGCACCCCGGCCGACGCCCGAACTGCTCGACGTGGTGCCGCGCGACAACCGCCGCGCCTACAACATGCGCAGTGTGCTCGACGTCGTGTTCGACGCCCCGGACTGGTTCGAGGTGCAGCCGAAGTTCGGGTCGGCCATCATCTGCGCACTGGCCCACCTCGGCGGTCATCCCGTAGCGGTCGTCGCCAACCAGCCGAACGTCCTGGCCGGGAGCATCGATGCCGACGCCGCCGACAAGGCAGCGCATTTCATCACCGTGGCCGACTCGTTCCACCTGCCGATCATCTTCTTGGCCGACAACCCCGGGATGCTGCCCGGCAGCCGGTCGGAGCGCAGCGGCGTACTGCGCAGCGGCGCCCGGATGTTCGCGGCACAGACCTCGGCGACCACCTTGAAACTTCATGTGACGTTGCGCAAGGCCTACGGTTTCGGCTCGATGGTGATGTCGCTGTTGGGTTTCGACAATCAAGGGGCGACATTCGCCTACCCCGGCGCGACCATGGGTGCGATGAGCGCGGCTGCCCTGAGCCGGGCATCGCACGCCGACGAAGACGCCGAGGCGAAGTTGCGCCGGATGGAACTCGAAGCATCGTTCCGATCGGCGGGTCACCTCGGCTTCGACGAACTCATCTCACCGGTCGAAACGCGCGACGCGCTGTTGCACGCACTCGAGCGCAGCGTGCGTGCTCGCCAGGCCGCACCCGAGCCGGTGTCACGTACCACCATCATGCCGTAACAGACCTTTCAGGAGCTGGCGTCAGTGAAGTTCACCCTCGAATATCCGGCCGAATCCCCCACGGCCACAGACGGTTTCCTGCACCCCGAGGCCATCCGGCAGGTGTGCCAGCAGGCCGAGGCCTCGTGGTTCTCCGCCGTGGCCCTCAGCGAGCACCCCGCGCCGTCGGCCAAATGGCGCCTGCACGGTGGGCACGACACCCTCGACCCGATCGCAGCACTCGGGTTCATGGCGGGTGTGACAACAACGATCCGGCTGTTGACCAACTTGTATGTGCTGCCGTTTCGCAACCCGTATCTGTCGGCCAAGGCGCTGTCGTCGCTGGACCTCGTCTCAGGCGGCCGGCTCATCGCCGGTGTCGGGGCCGGCTATCTTCGATCCGAATTCGCCGCCGTCGGTGTGGATTTCGACCGCCGCGCCGAACTTCTCGACGAGGCCCTCGCCGCGCTGTGGTCGATCTGGATGGACCCCGAGATCCCGGTGTCCGGCTCGGATTTCGCCGCCGTCGGTGACCTCTGGCTGCAGCGCCCCTCGCAACGGCCACATCCTCCGTTGTGGATCGGCGGCAACGGTCGTGCAGCGATGCGCCGCGTCGTCGCATACGGGACCGGCTGGATGCCCGTGATCTCGCCACCGGAATACGCGGCGAGCATGCGCACCGTCGCCATTTCCGACGCGCGCCAGTTCGGGGCCGCGGTGGACACGTTGCGTGGCCGCCTCGATGCTGCCGGGCGCGACCCGAACACCCTGGACATCCAGATCTTGTGTCCCGAGGTGGATCTCGACGACGAGGCCGCTGTGCGGCGCATGCGCGACATGCTCGACGAACTCGCCGGCTACGGCGCCACCTGGGCCGTGGTCCACGTCGACGGATCGAGCATCGGCGCGGCAGTCGACTACATCAAAGAGTTCGGCGAAACCGTCATTGCGCAGCCGCGAACAAGGCAGTCACAAACAGAGACAGGGGCACCATGAAGGTTCCGTTCACCTGGAAGGTCACCGGCTGGTTCATGATCGGCTGGGCGCAGGAGTTCGCCGCAGGAGAGGTACGGCCACTGCGGTACTTCGGCGAAGACCTCGTCGCCTACCGTGCCGAATCGGGTGAGCTGCACCTGCTCACCGCGCACTGCCGACACCTTGGGGCGCACATCGGACATGGTGGCAAGGTGGTCGGCGACTGTGTGGAGTGCCCGTTCCACGGCTGGCGGTGGGGTCCTGACGGCTCGAACCAGTACATCCCCTACCAGCCGGACCGCCCCAACAAAGCGCTGCGGCTGCGGGTGTTCCCGGTGCGCGAACAGTACGGCTGCGTGTTCGCCTGGTACCAGCCCGATGGCAAGGAGCCGCAGTGGGAACTGCCCGACCTGTTCGGCAAGTTCCCGCAGTTCCCCACCGACCGCGAGGCGTATTACCGCCCGTACCCGGAGTTTTCGCGGCGCGCCGAGCATGAGCCCGTGCACCCGCAGATCGTCGCCGAGAACGGGCCGGACAGCGCGCACTTCCATTACGTCCACGGCGCGACCGTCACGCCGGTATGCCTGAACTGGGAGGTCGTCGACGAGGAGTGGCGGTTCCTCACCGGGTGGCCGGACGCCCGCAGCGACGACCCGGAGAAGATGGCGCTGTACATCCACAGTCATTTCTCGGGCCTCGGCTTCGCGGTCAGCGCCTTCGAGGGCTCGTCGAACCACCGGCTGATCTTCGCCTGCACGCCCGTCGAGGACGGCTACTCGGACATGTTCTACTCGATCTGGTGGCCTCGCCGCCCTGGTGACACTTCCGACGTGCCGCCGGCCGAGGTGCGCGAACACGTCGAGAAGCGGTTCCTGCAGACAGTGTGGGAGGACCTCGACATCTGGCGCTACCAGGAGTACATCGAGCACCCCGCACTGTCGAAGGCGGACGCGAAACCCTATATGGCCATGCGCAAATGGGCGACGCAGTTCTACGAGACGCCGGCGTGATCGCCAGTCTTTCCGAGCTCGTCGACCCCGCGCACACGGCGATCGTCACGCAGGAATGCCAGGGCGCCATCGTCGGGCCGCAGGCCGGCCTGCGGGTACTCGCCGATCAGGCACGCCGCGAAGCCATACCCAATATCGCCAGGCTGCTGCCGGCCGCGCGCGCCGCCGGGGTCGGTGTGGTCCACTGCCTCATCCATCGGCGGCCGGACGGGCGCGGATCCAACGGCAACGCAAAGATTTTCACCGTCGGACGCAACACCGTCGACGTGACACCGGGATGCGCCGGAGCGACGCTGGTTCCCGAACTCGGCCCGGAGCCAACCGATCTGGTGCTCTACCGCTGGCACGGTATCGGACCGATGGGCGGTACCGACCTCGACGCGGTCCTGCGTAACCTCGGGGTGTCGACGATCGTCGCCGTCGGCGTTTCGGTGAACCTCGCCATCACCAATCTCGTCATGGACGCGGTCAACGCCGCCTACCGAGTGGTCGTGCCGCGCGATGCCGTCGCCGGCGTCCCGGCCGACTACGTCGACGCGGTCATCGACAACACCTTGGCGCTACTGGCGACGATCACGACGACCGACGAGCTCGTCGCGGCGTGGCAGCTGCCGATCAAGAACGGTTGAGCCTGCGTCGGTTTCGCCGGCGCGCCAGCCAGAGCGACAGCTCGGTGCCTGACCGCATCGATTTCGTGAACGGCGGCGCCGCACGCCCGGTGATGCTGAACGGCAGGTCGGTGCCCACCACTGACCGGTAATGGCTGAACGTGTCGAAGCCGGCCTTGCCGTGGTAGGCCCCCATGCCGCTGGTACCGACGCCACCGAACGGCACCGCCGACGGAATCATCTGGGCGGCAAAGTCATTGCGCGCCACCCCGCCACTGCGGGTGTCGCGGACGAAGGCCCGGAACTCATCGTCGTCCGGCCCGAACCAGTAGGCGACGAGCGGGGCGGGTTGCCCGTTGAGGTAGTCGACCACGTCGCTGACAGTCGAGTACGGTCGCACCACCAGCACCGGACCGAAGATCTCCTCCTCGGTGATGCGCATTCGGCCATCGACGCCGCGGACGATGGTCGGTGCGATCTTGCGGGTGCGCCGGTTCGGTAGCACCTCGCCGGGCGGG
Source organism: Mycolicibacterium sp. CBMA 234 (assembly GCF_009729415.1). Lineage (GTDB taxonomy): Bacteria > Actinomycetota > Actinomycetes > Mycobacteriales > Mycobacteriaceae > Mycobacterium. The sequence goes on from NZ_MPKW01000033.1 coordinate 281,646, forward strand.
GCGATGGCCTCGACCACGGCACCCTTCTCCCGCGCGTCCTCGATCAACGCAAGCACCCGGTCGAAGTTGGCCTCGTTGACCGAGGAGCAGTAGTCGTCATTGCCGACGATCGATCCGAACATGGACCGCAATGTGTTTCGCGCCGCATCGACGAACTCACCGAGCCGATCGTCGGGCACGAAGACATGATCGGGGCTGACGCAGACCTGCCCCCCGTTGATCATCCGGCCCTGCGCGATCCGGGCCGCCGCGCGGGCAAGGTCCGCCGCGCGTGACACCACCACGGGATTCTTGCCCCCGAGTTCGAGCGTCACGGGCACCAGGTTGCGACCGGCGGCCTCCGCCACCTTCGCTCCCACCGCGGGTGAACCCGTGAAAAACAGGTGGTCGAACGGCAATTCGGAAAAGACAGCCGCCACCTCGGGTCCCCCGGTGACGACGGCGAGCTCCGCCGCGTCGAAGTACTTCGGCGCGAGCGCCTGCATCAACGCCGCCGTCTGTGCGGTGATGTCCGACATCTTGATCATTACCCGGTTCCCCGCCGCGAAGGCGGCAACTGCCGGCAGCACCACGAGATTGAGCGGGAAGTTCCAGGGACCGATGACCCCGACGACGCCCAGCGGGCACGGCAGTACCTCGGCGCTCAGGCCCAGCACCCGCGCCGCCCGCATCGCGGTGGTCGATTGCATCCAGTGCGGCACACGCGATCTGGTGTGCTCGATCACGGACATCATGCCGAGGACCTCGGTGAACAATGATCCGGACTTTGCCCTGGTGCCGTAGTCGGCCGCCATCGCCTCGGCGAAGGCATCGGCATTGTCCAATACGAGCGCGACCAGTCGGTCGATGCGGCCCCGCCGCACCGCCGGCCCGGGGAATCCGTCGGCCAGAAAGGCTTGCCGTTGACGGTCGAGAATCGCCCGCAACTCCCGCGGTTCGGCGACGTCACCCATTGGCGGACAGTAGCACTTCGGGAAACCACCTGCCGCCGCAACGGCATCTACTGTAAGCTTTACGGTATTAGCAGCCGGATGCCCATCAGTTTGAGGTGGTGAGTCTCGTTCAGGACGCCGACGTCGACGAGGGTGTCGACCTGTCCCGTGACCCGTACGTCTTTTTCGCCCAGAAGCGCAGGGAATGTGGCGCCTTCCGGGGAAGCGTCATGGACTGGTCGAACACGCCCGAGGCATTCAAGCCCAAACACCTGTACGCCGCGGTGTCTTTCGATGCCGTCAACCGGGTCTTCCGCGACGGCCGGGTCTTCAACTCGCACATCTATGACAGCACCATCGGGCTGTTCATCGGGCCCACCATCCTGGCGATGGAGGGCAAACGGCATTGGCAACACCGCAATCTGGTCTCTGCGGCGTTCAAGTCGAAATCGCTGGCGCGGTGGGAACCCGAGATCGTGCGGCCCGTCGTCGACGGTCTCATCAATGATTTCGTCAACGCCGGCACGGCCGATCTGGTTGCCGACTTCACGCTGGAATTCCCCACTCGCGTCATCTCAAAGTTATTGGGGCTGCCCGAAGAAGACCTCCCCTGGTTCCGGCAACGCGCTGTCGAACTGATCAGCTACTCCGTGAAGTACCAGCGCGCGTTCGAGGCATCGGCCGCACTCAAGGACTACTTCCTGCAACAGATCGAAGCGCGGCGCAGAAATCCGACCGAGGACATCATCGGCGATCTGGTCACCGCGGAGATCGACGACGAGAAGCTCAGCGACGAGGCGATCTACTCGTTCCTGCGGCTACTGCTGCCCGCTGGGCTCGAGACCACCTACCGCTCGTCGGGAAACCTGTTGTATCTGTTGTTGACTCACCGGGAACAGTTCCAAGCGCTTCAGGACGACCACACACTCGTCGGCGACGCCATCGAAGAAGCGCTGCGGTACGAGACACCGCTGACCACCGTGCAGCGCTACGCGACCGAGGACACCGAACTCGAGGGCATCCAGGTGCCGGCGGGCGCCGTGATCGACGTGTGCATCGGGTCGGCGAACCGTGACGAACGCCGATGGGAGCGCTCCGAGGAATTCGATATCTTCCGGAAACGCCTGCCGCACATCTCCTTCGCGGCCGGCGAGCACACCTGCATGGGCCTGCATCTGGCCCGGATGGAGACCCGGGTGGCAGTGGAATGTCTGCTCACCCGCCTGACCGACATCGAACTCGTGACCGACGACGACCCCCACATCTACGGCAATCCTTTCCGTTCCCCGACGGCGCTGCCGGTGAAGTTCAGCGCGGCGGGGTGACAGCATGGTCAAAGTGATGGAAGGCGTTCGGGTCCTCGAAGTCGCACAGTTCACGTTCGTGCCGGCCGCCGGCGCCATCCTCGCCGACTGGGGCGCCGACGTCATCAAGGTGGAGCACCCGGTGCGCGGCGACACCCAGCGGGGCTTCATCAACATGGGCGGTTTCCAGCTCGACCCCGACCGGCATCCCCTGATCGAGCACCCCAACCGCGGCAAGCGCAGCGTCGGCATCGACGTATCCACAGCCGGCGGCCAGGAGGTCCTCTACCAGATCGCCAAGACAGCCGACGTCTTCCTCACCAACTACCTGCCCGCCGCCCGCCAGAAGCACAAATTCGATATCGAACACATCCGCGCGGTGAACCCGAACATCATTTACGCCCGCGGGAGTGCCTACGGCGACAAAGGCCCCGAGCGCGACGTCGGCGGGTTCGACGGGACCGCGTTCTGGACCCGTAGCGGCGTTGGTCATTCGCTGACGCCCGAGGGACTGGGCGGCGCCTTGTCACAAGGCATTCCGGCGTTCGGCGACTCGATCGGCGGGGCGAACATCGCCGGCGGTATCTCGGCGGCACTGTTCCACCGCGAGCGCACCGGCGAAGCCGTCGAGCTCGATGTCTCCCTGCTCAGCACCGCCTGGTGGGCCGCCGGCGCGAGCATGACGCAGGGCATGGAGACGGGCGAGACCATGCGGTCGCTCATGCCGGACGATGCGGGTCCGAGCGTCAACCCCTTCATGGCCAACTATCTGACGTCAGATAACGAGACCATCAATCTGTGCATCGTCAGCCCGACCGGCTACATCCGCGATGCCTTCGAACACCTGGGGCTCGCCGAGCTGGCCGATGACCCGCGGTTCAGCGACGTGCTGCCGCTCTTCGAAAACGCCTCGGCGGCGGCAGCTCTCATCAGCGAGGCGATCCGTGGCAAGCCGTTCGAGTACTGGCGACAGCACCTCAAGACCATGAAAGGTCAGTGGGCGCCATTCCAGAGTTTCCTCGACCTCGCGACCGATGAACAGGCCATCGCCAACGACATGATCGTCGAAGTCGAAGCCGGCGTGGGTGAGCAGCCGTTCCGGGTGGTCCGCGGGCCGGTGCAGTTCAACCACGAACCACTGAAAACGACCCGCGCCCCGCAGTCCTCCGAGCACACCGAGCTGGTCCTGTCGGAACTCGGAATCGATTGGGACCGTATCGAAGCCCTCAAGAAGGCAGGAGCCATCGCCTGATGCATGACGTAGCGATCATCGGGGTCGGCCTGCACCCGTTCGGCCGGTTCGAAGGCAAGTCGGCGATGCAGATGGGCGTCGACGCCATCTTCGCCGCCGTCGCCGACGCCGGCGTCGAGTGGACCGACATCGGCGCCGCCACCGGCGGCAGCTGGACGGTCGCAAATCCTGACGCCATCGTCGGCATGGTGGGCTTGAGCGGCATTCCGTTCACCAACGTCTTCAACGCGTGCGCGACAGCGGCCAGCGCGGTCAAGGCGTGCGCCGACGGAATCCGGTTGGGCGACTACGAGATCGGTGTCGCCGTCGGGCTGGACAAGCATCCCCGAGGTGCCTTCACCGAAGACCCGGCCCTGGTCGGCATGCCTAGCTGGTACGCGGAGAACGGGCAGTACCTGACCACCCAGTTCTTCGGGATGAAGGCCAACAGATATCTGCATGACCACGGGGTCACACAGCAGACGCTGGCCCGGGTCGCAGCCAAGAACTTCCGCAACGGCGCGCTGAATCCGAATGCCTTCCGGCGTAAGCCGATGTCGGAGGACGACATCCTCAATTCGGCGATGCTGAACTACCCGCTGACGCAGTACATGTTCTGTGCGCCCGACGAGGGCGCCGCTGCGGTGGTCATGTGCCGCGCCGAGATCGCCCACCGCTACACCGACAAGCCCGTCTACCTGCGCGCCGCCGAAATCCGGACCAGGACCTACGGCGCCTACGAGGTGAACACCACCTTCGCGCCCGTCGAGGAGGACGTGGCCCCGACGGTGTACGCGGCCCGGGCTGCCTTCGAAAAGGCCGGCGTCGCACCGGAAGACGTCGATGTGATCCAGCTGCAGGACACCGACGCCGGCGCCGAGGTCATCCATATGGCCGAGTGTGGATTCTGCGAGCACGGAGACCAGGAGAAGCTCCTGGCCGACGGCGCCACCGAGATCGGCGGCAGCATGCCGGTCAACACAGACGGCGGGCTGATCGCCAACGGCGAGCCCATCGGCGCATCGGGCCTGCGGCAGATCCACGAACTGGTCCGCCAGCTGCGCGGGCAGGCCGGGGACCGCCAGGCACCCGGCGAACCGAAAGTCGGCTTCGCGCAGTTGTACGGAGCGCCGGGCACCGCCGCGGCCACGATTCTCACGAGGTGACAACGATGTCGAGGACGGTAGTGATCGGCGCGTCGAGCGGGCTGGGCCGCTGCATCGGCGTCAGCCTGGCCCAGCGCGGCGCGCAGGTCGCGCTGCTGGCGCGGCGGCTGACCCGGCTGGACAACGCCGCGAAAGAAGCTGGGCCCCAGGCCGTCGCCCTCGAGTGCGATGTCACCGACGAAGCGTCGGTTGGGTCCGCCATCGACGCAGCAGCCGACGCGCTGGGCGGCATCGACAATCTCATCTACACCCCCGCGATCGGCCCGGTGGTACGACTCGTTGACACCGACGCCGACATCTGGCGGCGCATCTTCGACACCAACGTGATCGGTGCGTCGCTCGCGACGACGGCAGCCATCCCCCACCTCACGGCGTCGGCGGGTAAGGCCGTCTATCTGTCCTCGGACGCCGGCACCTTCGGGCCACCGTGGCCCGGGCTCGGCGCCTACGGCGTGAGCAAGGCTGCGCTCGAGCGGCTCGTCGAAGCCTGGCGGGCCGAGCATCCCGATATCGGGTTCACCTGCCTGGTGGTCGGTGAGTGCGGCGGCGGCAGAGGCGAAGGACAAACCGGCATGAACGCCGACTGGGACATGGAACTGGCCGCAAAAGCGTTGCCGCTGTGGATGTCCGGCGGATGCCTGCCCGGCAAACTGATGCCGGTCGAAGACCTGGTCAACGTGGTGCAGACGATCCTGAGCACCAGTTCGTCGACGTCGATGCCGAAGGTGATCGCCCGCGGCGCACCCAAGGGGACGGCCATCCTGCCATGACGCAATTCCGTACCGCACCGATCTTCGACGCCGACCAGCACATGTACGAGACGGCCGAGGCACTGACCAGGTACCTGCCCGAAAAGTACTCACGGGCTGTGCAATTCGCGAAGTTCGGGAAACAGACCCGCATCGTGATCAACGGCCGGGTGAACGACTTCATCCCCAACCCGACCTTCGAGCGCGTCGCCGCGCCCGGAGCCCACGAGAAGTTCTTCGCCGGAGACAACGCCGAAGGCCTCACCCTGCGCGAAATGCAGGGCGCTGCAATCGAGGCGCCCATGGCCACTCGCAATCCCGCCGACCGGGTCAAGGAACTCGACCGCCAGGGCGTGGTCGAGGCCCTGAACTACCCGACGCTCGCCAGTCTCATCGAACACGCCACCGCCGACGATCCCGAGCTGTCACTGGCGGTGATTCACGCGCTGAACCAGTGGATGCTCGAGCACTGGACCTTCAACTACGAGGATCGGGTCTACTCGACACCGATCATCAACTTGTCCGAAGTCGACGGAGCGCAACGCGAACTCGAGTACCTGTTGGCGGGCGGCGTCCGCGTCGCCCTCATCAAACCCGGTCCGGTCAACGGGATTCGCGGCTGGCGCTCCCCTGCGCTACCGGAGTTCGACCCCTTCTGGCGCGACCTGGAGGCCGCCGGCCTGCCGGTGGTGCTGCACGCCAGCTATCCGCCGCTGGACTCGTACGTCAGCCAGTGGGAGCCGCCACACACCCAGAACTTCATGGCCCAGAGCGCCTTCCGGTGGATGGTTCTGGGCCACCGCGAGATCGCGGACATGATCACCAGCTTGATCTGCCACGGCACGCTGACCCGGTTCCCGAAGCTGCGCATCGCGAGCGTCGAGAACGGCAGCTCGTGGATCTACCCGCTGTTCCACGATTTCGCGGACCTGTACAAGAAGATGCCGCAGAACTTTCCGGAGCACCCGCACGACGTGTTTCGCCGCAACATCTGGGTGAGCCCGTTCTGGGAGGGGTGTGTGGCCGACGTCGTGAACACCGTGGGATGGGACCGGGTGCTGTTCGGGTCGGACTACCCGCACCCCGAAGGCCTCGCCGAGCCGAAAGGCTTCTGGCGCTACGCCGAAGGCATGGACGAGCGGCGGACCTACGACTTCATGGGTGACAACGCCCGCCGGTTCATGGGGTTGCCGATCGCCAACCCCGATCCCGCGGCGGTGCGGCCCCCGAAGCTAGCGCGGTTCACCCGCTCCTGATCTGGCCGCACCGGTCGCCAAAGCCCCAGGCCCATAGGTCTTCTCGATCAGCACCCACGGGTTGGCATAGCGGCCGCGGCGCTCGACCTTTCGCTGGACGGCAAGCAGGGTCCGCATCACCTGGCGGATCACCGGGCCCAGCAGGCGCAGGACCGGGCGGAGTCGGCCCAGCGAATCCGCCACCCAGGCCAGCGTCTCGGACCACGAATGCTCTTGGAAGGACAGCAGCGCCTGCGCTTCGGTGGTGTCGAAGAAACCGGTGAAGCCCCAGCCTCTGGCATCATCCGGGTCTCCGGGCAGGCTCGCCGACGGACCGAGCCGCCCGACACCGACGGCTTCCATCATGTCGTCCTCGACATCGCGGAAGGCATGCATGTGGGTATCGTCGCCGCCGATCAACAGCGTCTTGCCGTTCACCGCATCGCGACGGTCGACGGCGTTGGCAAAGGCGAGCGCCACGTCGCGCGCATCGACCGTGTGCAGTTGATTGTCCCGCGGCGTCGCGCGCATCAGAACGAGATAGTCGGAGCTGAAGTTCGACTTGACATCGGTCGAGATCACCCCGCCGAGGCGCAGCACCGCATACGGCAACCCGCTGGCACGTACCACGTCTTCGGCGAGGACCTTGTCCTCGCCGTACTGGTCGATCGGGTTCACCGGGGTGTCCGCGGTGATGCGGTCGGGATGGGTGTAGCGGTTGCGCGAGCCGTAGACCGACGCACTCGACGCGTCGACGAAGAGTGGAAGTTCGGGCAGGGCACGCGCGGCCGCCACCAGATTGTGAGTTCCACCGACGTTGATCTTGCGCGCCAGCAACGGGTTTCGGTAGGACGCCGGGGCCAGCATCGCGGCGAGGTGCACGATGGCTGCCGGCTTGTGTCGGCTCATGGACTCGGCGATGGCGTCCGCATCGAGCAGATCGGCATACGCGACGACGAGTGTTCCGCCGAGTGATTGGGTCGCGAGCTCCTCGGCGACCACAGTGGTCTTGTCGTTCCGCAGGTCCATCGCGATGACGGTTCGCCCTCGCGCGAGCAGGATCTCGGCACACCGCTTTCCGACTTGCCCGAAGGCGCCGGTAATCAGTACGACATCGGCTATCTGGTCTGTCACTTCATCCTTTCTGTGCACCTAGTGGTGCGTACGCAGGTTTTCCGAGCCCGAGAACGTGCTGGGCGATCATGTTGCGGAACACCTCGAGAGTGCCGCCGTAGATGCCGACCAGCGGTGCAAACCGGTACACGTATTCGGCCGCACCGTCGTCGGCCGCTCCCTCGGTGCTGACGGGCAGGGCCGACGCCGCGCCGAGGATGTCCATGAGGTCCGGGGAGATGTCGCGCATCGTCTGCGCGAGTGCCACCCGGCCGAAGATGCTCGGGGCGCTCAACGCCGCCTCCATGCGGGCGGCGCTGCGGCCCAGGCGATATGCCACCGACTCGTCGTCGATGAGCCGCCGTCCGTCGGCACCCACCTCGGCGGTCCGGGCGGCGACCTTGTCGACGGCGGTGGCCATGAAGCCGGCTTGATGCATCATGATCGACACGTCCTGCAGGCCATCGGGATCGGCGGCGACGGCGCCGTGTTCGGTATTGAGCGGTTCACGCAGCACCGTCCAGCCGCCGTTCACCTCGCCGAGGCGGTAGCGGTCATCGATGCGTACGTCGCTGTAGTAGACGATGTTGGTGCGGTCGCCGTCGACGGTCCGGATCCCCTGGATTTCGATGCCCGGCGTGTCCAGCGGCACCAGAAACATGGTCAGGCTCTTGTGTTTCGGCGCGTCCGGGTCGGTGTTGGTGATGAGGAAGACGTAGCGGCAGTTGTGCGCGCCGGTGGTGAACATCTTCGATCCGTTGATGACCCACGTGTCACCATCACGCACCGCACGCGTCTTGCACGTCGCCACGTCGGACCCGCCTTCGGGCTCCGTGTAGCCCAGGCACAGCCGGACATGACCGCTGAACACCTCGGGCAGCACTTCGTCACGCAGTTCGGGCGAGCCGAACGTCGCCACGGAGTGCGCGACCATGGCTGTGGTCCCCCACGTCACCCAGGGCACGTGGAAACGGCGCTTCTCCAGATGCCAGATCCGGCGGCGCACCCGGCTGAAACCGCCGTCGGCCTCAGACTTCCATTCGGCCTCGAGGTAGCCGGCAGCACCCAGAGTGAGGTGCACGCCCTCATCGAAGTTGTCGCCGGTTTCCCGGTCGCGCCGGATCACCTCGTCGGTGACGATGGTGCGCAACAGCTTCCGGACGTCGTCGCGGAATGCCCGGTCCTCATCCGACAATTCGACTGTCGAGAAGTCCATGTCAGCTCGCCCCTTCGCGTTCCGCGAGAATCGCACCGATGCGTTTTGCGGCGGCACCGGGATCGCCCGCCGCCAGCGCCCACCCGCGTGCCCGCACGAGATATGCAGTGGCGGCGGCTTCGTCGGACACTCCGAGCCCGCCCTGGATATGGACGGCCATGGTCGCCGCGCGGGGGGCCTCGTCCGCCATGAACACGAACGCGGCGGGTGCCAGCTCCGCTCTCGCGTCCGGTTCGTTGTCGAGGAACCACGCGGCCCGCCGCGCGAGGTTCCGGCCACTCTGCGCCACGATCGACATGTTGGCCAGCGGATGCGAAATCGCCTGCAACGACGCGATCGGTACCCCCAGGGTGAAGCGGGTCTTGGCGAACTCCGCCGCGATGGTCATGGTCGCCTCGACCAGTCCGGCGAGCGCCGCGGCGGTCAGCAGCCGCCATTCATCGAGCGCTCGTTGATATTCCGCGCAGGCTGCCGGACCGCTCGCCACCACCGTCCTGGTGTCGGCGGCGTCGGGGTCGATCCAGGCCATCGGCAGCCGTCCGATGTTGTCGATCCGGGCCGGCCGCATGGCGTACGTCAGCCTGACAATGTCCTCGCCGTCACGCATCAGAATGTGGTCGGCGACCGAACCGGCCGGAATCAGCCTGGCACCAGGCAGGTTCGTCTGACCCGGGTCGATCCCGACCAGTTGGGTGCCGCTGATGATGTCGGCCTCCAGCGCGCCGAGCCGCCCGAGCAGTCGTGCGGCACAGACATGGTCGATCCACGGCACCGGCGCCAGCGTCCTGCCGATCTCCTCGGCCACCAACGTCAGGTCGACGAGTGTCGCCCCGTCGCCGCCCACCGACTCAGGCGGAGCCATGGTCGTTGCGCCCATGCCGCACAACCGTTCCCACAGACTCTTGTCGAACCCTGACCCCTCGGCGGAGCGCACGACCTCGATAGGACAGTGTGCGGTGAAGAACTCCCGGTACGCGGCCTGCAGCGCCTGGTGATCCGATGACAGGCTGTAGTCCAGCCTGCGCAACTCGTAACGGTCCATGGCCTCAGCTCTCCCGGTATCCGAAGAAGAAGTCGTTCGCATTGCCGTAGAGGTAGTTCTCCAGCACGTCCTCCGGCAGGTCCAGCGCCAGCGCCTCGGGCACGACACGGCTCATCTTGAGCACCGGCCAGTCCGATGCGTAGATCACCTTGTCGCGGCCGCGGGTGCGCATGTAGTGCAGCAGGCTGTCGGGCAGTCGCTTCGGTGACCAGGCTGAAGTCATCAGTCGGAGGTTCTCGTACTTGATGAGCAGTCGAATCGCGATGTCCCACCACGGATCCGCACCATGGATCATGCACAGCTTCAGTTCCGGGAAGCGCACGCAGACCCGGTCCAGGTGGATGGGGTTCTGCACCTCGCCGGGAATCGGCGGGCCGGGGAGGCCGGTGTTGACGCACAGCGGCAGTTCCAGTTCGGCGCACTTGGTGTAGAGGGGGTAGTACACGGCATCGCTGGGTGGGTACTGCCCGTCACCCCAAAAGCTCGGCCCGACAACTGCATACGCGACCGGCAGGTTCGCCGCGACTCCGGCCAACTCACGCAGCGACGGCATCGGGCGCAGCAGGTTGACCCCGCCCATCGCCAGGGCGAAGCGATCTGGTTGGGCCAGGGCGAATTTGCGTGCGGTCACCGACGGGGTGGCCAGGTTGTCCATGAGGATGGCCTTCGCGACCCCGTGGGCGTCCATCTCGTCGAGCAATTGGGCGAGCTCGACGGGCGCGAACATCGATTCGGGGCCCTTGAAGTAGTCGTCGCGGACCTTGACCATCCACGAGGGCTGCCGCTCGGTCTCGCCGAAGTGAACGTTCACCAGGCAGTCGATAGCTCGTGTCATGTCATCACCCGTTGCTCTACAACACTTTTGGCCCAGCGATAGTCGGCTTTGCCATTGCCCAGCCGGCGTATGTGGTCGACGAAGAGGAACTCTTTGGGCACCTTGAAGCCGGCGAGGCGCGCCATGCAGGACGCATGCAACGCCTCGCGCGTCACCTCTGCGTCGTGGACGGCGACCAGCGCGACGACTTCCTGCCCCCACCGTTCACTGGGTCGGCCGGCCACCAGGGCGTCCGCGACGCCCGGGTGCGCCCGCAACACCTCTTCGACCTCTTCGACGAACACCTTCTCCCCGCCGGTGTTGACCACCAACGAGTCTCGGCCGAACAGTTCGAGGGTGCCGTCGGCGGCGAGCCGGCCGCGGTCACCGGAGATCACCACGCGGTGACCGTCGATCTCGGGGAAGGTCGTGCGGGTGGCCTGCGGGTCGTCGAAGTACCCGAGCGGGATGCGCCCCTCACGGGCCACCCAGCCGATCTCCGGGTCGCCGGGCTTGAGGAAGCGATGCAGGTCTTCCGACACCACCGAGGCGCCCGCCCGCAGCTCGAAGGTGTCCTTGCGGTTGTCACGCCGGCTGCGGCCGAATCCGACGTTCCCGGTCTCTGACGAGCCGTACCCGTTGACCATGGTGATGTTCGGAAGCAGGTCCAGCAGCGCCCGTTGGTGTTTCGGATTCGTCGCCGCGCCTCCACTCGCGACCGCGGCCAGCGAGGCCAGATCGTAGGGGCGCCTGCGGAGCTCCTCGACCAACGGCCCCGCATAGGCGTCGCCGACCATGGTCATCAAGCCCACCTGCTCGCGCTCAGCGGTCTCCAGGACGGTGCGGGCGTCGAACGTGGCCCGGTTGTCGTAGGGCACCACGGTCTGGCCGCCGAGCACCGCGGCGAGCGTGGTCCACAGACCCGCGGCGTGCATCAGCGGAGACACAGCGAACCACGGCGGACCGCAGTGCCGCACCTTCTCCTGGATCTCCGCGACAGAATCGTGGTCGGCGCCGTTCATCGACACGACGTACGTGTCGCCCTGTCGCCACATCACACCTTTCGGGCGCCCGGTGGTGCCACCGGTGCAGATCATCAGTACATCGTCGGGATGCGCTTCGACGTCGGCGCCGGTGTCTCCGTGGGCCAGTGCATCATTCAGAGTGACGGCGCCCGGGAGTTCAGGCGCGGTACTGCCGTCGTCGACCGAGATCAGCAGGTCCGCGCCGACAGTGGGCAGCACGTCGGCGAACTTTGCACCCAGCGCCCGGTGGTAGATGACGCCGCGCGGCTTCAGGTAGTCGAGCAGCTCGCAAACTTCAGTGGACGTGTACTGGTGGTTGACGTTGATGGGGACGACCCGCGCCTTCAGGCAGCCGATCAGCATGTCGGGGTACAGGTCGTTGTGCATGATCAGCGCGATCCGATCCTGACCGCACTCCCACCGCTGCAGACTCGACCGTTCCCGATGCGCGCCAAAGCCCCTGCCGGCCAGGAAGTTCGATAGCCGTCGGGTGCGGTCCGATACCTCGGCGTAGGTGCTGCGGCGGTCACCGCAGACCGTCATCACCCGGTCGGGCACCGCATCCGCAATGGCGTCGAGGACGGCGCCGAGTGTCCATTCGCTCACGTGCGTGACGGCTAGGCCGTCGCCTCCACCGTGACGCCGAGGAGGTCCAAGGCGTTGTCGCGCATTACTTTCCGGGTGTCCTCGGCGCTGAACTCGGGGAACTGCGGAATGTCTGCGGTGAACGACATCGGATCGGCGAGTCCTTCACCGTGCGGCCAGTCCGAGCCGAACAGGATCTTGTCCACGCCAATGGTTTCGGCGAGCAACTTGACGTCGTCCTCGTAGTACGGGGCGATCCAGACGTTGTTGCGCAGCTGCTCGACCGGATCCTCCGTGAATTGGTACGGCGCGTTGTTGGCCGCCTTTTTCAGCCGCTTGATCAGGCGGTAGACGAAATACGAACCGTTTTCGATGCTGGCCACCTTCAGCGTCGGGTGCCGGGTGAAGACCTGGTGGACGATCATCGCTGCCATCGAATCGTGGATGGCCCGGTCGTCGAGCAGGATCTGGTCCAGCGGGTCCTTCTTGCCAAATCCCTCGAATGTCGCCTTGCCGCCCCAAAGGGCCGCGATGGCAAGGTATCCGCTGTCGCTCAAGTGGAAGCCGACGGGCACACCGGCTTCGGCGAGCCGCGCCCACACCGGGTCGTGCAGGGGGTCACCCAGCGACCGTGGCTTGGCGACGCCGGGCACCGGGGCCGGACGCACCAGCACAAGCTTGGCGCCGCGGCTCAGCACGAACTCCACCTCGGCGACCGCCGCGACCGGGTCGGCGAGCGAGATGATCGGTGCGGAGATGATCCGCCCGTCGGGGCGGTTGAAGCCCCAATCCTCGTCGAGCCAGAGGTTGAAGGCGTGCACCGTCGCCATGGTCGCCTCGATGTCGCCCTTGAGCGCCTCCTCGACGCCACAGGCGAAAGTGGGCAACATGAAGACGGTTTCGAGGTTCTGCTTGTCGAGGACCTGCACCCGCGCATCGCGGTTCTGGTACTCGGGATGGTTCGCCATCCGGTCGACCTTCATCAACGACGCGGGATCGACGCCGTCGGGAATCTCGCCGCGGAACAACAGGTCCAGGCACCCTGGCTCGATGATCGGATCGAACGTGGGATTCGGGATGAAGTGGTTGACCTTCTCCCCCATCACAGCCCAGGTGCGCTTACCGTCCTGGACCATCTGGACGCCGCGCCGCTTGAATTCCTTCGGCAGATGGCGGGTGCAGGAATCCACCGGTTCGTAGTAGTGGTTGTCGACGTCAATTGCCTTGTAGTCCAATGTCATCAGCTTGGCCCCTTCAACGACGGAAACTGGGGTGGGCGCTTCTCGAAGAAGCTGGTGATGCCTTCGATGACGTCAGGGCGTCGCAATGACTCGTGCATGAGGTTTTCCGAGCGGGTGCTGGCGCCTACGGCATCGCGCATGATGTCGGAGTAGACCTGCTGCTTGATCACCGCCAGCGAGCTCGGCGAGCAGTGCGCGGCAATATCTTCGGCGTATGCCAGTGCATGGTGCAGCAAGTCGCCGTCGGCGACAACCTCTTTCACCAACCCGAGTTCAGCGGCCTCGTCGGCGTCCACCTTCCGGCCGCTCAACAGCAGGTCCAGAGCCGCACTGACCCCGATAAGTTTCGGCAGGATCCAGGAGATGCCGTACTCGGCGATCAGGCCCCGGCGCGCGAACGCGGTCGTGAATTTGGCGCTGCGGGCCGCGAATCGGACATCACACATCAGAGCCTGGGTCATCCCGATGCCCGCGCAGGCACCGTTGATCGCGGCGATGACGGGCTTGCGCAGTGTGGTGACGAAGAGCGGGTGCCGCTCCCCGACCAGCTTGTCCACATTGGTGTCACCGTTGACCGTCGCACCGCTGATCGACGACAGGTCACCCATGTCCGCACCGGCACAGAACGCCCGCCCGCTGCCGGTCAGCACGATCACTCGCACCGACTCATCGGACTCCGCGGCATCAAGGGCCGCATAGAAGGCGGCCGCAAGACCGTCCCCCCAGGCATTCATCCGTTCGGGCCGATTCAGGGTCACTAGGGCGACCCCGGTATCCCGAACCTCGTAGAGCACCACGGCACTCTGAACGTCGGCCTCCACGCGGTCAGGAACCGTCACCGGATGGGCCTCCTCGGTTACTCGGCATCTTGTATGGCCATACTGTACACCTATCAGTATCTCCGCGATACCGCTCAGGTGAAGTCGCTGCCACCGTCGACGTTGACGTTGGCTCCTGTCATGTAGGAATTGCGGCGTGACACCAAAAACGCAGCCACAGAACCTATTTCGTCAGGCAGGCCGGCGCGCGGCAGATGCGCGGGATGCCCGAAGTGCTCGCCGACCGCAGCCATCAGCGCATAGGGATCAGCGCCGTCGACGCCGACGGTTTCGGCCCAGCCGACGAGTGCCTCAGAAGCGATGCTTCCGGGCGAGACGACGTTGACCAGGATTTCCTCGGGAGCCAGCAGCAGCGACAGGTTCTTCGAGATGCTGGTCACCATCGCCTTCGCCGCGGTGTAGGCCGGCAGGATAACGCTCTGGCGTTGCGTCGAATGCGCCGAGAAGTTGACGATGCGGGCCCACGATGCCTTGCGCAGCAACGGAAGTGCCGCGCGGACGCACCGCACCATGCCCATGGCACCGTCGTCGACGGCGGTGCGCCACTGCTCATCGGTCAGGTCTTCGAAGCTACCCACCACCGTCGGTCCGGCGGCGTTGACCAGCATGTTCAACTCGCCACCCCACCGCTTGCTCAGCTGCGCGAAGAGATCGTCGACCCGGACGGCGTCACACATGTCCGCGACGATCCCGACGGCGTCGGGACTACCCCGGCGGGCGAGGTCCACCACCGCCGCGTCCAGCACCTCGCGGGTACGGCCCACCACCGCGACACGCGCGCCGTCGTCGGCCAGACATCGGGCCGTCGCCAATCCCATGCCTCGGCCACCGCCGACGATCACCGCAGCGGCGTCGCGAACGCCCAGGTCCATGAGGCGCTACGTGCCGGTCCAGTTCGGGGCGCGCTTCTCGGCGAAAGCGATGGATCCCTCTTTGGCGTCATTGGACGTGAATACCGGAATGATGAGTTCGAGCTGCTTGGACCACATCTCGTCGTCGGTCCAGTTGGCACCCTTCACCAGCACCTCCTTGGTCGCCGCCACGGCCAGCGGCCCGTTGGCGGTGATCCGTTCCGCGAGCTTGATGGCCTCGGCAAGAGCTTCACCGGGCTCGGCCAATACATTGACGAAGCCCCACGCCTCCCCCTGCTCGGCGGTGAAGCTGTCGCCGGTGAGGGCCAGCTCGAGCGCCTTCTGGAACGGGATGCGACGCGGCAACCGCAACAAGCCGCCGCCGGCCGCGATCAGTCCGCGCTTCACCTCCGGGATGCCGAACTTCGCGGTGCGCGAAGCGACTACGAGGTCGGTGGCCAGCACGACCTCGGTCCCGCCCGCCAACGCGTAGCCCTCAACTGCCGAAATCAGGGGCTTGCGTGGCGGGCGTTCAGTGAAGCCGATGCCGCGACCCGGGATATCGACGCGCTCACCGGCCGCGAACGCCTTCAGATCCATTCCGGCGCAGAAGTTTCCACCCGCACCGGTGATGACCGCGACCGACAGGCTTGCGTCGGTGTCGAGTTCGTCGACCGCGTCCGCAAGGCCCTGGCTCACCGCATGATTCACCGCGTTACGTGAATCCGGACGATTGATCGTGATGACGAGAATGCGGCCCTGCCGCTCGACGAGAACTTCGCCTGCCACCGGTTGCCCTCCATAGTCCACAGAAACACTTACTATATGTCTTACAGTAGATAGCCGTGCCAGTCGAGAGGGCAGCACACGGTAGATTCAACAGTTGCGCAGCATCGATCGTGATGGAGGTGCCCACAGTGGCAAAGGTGGCAACCGCCGAAAAGCGCCAGCGGCGTGAGCGGGGTTCGATCAATCCCGACGACATCATCAACGGTGCATTCGAACTCGCAGAACAGATTTCGATCGACAACCTCAGCATGCCGCTGCTGGGCAAACACCTCGGGGTCGGCGTCACGAGCATCTACTGGTACTTCCGCAAGAAGGACGACCTGCTCAACGCGATGACGGACCGCGCCCTGCGTGAGTACGTGTTCGCCACGCCGTATGTCGAAGCCAAAGATTGGCGTTCGACGCTACGCAACCATGCCCGCACGATGCGGGAGACGTTCGTGGGCAACCCGATCCTGTGCGACCTGATCCTCATCCGCTCCGCACTGAGCCCCCGCGCCGCACGCTTGGGCGTGCAGGCAGTGGAGAAGGCCATCGCGAGCTTGGTGGAAGCCGGCCTGTCCCCGGAGAACGCTTTCGACATCTACTCGGCGGTGTCGGTGCACGTTCGCGGATCGGCTGTGCTGCAACGGCTTCGAGACAAGAAGCAGGCCGACGGTGACGGAGCGGGCGACATCCAGGACGCGATGACCATCGACGCCGCGACCACGCCTCTGCTCGCCAGGGCGGTTCAGGAGGGCCACCACCTCGGCACGGCGGACGAGAGCAACTTCGATTTCGGCCTCGAGTGCATCCTCGACCAGGCCGAGCGCCTGATCGAGGCCGACAAGAAGCCGGCGCCCCGCTCCCGCAAGGCGCCGCGCTCCTAACTCGGGCTAGACCTCGATGACGACCGCGCCGCCCTGACCGCCGCCGGCGCACATCGCGGCGACACCGATGCCGCCGCCACGGCGCTGCAGTTCGTAGATCAGTGTTGTCACCATCCGCGCGCCCGATGCCGCGATGGGATGACCCAGGCTGCAGCCACTTCCGGAAAAGTTGACCTTCTCCTCGTCAAGGCCGAATTCCTTACACGCCGCGATCGACACCGAGGCGAACGCTTCGTTGACCTCCCACAGCGCAACATCGGACGGCTGCAATCCGGCCCGCTGCAGGACCTTGTCGATGGCCCGCAGCGCGCCCAGGCCGGTGTCCCGCGGCGCGACACCGGCGGCCGCCCACGCGCGCACTGTCGCCATCTTCGTCAGATTCTCCGCCTCGGCGTACGCGGCGTCGACGATCGCCACCGCTGCGCAGGCGTCATTGGTGCCACTGCTGTTGCCGGCAGTGATCGAGAAGCCCTCGATCTCGGGATGCAGCGGCTTCAACTGGGCGAGTTTCTCCGCAGTCGTGTCACGACGGGGGAACTCGTCGACACTGAAATCGATGACGGAACCGTCGGGCAGCTGGACCTTCAGGGGCACGATCTCGTCGAGGAACTTGCCCGCGTCGATGGCGGCTATGGCCCGCTGATGCGACCGCGCGGCCCACGCATCCATCTCTTCGCGGGTGATGCCCATGGCCTGCGCGGTGTTCCAGCCGACCGTGATCGACATGTCCTTGGCGGGTGCGTCCGGTGTCTCGACGTGAGTAGGCGGCATCCACCGCTCCTCGAACTTCAGCTCCGGTCCTGGGATGCGCCAGTTCACCAGCGGCGTCATCGACAGCGACTGCACCCCACCTGCGATCAGCACCCGTTCCATGCCCGAACCGATCTGCGCGGACGCGTTGCCGATCGCGGTGAGGCTACCCGCGCAGTGCCGGTTCACGGACTGGCCGGGTACCTGCTGCATGCCGGTGGCATCGGCGGCGTATCGGGCGAGATCACCACCGCCGTAATGCGATTCGGCGAAAATCAGGTCGTCGATCGCGTTCGGGTCGACGCCGGCGCGGCGCACCACCTCGGGCAGCACCGTGGTGATCAGCGTCTCCGGCGGGGTATTGACCAGGGTCCCCTTGAAGGACCGGCCGATCGCCGTCCGGACGGCACCGACGATGACGGGTGTGGGCATGCTCGACCTCAACTTCTCGGGTTGTAACAGATACTGTTGCGTTAACAGTATACGAGACCGGTCAGCCCGGCTCATCTACGTGGAAGTGCTCGTCGCGCAGCCGGAAGGCCTCCTTGGTGCCGTGTTCGGCGCGCGTCTTGACGAAGTTGAACTCACCCTCGGCGAACTGCAGGTTCGTGCCATACGCGTGGAACAGGTAGCTCGCCACTTCCTCACCCTGGTAAGCCTGGCTCTGCTCGACGAGACGGAACGCCTCCTTGGCCATCACCACGCCGTCGGCGGGCATCTTCGCGGCTTTGTCGGCCCAGTACCGCGCCCGTGCGGTAACCGCTTCCGGCGCACAGGTTTCGGTGAAGACTCCCAGATGCTCGACTGCGCCCGCCTCGACGATGTCGCCGGTCAGCAGAAGCCTGCGGGCCAGCACCGGGCCGAGTCGATGGAAGAACATGTGCAGGCTCCCCAGCGCCGGCCCCAGGAATCTCGTCGCCGGCATCCCGATCCGGGTGTCCCGGGCGATGACCGAGATGTCGGTCATCAGCGCCATCTCGAAACCGCCGCCGAGCGCATATCCACTGATCTCCCCCACGGTGACCTTCGGGAAGCCCATCAGGTTGTGATAAAAGCCGAATGACTTGCGGTCCACCGTGAGTCGGCGACGCTGACTCGGCCGGCTCTTGGCTTTCCCCTCCCCCGACCCGTACCAGCCGTAGGCGTTGTTCATATCCGCCCCGGTACTGAAAACTCCCCCATTGCCGCGCAGCAGGACCACGGTGGTGTCATCGTCCTCGGCGACCTGATCGAGGTAGCGGGCAAGCTGGTCACGCATCGCGGCGTCGTACGAGTTGCGCTTGGCGGGGTCGTTGAGCGTGATGGTCGCGATGCGGTGGTCGTCGTCGACCGAGTACAGAACGCGATCGTCAGTCATCATTCCTCGAATCCGTTGCGCCGCTTGCTGAATTGAAACCCACTGAGCTGAGCGGGCCGGGAGGCCACGGTGCTGAACTCACCGATGCAGAGCACGTCCTCATCGCGGAGGAGCCGCGCCGTCGAGACGACAGTGCCGTCGGATTCCGCACGCACGATGTCGAAGCGCAGTTCGGTGAGAACCGGTGTCGACCGCCGGAAGGTGAGCGTCAGCGCCCGTGTCTTGCCGGTCCGCTCCACGGCACAGCTCTGATGCTGGGTGACGCAGTCGAAGAACACGGCCAGGAACCCGCCGTTGACCAGACCCGGCGGTCCCTCGTACACCAGCGGGAAGGTCACGCGACCGCTCGCGGTTTCCTCGTTCAGGTGATCAAAGGCGTACTCGGGAAAACACGGGTTGTAGGCGCCGATGTCGAATGCGTGGTCGAGGTAGATGCGCTGCCGATCGTCGGCGTCCGCACCGATGCGCGGCGCGAGATCCCGCGGGCCCGCCGCGGCCAGCACACTCTCCCATTCGGAGAACCAGGCGAGCATGTCACCCACCACCGGATGGTCCCGCTCCAGCGCCAGCAGCAGACCGGTCAGGCGCCGCATCGCGCCGGCCGCCTCGACTGTCTGGGCGAGCGGACGTTCGCCGTACTGGGCCGTCGACATATGCCTCTTTTCCCGCTTGCCGAAAGCAATCGTAGTACATACTGTTGCCATAACAGTACGGCATGAGAGAGGACCATGGCAGTGGGCGATGACGGTTCGATCACCGCGCTTCGCGACGGGTCTGTCCTGAGTCTCATGATCGACCGGCCGTCCCACCGAAACGCGTTGAGCCACTCGATGATCGACCGATTGGTCACCGAACTCACCGACGCGGCGAGTGACGAAACCCTGCGCGCCGTGCACATCGGCGCGGCAGGCGCGGATTTCTGCAGCGGCGCGGACTGGGTCGCGACGAACGAGGCGGGCACTCGTCCGCGCACGGGCCATCTGCTGCGACGCATCCCGCATACCGCGCACCGCCTCATCGAACTCGTTGCGACCATTCAGCTTCCGGTCGTGTGCAGCGTCCGGGGCTGGGCCGTCGGCCTCGGCTGCAACCTGGCCCTTGCGGCCGACTTCACCGTCGCCGGCGACGACGCGACGTTCTGGGAACCCTTCGCCGCGCGCGGCTTCACGCCCGACTCCGGCGCCAGCTGGCTGTTGCCGCGGCTGGTCGGGCTGGCCCGTGCCAAAGAGATGCTGCTGCTCGGCGAGAAGGTCGGCGCGAACGAGGCGGCCAACTGGGGCATGATCCATCGCGCCGTCCCGCTGGCCGACCTCGACAACACCGCCGCCGCCCTCGTGGATCGGTTGGCCTCGGGCCCCACCGTGGCCATCGGCCTGGCCAAGCAGGCCATCCATCAAGCCCAGCACGCGACGCTGTCGCAGGCACTAAACCAGGAGCTGTACAACGTGGAACTGTCCTGTCGCACGGCAGATTTCAAAGAGGGAATGGCCGCTTTCCGCGAGCACCGTCCCCCACAGTTCAGCGGGCGGTGACCATGTTCGACACCATCAAGTACGAGGTCGACGGCCACAAGGCCATCATCACGCTGAACCGTCCCGATGCCCTCAACGCCCTGAGCCCGCACATGGTCACCGAGCTGCGCACCGCCTACGACCGCGCCGAGAACGACGACGCCGTGTGGCTGCTCATCGTCACCGCCACCGGTCGCGGGTTCTGCACCGGCGCCGACGTCAAAGAGATTCCCGGCGACGGCAAGGTCGTCAACGAACGCCCCTACCTGTCCACCTACGACCAGTGGGAGGCACCGCAGGAGGGCACCCCACCATTCCGGCGGATGGCCAAGCCGGTCCTGGCCGCCATCAACGGCATCTGCTGCGGTGCGGGTCTGGACTGGGTCACCACCTGCGACATCGTCATCGCCTCCGAGAAGGCCACTTTCTTCGATCCGCACGTCAGCATCGGCCTGGTGGCCGGCCGGGAAGTCGTCCGGCTCGCGCGGGTGCTGCCGAGGTCGGTGGCGCTGCGAATGGCGTTGATGGGCAAGCACGAACGGCTGAGCGCGGACAGGGCGTTCGAGCTCGGGATGATCAGCGAAGTGGTCGAACACGACAGGCTGCTGGAACGGGCCCACGAGATCGCCGACATCATCAACTCGAATGCGCCGCTGGCCGTTCGCGGTACGCGGCTGGCTATCCTCAAAGGCCTGGACCTGCCCCTGCACGAAGCCGAGATGCTCGCCGAAGCCTTCCGCGAACGCAATCTGCACACCGAGGACTCGCTGGAGGGCCCCAAGGCATTCGTCGAGAAACGCGCACCGAACTGGCAATGCCGATGACGTTCGAGACCATCACACTCGACGTGGACGCTGACGCCCACGTCGCCACCATCACGCTGAACCGGCCGGACGCGCTCAACGCGTTCAACCGCACCATGTGCGCCGAGATGGCGCAGGCGTGGCAGGCCGTCAAGCTCGACGACACCGTCCATGCGGTGGTGCTACGGGCCGCCGGCGATCGGGCCTTCAGCGCCGGCCTCGACGTGAAAACTCCCTACGGACAACCGGACAACGTGTGGAACCACGAGGACCCCGGCGAGGCGCTCAGCCCGAAATGGCAGAAGATGTGGAAGCCCGTGGTCTGCGCGGTGAACGGCCTGTGCACCGCCGGAGCGTTCTATTTCGTCAACGAATCCGATGTGGTGATCTGCTCGGAGGACGCGACGTTCTTCGATTCGCATGTCAGCGCCGGGCTGGTGTGCGCGCTGGAACCGGTCGGGCTGATGCGACGGATCGGGCTCGCCGAGACGCTGCGAATTGCGTTGATGGGCAACGACGAACGCGTCGGGGCCGCCACCGCACTGCGCATCGGGCTGGTGTCCGAGGTGGTGCCTGCCGATCAGCTATGGGACCGCGCGCACGCCATCGCCGCGGGCATCGCCGCCAAGCCACCCTCGGCCACCCAGGGCACCGTCAAGGCCATCTGGGAGTCGCTGGACAAGCCGTACCGCGCGGCCATGGAGCAGAACCTGATCTACACGCGCCTCGGGAACCCTTTGGGCACGGCCGAACTCGCCGCCGCACCGGAGACGCGAAACTCACCGAGGATCCGGTGACGCACCCACTGAGCACGCGCATCGCCGAGGTGCTGCAACTGGACCCGGCTGCCAATGCCATTGAATACGAAGGGCAGTGGCATTCGTGGCGCCAACTGGCCGAGATCGCCGATACGGTCGCCACCGCCGCCCCGGGCGCACAGATCGGGATACTGCTGCGGAACCGGCCCGACCACATCGCCGCGCTGCTCGGAGTCCTGATGACAGGTGGCACCGTCGTCACGATCAACCCGGCCCGCGGCGAAGAG
Organism: Mycolicibacterium sp. CBMA 234; assembly: GCF_009729415.1. GTDB lineage: Bacteria > Actinomycetota > Actinomycetes > Mycobacteriales > Mycobacteriaceae > Mycobacterium. The sequence goes on from NZ_MPKW01000033.1 coordinate 304,113, forward strand.
CGAATCCGTGCCGACCTCGCGGCACTCGATCCGTCCACTGTCATCGGCGACCCTGGCGACCTGGACGCCCAGGCCGCGACGTCGGTGGCGGGCTTGCGAATCTGGGCGCACAAAGGCACCGCGGCACCCCGTCCTTCAGTTGCGGTGCGCATGCTGACCAGTGGAACGACGGGGCCGCCCAAGCGAATCGACCTCACCTACGACATGCTCGCGCGCAGCCTGATGGGTCCGGCACCGACGGCACTGCGACGCGGGGTGGCGATCGTCAATGCCCCCTTGGTTCACATCGGCGGCGTGTTCCGAGTCTTGCAGTGCGTCACATCGGGGCGGTCGTTCGCCCTACTGGACCGGTTCGACCTGGATCGGTGGGCCGATGCGGTACACCGGCACCGTCCCGCAGCGGTATCGCTGGTGCCGGCGGCGCTGCGTGCGGTCCTGCATTCGGACCTGTGTGCCGACGACCTGTCGAGCATCCGTGCGGTGACGTCGGGTACGGCGCCGCTGTCCCCCGACGATGCCGACGCCTTCACCGCCAAGTTCGGTATCCCGGTGCTGACGTCCTACGCGGCAACCGAATTCGGTGGCGGGGTCGCCGGCTGGACGGTCGCCGACTATCACGAGTTCTGGAAAGCCAAGCGCGGCAGCGTCGGACGGGCCACGCTGGGCGCGTCGCTGCGCGTCGTCGACGACCACGGCAATCCGTTGGCCGCCGACCAATCGGGGCTGCTGGAGGTCAAACCAGGCCAACTCGGGCCATCGGTGGACTGGCTGCGCACCACCGACCTGGCGCGCATCGACGCCGACGGATTCCTGTGGATCCTGGGGCGCGCCGACCAGGCCATCATCCGGGGCGGGTTCAAAGTGCTCCCCGATGATGTCCGCGCCGCGCTCGAAGGGCACCCCGCTGTGACGGGCGCTGCGGTCGTGGGCCGTCCCGACGAGAGACTGGGCGAGACCCCGGTCGCCATGGTGGAACTACGGGCACCTGCCGAGGTCGACGACATCGTCGGCTACCTCCGAACCCGGTTGGCGCGCTATGAGATTCCGAGCTCCATCGCGATCGTCGACCAGATTCCCCGCACCCCCTCCGGCAAGGCAGATCTGGGCGAAGTCCGCCGGTTCTTCGCCGACGACCATGCCGGATAACACCATCGACCGCCTGGTGCGGGCACGCAGTGCGGCATATCGCGACAAGCCGGCAGTGATCGATCCGGCCACCTCGACGAGCTATGGCGAACTCGATGCGTCGAGCCGCGACCTGGCGGCAGCGTTCATCGAAGCCGGGATCGGTGTGGGCACCCGGGTTGGACTGATCATGCCGAACAATGTCGACTGGGTCCGGATCGCCGTCGCGGTGACGCGGATCGGGGCGGTGCTGGTTCCGCTGAGCACGCTGCTGCGCGGCCCCGAATTGGTCGCGCAATTGCGCGTCGCGGGGGTGCAGCACCTCATCACCGTCGACGAGTTCCGGGGCCACCGGTATGTCGATGAACTTCACGCGGAGGAGGCAGCGCTCCCGGAGCTGCGCCGGATCTGGCGCGCCACCGAGCTGCTCGCCGGTGCGGACACCGGCTCAGTCGACGCCATGGCCGGAATGGTCACGCCTGCAGACACTCTCGCCATCATGTTCACCTCCGGCAGCAGCGGCCCACCCAAGGGTGTCATCCACTCACACGGCGGTGCCCTCGGCGCGGTAGCGGCAGGCTTGCGGGCGCGCTGTGTCGACACCGATACCCGCCTGTACCTGCCGATGCCCTTCTTCTGGGTGGGCGGATTCGGCAGCGGCATCCTGTCGGCGCTCTCGGCCGGCGCCACGCTGGTCACCGAAGAGGTGCCGCGACCAGACACGACCTTGCAGCTTCTGCGGCGCGAACGCGTGACACTGTTTCGCGGCTGGCCCGACCAGGCCGAAGCGATTGCCCGCCATGCCGATTCGGTCAAGGCGCCGCTACCTGCTCTTCATCAGGGGAGCCTGCCCGCGCTCCTGCCCGAGGCGCAGCGGCCTGCGCCCGGAGCCCGGGCGCGGCTGTTCGGGATGACGGAGGCGTTCGGCCCGTACTGCGGATACCCGGCCGATACCGACCTACCTGCGGACAAGTGGGGCAGCTGCGGTAAACCGTTCGCCGGCATAGAGGTTCGGATCGCCGATACCGATACCGCTACCGGAGCACCTCTACCCGCCGGCGAGGTAGGCATGATCCAGCTCCGGGGGTCGCACCTGATGCGCGGGATCTGCGGGCGCACAAACGAAGACGTGTTCACCACCGACGGCTATTACCCCACCGGCGATCTCGGCCATCTCGACGCCGATGGGTTCATGTTCTACCACGGCCGCTGCGACAACATGTTCAAGGTCAACGGCGCGACCGTCTACCCCAGCGAGGTCGAACAGGCGTTGCGCACCATCGCCGGGGTCGACGTCGCTGCGGTGACCGACGTGGCCGGCGCGGTCGGGGCGGCCGTCGTGACGCGCAGCCTGACCGTCGATCAGCTGCGCGCCGCGGCGCGAAACCGGTTGAGCTCGTTCAAAGTCCCGACGGTGTGGCGAGTGCTGGCCTCAGACGACGCACTGCCCCGGGGCTCCACCGGGAAGATCGATGTCGCCGCGTTGCGGGAGCTCTTGGCGCAATCCTGACTACAGGCGCGCCGTCGCGGCGACGGCGGCGTCGGAGATTCGCAGCGGACGGATCATGCCCTCCTGCGTGAACGAGGCGATGAGCCGGCCGTCCTCGGTATGGACTTGTCCACGCACGTAAGACATTCCGGCCCCGACCTGGGTGCTCTCGTGGGAGTACAGCAGCCAGCCGTCCCATCCGACGGGTTCGTGGAAGGTGACCGTGACCGTCATCGGTGCGGTGGACACCGTGAGGTGCGCCTGGCTGGTGCCGATGCCCGCGTGCGCACGCATGGTCGTCGAGATCGACAGGTGGCCGGTGAAGTGCGCGAGCAGCGCCTTGGCCAGATCGTCGCGCCGCGGGATGGGGTCGTAGTGCAGCCACGCGTGCAGTTCGGGTGGGCCCACCTCGTCGGGACTGTTGACGTCGACGACATCGACGAGGCGCAACTCGCGGCCGATCATCGGCATGGGGCTCGGATTCGACTCGGCGGGCGGCGCGACGTGGGGACGGTCCGCGTGATGGCGGATCACGTCGGGTGTCGGGGTGTCGGCGAGCACCGTCACCGTCGCGCAGCGGCGGCCGTCCTGCTCCACGGCCACCACCGCGGAGGCGAAGCTCCGGCCGTCGTTCACCACGTCGACGACGAACTCGACCGGCAGGTCAACCTGCACGGCTCGGCCGAAGATCGCGTGAGCGGAGCGAATTGTCTTGGTCGGCAACAGTTTTGCGACGGCGACGATGGACTGCGCGAGCAGTTGGGTGCCGTCGACGATGGCACGTTCGCCGCCATCGCTGAAGCCGCGGAACCGCCCGGCTCCCGCAGGCTGGACATCGAACACATCGAGCATTCCGGTGACGGAGGACGGAGTCGTCATGCGTGGCCGTATCCGAGGACGGCGGGGTGCGCCTGCGCCACCCGGACGACAACGCGGTCTTGATAGAACGCGATGTGGCCGCGCAGCCGTGCCACGTCTTCGGTCGGGTCCTCGTAGCTCCAGCACACCGGTTCGTCTCCATCGTTGTCGAATCGCCAATAGGTAGCTTGCCCTCTGAACGGGCAGCGGCTCGTAGCGTCCGAATCCCTGCGCAGGTCGATGTGGACATCCGAGCGGGGAAAGTAGAACACCAGCCCGTGATCCTGCTCGTCGACGAGCAGCGCGGCGGTGGTCGAGGCGAGCAGCCGTCCGTCGTACTCGGCCGTGATCCTGTTGCGGCGGCGATGGATATCGACACGGTAGTCGGGACGGTCCGCGAAACTCATGCCGCTTTCACCACCGTCTCGGCGAACTCCCGCAGGGTATCGGGCTCGGCGAAATCGGCGAACCAGACGTAAAACCGTTCGGCGCCAAGGTCACTCATCCGGCCGAAGTGGTCAGTCAGCTCGTCGGCCGTCCCGCATGTCAGTCCGTCGCCGAGGTACCCGAATCGGCGGGTGCTCGCCTCAGTGACCGTCGTACGGTCGGCTCCGGACCCGACGAAGCCGACCATCTGCTGCACCGACACCTGCGCATCTCCCGCGTGTGGGCGCAGCTGCTCGAGCCGGTCGAGGTGATTGCACGGCAGATTCCACCAATCCGCATGTCTGCGAACCAGTTCCATGGTCTTCTTGCCCACGCCTCCCAGCACCAGGGGAATCGGGTGTTCGCGGCGCGGGCACTGAGCGTTGTCGCCGTCGTCGCCCCAGTACTGCCGGATCAGCGCCAGATCACGTTCGAGCCGGCGGAAGCGGGCGGGAGCGTCGTCGGCGTTGTCGATGTCGAACCGCTCGAACTCGGCCGGCATCGACCCGGCGCCCAGGCCGAGCTCGAACCGCCCGCCCGATGCCGCAGACATCGTGACGGCATGTTTCGCGAGCACCGCCGGATGACGGAAACCATCGCACAGGACCAGATGTCCGACCCGCAGTCGCTGCGTGTGTGCCGCGACCCAGGCGGCGATCGCCGTGGCGTCCCAGATACCTCGGTCCGGGGCACCCGGCGCTTCGAGGTGGTCGATGAAGGCGATGCCGTCGAAGCCCGACCCCTCGGCCACCTGCGCGCGCTCGACGATGTCATTGATGGTCAGCCGCACCTGCGGCAGAAAAAGGAACCACTCGGCCATGACGTCACTACTCTAGGCGAAATGAAAGTGATCTTCTACTCAATCGAAAATATGATTCTCAGTCCCAATCTTTCCAACGGCCGTCACTAGCGTTCGCGGCGCCAACGCTCGAAGAGATCCGGCACCGAAATCGGGAAGCTCGCGGCCGGGCTACAGCTGAACGATGACACTCTTGTTCTTGAGGTAGGCCTCGAGTCCCTCACGACCGAATTCCTGGCCCCAGCCGGATTGCTTGTAGCCACCGAAGGGCAAGTCGTGGTCAAAGACCAACTGGCAGTTGACCTGAACGCTGCCCGCCTGCAGCCGCTTGACGATGCGGTGCGCCCGGCTGACGTTTGTGGTCCATGCGGTAGCCGCGAGGCCATAGCTGGTGTCGTTGGCCATGGCGACAGCCTCGTCTTCGGTGTCGAACGGCAGGATGCTCACCACCGGCCCGAAGATTTCCTGCTGGTATAGGCGCATTCCGGGGTCGACGTTGGTCAGCACCGTCGGGTGTACGAAGTAGCCCTTGCGATCCAGCCGGTAACCGCCCGTAACGATCTCGACGCCGTCGTTCTTGCCTTCGTCAATGAAGCCCAAGACGCGGCTGAGTTGTTTGGCACTGATCAGCGGGCCGCTCATCACACCCTCTTCGTCCGGCCCGCCATATTTCATGAAGTTGGCGACGCCCGCGATGCCTTCGACCACCTTGTCATAGACACCGCGCTGCACGAAAATCCTTGAGCCGCACACACATCCCTGGCCGGAGTGGATGAAGATTCCCATGGCCGCCCCAAAAATGGCTTTGTCCAGGTCGGCGTCGTCGAAGATCAGCACAGGCGACTTTCCCCCCAGTTCAAGCATGACCTTCTTGAGGTTGCCCGCCGAGGACTTGACGATTTCCTTGCCGACTTCGGTCGAACCCGTAAAGGCGACTTTCTCGACGTCGGGATGCGCGGTGATGGCAGCGCCCGCGGTGTGGCCGTACCCGGTGATCAGGTTGACAACGCCGTCGGGCACGCCGGCTTCGTGGATCAGCCGGTCCAGCAGCAGCGCCGAAAGGGGCGTCTCCTCCGCCGGTTTCACCAGGCTGCTGCAGCCGGCGGCCAGCGCAGGGGCGATCTTGGCGCAGGCGTTGAAGATCGGCCCGTTCCACGGAAAGATCAGGCCGACAACGCCGTACGGCTCGCGCAGCGTGTAGCCGTGCTGATCGACATACGCATCCGAGGCTATGCCGCTGGTGCGGATGTCGTAGGCGGTGCCGTTGATCTTGGAACACCAGCCGGCGTAGTAGCGGAAGAACTCGGCGCAGGTCGGAACGACGAGCTCGGACTGCATCTTCATCATGCCGGTGTTGGCCGAATCGATCGCCGCAAACTCGGCCGCGTGCTCGTCGATCAGTTCGGCGATTCGCCACAGGGTCTTGGCGCGTTCCCGGCCGGGCAGCCCGGACCAGACACCGGATTCGAAGGACGACTTGGCCCGCGCGACGGCCTCGTCGACGAACCCGGGGCCGCAATCGGTGAATTCGCCAATCTGCTCCTCGGTCACCGGATCGATGATCGGGATCAGCTCACCCGTGCCCGGGCGCTTCTGGATGTCCTCCAAAACGGACTGCAGCGTCATCGTGTGCCTCTCATCGTCAGCGGTGCGCACCCCGGGATGAGTGCGCAACAAATGCTGTGCAGTTGCTTAGCATTGCCGTCGGCAGGTCGTCAAGAGTCGCTAGCTTCGGCGGTTTCTCTAGAAGGGCCGAAAAGGTGTCCGTCAGCCACGACGACACCTCCCCCGACCTGGGACGCACGCACGCTGCAGGTTGCAAAACCAGTCGGTTTGCCTCAGCGTCGAGGTGCTCGTTCATTTGACGCGGCCGGGTCGTGCTAGACACCGAGCTGGTTGGCGCATGCGATCGAGCCCCCAAGGCAGTCGCTGAGCGCCCCGGACTGCGGATATGCATGTTGGGGGCGGCCACCGACGGTCTTGTGCGTGCCGGCGTTGTTTACCATCAAGACATCACTGAACCGAAGCGATACAACGCGCCGTTACGGCGGCAACAGTTGGCCGACGCCGCCATCACGCTCTTGGGCACTGAAGGTGGGCGAGGGCTGAGCCACCCCCGCGTCGATAAACAGGCCCTGGTGCCGCCAGGCACCACGTCGTACTACTTCCGCACCCGTAAAGCCCTGCTGCAGGCGGCCGCCGAGCGTGTCACTGAACTAGGCGCGGCGGACCTGTCAAAGATGACCGAACTCGCCGGCGGCGAGGTAACGGAATATGCGGGAACCAAAGGCTTGGCACAGCTGGTGATTCTGTCCAGTAACGAACCTTGGTTAACCCGGACTCGAGCCCGTTACGAGCTGATGCTGACCGCCCGGCTTGAGCCGGAACTGGCCGCCTCCCTGTTAGAGTTCGCAGCCAAGCTCTACGGCCTGGCGCGCGATGCTATCGCCAACTGGCACGAAGAACAATTAGATTCGACGCTCCTCGACGAGCAGACGAGAACAGTGCTGACCTATATCGAGGGCGTATTGCTGAGCTTCGTGCACGGCTACCCCGCGGTTACCGATGCCGATCAGCTCGACCGTCGGATTAGGGCGATCTTGCGCAGCGTAACCGCAGAAACCCAGTAGCACCCAGCGGCTGGAAACTGCTTCATTCGCTCCTCGCGCAGGGCGCGCGTCATGCACATCTTGGCTTCCTTGAACAGCAAACAAGCTGCCCCGTCCAGACACTGGATCTACTTGGTTGCGCTCCGTCTGAACCGAGACGGGACGAATTGCTCAAGGCGGCTGAATCCATTGCCCCCTCCACCGTCCACCGACCAGTGGACACCGCCAACTGCGGCTAGCCAATCAGACCCTCATTCGACTGCCGGATGCGGCGGCGTTTGCCGCCTGAATTTATCCACTAAACTTTTAGAGGACCCCGGTTTCGTCCATTTATGTAACTGTTATGGTGCACCAATGTTTCACCGTCTTTTAGCAATCTTGGCGACGCTGATGCTGCTTAACGGCCCGTTCTGGAACGTCAGCACTGCGCTGGCAGACACCGGAGGCGATGAGCCGCAGTACGCCGAGTTCTATCTGCCTCCCGACCCGCTGCCGCCGGGCCGGCCCGGCGATCTGATCCGCACCGAACCGTCGCGGCTCGTGCTCGAACCGTCCGGCCAGCTCGGCGCCATCATGGCCACGGGGACGCGAATCATGTACCGGAGCACCGATGCCCGCGGAAATCCGGTCGCGGTCACCGGCACCTACTTCGAGCCCTACAACGGCTGGCCGGGCAAGGGACCACGCCCACTGATCAGTTACGCGGTCGGCACCCAGGGGCAAGGCAACCAGTGCGCGCCGTCGCGACAGTTCAACCAGGGCATTCACTATTCGGGTGGCTGGGACATCATGGTCAACTACGAAGAGGCGTTCATCGCGACCATGGTGGCCCGCGGCTTCGCGATCGTGATGACCGACTACGAGGGCCTCGGCACTCCCGGGATGCACACGTACGTCAACCGCGTCGCCGAGGCCGCGGCGGTGCTCGACGCCGCCCGGGCCGCCAAGAAGCTGCCGGGCACCTCACTGGACCCCGATGGGCCGGTGGCCTTCTGGGGTTACTCGCAAGGGGGCGGTGCCGCGGCATCGGCGGCCGAGCTGGCGTCGTCTTATGCACCTGAACTGCATGTCGTCGGCACATACGCGGGGGCGCCCGTAGCCGACCTCAAGGAACTGTTCCCGTACACCGACGGCAGTGCTCTGGTCGGTGTGGTCGGTTACGCACTCAATGGCGAGATCTACGCCTACCCTGAATTCGCCGACCTCATTCGTTCCAAGCTCACCCAGCGTGGCAAGGACATGCTGGAAAGCGTGTCGCGCCAATGCGTCGGCCAGACCATCGTCGACTTCATGTTCCGGCACCTGCAGCCGTACTTCACCGAAGACGTCAATGTGCTCATCGGTGAGGAGCCCTTCAAGACGTTGTTCGAAATGCAGAAGCTGGGCAAGTACAAGCCCAATGCGCCGGTGCTGATCAACAGCAACCGATACGACCCGCTGGTGCCGTGGACCGCCGCGAACCAGCTCGGCCGCGATTGGTGCGACAAGGGGGCCGATGTGGAGTTCCGCACCAACGAGGAGCCGCCGTTCCTGAACAAGCTGGTGATCAACCACGCCCTACCGATGCTCGTGGACGGCGAGCCGGCGATGCAGTGGATCGCGGCACGGTTCAACGGTGAGCCGACATCGCCCAACTGCGGGAGTCTCTAAGCGGTAGAAACCCGCCATCACTCAGCCTTCATCCAAAGTGGTCGAACGGCACTATGTATCAGCACCGCCGCGCAGTATTGTCCCGCAGTCCCTTGTGGCGCTCCCCAAGCCGGGCGTGACCACCAACGCGATCGTGACGACGCGCCCGGCCATGCACCCGGGGAGGCGTCTGCCCGGCGGCGTTCACCAGTACCAGCACCCGGCCCGAACCATACGCCTACGTGTGGTCCCTGCTGTGGTCCCCGAATAGCCAAAAGGCACCTTCCGGATTACCGGAAAGTGCCTCTGATCTGTTGTCGGGCTGACAGGATTTGAACCTGCGACCACTTGACCCCCAGTCAAGTGCGCTACCAAGCTGCGCCACAGCCCGCGGCGCTACCGGTTGAACCGGCAACGGTTGGAAATGCTACCGCAGACCACCCGCCGGACCCTAAACGGGTCCGGCGGTGAGTCGGCGATCAGCGCTTGGTGCTGCGCTTCTCCCGCACCCGCACATTGATCTTGATCGGGCTGCCCTCGAAACCGAACTCTTCGCGCAGTCGACGCTCCAGGAAGCGGCGGTATCCGGCCTCCAGGAAGCCCGTGGTGAACAGCACGAAGGTTGGCGGCCGGGAAGCCGCCTGGGTGGCGAACAGGATGCGTGGCTGCTTACCGCCGCGCACGGGCGGCGGTGTGGCAGCGACGATCTCCTTGAAGAAGGTGTTGAGCCGACCGGTCGAGATGCGGGCGTCCCACGACGCCAGCGCGGTCTCCAGCGCCGGCACCAACTTCTGCACGGCCCGACCGGTTTTCGCGGAGATGTTCACCCGCGGCGCCCATTGCACCTGCACGAGCTCGCGGTCAATCTCCTTGTCCAGCAAGTAGCGTCGGTCTTCATCGACCAAGTCCCACTTGTTGAACGCAATAACAAGAGCGCGTCCGGCCTCGATCACCATCGACAGCACCCGCAGGTCCTGCTCGGTCAGCGGCTGGGACCCGTCGATGAGCATGATCGCCACTTCAGCGGCGTCAATGGCGCCGTGCGTGCGCACCGAGGCGTAGAACTCGTGGCCGCTGGCCTGACTGACCTTGCGCCGCAGACCTGCGGTGTCAACGAAACGCCAAGTCTTGCCGTCCAATTCGATCAGCGAGTCGACCGGGTCCACCGTGGTGCCGGCCACGTCGTGCACGACAGACCGCTCGTCACCGGACAGCCGGTTCAGCAGCGAGCTCTTGCCGACGTTGGGCTTGCCGACCAGCGCCACGCGGCGCGGACCGCCCGTCCCACCGGTCGTCTCGGACACCGTGGGCAGCACTTCGAGAACGGCGTCGAGCAGATCCGCGACGCCGCGGCCGTGCATGGCACTGATCGAATGCGGCTGTCCCAGCCCCAGCGACCACAGCGCCGCGGCCTCGGATTCCACCTTCTCGTTGTCAACCTTGTTGGCCGCCAAGAACACTGGCTTGCCGGACCGCTGCAGCCGCTTGGCCGCAGCTTCGTCGGCCGAGGTCGCCCCGACCACCGCATCGACCACCAAGATGATCGCGTCAGCGGTGCGCATGGCGACGGTCGCCTGCTCGGCGACCAGCATCTGCAGGCCCTTGGCGTCGGGTTCCCACCCGCCGGTGTCCTGCACCATGAATCGGCGGCCGACCCACTGCGCGTCGTACGAGACACGGTCCCGAGTCACGCCGGGGATGTCCTGAACCACCGCTTCGCGACGGCCCAGAATGCGGTTCACCAGAGTCGATTTGCCGACATTCGGGCGGCCGACGACGGCCACCACCGGGGGCGGTCCCGCGTACTCCTCGAGATCGGTATCGAAGCCCTCCGAGCCGACCTCCCAGTCACCTTCGTCGAACCAGACTCCGTCGTCGCTCATTACTCCGTCGTCGCTCATTGGCGCACACCTACCTTCTGCTGCACGAGATCCAGCAGATGTGCCACCACATCGGCCTGGGTCATGTCACTGGAATCGACGACGATCGCGTCATCAGCGGCCTGCAACGGCGACACCGCGCGGGTCGAATCCAGATGGTCCCGGCGCTGCACATCGGCGAGCACCGCTTCATAGTTGTCGCCCAAGCCATTTGCGATGTTCTGCGCATTGCGCCGACGGGCGCGTTCCTCGGCTGAGGCGGTCAAGAAAATCTTCAGATCGGCGTCGGGCATCACGACGGTGCCGATGTCACGGCCCTCGACGACGACGGAGCCGGCTTCCGCGATCAGCTCACGTTGACGCTGCACCAACACGGTCCGCACCGCCGGAACCGCCGACACAGCGGACACTGCCTGCGTCACCGCGTCGCCGCGGATCTCATCCGAAACATCTTCGCCCGCAAGGTACGACGTGTCGTGGTCCGGATCGAAGCTCACCGAAAACTCGGTCTGCTCACACACCGAGACGACGGCATCTGCATCGTCCGGGTCGACGCCCGCGCGCAGTGCCGCCAGCGTGACGATCCGGTACATGGCACCGGTGTTGATGTGATTGGCACCTAGCGCGTGGGCTAAACCTGTTGATACAGAAGACTTTCCGGTACCAGCCGGGCCGTCGATGGCGATCACCATGGCGTGGTTCATAGACCCACCGCCTGGTACAACTCGCCGACCTCCTTGCGCGTCAACGCCCGCAGGCTGTTGACGCGCTGCTCCCCCAGCGACACCGTGCCGATGTGCGTCCGCACCAGTTCCTTCACCGGGAACCCGACCTCAGCCATCATCCGACGCACGATGCGGTTACGCCCCTCGTGCAGAACGATCTTCACCAACGACTTACCCGCCGCCATGTCGACCACCACGAATTCATCAACATGGGCCGGGCCGTCGTCCAGTTCCACGCCGTCACGCATCTTCTTGCCCAGCCCGCGGGGCACGGTCCCCTGCACGGTGGCCAGGTACGTCTTGGACACCTCGTACGACGGGTGCATCAGGCGGTGCGCCAGCTCGCCATCGTTGGTCAGCAGGATCAGCCCTTCGGTCTCGGCATCGAGCCGGCCGACGTGGAAGAGCTTCTTGTTGCCGCGCACCCGGTGCTCAACGAGGTCACCGATACACGGCCGCCCCTGATCGTCAGACATGGTGGAGTGCATGCCTTTTGGCTTGTTCAATGCCAGGTACACGAGGTCCTCGTCGACCAGCACGCGGGTGCCATCCACGCGGATCACCTGTCGATCGGGGTACACCCGGGTCCCGAGTTCGATGACGATCTGGCCGTCGACCTCAACCCGTCCGTCCATAATCATGCGTTCAGCGACTCGGCGAGAGGCAACTCCCGCCTGCGACAACACTTTCTGCAGTCGCACGCCTTCTTCGTTGTCCACCATGTCAGTCCCGATCTACGTCGAATTTGGCCGGCTGGGCAGCCGGCGAATGATTTCCGCTGAGTTTGGCGAAACGCGGCTCCTCAGAGAGCGTTTCAGTGATGTCGTCGATCACGTCGACATCCGGCAACAGCGGGGCGAGTTGAGGCAGCTCGCTCAGCGAGGTCAACCCCAACCGTTCCAGGAATAGTTCCGTCGTAGCGAAAGTTGTTGCGCCACTGTCGGAATCGGTACCGGCTTCGATGATCAATCCGCGTGCGGCCAGAGTCCGAATCACGGCATCGACGTTGACACCGCGCACCGCACTCACTCGTGCGCGAGTCACGGGCTGCCGGTAGGCCACCACCGCGAGGGTCTCCAGCGCCGCCCGCGTCAGCTTGGACCGCGCGCCGTCCAGAATCAACCGCTCCACATACGGCGCGTACCGCGCCCGTGTGTACATCCGCCAGCCGCCGCCCGCTTCGCGCAGTTCGATACCGCTGCCGCGCTCGGCCAGCTCAGCGGCCATGCGGCGCAGTTTGTCATCGACGCGCTCGATGGTCTCGTCCAGCGCGGACGCTAGTGAATCCACCGGGGCCGGGGTGTCGACCACCAGAAGCAATGCCTCCAGCGCGCAACCGAGCTCGTCATCGGTGATCTCGGTGTTGATCTCGTCGCCATCGGCACCATCGAGTTCACCGCCGTCATCGTCGGCACCACCCGCATCGGCATCGGATTCACCGTCAGCACTGTCGAGTACGTCACCTTCGGCGGCGTCGGCCTCGCCGGTCACACCGGCGTCGGGCTGAGCGTCCTCGCCCACGCTGCTATACGCGGTAATCACCGCGTCGTCGTCTGTCATGAGTCTTCTTCCACCGCCGCTGCCATATGCTCGTTCGTCGGCCGCTCCCCGGTCCACGAAACTTGCAGCACTCCAAGCGGTTCAATCTGCTCGAAGTTTACCGCCTTGGCGCGGTAGAGCTCTAATAGCGCCAGGAACCGCCCGACGATCTGCATGCCGTCGTCGCAGTCGGCGACCAAATCGGTAAACGACGCCCACTCCCCGACGCCGCGATTCTCCAGCAGGCCCATCAATTTCATGGCCTGCTCGGGCACCGACACCGCTTGGACATGCAGGTGATCGACCCGCAGCGACGGCACCGGGCGCGGCGTGAACGCGGCCGCCGCGATCTGCGCGAACCGGTCGAGGTCGACACCGAGCATCACCTCGGGCAACAGTTCGGTGTAGCGGTCTTCCAGCGTCACCGCCCGCGGGTAGCTGCGCATCGCCGCAGCCTCGAGTTCGGCGAACATCAGCGCGACGTGCTTGAACGCCCGGTACTGCAGTAGCCGCGCGAATAGTAGGTCGCGCACCTCCAGCAGCGCCAGGTCGTCTTCATCGTGGACCTCGGCGGAGGGCAGCAGCCGCGCGGCCTTCAGGTCCAGCAGCGTGGCCGCGACCACCAAAAAGGCCGTCGTCTCGTCCAGCTCAAGCTGGCTGCCGATCTCCTTGGTGTACGCGATGAACTCGTCGGTGACCCGATGCAGTGCCACCTCCGTGACGTCCAACCGGTGCGCGAAGATCAGCTGCAGCAGCAGGTCGAAGGGGCCCTCGAAGTTGTTGAGCCGGACCTGGAAGCCCGGTTTCTTGGCGTCCGACTGAACGGCCGACTGATCGGCCACCGGAGCCTCCGGCGCCGCGTCCCCGACAGTATCGGGAACGTCGACGTCGGAAATCACGCGCCGAACCGGTCGATGACCTCGCACGCCAATGACCGGTACGCCTGTGCACCACCGGATTTCGGCGCCCACGTGGTGATTGGCTCACCGGCGACGCTGGTCTCGGGGAAACGCACAGTGCGGCTGATGACGGTGTCGAACACCAGGTCACCGAACCGCTCGACGACGCGGGCCATGACCTCGCGCGCGTTGACGGTGCGGTTGTCGTACCGGGTGATCAGGATGCCGCTGATGTCGAGTTTGGGGTTCAGCCGGTCGCGCACCTTGTCGACGGTGTCGGTCAAGAGCGCCAGACCGCGCAGCGAGAAGAACTCGCACTCGGTCGGGATGATCACCCCGTCCGAGCACGCCAGACCGTTGACCGTGAGCAAGCCGAGGGACGGCTGGCAGTCGATCAGCACATAGTCGTAGCGGTCCAGCACCGGATACAGAGCCCGGGCCAGGGTCTGCTCGCGGCCGACCTCGTTGACCAGCTGAATCTCCGCGGCCGACAGGTCGATGTTGCTGGGCACCAAGTCCAGGCCCTTGACCCGGGTGTTGATCAGCACGTCGTCGATTGACACCCGCGGTTCGATGAGCAGGTTGTGCACCGTGTGTTCCAGCTCGTAGTGCGGCACGCCCAGTCCGGCGGACAGCGCACCCTGCGGGTCGAGGTCCACCAGCAGCACCCGGCGGCCGTATTCGGCCAGGCTGGCACCCAGATTGATGGTCGACGTGGTCTTGCCGACGCCACCCTTCTGGTTACACATAGCGATGACCTTGGCCGGGCCATGCACGCTCTTGGGCTTGGGTTCCGGGATGTGTCGCGCGGGCCGGCCGGTCAGGCCGATCACCGGTTCGGGCTCTGGGGTCGGATCCGGAGTTGGGACGTCGAGCACCAACGGAGCGGGATCCATCGGGCTCAGGCGCCCGAAGCCTCCTGGGCCATCGGTCATGCGTCGCCCATCAGCGGCGTGACTCCCATAGCGAACATTCGGGCAAGTTTAACGGTGCCACGCCGCTGTCGACGGCAGACCCGCTGTCCTAATCTGACTGTCATGAGCTGGAAGCAGCGGTGGTCGTTCGTCCGGATGGCGCTGGGCATGCGCCGGTTCACCCAGACCGGGCAGTTCGGCGACGGCCGGGAAGCCGCCGCGGCCGCCTATGTAGAGGCCAACGCCCGCCGCGGCGACGTCGACGACGTCCTCGCGACCATCGACACCTTCGCCCGGGAACAGTCGATGTTGGTCAATGTCGGCGACGAAAAAGGCCGACTCCTGGAATCGGCACTCATCCGGGCTAACCCCGCACGAGTGCTCGAGCTGGGCACCTACTGCGGCTACAGCTCGCTGCTGATGGCCCGTACCGTCCCGGACGCGCACATCTTCACCGTCGAGCTGTCGGCGGACAACGCCGAAGTTGCCCGACGCATCTGGACCCACGCCGGCGTCGCCGACCGCATCACCTGCGTCGTCGGCACCATCGGGGACGACGGCGCCACCCTCGACAAGCTGGCAGGCCACGGGTTCGGGGCGGGCAATCTCGATTTCATGTTCATCGACCACGACAAGCACGCCTACCTCGACGACCTTCAGTCGGTCATGCACCGCGGGTGGCTGCACCCCGGCGCCGTCGTGGTGGCCGACAACATCAAAGTGCCCGGCTCGCCCAAGTACCGGGCCTACATGAACGAACAGCAGGGCACGACGTGGAACACGGTCGAGCACGACACCCACGTCGAATACCAGAGCCTGCTGACCGATCTGGTGCTCGAATCGGACTATTTGGGCTGACTACCTGCTGAGTCTTGCTTCGGTTCAGGCTGGGGCTGACGCTGCCACGGCCACGAACCGGTCATCTCGACCTGCAGCGAGAAGCTCAGGAAGGTTCGGATCGCGACGATGCCGGCCAGCACCGCGACGCTTTGCGCTGTGGGCGTGACGGCCACGGTCCGGATGATGTCGGCCGCGACCAGGAATTCCAGCCCGAGCAGGATCGAGCGGCCGAGCTGCCTCCGGAACGCGTCATAGGCGCCGCCTTCGGAGCCTCGCATTCGCAGGACCGTTGCGGCCAAGGCAATCAGGGCACCGCCCACGATCACCGCGACGCCGACAGCGTCGATCACCTTGCCGATCGTCTCGATGATCTCGAAGGTCACCACCGGATGCTAACGCCGGCTGCGACCGTCGCTCACTTGGCGCGCGGGTGCGCCCCGGCCCACACTTCGCGCAGAGCGCTGACCGTCACGAGCGTGTAGATCTGCGTCGTGGTCACCGACGCGTGGCCGAGCAACTCCTGCACGACGCGCACATCGGCGCCGCCTTCAAGCAGGTGGGTCGCGAACGAGTGGCGCAGCGTGTGCGGCGAGACCGCGGCGGTGATGCCGGCGCGCTCGGCGGAATCCTGCAGTACCTGCCAGGCGCTCTGCCGGGACAACCGGCCGCCGCGGACATTGAGGAAGATCGCGGGCGTGCCCTTGCCGCGCCGCGCCAGGTCGGGACGACCCCGCACCAGGTAGGCGTCCAGCGCCGTGACCGCAGGCCGGCCGATCGGCACCACGCGCTGCTTGCCGCCCTTGCCGTGCAACATCACCGAGCGAGACTCGGTGTCGACGTCGTCGCGGTCGAGTCCGACGGCCTCTGAGATGCGCGCGCCGGTCGAGTACAGCAGTTCCAGTAGGGCCCGGTTACGCAATGTGAGCGGGTTGTCGGCGTCGCTGTCGCCGCCTGCGCCGTCGAGCAGGGCCAGTACGTCGTCGTAGCTGAGGCTCTTGGGCAGCCGGCGTCCGGGCGTCGGCGGCTTCACGCCACGCGCCACGTCGGTGTCGGTGAAACCTTCCGAGGCGGCGAACTTGTGCAGTCCGCGTACTGCGATGACGGCCCGGGCGGCCGACACCGAGGACAGCGCGACGACGCCGTTCTCCGGATCACCCTGACGCAACGCCACCAGGAACTCACTGACGTCAGTCTCGGTGACCGCGCCCAGGTCATCGATGCCGCGGCCGGCGAGATGCGCGGTGTAGCGGCGGATGTCACGCCGGTAGGAGCTCAGCGTGTTGGCCGCCACGCCCCGTTCGATGCTGAGGTGGTTCAGGTAGCCCTGGACCTGTTCCTCCAGCCGCGAACGCACCCCCGCCGAGACCGAAGACACCGAAGCCGCCACCGCAATCAGCCCTGATCCCGCCGAGTGCGCAGCGAGGTCGGCCGGTCGATCCAGGGCGCGTCGAGTGGCCGCAGCGCGGCCGACGGGTGGGCTTCCTTCAGATGAGCGGCGGCCAGAATCCCGGCCACCGCAAGGGAATTGACGATCTCGCCTTCGAACACCATCTGCACCGCATCAGCGAGGGGAACCCGCTTGACCACCAGGTCGGCTTCTTCGTCGTGCGCATGCGGACGGCCGATGTCGGTCAGACCGGTGGCGAGGTAGATGCGCACGCTCTCGTCGCTGAAGCCAGGTGCCGAGTCGACGTCGATCAGCGTCTGCCAGTGCACGGCAGCCAGACCGGCTTCCTCTTCGAGTTCACGCGCCGCGGTGACGTGGGGCGGCTCGTCGCCCATGTCCAGCAGCCCGGCGGGCAGCTCCCACAGCCGCCGCCCGATCGGGTGCCGATACTGGTAC
Organism: Mycolicibacterium sp. CBMA 234; assembly: GCF_009729415.1. Lineage (GTDB taxonomy): Bacteria > Actinomycetota > Actinomycetes > Mycobacteriales > Mycobacteriaceae > Mycobacterium. Next base: position 321,688 of record NZ_MPKW01000033.1, read on the forward strand.
ACGAGTACCAGGTTGCCGTCGTCGTCGAGAGCGACGATCGCGACCGCCCCGTAGTGTTCGACCACCTCACGGCGTGCCGAACCACCACCGGGCATCGCGACCTCGTCAGCCCGCAGCGCGAAAATCTTTCCTACATAAACGGTTTCGCTCGAAAGCGTGGCGAAATCGTGTTCAGCCACGAGATTCTTGCAGCTGCTCGGCATCGTCGTCCGAATCCTCCGCATGCAAATCCGTGCCGTGCGCGTCGGAGTCAACTTCCTCCAGAGGCAAGCGTTCTGCCGCTTTGTAATCCAGCGACGCCCCGACGAACCCGGCGAACAGCGGGTGCGGACGCGTCGGGCGGCTCTTGAGCTCCGGGTGCGCCTGCGTGCCGACCAGGAACGGGTGCAGCTCGGCGTCGTACTCGACGAACTCGACCAGCTGCCCGTCGGGCGACGTGCCGGAGAACTTCAGGCCGCTCTCGGCGATCCGGTCGCGGTACGCGTTGTTGACCTCGAAGCGGTGCCGGTGTCGCTCGGACACCTCAGTCGCGTCATACACCTTGGCCACGATCGAATCCGCCTGCAGCACGGCCGGATACGCGCCGAGGCGCATGGTGCCGCCGAGGTCGGCCTCGCCGGCAACAGCGTCGCGCTGGTCAGCCATGGTGGCGATCACCGGGTCAGGAGTGTGCTCGTCGAACTCGGCGGAGTTGGCGCCGGCGATACCGACGGACCGGGCCGCCTCGATCACGATGCACTGCAGCCCCAGACACAGGCCCAGCAGCGGCAGTCGTTGCCGACGGGCGTACGAGATGGCGCCCAGCTTGCCCTCGATACCGCGGATGCCGAAGCCGCCCGGGATCAGCACGCCGTGCACGTCGCCAAGCGCGGCCGCCGCACCCTGATCGGTCTCGCAGTCGTCCGAGGCAACCCAACGGATCTCGACCTTCGAGTGGTGGGCGAACCCTCCGGCGCGCAACGCCTCGGCCACCGACAGGTACGCATCGGACAGGTCGATGTACTTGCCCACCAAGGCGATTCGCACCGTCTCCTTGGGCTCGTGCACCCGGCGCAGCAGGTCGTCCCACTCGGACCAGTCGACGTCCCGGAACGGCAGGTTGAGCCGGCGCACCACGTAGGCGTCGAGCTCTTCGCGGTGCAGCACCTTGGGGATGTCGTAGATGGACGGGGCGTCCGGCGTGGAGATGACGCCGTCGATGTCCACGTCGCACATCAGCGCGATCTTGTTCTTCAGCGGCTCCGGCACGTCGCGGTCGCAACGCAGGATCAGCGCGTCGGGGGTGATACCGATGCTGCGGAGCGCGGCCACCGAGTGCTGCGTCGGCTTGGTCTTCAGCTCGCCCGACGGCGCCAGGTACGGCACCAGCGACACGTGCAGGAAGAAGACGTTATCGCGGCCGACGTCGTGGCGGACCTGACGCGCGGCCTCCAGGAACGGCTGCGACTCGATATCGCCAACGGTGCCACCGATTTCGGTGATGACCACGTCGGGCCGCTTGCCCTTCGCGTCGGGCAGCGCCATCTCGAGGATGCGGCTCTTGATCTCGTCGGTGATGTGCGGGATCACCTGCACGGTATCGCCGAGGTAGTCGCCGCGGCGCTCCTTGGCGATGACCTCCGAGTAGACCTGGCCCGTGGTGACATTCGCTGACCGGGACAGGTTGCGATCCAAGAAGCGCTCGTAGTGACCGATGTCCAAGTCGGTCTCGGCGCCGTCCTCGGTGACGAACACCTCGCCGTGCTGGAACGGATTCATGGTGCCGGGATCGACGTTCAGATACGGGTCCAGCTTCTGCATCGTGACGTGCAAGCCACGCGCGGTGAGCAATTGGCCCAGACTGCTGGCGGTCAGACCCTTACCGAGCGAGGAAGCAACCCCGCCGCTGACAAAAATGTGCTTCGTCGCGGCCTGTGGGTGCCTGCGTAGCGATGCCAAGAACGACCTCCGTGGTGATGGGGCAAGGTAGCGGTTGAGCTACCTGGGGCCTGCCGACCCACGGAGTTTCACCCTATCACCGACAGGCCCGAGCTGGGACTGACGCGCCGGTGATGGTCGCCACGGCTTGCGCCGCGACGGCTACTGCAGGACGGTTACCGAACTGGCTCCGCGGCCGATGCCGAGCTGAGCCGGATGCCCGCCGCCGATGAGCTGCTGCAGCGCCAACACAGCAGTGATCCGGCCAGACTGAGCGTTGATGTCGTCGACAGTGCCAACGGCGCCCGAGAGCCCGGCGTCGGAGCGCACCACGGCGACGGCCGCCGTACCGGACGCACAACCGTCCCGGCCCACCACGACCGCGCCCGCACCATGAGGCGCCAGGCCCGAGGCCAGTCGGGCCACCGTGGCACCGCGGTTCCCTGCGTCTTCGGGCAGCGCACCGCCAGTGACGATCAGTGCGGCGTCCGCAACACCAACGCGCTGGCCGCCGTAGGTGATGAAGCCCGTGTCACGCAACGTGGCCAGCACGGTGTCGCGCTGGAAGTCGTCGACCGGCAGGACGGCGGGGTTGCGGTCCCGCAGCAGGGTCATGCCGAGCAAGTCGCCGGCCTGTGAGCCCTGGTCGATGGTTTTGGTATTCAGCTGACGTCCGGCCGGAACGATCGGCGAATTCACCACCGACAGCAGCTTTTCCGAGGCGTTGGCGTCGACGAACTGCTGCGTCAGCGCGATGGTTCCGCTCACCGAACCACCTGCCGCGGCAACGAGTTTCGAGGCCGCATCGACGTCGTCACTCACCGCGTCCGGCGTGCGGAACACCACCACCGACTTGCCCGCCAGCGCGTCGCGCACCATGCGCGGCGACATCTGGGCGTCGAACTCGCCTGCCGCACTGAGTTTCTGGTTCAGTGCGTTCTTCTCGTCGGTCAGTGTGTTGATCTGGTTCTGCAGCTCGTGTTTGTCGTCACGAAGTCCGGACAACAGTGTGTTCGACAACAAACCGGAACCGAGCATCACCCCGATCGCCAGCGCGAGGAACACCGCGGCCAGCGAGATGGCATGCGAGCGTAGGGAAATCATGAGCTGGCTAGCTCACCAGACCTTGCGCCCAGAGCAGCAAGTGGTTCCAGTGGGCGGTAACCCATTGCAGCACAGCGGTATCGGCGCGCGAGACCCACAGCGCGACGATGACGGCCACCAGCATGGCCAGGACCAGCAGCGCGATGGCACCGCCGGATACCCGGCTGCGGTACAGCGTCGCAACAGCTTTCGCGTCCACCAGCTTCTCCCCCACCTTCAGGCGCGTCAGAAAGGTCGACGGGGTGCTCGACTGCCGCGTGCGGTCGAAGAACTCTTCGATGTTGGCACGGTGGCCGGCGGTGACAATGAGCGCGGCACCGTGGTGGTCGACCAGCAACAGCGCCAGGTCCGCAGCTGAGCCTGCGGCCGGGAACGTCATGGCGCCGACACCCAAATCCTGAATGCGCTCAAGGCCTTTCGCGTGACCGTCAGCGTCGGCCGGCAGCACCACCTGGGCGCCGGACCGCAGCACCTCGGCACTCATCTCTTCGGGATCGCCGACGATCAACGCGGGCCGGTAGCCGGCCTTGCGCAGCGTGTCAGCGCCGCCCCCGACGCCAACGAGCACCGGCTGGTATTCCTTGATGAAGGGCTTGATGGCCTTGAGGTCGTTCTCAGCGGTCGGGTCATCGGTGACGACCACGACATGGCGACGGCTCACGTCGACGTCGATATCCGGGATGCCCATGCCGTCGATCAGCAGCGGGCTCTCGCTGCGGATGAACTCGATGGTGTTGCCCGCGAACGCCTCCAGGTGCGCAACGAGTCCACTCTTGGCCTCGTGCATCATCTCGTGGATCTGCTCGTCGCTGCGCTCGTTGCCGAGCACCAGCCGGCGATCGCCGTTGTAGATGCCGCCGTTGTGCAGCCGCACCTTGGCGCCGTCCTTGACCTTCTTGAAGACGTCAGGGCCGGTCTCGTCGATCAACGTAACTCCGTTGGCGACAAGAACTTCCGGGCCGAGGTTCGGGTAGCGACCCGAAATCGACGACGACGCATTCACCACCGCGGCAACCTCGGCCTCGACCAGCGCGTCGGCGGTGATCCGGTCGAGGTCGAGCGCGTCGAGGATGACGATGTCCCCCGGGCCGACGCGGCGCAGCAACCGGTCGATGTCACGGTCAACGCGGGCGGTTCCAGTCACGCCCGGCTTCGGTCCGGCATTTCGGGTGAGCAGCGCTGCCATCTTCATGGGTCGATTCTGTCGATGAACCCTCAGGTTGAGGTGGAGGCGCGCCGTAACACCAGCCTCAGAAGTTTTCTTTTGTCACATCCGTAACAGCCAAATGATCTCAATCTCGCTTCGCTGCGTAGTGCCGTGCCGCCTTGGCGCGGTTGCCACAGATCGCCATGGAGCACCACCGGCGGGTGCCGTTCTTCGAGGTGTCGTAGAACCACAGGATGCAGTGCGGGTGCGCGCACGGCTTGATCCGCCCAGGCGCCTCGGCCAGCAGCTTCAGCAGGTTGTCCGCGGCCAGCCAGCCGGGCAGCCACTCCTGATGAGCCACATCGGCGTCGTCCTGCGGTCCGGACTCGGTGAGCACGCGCCGGACTCGCCCGCGATCGAGCACCGCATTTAGCTGGTCGGCCGAATCGTCGGACACCGCGCACAGAATCGCCGATCTGGCGCCGATGAGGGCGACGCGGGTCTTCTCGTCGGCAGCGCAGCGGCTGTCGAGCCCATTAGCCGTCAGCCAGCACCTGAGTCCTGCAGTGTCGGCCAGGAGATCCTGCGGCCCGTCGTCCGACATCCACGTGGTGTTCAGCAGATCGAGCGCGAGGGGTTCACCGACGAGTGGGCGAGGATCGCGCATATCTGAATCTAACCGCCTTCCCGACGCCGACCGGCGCCACGCGTTCACTAACCGGTAAAAACACTTTAACCGGTTGACAGTCGATGCCGTCGATTCTAACCTCTAAATATCCATTCACTGGTTACATCGGAGGACCACATGACCGCCGCCATCACTGCACAGCTCGCCCCCGGACACGTCGGTCTCAACGTCACTGACCTCACACGGTCGGTCGACTTCTACCGCCGCGCACTGGGTTTCGAACAGCTGCTCGTCAGCAGCGAGGGTGACCGCAAGTTCGCGTTCCTCGGTCTCGACGGCACCCTGCGCCTGACCCTGTGGGAACAGAGCGACGGCAACTTCTCCACCGCAACTCCCGGCCTGCACCACCTGGCCTTCCTGGTTCCCGACATCGAGCAGGTCCGGGCCGCGGAATCGGCGCTCAAAGAATTGGGTGTGCCGTTCACCTACGACGGCATCGTCGTGCACGCCGAGGGCATGACCTCGGGCGGCATCTTCTTCAACGACCCCGACGGCATCCGGCTGGAGGTCTACACGGCCAGTGGAGCGGAAGCCGAGCCTTCCCCGCACGGTTCCGACCCGGCCTGCGGCTTCTTCTGAGCCACGTCATGAGCGCCTACCACGCCGGCGAATTGGCAGTACAGCGCCGGCTGGGGCAGGCAGAGATCGCCGAACGCGTCGGCCGGATGATCCGCACGGAGATTCCGGCCGCCGCGGCGGCCTTCCTCCTCGACCAGCCGATGATCATCGTCGCCGCAGCCGACGATGCCGGGCGGGTGTGGCCCAGCCTCATCACGGGTCCTCCCGGCTACGTCCACGCCGACGACGTCCAGACCATCGCCATCGACGCGCTGCCCGTCCCCGGCGATCCCCTGCACGAAGTCCTGCGACGGCCTCACCAACAGGTCGGCATGATCGCCGTGCAGCCGCAGACCCGGCGCCGGATGCGGGTCAACGGGGTCGCCGACCCCACCGACAACGGCCTGCTGATCCGGACCGACCAGGTCTACTCGAACTGCCCGAAGTACATCTCGCGCAGGCACATTGAGCACGTCGACACCATTAACCAGCCGCCGGTTGTCCGTCGCGACCGAACGCTCGATGTCCGCACACAGCAGATCATCGCCGCCACCGACACCTTCTTCATCGGATCGACTGACCCCGATGGCAACACCGACGCCTCTCACCGCGGCGGCAATCCTGGCTTCCTTCAGGCACTTTCGGCGATCCGACTACGCTGGCCGGACTATCGCGGCAACTCGATGTTCCAGACACTCGGGAACATCAACGCAAACCCGCGCTGTGGCTTGTTGATTGCGGACTGGCACCAAGGTGCCACAATCCAGCTCACCGGTACCGCGGAGATCGTCTGGGACGGCGCCGGCACCGGCTCGCAGTGCGCGGTGGAATTCAGCGTGGCCGAGGTCGTCGAGTTGAGCGGCGTCAGCCCACTGCGTTGGGGCAGCGCCGAACTCTCGCCCGCCAACCCCGCCTGACGTACTAGTGCTCCTGCTGCGCGGCCGCCAGCAGCTCACGCGCGTGGGCGCGGCCACTGTCGGTGTCGCCGAGACCGGCCAACATGCGGGCCAACTCGGCGACCCGATCGTCGTCCTCCAGGCGGACCACACGACTGGACTTAGGCCCGCTCTCCACCACCAGGTGCACGTCGCCATAGGCCGCGACCTGGGGCAGGTGCGTCACCACGATGACCTGATGCGTGCGAGCCAACCGGGCCAACCGCTTGCCGATCTGCACGGCGGCCCGGCCACCGACACCGGCGTCGACTTCGTCGAACACCATGGTTGTGCCTTCGGCCGACGCCGACAGCACCACTTCGAGCGCGAGCATCACCCGGGACAGCTCACCGCCCGACGCGCTCTTGGCCAACGGCAACACATCCGAGCCGCTGTGCGGGGTGAAACCGAACTCGACGGCGTCGACGCCGTCGTGGCCGGCGTGCACCGCAGTGCCGTCCGGCAACGTCAGCGGCGCGCTGTCGTCGGCGCGTGCTTCGAGCGGCGACACCGCGATGCTGAACCCGGCTCCGCCCATCGCCAAGCCCGCCAATTCCGACGTCACCGCCTTAGCCAGCGACTTTGACGCCTTGGTGCGGACCTTGGTGACGTCGGCGGCAGCCAGCACCACCTTGTCGTGCAGTTCATCGACATTCTTCTGCAGGCCGGCCAAGGCCTCTTCGGAGACATCGAGCAGCGACAACCGCTGCCGCGCGTCAGCGGCCCACTGCAGCACCCCGTCGATATCCGCGGCGTACTTGCGGGTGAGGTTGCGCAGCTCAGCTTGGCGGGCCAGCTTGGATTCCAAAGTGCTTGCGTCGCTGGGCAACTCGGACAGGTAGTCGCCGAGTTCACCGGATACGTCGCCGATCACCGCGAGCACCTCAGTCAACCGGTCGCCGAGGGCACGCAACACGGAGTCGTCCGTCGCCGACAACACCGACTTGGCCTGTGCCGCGGCGTCCAGCGCAGACGTCACGTCGTCCTGCGGACCGTCGCCGAGTTCCCCGGACAGCGCCGCGCGGGCGGTCTGCGCCGCGTCCCGCAATGCATCCAGCTCGGACAGCCGGCGAATGTCCGCCACCAACGCGTCGTCTTCGCCGGCCTCCGGAGCGATGGCGTCGATCTCCCCCAGACCGAACTGCAACCGGTCTGCTTCCATCGCGAGATCCCGTGCCCGCTGGCGCCGGTCAATCAAATCCCTGCGCGCAGTGAGCCATTCGTCACGCAGTTTGCGGTACTTCGCCAACAGCCCCGTCACGTCGACGTAGCGGTCCAGCGCGCCGCGCTGTTCGTCGGGCCGCATCAAGCGCAACTGATCGTTCTGCCCGTGCAGCGCAAGCAATTCCGTGGTGAACGTCGCAAGCGATTTCGCCGGCACACTCCGGCCACCCAGGTAGGCCCGCGATGGCCCGTCCTTGCTCACCGACCGCGCGGCGATGACGCTGCCGTCGTCGTCGCGGTCAGCGCCGGAGGCCTCCAGAATTCCGTCGACCCGGTCGGACACGCCATCGCCGAGTTCGGTTGTGGTGAAACGACCTTCGACCACCGCTCGGGCCGAGCCCGAGCGCACCCGGCTGGCGTCGGCACGCGCGCCACCCAGCAGGTGCAGGCTGGTGACCACCATGGTCTTACCTGTTCCGGTTTCACCGGTCAGCACAGTCAGGCCACGGCCGAATTCGGCAGTGGCCGCACTGATGGCGCCAAGCGCCTCGATGCGAATTTCGGTCAGCATTACTGGCCGCGCCACCCTTTCACCGGCAACCGGAATTTGCGCACCAAGCGGTCAGAGAACGGAGCGCTGTCGAGACGAACCCATTTCAGCGAGGTGTGACAGCGGGTAACCTCCAGCCGTCCGCCGGCCGGGACCACCATCTGCCGACGACCGTCACAGAGCACCATGGCGTCATTGTTGCCCGCCTCCACCTCGATCGCGATCGACGCGTCCGGGCTGGTCACCATCGGGCGGGCGAACAACGCGTGAGCATTGTTGGGTACCACCAGGATTGCCTCCAGGTCCGGCCACAGGATCGGGCCACCCGCGGAGAACGCATACGCCGTCGAGCCGGTAGGCGACGAGACCAGCACGCCGTCGCAGCCGAACGCCGACACCGGGCGGCCCTCGACCTCCAGCACCACGTTCAGCACCCCGAACCGGCTGCTCTTCTCCAGGCTGGCCTCGTTGAGTGCCCAGCCACGCTGCACGATCTCCCCATCGACACGCACCCCGATGTCGAGCGTCATCCGCTCCTCGACGCGGTAGTCCCGGTTGACGATGCGCTCAAGCACATGGTCGATGGCCTCGGCCTCGGCTTCGGCCAAAAAACCGATGTGCCCCAGGTTCACGCCCACCACTGGGATTTCGGCGTTGCGGGCCAATTCGGCGGCACGCAGGAAGGTGCCGTCACCGCCAAGTACCAGGACCAGTTCACAGCCCTCGGCCGCGTGCTCGTCGGGATCGACGACCATGATGTCCACGCCCAACGCGCGCATGTGGTCCGGCGCCAGGTGCAGCGCGCCGCGGTCGACGGCTTCCGCCGCCAGCACTCGCAGGCCGATGCCGTTGTCGCCCAACACTTTTTCCACTCGCGTGGCGGTCTCGGTGGCTTCATCACGGCCGGTGTGTATCACCAGCAGCACAGTGCGTTCGCGCGTCACTGCGGCCCCTCGGCTACCGCGCGGCCGACGGCAGCGACCAGCGCGTCGCCTTCCAGCGGTTGGTCGGTGGTGGCGCGCAGGCGTAGGAAGTATTCGACGTTGCCCGACGGTCCCGGCAGCGGGCTTGCCGTGACGTCGACGGCGTGCCAGCCAAGTTCGGCAGCGCGATGAGCCACCGTCAGCACGGCGTCGGCACGCAGTTCCGGGTCGGAAACCACCCCACCGGCCCCGACGCGCTCTTTGCCCACCTCGAACTGTGGCTTCACCATGGGAACGATATCGGCTTGCACCGACGCACATGCGGTCAGTGCCGGGAGCACTGTGGACAGCGAAATGAACGACAGATCGGCCACTACCAGGTCAACCGGCCCGCCGATCGCGTCAGCAGTCAGTTCCCGCACGTTGGTGCGTTCCATGACGATGACGCGCTCATCGGACCGCAATGGCCAGGCCAATTGGCCGTAGCCGACGTCAGCGGCGACGATCTCCCGCGCGCCACGGTCCAGCAGCACCTCGGTGAATCCACCGGTCGAGGCACCGGCATCCAGGCAACGCCGGCCCTCCGGCGACACCCCGAACGCATCGAGGGCACCGATCAGCTTGTGGGCTCCGCGCGACACCCAACTGCGTTCCTTCGACTCGGCAACAAGCAGATTCGCCGCTGGCGTCACCGCCGTCGATGCCTTGGATGCTCGCATCCCGTCGATGGTCACTCGGCCGGCCTCAATCAGTTCGGCCGCCTGCTGACGGGAACGGGCTAATCCACGCCGGACGAGTTCGGCATCAACACGTGCGCGTCGCGTCACGTGCTCTTCACCCCTTCTCGACCGATTCCAGGGCCCGGACCAGCAGATTATGGGCATGGTCCAGACCCGCCGCGACTGCCTCGAGGTCCGGGGTCTCGCCACCTTCACCGGACAAATCCGGGAGATGGGACAGCAGGACCGCGATATCGCCGCGGATCTGGTCAGGATCGGTACTCATAGCGGTGTTTACGCTAGCGGATCAGCGGCGCCAAGCAGCGACCACCGATCCAATGCGGCCCGCGCCGTGTCGTCGCCGGCCGCGATATGCGCTCGGCCGTCAAGCTCAGCCGCCCACACCGCGGCTGCCGTGGCGCGGACCACCGACAGCGGGTCACCGACAGGTTCGCCTGTGGCATGGACCGTGACGTCACTGCCCTCCGTCTGCACCCGCCATGCGGGGCTGGGACCCACCCGGAGAGTGTCCGCGTCCTCGGTAAGTGATCGCAGATCAGCACCGAGGTAGTCGGGACGCTCAGCGAGAATGGCATGCACCATGTCCGCGGCGCTGTTCACACCGGTCAGCACCATGAGGCACGGCAACCCAGCGGCCCGGGCTCCCGCGATGTCGGTGTCCAGGCGGTCACCCACCACCAGAGGATTGGTGAACTCGCCGCGGGCCAATGCGTCATTCATCAAGGTGGGTTCGGGCTTGCCGGCGACCTGCGGAACGCACTCGGTGGCGGTCCGCAACGCCGCGACCATCGAGCCGTTGCCCGGCAACAGACCACGCTCCGACGGCAGCGTCTTGTCGACGTTCGCCGCCACCCAGACTCCACCGGCCCGGATAGTCAGCGCCGCTTCGGCGAGATCGGCCCAGCCGGTCTGCGGTGAATGGCCCTGCACCACAGCGACGGGATCGTCCGAGAACTCCCGGACCGGCTCCAGGCCGACGTTGGAGACCTCCGCAGCCAGCGAATCGGTACCGATCACCAAGACCTTTGAGCCAGCGGTCAACTGCTCTGCGAGGAGCCGTGCCGCGCTCTGGGCGCTGGTGACGACGTCGTCGGCGTGCGCCGCGAAGCCGAGGGTGTCGAGGTGGTCAGCCACCTCGGCCGGGCTCCGTGACGCGTTGTTGGTGACGTACAGCTTGCGCGACGTCACCGCGGCAAGCGTGGTCACGGCGCCGTCGGTGGCTTCGTGCCCCCGGAACACGGTGCCGTCTAGATCCAGTAGTAGGCAGTCGTGCAGCTGAGCCAACGAGGACATATCAGCCCAATTCGGCGACGCGGTCCTCGGCGTCCGTGACGCCTTCCAGATCCGCAGCGGCTGCGTGGAGGAACCACTGCAGCGCTTCATTCGTACGGTCGAGGGCGAGCAGCGTCTCCGCATAGACGTAGAACAGCCGCGCCGCGGTCTGACCGGTACGGGTCGAGTCGAGCGGCGGAGTCGAAAGCAGCGCCAACGCCTGTGTCGTCTGGCCCAGATCGCACCGGGCGCCGGCCATGACGATCTTGAGTTCGTCGGCGTCGTCGCCAGTAAGTTGCTCGGCTTCGGGGGTCCGGCCCAACTCGATTGCGCGCTCAGGGCGGCCGACACCACGTTCGCAGTCGGCGATGAGCGCCAACAACGGAGACTTGCTTCCCATCCGGCGCGCAGCGCGCAGCTCAGACAGGGCCTGCGCCCAGTCGCCGCAGTGATAGGCCGCGATGCCCACGGCTTCGCGGATTGCCGCGATACGAGACGCTCGGTTCCGTGCCGCGCGAGCGTGCTCGAGCGCAGCTTCGGGATCTTCGTCGAGCAGATCCCCGGCCATCACCAAGTGCTTGGCCACGTAATCAGCGGTGGTCTTGTCCAAGGTGGTCAGTTCGCGACGAACCTCGGGCGACAGCTGCTTGGCTTCGACGTCATCCGGCAGCCTGGGACCAGACGGCCGGTCCGACATCGCCCCGGCGTCACGCGACTGCGGCGCCGGCCGACCACCACGATTGGACCCGGAGCGCCCAGGTGCCTGCGTTCGGTCACGCTGAGGCCGCTGTCCCCGTCGTGCGTCGCCGTCGTCCCTACGCGAGGGGCGGCGTTCGCCGCCCTGCCTGTTGTCGACCACTGGAACCTTTCGCTACGAAATCTCAGGTCAGAATACGGCCCGACGTGGCGCTGGCCGAACATGCTCGCGAAACTCACCATCGGCCGCAGCGCCGCTGAACCAGTCAGCAGCGCAGTGGATGGCCTATTTCCGCACTGAGAAATAGAAATTCGTGAAATAGAATCACCCCCCACATGAATGTGGGGGGTGATTCTTAATTTGTGTTCGGCGGTGTCCTACTTTTCCGCCCGTGCAGGGCAGTATCATCGGCGCTGGCAGGCTTAGCTTCCGGGTTC
>NZ_MPKW01000034.1 GCF_009729415.1 Mycolicibacterium sp. CBMA 234
CCGATGAAGTCACGCAGCGACACTGGCTGCTGGCAGGGCTACTTGCCGCTGCCGTGGCCTCCGCTGCCGCCGTGAGCCCCGGTGCTGCCGTGACCATTTCCGGTGCCGCGACTGCCAGACCCCGACTTGTCTGACGAGTGCTTCGAGCTGTCACTCCCGTGAGAGTCGTTGCCGCTCTTGCTGTCTCCGGACGCGTCCTTGCTCGGGCCGGAGTCCGGCTTGCTGCTTCCGGTCTGGTCGGTGCCAGTCTGCCCGGAATCGGTGGACTGACTGTGCTTGCCGCCGGTGTCCGATCCGCTCTTGCCTGAACCCGTCTTGTCGGTACCAGTCTTATCTGACCCGGTCTTATCCGTATGGGCCTTGTCCGGCTTCCAGTCGGCAGTGGTGTTGGGTGCTGATACCGCCGCGGTCGGCTTGCTCACCTTGAGCAAATTGGTCTGCACCTTGGGCACACTTGTGGCCGCGAGCGGCGCTGCTGCCGCCGGGACGAGACCGCCAAGGCTGGAGAGGAATTGTGTTGTGGTGCTGACGAATCCGTTGATGCCGCGCGCGGTGAAATCTTGGATGTAGTTCGGAATATAACTGGTGAGCAGACTGAAAAGCAGGTCCGGGTGAAATGCGGCAGCGGGCCCGTAGAACAACAATGTTGCAGCCGTCTGAACCCCGATTTGGATGGGAATGCCTGCCAAATAGGACGCGTCATTCCACACCGTGCCGAGTGCTCCGGTCACTAGACCGCCCAGGCCACCAACCAGATCCTGTGGTGTTGACACCGCCGAAGTGAGGTTAGGCGTCACTGCCGCGGCCGAGTTGGTCTGCAACTTCGGCACATTCGCAGCCGCCAGCGGCGCCGCTGCGGCCGGCACGAGGCCCCCGAGGACGCCGGCGAGGCTGGAGAGGAATTGTGTTGTGGTGCTGATGAATCCGTTGATGCCGCGCGCGGTGAAATCTTGGATGTAGTTCGGAATGTAACTGGTGAGCAGACTGAAAAGCAGGTCCGGGTGAAATGCGGCAGCGGGCCCGTAGAACAACAGTGTCGCAGCCGTCTGAACCCCGATTTGGATGGGAATGCCTGCCAAATAGGACGCGTCATTCCACACCGTGGTGAGTGCTTCGGTCAGTAAACCGCCCAGGCCGCCAACCAGGTCCTGCGGAGTCGCGGCATTCGGCACCAGGTTGCCGGGCAGCGTCAATAGGCTCTCGATCAGCGAGATCGGGTCGGATACCGCTGTCAGCTGCACCTGCCTGGTAATTTCCGGCAGCTGAGCGGCCACCGCCTTGGTGTGTGGGCTGGCCACGAAGAAGCTCGCGCTTACCGCCGTGACACTAGCTACTAAGGCCGTCGAAACCTTCTGTGTATTTGCTGTTGACTTTCTCGCGTGTGCTGCCGACATGATCTGGTCCCCGTTTCCTGATCGTTAATGCCAGCGGCCGCAACGCTATTAACGGCAGGCATCCCAACCCCACCCCGTGGCCCATGGTCGCCGGCGATTTGAACCCTCCGATAAAATACTCGCAGTATGTTTGCTGGGTCAAGATGTATTTAGCTGCTGAAATTAGCTGACCGCAAATGGGCTTGACTGGTTGTGCGGTCGGCGCGTGGTCTGCACAACGTTGTCGTGGCGTTCGCCTGCGGGCGCAGATCAATACCAGGAGATGCCGGTGGATGCCCGCCTCTGCGCGACAAAGCAGTTGGGGCGGTGCGAACTGCCGCCGCTTGCAGGCCGAGGACGTGTGAGAATCAGCGGATGGGGAGTACGGGGGGACGCAATCCGATCCTGCGCGTGATCGGGTTGATGTTTGGGCTCGGGATGCTGGCGCTGATGGCAATGAGCTTGTTCGGGTCGTCGAACGATGAGAGCGTGCTGATCTCATCAGGTTCGGTGGTGACGCCGGCCGAAGGCCGCAACGTCGTGTATCTCGAGAAGGCGCAGTCGCAAATCCGGTGTACAGCAACGACATCCAATGGCAAAACGCAGGCGCTGGCGCCGTTCAGCGGGTCGGATCCGGATAAGCGATTCGGCGGCAAGCGGCGGCACTTCCGTCTCATGGGCTCCCGGGGCAAGGACTACCGGGCGGTGGGGGAACTACCACTCGACAGCGGGCCGGTGACTTTGCGGTGTCCCGGCGCGAATCGCATTTGGGTGAGTGCGCCCGACACGTGGTCGTGGCCGATCGTCGTCTTCGCCGTACTGGTGGCGGGAAGCGCCGTTGTCCTCTTTGTCGTCCGGTGGCGTCGCCGCGGCGGGCCGACGAATTCGGGGCCTGGCCGGAACTACCCGATGGCGACGCCGCAGGGGTACGGGGGCTACCCGCAGCCGGGATATCCGAACCAGGGCTACCCGCCCGCACCCCAGGCGTACCCACCCGGCTATCCCAACCATGGTTACCCACCGGCGTATCCACCGCCCGGCTATCCCAACCAGGGCTACCCGCCTAATCCCAACTACCCGCCGAACCCCAACTACCCGGGTTAGTTGCCGACCAGAGTCGGGAATGGCTGTGACCAGCGCCCACCGCGATCCAGCTACGGTTGTCGCGCCGCGGCGAGTTCGGCTGCGCGGCTGGGCAATTCCACGGTGAAGGTCGCACCGGTGCCGGCACCCGCACTGGCCGCGGTGATGCGGCCATGGTGGGCTTCGACGAGCGCTTTGGCGATCGCCAGCCCGATACCCGAACCGCCGTGCGCGCGGTCGCGCGCCGAATCGGCCCGGTAGAACCGCTCGAACAGCCGGGGCAGATGCTCGGCAGCGATGCCGTCACCGTCGTCGCACACCTGAATCTGAACGGACCCGCCGACCGTCGTCGCGACCACGCGTACCGAGCCTCCGGACTCGGTGTGCCGCAACGCATTCGTCAGGAGATTGGCCAACACTTGGTCGAGCCGCTGCGGGTCCGCCCACAGCTCGGGCAGGCCTGGGGCGGTATCCGATGTCAGCGCAACGCCTTTGGCGCGGTAGGGCGCCGCGAACGCGTCGACAGCGGCGGCGATCACCGTGGCGGGTGCGACGCGCTGGGTGTCGACCACTGCCATCTCACGTTCGGCTTCGGTCAACGCGCGGACGTCCGAGCTGAGCCGGGCGAGCCGGCGGGTCTGGTCACGCAGCACACCGATCGTGGTCGCGTCGAGCGGATGGATGCCGTCTTCGATGGACTCCAGATAGGCGTCGATAACCGACACCGGTGTGCGGAGCTCGTGCGCCAGGTCGGCCAGAAGCTGGCGGCGCGTGGTCTCCACTGAGCCGAGCTGCTCGGCCATGGTGTTGAAAGCGTCTGCGATGGCGTCGAATTCAGTGCCCAGATGCGGCGGCGAGACGCGGATGTCGTAGTTCCCGTCGGCCACGGCGGTAGCCGCGGCGGCGAGTTCGGCGGTCGAGCGGTGCATCCGTCGGCTCAGGTACCAGCTCAGCGCCAGGGCCGTGGTGGCGGCCACCGCGAGCGACATCCCCACCGAGACGGCGGTCGCCTGCCGGAAGACGTGTTCGTAGGGGTGCGGGCCGGTGCGACCCGGGATCAGCACGTCCTGCATCACCTTCCGGAACATCGGCGGTCCGATGATCAGCGCGACGGTGGTCGTGGTGACGATAGCCGCGACAACTACCACCGCGTTAGTGACGAGCAGGCGGCTCCGAATTCCGTGCTTGCTGCGCGGATGGTTGTGGGCCATCAGCCATCTCCCATTCGATACCCGACACCGCGGACCGTCGTGACATAGCGCGGCTCGACTGAATTGTCGCCGAGCTTGCGCCGCAGATGGCCGACATGAACGTCGACGACGTTGTCGTTGCCGAACCAGGATTCGCCCCACACGGCTTCCAGCAATTGATGTCGCGTCCACACCTGACGCGGACGTGAGGACAGCGCCGCGAGCACGTCGAACTCGGTGCGGGTCAGCATGATTGGGGCGCCACCGAGCAAGGTCTGTCGACTGTCTGTGTCGATGTGCAATTCCCCGAACACACGCGGCGGCGTTCCGTCAGACGGCGTCGTATCGGGTTCCGCCGACCGGCGAGGCCGCCGCAGCATGGCGCGGATACGCGCCACCACCTCGCGGGGGCTGAACGGCTTGGTGACGTAGTCGTCCGCGCCCACCGACAGCCCGACGATGGTGTCGATCTCGGTGTCGCGGGCGGTCAGCATGACGACATACGCGTCGGAGAACACGCGCAATTGGCGGCACACCTCGATGCCGTCGAGCCCAGGCAGGCCGATGTCGAGGATCACCACGTCAGGGTCGAGTTCGCGGGCCGCGACCAATGCCGACGGGCCGTCGGCGGCCACCCGGACCTCGAACTGCTCACGGCGCAGGTAACTGGCGACCACGTCGGCCAGCGCCGTCTCGTCGTCGACGACCAGCGCACGCAGGCTCGGCGTGGGTTCAGTGCCACTCACCTGCTCATAGTGCACCCGCGCGGTGGCGTGGTCGACCGAACGACCGGGTCAGCGGCGGCTTCTTTAACGAATCTTCATCGTTCCTCCGGGGAACCCTTGTCGGCCGATTCGAGGCTTAAAGCCGTCAGAACCTCTCCGTGAAGGGACACCGAAATGATCACCAAGATCGCCATCCTCTCCGCCGGCGCTGCAGCTCTGATGTCGGCAACTGTCATGGCTGCCGGCCCGGCACAGGCGGCAAGCGTGTCCGGCAACAACGCCGGGGACGTGGTCAGCACGCTGCGCAGCGAGGGCTACAACGTGCAGGTCAATGGCACGCCGAGCGCGCCGTTGTCAGCATGTACTGTCGCCGACGTCAGCGGGCTGCCCAATGCCGCGGACCCGACCCTGCGCGCGGACTCCCGGACAATCACCAACGTGTACGTCGACGTCACCTGTGCATCTGACGACTAAGCGGGTCCGCGGCCTGTCGGTAGACCGCGGCATGGTTATCTGAGGGTGTGACCGAAGCGCAGACGCTGCCGCTGGCCGGGATCACCGTCGTCGCCATGGAGCAGGCGGTATCCGCGCCGATGTGTACGCGCGTGCTGGCCGACTTCGGCGCTCGGGTGATCAAAATCGAGAATCCCCAGGGCGGCGATTTCGCCCGCGACTACGACGACGTGGTGCTGGGGCAGGCGGCCCACTTCGTCTGGGCCAATCGGGGTAAGCAGTCGATCACCCTGAACCTCAAGTCCGACAAGGGCATTGCGGTACTACACCAGTTGTTGGACGGTGCGGACGCGCTGGTCTCGAATCTGGCGCCGGGTGCCACCGCGCGGCTGGGGTTGTCGCCGGAGGACCTGCGCGAGCGGCACCCGCAGGTGATCCCCGTCGAAATCTCTGGTTACGGAGCTGCCGGCCCCCTTTCCCAAAAACGGGCGTATGACCTTCTGGTGCAAGCGGAATCGGGGTCTTGCGCGTCGACCGGCTTCGTGGGGATGCCCGCCAAACCAGGTCCGCCCGTCGCCGATATCTCTACGGGTCTGTACTCGGCGCTGTCGATCATGGCGCTGCTGCTGGGCCGCGCCCGCGGGGTGACGACTGGGGCCGCGCCGTCGGTCGCGGTCAGCCTGTTCGACACCATGACCGACATCATGGGTTACCCGCTGACCTACACGCAGCATTCCGGCGTGAACCAGCAGCCGCTCGGCATGGCATCGCCGGCTGTTGCGCCGTACGGCGCATTCGCCACCCGGGACGGGCAGACCGTAGTCCTGGGCACCACCAACGACCGGGAATGGCAGAGGTTGGCCCGGGACATCATCGAACGGCCGGACCTCGCTGATGACCCCCGATTCGCGAGCAACTCGAATCGCTGCGCGCACCGTGATGAGCTCCACGCGGCCATCGAATCCTGGTGTGCCGAACGCGATCTGGATGATATTCAGCGGGTCGCTGACGCCGCCGGCATTGGCAACTCGCGGTATAACGTGCCCAGTGAAGTCGTCGGTCACCCGCACCTGTTGGCCCGCGATCGGTGGCGGCCGGTGAGTACTCCCAACGGCCCGATCGAGGCGCTGCTGCCGCCGCCGGTGATCAGCGGACTCGAGTTGAACATGGGTGCAATTCCTGGGCTTGGCGAGCACACCGATGTGATACTGGGCGAATTGGGTTACAGCGCTGAGGAAATCGCCGGGCTTCGGGCCGACGGTGCCATCGGAGATGTCTACGGATCAGGGAGTCGCCATGCGTGAAGTCGTCATCGTTGAAGCTGTGCGCACCGCCGTAGGCAAGCGCAACGGGGGATTGGCCGACCAGCATGCTGCGGACCTGTCCGCGGTGGTCCTCAACGAACTTCTGGAACGGTCCGGGGTGGCACCGGATCTCGTCGACGACGTGGTGTGGGGCTGCGTCTCGCAGGTCGGTGACCAGTCCAGCAATATTGCCCGGTGGTCGGTGCTGGCTGCCGGGTGGCCGGAGTCAATTCCGGGAACGACGGTCAATCGGGCGTGCGGATCATCGCAGCAGGCTTTGGATTTCGCGGTCCAGGCAGTGATGTCGGGACAACAGGACATCGTGGTGGCCGGTGGCGTCGAGGTGATGAGCCGGGTACCGCTAGGCGCGGCCCGTCTGACCGGCCAGCCGTACGGGCCGAAAGCCCTTGCCCGGTACGACGGTTTCGCGTTCAACCAAGGCATCTCAGCGGAGATGATCTCGAAGAAGTGGGACCTGTCACGGGCCCGGCTGGACGAATTCTCGGCCCGGTCCCACGAACTCGCCGCGGCGGCACAGGATTCCGGGGCGTTCGTGACGCAGATCGTTCCGGTGTTCACGGACGACGGCGGCATCGTCCACGAGGACGAGGGCATTCGCCGGGGGACGACCGTCGAGAAGCTGGCCGGGCTCAAGCCCGCATTCCAGGAGGACGGCG
This sequence comes from Mycolicibacterium sp. CBMA 234, assembly GCF_009729415.1. Taxonomy (GTDB): domain Bacteria; phylum Actinomycetota; class Actinomycetes; order Mycobacteriales; family Mycobacteriaceae; genus Mycobacterium. The sequence goes on from NZ_MPKW01000034.1 coordinate 6,806, forward strand.
TCATCCACGCCGGCAACTCCTCGCAGATTTCTGACGGTGCGGCAGCGCTTTTAGTGATGACGCTCGACAACGCGCTGCAGCTCGGGCTGACCCCGCTGGTGCGCTACGTCGCCGGCGCGGTGACCGGAGCCGACCCGGTGCTGATGCTCACCGGCCCCATTCCCGCTACCCAGAAGGTGCTGCAGAAGACCGGCGTGGGTATTGGTGACATCGGCGTTTTCGAGGTGAACGAGGCGTTCGCACCGGTTCCGCTGGCCTGGCTGGCCGAGACTGGCGCGGCTGAAGCTGCATTGAATCCGCTGGGCGGGGCGATCGCGCTGGGGCATCCGCTCGGCGCGTCCGGCGCGGTACTGATGACTCGGATGATCAATCACATGCGCGACAACGGAATTCGCTACGGCCTGCAGACCATGTGCGAGGGCGGCGGCACTGCCAACGCCACGCTGGTGGAGCTGGTCGCCTAAACCATTGGGGCGGTGAGGTCCAGCGCGATGTCGACCAGCATGTCCTCCTGGCCGCCGACCAGGCCGCGCCGCCCCGCTTCTTCGAGAAGCGTGCGGGCATCGAGGTCGAAGCGCTCGGCGGTGAGCTCCGCGTGGCGCAGGAAGCTCGAGTACACGCCCGCGTAGCCGAGCGTCAGGGTTTCCCGGTCGACGCGGACCGGGCGTTCCTGTAGCGGCCGGACCAGGTCGTCGGCCGCATCTTGCAGGGCGTGGACATCGCACCCATGCTGCCAACCCAGCTTGGTGGCCACGGCGACAAAGACTTCCAGCGGTGCGTTCCCTGCGCCGGCGCCCATGCCGGCGAGCGACGCATCGACGCGCGTGGCGCCGTGTTCCACCGCGGCTAGTGAATTGGCTACCCCGAGCGACAGATTGTGGTGCGCGTGAATGCCGATTTCTGTTGCCGGGTCCAGGGCTTGGCGGAGTGCGTCGATGCGGTCGGCGACGTCGTGCATCGTCATGGCGCCGCCGGAATCGACGACGTAAACGCAGGTCGCGCCGTAGCTCTCCATCAATCGCGCCTGTTCGGCGAGGGCCGCGGGAGTGGTGAGGTGGCTCATCATGAGGAAGCCGACGGTGTCCATCCCGAGCTCGCGGGCTGCGGCGATGTGGCGCGCGGAGACGTCGGCCTCGGTGCAGTGGGTACCGACGCGAACGACGCTGGCGCCAGCGCGGTGAGCGTCGCGCAGTTGACGCACAGTGCCGATCCCCGGCAGGACCAATGTGGCGATGCGAGCGCGAGTCACCGCGGCGGCAACGGCGGAAATCCATTCCAAGTCAGTGTGCGCGCCGAAGCCGTAAACACAACTGGATCCACCCAGCCCGTCACCGTGGGCGACTTCGATGGAGGTGACGCCCGCGGCGTCGAGCGCGGTGGCGATCGAGACGGCCTGCGTGATGCTGTATTGGTGGCGCACGGCGTGCATGCCGTCGCGCAGTGTGACGTCACTGACGTAGATCATGTTGGTAATCCGGAGTTTTCGGTGGCAACCTCGACCAGTGCCGTCACTTTGGTTCCGGTGAAGCTACCGATTTCCGGGATGTGCAACGGATTGTCGGCGCTGACGCTCTCGAACTGAATCTCTTGCTTGAGCCGGTAGCCCGGCACGTCGGCACCCACCTGCGTGACCACAGTGTTGAGATCGCCTGCGATGACGTGGTAATCGGCGTCGCCGTCGATCAGGCAGTAGACGGTGTTGCGGATCGCCATGGGCGGGTCGGCCGGATTGAGTACGACGACGACCTTCGCCAACCGCGCGCCGCCGACGGTCTGCATTGCGGCAGCGGTGGTTTCGATCAGCTCGTCGATGCGGTCCCGGGCGTCCGGGCCGACCGACCCGGCGGGGATGGACGACACGATCTCGGCGTAGGACACGTTGCCCGACTTGGCGACGGCAGCGACGAGGCGCACGGTCGCCGCGATGGTCGACGTCGGTCCCTCGATCACTGTCATTGCGCGTTCTCGGCGACCATGCGGAGCGCCGTGTCGTAGATGGCGTTGGCATGCAGGTTGAACAACGCCAGCAAGTCCACCGAGTCACCACCGACCTCTTTGGCGATGAACAGTCCATCGGCACCGGCAATTGAATAGGTCACCAGAAGCCGGACCTGCGCCTCGTCGAGGTGTACAGCCAACTCGCTGAGTGATTTGGTGAGAGACTCGGCCGCCTGCCTGCGGGTGTCGAGGAACATCTCGCGAGCTCGTGGTTCCACGGGCCGGCGTTCCAGTGCGAGCATCAGCCCAAGCCTCAGGAAGTCGGGATTGTCGAGCAGGCCCTTCGCGAGCTGTACTGCCAGGCCAATGACGCGGTCGCGTGGCTCACCGTCGGCGGGTAGTTCCCAAGCCTTCAGCCAGGTTGCGAAGCTGCGCTCGATGACCGCGGCGAGGAGGTCGTCCTTGTCCTTGAAGTGCCAGTAGATGGAACTGGCGGGCAGGCCGCACTTCTTGCTGACCAGGCCGATGCTGGTGCCCTCATAACCGCGCTCGGAGGCAATCTGGTTGGCGGCGTCCAGGATTCGTTCGCGAGACTGTTCGCCATCGGCTCGCTTGCGACGAACCTTGGGTGCTTCGGCCATCTTCACTCCCGCCTATTGACGCTGTAGCGATCACTACATTACCGTAGCGATCACTACAGAACAAGCGGAGGCCGCATGAACGTTCAGGACACCTACGACGTCGCCGTCATCGGGTATGGCCCTACCGGCGCAACCGCTGCCAACCTGCTAGGCCAGCTAGGCCTGAAAGTGGTTGTCATCGAGCGGGACTCGGACATCTACAGCCGGGCGCGGGCCATCTCGACCGACGAAGAGGTGATGCGGATCTGGCAGTCGATCGGACTCGCCGACCGCCTGCAGCGGGACATGCTGCCGGGGCGGCCGGTGGCATTCGTCGACGCCAACGGCCGGCCATTCATCGAGACAGTGGCCGTCGGACGCGGGTGCGGGCATCCGTCGCAGCAATTCTTGTATCAGCCGGCGGTGGATCAGGTGCTCCGCGACGGTGTCGCCCGCTTCGCGAATGTCGAGGTGCTGCTGGAACACGAATGTCTGCGGGTGGCGAACCGGGGCGACGATGTCGAACTGATGCTCGCGGAGTTGAGCACCGACACGATCAAGCGATTGAGCGCCCGGTACGTAATCGCTGCCGATGGCGGGTCGTCACCGACGCGCGGGCTGCTCGGCATCGGGTACAGCGGGCGTACGTACGCCGAGCGGTGGGTGGTCATCGACACCAAGGTCATCAAAGAATGGGATGCCCACGACCGCTTGCGGTTTCACTGCAACCCGGCGCGCCCGACTGTCGATTGTCCGACCCCACTGGGGCATCACCGGTGGGAGTACCCGGCCAAGGCAGGGGAGGACGAGAAGGACCTCGTCAGCGATGAGGCGGTGTGGAAGGTGCTGCGGGAGCAGGGCATCACGCCTGAACATGTCGAGGTCCTGCGCGCTGTCGTCTACAGCCATCATGTGCGAGTAGCTGACCGCTGGCGCGTCGGCCGGGTATTTCTCGCCGGCGACGCCGCGCACGCCATGCCGCCGTGGATCGGCCAGGGTATGTCCGCCGGCGTTCGCGACGCCGCCAACCTGTGCTGGAAGCTGGCCGCAGTCTTGCGCGGGCAAGCGCCGGACGCTCTGTTGGATTCGTATGCCGCAGAACGCAAACCACATGTCACGGAGGTCACGCGGCGCGCGGTCCTCGTTGGACGGGTGATCACCGAACGACGGCGCCTGCTCGCGGCGATCCGCAATCACGTGGTGCGCACGGTGACCAGCATTCCGGGTGCCAATGCCGTTGGGCAGAAGATGTGGTGGATTCCGGACGCTCGCTACGGACACGGCTTCTTTGCCGCGGCGCACGCCGCGGTGGGCTGGCAGATCCCGCAGCCGACGGTGGACGGCGTGCCGCTCGATGATCTGCTCGACCGGCGCTGGACGCTGTTGCATACCGGTGCTCCGCCGGCGGGCGTCCGCGCCTGGTCCGACATCGGGGTCGCGCGCCTGCGCGTTACCGAGCCCAGCCTGGTGCAGTGGCTCCGTCGGCGCCGAGCTGATGCCGTGGTGTTGCGACCCGACGGATTCATCTACGCCGCAACCTCATCCGGACAACCGATGCCCGTGCCGCCAGCGGGCCTGAATGTCACCGCCCTGACAGGAGCCCCCGCATGACCACCACCCTCACCGAACACACCGTCGCTGTCGGCGGCCGGGAAATCTATGTCGCCGAAGCGGGTTCGGGTCCCGCGGTGATGCTGCTGCACGGCGGCGGACCGGGTGCCTCGGGCGTCACCAACTACTCCCGCAACATCGACGCCCTCGCCGCGAACTACCGCGTCCTGGTTCCGGACATGCCCGGGTATGGCCGCTCGACGAAGGGCATCGACAAATCCGACCCATTCGGCTGCCTGGCCGATGCGATGCGTGGGCTGCTGGATGAATTGAGCATCAGCACAGCGCATCTGGTCGGCAACTCCTACGGCGGTGCCGCGGCACTGCGGTTAGCGCTGGACACACCGGGCCGCGTCGGCAAGCTGGTGCTGATGGGCCCAGGTGGCATCGGCACCACCCGCGGATTGCCGACGGCCGGTCTGGGCAGCCTGCTGGCGTACTACAGCGGTACGGGGCCCAGCCCGGAGAAGCTGGCGTCGTTCATCCGCAATTACCTGGTTTACGAAGGTGATTCGGTGCCTGATGAGCTGATCGATGTGCGGTACGCGGCCTCTGTCGATCCCGAGGCGGTGGCGGACCCGCCGCTGACCCGACCGTCGGGACCGCTCGCGCTACGGACGTTGTGGCGCATGGACCTCACGCGCGACTCCCGGTTGGCGTCGCTGCAGACGCCGACGCTGATCCTGTGGGGCCGCGATGACAAGGTCAATCGCCCATCCGGTGGACCCATGCTGCAGAACATCATGCCCAATGCCGAACTGGTGATGACCAGCCGAACCGGCCACTGGATGCAATGGGAGCGGGCTGAGCTGTTCAATCAGATGGTGGCCGAATTCCTCTCGGACAGCACGGTATTCCGACCATGAGCGTGTTCGGCAACGTCAGCCTCGGCTATCTGGTGGTCGAGACGTGCCGATTCGCCGACTGGCGTCGGTTCGGCCGCGACGCCATCGGCATGCACCTCGATGACCTTTCTGCTGACGCCATGCGATTTCGGCTCGACGCACAAGAATGCCGCTTCCTGCTGCAGCGCGGGCCGGCCGAAGACGTCACCACGTTGGGCTGGCAGGTTGACGACCACGAGACCTTCGACGAAATCCTCCGCCGGGTGCGGCGGTGCGGGGTGCCCGTCACCACCGGCACTGATGAGGAGGCCGCGCTGCGCGGTGTCGAACGACTGGTGCGCATTCCCGGGCCCAACGGGCTGGCGCAGGAGCTGTACACCCGGGCACGTATCGGCGGTGAATTCTCTGTCGCTGGAGCCGGTTTCGTCACTGGCGAGTACGGGCTGGGGCACGTCGCTGTCACCAGCACCAAGCCACACCAGGTCCGGGGGTACTACAACACGTTGCTCGACGCCCGGCTCAGCGACTTCATCGACGAAACCATGAGCGGCGTCAAGGTCAAGATCCGGTTCCTGCGGGTCAACCGGCGCCACCATTCCGTGGCGATTGCAGCAACAAATCGGCTGCCGATCAACCCGATCCGAACGCGCGTGCAGCACCTCAACATTCAGGTCGCCCAGCTCGACGATCTGACCGCGAGCTATCAACGCGTGCGCGCGCTCGGATTCGACATGGCCCTGGACATGGGCCAGCACTCCAACGACCGCGAGCTCTCGTTCTACGCCGTCACCCCGTCCGGCTTCGAATGGGAGGTGGGGTGGAATCCGCTGGTTGTCGACGAATCGACCTGGCGGCCAACGACGCATCAGGGCATCAGCATCTGGGGCCACGAGATGCAGCGCGGCGCTGACAGACTGGGGCAATTCACCACGGCAGCCAGATCGCTGTTGCGCCGCGAAGACACCGTCCCCGCGCTGGCCGGCGCCGGCATCCCAGACTGACTGAGTAAAGGAGACAGCATGAACCGCATCGACACGCACCACCACATGATTCCGCCGGACTACCGAAAGGTATTGCGGCAGGCTGGCATCGACGATGCCGGCGGGCGGGCGCTGCCGGGCTGGAGTCCCGAAGAGTCGTTGCAGACGATGGCCGAACTCGGCGTCGCTACTGCCATCCTGTCGGTGTCCACCCCGGGTACGACAGTCCTTCCGGTGGCAGCTGATGCGGCGGCGCTGGCGCGCGACCTGAACGACTACAGCGCAGAACTGGTTGCAGCGCGGCCGGATCGGTTCGGGTTCTTCGCGACGGTGCCGATGCCGCATCTCGACGAGGCGGTGACCGAATCGGTGCGCGCACTCGACAAACTGGGCGCTGACGGGGTGGTGCTGCTCGCGAACAGCGCGGGAACGTATGTCGGTGCGTCAGGGCAGGACGAGTTGTTTGCAGCTCTCGATGCGCGGTCGGCCGTGGTGTTCATCCACCCGGCCGATCTGCCTGGCCCGACCGTCGACGGGGTGCAGCCCTTCGCCGCCGACTTCCTGCTGGATACCACCCGCGCGGCGTATCTGCTGGTGCGCAACGGGATTCGTCGACGCTACCCGAACATCAAGTTCGTCCTCAGCCACGCGGGCGGGTTTGTACCGTACGCGTCGCACCGGATGGCCGTGTCCATCACCGGCGACGTCGGTGGCAGCCCGGCCGACCATCTCGACGACTTCGCGAGCTTCTACTTCGATACCGCGCTGTCCTCCAGTGCGGCGGCGCTCCCGTCGCTGCTGGCGTTCGCCAAACCCGGTCATGTGACGTTCGGTTCGGATTTCCCGTTCGCGCCCGTCGCGGTGAGCAAGTTGTTCGCGGCTGGATTGGAGACCTATGGGGGACTGGACGCCGCCGGTCGGCGCGCGATCGACCGCGACAACGCGCTGGCGCTCTTCCCTCGCTTCGGTGCCGTCGCCCCGCCGCGGGCACCGTCGCTGGTCGACCAGATTCGGCATACCGCCAGCAGGACGGTGATGCGGGGCGTGGTGAGGCTGATGAGCGCACAGTAGTGATCTCGGCATTACCGTTGTGTGGCAGGACTATTCGCTGATCATCTCGCACACAGACGCGAGCAGGCGGCGTCGACAGTCGCCATCGTCGATCTGACGACTTGTACAACCGATAGCTCACACGCCATTTCGTGTATACGCCCGGGATTGATTGAATTTCAGGTACAGATTCCGGCCCGACACTGCATACTCATGCAGCCGGATGCGGCATTGGAGATTGATTGTGGCACTGCGGCTTCCGTTGATCTTGATCCGGACGTAGCATGTTTTTCAATGGTGTGGTGGGACCGCTTTCGGCCTGATACTCGACGGGTCTGGGGACATAGGCCGAATTCGAGGGGGGAGTAATCCGGCCCATGTCCGAGCCGAGTGGCCTTTTGCGGTTTTTCTTTGTTCTTGCGCTGGCTACCATTGCGCATTGTCTATGGATGCGCCGATTCGCCTGGCGCAGTCACTACGATCGCGCGGCGACGCTCTCTGTTGCTACGGGAGGTCTGGCAATCCTTCTGATGACGCCGATGGGCACTCGCATTGGGATTGTGCTGCACTGGTCCACAGGGTTATGGCACGTGCATTACTTGCTGGCACACTGGTTGCTTCTTGCTGGAGGTGCATGCGCTGTTGCCAACTTTCTGACGCGTCTGGGAGATGACCACGCCGTCCAGGCGTTCTTCCGCGTGTATGTCGAACTGCCCCTTGCCCTGACCCTGCCGTTGATGCTGGCCGCGTTCGCGCTCAGCAGGGTCAATCATGAGCCGGCAGACTTCCTGCTGAGTCCGTCGGACGCTTGGCTGAAGGCCTACTGGATCATCGTCTGCGCGATGGGCCTACGGCTCATCGTCTGCGCGCTGCGCTGTCTATCTATCTTGCGGCGCGAAAAACGCCATCGTGTGGTAGCTGACATCTACATCCTGGGGTGCCTCGCCGGGTTGGTGGTCATCGCAACCCAGCTCAGCGCCTTGTTTGTCCCGAAGCTGTGGGGATCGATGGCACCTCTCATAGCCGGGTGCGTCACTGTCGCCATATTCGCATGCAGTGCGACCTACTCGTGGCATCGTCGACTGAACCGCAGCGTTGAGTGACGCAAACCTGCGAAGGCGCAAGCCGGGGCGCATGCCGCGCCTCGCGCAAACACTCAGAGATTGCCCACTTCCAGCTCCAGGAACTCGGCGTACTTGGCTTGTGCCGCTTCGCGTTTGCCGGGTAGCCATTCGGTCGGCCACAGCTGTTCGGTGCCTTGGTAGTCGCGCAGTACCTGCTTGGCGACGGTGACCTTGTGGACCTCGGTGGGGCCGTCGGCCAGCCCCATCACGGCGGCGCCGGCGACCATGCCGAGGAACGGCATCTCGTTGGTCACCCCCAGGGCGCCGTGCACTTGCATTGCGCGCCAAGCGATGTCGTGCAGCACCGTCGGCATGACGACCTTGACCGCGGCGATGTCCTTGCGGACCAACTTGTAGTCGTTGTACTTGTCGATCTTCCACGCGGTATGCAACACGAACAGCCGGAACTGCTGCAGCTGTGCCCAGGAGTCGGCGATATAACCCTGCACCGCTTGCTTATCGGCCAGCAGACTGCCCGCGGTGTGCCGGGACAGCGCGCGCTCGCACATCATGTCGAGGGCCTTCTGGGCCAGTCCGATGGTGCGCATCGCGTGGTGAATGCGGCCGCCGCCGAGTCGGGTCTGGGCGATGACGAAAGCCTGCCCTTCGCCACCGAGTACGGCCGAATTCGGCACGCGCACATTGTCGTAGTGGATCAGCGCGTGCGAGCCGTGGTGGTCGGCTTCGCCGTAGATCGCCGAGTTGCGGACGATGTTGACGCCAGGCGTATCCGTCGGAACAAGGAACATCGACATCCCTTGGTACGGACTGACATCGGGGTTGGTCACCACCATGACGATCAGGAACGCGGCGTTCGAAGCGTTGGACGAGAAGAACTTGTGGCCGTTGATCACCCAGTCGTCACCGTCGCGCACCGCTGACGTCCTGAACTGGGTCGGGTCGGCGCCGCCCTGAGGTTCGGTCATCGAATAGCAGGAGAAGACCTCGCCATTGAGCAGCGGCCGCAGGTACTGCTCCTTCTGCTCTGACGTTCCGTAGTGCGCGATGATCTCCGCGTTGCCGGTATCTGGCGCCTGACAACCGAAGATGATCGGTGCCCACTGCGACCGGCCGAGGATCTCGTTGAGCAGCGCCAGTTTCAGTTGCCCGTAGCCCTGCCCGCCGAGTTCGGGGCCAAGATGGGTGGCCCACAAGCCTTTTCGGCGCACCGTCTCTTTGAGCGGGTCGACCACGCGGCGTCGCGTCTCATCGAGTGCGGTGTACTGCAGGTGCGGCCAAATCAGGTCGAGCGGCTCGATTTCGTCGCGGACAAAGGCGTCGGCCCAGTCCAGTAACTCCTGAAACTCCGGATCGGTTTCGAAATCCCAAGCCATACGGCCTCCTTCAGTTCGGCCCCACCACGAAACGACACAAGCCCGTTTCTTTGTAACGCAAAGGGGCAGCTTTGGGAACGGTCGCGAAAGTTAGGGGAGTGCCAGCGAGTAGGAGTTGCCGAGGTTGTCCTGGGTGACGTGGGCATCGGCAGTGGTGGTGTCGATGCGTAATGGGCTGCTCAGGGTGGACGTCTGGTAGCGCCACCCGTCGGGCAGCTGCAGCCGGTCGGCCAGCTCGGGCAGGTCCGTCAGCGACAGCGTCGGATCGACGATCTGGCTCCACGACTGCATGACCCAATGCTGGCCCTGCGGGTCGATCAACTCGAAGATCGGTCGGCCCGCATCGAAGACGAACACGGTGCGGCGGTTGACCTTGTTGACGCTGAAGGGTGCGGGATTCATCGATGAGAGTTCGACGGTGGCCTGCTGCAGCATTTCGATACCGCCGAATGTCGTCTTCTCGAATGCATCCGGGCCGGCATCCGCACCGGCTTTCACGATGCCGCTCATGAGCCAATAGCGCGGGCCATTGAGTAGGGCCGCTGCGACGTCGTTCTCACTGGCGATGGCCTGCGGATTGAGCGCCGCCCACAAGTCCTGCGGGCAGTCGTTCAGCGGGTAGGTATTGAACACCGTCACCTGCGGACCAGTCGGCGTCTGACGGACTAGCAGGACCTCGCCGTAGCGCTTCCCGAAGGTGTCGGTCGGAGAATTTTCCATCCCGTCAACGCTACGGCCGTTTTCCCGCGAAAAGACCCTGATTTGTTCCATTTCGTGGGAGGTAGAGCCGATTTTTTGTGGTCATGCTGGATAAAGGTTTGGTGGGCTAGGTATATTGCGCGCGACAGTGTTTGTGTAACGCCGCCGAGCTCCATTTCCATGGACCTGCCGGGCCTGATGGAAGGGTGACGCCGAGTGAGTGCCACCAACACCGAGCGATCCAAGATCGGCCATCTCATCTGGGTACTGGCCGTACCCATCGTGATCGGCTGGTTCGCTCTGAATGTCGTCACCAACACGCTGGTCCCGCCGCTGGAGAAGGTCGGCGAGGAACACACCGTCGGGCTGAGCGCCAAAGACGGCCCCGCGATGGTCTCGATGCAGCAGATCGGTGCCAACTTCAAAGAGTTCGACTCCGACAGCAACGCCATGGTGGTGCTTGAGGGCGACCAACCCCTCGGTGCCGAGGCGCACCACTACTACGACGGCCTCGTAGCCAAACTGACGGCCGACAACGAGCACGTCGAGCACGTTGCGGACTTCTGGAGTGACCCGCTGACCGCCGTCGGCTCCCAGAGCGCCGACGGCAAGGCGGCGTATGTCCAGATCTACCTGCGTGGCAACCAGGGCGAGACGAAGGCCAATGACTCCGTCGCCTCGGTCCGGCAGATCGTCGCCGACTCCAAGCCGCCGGCCGGGCTGCACGTGTTCGTCACCGGCGGCGCCCCGCTGATCTCCGACCAGCACCATGCCGGCGACAAGAGCATCGCCAAGGTCACTGCCATCACCTTGTTGGTGATCGCCGTGATGCTGCTGCTCGTCTACCGGTCCGTCATGACGATGATCCTGATCCTGCTGATGGTGTTCCTCGAACTCGGCGCTGCCCGTGGTGTCGTCGCGTTTCTGGCGGACACCGGGGTGATCGGTCTGTCGACGTTCGCGGTCAACCTGCTGACGCTGATGGTGATCGCGGCGGGCACGGACTACGCCATCTTCGCCATCGGGCGGTACCAGGAGGCGCGCGGCGACAACGAGGACCGCGTCAAGGCCTACGACACCATGTTCCGCGGGACTGCGCATGTGGTGCTGGGGTCCGGGCTGACGATCGCCGGCGCCATGCTCTGCCTGAGCTTCACCCGGCTGCCGTACTTCCAGACCATGGGCGTGCCGTGTGCGATCGGCACGCTCGTCGCCGTCGTCGCGGCCCTGACGCTTGGACCTGCCGTCATCAAGATCGGCAGCCGGTTCGGGCGCTTCGAACCCAAGCGGGCGATCCAATCTCGCGGCTGGCGTCGGGTCGGCATCCTGGTGGTGCGTTGGCCGGGACCGGTGCTGGTGGCCACGCTGGCGCTCGCCATCGTGGGGCTGGTGACGCTGCCGGGCTACAAGACCAACTACGACGCCCGCCGCTACGTGCCGGCCGATCTGACGGCCAATGTTGGATATGCCGCTGCAGAACGGCATTTCAGCGCGTCGCGGATGAATCCCGAGCTGCTGATGGTGCAGAGCGACCACGACCTGCGGAACTCGGCAGACTTCCTGGTGATCGACAAGATCGCCAAGGCCATCGTCCGCACCCAGGGTATTGCGCGGGTGCAGACGATCACCCGGCCCGACGGAAAACCCATCAAGCACACGACGATTCCGTTCGCCCTGGGCATGCAGGCCGTCACGTCGAAGATGACGGAGAAATACCAGCTCGATTCGATGGCTGACATGCTGCAGCAGGCCGACGACATGCAGGTCAGCATCGACACGTTGACCAAGATGCAGGGCATCACCACGCAGATGGCTGCCACGACGCATGACATGGCGCAGAAGACCGCCAACATGGCGCTCGACGTCGCCGACTTGCGGGACCACATCTCGGATTTCGACGATTTCCTGCGCCCGGTGCGCAACTACCTCTACTGGGAACCGCACTGCTTCGACATTCCGGTCTGCCAGTCCATGCGGTCGATCTTCGACATGCTCGACAGCGTCGACCTCATGACCGACGACATCCAGACGCTCGTGCCCGAGCTGATGCGGTTGGACAAGCTGACGGCCGAGCTCGTCACGGTCATGCCGCCGCAGATCGAAGTCATGAAGAACATGAAGCAGTACATGCTGAGCATGTACCAGACCCAAAAGGGTCAGGTGGATCAGCGAGCTGCCTCGTCGGACAACGCCGCGGCGATGGGCGAGGCCTTCGACAACTCGATGAACGACGACTCGTTCTACCTGCCACCAGAAGCCTTCGATAACAAGGACTTCAAGCGCGGCATGAAGAACTTCATCTCGCCGGACGGCAAGTCGGTGCGGTTCATCATTCAGCACGACGGCGACCCGGCGACGCCCGAAGGCATCGCGCACGTCGACCCGATCAAGCAGGCCGCCAAGGAAGCCATCAAGGGCACTCCGTTGGAAGGCTCCAAGATCTATCTGGCTGGGACCGCGGCCACGTACAAGGACATGCACGACGGTGCGCAGTATGACCTGATGATCGCCGGAATCGCCGCCGCGTCATTGATTTTCATCATCATGCTGCTGATCACGCGGAGCCTCGTGGCCGCGGGAGTCATCGTCGGCACGGTGCTGTTGTCGCTCGGTGCGTCGTTCGGTATGTCAGTTCTGTTGTGGCAGCACGTCATTGGTCTGGAGTTGCACTGGATGGTGCTGCCCATGTCGGTCATCCTGCTGTTGGCGGTTGGTTCTGACTACAACCTGCTGTTGGTGTCCCGGTTCAAGGAAGAGCTCGCGGGCGGCATGAAGACCGGCATTATTCGCTCGATGGCGGGCACCGGCTCGGTGGTCACCTCGGCCGGGTTGGTGTTCGCGTTCACCATGGCGTCGTTCGCGTTCAGCGACCTGAAGGTCATGGCGCAGGTCGGCACCACCATTGCGATGGGCCTGCTGTTCGACACGCTGATCGTGCGGTCGTTCATGACGCCGGCCATCGCCGCGCTGCTGGGTAAGTGGTTCTGGTGGCCGAAGATCGTCCGCCAGGAGGCGTCCGAACGGCGGCTGGCGGCCATCGGCATCGAGCCGGCCGCAGCACGCAAGTAACTGATTCCCCGCGAGCACGAATCCACGGGTCGCGGCGTACCCGGTCAGATTCCTCTCGGGCGATCACCATCGAGCAGTAGTTGCGGGGCCTGGCTGAACTGCCAACCGGCGCCCGCGCGGGTGAACACCCAGATGACGTCGAAGCGGTCACCGGGCCACTTGGCCGGCGGCGGAGGGTCGACGGCGCCGAGTGCCGCGGCGATCGCCGGGATGGCGTGGTGTTCCCATGCCATGAGTGCGATGCCGGGCGTCCCCGCGGCTGCCGCCGCCGCGGCAGCCGCATCAGCGGCGCCGATCGTGGCATCGATCGGCAGGCCGAGCCGCTGGGCCAGCGGCGTGATGGTCTCCGGCGGACGCCTGCTGCCGTCGGGCCGCGCCGCGAACAGGTGCTGTGGCGTGGCGATACCGCGCTGGCCGGAGGTGAACAGGCCGACAAGTGCATGGGCTCGCGCCCATCCCTGCGCGGTAAGTGAATGCTTGTCCGGACGTCCCTGGTCGTCTACGCCGTAGGGTGCGCCGTCGCCGGTGGGCTTCTCGGCGTGGCGGATCAGGTACAGGGTCTGCGAGCCCGGTGGGCCCGTCGGTGCGGACGACGTCATTGCCGGCCGATGGGGAGAGGGCGCGCATGCCGCCAATCCGAGGGCAGCGGCTCCAACGCCGACCGCACGGATGGCGGATCGCCGATCGACGTCCTTGCGTGGGGACATGGGGCCGATCATTCCGTAGTGAGCTGTGAAGGGGGCACAGGCGTGAACGTGGTGCTCTGGAATCAAGACCGGGCCGGCCGAAGTGGATCGCTAGGCTGGCACAGAATCCCCACGTCCCATGGGATTGGTGTCCGCGCAGGAGATTTGAGAACGCGATCCAATCACAGGCGACCACTCAACCAGGCCTGAAAGGCGACGATGGCCCCGAACACCGAATCAGGCGCGGAGCGCGCTGTTGCAGGTATTCCCGCGGCGTTGGCCGCCCTACCGCTTCGGCTTGTCCTCGGCTGGACGTTCTTCTCGGCATTTTGGCGCCGCGTCGTACTGAAGAATGCGCTCGACCCGAACGCAGCCGAGTATGTCGGCCAGAAGTTCAATCACTTTCTGCCGCATGCGCTGGGTATCAAACCGATGCTCGAGTATCTCGTCGCCACGCCGGCTCTGCTCGCCGTCACCGTGATTGTGTTCACGGTGATCGAGGGCGTTGTCGGACTGTGCATGATGCTGGGACTGTTCACCCGATTGATGAGCGTAGGCGTTGTTGCCCTGGCCTTTTCGATTCTGCTCGGCGCCGGTTGGTTGGGCTCGACGTGCTTGGATGAGTGGCAGATCGGAGTACTCGGCATCGCCGGGGGCTGCGCGCTGTTCTTCAGCGGCGGTGGCCGCTATTCGCTCGACGCCGTCGTGCGTCGCAGATGGCCTGGCCCGGCATCCCTGCGCTGGCTGACGTCAGGCGCTGTCCCGGTGAAGACCTCAGTGGTCCTGTTCGTCTCGGCCGCAACGCTTTTCCTCACCTTGGGCACCAACCAGTACTTTCACGGCGGCGTCTATGGCCCTCTCCACAACGATTCCGTCAAGCCCGAGCTGGTCGTAACCGATGGTCAATTGCATGGGAACACTGCGGAATTCACGGTCAGTCGCACCGCCGGACCGGACACGTACGGATCATTCGTGATCGACGCCGCGATAACCGACCGCGACACCGGACGCCAGGTCAGCCACGTAGACGCCACCGCGCTAAGCGCGCTGGGGCCCGGGCAGATCACCAACCACAAACTTGTCCATGTGAGCGCTGGAGCTCACAGTCTCGTGGTGCCGCTGGGAGCTGAAGCCCGGATCAGCGTCACAGTGCCTGGTCCGCCGATTGACCCGAAGGGGCGCTACGCAGTGAGGCTCATCGACGTCAGCGGCACGCAATGGACCGCGCCACTCGACACGCGGGCGTGAGCACGTTCGCTATATGGGACCGCGTCCCACGGAACTTTGGGCACCGGCAATCATCTCGGCGACCATCTGGCGGGCCAGCGTGATGGGCGCCGTGGAACGGTCGAGCTTCGACGCGGTGAGCGCGCCGTCGTAGATCAATTGGATCCTTTGTGCTGTTGCTGCCGCGTCGGCCACCTCAGCCTCGCGGAGCAGCGCGGTGAGGTGCCGGCGCATCCATAGCCGGTGCGCCCGTACCGGTTCGAGGGTGTCCGTCGGGAATTCGGTGGCGGCGTTGGCGTAGAGGCAACCGCGGAACTGGCGCTTGCGTGCCGCGGCCGCCGCGAGGTCGAAGAACGCCAGCAGCTTTTCCAGCGGGTCGTCGAGCCCTGCAGTCTTCGCGGCCCAGCGGTTGCGATCAGCCTGATCCAATTCATTCAAGTAGGCGATCACCAACGCGTCCTTCGACCCGTATGAGGTGTACAAGCTGGCCTTGGCCACCCCGGCTTCCCGCAGAATCGTATCGATGCCGACAGCTCGAATTCCCTGTGCTGCAAAGAGATTCGACGCTGTGGTGAGCAGGCGCTGAGCCGGGCCGCTGGAAGCGAGATGGGGTGTTGGCTGGTCCTGGCGGCGGGCGGGGGTCGCGCTCATGTCTTCACCATAACCCGAGATCACTCGGTAGACAGACCGGTCTGTCCGTGCCAGCGTCGTGGCTATCAGCGCCTACGACGAACAGGAACGCACCGTGACTCTTTACCTCTACGAAATCGCAGGACTGCCGGGCCGGGCCGAGGTCGACCAGGTCATCAAGACGCTCGACGCCGAAGTGCACCGGGCCGGCGGCGAACTCATCGAGGCGCAGGTGACCGGACAGCACCGACTGTTCGTGGTGGCGGAGTTCGCCGACGGCCCGCTGCAGCTCGACGCGGCGTCGGCCGGGGCGGCGGAACTCACCGGTCCGCACGAAGTGCGACTGGTCGGCGCGGAGCTGGACCAGCTAAAGGCAGCCCGCCCGACAGCCGGATACCTGGTCGAGTGGGACCTGCCGGCCGAATTGGACATGGAGAGCTACCTGACCCGGAAAAATGCCAACGCACCCAAGTACGCGCAGGTGCCGGAGGTCAACTTTCTGCGCACCTACGTCCGGGTCGACATGGACAAATGCCTGTGTCTGTACGACGCCCCTGACGAGGACGCGGTGCGGCGAGCGCGGGTGGCCGTGCAGACCCCGATCGACCGGTTGTACGGACTGGAAAGCGGCGGGCAATGACAACGCTGGTGTCCGATGACGTCGTGACCCGGTTGGCTCGGGTCACCGCCGGAGTCGACGCGCGGGCCGGCGACCTCGATGCGGGGCACACGGACGTTCGCGACGATCTGCGCGCGCTCGGCGCAGCCGGACTGTTCGGGCTGCGGGACCTTCCCGACACCGTGCGGGTGCTCGAGCAGGTGTCGGCGGTGAGCCTCGCGGCCGGATTCTCGGCCTGGGCGCACCAGATGGCGATTCACTACCTCGCCGACCGGCCGGACCTGTCGGAGGCGTTGCGCACTGCACATCGTCCCGGGGTGACCGCCATGGCCGCCGGGCTCAAGCACGTGGCAGGCCTGGGGCAGATCCCGATCCATGCCGGGGAGACGCGGCGCGGTCTGCGGCTCAGTGGACCAATCCGGTGGGCCTCCAATGTCTTTGATGACGCGCTGGTGGTGCTGCCGGCGCGTACTGCTGCGGGTCGGCTGTATGTCGTCGCGATCGACGTGGGCGCGGTCGGGGTGGTGGTCGATCCGGCGCCCTCGCTGATGGCCTTGGGGGCCACTGGGTCGACATCGCTGCGCCTGCAGGAGGTCGAGGTCGGCGCCGAGCGCATCATCAGTGCCGACCTCACCACGTTCGTCCGCCGGATCAAGCCGACGTTCCTGTTGTTGCAGACGGCGTTCTGCGTCGGGGTCAGCGGGGCGGCGCTGGACGCCGCTGAACGCGTGATCGACCCGCTGGCGGCCCAGTTCGACGGTGACCGTGCCGATTTGGCAGCCGGGGCCGCACGCAATCGGCGGATACTCTACGAATTCGCCTCGGCGCCAGACGAAGTCAATGTGGCCGACGTGATCCGGCTGCGGCTGGACGCTGCCAACGTCGCCGTGGCAGCGACCCGTCTGGAGTCAACCCTGGCCGGCGGCCAGGGTTATCGAACAGGGACGGCGGCCAATCGCCGATTCCGTGAAGCCGCTTTTCTGCCCGTGCAATCACCATCGGAAGGACAACTGAGGTGGGAACTGAAGCAGTACGAATAACTGCGGGCGTCAAGCGATTTGGTAGCATTGTCGTGCTCGATCACATCGACCTGACCGTCGAGTCAGGGGAGTTCATCGCGGTGCTGGGGCGTAGCGGAAGCGGGAAGTCGACGCTCCTGCGGGTGCTGGCCGGTTTGGAAACGCTGAGCGCGGGCACGGTCAGCTGGCCGGCCGACGGTGCTCGGCCGCACATCGGCGTGGTCTTTCAGGACGCGCTGCTGATGCCGTGGCTGACGGTGCTGGACAACATCTCCTACGCACGCCGGTTCGCGCACCGGCGCAATGCATTTGACGCCGAGTACGCCGAAGAACTGATGCGGCGCTTCGGTGTCGACGGACTCGCTGACCGCTACCCCGACCAGCTGTCCGGCGGCCAGGCCCAGCGGGTCGCTATCTTGCGCGCGGTGGCGACCCGGCCCCAGCTGCTGTTGCTCGACGAGCCCTTCAGCGCACTGGACCCCGCGACGCGGGCCGATCTGCAGCAGTGGTTGGGCACGCTGACAACGGAATTGGGCGTCACCGTGCTCCTGGTGACCCATGACGTCGACGAGGCGCTGGTGCTCGCGCAGCGTGTCGTCCTGCTGGCCGACGGCGGCCGGATCCGGAGCCAGTGGCACCTGGGGGAGGTGGACCGAGCGGGCCTTCGTGACGAAATCCTCGGTCACTACCGGGTTTCCGAACTGGGGGTGGCGTGAGCAGGCTCCTGATGTCTCGGCGGCAGGCGCTGGTGGCCACGGTTGCCGGCGCCGCTGGGGCTTTCGGCCTCGCCGACCTCGCCCACAGTGCCACAACGGATTCGGCGGCCGCCGGGCCGTTGCGAGTGGGGTACCTGCCGATCACCGACGCGGCGCCGCTGTTGCTGGCGCATTCCGCGGGACTGTATCCCGCCGGCGTCGGCAAGCCGGTGTTGTTTCGGAGCTGGTCGGCGCTCGGCGAGGCATTCCTGAACCGTCAACTAGACGTGGTGCATCTGCTGATGCCCATGGCCGTGCAGCTGCGGTACGCCCTAGGCGGCGGCATCCGGGTGTTGGGCTGGAACCACACCAACGGCTCGGCGCTGACTGTCGCCCCACACATCCGCGAGCTGTCAGACCTCGCGGGCGCGCAGCTGGCGATCCCGTTCTGGTGGTCGATTCACAACATCGTGCTGCAGAAGATGCTGCGGGCCAACGGATTGCAACCGGTGATCCGGCAGTCGGCGTCGCGGACCGCGCGCACCGTCGAACTCGTCGTGATGAGTCCGTCGGACATGGTGCCGGCTCTGGCCACGGGCACCATCGGAGGCTACGTCGTGGCAGATCCCTTCAACGCGATGGCGCAGATCAAGAAGATCGGCCGGATCCATACCTTCCTGGGCGATGTCTGGCGTGACCACGCCTGCTGCGCCCTGGTGACCCGCGAAGACGTGATTGCCAGCCGTCCGGCGGCCGTGCAACAGCTCACGGATGCGGTGGTGACAGCGCAACTCGCGCTGTCGAACGACCGGAAGGCGGCCGCCGCCAAGCTCGGTGGCGGTCGATATCTCCCGCAGCCCGTGCCGGCGGTGACATTGGCGATGACGTATCCCACGCCGTCGTATCCGCTGCGGCACCCGGACTGGCAGCCGCAGCGGCTCGGCTTTCAGCCTTTCCCGTTCCCGAGCTTCACCGCCGAACTCGTGGGGGCCATGCACGAGACCGTCATCGACGGTGACCGGAGCTTCCTGGAACGGCTGGACCCCGCGGTCGTGCACGGTGAGCTCGTCGATGACACCTTCGTTCGCAATTCGATTCGGGCCCACGGCGGTCCGGCAGCCTTTGGGCTCAGTGGCGATTTCACCCGGACCGAGCAATTGGAGCTGGTATGACCACGACATCCGTTCGTGTAGCGACTGATCCGCCGCAGGCGATACGGCGTTGGGTGCCTCCGGTCGTCGCCGTCGCCGTGGCGGTCGGTCTCTGGTGGCTGGCGACCACCGTCCTGTGCGCCCCGCACTCGCTGCTGCGCCAGGCAGCTCCGCAGCGCGTCGCACCGGCGGTGGTGGACCTGTTCTCCCGCGGTGTGTTGTTGCCTGACATCGGAATCAGCTTGTGGCGCTTGCTGATCGGGCTGGCAGTGGCGGTCGTGATCGGGATTCCGGCAGGACTGCTGCTCGGGCTCAGCCGCACCGCCGAACGCGCCTCCGCCCCGGTAGTCCAGTTCGCCCGGATGATCTCGCCGCTGTCCTGGGCGCCCATCGCCGTGGCGGTGTTCGGCATCGGCAACGAGCCGGTGATCTTCCTGATCGCGGTGGCGGCGGTATGGCCGGTGCTGATCAACACCGCGGCAGGGGTGCGATCCGTCGACCCGGGATATTTGGATGTGGCGCGGTCGTTCCACGCCACGCGGTGGGAATTGGTCACGGCCGTAGTGCTGCCGGCCATCCGTGGGCAATTGCAAACCGGCGTGCGTTTGGCGCTAGGTATCGCCTGGGTGGTGCTGGTTCCCGCGGAAATGCTCGGTGTGCGTTCGGGTCTGGGCTACCAGGTGCTCAATGCCCGGGACCAGCTGGCCTACGACCAGGTGGTGGCGGTCATTGTGGTGATCGGAGCGCTGGGTTTCCTGCTGGACGTCGTCGCGCGGCGACTCATTTCGCCGGACAGGCCAGGGACACCGCCCGACCGGGGATAGGGTGGCGCGGTGACTCTTTCGGCGATCGTGACCGTGCCGCCCGACCTGGCGCCGGCCGACTTCACCGCGCCGATCGCGGGCGAACCGGCGCTGGTGCGGGCTGTGCGGGCGGTACGTGGCCTTGCGCCGGTATATGTGGCGGCTGCCGAAGGGTTGGCGGACGCGGCTGCGGAATGCCTTGCGGCCCATGGCCTCAGCGACGTGGCGATCGTTGCACCGAGTGACTGGCCGTGCGACGGGGATGCGGTGCTGGTGCACGATGTCCGGTACCCGTTGGCTCCCGCCGAGTTGGCGGCCCGGGTGGCTGCGGGTCTGGCGGAACACGATGTCGTCGTCCCCGTCCTGCCGATGACCGACAGCGTGAAAACCATTGCCGCCCATGGCATTGTGCTGGGAAATGTGGACCGGTCCGAATTGGTCACCGCCCAGTTCCCGCGGGGCTTCACAGCGGCGGCACTGGCTCGATTCCCGCGGACCGATGACCTGGCGGCGCTGACGTCCTCGGACTTGCGGGTCGGCACCGTCGACGGCGACCCCAACGCGTTCGCCGTCGACCTGACTCAGGACCGGGGACTGCTGGAGGCGATCGTCAGGGCGGACTGATCGAAGCCCGGCGCTTATGTCGAGCGTGGGGGTTGTCGTTGGGCACATCGGCGTGTCGTCTCGATAACCAACACGCTCGGTTCAGGGGCGCAGTCAGTGCTACCGCTGGCTGAGCAGCCGCTCGGCGACCTGGACGTCGTGCGCGAACGTCACCTTGAAATTCGAGGCGGAGCCGGCGATGGCGTGGACCTCGATGTCGGTGAACCGCTCCACGCATGACGACGTGTCGGTGCCCTCGAATCCGGCGGCCGCCGCGTCCCGGTACGCCTGCCACAGCGGCGCGGCGCGAAAGGCCTGCGGCGTCTGGACCCGCACCAGCGATTGGTCGATGGCGGTCAGGGCGCCCGCTGACATTCGCAACACATCGCCCGACGGCAGCACCGGAATGGCCCCGCCCTGGGTGCGTGCCGCCTCGACCGCTGCGGTCATCAATGCCGGGCCGGCCAGGGGCCGGGCCGCGTCGTGGATCAGCACGACGTCGACCGTCCCGGCCTCGATATCCGGGGCCAGGTAGGTCAGCACGTTGTGTTCGGAGCCGTGGCGCGAGTTGCCGCCCTCGACGAATTCGACTGTGGTGTCGGGGAGTTCGTCGGCCATGAGCTGCTCGACCTGGTCGTGTTCGCCGCGCCGGAATACCAGAATGGTGCGGGCGATCTCCGGGCTGGCGGCCACGGCCGCCACCGACCACGCGACCATGCTGCGGCCGGCCAGCTGAAGGTAGGCCTTGTTGCCGTCGGCCCCGACGCGCGATCCGATACCTGCGGCGAGCACGACGCCGACGGCGATCGGGGGAGCGGACATGTCTTCACGGTAGTGGGACGCCGGTGCGGATCTGCGGCAGGCTTACCGTGAAGCGGCCCGACGTGGGCCCGGATCCGTGAAGGGGACACGCAATGGATGGGGCCGAACAGCACCCCCCGAGTGCGGTGCGGCCGCACCGCCTGACCCCGATGCGCGGACGGGATCCGCATGAGAAAGGTCGGGTGTCGACGCCGCTGGAGCTGCTGTTCGACCTGACCTTCACTGTCGCTTTCGGTGTCGGCGCATCGCAATTGGCGCACATGCTGGCCGCCGGTCACGTGGGGGCGGGGATCACGGCATTCGTATTCGCGACTTTTGCGATCTGTCTGGCGTGGATCAACTTCACCTGGTTCGCCTCGGCGTACGACACCGACGACTGGGTGTTCCGGCTGATGACGATGATCGAGATGGTCGGCGTGCTGATCCTGGCTCTGGGCCTGCCGGCGTTCTTCGCTTCAGTCGAAGCGGGCGGGCGCGTCGACAACGCAGTACTCGTCGCCGGTTACGTAGTTATGCGAATTGCCTTGGTGGGGCAGTGGTTACGGGCGGCACGGCAGAATCCGGCCGGTCGGTCGGCAGCGCTCACCTAC
Organism: Mycolicibacterium sp. CBMA 234; assembly: GCF_009729415.1. Lineage (GTDB taxonomy): Bacteria > Actinomycetota > Actinomycetes > Mycobacteriales > Mycobacteriaceae > Mycobacterium. The sequence goes on from NZ_MPKW01000034.1 coordinate 28,921, forward strand.
GCCGTCATCGTGTCACTGGTGCAGGTCGGCTGGATCGGCACGGTATTCCTGCCGACGCGGGTGCCGGTGACGCTGTGCTGCTGGGTGGTGCTCGGGTTGATCGAACTCGCCGGGCCCATCGTGGCCGAGAGGCGTTGTGGCGGCACACCGTGGCATGCGCACCACATCGCCGAACGGTATGGCCTGCTGGCGATCATCGCGCTGGGTGAGGGTGTGGTCGGCACCGTCGCCACCTTGTCGGCGGTGATCGGTGAGCAGGGCTGGTCCGCCGACGCGGTGCTGCTCGCGGTGGCAGGCACCACCGTGACCTTCGGCATGTGGTGGGTGTACTTCATGGTGCCGACGGCAGACGTCCTACACGCCCACCGGGAGCGGGGGTTCTTGTTCGGGTATCTGCACATGCCGGTGTTCGGCGCCATCGTGGCGACGGGGGCGGGCCTGGACCTCGCCGCGCTCGCCATTCAGCGCCACTCGGTGCTCGGCGCGATGGGCACGGTGCTGGCCGTCGTCATCCCGTTGGGTGCCTACATCACGCTGGTCTACGTGCTGTACGCGCTGATGCTGCGGGCAACTGATGCGCTGCACGTGCTGCTGGTGGTGCTGACCGCCGTGGTGCTGGTGGCGGCCGTGGTGCTGGCGGGGGTCGGGATCCCGATGGCCGTCTGTCTGCTGGTGGCCAGCCTGGCGCCGATGGTGAGTGTGGTCGGGTTCGAGGTCATCGGGCATCGGCATGCGGCCGCTGCCGTGCGGGCGGCAGGCGACGCCTGAACTCCCGCCGAGCGTGAACGAGCGTGAAGAAGATGGCGAAGATTCGCGAAAATCTCGCGACCTTCTTCACGTTGGTCGAAAACTCTGAGGTCACTGTGGCCTGTGGCGTTCACGGGTCTGAAGGGACAGCTGTCCTATCCTGAGACGCGTGGCAATTTCGCGTCGTGACCTGCTGAAATACGCCGCTGCGGCGCCGGCCGCGATGGGGCTCGGCGCCGGGTTGCAATCGGTACTCGGGGCGACGACGGCCTCGGCGGCACCGTATGGCGTGTTGCTGGACTACGCGGCGGGAGTCATCAAGGCGTCCGATATCCGTTCGGCGGGCGCCGTCGGCGCCATCCGGTACGTCTCGGACCGCCGGCCGGGCGGGGAATGGATGCTGGGCAAGCCCATCGAGCTGCCCGAGGCACGCGACCTCTACCAAGGTGGCATGAAGATCGTCTCGTGCTACCAGTACGGCAAGGCGTCGAGTGCGGACTGGCTGGGCGGCCAGCCGGCCGGGGTGCAGCACGCCCAGCGTGGCTTCGAGCTGCACACCGCGGCCGGTGGTCCCGTCGGCGCGCCGATCTACGCATCCATCGACGACGATCCCACCCCTGAGCAGTACAAAGCCCAGGTTGCGCCATACCTGCGCGGCTGGGAATCGGTACTGGGGAATCAGCGGGTCGGCGTGTACGCCAACTCCAAGACCATCGAGTGGGCCCTGCAGGACGGGTTGGGGTCGTACTTCTGGCAGCACAACTGGGGTTCACCCGGCGGGGCGCCGCACCCGGCAGCTGCCCTGCATCAGGTGGAGATCGACAAGCAGCGAGTCGGAGGTGTGGGGGTCGACATCAACCACATCCTCAAGCCCCGGTTCGGGCAGTGGGACTGAAGCCGCCCCGGCCGTCGTGGCGAAGTTAGCTGACGCGCGGCCCAAAGAAAACGGGCCTCACGAGCAGCAAATGGCGCCGCGGTCACTTACCGCTCGTCTAGACACAGCGGCCGTCGTTGTCGAGTCTTTTCCGGACATTTCATTCCTACTCATTAGTAAGGTCCGGGGACCGTCACGAAGCGGGTAACGATTTGATAACAATACCGCTTTGATCAGCGCAGTTGTTGCTACTCGACCGTAACCACCCGCCAGCAGGACGTTTGTCCGGTTGGGTACGGGCGGTCCCACGACGCGGTGTTACCCAGGCGGGTGGTTACCGATCCGTAGAACTCGTTGGTAACCATTTCCGGCCGAAAAGCGCCCCGAATCTTATGACACTCTTATTGCAGTCGGCCCGGCTCATTTGGCACCCGAAGACCTCGGACGCCAGACGTAGCACGGGCCTGACGTGATCCGACGTCGCATCGCGTCGCCCCAGGGCCGACTACCAAGTCCAAGCAGTACCTGACAGGTTCGCGCGGCAATGAGGAGAGATGCGCAGTGACGATCAACGAACACCGCAATGTGACCAGTGGCCGGACCGCCGATGCCGTGGCCGGTAACGCCAATGCCCTCGTAGACCTCCTGAATGCCGGTGAGCCGTACGCCGTCGCGTTTGGTGGCCAGGGCGCGAACTGGCTGGAGAACCTCGAAGAACTGGTCAGCGCTGCCGGTATCGAATCCGAACTGAGCGAGATCGTCGGCGAGGCCGCCCTGCTGCTGGAGCCGGTGGCCCGCGAGCTCGTCGTCGTCCGCCCGATCGGCTTCGAGCCCATGCAGTGGATCCGTGCCCTCGCCGCCGACGAGCCGTTGCCCACCGCCAAGCAGCTGACCACCGCCGCCATCTCCGGCCCCGGCATCCTGCTGGCCCAGATGGCCGCCATCCGCGCCGTGCAGCGTCAGGGCCTGGACCTGGCCGGCACCCCGCCGGTCGCGGTCGCCGGCCACTCACAGGGCATCATCGCCGCCGAGGCCCTCAAGGCCAACGGCACCCGCGACGCCGAACTGCTCGCGCTGCTGCAGCTGATCGGTGCCGCTGGCTCGCTGGTGTCGCGCCGTCGCGGCATGGTCGGCCGCGGCGACAAGTCGCCGATGGTCTCGGTCACCAACGTCGACCCCGAGCGCATCGCCGAACTGCTCGAAGACTTCTCCAAGGACGTCCGCACGGTCCTGCCGCCGGTCCTTTCGATCCGCAACGGCCGCCGCAGCGTCGTCATCACCGGCACCCCGGAGCAGCTGGCCCGCTTCGAGCTGTACTGCAGCAAGATCACCGAGAAGGACGAAGCCGAGCGCAAGAACAAGCTGCGCGGCGGCGCCGTCTTTGGCCCGGTCTTCCAGGGCGTCCAGGTCGAGGTCGGCTTCCACACCCCGCGTCTCGCGGATGGCATTGAGCTCGTCGACCGCTGGGCCGCCAAGATCGGCATCGACACCGACCTGGCCCATGCGTTGACCGAAGCCATTTTCGTCAAGCCCATCGACTGGGTCGCCGAAGTCGAGCGCCTGCGCGACGCCGGTGCCAACTGGATCATCGACCTCGGCCCGAGCGACACCGTCACCCGCCTGACCTCGCCGATCATCCGCGGCCTCGGCGTGGGCATCGTGCCCGCCGCCACCCGCGCCGGCCAGCGTTCGCTGTTCACCGTCGGCGCCGCCCCGGTCGTGCAGCCCGCGTGGTCCAGCTTCGCGCCGTCGGCCGTTCAGCTGCCGAACGGTGACGTCAAGCTCTCCACCAAGTTCACCCGCCTCACCGGCCGCTCGCCGATCCTGCTCGCGGGCATGACCCCGACCACCGTCGACGCCAAGATCGTCGCCGCGGCCGCCAACGCCGGCCACTGGGCCGAGCTCGCCGGTGGCGGTCAGGTCACCGAAGAAATCTTCGAAGGCCGTGTCGCCGAGCTGACCCAGATGCTCGAGCCGGGCCGCGCCATCCAGTTCAACTCGCTGTTCCTGGACCCGTACCTGTGGAAGCTGCAGCTGGGCGGCAAGCGCATCGTGCAGAAGGCGCGTCAGTCGGGTGCCCCGATCGACGGCGTCATCGTCACCGCCGGCATCCCCGAGCTGGACGAAGCTGTCGCCCTGATCGACGAGCTGCACGAAATCGGCATCACCAACGTGGTGTTCAAGCCGGGCACCGTGGACCAGATCAAGTCGGTCATCAAGATCGCCGAAGAGGTCCCGGACAAGGAGATCATCGTCCACGTCGAGGGCGGCCGCGCCGGTGGCCACCACTCGTGGGAAGACCTCGACGACCTGCTCGTCAGCACCTACTCGGACCTGCGCAAGCAGGCCAACCTGACCATCTGCGTCGGCGGTGGCATCGGCACGCCGGAGCGCGCAGCCGAGTACCTGTCCGGCCGCTGGGCCGAGACCTACGGCTTCCCGCTGATGCCGGTCGACGGCATCCTGGTCGGCACCGCCGCGATGGCCACCCTCGAGGCCACCACCTCGCCGCAGGTCAAGCAGCTCCTGGTCGACACCAAGGGCACCGATCAGTGGGTCGGCGCCGGTAAGGCCCAGGGCGGCATGGCTTCTGGCCGCAGCCAGCTGGGTGCGGACATCCACGAGATCGACAACACCGCGTCGCGTTGCGGCCGCCTGCTCGACGAGGTCGCCGGTGACGCCGACGCCGTCGCCGTGCGCCGCGACGAGATCATCGCCGCGATGGCCAACACCGCCAAGCCGTACTTCGGTGACCTCGACGCCATGACCTACCTGCAGTGGCTGCAGCGGTACGTCGAGCTCGCGATCGGCGACGGCAGCAGCACCGCCGACACCAAGCGCGACCACTCGCCGTGGCTCGACGTCACCTGGCGCGACCGCTTCGAGGAGATGCTGCAGCGCGCCGAGGCCCGCCTGAACCCGGCCGACGCCGGCTCGATCGAGACGCTGTTCCCGGCCACCGCGGAAGGCGAAGCGCTGCTTGAGGATCCGCAGCGCGCCATCGCCGAGCTGCTGGCCCGGTACCCCGAGGCCGAGGCCCTGCGCCTGCACCCGGCGGACATCCCGTTCTTCGTCACCCTGTGCAAGACGCTTGGCAAGCCCGTCAACTTCGTCCCGGTCATCGACAAGGACGTGCGCCGCTGGTGGCGCAGCGACTCGCTGTGGCAGGCGCACGACGCCCGCTACGACGCCGACCAGGTCTGCGTCATCCCCGGCACCGCTGCCGTCGCCGGCATCACCCGGGTCGACGAGCCCGTCGGTGACCTGCTGGATCGCTTCGAGCAGGCCGCCATCGACGAGGTGCTGGCCGCCGGCGTCAAGCCGGTTCCGGCCGTGTCGCGTCGGCAGGCCCGTGCCGACATCACCGGCCCGCTGGCCGTGGTCCTGGACTCGCCCGACGTGCTGTGGGCCGGTCGCACCGCGATCAACCCGGTGCACCGCATCGGCGCGCCCGCCGAGTGGCAGGTCAACGAAAACCGTTCGGCCACACACCCTTCCACTGGTGCCCGGCTGGAGCTCGACGGTGATTCCGTCACCCTGAACGTGCCGCTGTCCGGCGTCTGGATCGCGATCCACTTCACCCTGCCGGCGGCCACCGTCGACGGCGGTATGCCGGTCGTCACCACCGAGGACGCCTCGGCCGCGATGCGTGCCGTGCTCGCCATCGCCGCCGGTGCCGACGGCGTGGATGCGCTGCCGGTCGTCACCGACAGCGTCGCCACCGTCACCGCCGATTGGGACCCGGAGGAGGTCGCCGACCACACCGGCGTCACCGCCACCTTCGGCGCCCCGCTGGCGCCGGGCCTGACCCTGGTGCCCGACGCCCTCGTCGGCCGCTGCTGGCCGGCCGTGTTCTCGGTCATCGGCGCCGCCGTCACCGCTGACGGCATCCCGGTCGTCGAAGGTCTGCTGAGCTTGGTCCACCTGGACCACGCCGCGCACCTGCTGGCCCCGATGCCCGCTGAGCGGGCCGAATTGACCGTCACCGCAACGGCTTCCGCTGCGTTCGACACCGAGGTCGGCCGTGTCGTGCCGGTCGAGGTGAAGATCAGCCTTGGAGATCCTGAGACCGACGGCACGCTTCTCGCAGTCCTCGAAGAGCGCTTCGCCATCCGTGGCCGCAGCGGTGCTGCCGAGCTGACCGACCCGCTCCGCGCCGGCGGTGCGATCACCGACAACGCCACCGAGACCCCGCGTCGTCGTCGCCGCGACGTCGCTGTCACCGCGCCGGTCGACATGAGCGCTTTCGCCGTGGTGTCGGGTGACCACAACCCGATCCACACCGACCGCGCCGCCGCGCTGCTGGCCGGTCTGAAGTCGCCCATCGTGCACGGCATGTGGCTGTCCGCCGCTGCTCAGCACGTCGTCACCGCCACTGACGGCCGGGCCACCCCGCCCGCTCGCCTGGTCGGCTGGACGTCGCGCTTCCTCGGCATGGTCATGCCGGGCGACGAGATCGACTTCCGCGTCGACCGCGTCGGCATCGACCGCGGCGCCGAGATCATCGAGGTCACCGCGAAGGTCGGCGGCAACCTGGTGATGTCTGCGACCGCCCAATTGGCCGCTCCCAAAACGGTTTACGCGTTCCCGGGCCAGGGCATCCAGCACAAGGGCATGGGCATGGAGGTCCGTGCCCGCTCCAAGGCCGCCCGCAAGATCTGGGATTCCGCGGACAAGTTCACCCGCGACGTCCTGGGCTTCTCGGTGCTGCACCTGGTGCGCGACAACCCGACCAGCATCATCGCCAGCGGTGTGCACTACTACCACCCGGACGGCGTGCTGTTCCTGACGCAGTTCACCCAGGTGGCCATGGCCACCGTCGCGGCCGCCCAGGTGGCCGAGATGCGCGAGCAGGGTGCCTTCGTCGAGGGCGCCATCGCCTGCGGCCACTCCGTCGGTGAGTACACCGCGCTGGCCTGCGTGTCCGGCGTGTACGAGCTGGAAGCGCTGCTGGAGGTGGTGTTCCACCGCGGCAGCAAGATGCACGACATCGTCCCGCGTGACGCCAAGGGCCGGTCCGACTACCGCCTGGCCGCCATCCGGCCGTCGCAGATCGATCTCGACGATGACGACGTCACCGACTTCGTCGCCCGGATCGCCGAGGAGACCGGCGAGTTCCTGCAGATCGTGAACTTCAACCTGCGCGGTTCGCAGTACGCCATCGCCGGTACCGTCCGCGGCCTCGAGGCCCTGGAAGCCGAGATCGAGCGTCGTCGCGAAATCACCGGCGGCAAGCGGTCGTTCATCCTGGTGCCCGGCATCGACGTGCCGTTCCACTCCGAGGTGCTGCGGGTCGGCGTCGCCGACTTCCGTCGCGCGCTCGACCGCGTCATGCCGCACGGGCAGGACCCCGAAATCCTGGTCGGCAAGTACATCCCGAACCTGGTGCCGCGGCCCTTCACCCTGGACAAGGACTTCATCGAGGAGATCCGCGACCTGGTGCCGGCCGAGCCGCTCGACGAGATCCTCGCCGACTACGACACCTGGCGGAACGAGAAGCCGTCCGAGCTGATGCGCAAGATGGTCATCGAGCTGCTGGCCTGGCAGTTCGCCAGCCCGGTGCGCTGGATCGAGACCCAGGACCTGCTGTTCATCGAGGAAGCCGCCGGCGGCCTCGGTGTCGAGCGGTTCGTCGAGGTCGGTGTGAAGACCATGCCGACCGTCGCGGGCCTGGCCACCAACACGCTCAAGCTGCCCGAGTACTCGCACAACACCACCGAGATCCTCAACGTCGAGCGCGACGCCGCGGTGCTGTTCGCGACCGACACCGACCCGGTGGAGGACGACGCCCCGGCGCCGGCCGCTGCTGAGGCTGCAGCACCGGCGGAAGCTGTTGCGGCAGCACCGGTTCCGGCTGCCGCCCCGGTGGCTGCCGTAGGTGGACCGCGTCCGGACGACATCGGCTACGACGCTGCCGACGCCACCATGGCGCTCATCGCGCTGTCGGCGAAGATGCGCATCGACCAGATCGAACCGCTGGACTCCATCGAGTCGATCACCGACGGTGCCTCGTCGCGACGTAACCAGCTGCTGGTCGACCTGGGTTCGGAGCTGAACCTGGGCGCCATCGACGGTGCCGCGGAAGCGGACCTGAACGGCCTCAAGGGACAGGTCACCAAGCTGGCCCGCACCTACAAGCCGTTCGGCCCCGTCCTTTCGGACGCGATCAACGACCAGCTGCGCACGGTCCTCGGACCCTCCGGCAAGCGTCCGGCGTACATCGCCGAGCGCGTCAGCAAGGCCTGGGAACTGGGCCCCGGCTGGGCCAAGCACGTCACCGCCGAGGTGGCGCTGGGCACCCGTGAGGGCAGCAGCGTCCGCGGTGGCGACATGGGCGGCCTGCACACCGGCGCACTGGCCGACGCCAACGCCGTCGACAAGGTCATCGACGCCGCCGTCACCGCGGTCGGCGCTCGTAAGGGCATCGTTGTGGCGCTGCCGTCCACCGGCGGTGCCGCCGGTGGTGTGGTCGACTCGGCCGCTCTGAACGAGTTCGCCGACAAGGTCACCGGCCCCAACGGTGTGCTGGCTTCGGCCGCCCGGATGATCCTGGGTGAGCTGGGTCTGCAGGCTCCGGTGTCGGTGCCCGACGCGACCGACTCCGAGCTGATCGACCTCGTGACCGCCGAATTGGGTTCGGACTGGCCGCGTTTGGTGGCTCCGTCGTTCGACGCCCGCAAGGCCGTCTTGTTCGACGACCGCTGGGCCAGCGGTCGTGAGGACCTTGCGCGCATCTGGCTGCTTGAGGAAGGCGACGTCGACCGCGACTGGGCGACGTTGTCGGAGAGCTTCGAAGGTGCCGGGCACGTCGTCGCGACGCAGGCCAGCTGGTGGCAGGGCAAGGCACTCGCTGCCGGCCGCACCATCCACGCTTCGCTGTACGGCCGCGCCGCCGCCGGTGCGGAGAACCCGGAGAAGGGCCGCTACGCCAACGAGGTCGCGGTCGTCACGGGTGCCTCCAAGGGCTCGATCGCGTCGTCCGTGGTGGGTCAGCTGCTCGCCGGTGGCGCCAGCGTGATTGCCACGACATCGCGTCTCGATGACAACCGGTTGGCGTTCTACCGCACGCTGTACCGGGACAACGCCCGGTTCGGTGCACAGCTGTGGGTGGTTCCGGCAAACATGGCCTCCTACAACGACATTGACGCACTGGTCGAGTGGGTCGGCCATGAGCAGGTCGAGAACCTCGGGCCCAAGGCCATCCACCTCAAGGACGCGCAGACCCCGACGCTGCTGTTCCCGTTCGCCGCGCCGCGCGTGTCCGGGGACCTGTCGGAAGCCGGCGCCCGCGCCGAGATGGAGATGAAGGTTCTGCTGTGGGCCGTGCAGCGGCTCATCGGTGGGCTCTCGCACATCGGTTCCGACCGCGACATCGCCTCGCGCCTGCACGTGGTGCTGCCCGGTTCGCCGAACCGCGGCATGTTCGGTGGCGACGGTGCCTACGGCGAGTCGAAGGCTGCGCTCGACGCGGTCGTCGCCCGCTGGAAGGCGGAAACCTCGTGGTCGCAGCGGGTTTCGCTGGCACACGCGCTGATCGGCTGGACCAAGGGCACCGGCCTGATGGGTCACAACGACGCCATCGTGGGTGCCGTCGAGGAAGCCGGCGTCATCACGTACACCTCCGAAGAGATGGCTTCGATGCTGCTGAACCTGTGCAGCATCGACTCCAAGGTGTCGGCGTCGCGTGAGCCCATCCAGGTCGACCTGACCGGTGGCCTCGGCGACATCGAGCTCGACATGGCCGAGCTGGCTGCCAAGGCTCGCGAAGAGATGGTGGCTGACGCTGCTCCGGCCGATGAGGATCTGGAAGGCACCATCTCGGCACTGCCGTCGCCGCCGCGTGGCTACCAGGCCGCGCCGGCTCCGGAGTGGGCTGACCTGGACATCGATCCGGCCGACATGGTCGTGCTGGTCTCCGGTGCTGAACTCGGCCCCTACGGCTCGTCGCGTACTCGCTTCGAGATGGAGGTCTCCGGCGAGCTGTCGGCCGCGGGCGTCCTGGAGCTGGCCTGGACCACCGGTCTGGTCAAGTGGGAAGACGACCCGAAGCCGGGCTGGTACGACACCACCACCGGTGACCTGGTCGACGAGTCCGAGCTGGTCGAGCGTTACCACGAGACCGTGCTCGAGCGCGTCGGTATCCGCCAGTGGGTGGACGACGGCTTCATCGACCCCGATCACGGTGCGCCGCTGCTGGTTTCGGTGTTCCTCGACAAGGACTTCTCGTTCGTCGTGTCCGCCGAGGCCGACGCCCGGGCGTTCCACCAGTTCGATCCGGAGCACACCGTCATCGCGCCGGTGCCGGACAGCAGCGACTGGCAGGTCACCCGCAAGGCCGGCACCGAGATCCGCGTGCCGCGCAAGGTCGAGCTGTCGCGGACCGTCGGCGCCCAGGTGCCGACCGGCTTCGACCCGCAGGTCTACGGCGTCACGCCGGACATGACCAGCTCGATCGACCGACTGGCGCTGTGGAACCTGGTCACCACCGTGGACGCGTTCCTGTCGGCCGGCTTCAGCCCGGAAGAGCTGATGCGCTGGGTGCACCCGAGCCTCGTGGCCTCTACGCAGGGCACCGGTATGGGCGGCATGACCTCGATGCAGACCATGTACCACGGAAACCTGCTGGGCCGGAACAAGCCGAACGACATCCTGCAGGAAGTCCTGCCGAACGTCTTCGCCGGTCACGTCGTGCAGTCGTACATCGGTAGCTACGGCGCCATGATCCACCCGGTCGGCGCGTGCGCCACTGCCGCGGTGTCGGTCGAAGAGGGTGTCGACAAGATCCGTTTGGGCAAGGCCGAATTCGTGGTCGCCGGTGGTTACGACGACCTGACGCTGGAAGCCATCATCGGCTTCGGCGACATGTCGGCTACCGCCGAGACCGCGATGATGCGGGCCCGCGGCATCAGCGACTCGAAGTTCTCGCGCGCCAACGACCGTCGTCGTCTCGGCTTCGTCGAAGGCCAGGGCGGTGGCACCGTCCTGCTGGCTCGTGGTGACCTCGCGGTGAAGATGGGTCTGCCCATCCAGGCCGTCGTCGCCTACGTGTCGTCGTTCGGTGACGGTGTGCACACCTCGATCCCGGCCCCCGGCCTGGGTGCTCTCGGTGCCGGCCGCGGTGGCCGTCAGTCGCAGCTGGTGCGCGACCTGGCCAAGCTGGGCGTCACCCCGGACGACATCGCGGTGATCTCCAAGCACGACACCTCGACGCTGGCGAACGACCCCAACGAGACCGAACTGCACGAGCGCCTCGCGGCCTCGATGGGCCGGTCCCCGGGTAACCCGCTGTTCATCGTCAGCCAGAAGAGCCTGACCGGACACAGCAAGGGTGGCGCCGCGGCGTTCCAGATGCTGGGTCTGTGCCAGGTCCTGCGCGACGGCGTCATCCCGCCGAACCGCAGCCTGGACTGCGTCGACGACGAGCTGTCCAACGCCCAGCACTTCGTGTGGGTGCGGGAGGCGCTGAAGTTCGGCGACCGGTTGCCGCTCAAAGCCGGTCTGGTGACCAGCCTTGGCTTCGGTCACGTGTCGGGCCTGATCGCTCTGGTCCACCCGCAGGCGCTGGTGGCGGCTCTCGATCCGGCCGAGCGTGAGGACTACCTGCGTCGTTCGGGTGAGCGCGTGTTGGCTGGTCAGCACCGGTTGGCTTCGGCTATCGCCGGTGGGCGGGCGCTGTACGAGAAGCCTGCGGACCGTCGCTTCAACCACGATGCACCGGAGAAGCGTCAGGAAGCGGACATGCTGCTCGACGCCGACGCGCGCCTGGGCGAGAACGGTTGGTACGGCCGCTCGTGAGCCCTTGCATGGCGTCGGGATTCGACAAGCTAGGTTGTTGCCCATGAGCATCCTGGGTGTGGGCATCGACCTGGTCTCGATTCCGGATTTCGCCGAGCAGGTCGACCAACCGGGCACCGTCTTCGCGGAGACGTTTACCCCAGGTGAACGCCGTGACGCCGCCGACAAGAGCTCGTCGGCGGCACGGCACCTGGCGGCCCGCTGGGCGGCCAAGGAGGCTGTGATCAAGGCGTGGTCGGGCTCGCGGTTCTCGAAGCGTCCGGTGCTGCCCGAGGGCATCCACCGTGACATCGAGGTCGTCACCGACATGTGGGGCCGGCCCAAGGTGCGGCTGTCCGGCGAGATCGCCGAGCACCTCAAGGGCGTGGCCATCCACGTGTCGCTGACCCACGAAGGCGACACCGCGGCGGCGGTCGCGGTCCTCGAGCAGGACTAGCTTTCTCTGCGCGAGCAGACATGAATGCCCCCGGCACAAAGGTGTGTCGGGGGCATTTGTGTCTGCTCGCGGAGGTGGGTGACCGGCTAATCTTGGCCGCATGAGTGATCTGGTCGCCGCTGTCCGTGAGATCCTGCCGTCGGTGCGTGCCGACCTGGAAGAACTGGTCCGCATCCAGTCGGTGTGGGCCGATCCGGCCCGGCATAGCGAGGTCCACCGCAGTGCCGCGCTGACCGCAAAGCTGTTGTCCGAAGCGGGTTTCGGTGAGGTCCACATCGTCCAAGAGGGCGGTGCCCCTGCAGTGATCGCTCGGCACCCGGCCCCGGAAGGCGCGCCGACGGTACTGCTGTACGCACACCACGATGTGCAGCCCGAGGGCGACGTCGCGCAATGGGACTCAGCGCCATTCGAACCGACGGAACGAGGCGGCCGCCTGTACGGCCGGGGCGGCGCCGACGACAAGGCCGGCATCGCCGTGCACCTGGCCGCCATGCGGGCGCACGGCGGAAAGCCGCCGGTCGGTGTCACGGTTTTCGTTGAGGGAGAAGAGGAGTCGGGCTCGCCGTCCCTCGGTGCCCTGCTGGGCGCACACAAGGATCTGTTGAAGGCCGACGTCATCGTCATCGCTGATTCGGACAACTGGAGCACCGAGATTCCGGCGCTCACGGTGTCCCTGCGCGGGCTGGCTGACTGCGTGGTCGAGGTGGCGACGCTGGACCACGGCTTACATTCTGGGCTTTGGGGTGGCGTGGTGCCCGACGCTTTGAGTGCACTGGTGCGGTTGCTGGCGACCCTGCATGACGACGACGGCAACGTTGCGGTCGAGGGCCTCTACGAGGGCACTGCGGCCGACGTCGACCGGGGACCGGACTGGGTGGCCACCGAGACCGGCATGCTCGACGGGGTGCAGCAGATTGGTTCTGGCTCTGTGGTGCAACGACTTTGGGCCAAAGCGGCCATCACGGTCATCGGCATCGACACCACGTCGATCGGAAAGGCGTCGAACACGCTGATCCCGTGCGCCCGCGCCAAGGTCAGTATGCGGGTGGCTCCCGGTGGGAATGCGCTGGCACATCTCGCCGCCCTGACCCGTCACCTGGAGCAGCACGCGCCCTGGGGTGCGCGCGTTACCGTCACGCCCGGCGACGTCGGGCAGCCGTACGCCATCGAGGCCAGTGGCCCGGTGTACGACGCGGCCCGGTCGGCATTCACTCAGGCGTGGGGGACCGAGCCGGTTGACATGGGGATGGGCGGGTCCATCCCGTTCATCGCCGAGTTCGCTCAGACCTTCCCGGAGGCAACGATTTTGGTGACGGGCGTCGAGGACCCTGGCACGCAGGCACACAGCATCAACGAAAGCCTGCACCTCGGCGTGCTGGAGAAGGCGGCCATCTCTGAGGCGTTGCTGTTGGGCGCGTTGGCGCGCTAGGGCGCTATCAGATGTGTGGGGGTCTCCGCGTCGAGCGTGGGGGTTTACGTGGAAAATCCGCCGGATCTCCGCGTAAACCCCCACGCTCGTCATCGAGGGGCCTACCTCAGAACGACTCGGGGTCGCGCTGAACCGACTCGGGCACCGCGTGCTGGTAGAGCCGAGAGGCGTTCTCCCAGGTGATCTTTCGGATCGCATCGGCGGGTAGGTCGCCGATCTCGCCGTGAATGGTCGCCTGGGTGTGCGGCCACGTCGAGTCACAGTGCGGATAGTCGGCCTCCAACATGATGTTGTCCAGGCCGATGCGGTCGCGCTGTACAAACGACGACTGGTCTTCCACCGCGCAGAACCAGAAGTTTCGGGTGAAAACCTCAGCTGGAGTGAGTTTTTCGCCGAGTCGTTCCCAGGTGCCGTACATCGAGTGATAGCTGAGCATGTGGTCCAGCCGGTCCAGCAGCCCAGCCACCCAGCCGATGCCGCCTTCGGACAGGCAGATCTTGAGCTCCGGAAACCGGCTGGGTAGACCGGAATACAGCCAATCGACCGCGGCTGAGATGGCGTAGGCGAAGAACAGCACGCCCTGCACGTCTGGCGGCGCGTCCGGGGTGGTGGAGGGAGAGGAGCCCGACGACCCGATGTGCAGGTTCACCACCGTGCCGGTCTCGGCGCACGCCGCCATCATTGGATCCCAGTAGCCCGAATGGATGCTCGGCAGCCCCAGCATGGCCGGGTTCTCGCTGAACGTCATGGCGTGGAAGCCACGTTCGGCGTTCTCGTAGATCATCTCGGCGCCCACGTCGGGGTCCAGGAGCCAGGGCAGCTGGCAGGGGATGATCCGGTCCGGGTACGAGCCGGCCCAGACGTCGAAATGCCAGTCGTTCCAGGCCCGTACCGACGCCATGGCCAAGTCCCGGTCGGTGGTGACCTGCTGCAGCCGCTGGCCGGCGAACCCGGGCAGGAACGACGGGAAGTTCAGTGAGGCATACACGCCGTTGAGGTCCATGTCGCGGACTCGCTCGTGGATATCCCAAGCGCCCCGGCGCATTTCGTCGAAGCGTACGGGCTCGAAGCCGTACTCGGACACCGGTCGGCCCACCACGGCGTTGAATCCGACGTTGGGCAGTTCCTTGCCGTCGTACACCCAGGTCTGGCCGCCGCTGTCGGTGTCGACCACGCGCGGGGCCCGGTCGGCGAACTTGCTCGGCAGGCGTCCGGTGAAGGTGTCCGGCGGCTCGACGATGTGGTCGTCAACAGAGATCACCGTGTATCGACGCGGGGCGCGCGGTGGGTCGGGCAGCAGGGTGACAGTACGGTCGGCGCCAGTCTTGGCGACCGTGAAGTCGAGGTTGGCGGCTAGGTCATCAATAGATTTCATGTGCTACCAACACCTTTACTGGAGGACGGACGGATCGGACTTGATGGTCATGCGGGCCGCGCCGGCCCAGTACACGTCGGCGGCACGCTCGATCAGCGAGGCCTTCATGCCGACCATGTCCGACCACTTCATCTCGGTGGACGTCAGACCAGTCAGCAGCACGTCGTAGGCCAGCTTGCAGACCCGCTCGATCGAAGCTGCCCGGTACACCGCCTCGGCCAGATTGCGACCAGTCGCGATGACACCGTGGTTGGCCAGGATGGTGAGGTTCGCCGAGCCGATACGGGCCGCCAATTCGGCTGCGCGCGAGGGACTGTCGACTTCGCCGTCGTATTCGTCGATCAGGCAGAGGTCATCGAGGAACAGTGATCCGGTCTGGTGCACCAATTCCGGCAGCCGGCCCAAGGCAGCGAGTACGCACACGTAGTACGGGTGGTTGTGGATCACCACGCGGGCATCGGGGCGGGCGCGGTGCAGCTCGGTGTGGATGTGGATGGCCGGGGTGACGTCCCAGCGGCCCTTGCGCACCCGGGCGTCCTCGTCGACTACGCAGATGTCGGACGCGGAGACTTCCTGCCACCACAGGCCCCACGGGTTGACGTACATGTCGGTCTGGCCGTCGGGCTGCCACGTGATGTGCCCGGCCAGGTTCTCGGCGAAACCGATGCTCGCGAGGTGCCGGAAGGCTATGGCCATGGCTTGCTCGTCGGTGAGGTCGACGCCGATCGGTGGTGTCACCGACGGGGCCCATACCTCAAGCCCGCCGCGGCGCGGCTCAGGTGCGGTCATGTCCCTCTCCCATTCGCGATCGGATATCTTCGCGCAGTTGGCCTTTGGCGACCTTGCCGCCCGAGGAACGGGGGAGTTCGTCAAGCACGATCAGACGCTCGGGGAGCAGCTCCTTTGAGGTGTCCTGGTTCAGCAGGTGGGTGCACAGTTCGTCGAGGTCCAGTGTGGTGGCGCCGACCAATGCTGTAGCCAGTTCCACGTAGACACAGACCTTTTCGCCGAACACCGGATCCGGCATGGCCACTGCGGCCGCTAGCGCAACGCCGGCGTGCGTGGTGACGGCATCCTCGACCTGGGCGGCGCTGATGTTCTTGCCGCCGCGCACGATGAAGTCGGAGGTGCGGCCGGTCACCCGCAGGTAGCCGTCGGCGTCGATCTCGCAGATGTCGCCCATCCGCATCCAACCGTCGCGGGTGAACAATTTGTCGTGGTCGGTGCCTCCCAGGTAGCCGATACTGGTCGCCGGGCCGCGACAGGCGGGCTGACCTCGGCCGGTCTCGGTGACGTCGGTGTCGCCGTCGAACAGGCGGACGGCCATGTCCGCGACGACCCGGCCGCCGGTGCGCAGCCGGTGCTCGAGTGAATCGCGCAGGGTAGTGGCGCTGAGCAGGCCTGTCTCGTTGGAGCCATAGAACTGCAGAATCGTTGCGCCGGTCAGCTTTTCGAACTCGTAGGCAGGGCGGTAGGGCAGAGCCTCACCGCCGGTGAAGACCACTCGCAGTGAGCTCAGGTCGTATTCGCGGGCGACCGGGTCGGCCATCATCATGGTCAATTGAGTACTGACACAACACAACACGGTGACCTTGTGCCGTTCGATGGCTGCGCAGGCCGCCGCGACCGTGAACCGGTCGAGCAGAACGCTGGTGGCGCCCAAGGAGATCGGGGTGATGTGGGTGGTCCACAAACCGAAGCCGAACGGGGTCGGGATGACCGGCAGGAACACCTCGTCGGAGGTCAGCAGTCCGTTGGCGACCGCATGCTGATGGAAGTAAAGCCAACGGTTCTGGGTGTGTACCACGCATTTCGGCAGCCCAGTCGTCCCCGACGTCGAATTGATCAAGAAGACGTCGTCGGGACCCAGTCGGGCGTCGGGGGTTTGCGGCTCGACGCCGACGGACAGTTCGTCCAGCGTCAGTAGTAGGCAGCCGATCGCGGTGGCGACCGATTCGGCCTGCGCCTGCCGTGGGGGATCGGTGACGACCATGCGCGGCTCTGCGCCTTGCAGAATCGCCGTCACTTCGCGGGCGCCGGCGCGCGCACCGACGCCCACGACCACCGCGCCGCACCGCTCGATCGCGACGAACAGCACGTGGATGGCCGTGGTGTCGCCATGCCAGACCGCGATCCGATCACCGGGACGGACGCCGGCGCCGGCCAGTTGGCCCGCCAAAGCGCTTGCCGCGGCGTCGAATTCACGCCACGTCAGGGACCGGTCCGGGTGATCCACATAGGCGGCACGATCGGGTGTACGTGTGGCGTTGGCCTGCACCGCGTCCGACACCGTGGTGTCGGACCACCAGCCATTGGCGTAGAAGCGCGCGACGTCGTCGGCGGTGAAAGCGGGCGAACTCGTGACCGCTGTGGTGTCCATGGTGGTCGCCTCCGCGGGCCTCATTGTCAAATCATATGAAAATAAGACTGCACCCTGTCAATGGTTCACGAAGAACGGGTGCGGGTGCGCACCGTCGAGGGATCAACCACCCCGGCCGAACCCGGGTAGTGCTGCGCGTCGAGCAGATGCCTTGCCGCCAGCTCCCGTGCACGTTCGGCATCTCCGGCCTCAATGGCGTCGATCAGCGCGCGGTGTTCCTCAAGGGCGGCCCGGCGCTCATCGACGGGAATGCTGGCGTGATCGGTGAACTGCCGCGACCAACTCAATTCGTGCGACGACCAGAGGGTCTCCAGGGCGCCGGCGAGGATGATCATGGTTTCGTTGCCGCAGTGCTGGACCAACGCCTCGTGAAAGCGCCTGCTGGCCGTGGTGACCTGCACCAGATCCTCGACGGATTCGACGGCCTCGGCGTGGATCTGTCGAAGTACCGGTACCACGGCGCGCTTGCGGTCACTGCGCTGCGCACACAGCGCCGCGCAAGCCGGCTCCACCTGTTGTAGGGCGGTGCCGACGTCGCTCAGGCTCACGTCGTGCGCGCCGAGCACCAAACCCATGGTGTACGCCACGTTGGTTGCGCTGGGGCGGTGCACCACCGAGCCGCCGAGCTTGCCGCGGCGCACGCTGAGCAGCCCTTCGGTCTCCAGGATGCGAATGGCCTCCCGCAGTGACGGCTTGCTGATCGGAAACTCGACCAGCAGTTCGTCCTCGGTGGGCAGCACGCCGCCGTCGGCGAGGTCGCCGCTGAGGATGCGCTGACGCAATTCGTCGGCCACCTGTTCAGCGAGGCGGCGAAAACGGACGTCAGGCACGGCCACGGGTCGAGTGTGCCAGAGAGGGGCGGCAGGGTGACCGAAGTCGGCACCCGACCAATCCGGTGTGCCCGGGGATGCGAAATGTCGTACCCCCGGGCCCGGGAGTTCTACTCGTCGTCGTCTTCCTCGTCGTCTTCGTCCTCGTCGAACTCCAGATCGAGCGGGTCTTCACTGTGGGGGTCCACGGCGTACTGCTGCCAGTAGGACGGGCTGAAGTAGATGGTGTCTGAATTGTCGGCGTCGTCGCCGATCTGGACCCAAAGAATCTGGTCCTTCTCGCCATAGCTCAGCGCCTGGGGGTAGTGAATGCTGCTGTCGAGGGTGCGAATGTGAATGTTGTACGTCACGCCAAAAGTCTTGCACCTGAACGCATCTGCGGCTGTTCGCGAATTGCGCCCACTGCGACGATTATCCGAATCGCCACGAAGGTGTCATACGCAGTTGGGCGGGACGTTACACGGAGAGGTCGCGGCGCAGCTTTGCCACGTGGCCGGTCGCCTTGACGTTGTACTGCGCGACCTCGACGTTGCCCTTTTCGTCGACCAGGAACGTCGAGCGGATAACGCCCTGCACGGTCTTGCCGTACATGGTCTTCTCGCCGAACGCGCCGTAAGCGGTGAGCACCTTGCGTTCGGGGTCGGACAGCAGCGGGAAGGTCAGGCCTTCGGCGTCGCGGAACTTGGCCAGCTTCTCCGGCTTGTCGGGGGAGATGCCGATGACGTCGAGCCCGGCGTCGTTGAGTTCGGCGAGGCTGTCGCGGAAATCGCACGCCTGCTTGGTGCAACCCGGCGTCGACGCCGCGGGGTAGAAGTAGACGATGACCTTGCGGCCCTTGTAATCCGACAGCTTCACGGTGTTGCCGTCGGCGTCGGGCAGGCTGATGGTGGGGGCTTTAGCGCCCACTTCGAGTCGCGGGGTCGGTGCCACCGGGGTGTCCCTTCTGTCGGCCAGGCGTTGCTGTTACGGCAAGCTGCTCTAGGGTAGAGCGCCAAGGCGCAACGCAACCTGGAGGGCTGAAGTGGCTGACCGGAATCCTGACGAGATCAAGCAGGAAATCGATCGTGCACGCGATCAGTTGGCGTTGACGGTTGACGCCCTCGCTGAGCGGGCAAATCCCCAGCGACTGGCTGACGACGCCAAGGCCAAGGTCATCGCGATCGTGTCCAAGCCGGCCGTCATCGCGTCGTTCGCCGGACTCGGCGTTGTCGTGCTGGTGGTGGTTATCCGCAAAATCCGCGGGTAACCGAGCTTTTTAGTTTCCGCGACGCGGCGTCAGCCAGCCTGGCAGCCAGCTGCGCGGAGGATTTGCGACCCGGCCCAGCCGGGTGCAGTTGTAGACGACGACCAGGGTGTCGTCGGCTGCTGTCGCATCGTCGGCGCTGGGTGCTGCGTAGGTGGCAACCGCAATGGGTGTCATCAGCTAACTCCCTTCAGGTGTCGTCACCTACATTTCTACACCATGAAGTGCGATTTCAGCTAACTCTATTTTGGCGTCGTGAGTCACAAAATTGCAGGTCTATCTGATTTTTGACGAATCGCGGATGCTGACCGCTATTGACGACGATGTCTGTATACAAAGTGCTGTCAGTTGTGTAGTGGCAACTGCGACGCGCGCATCGGCGCGGATGCTGTCCCAGTTTGGAGCTGTTGCGACCGGCCGCGTTGTCGGGTGTGATGTTGGCTACAACTCGGTTTGGATTGGTGCCAGTAGCGCTGGCTGACCCGGGATTGATACCCCGGCTGCCGCGTCGGAAACCGCTCTGACCATACGATTTCACCCTGCGGCCATCGGACTGTTAGTGTCTCTCTCGCGCGCCGTTAGCTCAGTTGGTAGAGCAGCTGACTCTTAATCAGCGGGTCCGGGGTTCGAAACCCTGACGGCGCACAGATACGAAAGCCCCCTCCTTCGGGAGGGGGCTTTCGTCGTTTCGCGCATCGCCTAGCTGTTGCACGCGGCGGAGAGCTTCACGAGCTTGCCTTGTAGCAGGGGTCGATCCCGCGGTTGACGAATCAGGCTCAAGACGCCGTCGTGGGCTATCGGGGGAAGCCTGACGAACGGCGAGACGGTCCAGACCGTGGGGACCTACGCCGCCGGGATTGGCGCTAAGGCCCCTGTTGCTGTCGTGCAGCCGCGGGTGGTCCGCGGTGACCGACCCGGGTTCGGTGAAGTGTGTTGGGCGACGTGAGGTTCAGATCAAGCTAGGTTGACCAACCAGGTTGGTCAACCTAGCTTGGTGGTATGGCACAGACGGTGAAAGTGCAGGAGGCGAAGACTCGGCTGTCCGCGCTCTTGGCGGAAGTCGAAGCCGGCGCCGAAATTGTGATTGCCCGTGGTGATGTCCCCGTCGCGCGGCTGGTCCCGATTGCAAAGCCTGGGCCCCGCGCGATGGGGTTCGTCGCATATCGCGTCCCAGAGACCTTCTTCGACCCGCTGCCAGACGAGGAGCTCACGGCGTGGGAGAGCTGAGGGAGGGCTACCTTCTTGACACCCACGTGCTGCTCTGGCTGTTGACCGAACCTGCCCGGTTGTCCGACACGGCCCAACGGCTGTTGGGTGATTCGTCAAACCAGCTGTATGTCTCGGCGGCTTCCGCGTGGGAAATCGCCACCAAGAATCGATTGGGCAAGTTGCCGCTGGCGGACAGCATCACCATGAGCTTCCAACAGCACCTGCGGCGGGCAGCCGTGGAAACCATCGACATCTCAACCGATCACGCCATCCTTGGTGGCGCGATCGGGTGGGTGCATCGTGACCCGTTCGACCGCGTGATCGCCGCGACCGCGATGGTCGAGGGCATCGCACTCGTATCGTCCGATCCGGTGTTCGACGGTCTGAATGGCCTGCGCGTCGTCTGGTGAAAACTTAAGCGACGACGGACGTGTAAGGCGCTAGGTCCTCCGCACACTCATTGCGGGCTGCGGTCAGGACGCGCGGTAGACCGTCTTGCCGCCGACGACAGTCTGCGTGACTTGTGCCGTCCCAATGTCGCTGACGGCAAAGATGTCCTGATCCAGCGCGACCAGATCGGCCAGCATGCCTTCGGCGATGGTCCCCGTCCGGTCCTGGCGGTTGGCGTGCGCCGAACCCGCGGTGTACGCGTGGATCGCCGACTGCAGCGAGATCCCTTCCTGCGCTTGCAAAGGAGTGTCGAAGACGCCGTCGCCGATCGCATGGGGATCGGCATGGGTACCCGTGCGGTGCACCGCAGTGTGGATGGCCCACAACGGATTCGGGTCGGTCACCGGCCAGTCGCTGCCCATGGCCAGAGTGCCGCCGTGCCGTTGGATAGACCCGAACGGGAAGTGCCAGGGTTCGCGTTCCGGCCCGAGCAGCGGAAGCTTGCGTTCGACGATCTCCTTGTCGCGACGAGCCCACAGCGCTTGGATATTCGCGATGACGCCGAGCCAGCCGAACCGCGGAATATCCTGCGGATCAACCACATCCAGGTGCGCGATCTGGTGCCGGCCGTCGAACTGCGGATGCTCGGCGATGGCGTGCTCGAGCGCATCGAGACATTCCCGCACCGCACGGTCGCCGACGGCGTGCATGTGGATGCCGAACTGCTCGCGCGCCAGGAGCGCGGTGACCTTGTGCAGGTCTTCGGGGGAGATGAACGACTGGCCCGTGTCATGCCCGGCGACGGCACGGTAGGGCGCAAGCATTGCGGCAGTGCAGTTCTCGCAGATCCCGTCCTGCATGACCTTCACCATGGTGGCGGTGAACCGGGCATGGCCCGTGAGACTCCGGCGCTCGAGGAGTCCGTCGATCTGCTCGACGCCGTGCTCGGCTTCCCACCACAGTGCGCCGACCACCCGTGCGGTGAGCTCGCCGGCCTCGTCGGCATCGACGTACGTCGCGAAATTATCTTTCAGGCCGAAGAATTCGGCCCCCACTGCGGCATCCTGCCAGCCGGTGACGCCGACGGAGTGCAGGCGACGCTGCGCTTCCAGCAAGGCTTGGCGCATGAACTCCGGCGTCACTTCGGGGATGAGGTTGTTGACGGCATCGCCGCCACGATCCAGCAGTACTCCGGTCGGTTCTCCGGCGTGGTCGCGGATGATGCGGCCGCCCGCGGGATCGGTTGTGGCTGCGGTGATTCCGGCCAGTTCGAGCGCCTTGGTGTTCACCCAAGCGCCGTGATAGTCGTGGCTGGTCAGGATGACGGGTCGGTCGGACACCACCGAGTCGATGTCGTGGCGGGTGGGGAACCCGTCAGGAAAGGCATCGCCGTACCACCCCGCGCCTGCGATCACGGCTTCACCGGGGTTGCGCGCGGCGTAGTCGGCGATCGCCGTCAGATAGGTCTGGCGGTCGTGCGCCAAGCCGGACAGGTCGCACCGCAGTGCCGCCATGCCCGCGGCGACCGGATGCGCGTGCGCGTCGACGAAGCCAGGCAGCAGACTCGCGCCTGCGAGATCGGTGATCTCCGTGTGCTTTCCGACCATGTCGCGGTCGACACCGCGGCCCACCGAGACAATGGTGTCGCCCTGTACAGCCACGGTATCGGCGGGATCGGCGCCGGCGGCCTGGAACACGGCGGCATTGGTGAAGATGCGGTCGGCTAACATTCTGACCTTTCAGACTCGATCTGCGAGCAGCATGGCGCTGGCGTGCTCGGCCACTGCCATGATGGTGCCCACCGGGTTGACCGACGGGATGGTGGGGAAGACTGACGCGTCGACGACCCGCAGACCGGTCACGCCACGGACCCGCAGCCGGGAGTCGCAGACGGCCATCGGGTCGTCGTCGGCGCCCATCCGACAGGTGCCCGATACGTGATACACCGTCTGGTGGGTGGCGCGCAGGGCCTCAGACAGCTCCTCGTCAGACTGTGCATCGGGTCCCGGGAACACCTCGCGGACAAGCCAATTCGCCATCGGTTCGGTCGCGGCGATACGACGGGCCAGCCGGACTCCAGCGATCAATACCGCTTCGTCGTGCCCGTCCGGATCGGTGAAGTACCGAGGATCGAATGACGGGCGCTCGACGGGATCGGACGACGTGATCCAGACGCGGCCGCGACTGCTGGGCTTGGCCACATTCGGCGCGATCGACACGATGCGCTCAGGCATCTCGACGCCGCGCGCGATGGCGTGGTCGGCAACGGCTTCGACGGGGAAGTGCATGAGCACCTCGGGCCGCGCGGGGCCGTCGTCCGAAAGCCGGACGGCGGCGCCGGCATCCCAGCCCGTCGCGCAGGTATCGGGGACATCGGTAGCTGCTTCCCACACGATGAGGCCTTCGGCATGGTCCATCAGGTTCTCGCCGACGCCCGGGGACACGACGACGGTGTCGACACCTGCGGCCGAGAGCACCGCGGTGGGGCCGATGCCCGAGAGCTGCAACAACTTCGGCGAATCGATGGCACCGCAGCACACGATGACTTCGCGGTCGGCCCGGAATTCGCGATGGTTACCATCGGCATCGCGGGTGAGCACCCCGACCGCTTTGCCGTCTTCGATCAGCAGGCGTTCGGCGTATTGGCCGTGTTCGACCACGAGATTGGCCCGGTCGCCGATCGCGTCATGCAAGTAGTGCACCGAGGTGGAGGACCGCAGGTGATCACTTGGGGTGTAGCCGATTTCGAAGAATCCCGCCCCGACGCCGGTAGCGGCGAAGTCGGGATCGGAGTTCCAGGCCCGGCGGGCGGGCAAAGCCAACGCCCGCCGGGCGGAGTCCACGACGTCACTGACGTAGGAGTTGCGATCCTTGTCAGCGACGGGTTCCACGGGCGCAAGGATTCGGTCGAACGCCGCGTGCACTGCGGCGGCGTCCCAGCCCGAAACACCCAGTGCGGCCCATTCTTCGAGGTCGGCGGCCAGTGGCCGCCAGGTGATCATGGTGTTGGCCGTCGAGCAGCCACCGAGGATCTGCATGCGGGCCTGGCGGATATCGGAATTGCCGCGCTCCTGAGGCACGCTGCGGTAGTCGAGGTCGTACTGGCTCTCCAGCATGTCGGGCCAGCGCCGGATATCACGGGCGCGGGGTTCGTCCCGGTCCGTTGGGCCGGCTTCGAGCACCGTGACGGTGATCGACGGGTCCTCGGAAAGGCGCGACGCCACAATGCATCCGGCGGTGCCACCGCCCACGATCAGGTAGTCGGTCATGTTCACGCCACCGCCGGCTGCGCAACGGGGACAGCGACCTTCGGCCGCATCAGCACGTAGTACAGCGGACAAATGACAGCCAGGCCGACGATCCACGAGATGTCCACGCCGTCAATGGCCTTCGCCGCGAACCCGGTGAACAGTGTGGTCGACAGGAATGGAATCTGCACGACGATGCCGATGAAGTAGCACGCGATCGCGACCCAGTTGAACTTGCCGTACCGCCCGCCGTCGCGTTCGAACAGCGAATCGATGTCGTAGACGCCGTGGCGCAGCAGGTAGTAGTCGACCAGGTTGACGGCGGTCCACGGGATCAGCACGCACAGCAGCAGCGACAGGAAATTCGCGTAGTTGGCCAGGAAGTCGTCGGCGCTGACCAGAGCGGGGATCATCGCCATGACGAACAACGCGATTGCCGTCACGGCGCGGCTGCCGGCACCGGGACGCCACCGCGGAAACACGTTCTGGCCCACGGTGATCGTGGAGAGCGCACCGCAGTAGAGGTTCATGGCGTTGGTGGCGGTGATGCCGATCGCGAAGATCCCGAACACACCGGTACTGACCCCGCGGGTCAGCGTCGACAGTCCTTCGAGGGTCTCGTCGGTCGGCAACGCGGCCCCGACCAGGACACCGAGCAGCATGGGCAGGACGGAGCCCAACACGCAGCCGGCGTAGGTGCCCCAGAACGCGGCGCGCTGACCGGTGTCTTTCGGCATATACCGGGTGTAGTCGGAAACGTAAGGCGCGTAGGCGATCTGCCACAGGGCCGCCACCGACAGGGTCCCCATGAATCCGGCCCAGCTGAATCCGCTGGTGTGCCAGGCGTCGTCCGGTACGCCGTTGACGCCGACCATCCAGACGAAGGCGACCACCAACGCACCACCGGCGACCACCGACAGCAGCGCTGTCACCTTGTGGATGAGCTGGTAGCCCACGATGGTGGCGACCACGCTGATCAGGCCGATGATCGTGATGGACCAGTTGGTGGGCAGCCCAGTCACCTTGGCCAGTGCCTGTCCGCCGAGCACCGCATTGGAGGCGAAGAAGCCCAGGTACATGAAGACCACCAGGACGACCACCAAAAGGCTGCCGTAGGAACCGAACTGGGCCCGGGTCTGCAGCATCTGGGGCACGCCCATCTGCGGTCCCTGGGCGGCGTGCAGTGCCATCACCACGCCGCCGATGACATTGCCGATCACGATCGCGCACGCACCGGCCCACAGCGGTAGGTGGAACACCGTGGTCGACAAAGCGCCGGTGATGATGGTCAGCAGCATGATGTTGGAGCCGAACCACACGGTGAACAGGTCGCGGGCGCGGCCGTGCCGTTCGTCGACCGGGACGTGCTCGATGGTCCGTTGCTCAACTGGTGCTGTCGACACCGGCGCTTTGTCGTTCATGGTGTTGCCTATCTTGAGAATTACAGCGCGATCCAGGTGGTCTTCAAGCCGGTGTATTTATCGAGCGCGTGCAGGGACAGATCGCGACCGAATCCGGACTGCTTGAATCCCCCGAAGGGGGTCTGCGGGCTCAACGCATCGACGGTGTTGACCGACACCGTACCGGCGCGCAGTGCCGCCGAAACCCGGTGTGCCCGGGACAGGTCACGAGTCCACACCGACGCCGCCAGTCCGTAGATGGTGTCGTTGGCCATCGAAATGGCTTGCGCCTCATCACGGAACGTCTGCACGGCGAGTACCGGACCGAACACCTCATCAGTGATGAGTTCAGCCGTCGAGGCCAGGTTGGCCACGATGGTCGGCGCGACGAAACATCCACGACCGCCCACGGTTTCCCGGGTGCCACCCGTGATGATCTCGCCGTCGGTGCGGGCGCGGTCGATGAACCCCATGACGCGCTGCGTGTGGTGTTCGTCGACGAGGGCGCCCATGGTGGAGGCCGGATCAAGCGGGTCGCCGGGGCGGACGGAGGCGGTGCGCTTCACCAACTCCGCGAGGAATTCCTCGGCGATCGACTCATCAAGCAGCAGCCGCGAATTCGACGAGCACACCGCACCCTGGTTGTAGAACGCACCGAAGATCGCCTTGTCGACGGCGGCATCGAGGTCGGCATCGGCGAAGACCACGTTGGGGCTCTTGCCGCCCATCTCGAGCCAGATCTGCTTGGCGTTGGACTCGGCGGCATAACGCAGGAACCGCTTGCCGGTCACGGTCGATCCGGTGAACGCGATGACGTCCACATCTGGATGCCGTCCCAGCGCCTCACCCGCGGTGGGGCCGAGACCCGGAACGACGTTGAGCACGCCTTCGGGCAATCCGGCTTCCACCGCGAGTTCGGCGAGGCGCAGGGACGACAGGGGCGCCTGCTCGGCCGGTTTGAGAACGACGCTGTTCCCAGCGGCCAGAGCCGGCGCCAGCTTCCACACCGCGAGATCCAGCGGAAAATTCCACGGAGTCACGGCCCCGATAACACCGAGCGGTTCGCGCGTCACCAACGCGAGGTTGCCGGGTTCTGTTGGTGCGATTTCGCCACTCTGCTTGTCGATGGCCTCGCCGTAGAACGCGAAAAGGTCTGCAGCAGAAGGTACATCGACGGTGTGGGCTTCGGTAACCAGCTTGCCCATGTCCAGCGAATCCAGCAGCGCCAGTTCCTCGCTGTGCTCCAGCATCAGCTCGGACAGCTTCTGCAGGACGCGCTTGCGGTGCGATGCCGAAGTCCGCGACCACGCGCCCGATTCAAAGGATGCGCGCGCTGATGCCACCGCTGCGTCGACGTCGGTGGTATCAGCCGATGCCACCGCTGCGATCAGTTCACCTGTGGCGGGGTTGATCGAGTCGAACGTTGCGCCGGAGGCCGCGGACCGAAACTTACCGTCGATGAAAACCTCAGTGCGCGGCGCGATTTCACCGGCGAGACGAGTCCAGTCGTCAAGCGTGGTCATGTGCCTACCTTTCAGGGGATGTAGATCGCGAACTGCTTGACCAGGGTCTCGGTCACGCGATATTCGCCGGTCCAACCTTTGCGCAGGGTGTACGCATCGCCGGGGCCGAAGGTGTGAGCGATGCCGTCTTCGCCGGTGAGAGTCAGCGACCCCTCGAGCACTCGGGTGTACTCGTCACCGGGGTAGTCCACGATGTACTCAGTGTAGGGCTCGGCACGCCACGAACCGACCGTGAACTTCTCGTCGGCGCTGGACAGGTGGACGGTCTCGGTTTCGGCCGGGTTGCCCTCGCGCAGGGTCTCCGGGGTGACGTAGCCGCTCGGGGTCATGGACGCGACGGCATCGGGTCCGGTGGGGATGAGATCGACAAAGGTTGTTGCGGTGGACAATTCAGTTCTCCTAGACGTGGACGGATGAAACAGGGGTGATGGGTAGGTAGATGACGGGCTCGACGGCGAGTTCGGACACCTCACGCAGATAGGGCACCGGTTCGCGCAGCAAAGGCTCGTCGAGTTCTTCGGCGTAGCGGTGGCCGGACCAGACGGCCGCCGCGATGGTGGCGGGTGCCCAGGCGTCACCGATGGCGCGCACGCTCAGCAGATCCGCTGCAGCCCATTCGCTTTCGCGGCTCATCAGTTCCTGGTAGAGGCCGTCGTGGGGGAGTCGGGCGGTAACCATGACGACGGAGTCGGCACTGACCGAACCGGCGTCGCCGGTGTACACGCATGCGGTTTGCACGCCGTCCGCGGTAACCGCCGTCACGGCGGTGTTTGTCCGCACGTCGATACCGGCGCGGATGACGCGCTTGCGCACCCGGGCGACCTCAAGGGTGTTCGTGGTCCACTGCGAGACGTGGGCTGCGGGCGTGATCAAGGTGACATCGAGGCCCTCTTTGGCGAGGAGTTCGGCGATGACGCTGCCCATGTAGTAGTGGTCGTCATCGAACACCACGACCCGCTGACCGCGCGGCCGGGTGCCGGCCATGATGTCGTCGGGGTTCAAAACCTCTGCGCCTTCGGCGATTTCGAGTGGCTTGGTGTGCCAGCGGCCGACGCCGTCGTGCCGCCAGCCGGCGCCCGTAGCGACGACGACGTGGTTGAAGTCGTTCTCGATGATGTCGTCGGCAGTCATCTCGCTCTCCATGAAGACCTCGACGTTGTCGAGCTTGCGGAGCTGCTGCTCGCGGTAGTCGACGACCCGGATCCAAGCCGACAAACTCGGCAGCTTCGACTCCCGGGCGACGCGTCCGCCGAGGGTGCGCGAGGCCTCGGCCAGGCTCACCTGGTAGCCGCGATTACCCAGGGAGCGCGCAGCTTCCAGGCCGGCGGGTCCGGCGCCGACCACCAGGACCGTGGAATCACTGGCCTTCGAGCGGATCTTCTCGGGATGCCAGCCGCGGCGGAATTCCTCACCCATGGTGGGGTTTTGGGTGCAGCGGATGGGCGACATGGTGAAGTCGCCGGACACGCAGATGTTGCAGCCGATGCATTCCCGGATGTCTTCGAGGTTGCCGGACTCGATCTTGCTGGGCAGGAACGGGTCGGCGATGGAGGGACGGGCGGCGCCGATCAGGTCCAGCACACCGGACTTGATCTGGTGCACCATCATGTCGGGCGAGGTGAAACGGCCCACGCCCACAACGGGTTTGGTGGTCAGCGCCTTGAGCCCACGGACGTAGGGCTCTTGCTCGGCCTCGGGTCCGAAGCGTGAGGTGACCGAGTCGTCCTCCCAGCTGCCCAGCACGAAGTCCCACAGGTCAGGGTGCTCGCCGAGCATGCCGATGACATCTTCGATCTCGTTGCGCGTGATGCCCTCGTCACCGAGCAATTCGTCGACCGAGATGCGGCAGGCCACCGCGGCTTTGCCGTCGCAGATCTCGCGGGTGTCCTCGAGGATCTCGCGCAGCAGGCGGGCCCGGTTCTCGATGCTGCCGCCGTATTCGTCGGTGCGGTTGTTGTAGCGCCGTGACAGGAAGTGGTGCAGGCCGCCGATGGCGTGGCCGGCGTAGACGTAGATGATGTCGTACTCGGCCTGCAGCGACCGGCGGACCGCTTCGCGGTGCCAGTACCGCATGTCGGCGATGTCGGACTTGGTCATCTCGCGGGCCTGCACCGGGTCGTAGTTCCACGACACCACCGGCAGGTTCTGCGGTCCCAGCGGCGTTTCCCGGCTGATCAGGTTGGGGGAGTTCAGGCCGTTGTGCGCCAGCTCGATACCGGCCAGGGCGCCGCCCTCGTGAATCTTCTCAGCGATCCGGGCCACGGCGGGCAGGTCCTGGTCGTCCCACAGGCGCAGCTCGATGAACGGGCCGATGTCAGAGGTGGGGTGAATCTCGACCTGCTCGGTGCACACGACGGCCCAGCCGCCTTCGGCCTTGATGCGGCGCATGTACGCCTCACCCGACGGATCGCGGTAGCCCATGCCGTTGCAATGGGGTACTTGGTAAAACCGGTTTTTCGCGGTCACGGGACCGATCTGCACGGGCTCGAAGAGGATGTCGTACCGGGGGTCTCGCACGGAGATGCTCCTTGGTTTCGTGGCGGCTGATCGCTACGGGGCTGGGGCTGCGACGTGAGCTGGGTCACGCGGGTAATAGCCATCGTTGTGCCATCCCTAACCAAGGTCAACTAGGGGTTTCAGCGTTTTTGCATCTGTTAAATCGATGCAGCCCGGAGGTGTTCCAGGGTCCGTGATTTGCATCGGAAATTTCGATGTGGATTCACGGAAAAAGATGTTTTACAGCTACGGGTGTCGCCCGTCACTGTGGGGGGCATCACATTGTCGACCGAACGAAGGACATCGTGGAATCCGAACCAATTGCGCGGGTTGGCGACCAGGAGACAGCCCAGGCTGATCGCGAGGTCAAGCACCTCAAAAAGACCCTTGGCCGGCTCGACATCATCTTTCTGATCGTGGCCGCAGTGGTGTCCATAGAGACACTCGGACAGGTCTCCGGTTTCGGCGCCGAGACATTCACCTGGGCATTGGTGCTCGCGGTGTTCTTCCTGGTTCCCTACGGCCTGATCTTCGCCGAAACCGGTGGCGCGTTCACCGGGGAGGGCGGCGTGTACGTCTGGTGCCGCAAGGCCTTCGGCCGGCCGCTGGCCGCCATTGCCTCACTGCTGACCTGGGTCACCCAACCTGTCTGGGTTGGCGGATCGATGGCGTTCATCGCCTCGGAGACCTGGAACGGCTACATCACCAAATTCGAGCCCGGTTCGGTCACCGACTACGTCTTCAAGCTTGTGTTCATCTGGCTCACCGTGCTGGCCGCCGTCGTCAGCCTCCGCCGCGGCAAGTGGATCCCGAACCTCGGTGCCATCCTCAAGATCGCGTTCCTAGCCATCTTCCTGGTGACCACCGCCATCTACGCAGCACGCCACGGCGTGGCCGGACTGTCGTTCCACGATTTCAACCCGACCCTGGCCGGCCTGCTCGGTGCGACCCCGCTACTTCTGTTCTGCTACTTGGGATTTGAGTCGGGTAACAGCGCAGCCGGCGAGATGAAGAATCCTGCGCGCGACGTGCCCATCTCCATCGCCCGCTCGGCCGGCATCGCCGCAGCCTCCTACCTGCTGCCGATCTTCGCCATCCTGGTGGTCCTTCCGAAAGACGACATCACCGGAATCAGCGGCCTGATGCAGGCCGTCGCCAAGGTGTTCAGCGTGTACGGCAGTGCGGCTCCGGCCATGCTGACCGTCACCGGCGTCGTCTTCGCTCTCATCCTGATGGCCCAAGGGTCGGCGTGGATGATCATCAGCGACCGCATGCAGGCCATGGCCGCCGCCGACGGCTCGTTCTTCGGCGGGTTCTTCGGTCGCTTCCATCCGGAGCTCGGCACGCCGGTGCGCGTGAACCTGCTGTCGGGCACCGTGGCCACCGTCTTCTGTCTGGTTGCCATGCAGGTCACCGGTTCGGCAGCGTCCGTCTTCGCCGTGGTGCTGAGCATCTCGATCTCCACGTTCCTGCTCAGCTACTCCATCGCGATCCCCGCGGCGGTGCGACTGCGCACCCGATTCCCCGAGGTGCACCGTCCCTTCCGCGTGCCGACCGGTAACACCGGTTTCCGCATCCTCGGCGCGGTGTCGCTGGCGTGGGTGGCGCTGGGGTCCTGGGTGGCCGTCCTCCCCGGAACGCTGGAGGCGCTGTTCGGCATCGACTACGACTTCACCAAGACCTGGGGAGTCAGCCGGGGCACGTTCGAGCTGTTCACCCTGGGCACGCTGGCTGTGCTCGGCATCCTCGGCGCCGTCGGCTATCTGCGCGGCCGCCCGGTGCGCGCGGAGCGTCCCGACACCGCGGCGCTGGAGGAGCCCATTGCCGGAACCGCGCAAGAGCACGCGGCGTAGCTGCAATGCTGGTACTCCCCAAACGATAGGAAGTACCAGCATGCGCAGACGTCCCGACGTCACGCTGACCCAGTTGCGGTACTTCGTGACAGCTGCCACCTATTTGTCGATGACCAAGGCCGCCGACGAGCTGCATATCGCACAGTCGGCGGTCTCGGCGGCAATCAGCCAGTTGGAGCAGCAGGTCGGCGTGCAGCTGTTCATCCGGCACCGTGCGCGGGGCCTGGCCCTGACAGCCGCCGGCGAGGAGATGTTGCGGGACACCCGTGGCTTGCTCGCCCACCTGGACGAAGTGCTCGACAATGCCAGCGGCCGCGTCGACCAGGTGCACGGGACGGTCCGGTTGGCGTGCTTTGTGACGCTGACGCCGTTTGTGTTGCCGCGCTTGCTGTCCGACCTCGGTGCCCGTCACCCCGGACTTGAGGTCGACGTGGTCGAGACTTCGGCCGACGCGATCCGGACGGTGCTGCGCAACGGCAGCGCGGAATTGGCGCTGACCTACGACCTTGCGCTGGGCAACGGTGTCGAAGTCGAACAACTCGGCGTCGCGGCGCCGTACGTGGCGCTGCCGGCCGACCATCCGTTGGCCAAGCGGAAGTCCATTCGCCTGACTGAACTGGCCGAAGAGCCCATGGTTCTGCTCGACCTCCCCGACAGCCGCGACTACTTCGAGTCGATCCTCGCCAAAGCTGGTGTCACCCCGCGGATTCGGTACCGGTCAGCGAGTTATGAAGCGGTCCGCGGCCTGGTCGCTCGCGGACACGGGTTTTCGATCCTCAACCAGATTCCGGCGCATCGAGGCACGTATGACGGCGGTGCGGTCAGCACGGTCGCCATCCGCGACGACCTTCCCGGCCTGCCGATCGTGCTGGCCCGGCTGCAGTCGGTTCGCAGCACCGCGCGGGCGCGTGCCGTCGCGGAGGCCGCCCGCGCGATATTCGCCGATCGCGGCACCGGAGCAGACGAGTAGTTAGGACTCTGTCGCCAGCATCGCTTTGAGATCGTTTGGCCGGCATAGGTTCTCGGGACTCAGCACCCGCGCCAGCACCGCTTCGTCGAGCAGTGCCGAGCGCCGCACCAGCTCCGGGATGGACGCACCGGTGGCGATCGCTTCGGCCACCAGTGCCGTCGCAGCCTCGTAGCCCAACACCGGATTGAGTGCTGTTGCGATGCTGGCCGACTGCAGAGCCGTGTTGCGCATGTGGTCGGCATTCGCGGTGATGCCCTGAATGCAGCGTTCGCCGAGAACGTCGACGGCGTTGGTGAGGTGCGTGAGCGAGGACAACAGCGCCCGGGCGATGATCGGCTCAAAAGCGTTGAGCTGCAACTGCCCTGCCTCAGCAGCCATCGTGATCGTGAGGTCATTGCCGATGACCTCGAACGCAACCTGGTTGACCACCTCCGGGATCACCGGGTTCACCTTGCCCGGCATGATGCTCGAACCAGCCTGCACGGCAGGCAGATTGATCTCGCCGAGGCCGGCCCGCGGGCCCGACGACAACAGCCGCAAGTCGTTGCAGATCTTCGAGAGCTTCACCGCGGCGCGCTTCGTGACACCGGACAGCTGGACAAACGAGCCGACATCAGAAGTCGCTTCGACGAGATTTCCGGCCGTGCTCAATGGCAGTCCGGTGAGCAGCCGCAGCCGCTCGCACACCAGCGCCGCATACTCGGGGTGGGTGTTGAGGCCGGTGCCGATTGCGGTGCCGCCCAAGTTGATTTCGGCGATCAGGGCCGACGCTTCATCGAGCCGCTCGGCGTCCTCACCGATGGTGATGGCGAAAGCTCCGAACTCCTGGCCGAGCGTCATCGGGACCGCATCCTGCAGCTGCGTGCGGCCGAGTTTGAGCATGTCGGCGAACTCGACGGATTTGCTTGCACAACGCGTGACAAGGCCGCGCAAGGCCTCGGCGAGCGAACGCGTCGCCGTCCCGAGCGCGACCTTCACGGCGGTGGGGTAGACGTCGTTGGTGCTCTGCCCCAGGTTGACATGTTCCAGGGGATGCACGTAGCGGTACTCGCCGCGCCGGTGGCCGAGGATTTCCAACGCCCGGTTGGCGATCACCTCGTTGGCGTTCATGTTGGTCGAAGTGCCGGCGCCACCCTGGATCTGGTCGACGACGAACTGGTCATGTAAAGCGCCACCACGGATCTCGATGCACGCCGCGATGACGGCGTCGGCAATCCGCTCATCGAGTTGCCCGAGCTGTCGGTTGGCTTCAGCCGCAGCCTGTTTCACCGAAGCCAGCGCGACCACCAGATCGCTGTGCCGTGAGATGGGGACGCCGGTGATCGGAAAGTTCTCCAACGCACGTGCGGTGTGCACGCCGTAGTACACGTCGGCAGGCACCTCGCGATCACCCAGCAGGTCGTGTTCGGTACGAGTCAGGCCGGGCATCGGTCATTCCCCAGTCAATAGGCGGTGGCGGATATGGGTGCGGGATGCGGCGTCGACGACGGTGCCGGCCAGGGCCAGGGCGCCCTGCGCGATCGCCGTTTCGGCCGCCGAAGTGATTGTGGCGGCTGCGAACTCGGGCTGGTGGTTGACGGCAGGCAACGAGGCGATGCCGATGTAGGGGTGGATGGCGGGCAGCGTCTGCGAGACGTTGCCCATATCGGTCGACGCACGCGCCATCATGCTGTCCGGGCCCGAGTTGAACTGTCGGCCGGCCGCGACGGCCCGCTGCTCGTAGCACGCCAACAACTCGTCGTCGGTGCGGAATTCGGCGTACGGCTTGGATTCCGGTGTGACGGTGAGTTCGGCGCCGGAGGCCAGTGCGCCGGCTTCGAAGCACCGCATCACCTTTGGCTCGATGTCGGCGAGCTGGGCGAGTGTCTCAGCGCGCACGTACCAGCGGCCTTCGGTGCGTTCAGCGATCGCGTTGGGCGCCTCGCCGCCGCGAGTCATCATGCCGTGCACCCGAACCGACGAGGGCAGCTGCTGGCGCAGGAGTCCGATGGCGACCTGGGCGATGGTGAAGGCGTCGGCGGCGTTGATGCCGCGCTCAGGGTAGGCAGCGGCGTGCGCCGACTTGCCGTGGTACTCGATGTGGCTGTGCGACACGGCAAAAGGCCGAGCGCGGGCCACGTCGACCGGACCAGGGTGGACCATGGCGGCTGCGTGTTGTCCGGCAAAACCGTTGCGTTCGAGTAGTTCGATCTTGCCGCCTCCGCCTTCCTCCGCGGGAGTGCCGATGACCGACAGCGTCAGACCCAGATCGTCGACCAGGGGCGCCAAGGCGAGCGCCGTGCCGACGGTGATGGCGGAGATCAGATTGTGGCCACAGGCGTGGCCGAGGCCCGGCAACGCGTCGTATTCGGCGCACAGGGCGATGTGCAGATCGCCGGTGCCGATCCGTGCGGAGAATGCCGTCTCCAAACCGCAGTACTGTTCGGTGACGTCAAACCCGTTGTCCGACAGCGCCCCGGCGACCCGCCGCGCGGATCGAACTTCTTCCCAGGCGATTTCGGGGTGGTCGTAGAGGTCGCGGGACAGTGCGATCAGGTGCGGATGAGCCGCGCTCACGCCCGCCGCGATGGCCGAGTCGACGGTGGTCATTGGTCCCCTGGAACTCCGTAGGACGGCGCCCGGGTCGGGTCGACACCACGCACGCGGTAGTCGTTCTTCTGCGGCTGCCACAGCTGCCAAAGCGCGGCGAGATCGCCGATGGGGTCGTCGGAGTAGTCGACCCGAAGGTCGGTCACCGGCCACGGAACATCTTCCACGACAAGCATTCCCGCCGAATGCACCGGACCGGCCTCACCGCCGGCGGCCAGGGCTGCGCGCAGGCCGTCGAGCAGTTTGTCCTCGAAGGCCGCCGCCGTGCTGCCGGCATAGCCGTTGAGCAGTTCGGCGATCACCTTTTCATCAGCGAGCATGTTGCCCGCCGCCACAGCCTGATCGCCCTCGAGGTGGGTGTGCACACCGAGACTGTTCGGCCCGGAATGCACCGCGGTGTTGCCGTTGCCGTCGACGACCGTCACTTGCCGGTAGTCCGGAAATTTCTCTTGTGCCAGGACGGCTTTGAGTGCTGAGCCGGCGTCAGTGCCGTCGACGAGCGAGTCGAGCACCTGTGGGCCGAGAGCCGGGTTGGTGACATTCTGTGACGCGCAGACACCGACCGTCGCGCGGGCATGTGCGCAGCGCGAGGCAACAGCGGGGCTCGACGAACAGATCACGATACCGAAGGCACCCGTGCCGGGGTCCCGCGCGACCAGAGAGAACGTCATTTGTCGGCGTCCGTGGAAATGACTGCGGTGGCGTCGATTTCGACGAGCCATTCGGGACGGGCGAGCGCCTCGACGACCAGACCCGTCGACACCGGGAAGACGCCCTTGAGCCAGCGGCCCATGACGCGGTACACGGTCTCGCGGTAGCGGATGTCGGTGAGGTACACGGTGACCTTGACGATGTCCCGCAGCGAGCTGCCGGCTTCGTCGAGCAATATCGCGATGTTGCTCATGGCCTTTTCGGCTTGTACCTCGACGTCGCCGATGCCCACCGATTCTCGGGTATCGAGATCCTGGCCGATCTGGCCGCGCAGGTAGACAACGCCACCGGCCACCACGGCCTGGCACAGGTCGTTGTCGAGATTCTGTTCGGGATAGGTGTCCTTGGTGTTGAACGGCCGGATCCGCGTGTGGGTCGGTGTTGCGATATCGGTCATGACCAACGTTCCCTTTTCTGTCTACTTGGCGCCGTCGTAGGTGAGATAGCTTCGCTGGATGGCGATTTGGTCGGCGACGTACTTCGCGTCATGCCAGACGCCCCAGATGAAGCTCGAGCCGCGCCGCGACTGCCACGGAAGCCCGAGGAAGTACACGCCGGGTTCGGCGGAGACGCCGCGCTGGTGCCGAGGCTTGCCGTTCTCATCGAATGCGTCGACCTGCAGCCAGCTGTAGTCGAACGCGAAGCCGACGGCCCAGACGATCGAAGTGATTCCCGCGGCAGCGAAATCCAGTTCGAGAATGGGGTTCGTCATGCAGTCCGGATCGGGGCCGAGGACGCGGGCCTGCGGTTCTTCGGGGAGGTCCAGGCCATTGCTCTCGACGTAGGCGTCGGCCTCGTCGAGCATCGACAGGTAGTTGGCGTCGCCCGCGGCGATGTTGTCGCACAGGTCGGGGGCGAACGTCATGACGCCGTCTTCGAACTTGCCGCCCATGCCGAGCAGTGTGATGCCGCTGGCGGCCAGCGACCGGAAGTCGACCGTGTGTCCGCCGCGTGCGCCGCTGACGGCGATGGTCACGTGCTCGGCGCCGCGCGGCGGGGCAGCCATGTCCCACTTGCCGAGAACGCCCAGCCACCAACAGAAGTCGCGATCGCGGTAGCTGCGCGGCGGCCGGTCGTGGGGCCCGACGGCGAGGTAGACCTGACGGCCCGACTGCTGCAGTTCGTCGGCGATCTGCACACCGGAGGAGCCGGCGCCGACGACCAGCACGGCGCCTTCGGGCAGCTCCTGCG
Source organism: Mycolicibacterium sp. CBMA 234 (assembly GCF_009729415.1). Lineage (GTDB taxonomy): Bacteria > Actinomycetota > Actinomycetes > Mycobacteriales > Mycobacteriaceae > Mycobacterium. The sequence continues at coordinate 65,610 of NZ_MPKW01000034.1, forward strand.
GGTTGTGATACGAGCTGGAGTGAATCTGGTGGATGCCGGCGGATTCCGGCACGACGGGTGGGATGACCGGCTTTTGGAACGCGCCGGTAGCCGCCACGACGTAGCGCGCCTCGATGGTGCCGTCCGAGGTGTCGACCGTGAATCCTGGACGACCCTCGTTCTTACGGACCGCCTTGACCTCGACGCCCGTCTGGATCGGGGCGTCGATCTTCTCGGCGTAGTTGACGAGGTAGTCGGCGACGTCTTCCTTGCCGGCGAAGCCGTCGGGGTCGACGCTGAATTCCAGGCCCGGGAACCGGTCATGCCACGCAGGGCCGTTGGCCACCAAGGAATCCCACCGCCAGGACCGCCACCGCTCGGCAACCCGGTCACGCTCGACGACGAGGTGCGGCACGCCCTGCAAGCCAAGGTGCTCGCTCATCGCGATACCGGCTTGACCCGCGCCGACGACGAGAACCTCGGTCTCTTGGCTCGACATCCCAACCTCCATTGTTTGGACAGACTCGCTGGTTGGGTTCCATGATTCAGTCACGCGCTGCATCTGTACAGCGCATATATTCGATCTAATTCATCTGATTATCTGATCTGCGCGACGTCCTGTTCGGGAAGGTTCTGCGGCGGCGAGATTCCGGGTGGCTATCGCTGAATAGCTCGCGCGGCATCTGATGAAAACTCAAGTGTCGGAACATCTTTACCTCCGACGTAATCGACTTGCAGCGCTTCGACGGCCAAGCTTTGAGCTGACCAACCAACACGAAAGAGGCGAGCATGAACGACATCGTCACCGCGTACCTGAAGACGTGGAACGCCACCGACCCCACCGAGCGAAATGCCCTGCTCGGCGACCACTGGGCACCTGAGGCGACGTACACCGATCCGATGGCCGACGTCGGCGGTCATGACGCCATCTCCGGCGTCATTGGTGCGGTGCACGCGCAGTTCCCGGGATTCGTCTTCTCACTTGTCAGTGGTCCGGACAGCCACCACAACCAGGCGCGCTTCCAGTGGGGGCTGGGGCCGCAGGGGGAGCAGCCGCCGATCGTCGGCTTCGACGTCCTGGCGACCGACGCCGACGGCCGGATTCGGACCGTGCACGGCTTCTTGGACCAGGTGCCGGGCTAAGCCTCGGGTTGCCGGAAGGTGGCCAGCTGGGCGGTCGCCAGCGTCTGTTCGGCGTCGTATTGCTCGAACGTCTCCACAACCCTGAATCCGAGGCGTTCAGCTAGCCGCAGCGATGCGCGGTTGGCGGTCTGGGTGACAACCACGACAGGTTGGTCTTCCAACTCGCCAGCTGCGTACCGCAGCAAGAGGCGAGCGGCTTCGCTCGCATAGCCGCGCCCCCAGGCGTGGGCGCGAAAGACATAACTCAGTTCGAGTTCGTCGCCGTCGGCTCGCACGTAGCCGGGAAGCTCCAGGCTGCGACGATCGAGCACCACCGTCCCCAGCATCTCGTCGGAATGTTTGTCAGCCACCACATAGCAGCCTGCAGGCTCCAAAAGCTTTGCAGCTCCGACTGATTCCACCAATGCGCGGACGTCGTCCACAGGCCGTGGGCCGCCCAGAAACTGACGCACCTGTTCGTCGGTCTGGGTTTCGATCAGGCCTTCGGCGTCGTCATCCCGGCCCGTCCGGAGCCGAACGCGAGCGCCCTCGATGCAGACCGCCCGCAACGGCAACGCCTCACCCATGCTCACCACTGTGCCGGAGGGTCATATGGCCCGGAAAACAAACATCGCCCCACCCGCGGTATGCAGGTGAGGCGATGTTCTACCTCGGGGTGGCTGACGGGACTTGAACCCGCGACACCCAGGATCACAACCTGGTGCTCTACCAGCTGAACTACAGCCACCATTGCTGCGGGCCTGTCGGCACTAGCAGCGTCGTAGATACTAGCCGTTTCGGCCCGCTATGCCGAATCGGTTACCGCCTCGTCATTCGTTGGCGGGCCCAGCTCGCTCGCCACGGCGGCGATTTCGCTGGTAGACGGGCCGGGAGCGGGCACGAAGGCGGTTCCGCGGTAGTACTTCAACTCGCGGATGGATTCGTGGATATCGGCCAGCGCGCGGTGTGCCAGCCCCTTGTCCGGCTGCCCGAAGTAGATGCGCGGGTACCAGCGGCGGCACAACTCCTTGATCGAGCTGACGTCGATCATGCGGTAGTGCAGGAACTCGTCGAGGCGGGGCATGTCCCGGGCGATGAAGCCGCGGTCGGTGGCAATCGAGTTGCCAGCCAGGGGAGCGGTTTTCGCCTGCCCGATGTGGCTGCGGATGTAGTCCAGCACCATCTGCTCGGCTTCTTCGATGGTGACGGTCGAGGTACGCACCTCTTCGATCAAGCCGGAGCGGGTGTGCATCTTCATCACCACGTCGGCCATGCCGTCGAGGGCGGCATTGTCGGTGTGGATCACCACATCGACGCCTTCGCCCAACACGTTCAGGTCGCTGTCGGTGACCAATGCCGCGATCTCGATGAGCCGGTCGGACTTGAGATCCAGCCCCGTCATCTCGCAGTCGATCCATACCAGTTCGTCACGCACGGTGTTCCAGAGTATTCCCAGCTCTGATCGCGGAGTGTCTGTACCCGGCTACGACCACCCTGAGCAAGTACTGTCAGGCCATGACGACCGAATCGAGTGCATCCCCCGCGCAGCAGATCGCCGCTGGTTACGCCGTTACCGGCCAGGCACTGAACCTCGGCGCGGTCGTCGTAGACGGAGCTGTAGACGCCAGCGCTCAGGTCCGGATTCCGCTGGCCACCATCAACCGGCACGGGCTGATCGCGGGCGCCACCGGCACCGGCAAGACCAAGACGCTGCAGGTCATCGCCGAGCAGTTGTCGACGGCCGGGGTGCCGGTCGTGATGGCCGACGTCAAGGGCGACCTGTCCGGGCTAGCGCAGGCCGGCGCCGCCAACGACAAGACCGCTCAGCGCGCCACCGACACCGGCGACGACTGGACGCCGACCGCCTTTCCCGTCGAGTTCCTGTCGCTGGGTACGACGGGAGTGGGTGTCCCGGTGCGTGCGACGATCACCAGCTTCGGGCCGATCCTGCTGTCGAAAGTGTTGGGGCTCAACACGACTCAGGAGTCGACGCTCGGGCTGATCTTCCACTGGGCGGACCAGAAGGGCCTGCCGCTGCTGGACCTCAAAGACCTGCGGGCGGTGATCCAGTACCTGATCAGCGACGAGGGCAAGGTCGAACTGAAGACGCTCGGCGCGGTGTCGCCCGCGACCGCCGGGGTGATCCTGCGCGCGCTCGTCAACCTCGAAGCCGAAGGCGCCGACACCTTCTTCGGCGAGCCCGAGCTCAAGCCCGAAGATCTGATGCGGGTGGACGCGCAGGGCCGCGGCATCATCACACTGCTGGAGCTCGGGAGCCAGGCCGCCCGCCCGGTGATGTTCTCGACATTCCTGATGTGGGTGCTGGCCGACCTGTTCACGTCGCTGCCCGAGATCGGTGACGTCGACAAGCCCAAGCTGGTCTTCTTCTTCGACGAGGCCCACCTACTGTTCACCGACGCGTCCAAGGCGTTCCTCGACCAGGTGGAGCAGACCGTCAAGCTGATCCGCTCCAAGGGCGTCGGCGTGTTCTTCTGCACTCAGCTGCCCACCGACATTCCCAACAACGTGCTCAGCCAGCTGGGTGCCCGCGTGCAGCACGCGATCCGGGCGTTCACTCCCGACGACCAGAGGGCGCTGACCAAGACGGTGCGGACGTACCCGAAGACGTCCGTCTACGACCTGGAGTCGGCGCTGACGTCGCTGGGGATCGGTGAGGCCATCGTCACGGTGCTATCCGAAGTCGGTGCGCCGACGCCGGTGGCCTGGACCCGGCTGTGCGCGCCGCGGTCGCTGATGGACACCATCGGGCCGGACGCCATCACGGCGGCGGCGAAGGCCAGCCCGCTGCAGGCCACCTACGGCGAGACGATCGACCGCGACTCGGCCTACGAGAGGCTGGCGGCGAAGCTGGGGCTGCCCGTGCCCGGCGGTGACGGGGCGGCGCCTGCGGCTCCCGTGCCGGCGGACGAGCCCGAGGAGCCGGACCTCACCGCATCCGGTCGCATTGAGGTGGAGACCGAAGGGCCGGGCATGGTTGCAGAAGTGCTGCAGAGCTCGGCGTTCAAGAGTTTCCTGCGGTCCGCGGCGACCGTGGCCGGTCGCGAGATCACCCGCAGCATCTTGGGCACGGCACGCCGGAAGTAGGCCGGCCGGCCGGGTTGGGCCGCCGAGGCGGCCCAACCCCCTACGACCCGCCGAGCTTCTTGTAGACCGCGCCGACGATGGGCGCGACGATCGAGCGCGGGGCGTATCCGCTGGCGGTCGACATGGCCTTGGAAGTGATTCCCGGGACGACGCGCATCTTGTTGCGATCGAGGCCGTCCAGTGAAATCCGGGCGGTGTACTCGGTGTCGATCCAGAGGAAGTCGGGGATCAGCCGCTCAACGAGGGACTGCTCCGACGGATCGGGCAGATCGGTACGCACGGGGCCGGGCGCCAGCAGCGTGACATTGATGCCGTGCTGCTTGAGCTCGCCGCGCAGCGACTCGCTGAAGGTGTTGGCGAACGCCTTCGAGGCGGCGTAGGTCGCGTTGTTCGGAATGGGCGAGTTGCCCGCGGCTGAACCGGAGATCAGGATGCCGCCACCGTGCCGCGAGATCATCCCGGGCAGCACCGCCAGCACCAGGTCGTGCACGCCCTGCACGTTGAGCTGCACCTGAGCCTTCTCGCCCTCGGCGGGCAGGTCGGCTACCGCGCCAAACGTCGCGGTCCCGGCGTTGGCGCACAGGATCGAGATGTTGCGACCGGCCAACTCGGCGCACAGGGTGTCGCGGTCGGCGGGGTCGGTGAGGTCGCAGGCGCGGACCTCGACGGTGACGCCGTGGCGGTCGGTGATGCGCTTGGCGACCTCGGCCAGCACGTCGCCTCGGCGGGCCGTGATGATCAGGTGGTGGCCGCGGGCGGCGAGCTCGGTGGCCAGTGCTTCACCGATGTTCTGAGATGCGCCGGTGACGACGGCACGGGCGTCGGGGCTGGGAGCAGGTACAGGCATGGGTGCAATCGTAGGGACCAATAGAGTGGGCGCATGAGCAGCCCCGGGGCGGGTATCCCGCCCGTCGGCCGGGGTCGCGTAGCCGCCTGGGCGCTGTGGGACACCGGCGCAACGGGCGTGAACGCGATCGTGACGACGTTTGGTTTCAACATCTACCTCATTTCAGAGGTTGGCAAAGGGCTGCCCGGCTCGACGTCGCCGGAGAGCTGGCTCGGGCGCGCAGTGCTCGCGGCTGGCATCGCGGTGGCCTTGCTGGCGCCGGTGACCGGGGTGATGGTCGACGCGGAGCACCGCCGGCGGAAAGCCCTCGCAGTGCTGACCGGCGCGGTGGTGGTGCTGACGGCGTCGATGTACTTCATCCGGCCCGACCACCACTACTTGTGGGTCGGTCTGGGGCTGCTGGCCTGCACTGCCGCGTGCATGGATCTGGCGACGGTCCCGTACAACGCGATGTTGCGGCAGCTGTCGACGCCCGCGACGTCTGGCCGCATTTCCGGGTTCGGTTTGGCTGCGGGATTTATCGGCAGCGTCGTGCTGCTCCTTCTGGTCTTCGTGGGGTTCAAATCTGGCAGCGGTGACACCCTCGGCTTGCTCGGCATTCCGAACTCGGATGGCAAACCGGACCGCTATGCGGTGCTGGTGGCGGCGGGGTGGTTCGTCCTGTTCGCGCTGCCGCTGCTGTTGACGGTGAAGTCGCCGGCACCCGACGGAACCCCGGCGGTCGGATTCTTCGGCGCCTACCGCAGGTTGTGGACCGAGGTCGTCGAAGAGTGGCGACGCGACCGCAACGTCGTCTACTACCTGCTCTCCAGCGCGATCTTCCGCGACGGTCTGACCGGCATCTCGATCTTTGGCCCGGTGCTGGGTGTCAGCGTCTACGGGCTGGAGCCGACGATGGTTCCCTTGTTCGGGGCGGGGGCCTTCACCATCGCGGCCCTCGGCGCGGTGGCCGGCGGGTTGCTGGACGACCGGATCGGCTCCAAGCCCGTCATCGTGGTGTCACTGGTGTCGATGGTGGCCGTGGGCATCACGTTGATGTGCCTGTCCGGCCCGCTGGCGTTCTGGGTCTGCGGCCTGACGTTGTGTCTGTTCGTCGGCCCGACGCAGTCGGCCGCCCGCAACCTGATGTTGCGCATCTCTGCCGACGGTAAGGAAGGTGTGGCCTTCGGGCTCTACACCACCACCGGCAGGGCCGCGCATGTCTTGTCGCCGTGGCTGTTCTCGATGTTCATCGACATCTTCGCGACGACCCGGGCGGGCCTGGCGGGTCTGTGCACCGTCCTGGTCATCGGTCTGGTGGGGATGGTGCTGGTGAAGGTGCCGGCCCAGCGTTAGTGCCCGTGGCCGCGTCCGCGCTTGCCTGACGAGCGGCAGACCGTCACACCGACGCCTTCGCGCTGCTGAATCTGGTCACCGTCGACGGCGATGGTGCAGGCGATGCCGCGCCCGGCGTTGACGATGGTGACGCTGGCCGAGCGGGCTGCCGGCCGGGCCAGCTGCACTTCTTTGGTCCAGGGCAACGGCACATTGAATTCGGTTTGCAGCACCCCGCCGCTATCGACGTAGGTGATGCTCACGGCGCGGCCGCTGCCGATCACGGAATAGAGCACCGCCTGGGTGTCGCCGCTGTCGTTGCCGTCGGTCGGGGATGTGGTCAGCGGGGGACTGACGGCTTCGCTGGGCTCGGCGCTGTCACTTGTCGTCGGCCCCGTCGTAGCGGTGGTCGACGTCGGCAAGGTGTCCTGCGTCGGCACCGGCAGCGGCGGCGGTGCCACCAGGGTCTGCTGCTCAGAACTGTTGACAATGACCAGCGCGATCACCAGGCAGAGCGCCAGCACGGCCACCGCACCGGCCACTGGCCAGAGCCAGCGGTGGGGGCGTGGTAGCGGCTGCGTCGGCGCACCGTAGGGATCGGGGAAGGCGCCTGTCGGGTACCCGGAGGGCGGGACGAGCGGCAGCTTCTGGGTGGGGTCAAGCCCGTCGCGTTGCGATCCGGTCATTCCCACCTCATGTTTGCCAGGGTACCTGCGGCGCGCGATGTCCCACCGGGACGTTGCTGCCGGGGTGGCTCAGCGGGTCGGGGCCAGCGCTGCGGCGGTCATCGCGCGGAGCACGGCGCGCGAGGATTCCTCCTGTTTTACTGCGGTGCCGGCACCTGCCGAATTGCGGGCACCGCCCGCGGTGACGCTGTGTGGCGTCGAGTTCAGCAGTCCGAAGGCGGCGTGCGCCATGGTTCGGGCGTCGGCTTCGCTGCGAGACGGATCGAGCCGGCGCAGGACGTCCACCCAGATTTCGACGTACTGCCGCTGCGACCGACGGACCTGGCGCATGGCGGGGTCCGGCAGGTTATTCAGGTCGCGGTCCTGAATCCGGATCAGATCGGATTCGTTGAGCGCGAAGTCGAGGTGAAACTCAATGAGGCCGTCAAGCGCCTCGGCGGGGTCGTCGGTGCCGGCGACCACGGCGCGCCCGCCGGCGTGCAGTCGGGCGCTGATGCTCACCAAGAGCTCGACCAGGAGCGCCTCTTTGTTGGGGAAGTGCCGATAGATCGCCGGTCCGCTGATTCCGGCTGCGGAGCCGATGTCTTCGAGGCGGACGGCCAGGTAGCCCCGTTCGGCGATAAGCCGTTCCGCGGCGGCGATCAGTTGGCCGCGCCGGTCGGATTTGGCTCGGCGGCGCGGTGTTTCGGCATCTGCAGGCGCCGAATGCGTGGTCGACGGCGCGTCTGTCTCTGGCGCTGGCATCGACACCTCCCACAGGGTCTGGACAACTCAGTTAATGAAGACTAACATCGCGTTCGGTTATTCGCCATTAACTCAAGTGAATTGGAGCGACGATGGCGCCGAGCGTTTCCCAACGGGTATCGCATCGCGAGCAGCACCTAGCGCTGGTGGCTGATCTCAAGGACAAACTGGCTACCGCCGCACTCGGCGGATCAGAGCGCTCACGTGAGCGCCATGTCGGCCGTGGCAAGCTCCTGCCGCGCGACCGGGTCAATGGATTGCTCGATCCGGGCAGCCCGTTCCTGGAGATCGCGCCGCTGGCGGCGGGCGGCATGTACGACGACGAATGTCCCGGCGCTGGAATGATCGCCGGCATCGGTCGGGTTTCGGGACGCGAATGCATGATCGTCGCCAACGACGCGACGGTAAAAGGCGGTACGTACTATCCGATTACGGTCAAGAAACACCTGCGGGCCCAGGAGATCGCCAGCCAGAACCAGCTGCCGTGCCTGTACCTGGTGGACTCCGGTGGCGCGTTCCTGCCCCGTCAGGACGAGGTATTCCCCGACCGTGAGCACTTCGGGCGCATCTTCTTCAACCAGGCCAACATGTCGGCTCGGGGCATCCCTCAGATCGCCGCGGTGCTCGGCTCCTGCACCGCGGGCGGCGCGTACGTGCCTGCGATGAGCGACGAGGCTGTCATCGTCCGTAATCAGGGCACCATCTTCCTGGGTGGCCCGCCGCTGGTGAAAGCGGCCACGGGAGAAGTGGTTTCCGCCGAGGACCTCGGTGGTGGCGACCTGCACTCCAAGGTCTCCGGCGTCACGGACCATCTGGCGCACGACGACCGCGACGCGCTGCGCATCGTGCGCCGCATCGCGGCGACGTTCGGGCCGCGCAGCGAGACGCCGTGGGACGTCGCCCCGACCGTCGACGCGGTGTGTGACCAGACCGAGCTGTACGACGTGGTGCCGACAGACTCGAAGGTGCCGTATGACGTGCACGAGGTCATCACCCGCATCGTCGACGGCGGCGAATTCACTGAATTCAAAGCCGAATACGGCACGACGCTGGTGACCGGATTCGCTCGCATCCACGGTCACCCGGTGGGGATCATCGCCAACAACGGTGTGCTGTTCGGCGAATCCGCCCAGAAGGGTGCCCATTTCATCGAGCTGTGCGACAAGCGCTCGGTGCCGCTGCTGTTCCTGCAGAACATTTCGGGCTTCATGGTCGGCCGCGATTACGAGGCCGGCGGCATCGCCAAGCACGGCGCCAAGATGGTCACCGCGGTGGCGTGTGCCCGGGTGCCGAAGCTGACCGTCGTCATCGGCGGTTCATACGGCGCCGGCAACTACTCGATGTGCGGACGCGCGTATTCGCCGCGGTTCCTGTGGATGTGGCCCAACGCCCGCATCTCGGTGATGGGCGGCGAGCAGGCCGCGTCAGTTTTGGCGACCGTCCGTGGCGAGCTGACGCCGGAGGAAGAAGAGGCGATCAAAGCGCCCATCCGCCAGCAGTATGAGGATCAGGGCAACCCGTATTACTCGACGGCCCGGCTCTGGGACGACGGCGTGATCGACCCCGCGGACACCAGAACCGTGGTGGGACTGGCCCTTTCAGTTGTTGCGCAGGCTCCGCTCGAGCCTGTGTCCTACGGCGTATTCAGGATGTGACGTGATGACCAAAACTTTCGACACGGTCCTGGTCGCCAACCGCGGCGAGATCGCAGTCCGCGTCATTCGTACCTTGCGGGCCATGGGTATTCGTTCGGTAGCGGTGTTCAGCGACGCCGACGCCGGTGCCCGGCATGTCTTGGAAGCCGATGTCGCGGTCAACATCGGTCCGGCCCCGGCCCGGCAGAGCTACCTGAGCATCGAGGCCATCGTGAACGCGGCCCGGCGCACCGGTGCCCAGGCAGTGCACCCAGGTTACGGATTCCTTTCGGAGAACGCCGAATTCGCCGCCGCGCTGCACGATGCAGGCATCGTCTTCATCGGGCCGCCGGCCAAGGCCATCGGCACCATGGGCGACAAGATCACCGCCAAGGCTGCGGTGTCGGCGTTCGGAGTGCCTGTGGTTCCTGGCATTTCGCGGCCCGGACTGACCGACGACGAACTCATCGCCGGGGCGCCCGAGATTGGATTCCCAGTGCTGGTGAAGCCGTCGGCCGGTGGCGGCGGCAAGGGCATGCGAGTGGTGCATTCCGCCGCTGAGCTGCCGGCGGCTCTGACTTCTGCTCGCCGCGAGGCCGCATCTGCGTTCGGTGACGACACCCTGTTCCTTGAGCGATTCGTGTTGAACCCCAGGCACATTGAGGTGCAGGTCGTCGCGGATAGCCACGGCAATGTTGTGCATCTCGGTGAGCGCGAGTGCAGCTTGCAGCGTCGTCACCAGAAGGTCATCGAAGAAGCGCCGTCGCCTGTGCTGGACGAGGCGACTCGGGCGCGGATCGGCGGCGCTGCGTGCGACACCGCGCGCAGCGTCGACTACCGCGGCGCGGGCACCGTCGAGTTCATCGTCTCGGCCGACCGCCCGGACGAGTTCTTCTTCATGGAGATGAATACCCGGCTGCAGGTGGAACATCCGGTGACCGAGCTGGTCACGGGCATCGATCTGGTGGAACTGCAGGTACGGGTGGCCGCCGGCGAGGCGCTTCCGGTGGCTCAGGACGACATCACGATGACCGGGCACGCGATCGAGGCCCGCGTGTACGCCGAGGACCCGGCACACGACTTCCTGCCTACCGGCGGCACCGTCTTGGCGCTGTCCGAGCCTGCCGACGCCCGGGTGGATTCCGGCATCCGGGCCGGCTCGGTGATCGGCAGCGACTACGACCCGATGCTCTCGAAAGTCATTGCCTACGGCCCCGATCGGGCGTCGGCGCTGCGCGGACTGGACCGGGCGCTGGCGGATACCGCCGTGCTGGGTGTCGGGACCAACATCGACTTCGTGCGGTTCCTGCTGGCCGATTCTGACGTGCAGGCAGGGCGCCTCGACACCGGCCTGCTGGACCGTCGCACCGGTGACTACGTGGCACCGCAGGCCGGCGACGACGAGTTGATCGCCGCGGCCGCGTATCGGTGGCTGCGCGAATGGTCCGCGGCTGGCGAGCTGTGGGCGACCCCGTCGGGATGGCGCGTCGGCGAGCACGCACCCACGACCATTCGGCTGCGAGCCGGGGAGCGCACCGACCACGTCCACCTCATGGGTACGCCCGGTGCCGCAACGGCGCGCATCGAAGATGGCGAACCGCGAAGCGTGGCAGCATCTTTGGTGGGCGACCGGTTGACCGTCACGGTCGACGGCCTGCGCACCGAGTACCTGACCGCCACCGAGGACCACCGGCTGTGGCTGGCCGGCGCGGGCCGCACCGTCGTCGTCGAGGACGTGCGCGAGGCACCCGTCCGCGCCGACGACGAACACAGTGGTGACGCCGAGATCGTCAGCCCGATGCCTGGATCGGTTGTCGCCGTGGGCGCCCCGGACGGTGCCACCGTCGCTGCCGGTGACGTGGTGGTCACCGTTGAGGCCATGAAGATGGAACATACGTTGTCGTCGCCGGTCGGCGGCACCGTGGAAGTGCTTGTCGCCGTGGGCGATCAGGTCAAAGTGGGCCAGCCGCTGGCCCGGATTATCGCTGCAACCGAGGAGACCAAATGAGCGACTTTCTTTCCACCGGCACTCTGCCGGACCACTACGCCCAACTGGCCAAGACGGTCCGGGACTTCGCGCAGACGGTCGTCGCGCCGGTCGCGGCCAAGCACGACAAGGACCACACCTTCCCGTACGAGGTCATCGATGGCATGGCCGACATGGGCCTGTTCGGTCTGCCGTTCCCCGAGGAGTACGGCGGCATGGGCGGCGACTACTTCGCCCTGTGCCTGGCCCTGGAGGAGCTCGGCAAGGTAGACCAGAGCGTCGCGATCACGCTGGAAGCCGGTGTCGGGCTGGGTGCCATGCCGGTCTACCGCTTCGGTAGCGAAGCACAGAAGCAGGAGTGGCTGCCGTTGCTCGCCAGTGGAAAGGCGTTGGGCGCCTTCGGTTTGACCGAAGCCGGCGGCGGCAGTGACGCGGGCGCGACCAAGACCACCGCCAAGCTGGACGGCGACAGCTGGATCATCAACGGCTCGAAGCAGTTCATCACCAACTCCGGTACCGACATCACCAAGCTGGTCACGGTCACCGCCGTCACCGGCGAACTGCCTGGCGGGCACAAGGAGATTTCTTCGATCCTGGTGCCGGTGCCCACGGCAGGTTTCACCGCCGAGCCCGCGTACGACAAGGTCGGCTGGAACGCTTCGGACACCCACCCGCTGAGCTTCGACGATGTGCGGGTGCCGGCTGAGAACCTGCTTGGTGACCGGGGCCGCGGCTACGCCAACTTCCTGCGCATTCTCGACGAGGGCCGCATCGCCATCGCAGCGCTGTCGGTCGGTGTGGCGCAGGGCTGCGTCGACGAGTGCGTGAAGTACTCGAAGGAGCGGGAAGCATTCGGCCGCAAGATCGGTGGCTACCAGGCCATCGCCTTCAAGATCGCCCGGATGGAAGCCCGTGCCCACGTCGCCCGCACCGCGTACTACGACGCCGCGGCATTGATGCTGGCCGGCAAGCCGTTCAAGAAGGCGGCGTGCATCGCGAAGATGATTGCCAGCGAGGCCGCGATGGACAATGCGCGCGACGCCACCCAGGTGTTCGGCGGCTACGGCTTCATGAACGAGTACCCGGTGGCCCGGCACTACCGCGACTCGAAGATCCTCGAAATCGGCGAGGGCACAACGGAAGTTCAGCTGATGCTGATCGCCCGTGAGGTCGGGCTGTGAGTGAGAAGCGGATCGTCGAACAGCGCGGACTCTGGTTCGAGGAGTTCGAGCCGGGCGTCATCTACCAGCACCGGCCGGGCCGCACCATCACCGAGGCCGACAACGTCCTGTTCACCACGCTGACCATGAACACCCAGGCGCTGCACCTCGATGCCGCGTTCTCCGACGCGCTGCCGCCGTTCCATGCGCGGCTGGTGAATTCGATGTTCACATTGTCCACGCTGGTCGGGCTGTCGGTGGCGCAGCTGACCCAGGGCACCATCGTCGGCAACCTCGGCTTCTCCGACATTGCGTTCCCCAGGCCGCTTTTCCACGGCGACACGCTGTATGCAGAGTCTGAGGTGATCGACAAGCGGGAGTCCAAGAGCCGGCCGGGGGAGGGCATCGTCACCTTCGCCCACACCGGGCGCAACCAGCACGGGGACATCGTCGCCACCGCGTCGCGCAAGACCATGGTGCGGATGCGTCCGGCGGGGGCGAGCTGATGGCCCTCGCTGCTCCGGGTCCGGGCTGGCTGTTCTGCCCGGCAGACCGCCCCGAGCGATTCGAAAAGGCCGCGGCCGCAGCCGATGTGGTGATTCTCGACCTGGAAGACGGCTGCGCCGCCAAGGATCGCCCCGCGGCTCGACAGGCCCTGATCGATACGCCGCTGGACCCGGCCCGCACCGTCGTGCGGCTGAATCCGTCGGACACCGCCGATCACCAGTTGGACCTGGAAGCGTTGGCCCGCACGTCGTACACCACGGTCATGTTGGCCAAAACCGAGTCAGCCGAACAGGTTCGGGCGCTGGCGCCGCTGGACGTGGTGGTGCTGGTAGAGACCCCGCTCGGTGCGCTCGCGGTCACCGAGACTGCGCGGGTGGACAATACCTTCGCCGTCATGTGGGGTGCCGAAGACCTGTTCGCGGTGCTGGGCGGCACTGCCAACCGCTGGCCTGACGGCAGCTACCGCGACGTCGCACTGCATGTCCGGTCGCAATCGTTGTTGGCGGCCAAGGCTTTCGGCAAGCTGGCTCTTGATTCTGTGTTCTTGAATATCAAGAACCTCGACGGGCTGCGGGCTGAAGTCGACGACGCGGTGGCCGTCGGATTCGACGCGAAGGTGGCCATTCACCCGACGCAGGTTGCGGTGATTCGCGCCGGCTACGCCCCGACGGAGAAGGAAATCGCCTGGGCGCGTGCGGTACTCGACGCGGCGACCCGCGAGCGCGGGGTCTTCCAGTACGACGGCCTGATGGTCGACATGCCAGTGCTGCGCCGGGCCGAGCGCATCGTCGCCCTGGCCCCGTAACTGTATTTCCCGCGAACAGACGCAAAACTGTCTTTTCTCGCTCGAGAACGACAGTTTTACGTCTGCTCGCGAGATGACTACAGGTCCTCGACGCTGAGGATGCCGTCCTGCACGGCGCGGGCGACGAGTTGGGCCTTGGTGGCAGCCGGCCGGCCGGCGGCAGCGTACTTGGCGCGGACCCGCTGCAGGTGGGTGCGGACGGTGGTCGGCGCCAGGTTCAGTCGCTTGGCGACGATGTCCTTGCTCTCGGTCTGGAACCAGGCTTTGAGCACCTCGCGTTCGCGCTCGGTGAGGCCGGGGCGGCCCGAGTCGGTGTCGGAGCAGATGGCGGCGGCCATGCGCGGGCCGACGTAGGGCTCATGCGTGCTGGCCGCCTTGATGGCCTCGATCAGATGGCCCTGGCCTTCGCTCTTGGCCAGATAGGTGACCACGCCGATGCCGAGGCACCGCAGGATGACTTCGGCGTTCTCCAGATGGGAGTACACGATCACTGCGTGACCCGCGTCGACGATGGCGGATACGGCGTCGAAATCTGGCTGCCGACTGCGTAATTCGAGATCCAGAATGACCGCCGTCAGGTCCGGCACCGCCTGGGGATAGGCGGCCAGGAATGACTCGGCGTCGAGGTGGTCAGACGCAACGCGGATGGGCGGGGTGGCCTGAGTACACCATGCCGCGATGCCGGTGTGGATGACGTCGTGGTCATCGACAACGGCTACGGCGAGGGGCTTAGATCGGTCGGTCGGCGCGGGCATTGTGAGACGGTCCTTCTGGGAGTGTGTGCCGCACGGTGATCCACACCGTGTCATCGAGGGTGGTCAGGTCGAAATCATCTTCGTCTCCGACACCGGATTTCGTCGGTAATTCCGAATGGCGAAATCCGTGCCCTATGACGCTGAGTTCTACCGCGGTCATATCGGCGGTGACGGTGATGCGGGCGGAATTGGTGGCCGCGGTGAGAACCCGATCCAACATTCGCGCCAGCGGTCGGGCGGCCGCCTCGTCCATCGCCGGCAGGGTGCCTTCGACGTGGATGGATACCGCAATGCCGCGATTCTGGGCGGCGTCGACGTGTGGGCGCAGCTCCCGCAGCAGGACGTGTTCGAAGGATGCTGACTGGTCGAAAAGTGTACGCAGCCGCTGGTATTCGAGTTGCGCACGTCGTCGCGTGACGGCGTCTACCGGACCGCCCTCGGCGAGCACCGACAGCAGCGGCCGGATAGTGCCGGCCAGGTTGGCATACCTGCGCTGATACTCCGCCTGGACGGCATCGGCAATGCGGGTGGCAGCAGCGAGGCGCATCTGCGAGTCGGTTTCGGCGGCCGCTACCACCGCCGTCCTCCGGATGACGTGCGTCATGAGCAGTGCGCACAACTGGGGGATCAGGACGCTCGCCGTGTCGTATCCGAAGTCGACGATATTGGCCGCCGTCGGGTTGCGAATGATCTCGGCGATGCCGGGCACGGTCCAGCACCAGATCAGCACGCCGACGCCCACACGGGGTCGCTGGCCCATTAGCAGCGGCAGCACGCACCAACCGATCGCGCCCTCAGCCCATTGGAGCCGCGGGGCAAGCTGGTGGATCGGCAGCGTGGCGGATTGCACGAGCGCGACGGTCATCAAAGCGGTGATCCCGATGCGTGCGGGGATGCTGGGCCGGCCGAGGATTCCGGGTACAGCCGACAGCGTGGCCGCCGTGGACACCACGATCAGCGTCCACTGCAGGTACGGGTGGGCGGCCACACGTAGGGAGGACGGCACGGTCACGAACAGGTTGACCAACCCGTACGAAATCAGCACCAGCCCATATCCGGCGTGCCCGCGTTCGATCAGCCGCTCCGGATCGGGCGGCGGCGTCGTGGCTTCGGATCTGTCTGTCGGCCAGCGTAATTCGACGGTGGTGCCGTGGCCCGGTGTTGACGCGATTGTGGCGGCACCGACGAGTTGTTCCATCCGCGCAATGATCGAACGTGCGATGCCATGTCCGCGCACTGGCTGGCTGACGTCGAATCCGCTTCCGTTGTCGGCAATTTGGATCAGTCCCTTGGTCACGGTGACGGTGACAGCGGTGGCGCCGGAATGCTGATCGACGTTGGTGAGCGCCTCGCGTGCGGCCGCAGCGATGATTGCTGTCGTCGCGCCGTCGAGCCACATCGTAGCGGCACCGGCGTAGTGCACCGGAGTGCTGATGTGGGCGGCGTAATCACGCAGCGCGGCAACGAGATCAGCGCTCGACGCGGACATGCGGGACGTGTTGGTGAACACTTCCAGATCGCGGCGCGCCTGTACTGCCACCCGGTCCGACGACAAGGCGGTTCCCGTGCCGACCATCAGCAGGGTCGAGGCGACGGTGTCGTGCAGCAGGCGCATTTGTTCGCGGTCGTATTCGCGGACGGCGGCGCTGACCTGCTGGCGAAGTTCGACGGCCAATCGGTCGGCGCGGGCATTGTCCACCGAGTCGGTCACGCGCACCGTCAACATTTGGACCACCGTCGCTGCCGCCCACAGCAATGCGAAGTAATAGACGCTGACCAGTGCGCCGGACGCGATCGACCGGTCGGCCAACGCCGATCCGGTCACCAGCGCGGCGACCACGCCCATGGTCATCGCGACATTGAGCATGGGCGCGAGCACGGTGAAGCTCAGAATCGCCGTGCCGGCGATGGAGACTGCTACGCACGTTGGCTGGCAGACCTCGTCCGAAACCAGAACCGGGATGGCCAGGCACGCGGAGATGGTGACGGCGTAGTCGACGGCAAGGGCCCGTGAGCTGACCGAGCGGCTCACCAATCGGTACAACGCCCAGGCGCCCGCGGCAGCGGCGAATACTGCGCCGGCGGTTCCCGCCGTGGGCGTCACGATGAGCACGACCGCGTAGATCACCAATGCGCCGCCGTGGCGCATCAGCAGGCCTATGCGCATCCCCTGTTCGAGGAAGTTGCGACGGGCGGCGTCGGCGACGGTGTCAACCACGGCAAGACTGACGTGCGGTGGTTACCAGCGCGCGGGCGCAGCAAACAGCGGTGTCGGCGCCATCAGGCCGACGCCGGTGCGGTGTGGATATGTCATCGTTTTCTCGCTTCTGGCCCTGCCACGTTGCTGATGCGATGGTTGTAGCACGCGCACGCGACAGGATTTGGGCCGAACGTGGCGCCATCAGGGCAAAGGCAGGTGAATTCATACGTTCGG
Source organism: Mycolicibacterium sp. CBMA 234 (assembly GCF_009729415.1). GTDB lineage: Bacteria > Actinomycetota > Actinomycetes > Mycobacteriales > Mycobacteriaceae > Mycobacterium. The sequence continues at coordinate 82,689 of NZ_MPKW01000034.1, forward strand.
GCTACACGCCCGCCGGATTGCCGGCGGTCTGCGTGGAACCTGCGACACGTAGCCACTCCGTTATCTGCGAAGACCACGGACGCAGGACGTTCGGGCGCATAATGGCGGTGATGCCCCAGCACTGCGGCGAGCAGAGCGGATCATCCGGCTGATGCCACACCCCGGCATCGGCCGGCGGCCCCCACACCGGGGGTTGCCCTGGTCGCCACTGCGCTGAGCTTCTCGCGGACTGGCGGCCAAACATGCCGTCACCGAAAGGAGGCGGTATGGCTGACGTGTCGGTCCCCGACGTGGACAGCAAGGTGGAGTTGGCGCCGGTGCAATTGATCGCGCCGGACGGCACACCGACCTCTGACGAGCGATACCGCCGCGATCTGCCGCCCGAAACGCTGGGCTGGCTCTATGAGGAGATGGTCGTCACCCGCGACGTGGACGGCGAACTCGTCAATCTGCAACGGCAGGGGGAGCTCGCGCTGTTCGCCTCCTGCCGGGGCCAGGAGGCTGCTCAAGTCGGCGCAGCGGCATGTCTGCGCAAGACCGATTGGCTGTTCCCGCAATACCGCGAATTGGGCGTGCTGCTGGTTCGCGGTATTGCCCCGGCGCAGCTGGGTGCAGTCTGGCGGGGCACCTGGCACGGCGGTCTTGGATTCACCGAAAAGCATTGTGCGCCACTGGCAATTCCCATCGGTACGCATGGGCTGCACGCGGTCGGCGCGGCGATGGCAGCCCAGCGGCTCGGTGAGGACTCCGTCACTGTCGCATTCGTCGGCGACGGGGGCACGTCCGAAGGCGACATGCACGAAGCGCTCAACTTGGCCGCGGTGTTCAAGGTGCCGTGTGTGTTCTTCGTACAGAACAACCAGTGGGCCATCTCGGTGCCGGTAAACCATCAGCAAGCCGGGCCGTCAATTGCGCACCGCGCCATCGGTTATGGCATGCCAGGGATTCGGGTCGACGGCAACGACGTGCTGGCCTGCTACGCGGTGATGGCCGAGGCTGCCCAGCGCGCCCGCGACGGTGACGGCCCGACGCTGATCGAGGCGGTCACCTACCGGATGGGGCCACACACCACCTCCGACGACCCGACGCGGTACCGCACCGCCGACGAGCTGACGTATTGGGAGGCACGCGATCCCATCGCCCGCTATCGGGCATATCTGGAACGCGTCGGGGTTTGGACACCACGACTGCAGGAGCACGTCGAGAACCGCTCGCACCGGCTGCGCACTGAGCTGCGTGAGGCCCTGCTGACCGAGCCTGACTTCGACGTTACGGACATGTTCGACACGGTCTACGCCGACATCACACCCGAATTGGCCCGACAGCGCGACGAGCTGCTGGCCGAAATGAATTGGGAGGGTTGATATGACGCAGATCATCGAGCGTCCGTCCTGGGCCGACGACAAGGAGCCCGACAAGCCGCGGTCGGCGGCGGCGCCGGCCGCACCGCCGCCCGTGGCCACAGTCTCGATGGCGCAGGCCATCAACCGCGCCCTGCACGACGCGATGGCCGCCGATGACCGGGTGTTGGTGTTCGGCGAGGACGTCGCGCGCCTTGGTGGGGTGTTCCGGGTTACCGACGGACTGCTGGATAACTTCGGGGCTGCACGGTGTTTCGATACGCCGCTGGCGGAGTCGTCGATCGTCGGGATCGCCATCGGCATGGCGATTCGCGGCATGGTGCCGGTGCCGGAAATCCAGTTCGACGGATTCGCGGCGCCGGCATTCGACCAGATCGTCAGTCACCTTGCGAAATACCGGATGCGCACCCGCGGTAACATCGACATGCCGGTCACCATCCGCATCCCGTCGTTCGGCGGAATCGGTGCGGTGGAACATCATTCGGAATCCACTGAGTCATACTGGCTGCACACCGCCGGTCTGAAGGTGGTGGTGCCGTCGACGCCGTCGGACGCGTATTGGCTGTTGCGCGAGGCGATTTCATCGCGGGACCCCGTCATTTTCCTGGAACCTAAACGTCGGTACTGGACCAAGGGCGAGCTGGACACCACCACCGCGGGCCCACCGATCGGCCGGGCCGTGGTGCGCCGCACCGGACAGGACGTCACCGTCATCACCTACGGTTCGCTCGTCGACACGGCGCTGGCAGCAGCTGAGCACGCTGACGATCACGATCTCGAAGTCATCGATCTGCGTTCGCTGAACCCGCTGGACTTCGACACCATCGCGACCTCGGTGCGCAAAACCGGCCGCGCGGTAGTTATGCACGAAGGGCCGAGGACCCTGGGGTTCGGCGCCGAGCTGGCAGCCCGGATCTCCGAAGACCTCTTCTATGACCTGGAGGCGCCGGTGTTGCGCGCCACCGGCTTTGACACTCCGTACCCGCCCGCTCGGCTCGAGAAACTGTGGCTGCCCGGCGTGGACCGCCTGCTGGACTGCGTCCGCAAGGCGATGAGCCAGCCATGACCGAGACACACGATTTCCGGGTCCCCGATTTAGGCGAGGGACTGGAGGACGCGACCATCACCGCGTGGGCCGTGGCGGTGGGGGACACCGTCGAACTCAACCAGGTGCTGTGCACGGTCGAGACAAACAAGGCCGCAGTGGAGATACCCAGTCCGTCCGCCGGTATGGTGACCGAACTCGGTGGGGCAGCAGGCGAGACGCTCGCGGTGGGCGCGGTCCTGGTGCGCATCGCCGCCGACGCGGCGGTGGCTGCGGGGGCAGCACCCGAGCCGCAACCGGCGCCGAAAGCCGAGGCGCCGCAACGCAAACCCGTGCTTGTGGGGTACGGGGCGGATGCCGACCTGGACGCCACGCGCCGTCGGCCCCGGGCCAAGCCGCGCGTCCGCAAGCTGGCCGCCGAGTTGCACGTCGACCTGAACGGGGTGGCACCGTCTGGGCCGGACGGCATCGTCACCCGTCAGGACGTGTTGGCCTCGGCACACCAGCCTGGCCCCGCCGACCTGGTCCCGGTTGCCGGGGTGCAGGCCGAGATGGCCCGCCGGATGTCGGTGTCGCGCAAGGAGATACCGGATGCCCACGCGTCCGTCCAAGTCGACTGCGGCGAGCTGCTGCGAGTACGGGACATGCTGGCCGGTGCGGACGGCACCGTCACACCGTTCGTGTTGACGCTGCGTCTCCTCACCATCGCGCTGCGGCACCACCACGAATTCAACGCCACCTGGGTACCGGCCGAACGCGGTGCGAGTGTGCATCTCCACGATTCCGTACATCTGGGCATCGGCGTCGCGACGCCGCGCGGGCTGCTGGTGCCGGTGGTGAGGCACGCTGAGCGGCTGTCCACCCGAGAACTGGCCTGGGGCATCGACGGACTGATCCGGTCTGCCCGCGACGGCACGCTGAAACCCGTTGAGTTGCAAGGTTCGACGTTCACGGTGTCTAACTTCGGCGCGCTGGGTCTGGACGAGGGGGTGCCCGTCATCAACTATCCGGAGGCGGCCATCCTCGGCATGGGCACGCTCAAACCCCGTGCGGTGGTTCGCGATGGCGAGGTGGTGGCCCGACCGACCATGACGCTCACCTGTGCCTTCGACCATCGCATCGCCGACGGCGCCGGCGTGGCTGCGTTCCTCGGAGAGTTGCGGGCCCTCATCGAGGCGCCGGAACTGGCGCTCCTCGACGCCTGACTACCGCCGCTTGGCAGCCGCTAATCGTGCTGCGAATTCCGGTGATTCGATCGACGCCGCCTGCGGCACGATCTCGATGTCCACGGCCAGCGCGTGCTGATCGGTGTCGAGGACGCCGGGGTGGTCCGTCGCACGCATCGATGCCTTCGTCGCCAGCACTACCTCGCGCGGTGCCGACGCCGGGCCGGCGGCCAATGCCAGTGCCGCGGCGACGGGATCGTCGGCGACCTCCAACGCCAGCCCGTGCCGCACCGACGCTTCGGCGTCGAACTTCATGCCGAACAGCAGCGCGGCCCGGGCTGCCTGGGGGCCGATGGCGCGCTGCAGCATCCACGTGGCGCCGCCGCCGGGGTGAATCCCGAGCTTCTGGAACCGCGGGTCGAACACCGCCCCGGGTCCGGCGATCCGAACGTCGGCGGCCAGCGCCAGATTGAGCCCGGCTCCAACGGCGGG
>NZ_MPKW01000035.1 GCF_009729415.1 Mycolicibacterium sp. CBMA 234
ATCGCCCGCCGTGCCGTGCACATGCTTGGCTCGACCCAATGGCGCGGACCGTTCTCCTGGGACGTTGTCGGTAACGATGGGCGTCGATTCATCGCTGAGATCAGGCACCGAGCCGAGGGCAACGGGTCGCGGTGATACACGTACAGGAAGCCAACCTTGCCTGGTCGCTCATCGAGGCTGTCAAACCTCAATTGGACGAGCGAGAACGTAACCACGTCTTCATCAGTGTTGGCGCCGGCGACTCGTTCACCGCGATTCGTATTCTGGTGAAACTGATTGCAGTCAAACAGATTCCGTTGCAACCACAGGTGATCCAGTTGTGTGCTACGTGGCTGGAAGCGTACGCGTTGCATGAGGACCACGAGCGGCTGCAGCTTTTGATCGAAGGCTTTGCGCCCGCCGACAAACATCGATCGCTTGCGTTGCCGCTATCGGTTACTACGGCGAAACCGCCAGCGGCCCTGTTGATTTCCGCCGCGGCCAGCCGGCGTGGCGGCTGCTGGCCCAATCGTCACGCCGCGGTTGGCACTGGTATGCGCATCGCGTAGATAGGAAGATATGAGATGGATCATCACAATGAATTGTCGTTGGCGTGGGAGTTATTCGCCGCCATCCGGCCTGAACTGACGGTCAACGACGTGACCAGGTTTTCGGTGCAACTCAGCAGTGCCGATGCGATAACCACCATCGGACAGCTGCTTCAGCACTGCGTCCAAATCGGATTGAGTGTGCCTGCTCGTACCGTGGGTCGTCTCTACCGCTGGTTGGACGGCTACGCAGGCCACCCTGACCATGACTGGCTTGGCTCGTTGGTAGCGCACCTGAACCTCGAACCTGCGAGCGCGCCGAAGGATGTTGCACTCCGGTCCGCTTGAGATGAGATCAAAGCGTCTACCGTGGGGGTCGATGTTGTACTGGCGCAAGGCTTTCTGCTGAACGAAGGAGTTGTCGGCCGGTTGTTGTACGCTGGCTCGGCGTGCCTGCGGCCACCTAGCAACCCGGCCCTGTCTGATCGCACCGTCGACGCCGGCTGCGCAATGGAGATTTTGTCCCAACTGGGGGTTGACCAGGCTCATCGGCCCTGTCTAATATAATAGACAGCGCATCTCATAAATATTAACGCGATGCGAGTGGCCGGTGTATCGCGCTGTCGCAGAACATTATTCGTGTGATTCAGCACCGCTGGCCACGCATGTCTCCTAATAGCTTAGTGCGTCGGCTGCTATCAGCCGACGTTGGGCTCTTCCGTAGAGGTGAAGGGAGCCGGACCGATGAGGATCGGACATCTGGCAACTTTAGAGGTGAGCGGCGTTATCCGTATGCGCCGAGTCCCTGCGTCCCGTAGGTCGGTTGAATACTCAACTGGCGCTGGGAATTACCGATGACGGGTCGGCATCGTAAAGTCCAAACATCGACGTCTGGGACGACCGCCATGAAGCTGGCGCTCACGGGTGTAGTGCTGGGCGGCGGCAGCGGGGCAATGGCCGGTCATGCCGGCGCGGCCACCGACGGCGAATGGGATCTGGTGTCGCGGTGCGAGTCTGGCGGTGACTGGGCGATCAACACCGGGAACGGGTTCCACGGTGGATTGCAATTCACCTCCGCCACGTGGAGCTCCTTCGGCGGTGGGCAGTACGCGGCCGAGGCTCAGCGGGCCACGAAGGAGCAGCAGATCGCCATCGCGGAGCGGGTGCTCGCGAGCCAGGGTCGTGGTGCGTGGCCCGTCTGCGGAGGCCCCCTCGCAGGTGCCACGCCGCGCCAGGAGCCGGCGGACGTACCCGTGCCGGTAGCTGACCCGCACGACAACCCAGTGCCCAATGATGCTGCCGCGCAACCCCTCAACGCCAAGGATTCAGACGCTCCGCAACCGGTGGATACATCGGAGCCGCCGGCTACAGCAGAGGTGTCCGCGGATGTGACGGTTGCGTCACCTGCCGAACAAGCAGCCGTGATCGACCCGCCACCGCTGGCGCAGCCCCCGGCACCGGAGGTTGCACCAGCGCCGCCCGAGGTTGATGCCGCGACCGTACCCGATGCTCAGGCCGACGCCGGATCACCCCAGGACGCCGCGCTACCGCCGCCTCCTGATGAGGCGCCCGACCCCTCTCCGGAGACGGAGGCCCAACTCGTGCAGGCCTCTGCGACTGTCCCGGGTTACGACACCGCCAAAGAGGCGACACTGATGGCGCTGGTCCATCGGTACACGGGTACGCCGTATATCTGGGGTGGGGATTCTCCGGCAGGAACCGATTGTTCGGGGTTGGCGTCGTGGCTGTCGAATGCCGCCACTGGTCGCCCGATCTTCGGTGATCGGTTCGATACCAGCACCGAGGAATCTGCACTACTGGCAAGAGGATTCCGCTACGGAACGGCGCCGGGAGCCTTGGTGATCGGATGGAATGATCACCACACGGCGGTGACGATGGCGGACGGGACTTCAGTCGTCAGCGGCGAGGGCGGCGGGATCAGGATCGGCGGGGGCGGTGCCTACCAGCACCAATTCAGCCACCATATGTACCTCCCGATCCCGCCGGGACCGGTCGACAGCCAGCCGGCCTCGCTCGATGCGCCAGCGGCGGTCGATGGTGCGGATCTGTGAAAGGGTTCGCCCGAATTAGGTTGTGACCACGAAGCACCTGACAGGGAGATTGTAGGTTGCACTTCTCGGAGTCGTCTCGGGCAGGTCTCGGGTAAGTGCTCACCGGCAGCGGCGGGCCAAACAGCAGAAGCGGCAACCTTCGCTGGGCGACTCGCCGCCATGAGCAGACGCCCTGTCCCACCCGGCACGAAGACCGCGCCGAGTGCGGTCCTCGTGGCCGGTAGGCACTCATCGATCAGCGCCAGCAACCGACGATGCCGCCACCGGGGCCTGGGGACGGCACCGTGACGGCCGGACACCGGTCATGGTTTAGCGAAACCTGCTGCGCTCAAAACTTTTTGACCCGCCTCACTGGTCACCAGGTCCACGAATTTGTGGGCCAGGTCGGCGTTCTTGGATTCTTTGAGCACCGCGATCGGGTAGATGTTGACCGCCCCGGCGGCCTCGGGGAACCCAACTGTGGTGACCTTGCCGCCGGCGGCCACGTCGGTGACGTACACCAGCCCGGCGGCGCGTCCTTCACGCAGAAGGAAGGGGCACCAAACCCGGGAATGGTGAAAGCTATTCGGTTGTGCCGTTGGTGCTGAGACGAGCGCACCGCGGCTTTGGGGGCGGATTTATCGGATGTGGCTTGAAACACCGGTGTCGGGGTCTTGATCATGTCGATCGCGCGTTGTGCAGTAGCACCGTGAGGGCGCGCGCTGCGTGGTCGAAGGGCTCGATGCTGCCCGCCGCTCGGCACAAGACGTGGGCGCCCTGCAGGATCGCGATGAGCATCTGCGCGAGGTCGGAGGCAGCGTTGCTGTCCATGCCCGCTGACGCGAGGCGCTCGGCGAGTTGGTCAACCCACGAGGACAAGGAGGCCGCTGCGACGACCCGCAGCGGGTCGGACTCACCAGCGGAGCCCACAGCGACAGCGGCTACCGCACATCCTCCGCCGGCGGCGGAGGCTTCGACGGAGGGCCGCACTCCGTCAATGAAAGACTCGACCACACCGCGTGGGCTCGTCGCATCCAGAGCGGCGAGGTATCCGCAAACTTCGCGGCCGTTGGCTTCCGCTGCCTCTGCCGCCATCTGGGTCTTTCCGCCCGGAAAGTGATGGTAGATACCGCCTCTGGCGGCGCCACTGCGCGCGAGGACGTCACTGAACGACATGCCCGCCAATCCGCGCTGTTGGAGCTCCGCGATGGCGGCATCGATCATTCGCCCTCGAGTGTCGCGCATAGTTGGCTCCCTGCAGGACTTGACTAGTACGACCATCCTAGTACCGTTTGACTAGTACGACCGTCCTAGTCCTCGACCTTTGGAGTCTTGATGCCCACACTTCCCGACATTGGGCTGCCGTCGGTGGACGACGGGCGCGCATTCATCCACGCGGCGACCCAGATCGTCGCCGAATCGGCACGACCCGACCACGATCCGACCAATATCTGGGTCCACGTGATCAACGCACCCGGCGGGGGTTGGGGCATCGCCGGACGGGCATACGCAGGTGCGGAGCTGATCGACTCAATCGCCGGTCACGCTGCGGCGAATTCGGTGATCGAGCCTCGACGATGAGTGCGACCGACGAACATCCCGCCGGATCGGCCTGCTGGATCGATCTCGGTACGCCCGATCCGGCGCAGACGTCACGATTCTACGAAGCACTGTTCAGTTGGAACGTCGCTGGCGCTGACGCCGACGGCTATCGTCTCGCCTCGCTGGAGGATCACCTCGTTGCGGCATTCGGGCCCGCAGCAGATCCCGGCGCACCGTACTGGACCGTCTATCTTCATACCGACGACGTTCACGCAACCGCACTCTCCATTGTCGGTGCGGGCGGATCCATCGTGACCTCGCCAGCGAGGGTGGGCGACGCCGGAGTCGCGGCCACCGCACAAGACCCGAACGGCGCCACTTTCGCACTGTGGCAACCGACCGGTCACCGCGGGTCGTGGGTGTCCAAAAGGCCGGGAACCTTCGCGGGATTCGAGCTGACGGTCGACACCAGGATCAAACGGTTCTGGAACGCCGTGGCGGGCTGGGCATTCGATGACTCCGGTTCCATCAACTGTTGCGGAGCGGTCGTCGGAACCTGGCGACCATCGCCACTGAACGGGGAGCCCACGTTCAGCTCACCATGGCTGATCAGCCTCCGAGCCGGCAATGTGTCGGAACGAATGGCGCACGCAATCACCCTCGGCGCCACAGTCATCGATGCCGATCGAGGAGTGCTTCACGACCCTGCTGGCACCGCGATCAGACTGGTCGCCTGACCTCGGAACCCCAGCCGCCCAAACACCCCCATCCAAAGGTCTTGACAATATCTCGACTGTAGGACTAGTCCCGCGACCTATGCATCCTCGAGTAGCTACCACGATCGGCCGAATTCGCTTGGTGCTGAAGTCTGTGCAGACGACCGGCTTGGTCCGAAAGGCGTTGCACCTCAGTCGCTGTGGCGACCCGTGCTCCTGTTGGTCGGCTGTCGCTCGACCAAGTGGTCGCGAGGATCCGTGTCGCGATTGATGCACCACTGTTCCGTTCTAGGATTCGCCATCCAGAATGCAAAAACCCAGCCGCCAAACCCGATGCAATCGGACGAAGGCACAGGTCAGAGGATCGCGACACGACACGGCGTTTTGCAACCTACACGGATGCAGGTTGCAATTCTGGATGGCGGATTGCATTTTGAAATGGCGGAAGTTGGCGGATCCGCCAACTGGACTGCAAAAGTCGGCGCCGGCTCGGAACTAGAAGAACCACCAGCAGCAGTAGCGTGTCGAAAACGCTGACACTCCCGATCAATTGCGGCGTGGCACCGGCACCCGAATTCGGAACGCGTGCAGCCGGCGATCATTCTCAGGGCAAGCAACGGCTTCGATGTGTCGTGGGCGGTGGTTCGCCCCTGCAGGGCTAGCGCTGGCACTGCCACCAGCAGCGTGAGCACTGGTTTGCATGCCACTTCATCGGAGGAAGTCAAGGACGTGCGGAACGAACCGTTCGTGGTGTTGAAACACGCCGCCGTGACCGGCGTCGGGGTAGATACGGAGGCTAGCGTTGGGGAGCCGATGGGCGAGGTCGAACGATGCCCGGGTTGGGAGCATGCGATCGTCCTCGCCGTTCGCGACCAGCACGGGGTGCTCAATGAGGTTTAGGTCCATGAGATTCTGCGCTCCCCAACGTCGTATCGCAATGAGTTGTGCGGCCACGGCCCGTGGCGAGATGGGGCTAACGCGGTCGTTGACGCGTTCGGCGAGCCGATCCATGTAGGCCGCCGACATCGTTTTGCCGTTGGTTGATCGGGTGAAAAACAGATAGCGCTTGGGGTCCGTGCGCGCGAGCAGCCCGTGGCCAAAGTCCGTGATGAGTCGTGCGGAGAAGTTGCCGACGCCGTCGCCGCCGGCTGGCCCGGTGCCGGCGAGAATGATGCGCCGGACCAATGTGGGCTGTTTCATCGCGATTTCCTGCGCAACGAAGCCTCCCAGCGAGAAGCCCAGCAGGTCAACCTGTTTGGAGCCGATGGCTCGGATGAAGGCGATCGCATCGTCGGCCATGGCCGACACAGTTGTTGGGGTCCGCCCGTCACTGCCACCGATTCCGCGGTTGTCGAAAATGATGACGCGCCGCTCGGCGGCGATCCCGTCGATGACCCGTGGGTCCCAGTCATCGATGACGGCCGTGAAGTGATGCAAGAACACGACGGGGACGCCGTTGTCCGGCCCGAACTCGCGATAGGCGAATTGCGTGCCGCCGACGTCGAGCGCCAGGGTTGGGGAGGTGAGTGCATCGTCGATTGTGGTGACGTGAGGCATGGAAGTTCCTTGCGCTGTCGTGTGGTCAATGTGCGGAGTTGGGTAGTCCACGGCGAACTGGGGCTAGGAGTGCAGTACGCGAGTCTCCAGTTGTGCCAGCGCATTCCGAATACCGGCGCTGCGAACAAGTTGTGAATCAAAGATCGGGCCAGCGACGCCCCGCAGCGCCGAGATTGGGCGCCAGCGCCCGGGAACGACAATGCTCGGTCGTCGGTGTATCAGCCCGTCGGCGATTGCGGTCGCAGCGGCCTGCGGCTGTATGCGCTTGAGGACAAAACGGGGCATCTCCGAGAACAGGGCTACGACGTGAGGGTCTTGATCAACGCCCTGGTGGATCATGTCGGTCTCGATCAGTGAGAAGTACGCGGTCGTTGCCGAGGCGCCGTGCCGTGCCAGTTCGACGCGCAGACCTCGTCCGAGTTGCTCGACGGCCGCTTTACTCATGGCGTACGGAATGGCCCCTGCGCCATTGATGTAGGCGAATACTGAACTGACAAGGACGAGTTGACCACGGCTGGCAATTACGGACTCGATGGACGCGGAGACGGTATTGACGACACCCTCCACGTTGACCGACATGACTCGGCCGACCTCGTCGGGCGTGAGTGTTCTGAATGTGCCGCCATGTCCGAGTATCCCTGCGTTGGCGATCGCAACATCGAGGCGCCCGAATCGATCTTCGGTGCGGTGCACGGCCTCACGTACGGAGTCGATGTCGGTCACATCGCAGGTCACCGGGAATGTGCTACCGGCGGGAAGGGTCGTTGTCAGTTGTTGCGCTGACGACAGATCAATGTCGGCCAGTGCTACTCGGGCGCCGCGGCGGGCCAGTACCGCAGCGGTGGCTGCACCCAGGCCGCGCCCGGCCCCGGTGATCAGCACGACTTTGTCAGCTAGCGAATAACGCTGTGGTACATCAGTTTTATTGACCGGTGTCGTTGCCATGGTTCAGGCTCCGCGCTTGCGTCCGAAGGATGCACGGCCGTTGCGACGCACCATGGCCACGGTGGTGGCGATCCGGCCACGCTTGATGTCAGGCTGCAGACCAGCGCCGAGCCGGTGCAGTTGATCGGTGTGCCAGCTGAGGTCGAGCAGCCCGTCCAACGACTTGAGGTCGACGACCTTACCGACGACTGGCGGCATCCCGTAGCGAATGTTGTGGGCGGTCAGCCTCTCAGTACGCCCGGACAGGATCGCTTCGGCGGCGTCGGTGGTGGTCGCGGTGGGCCGGCCGAGGCCGATGACGTCGCATTCGCCGCTGGCCACAGCTTTGAGCATCGCGGTGCGGGAACGGAATCCGCCGGTAACAGCCAGCGGGATGTCGCCGATCAGATCACGCACGGTCCGCGCGTATTCCAGGAAGTAGGCTTCCCGTGCCCGCGTGCTTGCGGCAGCCGTACCCATCATCGCGGGCTGCTCGTAACTTCCGCCGCTGACTTCGATGAGGTCAAGGCCTTCGGAAGCCACTGCGGCCAGGACTCCGCGGGATTCGTCTTCGTTGAAACCGCCGCGCTGGAAGTCCGCTGAGTTGAGTTTGAGCGCGACGGCGAAACTCGGTGAAACCCTGGCGCGAATGCTGCGGATGACTTCGATCAGGAACCGCATGCGCCGCTGCGAATCGCCGCCCCACTCGTCAGTGCGCTGATTCGACAATGGCGACAGAAACTGTGCCACTAGATATCCATGGGCGCCGTGAATCTCGACTCCATCGAAGCCCGCCGTCTCGCACACCGCTGCGGCCGTCGCGAAACGGGTGATGATGTTCTCGATCTCCCTGGCGGTCAGCTCGCGTGGTGTGACGGCGCCAGGAAAGTTGAGGGGAACCGCACTAGGGGCGACGGGAACATGGCCCAGGGCGAGCGGATTGGATTGGCGGCCAGGGTGATTGATTTGGGCGAATATCGGGACGCCGGCGTCCTTGGTCGTCTTTGCCCAGCGTGACAACGCGTCCAGGTGGTCCTCGTCCTCGATGACGACGTTGCCCGGTTCGCCGAGTTGGGTGCGATCGACCATGACATTGCCGGTGACAACCAGTCCGTATCCGCCTTGGCTCCAGGCGGTGTACAGCCGCTCCAGGCGCTCATCGGGGGCGTTGCGCTTGTCGCCGAGTCCTTCACTCAAGGCGGCCTTCATGATTCGGTTGGGCAGTACTAGGCCGCAGGGCAGGTTCAGCGGGTCGTGCAACGAGGTCATGGAGTGGTCCTCTCGGTGATCATGGGAGATTTGTGTGCGACGCAGCAGCTTGGCCCGACCTGCGCAAGGTATATCGATCGGTCTACTCGTGTCGACAGTAGTAGACCGAATGGTATATTTCAAGGCATGCAGGTACGCGCACGTTTGATTGCCTCGACGGCAGAGTTGATGCAGCGTCACGGCGTCGCCGGTACGGGTATCGCCGGGATCGTCGACGCCAGTGGCGTCACGCGGCGCTCGATCTACGTCAATTTTCCCGGCGGGAAGGCCGAACTTGTCGCCGCGGCAACACGTTCGGCCGGAGACGAGTTGGCGGCACTCTTGCGCGACTACCTGTTGGAGCCTGATCCGGTCGCAGCGTTCAGCAAGATTTGGGCCGAGTATCTGGTTGAGTCGAATTTCGAGGGCGGCTGCCCCATTGTCGCGGCGGTCAGCGGTCGCGACGAAGCATCGGAGGCCGCTGACGCTGCGGCCACCGTGTTTGGCGACTGGGTGCAACTGATCGCCGCGCGGTTGTCCTTAGATGGCATCAAATCCGATGTCGCACAATCACTATCGACGACCATCGTTGCCGCGATCGAGGGCGCGGTCGTGCTCTCGCGCGCCACGCGGTCAACGACAGCTTTGGAGCAGGTCGCGCACCACATGGAGGAACTAGTGGCCGGGCACCGCCCCGCGCCGCGCACTGCACGGCGGAGCCATTAAGAGTTGAGGCCGGCGCGGCAGCGATCAGCGCATCGCTTCGATAGCCGCGTCATGAGAAGCAACCGCGGCCTTGCGCTCATCTCCCAACCCCACGACCACGTTGACCATCATCGGCTGCAGAACCTGCTTAACGGGATCGTCGAATTGCGCCAGGTGACCGCCAAGTTCGAGTGCGACGAATCCGTGGACGGCACTCCACAATTGCGGTGCGATCATCTCGGGAGTCTCGTCAGAGCGGACACGTTCGCTGGCCACGAGGCGACCGCACCCATCGACTAGGTGCAAGTAGGCCATCTGAAAATTGCTCGCCCTGCCGCCACTGGAGGTTGCGGGCTTGCCTAACGGCCGATAGCTGCCGCGCGTCGAGAGGCCGAACATCAGGTCGTACAGGTGCGGATTGGCCTGGGCGAATAGTCGTGATGCCAGGGCCATCGAGAACAATGCGGTGACGGGATCCGCGTTGTCCGGCGCAGCGCGGAACGCACTGCCCAACTCCTTGAACCCTTGTTCGGTCACCGCCTCCAGGAGCTCGGGCAGACCGCCTAGATGGTGATAGACCGCGATCGTCGATAGACCCGCGGCCTCGGCGACCGATCGGGCCTTGATTTCGCCCGGTCCTTTGTCAGCGAGCAACGCAATGGTTGCCGAAACCAGTTGTGCGACCGCTTGTTCGCGATCCAGCCGTGGCGTCGCAGTGCCATTCGCCTTGGCCATCTGTGCCGCCCACCTCCCTATCGAGCCACGTACGAGGGGCCTGATGGCACCGAGTCTATAACGATGTTCTAGGTGGCAATGAACACCTCGCGACACCGGCGGCTCATCGTTCGTGAATCAATTTGCCGAGCTGTGCTCTGATCTGCCGGGTGAATTCATCCGCGAGAACTTCGTCAGCGCCAGACTCGACACCGTCGAGAACCTGGCGGACCACCTCGGCGGGCGCTGATTTAGGACCGTCGGCGAACGACCCCATGTCCGTGTCGACGAGTCCGACATAGACACCGACTACCTACACTCCGCGCGGCGTCAGTTCAAGACGCATGGAGTCGGTTGCACTCCACAACGCCGCTTTGGATACGCTGTAGCTGGCGCCGAAAGGCGCCCACGCCAGGACCGAGGCGACATTGACGATGGCCCCAGACTGGTGGGCGATCTGATCGGCGAAGGCAGAGGCCATGGAAAGCGGGCCGAACAGGTTGGTCTCCAATTCCGCGCGCAGTGCGGACGTGTCGCGGTCAAGCACGGAGGCCCCGCGTGCGATGCCGGCATTGTTGATCAGCACCGAGACGTCCGCGGCGGCCTCAACTGCCGCAGCGATGGACGCGGCGTCGGTTACGTCGAGCTGCAGCGGGACCACCCGGGCATCGTCGGTATTGATGGTTCGGGGGTCGCGAGCGGCCGCGTATACCGTGCTCGCGCCCCGATTGAGCAATTGATGAACGTATTCACGCCCCATACCGCGGTTGGCTCCGGTGACCAGTACCGCGCGGTTCGCAAGAGTTGTCATGACATTCCTTATTCTGTGTGAAAAAGCCTCAAGTGCAATGCAATTGAACTGGGTCTATGGCCGCAGAAAATCGAGTGCTTCGGTGACAAACCGTTCGTGGAATTGGAAAATGCCGCCGTGTCCGGCATCGGGGTAGATGCGCAGCGTCGAGTTAGGAATGCGCCGCGTGAGGTCGTAGGAGTTGCTGGTGGGGACCATCCGGTCCTCCTCGCCGTTGGCGACCAGCACCGCATGCGGAATACGTGACAGGTCAGCCGGATCCTGCAGCGCCCATGCATGAATCGCTGTGAGCTGCTTGAGGAATGCGCGTACCGAGATGGCCTTGTCTCGGTCTGTGACGCGCTCTTTCAGTCGCTTCACGAACGCTTTGGCCTGCGCCTTGCCGTTGGCCGTTCGGGTGAAGAACAGATACTCCTTGGGGTCTTTAAAAGCAACGAGCGCCCTGAGTGTGTCCAGGTAGGTCAGTCGAGTGACGTCGATGATGCCTTCGCCTCCTGCGGGCCCCGTTCCAGCGAGGATGACCCGCCGTACGAGCGTGGGTTCTTCTAGGGCAATCACCTGTGCGATGAAGCCACCCATCGACAGTCCCAGCAGGTCGACCTGGTCGAAGCCAAGGGCCCGGATGAATGCGACAGCATCGTGCGCCATCGCTTCGATCGTGCCCGGTGTTTTGCCTCCGGTAGCCCCGACACCGCGAGCGTCAAAGGTGACCACCCGGTGTTGTGCCGCAATGCCATCGACAACGCGCGGGTCCCAGTTATCGAGGTTGGCGGCAAGGTGATTGAGGAAAATCACGGGTACACCTGCGCCGGTACCCAGTTCCCGATAGGCGAACCGGGTCTCGCCGACCACGACTGATTTAGTCGGCGCGTCGCGGTAGCGCGTCCCTGCGCCGACTAAATGTTTGGGTACGCCAGCTTCCTGGCGTGACGAGTGCTCATTGTCCATGACATCTCCAGAGGTAGACCGATCGGTATACTTATAGCGTCGACCGTAGCACGCATAGCCGATGCCGACGAGGTGACGTGTGGCTCACTCGCAGCGGGATTGACGGGTCGGCGATGAGGGGATCGTGGTCATGGCGTATTCGGCGAGTGCGGTGATGGTCAGCGCGGGATTGACTCCCGGGTTGGCAGGCATCGCGGAGCCGTCGCACACCAGCATGTTGCGGTAACCGAAGACATGCAGGTCTTTGCCGATGACGCCGCTGGCGGCATCAGCACCGATGACTGCGCCGCCAAGTAGGTGCGCGGTGGACGGGATATTGGCAAGTGCCTCAAGAACATTGCTTTGCGCGATGCCTCCAGTCCGATCGGCGAGCCAGCGCGCTGCCTGGTTGGCCTTGTCGATGTAGGTGGGAATCGGATTGTCGGTGTTCTGCCTAGTGGAGAGTCGGTAACCGTGGCCAAGGCGGCGTTTTGCCGCACGGAACGTGATGGCATTGTCGCGCGATTGCATCACCAGCAGCATCACCATGCGGCGGCTCCAGCCCACCGGCCATAGCGTTCTGAGCCATCGCCCGGGGTGCCGTGCGATCGCGGCCAGCCACTTCAGTGGCCGGGTGAGGCGAGTTCCGTCGCCAACGAGGACCGTGTAGAGCATGCTCAGCATGTTGGCGTTGGCGCCGTAGGTGAGCAGTTCGATGTGGGTGTCCGCGTCGACATGCACGCTGCTGCTGGCGGTGACGTCACGCCAGCTTCCGTGGTCCTCGGGCAGCAATACCGTCAGTACGGACTCACTGTTGGTCCGTACCAGCTCACCCAGTCGATCGCTGATGTGTGGCAGCGAGCCGCCGTGTTTACAGTTGGCCAGAAGCTCATTGGTGCCCAATGCCCCGGCGGCGAAGATCACGCCGCGGGTGGTGAAGCTGTGGCGGGCACGCCTGTATCCGGGGCCGGGTTGCTCGGTGGTGATGCGGTAGCCGTCGGTGCCGTCCGCGGCGCCGAGGGGCCTCACATTGAGGACCTGGTGCTCGGCGAGGATCTGGACGCCGTTTCGCTCGGCGAACCACAGGTAGTTTTTCGTGAGGGAGTTCACGGCCCCGATGCGGCAGCCGACCATGCAGGCGCCGCAGCGGGTGCAGCCGGTGCGGTCGGGGCCTTCGCCACCGAAATAGGGGTCGCTGACCGTCTTACCGGGCTCGCCGAAGAACACTCCGGTGGGTGCTCGGCTTACGGTTTCTTCGGTGCCGAAATGTTGTCCCATGTCTCGAATCCATTGCTGGTGAACGGAATCGAATGGCACTGGGGCCGCGCCGAGCATGTGTTCGGCGGTGTCGTAGTGCGGGCGCAGCAGTTCTTCCCAGCTGCCCAGTGCCCGCCATTGGGTGGCGTCGAAGAATTCCATCTTGGCTCGGTACAGCACGCCGCCATAGACCAGGCTGCCGCCTCCGACGCCGCTCTGTGAAGGGAAGAAAATGTGCCGGAACATCGCGGTGCGCATGATGCCCCGCGCGCCCAGCTTGGGCGCCCACAAGTATTTGCGCGCGTCCCAGGCTGAGCGAGGCAGATCCTCGGGGGAGTAGCGCCGGCCGCGTTCGAGCACGCCCACGCGATAACCCTTTTCGGACAGGCGCAGTGCTGAGACGCTTCCGCCGAATCCTGATCCGATGACCAGCCAGTCGTAGTCGAATGTCGATGTCATGGAGTGGGGGTTGCCACGCTCACAACGACTTTGCCTTTGGCGCGGCCGGTTCCGACGTAGGCGAGCGCGTCCAGTGTCGACGCGAACGGGAACACGCGATCGATGACCGGGCGGATCACGCCGGTGTCGACGAGGGTCCTGATCTCGCGCAGTTGGTCCCCGCTGGCTGTCATGAACAGGAACGAGTAGGTCACTCCACGGCGCTTGGCTTTGCGTCGGATGCCCAGGCTTAGTGCGCGTATCGCCTGTACCAGAAACCAATTCGCGCCGAAATCCCGGGCGAATGCCGGTTCGGGTGGCCCCGCGACCGAGATGACTTTGCCGCCGGATTTGAGCACCAGCAGCGACTTGTTGAGGGTGTCGCCGCCTTGGGTGTCCAGGACGACGTCGATGTCACGCAGGATGGTCGAGAAATCCTGCGTCTTGTAGTCGATGACGATGTCGGCGCCCAGGTCTTTCACCCAGCCGATGTTGGTGGAGCTTGTGGTGGTGGCGACGGTGGCACCGAGATGCTTGGCGAGCTGGATGGCGACCGTTCCCAGACCTCCCGAGCCGGCGTGGATCAACACCGTCTGCCCGGGCTGCAGTCCGGCCGCTTCTACGAGGGATTGCCAGGCGGTCAGAGCGACCAGGGGTAGCGATGCGGCTTCCTCCATCGTGAGCTCGTCCGGTTTCAACGCCACGTCGCTCTCGCTGATGGCGATGTATTCGGCGAAGGTGCCGATCCGGTCTTGGCTCGGTTTGGCGTACACGTGGTCGCCGGGCTTGAATCGGTGAACTCCGGGCCCTGTCTGCACCACGACGCCGGCCACGTCGTTGCCCAAGACCAGCGGAAGCTTGTACGGCAGTAGGGGTTTGAGTTCCCCATGCTGGATTTTCAAATCCAGCGGGTTGATGCTCGTGGCGTACACCTGGACCAGGACGTCACCGTCGCGCAGCGGCGGTACGGGGATGTCGATTTCGGCGACGCCGCCGGTTTTGCTGTAGCGCGTGAGCGCGAACGCCTTCATCGGGTTTCCTCACTGCTGGTCGTGGGTGCCGGCGCTGGGTGGGAGGCGCGTAGCGATTTCTTGTCGGTCTTGCCGACCGGGTTTTTCGGGATGGCGTCCACGACGATGATCGCGGCGGGCCGTTTGTAGCGGGCGAGCTTGGTTGCGCACAGGTCTTGCAGCGCTGCGGGATCGATCGTTGTGGCCGGTCGTGGCTGCACGTATGCCACGACGATTTCGCCCCATTTCTCGTTGGGTGCTCCGATTACGGCGGCCTCCAGCACGGTGGGGTCGCTGACCAGGATGTCCTCAATTTCGGTGGGGTAGATGTTTTCTCCGCCGCGGATGATCATGTCTTTGGAGCGCCCGGCCAGGGTCAAGTAGCCGTCGGTGTCCAGATGCCCGATGTCGCCGGTGTGCAGCCAGCCGTCGATGACGGTGCGTGCGGTGTCGTCAGGGCGGCCCAGATACCCGCGCATCACGTTGGGCCCGGCGATCAGAACTTCACCGTCGACGCCTGACGGTACGTCACCACCGGTGGGGTCGATGATCCGGATATGTTGGCCCGGAAAGGGTTTCCCGACAGTACCGGCCCGGCGCTCGCCAGCGATGGGGTTGATGGTGGAGGCGCACGTTCCCTCTGACAGTCCGTAGCCCTCAACCAGCGGAAAACCGAAGCGGGTTTCGAAGCGGGTCAGCAGGTCCGCGGAAGCTGGTGCGGCGCCGCAGATCGCGAACCGCACCGAGGAGGTGTCCGGGCGCACGTCGTCCGGTTGGGCGGCCAGCAGCGTGTAGATGGTTGGCACCGCGCTGAAGAAGGTGGGCCGCTCACGCTCAACGATCTCGAAAAAGGTACTGGGGTGGAATCGGTCGGCAATGACCACGCTGGCCCCTGCCAGCAGCGGAGTGACCACGCTGACCACGATGCCGTTGACGTGAAACAGCGGAAGAATGAGCAGGCTGCGATCGGACGGACCGACCTGCAGCGCGTGCAGCCCCATGTCGGCCATCGCGTTCAAATTGGCGTGGTCGAGCATGACCCCTTTCGGTGTTCCGGTGGTGCCGCTGGTGTAGATAAGTAACGCCAACGCCGATGAATCTTCATGTGGCGGTGCGCTGTTGCCGCGTGGCTGGGCCGGTAGATCACCGACCAGCAGTGTGAAGACGTCGCCCGTGGTGCTTGGGTCCTGGTCCGTCAGCAGGACGCGGGCTCCGGAGTCGTCGAGTTGCCGGTCGACCTCGGTGTCGGTCAGGCTCGGGTTGATCGGGGTGAGCGCGGCACCCAGTCGCCAGGCCGCGAACAGCGCGATGACGAATTCGATGCGATTAGGTAGTTTGACGGCGACAACGTCCCCGACGCCGATACCCAAGTGGCGCAGCTGGTCTGCGGCACCCCGGACGCGGTCCAGTAGCTGTGCATTGGTCAGGTTGTGGCGTCCGTCAGAGACGGCCGGTCCGTGCGGGTCAGACTGTGCGCGACGGTCCGGCAATGAGCTGAGGTTCATGGGTGTCCTTGCGGTTGGGGTGGCGGTACCGCGAACAGGGTCAGGGTCGTGCACACCGAGTGGTACAGGCCGATGAGGAAGGCGATGTCGATCAGTCCGTGTGGCCCGAAGGCGTCCTCGGCCCGCTGATAGAGCTGTTCGCCAACGTTGTGACGGGACGACAGCTCGCGAGTGAGTTGCAGCGCGATCGATTCGTGCTCGGTCAACTCGTCGGGTTCCCCGCCGGCGGCTATCACCGCGCAGGCGTAGGCGGATAGGCCTGCCGCCCGGGCCAGCGCCGTGTGCGCGTAGAGCTCGTACTCTGCTTGCCACACAGCGCCGACCGCGAGAATCACGACTTCGCGCACACGCGTGTTCAGCGAGGTATGGGCTCGCTCGGCGACGTGCACGTCCAACAGTCGTTCCGTGACAGCAGGATTGAGCAGGGCCGCGTTGAACGGTCCAATGAGCCGGCCATCTCGGGCTGTAATCTGGAATCCGGCGTCTTCGGCCCACGGCACAATGCGGGTCATCATGCGATCGAAGACCGCTCGCTGCTCGGGGTTCAAGGTTGTCGGGTCTGCCAGTGGTAGGCGTCCGCCCAGCTCGTCGGTCACGACTCCGGCCTTGTTGGTTGCAGGTGGCGGGTGAGGAAGTCGGTCTGGTCAGATACCAGCTTTTCGAACGCGTCACCGAGATAGAACTCGAAATGGCCGGCGTCGTAGTGCTTGATCTCACCCAGTGGTGCGGTGAGTGCGTATCGCTCGGTTTCTTCTGGTGGGGTCACCGTGTCGGTGTCGCTGATGCAGAACAGGATTGGATACTGGATTTTCTTGGCAGCGCGTCCGGGGCGGTAGGCCATGATGGTGGGGGCGACGCGCGCGGCGACTTCGTTGCGGAAGGTTGTGTCTGCGGGCAGTAGGGCTTGGTAGCCGGGCAGGGCGTCGGGGGCGTTCATCAATGCCAGTGATCCGGGGGCACCGGCCAGGGGGATCGTGGCCGGCGCTCCACGACGGATCATCGCGACGTAGTCTCTGGCCACGTGCGGCAGCACTTTTAGTGTCGCCGCCGGTCCCAGTGCCAGCGCCGAGGCCAGCCCATCGGTGAACGGGCATTGCGCGACAGCTGCTTTCAGCTCCGGGTGGCGCGAAGCGACCGTGATCGAGTGCCCGCCACCGAACGAGCTACCCCACACCGCGATGCGTGTGGCGTCGACATCACGCCGACTCTTCACGTAAGCGATGGCGGCATCCCAGTCGGCCAACTGACGGCGGATCGACAGCAGCTGACGGGGTTCGCCGCTGCTGTCGCCGAAGTGCCGATGGGTGAAGGCCAACGCGGCGATGCCGGCCGCCGCGAACCGCTCGGCGAAAGCGTCCAGGCGCATCTCGCGCGTTGCCCCGAGCCCGTGCCCCAGAATTACCACTGGCGGCGAGGTGACCCCGGTCGGCAGGTAAAGCCATGCGGCGCAGGTATCTACACCAGAGCCGAACGAGACGTCATGCCGGATGAAAGGCTGTGCGGAGGCCATCACTTGCTCACCGCCGCGTTGGCGGTGCCGACCTGGGGAACCCGTCCCGATGCCAGCGCTTCGGCGTAGATATCGGGGTTGTACAGCGGCAGCTCGCCGGTGGAGTCGATGTCGGCCAGGTACTGCAGCATCAGCTGCTGGCCGACTTGGGACTGATCGGTGCCGAGGAACTCGGTGCGCTCGATGTGCAATCCCTCCGACAACGACATCGAGCCACCGAAGTACACCGACCTCTTGATCGCCTGCACCGATCCCTTGGTCCGCTGACCGAAGTATTCGGCGAGTTCGGCAGCCCGGGTGACGACATTCTCGGGTGTCACCACGTCGTCGACGGCCCCATTGGCCAGTGCCTGCGCGGGTGTGAACGGTTTACCTTCCAAGATCGCGACCAATGCCCGGTGGGTGCCGATCAGGCGGGGCAGGCGCTGGCTACCACCACCGCCGGGCATGATTCCGAGCAGGACTTCGGGCTGTCCGATGAAGAAGTCACCGTCGGCCATGACACGAAGGTCGCACGCCCACGCGAACTCCGCACCCAGTCCAAGTGCCGAACCATTAAGCGCCGCAATGAAAATCACGCCGCTGGCGTTCATCTTGAGGAACGTCGCGTGCAGGCGGTCAAGTTGGGCGACACCCCCCAGTGGTGTCTTGTTGAGAACCTCGTCGGGGATTCGGATGCTGTCGACGCCACGGGCTAGGCGTAAGGCCGCTGAAGCGCTACGCCGGCTCAGTTCCGGAACCGCGGCGCCCTCGGCTTGCAGCCAGCGCACGTCAGCGTGACTGACGAACCGGCCCGGGCGTGCACCGGTGAAGACCACCGCGTGGACCCCGGGGTCGCGGTCGACTCGGTTGACCAACGCCTCCAGTTGATCGGCGATCTGAACGCCGAACAAGCTGTGCGGCCCGCCGTCGACGCGCACAACCAAAACGCTGCCGCGGTCTTCGATTACGAGTTCGCCTTGTTGCTGCTGATGTGCCATCGGGGACCTCCCGGGTCTGTGTCTATAACGAAGTTATCGCATACTATAACGAAGTTATACTGATGACAAGGGTCCGTAAAAGTGGATCGCTAGCAGCGAAAAGGAGGTACCGGCACCATGGCGAGCGCAGACGATATGCCAAGGGGTGGTGACGCGAGGGAGCGTCTGGTTGTGGCCACTGCGCGACTACTCGCTGTGCATGGCCCGTCTGCAATCAAGGTCCGTGCCGTAGCTGCAGAGGCCGGCCTATCAACCATGGCCGTTTACAGCCACTTCGGCGGTGTCCCCGAACTGACTCGTGCCGTCATCGAACACGGATTCAATACCCTCGGCACGGCGTTCGCCGATGTTCCCGTCACTGACGATCCTGTTGCCGACCTAGCCACGTTGGCGTTGACGTGCCGACGCGTCGCCCACGGCAGCCCGCACTTGTACGACTTGATGTTCGGGCTTTCAACCCGCGCGACCTACCGGCCGCTGACATGCGAAAGCCGGCCCGGGGCGGCGACGCCAGCCTTCGGGAGCGCGTACACACATATCCTGAACGCGTGCCAACGCCTTGTTGAATCCGGCCGGGTTAGACACCAAGACGATCCCACTCTCGTGGCGGCTCAGTTGTGGAGCCTTGTCCATGGCTTCATCACCCTCGAACTGGCCGATACCTTCGCCGCCAACAACGACCCAGTGCGTGAGGTGCTGATGCCCCTGGGTATCAATTTTGCTGTCGGACTGGGTGATTCGCGCGAGCGCGCCGTGTTTTCACACGAATCGGCCGCGCGGACTCACGGTTGATTTGGTTGCTCCCTCGCCCTGCTGGCTGGCATGTCGGTTGGAAGTACGGAGCTCAGGTCGTTGGGTGATGTGATGATTGGCTGCCGTACCGGGGGCATTCATGCATCACCGTACCGTTCTAGCGCAGTACGCCAACACGGCCGACAGCCCGATGGGGACGACACTATCGGTACCACCGGACGTGGCATGAACCTTGCGATAGTGGGCGGTTCTGCCTCTCACGGATGAGGCTTCACATGCTGCACAGTCGTTCTGTGACATCGCCCAATCTTTCACATTCGCAATATAGTTCGCCCCAAACCGACGCCAGACGCCCACCATTGCCATGGTCGGCACAAACGACCATGTCGTTCCGTCGGTGGTGTCCGACAGTTATGTGAAGGCAGCCAAGGCAATCGGTGGAGACGCGAATATGGTCCTGCTCGACGGCGCCGACCATGTGTCGATCGTCGATCCGGCGGCGCCGACGTTCTTGCTTGTCGTGGAGACGATCAGCCGCGCAGCACGGATGGCGCACGCCACCTGACGCGATTCGTAGGCCTCAAACACGATCAGGAAGGGCTAACTGGTGTGCAGGGGCAGTGTCGGGTCGGCGCTCCATTCCTCCAAGGAACCGTCGTAGATGCGGATCGTTTCGACACCGGCAGAGACGAGGGCGAGTGCGTTGACCGTCGCCGAGATACCGCCGCCGCAATAAAGCAGCACCTCGCGGCCGAGGTCAGTTCCGGTGTCCCGGTAGCGCTCTCGGATTTCGGCGGGCGGACGTACGAGGCCACGGTCGTCGAAGAGTTCGCGGGCCGGCACGTTGACACTGCCGGGGATGTGCCCGCGGCGGGTGTACCGTGTCGGTTCCGTGCCCGAGAACGCCGGCAGCGACAGTGCACACACCAAATTGCCTGCACCACACTCGGTTTCACGCAACTCGTCGAGTTCGATCCAGGCCTCGCGTACCGGACGCGCTGACCACGATGCGACCGGCCGGGCCTGCGCGGGACCGGATTCCACCGGCAGTCCGGCGGCACGCCACGCGTCCAGGCCGCCGTCGAGCACCCACACCGGAATCCCGATCCAGCGCAGGAGGTACCACGTCCTGGCCGCCCAGAAACCGCCGGTGCTGTCGTACACGACTGTCGGGGTGTCGGCGTCGATACCGAACCGGGCGAGGCGATCAGCGAGGTCCTGTGGTGGCGGATGGTGATTGTGGGTCGCGGCGGGGATCGAGAGATCGGTGTCGACCTGCACGTGGATGGCGCCGTGTAGGTGCGCGGCTTCCCAGGCGCTACGCCCACTGTCCGTGCGGAAGTCGCCGTCGAACTGTGGGCGGTGCAGCACCAGGCTGGCGTCGAGGATCACTGGAGCGGTGTCGCCGCCTAGCGCCGCGAAGAGTTCGGCCGCGCCGATGAATGGTCCGGGGTTCACAGTGCCTGATTCGCCGTGACGACAGCGGTATTCGCGAACGCCGCACGCCACCGTTCGGGCGCGGTGAGGATTCCGTGTCCGGCGAGCCAGTGCGCGTACGGCTCGACGAGCTCGGGACGGATTGCGCCCCAGTCATTCTCGTAGAACCAGGTGCCGGAGATCGCGTCGAGCGAGCGGGCGATGACGTCCGCTGGGAAGTACGGCATGACATTGCTCAGCACTTCGACCGTCTCGTCGGGATGCTGCGCCGCGTAGCGGAAACCGCGTTCGCTGATCGCCTGGAATTCGGCCAGCAGCAACGGGTTTCGATCGATCAGATCGGTGTGGGCCCCAAGCAGGTAGCTGTGGTAACCGAACGGCAGCTCCTCGTCGACCCGCCACACCCGTTCGGGGCGGTCCGGGTGCTCGCTGAGCAAGATGTCCCACGCCCAATAGGAACCGAAGGTGGCGTCGGCCGCGCCGGCGGCCAGTTCGTCGCTGGTCAGCTCACGCGCACCGACGTCGACCAGGGTGACGGCATCGGGATCACCGCCCGCTCCGGCGACCAGGTCGCGCACGATCGCCACGCCGCGCGGCGTCGGATTGAGCGCCACCCGCTTGCCGGTCAACTCAGCCAAGCTGCCGATCCCGCTGCTGGCGAGCGTGCGAATGGTCTCCAGCCCGCGCTGGTTGACCGCGGCGATCGCCTTGAGTGGCTCGCCGCGTTCGGCGCGCACCAGCAGCCGGTTGGTCGGGAACACCGCGAGATCCACCAGGCTGCGTCCGAGGTGTTCGAGGCTGTCGCCGATGCCGGGGTCCACTGTCCGGATCTGCAGGTCGATTCCCGCGTCGGCGTACCAGCCGTGGTGCCTGGCGAGATAGAACCCGGCCGAGTTCGGCCACGGATGAAAGTACTCCAGTGCCAACGAGATTGAGGTTGTCATGAGGTCCTTTGCGAAGCGGTGAATTCGAATCCGGTCGGGGTCGCCACGGCGATCAGGTCGGCGCACTCCTTCGGCCGGTAGCGGGCGACGAAATCCTCTTCCTGGGCCGCCCAGCGCTCCCAGTGCGGTCGGTACAGATCGCCGTCACGGCGTAGTGCCCGGCGCTTTCGGGCCTCGTCGTCGGCGTCGACCCAGATGCTCAGATCAGCCAGTGCCCGCCCGGCCGGCGTAAGCGCCCCAATGCCTTCGATGATCAGGCGCTGTCGGAACTCGACGCGGTGCCATTCGCCCGGCGCATCACCGGCCCAGTCCCAACTCCGCCAGCGTCCGAATTCTCCGGCGGCGCGGGGCGCCAGCAGTGATTGGTGCAAATGGTCGGCGGCCCAGAACAATCCGTCCCACCCCGGGTAGATGTCATCGAGACGGACCACCACGCTGCCAGCCCAGGCGTCGTGCAAGTGCGTCGCAAGCGTCGACTTCCCTGATCCTGAACGGCCGTCGATCAACACGGTCGTCGCGCCGTCCGACTCGAGTCGACTCACAATGTCATTGAGTACCAATGAAGTTCCATGATCCGGCCGCGACGGACGTGGCGATCGACACAGTGATAATCACGAATCCCGCTGTGACAAGGGCGAACTCACGGCCAGCGAAAGGCGAAGGACGAGCCCAGGTCCGGCTGGGGTGAGCGCCGAACCCGCGCGCTTCCATCGCCGTGGCGAGTTTGGACCCCCGTCGTACCGCAAAGACCAACAGCGCGAACGACTGTCCGGCGACGCGGCGCAGCCGTCCGTGATCGGCGACGCCCCTGGCTCGGCGGGCATATCCGAGGTACTGCCAGTCCTCGCGCAGCAATCCGACCAGACGCAAGCCGGCCAGCGCGCCGAGCACGAACCGGGCCGGCAGTTTCAGCACCTGTCCCAGCCCGTCGGCCAACTCGGTCGGATCGACATCGGCGAACAGGATCACCGACGGCAGCGCGATCGCGAGTACTCGCAGAAAAGTGGCCAGCGCCAAGGCAATCGACCCGTCACTGACGGTGATGAGCAGGAAGTGCCAGTGCACGGTGCCGCTGGGCTGGCCGTAGAGCAGGATGGTGACCGCCGTCAGCGCCGCCGCGACGGCGATCACCGCACCGCGGGTGAGAACCGGCCGCAACCGGGCACCGACTGCAAAGAACAGGACCAGCTCGAGCGCCAGCGCGGTCAATGCCGATACCCAGTCGACGGACAGCACCAGTCCACCCGCGATGAGGAGGGCGGTGAGCAGCCGCGCGACGGGATTGGCCGGGCGCACGCCGAGGACATCCACGGTGGTCATGGTGTTGTCTCCGTTGCGGTTTGCCACGCGGGCAGTTCGATGCGGGTATCGGCGAGTAGGCCGGTGAAATCGAGGTCATGAGTGACGGCCACGATTGCGGTCCCTGCGTCGGCGATGTCGGCCAGCAGCCGGATCAGTTCCTCCCAGGTCCGGCGGTCCTGCCCGAACGTCGGCTCGTCCAGGACCATCACTGCCGGTCCCGTGGCCAGCACGGTCGCTACCGACAGCCGACGCTTCTCGCCACCGGAGAGGGTGTACGGATTCGCGTCGGCGACGTGCTGCAAGCGCAGCCGTTGAAGCAATTCATCTGTGCGGGCATTGATTTCGGCACCGCCACGCTTGAGCGCCTTCGGACCTAGAGATAGTTCGTCCCGGACGGTGCCGGTGAGGAACTGATGCTCGGGGTCCTGGAAGACGCTGCCGATTCGGGTGAGCAACTCCTTCGACCGCCACCGGATGGGGTCGGGCCGCGACCGCGGGGGAGGGAGTATGGCGTCGGCCGAGAGCCGCCCCGCCGGTGGCCGGAGCAGCCCGCCGAGCGTCAGCGCCAGCGTCGACTTGCCGGCTCCGTTGGGGCCGGTGACGACGGTGGTCCGTCCGCGCCGGATCTCGAAATCCAGCCCGGTGTGCATCGGGGCATTGCCCCGATGCCCCAGCGCCAGGTCGGACGCGCGAAGGAGGACACCGTCATCTTCGCTGCGGCGCCTACGGATTTGGGGCAGCGGGGTGTCCGGTACCCAGACACCGGACCGGACCAGGTAGTCGTGTTCGCGTCGGATCGTGTCGTCAGGTGTGCCGTCGGCGATCACCGTGCCGTCGGCACCCAGGACGATCACCCGGTCGATGACCGGCAGCCACACGTCGGTGCGGTGCTCGATGACGATGAGCGTCGCGCCCGTCTGGCGCGTGGATTCGACGATCGCGTCGCGGACCTCGGTGACGCCAGCGGGGTCGAGGTTGGCAGTAGGTTCGTCGAGCAAGATCAGACCCGGCTGCATGGCGACCACACCCGCCAGCGCAAGGCGCTGCTTCTGCCCGCCGGACAACTTCGAAGTGTTGTGGGAGAGCGGCACATTCAGCCCAACCGAATCGAGCGCCTGCCGGACCCGGGGCCAAATCTGATCGCGCGGAACCCCGAGGTTCTCCATCCCGAAGGCCACGTCGTCTCCGACCCGGGACAGGATCACCTGGGAATCGGGGTCCTGCAGCACCATCCCGATGCGGGACCGGCGTTCGGCCGGCGGCGCACCGTCGACGTGCAGGTGTCCAGCTTGACGGCCTTCCTCGGCGCCGCCGAGCAGTCCGGCAATGCCGTGCAGCAGTGTGGATTTCCCTGCGCCCGAGGGGCCGAGGAGCAACACCCGCTCGCCGGGCGCTATGGACAAATCGAGATCGCGCACAGCCCAATTCGCGCGCGTCGCGTGCTGCCAGCCCCAGCCACGCGCGGTGACGGCAGCGCCGACGGCGTGCGCCGTATCCGTCGACGCCCGCGCGTGTTCGCGTAGGACGCTCATGACGCGAGGCTCGGTTCCAGACGTCCCGACGCGAAGCGGCTGAGGACTCCTGTCCTTGCCAGATTTCTCACCACGACCCAGGACAGGAGACCGGCAAGTACAGCGCCCGAGACAATCGCCGAGACCACATAAACCGCGGCGAAGCCGGTCGCCGAACCCGGGTACCACAGGACCAGGTCGTTGATGGCCATGGCGACCCCGGCAACCGCTCCGGAGAGCACGGCGGTGGGCAGCCCCCACCGCCGGTACAGGAACACCGCGAAGACCAGTTCCGCGCCCAGCCCCTGGACCAGGCCGGATTCGAGGGTAAGCACACCCCACTGGTTGCCCACCAGCGCCGAGACCGAGGCCGCGACCAGCTCGCCGTAGATGGCTGCGCCGGGTTTACGGATGACCAAGGCGGTGAGCACACCGGCGAACAACCACCCGCCGCCGAGCAGTGCCTGCAGCCCGGGGAGCACGGCGCCGAGCGGTGCGCTGACCGGATTGGATGCGATGTTCCACAGCACGAAGATCAGCCCTGCCGCAGTTGCGAGCACACTCGCGACGACGATGTCGACGACGCGCCAGCGCAGTACAAGGCGATCAATGGTGGTCGGGGTGCTCATACGTCTCCTTCATGCCGTCGCGCGGGACCGCGACGGCAATAAGTATGGACGGGAGGCGCAACAGCCGTATGCCTTCACATCAGCGTGAGTATTTTCTGTATACAGAACGGCCGAAAACGTATTCTCGATGGAACGCGAACTTGGAGGACGAATGCAACGGGCGCCATTTCACAGCGCATTTCGTGCAGATCTGTTGGCAGGCCGCTTCTCTACCGCTGAACCCCTGACCGAGAGTGCGCTCACTGCCGCATATGGCGTGTCCCGGACTCCGGTGCGTGAGGCCCTGAGCCGGTTGGAGCAGGAGGGACTGATCAGCCGCTCCGTCCGCGGCTACCGCATCCGCTCGGGCTCGCCGGACGATGTCATCGAGATCTACGACGTCCGCATCGCACTGGAGAAGGCGGCCGCGGAGGCAGCGGCGGCTCGGCGCACCGAATTACAGGTCGCGCAGCTGGCGCAGCTGCACCAGCACGCGGTCGCGGCGGGGGACCCCGCCACCGCCCGGCAGCTGAATTCGCAATGGCACGAGGTGCTTTGGGCTGCATCGCACAATGCGACGCTTCAGGAAACCCTCACCAACCTGGTGGCCAGGCTGCGGCTGTGTGACCGTGAGGCGATGCACCGCGACGATCTGGCCGACGTGGTCAGCGAACACGAAGCGATCATGGACGCCATCCGGCGGCATGATGCTGAAGCCGCCAGCGAGGCCATCGCCACGCATCTCCAACGAACCAAACAGGAACGTCTCGATACGTTTGCGCGGCTCTACAGTCAGCCGGCCCTGCCATAAACCCCGTCATCCGTCGGATGCGAGTAGACCGTGGGTGGTCGGGGAGCCACCCACGGTCTACTCGGTCTTCAGCCGACGAGCGCCTGCGTCAGACGCCGCCGGAAGCGCGGTTACAAGTTGCGGGAGATGACCAGGCGCATGATGTCGGAGGTGCCTTCCTCGATCTCCTCCAGCTTGGCGTCGCGCATCCACTGCTCGACGGGGAACTCGCGCGAATAGCCCCAGCCGCCAAGGGTTTGCACGGCACCGTGGGTGACGAACATGGCAGTTTCGGAAGCGGTCAGCTTCGCGATGGCGGCGAGGCGGCGCGCTGGGTAACCGGCGTCCAGTGCGCGTGCTGCGGTCAACACAGCCAGCCGGGCAACCTCAATCCGGGATGCCATTTCGGCCAGTCGGAACGCGACGGCCTGATGTTCGATAATCGGCTTGCCGAACTGCTGGCGGGTGCGGGCGTACTCCAGCGCGAATTCGTACGCCGCTCGCGATGCGCCGACAGCAGCGGCACCGAGCACAGTACGGGAGATATCGAAGGTCTCCATCAATCCGTAGAACCCGCGCCCCTCGTCACCGAGGCGATTCTCTTCGGGCACAAAGACATTGTCGAAGAACAGCTCGCGGCACACGATGGCACGCTGGCCCATCTTGCGCATCGGCTCACCCCAGCTGAAGCCCGGCGTGTCAGCAGTCAGCAGGAAGGCTGACACTCCGCCGGAACGCTGAGTCCGGTCGGTCTTGGCGAACACCACGTACTGGTCGGCGGCGCCGGCATTCGAGATCCACGACTTCTGCCCATTGAGGTGGTAGCCACCGTCGACTCGGGTCGCCGTGGTGATGATCGACGCTGCATCCGAACCCGCGCCGGGCTCGGTGGTAGCGAGGGCGGTCATCACGCCGTTCGGTCCGGTCAGAGGGCGCAGCCACTTCTGCTTCTGCTCCTCGGTACCCAGGGCCATCAGCGGGTCGGAGAAGAAACCGTTGGAGCACATCAAGTTACCGATACCCGGATCGCCCCAGCACAACTCTTCTTGGACGAGGCACTGGGTGAATACATCGGTGAAGCCGCCACCGCCGTAGGCCTCGCCGATCATGAAGTCGGTGATGCCGACCGCTGCGGCCTTCTTGAAGATGTCGACCGGGGTGACGACGTCGGCTTCGTCGACTTCGCGGGCGCGCGGGCGAATTTCCTTTTCGGCGAAGTCACGGCAGAGCTTGACGATATCGCGTTGCTCTGCGGTGAGCGGCCACGGTTCAAAAGTGTTGTCAGACATAGTTTCCTCTCGATGGTTTGTTGCCGGTCTGGTTTGGACGGTCGGTTGGGTCGTTGGGGAGATGGCTGCGCGGTTTAGCGTTGGACGGAGGTGTATTCGATGAATTCGTCGATCCCCAAGGCTCCGAGTTCGCGGCCGAGACCGGACTCTTTCCAACCGCCGAAGGGCGCCAGCGGATTGAATGGGGCTCCGTTGATGTCGACTTGGCCGGTTTCGAGTCGGGCGGCAACGCCGAACGCGCGGTCGTCATCTGCGGACCACACGGCGCCGGCGAGGCCGTATCTGCTGTCGTTGGCGATGTCGACGGCGTCGTCGTCGCCGTCGTGCGCCAACACGACCAGGACCGGTCCGAAGATCTCGTCTTGAACGATCGGGTCGCTGCGCCGGACGCCGGATATCACGATGGGATTCACAAAGTGACCGCGAGCGGGCAAGCCGCGTAACGGGTCTGCCGATAGCCGCGCGCCCTGTTCGCGCGCGTGCTCGACGGCGGTCAGAACCGCGCGTCGCTGCTTGGCCGAGATCAACGGTCCCAGTTCGGTGTCGGGCAGCCGTGGATCGCCGACGCGCATGCCCGCAGCGTGGGCCGAGGCGATTGCCACGGCGTCGTCAAATTGATAGCGCGGCACGAGAAGTCGGGTCCACGCGCTGCAGGTCTGCCCGCTGTTGAGCATGGCAGCCTCTACTGAGGAGCGCACCGCGGTGGACAGATCGGCAT
Organism: Mycolicibacterium sp. CBMA 234; assembly: GCF_009729415.1. Taxonomy (GTDB): domain Bacteria; phylum Actinomycetota; class Actinomycetes; order Mycobacteriales; family Mycobacteriaceae; genus Mycobacterium. The sequence continues at coordinate 27,775 of NZ_MPKW01000035.1, forward strand.
CGTCAAGGACGATGCTGGCGGATTTCCCGCCGAGCTCGAGGCAAGCACGCTTCAGCTGGTGCCCGGCTACCTCGGCGACACCCCGGCCCACCGTGGTCGAGCCGGTGAATGACACCACATTCACCCCGGGATGAGCCACGATTGCGGCGCCCACCTCGGAGCCCGCGCCCGGAATCAGATTGATGACGCCATCAGGAATGCCCGCCGATTGCGCTGCGCGGCAGAACAAGTAGGTGCTCAGCGGGGTGAGCTCGGCCGGTTTGATCACCGTCGTGCAGCCGGCAGCCAACGCAGCGCCGATCTTGGCTGCCAGCTGATACAGCGGATAGTTCCACGGGGTAATGCATCCGACGACTCCGGCAGGCTTGCGTAGCAGCGTCGAATTACCCACGCGGGTGGTGGGCGGCTGCGCGTCGGCCAGCCGAGCGAAACCGTCGATCAGTTCAATGGCGAGGCCGACGTGCGCCGCGGCGGCCACCGAGACGGGGGCGCCGACCTCGGCGACGGTGGTATCGATGAGTGCGGTGCGCTGGGCGCTGAGTTCTGCGTGCAGCGACCTGAGCAGTTGGGCACGCTGGGCCTGGCTGCTCCGACCCCAACTGCTACCGGCTCGGGTGGCCGCGGTGACTGCTTGATCGACATCGGCGGCACTACCTACTGCGGCTGTGCCGATGGCTTCCTCGGTGGCTGGGTTGAACACCTCGTTGGTTGCACGGCGTAGCCAGCTGCCACCGATGAATACGGAGTCGTTGTCCATGTTGACAGTCATCCGCGGGCCTGCCCGGGATCGGTGTAGATGGCTTTGCCCAGCCATTGGCCGCCATCAGCGACCAGGACTTCGCCGGTGATGTAGGAGGCGCGGCTGCTCAAGAGATACACCGCAGATTCGGCGATTTCCTCAGGCGTGGCGAAACGCTGCGTCGGAACACTGGACAGCACGTGCGACCGGGCCTGATCATCGGGCCACAGCGCTGCGCCGGCACCGGCGGTCTCGGTGGGGCCCGGCGCGATGCAGTTGATCCGCACACCACGAGCGGCCCACTCGACGGCCAGGGTGCGGGTCATTGCGACCACGCCGGCCTTGGCGGCGGCGCTGTGCACGGTACCCGGATGACCGTGCCAGGCGTAGGTGGCGATCACGTTGAGAATTGCGCCGGAACCTGCGGCGAGCATGTGGCGGCCGGCGGCGCTGGTGGCATGAAAGGACCCGTTGAGCACAATGTCGATTACCGATTTCCAGCCACGCGGCGACAGTGCTTCTCCTGGGACGACGAAGTTGCCTGCGGCGTTGTTGACCAGAGCATCGAGTCGTCCGGTTTGGTCGATCAACGCCTGGATGCTGGCCGCGACCGCTTCGTGGTCACGGATATCGCACGACGGCAAGGCAATTGCGCGTCCGCCGGCACTTTCGATCAGGTCGACGGTCTCGGCCAGGGCGCTCTCGCGCCGGCCGAGGACCGCGGCGATACCTCCGCCGGCAGCCCAACGCTGGGCGATGGCCTGGCCAATGCCTGAGCCGCCACCCGTTATCAGTGCGACCTGGTCGGCAAATTCGGTAGTGCTGTCGATCAAATTGGTCATCGAGGCTTCCTTACGGTGCGTTGGTGGTGTCGGCTGGAATCACCAGTGCGTCAACGGCGATCGCACTGTCGATGCCGACGCGAACGGGATTGATGTCGATTTCGGCGATATCTGTATGTGCGGCAGCCAATTCGGAGACGGTGACGACAATCTGCGCGAGGCTTGCGGTGTCGACCGCCGGGCGTCCGCGCCAGCCGCGCAAAAGCGCGGCACAGGTCAATCGGTCGATCATCGCCAGCGCCGTATCGGTGTCTACTGGCGCCAATTCGACTGTGACATCGCGGTATAACTCTGCTTCGGTGCCGCCGGCACCGACCAGCACGACCGCGCCGAGGTCAGGATCTCTGCGGGCACCCACCAGCATCTCGACGACATTGGGGCGGTCGTCGAGCTCCTCGACGACATATTGACCGTCGCCGAGGCGTTCCCGCATGTCAGACAGCGCGGCCGAGAGCTCCGTCGAGTCAGCCAAACCGATTCGGACACCGCCCATTTCACTCTTGTGTTCCAGCCAACCGGCCTTCAACACGTAGGGCGGTGACAGCTGCGCTGCAACGGACTCCAGGTCACTGGGCGAGCCGACGATGGCGCCGGCGGGAAACCGAACTCCACGGTCGGACAGCAATTCCCGGGCGGCGGGATAGCCCGCGGCGACCGGCACATCCGATGCGCGCGGTGCGGATGTGAGAGGCCGCGGCGAGCGGGTGAGTTCCTGTGCGTAATGCACTGCGCGCAGGGCGTTTTCGATGGTCGAGTACACGGCAACCCCATGCTGATTCAGCACCTCGGTCACCACGTTGCTGCGGGCCATGGTGTGCACCACCAGCGGCTTCCCGCACTGCTGCGCGGTGGCGCCCAATGCCGCGGCGACGCCGCTCTCCTGATCAGTGAGTGCCGGTGTGTCCTCGCCGTACAGGCCGAAGTAGCCCGTGAGTGCTACCGCGTCAACCTCATTGGAGTTCAAGAGAATCTCCACGACGCGGGCATAGACCTTCAGGTCTTGTTCGCCGGCGCCGGCGAGATCGACGGGGTTGGCGTTGGCCGCGGCTGGCGGGAGCAGGAGTCCGAGTTCAGTCCGCAGCGTGTCGGAAAACTCCGGTACCTCTAGTCCGGCGTCGGCCGCAACGTCAGCGGCGATACCGGTCTGACCGCCGCTGTCTCCGACGACGGCGACTCGGCGACCGCGCGGAGTGCCACTGCCGAGCAGCAACTGAGCGACATCGACCAGCTCTGCGGGTGTCTTCACCCGGACGGCCCCTGCCGCGCGGGCCGCCGCATCCACCATCGCGGTGCTTGAGGTCATCGATCCGGTGTGTGAACGGGCCAGGCGGCTGCTGGCGTCACTGCCCCCGACGGTCAGCAGCAGCGTGTGCTTGCCGGCCGCCCGCAGCGCGGCGATGGTCTCAATGATGGTGCGGCCGTTGGTGAAGCCCTCTAGATAGAGCGCGACAATCTGGGTGGCCTCGTCGTCGATGAGGGCCGACAACACTTCTGCGGCACCGACATCGGTCTGGTTGCCGATCGAGACGAAGCGAGACACTCCCAAGCCGGCTTGTGCCGCCAGCTTGGCGATCTCAGAGCCGAGCTGGCCACTCTGAGATATCACCGCGATCGAGCCACTGACGAAATTGCCCCATGCCAGGTGCAGTTCTGCTGATGCGTCGTAGATACCCAGGCTGTTCATGCCGATCATCCGGGCGCCGGCTGCGCGTACACGGATGCCGATGTCGCCTTCATCGGCGACGGCCGCGGTAATGCCCAGCAGCCCACGCGCACCGAGCTCGAGCGCCTCATCGACGACGGCGCCGACGTGCGCGGCCGGGACACATACGGCGACCAACTCCGGTGCCACCGGAAGCTCACTGAGGTTGGCGTACGTCTGGGTGCCCAACACTGGACGACCCGCATGGTTGACGAGGTACACGTCCCGGCGATGGCGGCCGGCAAGGGCGCCTTTCGCCAGCCAATGGCCCCACTTGGCGGGATCGGCACTGGCACCGACAACCGCTACGGACGCCGGATCGCGGAAGACGTTCAATTCGGGGGAGATGGTGGAGGCAGGTTTCAGCATCAGGTCGGAAGCTTTCCGCTGTTGTAGGTCAATGGGTTTCGGCGGGCGTGGCAGCTAGCGCGCCGCGGCGTTCACGGCGGCGACGACCTCATCGGCTGCGCGATGCCCGGAGGAGATGGCGCCGTCGATATAGCCGTTCCATTCGGAGGCGGTTTCGCTGCCGGCCCAATGAAGCCGGCCAACGGGTGCGCGCCATCCCTGTGCGCCGTGCTCGAACCAGGTTCCGGGCGCGGGGCTGGCGGCATATCCACCGCGAGCCCAAATGTCCTCGGGCCACAGCTTTTCGGTGTAGTTCCGCGGGTTGCCGGCGGCCTCGCCGAACAGCGTCACGAGTGTCGAGAGCACCTCCGCCCGACGGTCCTCGGTCGAGCGGGCGGACCACTGGCGGAAGCGGTCGGCATAGACGAAGGCAACAAGCACACCCGCGCTGCCGTCGGCGGGCGAATTGTCAAAGACCACACCGACTTCGGGCTGTCCGTAGAGCGTGGCCTGCCCCGATAGTCCGCGTTCTCGCCAGAACGGCTTGTCGTAGACCGCGTGCACCTTGGCGACGTCACCCATGACGTTGCGTTCCATCCAGCGGCGCCGGGTGACCGGCAACGGGGGAGTGAAAGCGATATCGACGACGGCGCCCGGCGAGGCGGCGACAACCACATGGGCAGCCGCGACGGTCCCGCGCTCGGTTTCGATGGTGACGCCGTCGGCGGTCTGGTCGATGTGGCGTACGGCCGCGCTGTAGTGGATGCGGCTATCGAGATGTGCGGCGATCGCGAGGGCGACGGATTGTGCGCCGTCGGTCAACCGTCGCTCCTGGGCGCAGCCAACGGTCTCCATCAGTTGTTCGTAGCCGCCGGCCGATGCGACATAGAACAGAAAGTGAAACAGCGAGATGTCGCGCGGCTCCATGGTCCACACGCCTTGCACGGAGAGTGCGAGGCGCTTGCGGGCGTCGGCATCGGGAACAGCAGAGTCGAGGTAGGACTGCACCGTTTGTCCGTCCCAGTTTTCAATGGTGCTGGTGGCCGTGGGCTGGCTGGTGTCAATGGTCAGTGCGAGTTTGTCGATGCGGTCCACGGCCTCGTCGTAAGCCGCCACACCCGCCCCGTCGACGGGGCCTGAACCGCGGAATGGCCGACTGACGCCGTCGTCCCACAGTTCGACATGCATGCCTTCGTCGAACGTCGGAAATGTCGTACAACCGAAGCGTGCAGCAGCATCCAGGAAATGGCGTTGGGTCGGGCCCACCCACTGACCCCCGTGGTCGACGACGACTCCGTCGGCAAGTTGTTCCGATAGCACGCGGCCACCCACGCGGTCGGAAGCCTCGAGAACGTGGACATCGATTCCGCGATCGTGCAGCGCCAAAGCCGTGGCCAAGCCGGCGTACCCGGCGCCGACTACGACGACGGTCGCGTGCGGCGGGAGCGGGCGGGTTTCTGTGTCACGGGTCACCATGGCGCCAAACTCTACAAATAACTGGCGCGCCAGTCAACTATTTAAAGTGGCGTGGATCGCGTTATTGACAAGAAGTGATGCGACCCACAAACTGTTCTAAATTGGCCCGCCAATCAGAAATGAGGCCCCGGCAGTGCATGAGTGTGTCGCCCAAGAACAACTCCATCAGCGCTTGCAAGCCATCGAATCACCCGATGGGGCAATGCATCTCACCGGCGACCTGCCATGGCGGGATGTCGTTCTGACGGTCGTCGGTCTGGTGGTCGCGATCGTGACACTCATCTGGTGGGCCTACTGATGACAAAATCCATTGACATGGCCGCCGATTCACAGGGCTCCGATTCGACTGCTGCTTTCGACGCCACGGTGTCGGATGTGCCGCTGTTGCGGCACGAGCGCATCTGGAACTTCTGGCAGCACGCCGGGGTAAATGTCGGCCTCTCCGTCGCGACCTGGGCATTTCTGCAAGGTGCGGCCGTTGCGTACTACGTCGGCGTGAAGCAGGCCATTGCGACCTTGGTGATCGGCTACGGCGTCAGTGTCCTGCTTGTGGCCCTCGCGCCCTGTATGCCGTCGGTGAAGTACGGCATCGAACAGTTTGTCGGTATTCGCATGGCGTTCGGCGAGCGCGGCGCTCGTATCGTCATGGTCGCCGCGTCGACGCTGCTCGCTGCGGCCTGGTCGGCGGTGTTGGCCGTCATGTTCGGGCATGGCCTGGTCACGGTGGTGAACCAGGCGTTCAACCTTAAGCTGTCCGAAAGTGGTGTGGCGGCAAGCCTTCTCGGATTCGTTGCCATCGTGGTGTCCTGGCTGGTGCTGTGCCGAGGTCCCGTGTCGGTTGAGGCAGTGTGCCGCGCGATCGCCCCGTTGCTCATCGCGATCCTGGTTGTCGTCACGACCATCATCTTTTCCCGACACTCGTGGAACGAGCTGGTGGCCCTGGACCCGCTGGGCGGCAAACCCGCCGACCCTCACGGCAACTTCATGCTTGCGATCGAACTGAGCCTGGCCGGCGGCTTCGCGTGGTGGCCCAACCTTGGCAATCTCGCGCGGCTGGCCAAGACGCCACGGGCTGCCTTCTGGCCCAACTGGATTGGTGTCTTCGCGGCGTCGGTGTTCGCAGCCGCCGTGGGCGTATTGGCGGCGTTGGCCTTGCAACTTGACGAACCGACCCAGTGGTTCGTGCCGCTGGCGGGCGTCGGACTCGGAATCGCGTGTTTGGTTGTGGTCTGCCTGGCGAACATCACCGCCATCCTGTCGCAGGGTTATGCATCGATGGTGGCGCTCAAAGGTGGCGGCGGTGGGCTGTTGCGCCGCACATCCTTTCCGGCGCTGGGCCTGATCATCCTGGGGCCGGCTGCTGTTCTGGTGTTCTTCCCGTCTGCGGTGTACGAGAACTACGCGCGGTTTGTGTCGTGGGGCGCGATCGTCCTTGCTCCGCTGTGTGCTGTGCAGTTCACCGACTATTTCGTGCTCAGGAATCGGCGGATCAGCGTCAAGGCACTCTACGATCCGATCGGGGTCTCGGCTTACTCCTATTGGAACGGGGTGAACTATGCGGCGTTCGCGGCCGTAGCGGCGGGCGCAGGCACGTATGCCCTGTTGCTCAATCCCGTCACGTACAAGCCGAGTGAGGTGTTCGGCTACACGACGGCGTCTGTGCCGGCCTTCATCGTCGCAGCGCTGGTGCACTATGTGCTGACCAAGATGGTGGTGGCCCCGCGGGGAATGGGGGACTACCGCCTACGGTAGTGCGCTCGACTCTCGGCCTAAATGCGTGACATCTCTACGCAGTTAAATATAATCGGCCGACCAACTAATCATCAGCCCCGGGGGAAGGACAGCCGTGCCGCGTCCGAGTGTGGAAGCCGAACGACGGCACCAGATCCTTACCGCGGCATGCGATGTGATCGCCACGGTCGGCGTGGCTGAGCTGAGGCTGGCCGACGTCGCCAAGTCCGCCGGGGTCAGCTCAGGCACCGTGCACTATTACTTCAACAGCAAAAAGGATGTGCTCTCAGCCGCATTCGAGTTCAACCTGGAGGAATCGCTGTCGCGCCGACAGGAACTCCTGGCGTCGACAAAGAGCGGGCTGAACCGGCTCAACGATCTCGTGGAGTCCTACCTGCCGAAAGACGAACCGTCGCTGCGGGCGTGGAAGGTCTGGCTGGCCTTGTGGACTGAAGCCACCCGCGACCCGTCGTTGAGCGCCGTGAACGAACGGCTCTACGGCCAGTGGCGAGACGTGGTGTCAACGGTCATCGAGGCTGCCCAAGAAGAAGGCACTGTCCGCCAAGGCAACTCGGTCACCTTGGCCAACATGCTGATCGGCATGCTCGACGGGCTCGCGGTGCAAGTGGTGCTCGGCTCCGAAGCGGTTCAGCTGACCACCATCAGACGAACAATCAAGCAGTTCATCCGGGACGACATCGCGCTGCCGCGATAGCGCGGTGCTTACACGGCCGGCACCAGGCTTTCCGGCGTCGCGACCCCGCTGCCCACGGTCGGAAGCGAGATCGACAGGTTCGAGACCTGGATCGCGCCGACAGATGAGAAGTCCTCGTACTGGGTCGCCGATGCCACCAGTTGCAGCGTCAACTGGCCACCGGATGCCGCTGCGGTATAGGCAATGTCGTTCAACGAGACTGTCGCCGTGTGGGTTTGACCGTTGAGCACGACCGGGACCGGCGTGTCCAGGTTGCCCAGCACCAAGCCGGTTTGGTCGTCGACAATCTGGGCGTAGATGTCGCGGCCGTTGCCCAGTCCTGAGTAGTCGAACGTAACCGTCGGCGCCCCAACGATTTCGGTGTTGCCCGGCACCGACACGTTGAGGTTGATGGCGTTGCTCGCGGGCGACGCGGTGGCGGTCGACACCAGGTCGGCGGTTAGCGATCCGGACACCTTCGGGCTGGGTCCGGCGCCGCCGATGATCGGGATGATCGGCATGATGCCGCCATTTTTGAGCGACGCGGTCAGCGGCGTGCCCTGGAAGGTGGGGCTGTTTGGGAACTGGCTGGAGGCGAAGACGTTTCCGGCCTGGTCGATCCACTGGAAATTGGGGATGGCGTTCGCTGCCGTCCCGGTCTGCGCGACGTACTGGTTCAGCCAGGCCAGGGTGTCCTGGGTGAGCAGGGCGGTCTGCGCGGCCTGGTTGATGGGGTCGAGGCAGACGCCGTGGCCGCCGCAGAACCAGACCATCTTGACCGGCGTGCCGGCCGCGGTCAGGGCCTCCTCGTTGATGACCGCCTGCTGCAGCGGGAACAGTCCGTCGGCGGTGCCCTGTATCAACAGGGTCGGCGCGGTGATATTGCTGACCGCGGTACCGGGGCCACTCGAGGTGAGCAGGTCCTGTTGCGACTGGGTGAGGTAGGTGGTCACTAACCCGGTGAGGATGCCGCCGTAGATCTGCGGATTGATCCGGGCGCCGGCCTCCAGTAGATCGAGCACCAGGATGGTGGCCCACGACGACTTGAAGGCTCCGCTCGGATACAGCGACTCATTCAAGGTATTCCAGGCGATGCCCGGCACGATCGCATTGATCCGGTGATCGTTTGCGGCAGTAGTGAGTTGGATGCCGCCACCGTAGGACCCGCCGACCATGCCGAACCGGTTGTTGTTCTCGGGCTGGAGCTGGAGGTAGTCGAGAATCGAGGACACGTCTTTGCCCTCGAAGTTCGGGTTGTCCAACTGCAGGGTGCCGCCGGAGGCGCCCTCTCCTCGCGGGTCCCAGCTCACCACGTCGTAGCCCGCGTTACGCAACGTGGCGACGCCCGGGACCAGGCCCGGGATGTCGCCGATACCGGTCCCCGAGAAGGGGTCGGTGATCCCGTTGGAGCCCAGGCCGGGCCCTTCAAGGACGGTGGGTGCCGTCTGCCCGGTTGCCAGGCCGACTGCGGGGAAGAAGTTGGTGCTGATGAGCGTGCCGTCAAAGGACTTGACGTTGACGGTGTAGGCGATGGGATTGCCGGTGGTGTTGAGCGCCGACGGATCCGCGCTGAAGTTCACGATCGTCGACGCCCCGATCAACGGGGTCAGGAAAGCACCCAGTCCCGGTATCTGGTGCAGCTGCACCAACAGTCCGGGGACCACGCCACCCAGCAGGGGAATGGACTGCACTGCGGCATCGAATGCCGTTGTTTCACTGACCATTTCGCGGAACGTTTCAGTGCCCGACTTCAGTACCGTGGCATAGGGGAGGTACGTGAAGTTGCCCGCAGCCAGCTCGGGGTCGAAGCTGAGCTTGCCGCCCTGGCTGGGGCCGCTGAGGACGGTGTAAGTCAGCGTCAGCCCGCTGCTATCGACGGCGTTGGTGTTGCCTTCGATGAACCCGTTGGTGACGAACAGCGTCGGGTTGACGGTGATGGCAGGAGTTGGGGTGGTCGGTGCGGTGACCAAAGCGGATTTCTGCTGCTTGTTGGCGACCAGGACGGCCGCGGCGACCACCGTGTCGGCCGGGGTCGTCGGGTTCCCGGGGTTCGGACTGCCCGCGCTCGTGCTCGTGCCGGTGACGGTGGCGGTGGCGGCCACGGTATGTGACACGACCGTCGTCACCGACGTGGCGGTAGCAGGGTTCGACGCGGTGGCGACCACCGCTGTCGCGGTGTGGGGCAGCGTCGACGACGGGGCGCTGTTCGATGCGGTGGTGATCGGTGGGGTAGTCGTCGCTGCGGTAGAGGTGGCGACGGACTTGATCGTCGCGGTTGGCGGCGCCGCGGATGTTGCACCGCCGGTCGGCGTCTTGGGCGGTGTGGCGGTGCCGTCAGGGACGGATGGCACGTCGTGATTCGGTTTGGGACGCGCGGCTGACGTGGGCTTCGGCTTGGGGTGTGACGCCCCGTCGGACGGATGCGTGGAATCGCTGGTGGCCCAGGCGGTTCCGTCGCAACCGATGAACACCGCGGCGCCCACGCCTAGAGCTGCCGCCAGTCCGCCGATCCTGCCGATGTACCTCGATGCGCTCACGAGTCTTCTCCCATCATGACGGTCGAATCGTCGGTGCCGACCGGTCGGCTTCCGATGATGGAATACGGCCGGGGCCACCGGCATATCTAGGAAATTAACGCGTGTGTGCTGGCTTGGTCGGCGGCTGGAGAAACTCACAGGAGTTGCGCAGGAGCCCGCCTCGCGTGCCACGAGCTGCTCGCTTGTAGCGCAGAGGCGGGCCCTCTGCGTCACCCCTTGCCATGCCACCATAACGGTGTTATGAATATCCATAACAATGTTATGCCGAATGGAGTTGACCATGTACCACCATGAGGACCTCCGGCTCCCGGGGTCGTCGCGCTACGCCGGCGGCAGTGTGATGACCGACAGCCCCGACGCTCACATTCGACCCAGCGACGCCGACCGCGAAGGCATTTCTGGCCGACTCAGCCGTGCGGTCGCCGACGGCCGGCTCACGCTGACTGAGTTCGACGACCGCCTGCGGCAGCTTTATCGTGCGGAAACCCGCGGTGAACTCGCCGAGATTGTGTCCGATTTACCTCAGTCCGATCGGCCCAAGGTGAATCGGCAACGGAAGCAAACGATTCCGGGATGGGTAGTGATCATGTGGATGCCGTGGGTCGCCGTCAACACCTTGTGCCTCGGGATCTGGCTCGCCACCGGCGGCGGCTATTTCTGGCCGTTCTGGGTTGCTGTTCCGTGGGGGTGTGCATTGTTGATTCCGAGCGCGATTGGTGTGCTCACGGGCCGTGACACGCGGAGCAGAACGGGGCGCTCCGCGCCCCATGCCCGCGTCAGATCATGTAGGGCGCGATGAGGGTGGTGGCACCCAACACCACCATCCCAATCAAGAATGCGACGACCGTAAAGCCCATCACCTGACGGACATTCAGTTTCGCGATCGCGAGCAGGGGCAGCAGCCAGAACGGTTGGATCATGTTCGCAACACCCTCACCGACGGCGACCGCCATGGAGATCAACCCCAGATATGCCGGCGAATGCTGGCCGATCGCGAGCGCCGAGTCGACTGCGATGGGGCCCTGCACCGCCCAGTGCCCGCCGCCAGACGGGACGAACAGGCTGATGATCACCGAGCCCACAAAGGTCAGGAACGGCAGCGTGTGTTCCGTCGCGCCGTTCACGACGGCCTCGGCCAGCAGCGTCTGGAGAGGCTTGTCGGCCTTCGTGGCTTGATAGCCGAGCAAGCCGACCAGACCGCCGTACAGCGGGTACTGCAGGAGCAGCGGGCCGGACACCTTGGCGGCGCCGGTGAAGGCCCGGATGAATCGGATCGGCGTGCGGTGCAGCAGCGCACTCGTGATCGTGAACAGCATGATCATCGAGGAGATGTTCAAGGCGAACCCGCTGAGGACGAAATAGGCCATGCCCGCGGCGAATACGAGAACATTGAGGATCCAAAGGTTCTCCAGCCACTCGGCGAAGGTCTTCTTGCCCTCGTGCACAGCCGGCAGCGGAGCTTCGTCTTCGAACACCGCGGGATCGGGCGCAAGGGATTGCGTCGGTGTCATACGCCAGATGGTGAGTGCGAGCAGCGCCAGGACGACGATCACCGACAGCCAGCTGTAGGGCTGGAAGATGGTCTGGCTCAAGGGAACGGTGATGCCCGTCAGCTTGTGGATCACGTTGATGGGGCTGCTGCTGTCGGTGTTCGCCAGCGCGATCGACGACGAAAACCCTTGTGTCCATGCGATGAAACCCATGAACGCCGCCGCGATGAGGTAACCGAAATGTGCGTCGGCGAAGCGCTTGGCGACCTGCCGGGCGACCAGCGCCCCGGCCACCAATCCGAGTCCCCAGTTCAACAGGGACAGCACCGCGCTGACGCCGAAACACAAGAGGGCGCCTTGAACCTGATTCCTCGGCTTACCTGCGATGTGCACGATGGCCCGCTTGAGGACGGGCGCTTCAGCCAGCGTGTAGCCCGTCACGAGGATCAGCACCATCTGGAAGGCGAAGGTGAAGATGTTCTGCGATCCCCACACTCCGCCGTACCAGGCCTTGAGCATGCCGCTGGGCGACGCGTCGTGCACCAGCAGGGCAACCAGGCCGGCGACGATGAGGGTCAGGATGACGGCGAACAGGTACGGGTCGGGCATCAGACGTTCGACGTAGCGAACGCACAGTGCGGTGAAGGACTGCATGACGCCGCGGCGTTCAGGCTTGGTCGCGGGCGCCTTGCTCGCGTCCGTCGGGTCTGTGCTCGCCGTCATGTGATCGATCCGCCTTCGCATTCTCTGGTTCCTGCCTGTGCTATCACAGTCCGCACGACGAGATGGTTGTGTTGCGGGGATATCCCTCAATCGGCCATCAATCATCGGGGCCCGCAGGCGTTTTGACGCCTGACGGCGTTGCCGCCGATGGTTTGCCCGCCCACACGCCGGGTATCCAGATCCGAGAAGGTATGCCATGTCGGAGAGGGCCGGACGATGCCATATTTCGCGATCGCAGACGCGGCGGTTGCCGCGCATTTCGCCTTCCTTGCC
>NZ_MPKW01000036.1 GCF_009729415.1 Mycolicibacterium sp. CBMA 234
GCACGCCGAGACTCTCGCCATCATGGGAATCACTCTGCTCGTCGGTTTGCAGCAGTGGCGATCGCCGGTTACTCGCAAGGATTTCAACCGGGTCTTCAACGAGTACGAGCAGATGGTGTATCGCGCGATCGATCAGACCAGCTCGGGCACCCTCAAATGAGCGATGGCCAGCTCGAACTCGCAGATGTCGACCAGGCTGCCGCCTAATTGGCCGAGCTTCTCGGTGCGTACCGCGCTGGCGAGCTCACGGTTGTGGTCCAGCGCCGCGGCGTTGTCGAACGTCACCGATGACACGGCGAGGCCGGATGGCCTGTCGAGCATGAGGCTGGCACTGCAAAACCCCTCGAGCTTCTCCACTTCCGGAAGGACCAACGCTCGGTAGAAATCGGTGAGCAGGTCCGCTTGATGTGGCTCGACCGTGAACCACGCAACGCGAAGGCAGGCGCCCTGCGGTGCGCGGTGGTCGCGGTGCAGCGCGGTGACCTCCCACTCGTTGATCTCCTTGCGCGTGCCGTGCATGAGCTCCGCAGCGCGTTCCCCGAGCGGCCTCGCGGCGTGCGCAGTCAAGTGCATCACCGCCTCGGATTCCCACGCGCTGGTGGCGATGCACCGTCCGAAGCGGCGATCGACCATCAAGGACATTCCCGCGGCGCCCAGTTCTTCGAGGGCGGGCAGCACTGTGTCGCGCATGTACGCAATCCCGGCGTCGATGGACGCCGGCTCTGCTTGGAACGTAGTCGAGCGTGCGTACACCCAAGCGCTCCCTAAGTCGGGGCGGCGCCCTGGTGGCGCTGCTTGTTCATCGAACAGCGTCCCTTGTCGACACCGATGGCGTGGGGACTTTGCCAGAATCCACAGGTTTTGTTAAGTCTCGAGAACTGTTGCGCCGAACCAATGACAAAGCAGCAGTGCAACTTCCACGTCGATCCGATCTCCTTCGATCGGGCGGCCGCGCCGCTCGACAGCGCGCTGTACGCGGTATTTCACCGAGTTGACGTGCAGGTGCAGCTCGTCGGCACTCGCCTTGAAACTGGAGCTGTTGCGCAGGAACCCGGCCAGGGTCTCGCGTAGTCGCTCGTCGCTGTCGGTGTCTGTGGCAAGCGGGCCGAGGACTTGGCCGACCCATGACCGGGCGTGATCCAGGTCGGAGCTGAATTGCGCCGCGACGACAAGTCCCGGTTCGTTGGCGGCGGTGACCGGCTGCGGCGGTGCCCCGGTCGCCATCGCGACGGTGCGGGCCACGATGGCCTGGCTGTGAGACTGCCGGAAGCCGGCGAGGCCAGTCAGGGGATTTCCGACCGTCAGCCACGGTGCGGCTGCGCGCGACCCGACGAATTGCCTGGTTAGGGCAATTGCGTCTACCGAGGTGGCGGCATCCAGCGGAATCCAGGCCCATGCGGTGATGCGGTCTGACGCGACGAACAACGGGCGGTCCCGCGCGCCGAGCGCTGCCGCCAGCTCGGTGACAAACCGCTCCATGGCATCCAGTTCGTCGCCCGCCGCCTGCTCAGCGCACCAGACTGTGAGCGCGAGATGGACCCGGTGCAGCGGATACCGGATCAGGTCGGTCGTCTCGTCGACATCGAGCTCGCCGCCGTCGAGCACCTCGCGCACCCGCAGCGCCCGCATCTGGTTCTGGTTGGCCAGCCAGCGATCGCGCTCGGCTTGATAAGCGGTCATCACCTGGTGTGACACCCGGTCGATGTACTCGAAGGAACTCGCCGCGATCTCCTCGAAAACCAGCAATCCGAGCTGCGTCTCGAGCTCCGCCGCCCGGACTTCGTCGAGAATCATCTTGAGGACACCTTGATGGCCCAGCCGATAGGCCCGGACCATCTCGTCGACACTGGTGCCGCGCTGCGCCATCCTGCGCGCATGCTCCAGTGCCGCGGTCGGCGCCTCGATGCGATCGATGGGAATCCCGTGGCGGATGGCGGGGAAGAAGGCTTCGAGATTGCCCTGTACCGCGTCGTACAGGAGCGTCATCAATTCGCCGTCGCCGCCCATCGCGGACCGCTCCTGGAAGAGCAGTTCCTGAAGAGAACGCGTCATGGCCGGCAGCTTGGCGCTCAATCGATCCATGATCATCGCGGCTGTTTCCGCAGAGAGCGCCCCGGTGTCGTGGCTTCGCGGCATCGGTCGACTCTATGGCCTTGCGGCCGTGGCTAGCTCCGAATGGGGGTTAGCCCCCAGCTAACTCTCGCGTCAATTGAAACTACTGGCCGGCGTAAGCCAGGGCCCGCGGCCGCGCCGGCGCGACGTGCGGCAGGGAAACCGAGGAAACCGCAGCAGCGGCGGCGGTGCGACGGGCGTTGAACCACCGGACTGCGGTGGCGGCGACCACCACCAGCAGCGGCCACAGGCCGATGCCGAAGATGACGAAGCCGTCGATGAAGAAGTCTGCTTCAAACATGGGGATACTCCGTGAGTTCGGTGAAAGGTATTTGGCCCGTTGGTTTTTGGTGTTGGATCAACGGGGGAAGCTGATACAAGAACGGTACGGCGCGAGCACATCGCGACCCAGGTACCGCCGAGACAATCTTTTGCCGGTCTGGCCCGATTCCTTGTCCGTTAGGAACAAAGGTGCATCAATTTCGGCTGCTGGCCCCCATTCCTGCCTACCGAGCCGACAATTGATGTTGAAGGCAGCAACCGAAACTCAGTGAAGGCAGCCGACGTGTCCGAGCCCGACGAAACGCAACGCGGCGTCGCAACCGGCATCGTCGCGGAGCTCGAAGCCGAGGGTTTTTACGGGGCGGAGCCTGTCGGGCGAGGTGGTTTCGGCGTCGTCTACCGGTGCCGCCAGCCATCATTGGACCGCGTTGTCGCGATCAAGGTCCTCAACGCTGACTCGGACGACGTCGACCTCGAGAACTTCGAGCGCGAGCAGCGAGCCATGGGCCGGGTGTCAGGTCACCCGAACATCGTGCCCGTGTTGCACAGCGGCCTGACGTTCACCGGACGTCCGTTCATCGTCATGCCGTACCTCGGTCGGAACACGCTGTCGGCGTGGCTCAAACAGCACGGGCCGCTGGCCGTCGGTGAGGCGCTGACGGTCGGGGTGCGGTTGGCGGGGGCGCTCGAAACCGCGCATCGCGCCGGCGTGCTGCACCGAGATGTCAAGCCGCCCAACGTACTTCTCTCGACATACGGAGAGCCGCAACTGTGCGACTTCGGTATCGCACGCATCGCCGGCGGCCGGGAAGCGACCATGGGCAGTTTCGTCGGATCGCCGTCCTACACCGCCCCGGAGCTGTTCGAAGGGGCCGCGCCCTCGGCAGCAGTGGACATCTACGGGCTGGCGGCCACCATCTTCACGTTGATCAAGGGCGAACCGCCGTTCCCGTTCCAGAAGGGCGAGAACCCCATCGCCTTTGCCCGGCGGGTGATCGCGGGCCCGGTGCCGGACCTCCGTTCGATCGGAGTGGCCGACGCGGTCTGCACCGCGATCGAGCGCGGGCTGAACGTTGACCCCGCGCGACGCCCGCATAGCGCGGCGGAATTCGGTGAGCTCCTGCGTGCTGCGGGCGCCCGCATCGGGGTGAGCATCGCCGAGGTGCCCCTTGAGCTGCCGGCCGTCGAGTACGACGGGGTGGAAGCGTCACCGGATACCGGTGGACGCTCCACCGGCGGCATCGGATTGCGAACGGATGGGTCAGGCCGGTCGATGTACCCGCCGAGTTCACCGAACCGATTCCGGCCGCCGACGTTCAGTCGCCCGCCGGTGCTGCGACAACGCATCCTCGACCGGCTGGCCGCTGGGCGTCGACCGAAGTTGGTCCTCATCCACGGGCCGGCCGGGTACGGCAAGACGGTGCTGGCCTATCAGTGGGGCGAAACGCTCGTGCGCGACGGACTGCCGGCATCCTGGTTGACGGTCGACGCCGACGACAACAACGCCGCGTGGTTCCTGGCCCACGTGATCGAGGCGGTCCGGCTGGCCCTGCCGGAGCTTGCCGATGTGCTGCAGCAGGAGTTCGACGACCGCCCGGACACCGCGCTGCGGCAGGTCCCCAACATGTTGATCGATTGGCTGCATTCGCAGAAGCAAACATTTGCCCTGGTGATCGATGAATGGCATCGCATCACCAGCGCGGAAACCCTGGACACCCTGGCCTACCTGCTGGAGAAGGGCTGCCATCACCTGCATCTGATCGTGGCCAGCCGGACCGGCACCGGCCTGCCGCTGAGCACATTGGGAGTGCAGGGTGAACTGCTCGAGATCGATGCCTCACTGCTCAGGTTCGACGTCGGGGAAGCACGGACGCTCCTGGTGGATCGCTGCGGGCTCGAGCTGTCCGGCACCGCCGTCGCCGATCTCGAAGAATCGACGGATGGTTGGCCGGCCGCGCTGCAGTTGGCCTCGCTGAGCCTTCGGGACGGCTGCGATCCGGCGGCCTTCGTCGGCCGGCTCTCGGGATCGGACAAGGCGATCGGCGACTATCTGGCGTCCAACGTGTTGGACAGCCTGGAACCGGAGTTGGTCGAGTTCCTGTCGGCCACCTCCGTCACCAAACAAATCTGCAGCAGCTTGGCCACCGCCCTCACCGGCAATGCGCGCAGCCGCGAGATGTTGGAAGACATCGAGAAACGCGATCTGTTCCTGCGCAGGATGGACCCGCAGGGCACCTGGTTCCGGTACGCCAACCTGTTCTCCGAATATCTGCTGCACCGGTTGCAGAAGGACGACGAAGACCGCGTCATCGAGTTGCATCGGAGGGCCGCGCAGTGGTTCATGAAGCACCGGATGTTCAACGAAGCCGTTGACCACTGGACTCTCGCGGGCGACCACGAGCAGGCGATCGATGCCGTCGAGCAGGCGTCGACAGACCTGCTTGAGCAGTGCGAGCTCCTGATGTTGACCGGGCTGGCCGCCAAGCTGCCTCCGCACCTCGCCGACGAGCGACCCCGGCTGCAGGTCAATTTGGCGTGGGCCAACGTCCTGCTGCGTCAGCCCACTGCCGTCTCCGACGCGCTTCAGCTGGCCGAGGACAATGTCGACCTGATGGACGACGACGAGATCGATGACGTCCGCGCGGAAATGGACCTGCTCCGTGCCGTCATGGCTGGGCACGCGGACCACATCGACGATTTCACCGAGACGGCTGCCCAGGCATGTCTGGACCGCGCCGACACCTTGGCGCCGTTCGTCCTGTGCCGCGCGGCGTACACCGCTTCGTATGTTGCGCTGCGCAAGTTCGACTTCGACGGCGCATTGCGCTGGCATCGATGGGCCAACAAATATCGCCGATCCGTCTCCGGTGCGATGACCGTCGGCTACGGGTACCTCATCGCGGCCGTCGCCGCGAACGAGCAACTCGACTTGGCCGGTGCCGAGGCGCACCTGCGGCACGCCATCAGAATCGCGCTACTGCCGTCCGGGCGTCCGACCTACATGGCCAAGCTGGCCGGATCGTTGCTGGGCGAGATGCTGTACGAACGCGGCCAGCTTGAGGAAGCCGAAACGCTGCTCGACGAGGCCTACGAACTCGGAGCCGAGGGCGGAATCGTCGACGTCTTACTGGCCACGTATACCGCTGGCTCGCGCGTGAAGAGCGCACGCGGTGACGATGCTGAAGCGGAGCGGCGACTGGCCGAAGGCATCGCTCGGGCACGAAGCCTTGCGCTGCCACGACTGGAAGCAGGACTGGCGGTCACCCAAGTGCGGATGGCAGCGACGTCGGAGCGCGAGGTTGACGAGTCGCTGGCCCACCGATATCTGGCGCATGGCATTCAACCGCTCGACACTGGCGACATCATCGCTGAACTCAGAGAAGATGTGCAGATCAGACTGCTCTTGCTCGACGGGCGGCCGACCGCACTGGACGCGGCCTGCGAGCGGGCCCGCACGCGGGTCGACCACATCGACAAGTCCAATCGGCCTCGGGCGCATCTGCGGGCCACCATTCAGTACGCGCTGTGTCTTGCCATGACAGGGAAGGACGTCAAAGCCCGGTGGATCCTCGCGCCGGCACTGAAAACCTGTGCAGCGCTTGGGCTGAGCCGACTTCTCATCGACGAAGGGCCGGTGCTCCTGCGCGTGGCGCACGATATCGCGGTCGGCTGGGAGACCGTGGACGCCGCGACCGCCGTGGACATCACCGACTTCGTCCACAAGATCGAAGACGCGGTGCTGCACCGCTCGGGTTAGTCCGCCGCAGCATCAACGCTTCGGCCGCAGCGGCAGCTTGGCGCGGGCGCGGAAGGGACGGGTCGGTGGTTCCTCCGGCGCGCGCTGCCGTGGCATTTGAGTGGTGGGTGGCACGGGACTCGGTGGGCCGAGTTTCGTCGGCCGGGTGTTGCCACGCGCCGACTCCCGCTCGATGAGGATGCCGCGGGCGATGCGGTCGAGAGCGCCCTGGACGTGGATGCGCTCAGGGACGCCGTGGAATTCGTCTGACTGCGTGAGGGTTTCGGTGATCCAGCTCGAGATGATGTTGCGCGCCGCATTGACCTCGGTGGCGCCGGCGGGAGTGAGGGAGAACTCGGTTCCGTCGCGGGTGGCGAGACCGCTGCCCACCAGCCGATCGAAGGTCGGCTCGAGCACCTGAGGTGGCACGCGGCGGTCGTCGGCGATGTCGCGCAGATCCGCGCCGCCGGTGGTCGCCGAGTACCGGTAGATCAGCATCAGCGCCCACAACTGTGCGGTGCCCACGCGGCTGTGCGAAGCGTGCGCCACCGCTTCGAGGTCGACGCCGTGGCTGCGTTGGAGCAGCCGGCCGACCGCGACTTCGAGGAGCTTCTCGGGTGGTTCGGTGGTCGGCATTCCGAAGCCTTCGCCCATGTCGGTGCTGCCGCTGGCGGCGGCGTCACGTAGCGGGACCTGCTTGAGGAACAGCGCGACGATGAACCCGATGACCGCCACCGGCGCCGCGAGCAGGAACACTTGGCTCAACGAATCGGCGTACGCATTGATGATGGGTGCGGCGATCTCGTGCGGGAGGCGGTGCAGGGCCTGCGGAGACGTCGCCGCGTCGTGCGGTGCGCCGCTGGCGGCCATCGCACCGGGGAGCCGACCGTCAAGGAAATTGGCGAACAGCGAGCCGAAGATCGCGGCACCGAAGGAACTGCCGATGGTCCGGAAGAACGTCACGCCGGAGGTGGCCACGCCGAGATCACTGAAGTCGACGGTGTTCTGCACGACCAGGACGAGCACCTGCATGCTGAGCCCGATCCCGGCGCCGAGGATCAACAGGAACAGCGATTGGGTCAGCGTTGAGGTGTCTGAGTCCATGCGCGACAGCAGTAGGAAGCCCAGCGCCATGATCGCGGTGCCGGCGACGGGGAAAATCTTGTATTTCCCGGTGCGGCCGACGAGGACACCGCTGGACAGGGACGTGGTCAGCAGGCCTGCGACCATCGGCAGTGTCCGCATCCCCGACTCTGTGGCCGAGACGCCGTCGACGAACTGCATGTAGGTCGGCAGGAACGTCAGCGCGCCCAGCATTGCGAAGCCGACGACGAACGACAGCGCACAGCACACTGTGAACACCGGATTGGCGAACAGCCGGATCGGCAGGATCGGCTCGGGCGCACGACGCTCGACCACGACGAACGCCGCCAGCGCTGCGACGGACGCCACGAATAACCCGATGATGGTCGTCGAACCCCACGCGTAGGTGGTGCCGCCCCAGCTGGTGGCCAAGGTCAGGCCTGCGGCACCGAGCCCGACCAGAACGATGCCGGCGTAGTCGACGACGGGCCGCGCAGTGCGGGCCAGGTCGGGGATGGCGACTGCCGCGATCGCGATGACGACCACCGCCACCGGCACGTTGATCCAGAACGCCCACCGCCAGCCCAGATGATCGGTGAACAGGCCGCCGAGCAACGGGCCGACGACGGTCGTGACACCGAAGACGGCGCCCAAGGCACCTTGGTAGCGGCCTCGTTCGCGCAGCGGGATGACCTCACCGATCACCGCGACGGCGGTCACGGTGATGGCACCGCCGCCGAGGCCTTGCAGCGCCCGGGACGCGACCAGCATCTCCATGGACTGCGACAGGCCACAGAGCACCGACCCGGCAAGGAACAGCAGGATCGCGACCTGGAAGATCCGCTTCCGGCCGAAGGTATCGCCCAGCTTGCCGACTACCGCCGTCACGATCGTCGAGGCGAGCAGATAGCTCGTGACGACCCACGACTGATGTCCGGCGCCGCCGAGATCCGCCACCACCGTGGGTAGAGCCGTCGCCACGATCGTCTGGTCGAGGGCGGCCAGCAGCATGCCGAGCACGACGGCGAGGAACACAAAGTTGCGTTGCCGGAGGCTCGAGGGCGCCATGGTCGATGGCGGATTGGTCACGTCAACAACGGTATTCGGTTTCATGTCCACTGGCTCTCGCCGCGGGACCGGACTACGTGCGGATACATATACCTACTAATCGAATTGGCTGCGCGCAGCGTTACGGTCAGCGCAGTTCGGCGATGACCTCTGCAAAGGCCTCTGAATGCTGTTGCTGCACAGTGAAGTAGCTCACGCCGTAGCGGTCCCGTAGCGCCCGTATTCGGTCGGCCATGTCGGTGGTGCTGCCGCTGAGCGCGCCCGGAGTCTTGAGCAGCTCAGCATCACTGAGTTCGGGCAGGAAGCGCCGGGTGATCGAAAGATTCGGCATGCCGGAGCCGTCGGTGGGGACCGCGGTGATCGCCAGGTTCAGCTCCAGCTCGTCGAAGCGAGCGCCGGCGGCGTTGCGCACGAACGAGATCCGTTCGGCGAGGGGATCGTGATCGTCGGTGTGCGGCCCGCCGCCGATCAGTCCGATGATCTGTGCGTGCTGGGCGGTGACGGTCAGGAGTTTGTCGCCGGCACCCGCGATCATCACCGGCACCTGGGGCAGGTGCGTGCGCAGGTACGTAGTGACGTGGGCCAGGTACTCGACTCGTTTCCCGGCGCTGGGGAACGGTAGCTCGGCGGCATCGAATTCCGCCTGGACGTAGCCGGCGCCGAGCCCGGTTTCGAACCGTCCCTCGGTCAGGTCGTGCATGGCCGCGACGTCGCGGGCCAGAAGCGCCGGTTTGTAGAAGCAGGCGTTGAAGACGAAGGTGCCCACGTGCAACGTGTTGGTCGCCATGGCGGCCGTCGCTAACACCGGGAACGGAGCCGGCGCGCCCAGGTGATCCGGAACCAGGAGGACGTCATAGCCGAGGTCTTCAGCGCGACGTGCCGCGTCCTGCACGGCCGAGCGGCTGTCGGTGTGCCGCAGGCCGAAACCGAACCGGAAATCTCTCGTCATGCGTTCGACTTTACGGACGCGCGCGGCACCCTCAGCGGTGCAAACTTCTAGGTGTGACCACCGGTGAACTCACGCCTGTGCCGGCGATGCGTAATGCCAGGGTGACGTTGGTCGCGGTCTGCGTCGTGGTCTTCATGCTGCTGCTGGATATGACGATCGTGGCGGCCGCGTTGGCCGATATCCAGGCCTCGTTGCACGCACACCTGTCCGGGTTGCAGTGGGTGGTCGACGCCTACGCGCTGCCCATGGCCGGGTTTCTCCTGACCGCCGCCACAGTGGGAGATCGACTGGGCCGGCGGCGGCTGTACCTGGCCGGGTTGGTGGTGTTCGTGTTTGCGTCGGGTGCGTGCGCGCTGGCCCGCAACATCGAGGTGCTCAACGCGCTGCGCGCTGTGCAGGGGTCGGCCGGCGCGGTGCTGCTCGGGGTGTCGCTGCCGATGATCGCGGCCGCATTTCCTGATGGTCGGCAACGGGCGGGTGCCATCGCCGCTTATGGCGCCGCGATGGGCGCCGGTGGCGCGGTCGGTCCACTGCTGGGCGGCGCGCTGGTCACCGCGTACGGCTGGCCGTCGATTTTCCTGATCAACCTGCCGGTGGGGGTGATCGCGCTCTACGTCGTCATCTTCGCCGTCCCGGAAAGCGTTGTCGCGCAGTCACGTCCGGTCGATGTCTGGGGGACGGTGGTGCTGACCGCGGCCCTGTTCGCCGGGGTGTACGTATTGATCGAGGGCAATCACTATGGCTGGAGCAGCCCGATCATGTTGGGGCTGAGCGCATTCTGCGTGGTTGGCCTGGCTGCCTTCGGGGTCCGGGAGTCACACCAGGCGGAGCCGATGCTCGATGTCCGGCTACTCGCCGGCGCGGGTTTCGCCGGCGTCTCGTTGGCCGCGTTCGCCGCCGCCGGCACCCTGATCGCGTCGACCAACTACCTCGCGTTGTACTTCATGAACACGTTGGGGTTCAGTCCTTTTGATGCCGGGCTGCGGGCGTTGCCGCTGACCCTGGCGATCGTGACGGGTGCGCCGATGGCGATGCTCGCGGCGCGGCGGATACCGGTGGCCCGGACCATCCCGGCCGGTGTCGCATTGATTGCGGTAGGTATGTGGATGATGACCGCAGTTAATGCGAGTACGACGTGGACCCACTTCATCTCCGGGTCCGTCGTTGCGGGCCTGGGGCTCGGTGGATTGTCGGCGTTGACGTCGGATGCGGCGCTGAGTTTCGTGCCGGTCTCCGACGCTGGAATGGCAACCGGCACGGTCAGCACCGCACGCCAGATCGGCATTCTCGCCGGGGTGGCCGGGCTCGGTGCGTTGTTCAGCCACCATGCCGGGAACCTCGCCGTGACCCGGCTTTCCGCAACGCCCGGCGTCGGCACGGAGGCGGCCCGGCAGCTGAGCGACGGACTCGCCGCCGGTGCCGGGCTGCGGGCGCTCGTCGTCGTCCCTGAACGCGTGCGCCCTCTGCTGGCGACGCTGGCGCGGGAAGCCAGCGCCGCCGGCATGCAAGCTGCGCTGACGGCCGCGGCGTTGGCTGCCAGCGTCGCCGCCGTGGCCGTGGCGGTACTCATCCGGATGGCGGCCCGGCAAACAATCAAACCCAATGCGATGGATTAGCTAAACCTGCTACGGCCGTGGCGAAATGCGGTTACTTTTGATACTTATGGTCGGCGCTGCTGTTCTCATCTCAGCGACGGATTCCTGCCGCTACAGCATCGTGATCTCCACTGACCCCGATGAGATCGAAGCGGCGCAGCGGTTGCGCTACCAAACGTTCGCCGAGGAGCTGGGCGCCGCACTCCCGCAAGCGATTCGAGGACCGCGCACGGGCCAGATGATCGACGTGGACCGGTTCGACGCGTACAGCGACCATCTGCTGGCCCGGGACGAGACCACTGGCGCCATCGTCGGCTGCTACCGGTTGCTGCCTCCTGAGGGCGCCCGCGCGGCCGGTGGCATCTTCACCGACACCAACTTCGAGATCGGCGCCGGTATCGACGCGCTGCGGCCATCCCTGGTGGAGCTGGGCAGGGCGAGTGTGCACCCCGACCACCGCAGCGGCACGGTGATGGCCATGCTGTGGGCCGGCATCCTGCGCTATCAGGAAATGACGGGCTACCAGTGGGCGATCGGCAGTCTGTCGGTGCGGATGGAGGACGGCGGTTCGCGAGGGGCGTTGGTGCGTGGGGTCCTTGACCGCGCGTTCCGTGCGCACCCGGCGCCTGAGGAGTTCCGAGTGGTTCCGCGAAACCCCGTGCGGGTCAACGGATTACCACTGGCCGAGTTGCCTGATCCGGGCCGCGTGCGGATGCCGCCGATGGTGGCCGGCAGCCTGCGGATCGGCGGGGTGATCTGCGGGGAGCCGTCCTATGACTCCGAATTCGATATGGCTGACTTCGTCGTACTGATCAACCGCGACATGGTGCACCAGCTTTACCTCGCGCGGCTCACCCGAACTCATGTCCAGGCCTGAACCCGCACTGCTGGGGATCGGTTTCGGGCCGTCGAATCTGGCCCTCGCGGTGGCCCTTGCCGAGCGTGGCGTCCATGGCCGCTTCGTGGACGCCCAACCGCGGTTCGGCTGGCACCGCGACATGTTGCTGCCCGGGACGCGGATGCAGATTCCGTTTCTCAAAGATCTTGCGACACTGCGGAATCCGCAGAGCGCATTCACGTTCGTGAACTATCTGAGCGAGCGCGGCAGGCTGATCGATTTCATCGGTCGCCATGACGTGTTTCCCAGCCGGTTCGAGTTCCACGACTATCTGCAGTGGGCCGCCGACCAGTTCGCCGCCGACGTGCACTACGGCTATCAGGTGGTCGGGGTGACCGGATCCGACGACGGTTTCGCGGTGCAGTTCGCATCCGGTACGTCCATTCCGGCACGCACCCTGGTGCTGGGGACGGGCCTGCACGCCGTGTTGCCTCCCGGCACGTCGACGAGCTTGCGGCAGTGGCACAGCCACCAATTGCTCAGCGCGCTCGCGACATTGGGCCCCATCGCGCGAGGCCGGTTCGCTGTAGTGGGGGCGGGGCAGAGTGCAGCCGAGGTGGTCGCCTACCTGCATCACACGTATCCGGGCGCCGAGGTGCATGCCGTATTCGCCCGGTACGGGTACAGCCTGGCAGACGACAGTGCGTTCGTGAATCGCATCTTCGATCCCGCAGCGGTCGACGAGTTCTACGGTGCGGACGCGGCGGAGCGTCAGCGGCTGCTCGACTATCACCGGTCAGCCAACTATTCGGCCGTCGACGTCGACCTCATCGAGGACCTGTACGAACGCGAATACGGCGAACGGGTGATCGGGGCCCGCAGGCTGTTCATACACCGAGCGTGTGCCGTGGTCAGTGCCGATGAGGACGCCGGCGAGGTCCGGCTCACCGTGCGCAACCTCGTCGACAACACGACAGAGACATTGCCTTGCGATGTCGTGGTTTACGCGACCGGGTACGCGCCGATGAATGTGGCGGCGTTCCTGGGAGAGCTGGCCTGCTGCTACGAGTTCGACGGACGGGGCCGTCCGATCGCGACCCGCGACTATCGGCTTGTGGCCAAGCTGGGTGCGCCCGGCGATATCTATCTCAACGGCGCGACGGTCGAACACAGCCACGGGCTCGGCGCGACCTTGCTGTCGAACGTCGCGGTCCGCAGCGGCGAGATCGCCGCGGCTGTCAGCCCGTGACCGTCAGATAGATCAGCCCGACGTTCAGCACTGAAATCACCACCGCCACAGCCCATCCCAGCGCAGTGACGACGCGATGATTGATGTTCTCGCCCATCAGGGCTCGATTGCTGGTCAGCCGGACCAACGGAATCAGGGCGAACGGGATGCCGAACGAGAGCACCACCTGGGACAGCACCAGGGCACGCGTCGGATCGAATCCGACGGCCAGCACCACCAGAGCGGGAATCACCGTCACGGCCCGGCGCAGCAGCAGCGGGTACGACCGGTTGAGCAGGCCCTGCATGATCATGGCGCCGGCGTACGCCCCGACTGACGACGACGCCAGGCCTGAGGCCAGCAGGCCGATGGCGAAGCACAGCGCGACCGTCGAACCCAAGGCGTTGCCGACCGCGTGATACGCGCCCTCGATGGTGTCGGTGCCGTCGACGCCATACAGATTGGTGGCCGCCACCAGCAGCATCGCCAGGTTCACCGTACCGGCCACCACCATTGCCAGACTGACGTCGACGCGGGTGATGCGCAGCATGCGCTGCAGGGGAGCGCCTGCCTCGGGCTTCCCGTGCCGGTCGCGAGCCAGACCCGAGTGCAGGTAGACGACGTGGGGCATGACTGTCGCACCCAGGATCGCGGTGGCCAGCAGCAGGCTTTCGGTGCCGGTGAACCGGGGCACCATCCCCCCGAGCACGTCGCCGGCCGCGGGCGGCTCGACGACCAAGCTGGCCAGAAAACCGATGGTGATGATCAGCAGCAACCCGCCGATGACCCGCTCAAAGGCGCGTTGGCCGCCACGGTTCTGCACCGACAGCAGGCCCATCGAGACCACGCCGGTGATCACGCCGCCCACCAGCATCGGCAGCCCGAATAACAGTTGCAGGGCGATGGCGCCACCCACCACTTCGGCGAGATCGGTTGCCACAGCGACCAATTCAGCCTGTACCCAGAACGCTATTCGGGTCGGGGTGCGGCAGTTGTCGGCCACTAGCTCAGGCAGTGAGCGGCCCGTCGTCAGGCCCAGTTTGGCCGACAGGTACTGCACCAGCCCGGCCATCACGTTGGCCAGCAGGATCACCCACACCAGCAGGAAACCGAACTTCGCGCCCGCACTCATATTGGCTGCGACGTTGCCCGGGTCCACGTAGGCGATGGCAGCGACGAACGCTGGTCCCAGTAGCGACCAGGTCCGGCGCGATGGCGCACCGGTATCAGTTAGCACTGCCCTCACTCTCTATCCGTAGAGGCGAATAGAAAAGTTAGGTTAGCCGAAATCTTGTGAAAGAATCAAAGACACCAGGTCAGCCGGCTGTGAATTGCGAGTCCGGCGGCGGGATGTCGCGGAGCTGATGACGGCTGGTCACCCCCAACTTGGGAAATGATCTGTAGAGGTGCCCGGACACGGTACGGCTCGAAAGCTGTAGCCGTGCCGCGATCTGTGGGTTCGTCAGACCACGACTGGCAAGGTAGGCGACCTGGTGTTCTTGAGGGCTGAGTTGGGCGGTGGACGGCGCTGCGGGCTCAGCGGCATGTATGCCTGACGCGCGCAGTTCCCGAGCGCAGATGTCGAGCCAGGGCCTCGCACCCAACTTCTCGAACGTGGCCAGCGCGGCAGAAATGTGCTGGCGCGCTTCTCTGCGTCGCCGGTTTCGCCGCAGCCACCCCGCGTAGCTGAGCCGCAGTCGCGCTCGCTCGAACGGCCACTGCTCGCCGGAGGTGTCGGCCAGCGCAGCCGCGAAAGTGTCTCCGACGTCCCCGAATCCAAGCAACGCCGAGGCGTGGTTCACCAGCTGGTCGAGCCGCGGCGAGGACGGCTGCGGCAGGTGCGCCAGGATAACGGGGAATCGCTGCCGCGCGTCGTCGGCCAGGTCGGTCCGCACCGCTGCTTCGGCGTAATCGACGAGAACACGGAAGGAGACGTGGGGGTGCAGGGGCACACCGGTTTCGGTGAACAACTCGGAAAGATGGCCGTAGGCCGTCAGTTCGTTGTTCTCGACCAGGTTGATCAGTCCGAGGACGTGATGTGCCCGCGCTGCGTGCAGCCGGTTGTCTTTGAAATCAACCACTTTGAGGGCTGCGGTGATGTAGTCGCGAGCTGACGCGGTGTCGCCGCGGCGTGCGGTGACCGTCGCCTGAATCAGGTCTGCGGCCGCGGTGACCAGTGCTTGATCGCTGAACGCCCCGAGTGTGCGCAGTTCGCCGGTTATCTTGAGCGCCTCGTCCCAGCGCCCGGAGTCGACACACGACCAGGCCAGGACCGCTGTGGCCAGGGCCTGGCCGGTCGTCGAATTATGTTGTGTCATCAGGGATTGCGCTTTGCGCAGATGACGGATACTGAGCTCGGACTCGTCGGTCACGGCTGCGGCCAACCCGATCAGGCTGTGGTCCAGTGCTTCGAGTGCGCTGGTCGACCGGCTGGTGAACGACACCGTGTCGGCGCGAGCACCAGGGGAGTTGGTCACCGCACGGACCCACAGCCGCGATGTCGACGAGCTGTCGCCGGCGTGCGGCGCGGAGTCGTCAAGGCGCCGCAACGTACTCACGGCCCCTTGGTAGGCGGCCGGGTCGCCCGAGAGGAATGCCGCGGCGGCAGCCACGCGCAGCGGTTCCCAGGCCAGTGCGGGCTCGACCTGCAGCGCGGCATCGGCCGCGGCCAGCAGGCTGGCGGCAGCAGCGCGGCCGTCGCTCCACATCGTGGCCATTCCGAGCGCCGTCGCCGCGCAGATCTGCTCATGCGGCTTGCTCGCGGTGGACGACGTGGCGTGAGCGTGGTGCCAGGCCTGGCGCGCTGGCACCGCGCTCAGCGAGTCAGCGAGTTGCTGGTGCGCGATCTGTCGGGCAGTCAGCGGTGCCCCGTAATAGGCAGCAGACCGGATGAGCGGATTGGCGAAGCTGATATGCGTTGACTCGACCCGCACCAACCCTGCGGTCTCTGCCGGGGCCAGGACCGCTGGGTCGGCCAAGGCGGCAGGCGGCAGCATGTGCAGATCCGCGGTGGAGGCCGCTGCGACGACCACCAGTGCCGCGCGCGCATCGGCGGGTAGGTGAGCCAGATGCTGGGCGTAGACGGCATGGCTACTGATCGGCAGGGGGAGTGGGTCCGGCACATAGCCCGCGGCTGGCATCCGACCGGCACTCGCGCTCGAAAAGTGAACTATCGCGGCGACGTTGCCCGCGGACTGTTTCAAGATCTGTTCGCGGAGCAGACCTGTCGGCGGCGTGGGTTGAGTCTCGAGGAGTTCAATCGAGTTGTCGAGATTAATTGGGGCGAGCGGGATTTCGACTGCACACGGGCCTACCAGGCCGGTGTGCGCGACGGTGTCCGGCAGGGTCAGCGTCACCGTGATCGGGCGTCCGGCGCTCCGTCTGGCGGCGAACAGCAGGACGCTGCGTGATTGCTCATCGAGCCAGTGCGCGTCGTCAACGGTCACCAGCACCGGCTGTTTCTGCGGGACCGCGTCCAAGAGTTCAAGCAGTGCCGTCGCCAGTCTGGCCGTGTGTATCTGGTCCCCGAACAATGATGTGCTGAACAGGGTTTCGACGATGTTGGCGCGACCGTAGGGGTTTGCTTCGACGGCGTTCAGCGCCCGGAGGAGCCGGTGGAGGCCGCCTAGTGGGGTGCTGGACTCGCCAGGGAGTCCAGCAATGCCGAGCACCCGCTGCCCCAGCGAATCGGCTTGTCGCTGAGCAGCATTGAGCAGCGTCGTCCGTCCCGAGCCCGCTGCCCCGGAGATGACGATCACCTGTCCACGCGGTGGTGACGCGATGGCGTCGCGCAGGACTGTGAGTTCAGCGTCGCGCCCGACGAGGTGCGCCGACGCGTTGTTCACAGCTTTGCTCCCTTCGGCGTGAACTCGTAGGAACCATCAGACATCCGATCGGTCAACACGTCTAACGACAGATATTGATAAGTTGCATCTACGCCGTAGATAATCGGGCGGGTGGAACTACGCCAGGTCGAGCATTTTGTCGCGGTCGCTGTCGAACGGAGCTTCACCCGTGCCGCGCGCCGGGTCCATGTCGTCCAGTCCGCCATCTCGACCTCGATTGCGAAGTTGGAGCGTGAGCTCGGCGTGCAATTGTTCGATCGGTCCCGCCAGCAGATCGAGCTGACCGTTGCCGGTGAGCGCTTCCTCGCGCAGGCCCACGAACTCTTGCGGGTCGCAGGTTCGGCTGTCGAATCCGTGGCGTCTGGTCGCGGCCAGCTGATGGGTACCGTCGATTTCGGGTCTTTGATCTCGTACGGGCCGATGAATGTTGCGCGGGTGCTCGGGGAGTTCCATCGAGCGCACCCCTTTGTTCGACTTCGCTTGCAACTCAATCAATCTGGGGCTTCGGCGTATCTGTCGGCGCTTGTTGAAGGCTCGCTGGATCTGGCTCTCGTCTCGGTGCCCAACAGGACTCCGCTGCAACTCGAAATGCGGTTGATGTTCGAGGAGCCGATGGTCTTCGTGTGCCGCGACGACCATCCGATGGCAGCGGAAAAAGTGGTCAGTCTGGCCGATCTGGCGGACGAGGATCTGATCGGGTTTCCACCGGATTGGGGCTTTCGCTGCTTGATGGACAACGCTTTTCTGGCGGCCGGCGTCCAATCGCGGCCAGTTCATGTGATTCCAGCCGGCTTCACGGTTATCGGTGAATTGGTGCGGCAGGGGCTTGGGACCACTTTCATGCCTGTGTCGGAATGCTGCGGGTTCGAGGATTTGCGATCGATCGAGTTGAGCCAGAGCGTCATGTGGCAGGTCTATTTGGCATCGCAGCCGGCGGACCGGCTGACACCGGCCACCGCGGCCCTGGCCGACATGCTGATTCAGGCCGCGGTGTCAGACGGGTAGCGCCGCGAACCGTCGGCTTGTGGTCGAGAACCCCCGAGATCCTCGACCACAAGCCAACATTCGACGTTCTACTTGCTGTGGTGTTCAGTCTTGCCGCCGGTGTGGTCCTTGGCTGGCTTGGTGCTGCCCTTGGTTTCGCCACCCTTGGCATCCGCGCCCTTGGTTTCGCCACCCTTGGCATCCGCGCCCTTGGTTTCGCCACCCTTGGCATCCGAGCCCTTGCCCTGGCCCTTGGTGCCGGTTTTGCCGCTGCCAGTAGCAGCGGTATCGCCACTGCCGGCAGAAGTGCCACTGCCGGCTGAAGTGCTGCCGGTGCCGGTGCCGGAGGGCTTGGTCGTTCCGCCGGTGGTGGTTGCGGTGTCCTTGCCAGTGCCAGTGCCAGTGCCAGTGCCGGTGCCAGTGCCAGTTCCAGTTCCAGTTCCAGTTCCAGTGCCGGCGTCGGCGGATGAATCAGGCTTTGTCGCACCAGTTTTCACGGGTGTGTCCGTCGAACTCGTGGTGTTGGGCTTTGTTGTCGTCTGGTCAGTGGTTGTCTGGTCAGCGGTGTTCGTCGTCGTGGTCTTCGCCGGTACGGTCGATGCAGCGGGTACGGCCTTGACGGTGGCGGCAGGCAGCGCAATGGTCGTCGTGGCCGCGGCAGGCACGGCATTGGCGGCGACGGCCGCAGTGGCGGGCTTGACCGCGGGCGGCTTGAGCGCGTCCGCGACGAGTTTCTGCAGAATCTGCAGAGCGGCGATCGGGCCCGGAAGACTGACGGTGAAGCCGAGCGGTCCACCGCCAAGGTTGATGCCGAATGAGGTCAGCAACCCACCGGCATACAACGGCACACCGGGGATACCGGTGTTGATCACGGTGGACAGGTCGGGACCGTAGCCACCGTTGAGAACGCCGCCCAGGACGGTCGCGGGAATTGAGATGACCGAGGTGACCACCTTGCTGAGATCGCCGGTGCGTGCGGCATCGATGACGTTCTGCACCGCGGCGCCCAGCGCGGCGGGCGCCTCGATCAGGGGCCCGAGCAGGCCACCGACTATGACCAGGGCATTTGTCGGTTGTAGACCTTGGAAGCCCTGGTTGAGCGTGTTGAGCACATTGACGACGTTCTGCAGCGGGTTGGCGACGATGGTCGCCAGCGGGCCGAGCCCGTCGATGGCTGTGACGAGTGATTGCAGCGGGTATGCGATGGAGTTCAGGCCGGGGGTGAGCAGATTGGTCAGTGGTATCAGCGCGTTCAATCCGACCAGAAGCAGCTGATTCGTCGCATCCTCGACGTTGCCCTTCGCCAAGTCGTTGACCGCGGCGGCCAGCAGCGGCGGCACGGCGGTGGTGAGGTTGGTCCCGATCTGGCCGAGCGTGCTGCCCAGCGCGTTCAACAGCGGTGGGGCAGAAGCGAACGGGACGGCCGGCTGCTTGGTCGGATCGACCGTCAGCGAACCAGGCGACGACACCAGTTTCAGGAGGTCCTGCAGCGCGGCGAGTTGGTTGCCCAGTGCTGCGGTCAGAATCGGAGTCGGCCCGTTGGTTTGCGCCGTGCTCACGATGGTCTGCAGGTTGGCGACGGTGTCCTTGAATGCTTGCCCGTATGCGGCGAAGGGGTCGACGGCGGCGGTCAAACGTACTGCGGTGCGCTCGATCTGAGCTTCCATATGGTGAATCTGGGTGCTGACGGTCGGCGCCATGACTGGGGCAACGGCGATAGCCGCAGCCCCAGCCAGGGACACGCCGACGGAAGCAAACGGTCGAGCGGCGGTGTGCATAGGGGCCCTTTCAAAGGCTCTGAATCGGACAATCTGCGAACTGACTTCGACGTGAGTTCGCCCTGATTCTGGCTTTGAGAGGTACGTCACCCGCTAGCGACGAATGACTCTATTTTCCGTAGCGTCAGTTGGGCTTGTACAAGCCCTTCCCGGTGATCAAGGGCAGGTCCAGGGTCGTCCGGATACCCGGCGCGGCGGCCACGACCGCCGGGATGGCATTCACGACACGTGCCGCGGTGGCCACCAGGCCAGCGTGGTTGTGATCGCCGTTGCGGCTGCTCAGGCACAGGTCCAGTGCGTACGACGGCTCGCCGGTCACCTCGACCCGGTACGACCCGCCCTCCTGGGCGGGCTGCGGCCAGTCGGGGCACAGGTCGTCGCGCAGACGGGTGATGTGCTCCAGCACGACGGCAGGGTGACCGTCTTTCATGCCGCGCACCTCGAACCGCATGGCCGCTGTGGTACCCGCCGGGATGCGGCCCGAGGCGATGTCGAAGTCCTCGGGCGCCGGCACCCGGGTGTGCTCCTCGGTGAGTTCGTCGAGTTCGATACCGAGGCCGGCGGCCAGCTGGCGCACCACGGAACCCCAGGCCAGGCTCAGCACGCCGGGTTGCAGCAGCATCGGCAGCTCGTCGATCGGCTTGCCGAAGCCCATTACGTCGAACATCACCGTCGCGCTGTCGTAGGTGGCGTAGTCGACGATCTCCATGCAGCGCACCTGCTCGACGCTCTGGCAGGTGCCCATAAGGGCAAGGGGGAGAAGGTCATTGGCGAAACCGGGATCGATGCCGTTGATGAATAGGGACGAACCGCCTTGCTGCGCAGCGTCTTCGAGCGGCGCGATCAACTCGGCCGGCAGCACCTGCCACGGGTACTGCAGGAACACCGCGGCACTGCCGACCACGTTGACCCCGGCGGCCAAGATGCGGCGGTAGTCCTCGAGTGCCTCGGGCAGCCGATTGTCGGCCATGGCGGTGTAGACGACGCAGTCCGGCTTGCTGGCCAGGACGGCGTCGAGATCGTCGGTGGCGGTGATGCCGGTCGAAACATCAAGGCCGGCAAGCTCTCCGGCGTCCTTGCCGGCTTTGGTGGCCGAGGACACCCAGACACCGGTCAGTTCGTAGGCGGGGTCGTTGATGAGCTGGGTCAGGGCATGACGGCCGACGTTTCCGGTGCCGACCGCGGCAACTTTGATGGGCATACTGGCGTTCCTCACAGGTCCGGAATGGGCAGATCGAGATTCGGGAAGGTGAGGCCGCCGTCGACCTCCAGCACCTTGCCGGTGACGTACGCACCGGCCGGTGACGCCAGGTACAGCGCCGCGGCGGCGATGTCCTCGGGGTCGCCAAGGCGCCGCATGGGCGTGGCCTTCTCCATGGGGTCGCGCAGCGCTTCGTTGGACGCGACGATGTCGAGCGCCGAGGTCAGGATGGAACCCGGGGCGATGCCGTTGACCCGAATCTTCGGGCACAGATCCATGGCGGCCAGTCGGGTGTAGTGCGCCAGTGCGGCCTTGGCGGTGCCGTACGCGGCGAATCCGCGGCCCGCCAACCGGCCGACGGCCGAGGTGATATTGATGACGCTGCCGCCGCCGGAATGCTCCAGCATCAGCGGGACGGCCGCCTGAGTCAGGGCGTGCGCGGTGGCCACGTTGAACGTGAACGCGTCTTTGAGATCCTGAGGCGAGGTGTACATGAGCGGGCCGGGCATGGTGCCGCCTACATTGTTGACGACGATGTCTAGTCTGCCGAACGCCTCGACTGCGGCGCTGGCGAGTTTGGCGGTCTCGTCAGGGTGGGCGAGGTCGGCAGCGACGATGTGGGCCCGGCGTCCGGTGGCCTGAACCTGTGCGGCGACTTCCTGCAGCTGGGACTCGGTACGCGACGCAATCACCACGTCTGCACCGGCTTCCGCGAATGCGACGGCAATGGCCGCGCCCAGTCCGCGCCCCGCGCCGGTGACTACGGCAACCTGGTCGTCGAGTCGAAATCTGTCGAGAATCACGTATGCCTCACTCGGTTTGTGGCGGTCAGTAGGGGCCACGTTAACAAGGCTGGGACGGCGGCGAGGGCAATTTCTAGAACACGTTCTAGTAGATGGGCTCCGTCGGCCGATGTTTGGTGAAAGTTTGCTCTGAGCTTTGCTCATCCGCCGATGCTCGGCGGCCTGCTGTTCTACCATCGCGCTCATGCAGGAGGCAGAATCGGAATCGACGTCCGTCTCGCGTCAACCTGTCGCGGTAGACGTCCAGCCCCGATGGATCGCGCCGGCATCGCTCGCAGTAGCGGCCGTCGCGCTCGGTGTCGCGGTCTGGGCGCTGGTGGCGCCTCCGGGGCGCAGCGCGCCGGCGAGCCCGGCGCCAACGAGCCAACAGGTTGCCGACGCGAAGAGCCGCGCGTGTACCGCGTTCACGACGGTGGGTACCGCGGTCAAGCTGCAGACGCACACCGAGCTCGGCTCCGACCCTGTTGCCGTCACCTCCGTTACGGCCGTTTCGCGGTTGGCGATGAGCAGTGGCGCGACATACCTACTGGCGCATCTGGATCCGGCTACGCCGCCAGACCTGGCTGCCGCAATTCGCGCTTTTGCCGCTGACCTGCAAGACATTTCGATGTACGGACAGGCCGGGATCGGTGCGTCAGACCCGGTGCAGGCGGACCGCTTGAAGGCCGGCCAAGACGACAGCGTGAAGATCGGCAATCTCTGCAAGTGACCATTTCGGGCCATCCGCGGCCTGATCTTGTTTGTCGCTGCGTATTCGTATTGGTGCAAAAAGTGAATTGCACCCTGGCTACGATTAATTAACGCAGTTGGATGTATATCGACGTTAATTCAAGCTAACGTTTATTTAGCAAAACGAATTGGATATTTGTTGATCTTGTTTCGGTTATGTCGACAAGTGATATTGCAAGTGGCGCCCGTTCGTGCGGCGAGTAGTTGAAACTGTGCAAATCTTGGAAATTAACTGTGGTGTACTAAAATGGCCAGTTACATGCAGATATTTGGAATTAAAAATGTTCTAGTGATCTCACAGCAAACGTGGTAATTTTCGGAATACCGTGCGATGTGCTCGGCTAAACACTTTGAATCCAGAGGGGGATTCGATCGTGTCCAAGCATCGTAAGTCTCATTCGGGTAAGTCCCGGAAACCAGCCAGTTATCTCGCGACCGGCGTCTTAGGGGCTGCCGCAGCCAGCGCAGGTATTGTCATGGCAATTCCGCCGGGAGCGATGGATACGCTTGCGGCGCCGCCGCCCATTCGGGCGGTGGCATTGACTGATTTCAGCTTCCCACTTGCCCCAGCACCGAATCCGACGGATCCGTTCTGGTGGCTCACGCAATTGTTTGGCCCTAGTGCCACTCCGCCGCCGGTACATCCGTTGTCCGCGCCGTTGATCATGCCTTTCGCGCCGACCACGCCAAACCCGTTGGACAGCCCGTGCGGTCTGATTTGCAACGGCGCGGCCGGTACCGCCGCGCACCCGAACGGCCAGGCCGGCGGCATTCTCGGCGGCAATGGCGGTGCTGGCTGGGATAGCACTGTCGCCGGTGACAACGGCGGCGACGGTGGAGCCGCCGGCCTGCTCTTCGGTAGCGGTGGCGGAGGTGGCAGCGGCGCTGACGGCACTGCCACTCTTGCCGGCAGTAATGGCGGCAAGGGCGGCAACATGGGGCTGCTCGGGTTGTTCGGAAGTGGCGGCACGGGCGGTAACGGTGGAGCTGGTGGCTTCGGTACCACTGGCGTAGCCGGCGGCGCGGGCGGAGACGGCGTTGTGGGCACTGACGGCGCCACTGGTGGTGCGGGTGCCAATGGTTCCGACGGTAAGGCAGGCACCGCGGGTACTGCAGGTACCGCAGGCGGCGCGGGTGGCGCGGGCACTGTGGGTACCGCGGGAACTAACGGCCACACCATTCCGATCATCGGAGTCGGTACAAACGGTGGTCCTGGTAGCACAGGCGGCACTGGCGCCACCGGGCTTACCGGTAGCACCGGCGCTACTGGTGGTGCTGGTGGGGACGGTACTGCTGGTGGTACTGGTGGCGTCGGTGGATCGGGTACTCCGGGTGGCTCTGGCGGTGGCGGTGGCGCAGGCGGAACCGGCCTGCAAGGCACAGCTGCCGGCAATGGCGGTGCGGGCGGCAGTGCCGGCCTGCTCACGCTGTTCGGCTCCGGCGGTGCTGGCGGCAGCGGCGGGATCGGTGGCACGGGCGGTACCGGCGGCACAGGCGGTGGCGGTGGCGCAGGCGCAACTGGTGGTAACGCAGGCGACGGTGGCGCAGGTGGCAACGGCGGCAACGGTGGTACTGGTGGTACCGGTGGTACCGGTGGCACCGGCGGCACTGGTGGAACCG
Organism: Mycolicibacterium sp. CBMA 234; assembly: GCF_009729415.1. Taxonomy (GTDB): domain Bacteria; phylum Actinomycetota; class Actinomycetes; order Mycobacteriales; family Mycobacteriaceae; genus Mycobacterium. Next base: position 23,852 of record NZ_MPKW01000036.1, read on the forward strand.
GTGGCACCGGTGGTGGTGGTGGCAATGGCGGCGCTGGCGTCGTGGTTCTGTTCCCCGTCGGTCCCTACCACGCCGGTTCGGGCGGTAGTGGTGGCACGGGTGGCACGGGCGGCGTAGGCGGCACCGGCGGTACTGGTGGCGCCGGCGGAGCCGGCGGTGGCTCAGGCGCAGCGGGCTCGGGTGGCAATCCCGGCAACCCGGGTGCAGGCGGCTCAGGTGGCGTAGGCGGCTCCGGTGGTGTCGGTGGGACGGGCGGCGCAGGAGGCGCGGCCGGTGCCGGTGGCGGCGGCGGGTTGCTGGGCGGCCTGGGATTCGGCTCGGCCGGGACGGCCGGTAGCGCAGGCTCGACCGGTGCGACGGGTGTAACCGGTGCGAACGGTGCGACCGGTACGAGCGGGTCCAGCGGCAACACGGGCAACGTCGGTGCTTCGGGTACTCCGGGTTCGGTTGGCACCGGCGGCACTGCCGGTAGCAAGGGAACTGCTGGTAGCACCGGTAGCGCGGGCAGCGGTGGCAAGGCGGGCGGCGGCAGCAGCACGGGTGTGGGCGGAGTCGGCTCGAGCCATCCCGGTGGCGCTGGTGGTGCGGGCGGCGCCGGTGGCGCTGGCGGTGCTGGTGGCAAGGGTGGTGCCGGCGGCTAACCGAGAACGGCCAACTACAAAAACTCAGCCAGCCTTGATGCAGAACACCTCGTCAAGGCTGGCTGTTTTTGGGCCATCGGCAGGAGCCGCGTCCAGGCGCGTGAGATCGATCATCGCCGGACCGTGTGCTGCGTGGTCGGTGATGACGTAGCGGCCGGTGGCTGCAGACCTGCGGACCGCGCTCTCTGGAGCGCACGAGCCGGAAACACCAAGGGCGTCGCCATAATTCACGCCGACCTGAACGACGGTGGGTTCGGCTGTGAGAACAGCGCACAGCCGGCCGATCAAGGGTTCGGGGGCGAAGAACCGCCACCCCTGACCGAGGTGCAGCCAGTACCGTCCGGTGATCTGATCGCGTAGCGCGGTGAGTTCGGCGAGCGGCTCATTTGATGCCGTGAACGTGATGAATTCAACGAACGGATACTGCGACAACAGGTTTGCCCGGTCGCGATGCCCGATGCCGGTATCGAGTACCACGAACCGCTGTGCGAGCGATAGGTCGAGGCAACAGCGCAGGAATGAGTTCAGCGTCTGCTCTGCAGCCTGGGTGTTGGGTCCGAGGATCAGGGTGACGGTGATCTCCGCGGCCTTCTGGCGGGCAGTGATGTTGCGCGCCAACACATCCGGATATGACGAGGCTGCCTCGAGCATGGGCGCAGCTGAATGGTCGCGGTTCATGGCTATCCGGTTGCGGTCGTCGTCGTCGATGTCGGAACGGGCCAGCAGCCGCCGGCACAGCGCGAATGCTTCTTGGTGCTTTCCGATCCACGATGCGCACACCGCCTGTTCATCCAGTGCGCGCCAGTCGTAGACGGACTGGTTGACGAAGAGGATGTCGTCTTTGGGCAAGGGAATTGTGGCTGCGCGTTCGGCAAACAGGTATCCCAGGGCGTAACGGCCTTCGGCCCGGTATCCGGTGGCGATGGCGTGCAAGGGCTCCGCGCGGGTCGGCCGGAACTCCCAGGCTCGTAGGAACGCGTCGAGTACCGCCGGCCACGGTTCGCCTAACCGGACCATTGAAGTGGCGACCTGCCATAGGGCGTAATAGACCTCTTCGGCCCAGCCACCCATCTCGGCGCGGCGGGTAGCCCACTTGAGAGCGTTGACGAAATCACCGAAATTCGCATAACTTTCGGTCAAGTAGAAGACCGATCGACTGTCGTTCGGATCGCGCTCTACCTCGGCCAGCAGTAAATCCCGGTCGCGTGCGTACTTCTGCGGATCCTTGTTGCGGGCGCCGAGTCTGCGGGACTCGATGTAGTAGTCGCCCTCGAGGCGCACCTCGACGAACGGCGTCTCGCAGTCGGCATATTCGTGGACCACTCCGCGGTATCGCCACGGCATTCCGTCCCGGAACAGTTGTCGGCGCCAGTACATCAGACCGTCGTTGATACGCATCGCGTAGACATCGGCGGTCAGCGCGGTGAAGTCGGGACAGCCCTGCACGGTGTCGTCGGCATCCATGACCCAGATATAGTCGCAGCGTCCTCTGGCCAATTGCAATGCTTCAGAACGGTTTTCGCCGAAGTTTCGCCAGGGGCGCTCGTGTAGTTCCCCGGGTATGCCGAGACCGGCCAGATGATTGCGGATCACGTCCTGGGTGCCGTCGTCCGACCCGGTGTCGATGATCACCCAGGAACTGATGTACGGCGCCGCGGCGTCGAGCACCTCCGTCACGATATGTGCCTCATTGCGCACGATCATGTTGAGACAGATGGTCGGATGCGCGGGGACGCGAAGATCTGGCCGCCGCGTCAATTCGGCTGCCGCCGTGGAGTTCTCTGCTGGTGCCGTCCGATTTCCGGATGGATTCCGCACAGCATTCGTATACCCGATATCAGGCGACGTTGCTGGGCTTCGACCGAATCGGAGCTGTCAGCCGCTGATGTCGTTTGCGCGGCTCAGCCGTTGCGGGCCTTCACGCTGGCCTCCAGCTTGGCCAGCAGATCGGAGACGTCTTCGGTTGCGTCGAGTTCGGTGGGCTGCTCTTCGGTGGTGAACGCCTCGCCGCCCTCGATCTTGGCGTCGATGAGTTCTTGCATCTGCTCGCGGTAGGTGTCGTGGAACTGCTCGGGGTGGAAGTCCTCGGTCATCGAGTCCACCACCTGGCCGGCCATCTTCAGTTCGGCGGGCTTGATCTCCACTTCCTTGTCCAGCACCGGGAAATCGGGGTCGCGAATCTCGTCGGGCCACAACAGGGTGTGGACGATCATCACGTTGCGTTTACCGAAATCCTTGACCCGCAACGCCGCAAGCCGCGTCTTGTTTCGTAGAGAGAAGTGCACGATCGCGACGCGTTCGGTCTGCGCCAACGTTTGCGCAAGCAGCACATACGACTTTGACGACTTCGAATCCGGCTCCAGGAAATAGCTCCGGTCGTACATCAGCGGATCGATCTGGTCGGCCGGGACGAACTCGACGACCTCGATCTCGCGGCTGCGTTCCTCGGGCAGTGTGGCGATGTCGTCGTCGGTGATGATGACGGTCTGCCCGTCCTCGGATTCGAATGATTTCGCGATGTCGCGAAACTCGACGACCTCCCCGCAGATCTCGCATACCCGCTTGTATCGGATGCGCCCATTGTCCTTGGCGTGCACCTGATGAAACTTGATGTCGTGATCCTCGGTGGCGCTGTACACCTTCACCGGCACATTGACCAGTCCGAAGGCGACTGAACCCTTCCAGATGGACCGCATAGCCAAGTATGGCCCATGATCGCCTTCCAACTGGATACTTGGGGCGTGGAGCAATTCGGGCGGGTGCGACTGACCAACCCGGACAAGGTGCTCTACCCGGCGACTGGCACGACCAAAGCCGAGGTCTTCGACTACTACCTCGCCGTCGCCGACGCCATGCTGCCGCACATCGCCGGACGTCCCGCGACCCGCACGCGGTGGCCCAACGGTGTTGAGCAGCAACCTTTCTTCGAGAAGCACTTGGCGTCGTCGGCGCCGGACTGGCTGGAGCGCGGCGCCATCACGCATCGCAGCGGGACCACCGTCTACCCGGTGATCGACACTGCCGAAGGGTTGGCCTGGATTGCCCAACAAGCGGCGCTGGAAGTGCATGTGCCGCAATGGCGCTTCGTCGGGTCGGGCGGGCGAAGCGGGGTGGGTGATGGCCTGACTGCGGGCCCCGCCACGCGCATCGTGTTCGACCTGGACCCGGGCGACGACGTGACCATGCCCCAACTGTGTGGAGTGGCCCGGGCAGTCCGCGAACTCGTCGCCGGAATGGACCTGACGGCCTATCCGCTGACCAGCGGTAGTAAGGGCCTGCATCTCTACGTACCTCTGGGGACGCCGGTCAGCTCGCGGGGTGCGTCGGCAGTGGCCAAACGTGTTGCCCAGCAACTTGAATCGTCGATGGCGGGACTGGTCACCGCGACCATGACGCGCAGCGTGCGGGCCGGCAAGGTGTTCCTGGACTGGAGTCAGAACAACGCGGCCAAAACCACGGTGGCGCCGTACTCGTTGCGCGGTCGCCACGAGCCGACGGTCGCGGCGCCACGGACTTGGGACGAACTCGACGACCCGGACCTGCGCCAGCTTCGGTTCGATGAGGTGCTCGCCCGGCTGGCGCGCGACGGTGACCTGCTCGCGGGTCTGGATGTCGGTGCGCCCGTAGCTGACCGGTTGACCACCTATCGCAACATGCGGGACCCGGCGCGCACACCTGAGCCGGTGCCTGCTGCCGAACCGGCGTCGGGGGAGAACAACCGGTTTGTCATCCAGGAACATCACGCGCGCCGACTGCACTACGACTTCCGCCTCGAGCGCGACGGTGTCCTGGTCAGTTGGGCGGTACCGAAGAACCTCCCGGACATCTCGACTGTCAACCACCTGGCCGTGCACACCGAAGACCACCCGCTGGAATACGCCACCTTCGAGGGCGACATTCCCAAAGGCGAGTACGGCGGTGGACACGTCTCGATCTGGGACTCGGGCACCTACGACACGGAAAAGTTCCGGGACACGGGTTCTCGCGGCGAGGTGATCGTCAACCTGCACGGCGCGCGGGTCTCCGGACGGTACGTGCTGATCCAAACGGACGGCAAGAACTGGCTGGTCCGGCGGATGAAAGACCAACAGCTGCAACCGATGTTGGCCACCCACGGATCGGTGAGTCGCCTGTCTCCGGACGAGTGGGCCTTCGAGGGGAAGTGGGACGGTTATCGCCTTCTGGTCGACGCCGACCATGGGCGCCTGCGGCTGACCGCCCGCAGTGGCCGCGACGTCACCGGCGAGTTCCCGCAATTGCATTCGGTGGCAGCCGATCTCGCCGATCACCACGTGGTGCTGGACGGCGAAGTGGTGGCGCTGGTCGACGGGGTGCCGAGTTTCGGGGCCATGCAGAACCGCGGCCCCGACACTCAGGTCGAGTTCTGGTGCTTCGACATCCTGTCTCTCGACGGACGCGAACTGGTTGGCGCGAAGTACCGCGATCGGCGAAAGCTGTTGGAAACACTGGCCTCCGACGGCGCATTGATAGTGCCTCCCCTGCTGCCCGCGGAGCGCCCGCTCGAGTTTGCGAGTGCCCGCGGCTTCGAAGGCGTGGTCGCCAAGAAGTGGAATTCCGGATACCGGCCCGGACGGTCAGAGGCCTGGATCAAAGACAAGTTCTGGCGAACCCAGGAAGTGGTGATCGGAGGCTGGCGGGCTGGCGAGGGTGGCCGCACCAGCGGCATCGGCGCGCTGTTGGTCGGGGTACCCGCCGAGGGCGGTTTGCAGTTCGTCGGGCGGGTGGGCACCGGGTTCACCGACAAGATGCTTGGTGACTTGCGGACGATGCTGAAGCCGCTGGAGGCCAGCGAATCGCCTTTTGCCGCACCGCTTTCCACACTGGACGCCAAAGGCGTGACATACGTGCGACCCGAGCTGGTGGGGGAGGTGCGCTACAGCGAGCGCACCACCGACAGCCGGCTGCGTCAGCCGAGTTGGCGTGGGTTGCGGCCGGACAAGACGCCGGCGGAGATCACTTGGGAGTGAGTCGGCCGGTGGCGACAGCTTCCTCTAGCCCACGCGTCGCCAACTGGTCGGCCAACTCGTTGTCGGCGACCCCGGCGTGCCCCTTCACCCAGAACCACTCGACCTCGTGGCGCGCGCAGGCGGCCTGCAGCCGCTTCCAGAGGTCGACGTTCTTCACCGGCTGCTTGGCGGCCGTCATCCAGCCGTTGCGTTCCCAGCCGTGTACCCACTTGGTGATGCCGTTGCGAACGTACGTGCTGTCGGTGTGCAGGTGCACGACGACGGGCCGCGTGAGTGCCTCCAGCGCCATGATGGGCGCCGTCAGCTCCATGCGGTTGTTGCTGGTCTCGCTGGGCTCGCCGCCACACATCTCGCGCACGTGCTGACCCATCCGCAGTACCGCGCCCCAGCCGCCGGGGCCAGGATTGGGCCGGCAGCCGCCGTCGGTGTGGATGACGACGACGTCTTCACTCATGCCCTGAGCGTAGGTGGCGACATCAGCGCCGTACGGACCGACATCCCGAATTCTCGATGGCGCAGCGTGGTAATCCGGCGTCCGGGTTGCACCGCCGGCTTGGTCGGCGCGGCGCGGCCGCCGAAGAACGCGGCCGTGGCATCGATGTCCTCGACGACGTACGTGAGCCCCCACAACGTGGACGGCCCGTCGGCCGTCGTCCCTGGTGAGCCGACGACTTCGAGGATCACTTCACCCAGCCGGAAGAAAATCTGACGCATCGGTCGTCCACCGAGCTCTCCATCCCGCTCGCGGCGCGGGTCTACCCCGATCGCGGCCAGAGCCGCGACGGTCCGGTCCAGATTCGGCGACAGCAGCACGACGTGGTCGATCGCTGTCACGCCATTGGCGTGCTCGGCTCCGACTGTCGCGACGGTATTCGACCGGGTAGTGGGAATCCCGTCGACCGGCTGATCGGACGGCAGGTCGCGCAGCGACCACCCGACGATGCCGGCGCCACGGTCGCGGCCGACCAACCGGATGCCGACGCCGCCGATCCGGCACACGCCATCGGGGTCGACGGTGAAGCCGGCACTGATCCAGGCGTCCGCGGTGTCCGCGACCTCGAATTCGTCGACGGTGACGGTCATGACTGGGCCTCGTCGACCGTCACGCTAAGCCGGGGTGGTTTGGTGCGCGGAGCCACGCGTTCCCAGACCGCGTCGACCATGGGCGCCAGCAGCAGCTCGCCCATCTGCCTCGCCAACACGGCGATGACCTGGGTGTTCTCCTTGCGCGTCGTCGAGGCGCGACCGGTCTTGCGTGCCGCCCGGACCTCGCGCTGCGTCAGATCGACGATCACGTCGATCAGGTGACTGCCGGCGACGTTGGGTTCCAGTAGGGCTCGGCGCACGTAGTCGACCACTGTCGGGTTGGCCCGCAGCATGTTCCGCACGGCGTCGTCGCGCACTGCGGTGGAGGCATCGTCGGGCACATCGGCCAGCGCGTTGGCGAAATGGTCGACCACCAGTTGGTCCACTGCATCGTGCAGGCCGGCTTTGGTCTTGAAGTGATGCTGAACCAGACCGACTGCGACGCCGGCTTCAGCTGCGATGGCGCGCAAGGAGATTCGGTCCTGGCCGTGTTTCGCGTACAAGTCCAGGGCGGTATTGCGGATGCGCGCCTTGGCCGTCAGGTCATCGTTCGTCGCCCGCGGATTGGTCACGTCACCTCCCTGCTGTCGAATGGAGGTACTGTACACGTGATGAGGATGCTATACAGTTGTATAGTAGTCGACGACCTGAACGAGGTGGATGAATGTCAGAGCTCTTCCCGACGTACCGGGCCAGCTGGGAGACCGATCAGCACCGCGAGCTGCGCCGGCATGCCGCGACGTTCCTGGCCAAGGAGGCGACGCCCAACCAGGAACGGTGGGCCAAGAATCACCAGGTCGATCGTGAGTTCTGGAACAAGCTCGGCGACGCCGGCCTGCTCGGCCTGGACCTGCCCGAGGAGTACGGCGGCGCGGGCGGCGACTTCGGCTTGTCCGCGATCGTGGCGGAAGAGTTTGCGCTGGCGCATGATTCGGCCTCGGGCTGGACCGTGCACTCGCCGATCGTGGCCCATTACATCGACACGTACGCCAACGCGGAGCAGAAGGCCCGCTGGATGTCCAAGATCATCAGCGGCGAGTATGTACTGGCCATCGCGATGACCGAGCCCGGCACCGGCTCGGACCTGCAGGCCGTGCGCACCACCGCCGTTCGCGACGGCGACCACTACGTCATCAACGGTTCAAAGACGTTCATCTCCAACGGAACTCACTGCGACTTGGTGGTGATCGTCGCCAAGACCGACCCCGCCAAGGGTGCGGCGGGCGTCTCGCTGATTGTCGCTGAGGTCAACGACTTGCCGGGCTTCGAACGCGGCCGCGTTCTGGAGAAGGTCGGCCAGCACGGCCAGGACACCCGCGAGCTGTTCTTCACCGACATGCGCGTGCCGGTGGCCAACCTGCTCGGTGAGCAGGAGGGGCTTGGCTTCTATCAGCTGATGGAACAGCTTGCGCGCGAACGGCTCGTCATCGGTTCCGTGTGTGCCGGCATGGCAGAGGCCGCGGTGCTGGAGGCCATCAAGTACACCAAGCAGCGTGAGGCCTTCGGCAAGCCGCTGATCCAGTTCCAGCACAACCGATTCCAGCTCGCCGAGCTCAAAGCCGAGGTGCTGTCGATCAAGACCACGGTCGATTACTGCATCCAGGAATTGATCGACGGTAATAACGACCCCGCGACAGCGTCGATGGGCAAGCTGATCGCCGCGGACAAGGGCGTCGCCGTCGTCGACCGCTGTGTGCAGTTCTTCGGCGGGTACGGCTACATGATGGAGTATCCCATCGGTCGGGCCTATGCCGCGGCTCGTGTCAACAAGATCTATGGCGGCACAAGCGAAATCATGAAAGAGATCATCAGCCGCTCGCTGTAGTTACTGCCGCGAGCAGACGCAAAACTGTCCCTTTTCACGCGAAGAGGGACAGTTTTGCGTCTGCTCGCGCGATTTGGCGATCCGTGGCAAGGTGATGTCATGAGCGGCTCAGACGAGTACGGCTTCGACGACGATGACAATCAGCTGACGCAGGAGGACATGCTGATTGACCGTGGCGTCGACGACCTGCTGGACGAGGGCTACGAGCCGCCGGATGCGTGGCGCGAACCTCGCGATCACGAGACTCTCGACGAACTCCTCGCCGAGGAAGAGCCTGACCCCGCAATGCAATTCGACGATCCTGACGATCCCGACGAACAGTACGGTGACGACGAGGTCGGCGATGAACGCGCCGGCCGGCTGATCATGGTGGAACGCGACGGCGAGCTGCTCGGCGGTGATGTTGGTATCGACGGCGGCGCCGCCTCAGCCGAGGAGGCCGCGGTTCACCTCATCGACCCGTGGTGACCTCGCCGCATCGCCCGGCAGTCCGAGGACTGCCGATGCCCTGATAGCCCACTGTGAATCCAGCCTGATCGTCAATTATCGGGTTTAGCATCGCATCGGGAGGTCATAGACGGGCCTCCATGAGGTGAGGCGGCGGAATTATGACCGAGATGCCCAACATCCTGATCATCTGGGGCGACGACATTGGTCAAACCAATCTGAGCTGCTACTCCCAGGGGGTGATGGGCTATCGCACCCGCAATATCGATCGGATCGCCGCTGAGGGAGCGCTCTTCACCGACTACTACGGCGAGCAGAGTTGCACGGCCGGACGCGCCGCGTTCATCACCGGGCAGAACCCCTATCGCACAGGCTTGACGAAGGTCGGCTTGCCGGGCGCGCTGCTGGGACTCCAAGACGAGGACCCGACCATTGCGACTGCCTTGAAAGCTCAGGGTTATGCCACCGGTCAGTTCGGCAAGAATCACCTAGGGGACCGCGACGAGTTCCTACCTACCATGCACGGTTTCGACGAGTTCTTCGGAAACCTCTATCACCTCAACGCCGAGGAAGAGCCGGAGAACGTCGACTATCCGAAGGACCCGGAGTTCCGGAAGAAGTTCGGGCCGCGCGGCGTGCTGCACACTTGGGCCAATGGCGACGGAACTCAGCGCGTTGAGGACACGGGTCCGCTGACCAAGAAGCGGATGGAGACGTGTGACGAGGAATTCCGCGACGCCGCAATCGACTTCATCAAACGGCATAACGCGGACGGCACTCCCTTCTTTGTATGGTTCAACTCGACTCACATGCATTTCCGAACTCATCCGAAGCCGGAAAGTGTTGGTAGGGCTGGGAAATGGCAGTCGGAGTACCACGACACCATGCTCGACCACGACGATATCGTCGGCGACTTACTGAACCTGCTCGACGAACTCGGCATCGCCGAGAACACCATCGTCATGTATTCGACCGACAACGGCCCCCACATGAACAGCTGGCCCGACGCCGGAATGACGCCCTACCGCAACGAGAAGAACTCGAATTGGGAAGGCGCCTATCGGGTTCCGGCGATGGTGCGCTGGCCCGCCCGTATTCCTGCCGGCACGGTGCTCAATGGCATCGTCAGTCACAACGACTGGTTCGTCACCCTGCTGGCGGCCGCGGGAGTGCCGGACATCGCCGAAAGGCTGCGCGCTGGAACAGAACTCGCGGGTACCACGTACAAGGTCCACCTCGACGGGCACAACCAGCTGCCCTACGTCACGGGCGAGGTTGCCGAGAGTCCACGCCAGCACTTCTTCTACGTCTCCGACGACGGCGACCTTACGGCGCTGCGCTTCGACAATTGGAAGATCGTCTTCATGGAGCAGCGCGCGGCCGGCACTCTGCAGATCTGGCTAGAACCCTATGTCGAACTGCGTGCACCGAAACTGTTCAACTTGCGCACAGACCCGTACGAACGGGCCGACCTCACGTCGAACACTTACTTCGACTGGATGATCGACCGGGTCTGGTTGTTCACCCCGGCCCAAGCGTACGTCGGACAAATGCTGCAGACCTTGGTCGAGTTTCCGCAGCGACAGAAGTCGGCGAGCTTCAACCTCGACCAGGTGCTGGCCAAGCTGCAGGCCGGGATTCCCGGAACGTGACGGTCCGCTCGCGGGCTAGACCTTGGCGATGACGTTCTCGGCGAACATCTCCAGGTGCTTGATCTTTTCGTCGAGCGGCTGGGTGTCCTCGCCCATGATGTAGGGCACGCGGAAACCGACGATGACGTCGGTGACGCCCTTGTCCTCCAGTCGCTTCACGCCGTCGACGGTGAAGCCGTCGATCGAGATGACGTGAATCTGGAACTCGTCGCAGAGCCCGATGCGCTCCTCGGATTCGCGGTACTGCTGGAGCTTCGCCAGGAGCGGGTCGAGGTCGGCGGGATCGCCACCGCCGTGCATCCAGCCGTCATTGCGGGCGGCGCGCTTGAGGGCGGCATCGGCATGGCCGCCGACCAGGATGGGCACCGGCTTGGTCGGCGCGGGCGTCATCTTGGTCTTCGGGATGTCGTAGAACTCGCCGTGGTATTCGAAGTAGTCACCCGAGGTCAGGCCGCGGATGACGTCGATGCACTCGTCCATGCGCTTGCCGCGGCGGGCGAACGGCACGCCCATGACCTCGTAGTCTTCGGGCCACGGGCTGGTGCCGACGCCGAGGCCCAGGCGGTTGTCGAACAGCGCGGCCAGGGACCCGGCCTGCTTGGCCACCAGGGCCGGCGGCCGGATGGGCAGCTTCAACACGAAGATGTTGAAGTGCAGCTTGGTTGTGACGGCCGACAGGGCGCCGATCAGCGAGAACGACTCGATGAACGACTTGCCGTCGAGGAACTCGCGGCTGCCGTCGGCGGTGTACGGGTACGACGAGTCGGACTCGAAGGGGTACGCGATGCTGTCCGGAATGGTCATCGCGTGGTAGCCGGCTTCGTCAGCCGCCTTGGCCAGCGGGATGTAGTACTTCGGGTCGGTCATCGCTTCGGCGTAGGTGAACCTCATAACCCCGATGCTAGAACGTGTTCTAGTTTTGCGGAACGGGTACGGCCCATTCAGTGGCTGGTTATGTGAGCGGGAAGGGCGGCAGACCCGCGCCGCTGATGGCGTAACCGCCCTGCTGGCTGCGCTCGGTGACGCGCGCTGTCGCGGAGCGTTCGCCTACCGCCACCGTGACGGAACCGCGGGGAAGCTCGTCGAGTGTCTCGAAAACCGTTCCGCGCCAATGGTACTGGCCATCGATCGGGTCGAGGTGCCCGGCCAGCCGGACCCGGACGTCGCGGCCGTCGATGGTGGCGGGTCCGTCGTAGAAGTCTTCGGAGTCGGCAATCTCCACCCGGGGCGCCGGCTCGACCGGGCCACCGGGCAAGAACCCGCTGCGCCGCCACAGCCGCCGTGCGATCGGGCCCAGGAGTCCAACTTCCTCCAGGAAGGAGGCCAGCGGCGCGAAGCCGGCGATCTGTGTCTCGATCCGGTGCGGTGACGTCCGCGCCATCTTGCGTGCCGCCCTGGCATCCAAGCCGACGCGGCGGTACTGCACCTTGTTGGTGAACAGGAACCGGAAGAACAAGCCGCCAATGCCGTTGAGGTTGCCTACCCAGAAGCGCTTCGGCCACGACATCTCGGGCGTCCGCTTGCGCAGCCCGTCACGGGCGAACTGGATGTGCCGGGCCTCTTCGGTGACGTGAATTCGCATGAGCCGCTGAACCATTGGCTGCAGCTCGGGGTCGTCCATCATCTGCCGCTGCAGCGAATCGAAGATCTCCTCGCCGATCAACGCGGCGACCCACAGCACCGAGCCTTGGAAGGCGAACGGCAGCATATTGATGATCAGGCGCTGGTACAGCTTCGGCCGCACCGGGTCAGCGCCGACCTTTTCAATGGCCTTGCCGAACATCACCATGTGCCGGGTCTCGTCGCCGAGTTCGGTCAGTTCGTAGTGGGTGGTCGAGGCAGTCGGATCCTGATGCATCATCTTGCGCAGCAGGGCCTGGTTGAGGATGTTCTCGAACCAGATGCCGGCCGACAGGGTGTTCACCAGTTCCTGGCGGGACAGCTCGATCTGCTCGGCCCGGCTCATCGACTCCCAGATCGGGGTGCCGTACAGCGACACCACCTTCGGCGGCAGGAAGAACTTGTCCGGATCGATCAGTGCGTCCCAATCGATGTCGACGATCGGCGCGTAGGACTTGCGTACGGAGCCTTTGAGCAGGCGTTCTGCGAATTCCGCGCGCGTGGTCTGGCCTTTGACGGAAGCTGTCATCGTTGACATCCCATTCACGAGTGTTTCGGAAGTGTCCTCAATTCGAAGTTACGTCTGCTCGACGGGGTTAGTCAATACCTCGGGTACCGGATACCTAGGGTTCGTGTTGCGCGCGAAATGTTGTGGCCGGCCGCCCCGATACCCTTCCGTGCATGCGCACCATCCATGTCATCGGTATCGGCGCGGGCGACCCCGATTACGTGACGGCCCAAGCCGTGGCAGCCCTCAACGACACCCAGGTGTTCTTCGCCATGGATAAGGGCGACGCGAAGGACGACCTCGTGGCGTTGCGCAGGCTCGTCTGCGAACGGTTCATCGAGAAACCCGGCTACCGGTTCGTGGCACTGCCCGACCCGAAGCGGGCCAAAGATCGCAATTACCACGACGCCGTCACCGAATGGCATGCCGCGCGGGCCCGGCTGTGGGCCGAGGCTATCGAGACTGAGCTCGGTCCCGACGGGGTCGGGGCATTCCTGGCCTGGGGCGACCCGTCGCTCTATGACAGCACGCTGCGCATCCTGGACCGGGTCGCCGAACACGTCGAGTTCGAGTTCGACGTCATCCCCGGGATCACTGCCATCCAAGCGTTGACCGCTCGACATCGCATACCGCTCAACGACATTGGTGAACCGGTGCTGATCACCACCGGCCGTCAGCTGCGTGACCATGGGCTGACCGGCGCCGCTGTGGTGATGCTCGACGGTGAGTGCTCATTCCTGGAATGCCCACCGCAGACGCGGATTTGGTGGGGCGCCTACCTCGGTACTGCCGACGAGATGCTGATCGCCGGGACCATCGGCGACGTCGGTGAACGGATCGCGCGCGAGCGCGCCGAGGCCCGCGCCCGGCACGGCTGGATCATGGATACCTATCTGTTGCGGGCAGAATCGACGGCATGAAATCGTTGCTGTTGCGGGCCTGCGTGACGGGCCTGGCGCTGTGGTTGGTCACCCGCATGGTGCCGGGGATCCATTTCGTTTTCGTCGAGGGCAGCACTGAACTCGAGCGGGTCGGCATCATCCTCGTCGTCGCGTTCATCTTCGGGCTGGTCAACGCCATCATCAAACCGATCGTGCAGCTTTTCGCGATACCGCTGTACATCCTCACGCTCGGCCTGATTCACATCGTGATCAACGCGTGGATGCTCTGGATCACGTCGTGGATCACCGAAAACACCACGCACTGGGGGCTGGCTATCGACCAGTTCTGGTTCACCGCGATCTGGGCGGCGATCCTGCTGTCGGTGGTCGGCTGGGCGCTGGGATTGGTGCAGCGCGCCGTCGAGCGCTAGGCCAGCGACGCCTGAATCGTGCGTAATTCGGTGGCGCCGAAGGCCGGCGGCTCGGTGATGTCGGCAGCGGGCCGTCCGGCGCGGATCGCGTCGGCCAGCTCGCCGATCACCGCAGTCAGTCGGTCGGCATCGGCGGGCGTGATCGGCGCTTCCAACCGCTCGGTGGCCCAGCTCGCGGCGAGCGTCCGGTATGCCAGTTGCTCGGTGGCGACGATGGTCGGCCAAAGTCGTTCCGCCGCAAGCCGACTCCGCGTTGATCCACCGACGGCGGTGTCGTAGACGGGCAACATCGCCATCGCGCTCAGCTGCAGATTCCGACGGTCATTGCGGGCCTGATCGGTCGTCACCGCGCCGGCGGCCAAGTGCGGCACCACTGCGGCGACTGCATCCAGCGCTCCGGCGATCGATTCGCCGGGCCCAGCCGTAGGTCCACGCTGGCTCAGCCGCAGCACCAGAAGTGCCACCACACAACCGATTACGGTGTCGATGCCGCGGGCGAACAGCATGTCGAGCACGTTGGTGACGTGGTGTCCGCCCGACGCGATGGTCAATGCCGCCGGGGTGATGAAGATGACCGCCAACGTGTAGTTGCGCACCACGAACATCTCGATCAGGAACTGAAGCGTGCCGATGATCAGGGCAATCCAGGGCCCGCCCGGTGCCGCGACCAGGATGGCCCCGGCGAGCACCAGGCCCAGCCAGGTCCCGAGGGTGCGTTCGATGCCGCGCTGCACGGTGCGTCGCCAATCGAAACCCTGGTGCAGCATCAGTACCGCTGAGGCCATGGCCCAGTAGGCGTGGGTGACGTTCAGCGCGCCGGCGATCGCCCCTGAGATGGCCACCGCCACCGCGGCTCGCCATGCCGCCGCGAGAACGGGCGAACCGGGCGTCACCGCGCGGCGCAACAGGGTTACGACGGTCGGCCGGCCCAACGGGACCAAACCTTCGGGACTGCCGCCGATGTCGTCGGGCACGGTCCCCAGCCAGCGGGCCAAGACGGCGCCGTCAACGGCCATCGGCCGGCCCTGATCGGCCGCCGCCATGGCTTCGGCGAACAGCGCGTGCAGCCGACGGTTCGTCATCCGCAGGCGGTAGAGGGCGTCGTCGGGTTTGGGGCGCACCGGCTGGAACGTCACCAGGGTCACCCAGGCTTCGTGCAAGAGCTGCGCGGCGCGGTGCCGCGCGTCGGGCGCTGGCGTCTCGATGTAGGTAGCCACCGCTTCGGCGGCCGCCGCGATCGCGGCGCGCTCCGGCCCACGCGGTCTGATCAGCGCGCCGGCCATGTGCGCGACCCACGAGAACCCGCCGCCGGCCAACACCAGCGCACCCAAGTGCCACGGGCTCAGGTGCGTCGTCGTCGACACCCCGGTCGCTGCAGCGCACGCCAACACCGGCATGTACGCGCCGGGTGGCCCGACAGAGAGCGCCTGGCAGACCAGCACGGCGATCATCGCGATGACGGTCACGACCAGCACCGCGGACCATGGCATCGCTGCTGCCCAGTCGCCGAGCGCCACCGCGACCGCGAACGAGAGCGCGATGGCACCCAGGTAGCCGGCGCGGTTGAGGTACGGGCGCCCGCTGCCGTAGAGCGAGGTGAACCCGCCGATGGTGGCGATCAATCCGGCGGACACGTCTCCGGCGGCCCACCCGATGAGCACCGGCACCGCCATGCAGATCGCCGCACGCAACGCGAACGGCCAGCGCCGCGGCACGCTATTGATGACCAGCATGCGCCGCAGGGGATTGGTCGCTGGGACGGGCGCCGAGCGGTCTGCCATGCGTACAGCATGCGTTACCGGCGATTTCGGCGCCTCATCGCTAGCCTGGACCCCATGCCGGAACTTCCCGAGGTCGAGGCGCTCGCCGATCACCTGCGTCGTCATGCGGTCGGACTGCCGGTGGGACGCGTCGACGTCTCCGCCCTGTCGGTGCTCAAGACCTTCGATCCGCCGCCGACCGCGCTGTACGGCAACGAGGTCACCGGAGCCAATCGGTGGGGCAAATACCTGGGCTTGGAGGTGGGTGGACTCCACCTGATCACCCACCTGTCCCGGGCCGGTTGGCTGCGGTGGTCGGAGAAGCTCGCTGCTGCACCGCTCAAACCGGGCAAGGGGCCGATCGGGCTGCGGGTGCATCTCGGAAAGCCCGGCGAGGCACCAGGTTTCGACCTCACCGAGGCAGGGACCCAGAAGCGGCTCGCGGTCTGGCTGGTCGACGATCCGCTGGCGGTGCCGCAGATCGCGTCGCTGGGACCGGACGCGCTATCGCTCGGGCCTGAAGAACTGGGCGCGGTGCTCGCCGGCAACACCGGGCGGATCAAGAACGTGATCACCGACCAGCATGTGATGGCCGGTATCGGCAACGCCTACAGCGACGAAATCCTGCACGTGGCCAAGCTTTCGCCGTTCGCCACCGCGGGCAAGCTGACCGCCGACCAGTTCGGCGCGCTGCACGACGCGATGATCTCGGTGCTCACCGATGCAGTGTCCCGGTCGGTCGGCCAGGGGGCGGCAACCCTGAAGGGCGAGAAGCGGTCTGGGCTGCGAGTTCACGCGCGTACCGGGCTGCCATGCCCGGTCTGTGGCGATACCGTGCGTGAAGTGTCCTTCGCGGACAAGTCTTTTCAGTACTGCGCAACGTGCCAGACCGGCGGCAAGGTGCTCGCCGACCGTCGAATGTCCAAGCTGCTCAAGTGATTCAGCGGCAATAGCCGCGGGTGGCGGCGGTCAGCGCTTGTTGATAGCTCGGGTCGAGTTGCCGTTGCTGGGTGACCTCGGCGCGGGCCGTATCCAGTGCGACGGTGCAGCCCGGGCTGTGCAGGACGCCCTGCTGTGCCGCCAACTCGGTCACCATGGTGCGGTTGAAACCGTCTATCGCCGTGCGTGATTCGGACAGATCCGGGGCTTCGGTTGGAGCTGCGGATGGATCGAACTTCCATTGGCTGAACCGCAAGTACTCGAGGCCTTCGGTGGCGTGAATCTGGTCGGTGAACACCCGGCGCACGAACACCGGGTCGGCGCCGACGGTCTCGGCCTGCGCACCGACTGCCGCCAGCACCTGATCGACTCGGTTGGCGTCCTCGATCGAGCCGTGGGTGAGCCATTTGACGGCGGCCACCGGGTCGGCGGTCTGCAGCCGTTGGGCGGCTGTGTCGACCAGGCGGAACAGCGGATCGTCGTCGGCGTGGGCGAGGGGAGCGGACATCGGGCCCAACACGGTGCCCAACCAGATGGCCAACAGCGCGGCGAACTTCATGCCCCGATCCTGCACCCTGCGACCTTCTTGACAGCTGTCGAGTTGGCTACGCTGCAGTCATGACTCGGCAGAAAATCCTCATCACGGGCGCGAGCTCCGGCCTGGGCGCCGGTATGGCTCGGCAATTCGCGGCCAAGGGCCGTGACCTCGCACTGTGCGCCCGGCGCCTGGACAACCTCGAAGCGCTGAAAGCCGAACTGACGGCGCAGTACCCCGGCGTCACCGTGGCCATCGCGACGCTCGACGTCAACGACCATGACCAGGTGCCCAAGGTTTTCGAAGAGCTGTCTGACGAACTCGGCGGCATCGACTGCGTCATCGTCAACGCCGGCATCGGCAAGGGCTACCCGCTGGGCGGCGGGAAGCTGTGGGCCAACAAGGCGACCATTGAGACCAACCTCGTCGCGGCGCTGGTGCAGATCGAAACGGCGCTGGAGATATTCAAGGCGGCGGGCCGGGGCCACCTGGTGCTGGTGTCGTCGGTGCTCGGCAACGTCGGCGTGCCGGGTTACAAGGCCGCGTACGCCGCGAGCAAGGCCGGCGTCACGTCACTGGGTGAGTCGCTGCGTGCCGAGTACGCGTCCGGACCCATCAAGGTCACCGTGCTGGAACCCGGCTACATCGAGTCGGAGATGACCGCGAAATCCAAGTCCACCATGCTCATGGTCGACAACGAGACCGGCGTGAAGGCCATGGTCGACGCCATCGAAAACGAGAAGGGCCGCGCCGTCGTTCCGGGTTGGCCGTGGTGGCCGCTGGTCGAGGTGATGAAGCTCGTGCCCCCGCGCTTCACCAAGTACTTCGCCTAGGCGGTGCGGCCGCGCTCGGTCCGGTAGCGACGCACCAGGGCGTCGGTTGAGCTGTCGGACTGCGCGGCGGGTGCAGCGTCGGACGTGATGACCGGCAGCAGCGCCTTGGCTTGGGTCTTGCCCAGCTCGACACCCCACTGGTCGAACGAGTCGATACCCCAGATCACGCCCTCGGTGAAGACCTGGTGTTCGTACATCGCGATCAGCTGTCCGACCACCGACGGCGTCAGCTTGGTCGCCAAAATCGAAGTGGTGGGCCGGTTTCCGGGCATCACCTTGTGCGGGACGACGTCGGCCGGGGTGCCCTCGGCGGCAATCTCCTCGGCGGTCTTCCCGAACGCCAGCACCTGCGTCTGGGCGAAGAAGTTGCTCATCAGCAGGTCGTGCATGCTGCCGGTGCCGTCGGCGGTGGGCAGGTCGTCGGTCGGCTCGCTGAATCCGATGAAGTCGGCGGGCACCATTCGCGTGCCCTGGTGCAGCAGTTGATAGAAGGCGTGCTGGCCGTTGGTTCCCGGTTCGCCCCAGAAGATTTCGCCGGTTTCGGTCGTCACCGGTGAGCCGTCGGCGCGCACCGACTTGCCGTTGGACTCCATGGTCAACTGCTGCAGGTAAGCGGCGAAGCGAGCCATGTCGTTGGAGTAGGGGAGCACCGCACGCGCTTGTGCGCCAAAGAAATCCGAGTACCACAGGCCGATGAGGCCAAGCAGCGCAGGCGCATTCGCTTCCAGCGGTGCCGTGCGGAAGTGCTCGTCGACCAGGTGGAAGCCGGCCAAGAACTCGCCGAAGCGTTCCCGCCCGATCACGGCCATCACCGAGAGCCCGATGGCGCTGTCCACCGAATACCGGCCGCCGACCCAATCCCAGAAGCCGAACATGTTCGCGGTGTCAATACCGAACTCGGACACCAGCTTTGCGTTGGTCGAGACCGCCACGAAGTGCTTGGCGACGGCCTCCGGTCCGGCGTCGCCGCCGAGTCCTTCAATCAACCAGCGCCGCGCCGCGGTGGCGTTGGTGAGGGTCTCCAGCGTCGAGAACGTCTTCGAGGCGACGATGAAAAGCGTGGTGGCAGGGTCGAGCCCATCGAGCTTGGCAATCAAATCGGCCGGGTCGACGTTGGACACGAACCGGGCCGAGATACCGGCGTCGGCGTAGTGGCGCAGCGCCTGGTCGACCATCACCGGGCCGAGGTCGGAACCGCCGATACCGATGTTGACGACGGTCGTGATGCGCTTGCCGGTGGCCCCGGTCCACTCACCGCTGCGCAGTCGGTCCGTGAAGGCGCCCATCTTGTCGAGCACCTCGTGCACGTCGGCGACCACGTCCTGACCATCGACGTCCAACGATGCGCCGCGGGGCAGCCGCAGCGCGGTATGCAGCACCGCGCGGCCCTCGGAGGTGTTGATGTGCTGCCCGGCGAACATGGCGTCGCGCCGTTCTTCCAGCCCGGCCGCGCGGGCCAAGTCGACCAGCAGCGCGAGGGTCTCCCGCGTCACTCGGTGCTTGCTGTAGTCGATGTACAGATCACCCACAGTGAGCGTCAGCTCGCGGCCGCGCTCGGGGTCTGCGGCGAACAACTCGCGCAGCGTGGTCGCCTCGACCGCGGCGTGGTGCGCGGTGAGCGCCTTCCAAGCTGTGGTGGTCGAGATGTCGGCGGCTTGAGTGAGATCGGGCATGCTCAAACACTAGTGTGATACAGGAAACGCCGTGGGGTGGGCGCTACACCAACTACCACGAGTCGTGCGGGAGCTACTCCCAACGCGGCTCGCGGGGGTTGGAAGCTAGTGGCCGAGGCGGCCGCGGCCCAGGCGCAGCAGCAGCATCGCGAGGTCTTTGCCTTCGGGACCCAGCTCGCTGTAGCGCTCGATGACCTTCATTTCGCGGCTGTGCACCAGCCGGGTGCCGCCGGAGGCCATCCGAGCTTTGCCGATGAGCTTGGATACCTCGGTGCGACGCTGCACGGCCGCCAGGATGGCGGCGTCAAGCTCGTCGATCTCGACGCGCAACTCGTCGATGTTGATAGCGGATTCTGTTGCGGTGCTGTCTGGAGACATCGTTTCCTCGTTGTTGGTGGATTCTGGTGTCATCCGAATTCAGGCCTCACCCAACAAACGAGCCCCGGATCCGGATGCGGACCACGGGGCTGAAGAGAAGCAGCTAAACCCCGGGTACCGGCGGCCGGTACCCGTAGAAAAATCGCTGCTGCGCATTGAGCACGTTTTGAGTGTGCCATCCCGGCCGGTGCCAGCGCAAAGAGGCGAGCGGAGCGACCGGGAAATGCGGGGGTTGTCACACCGCAGCGGTAAGTTTGAACTGATATGACGAGCGCAGCCCCCGACACTGATCAGCTTCTTGACGGCCTCAACCCGGAGCAGCGTCACGCGGTGCAGCACGCGGGTTCGCCCTTGCTGATCGTGGCCGGCGCCGGCTCTGGCAAGACCGCGGTCCTGACCCGGCGCATCGCCTATTTGCTGGCCAACCGCGACGTCGGCGTCGGCCAGATTCTGGCCATTACCTTCACCAACAAGGCCGCAGCCGAGATGCGTGAGCGCGTCGCCCAGCTGATCGGGCCGCAGGCGAAGTCCATGTGGGTGTCGACGTTCCACTCCACGTGCGTCCGCATCCTGCGCAACCAGGCTTCGCTGCTGCCGGGCCTGAACTCCAACTTCTCCATCTACGACGCCGACGACTCGCGCCGGCTGCTGATGATGGTCGCCAAAGACCTAAACCTCGACGTCAAGCGGTACTCGCCCCGCATGTTGGCCACCGCGATCTCGAACCTGAAGAACGAACTGATTGATCCGCTGCAGGCGGCCTCCGAGGCATCTGAAGCCGACGAGGACCTGCCGCGCATCGTCGCCGAGGTGTACGGCGAATACCAGCGCCGGCTGCGGGCCGCGAACGCCATGGACTTCGACGACCTGATCGGCGAGACCGTCGCTGTGCTGCAAAGCTTTCCGCAGATCGCGCAGTACTACCGGCGGCGCTTCCGGCACATCCTGGTCGACGAGTATCAGGACACCAACCACGCCCAGTACGTCTTGGTGCGCGAACTCGTCGGCCACCATGCGCAAGAGGGCGCCGCCGACGTGCCGCCCGCCGAGCTGTGCGTCGTGGGTGACGCCGACCAGTCCATCTACGCGTTCCGCGGCGCGACGATTCGCAACATCGAGGACTTCGAACGCGACTTCCCGAACGCGAAAACCATTCTGCTGGAACAGAATTATCGGTCGACGCAGAACATCCTGTCTGCCGCCAACGGGGTGATCAGCCGCAACGCCGGGCGCCGCGACAAGAAGCTGTGGACCGACGCCGGCGAGGGCGAGCTGATCGTCGGCTACGTCGCCGACAACGAGCACGACGAGGCCCGGTTTATCGCCGAGGAGATCGACACGCTGACCACCAAGGGCAGCGGTATCGACACCAAGTTCACCTACGGCGACGTCGCGGTGTTCTACCGCACCAACAACTCGTCGCGGTCGGTGGAAGACATCTTCATCCGGGCCGGCATCCCGTACAAAGTCGTTGGCGGCATGCGCTTTTACGAGCGCAAAGAGATTCGCGACATCGTCGCGTACCTGCGAGTGCTGGACAATCCCGGCGACGCGGTGAGCATGCGGCGCATCCTCAATACCCCGCGCCGCGGCATCGGCGACCGCGCCGAGGCGTGCGTCGCGGTGTACGCAGAGAACACCGGTGCCAGCTTCAACGAGGCGCTGCAGGCCGCCGCCGAGGGCCGCGTGCCGATGCTGAACAGCCGCTCGGAGAAGGCGATTGCCAGTTTCGTCGAGCTGATGGACAGCTTGCGGGGCGGGCTCGACGGTGAGTTGGGCGACCTGGTCGAGACGGTGCTCGACCGCACCGGATATCGGCGTGAACTGGAGGCCTCCAGTGATCCGCAGGACCAGGCCCGGTTGGATAACTTGAATGAATTGGTCAGCGTCGCACACGAATTCAGCACCGACCTGGCCAACGCGCAGGCGCTGCAGGAAGAGGCGCTCGACGAGGACATACCCGACACGGGCGCGCTCGCGGCGTTCCTGGAGCGGGTGTCTCTGGTGGCCGACGCCGACGAGATCCCCGAAGACGGCGACGGCGTCGTCACCATGATGACGCTGCACACAGCCAAAGGTCTGGAATTCCCAGTGGTTTTCGTGACCGGCTGGGAAGACGGCATGTTCCCGCATATGCGGGCACTCGGTGATCCGACTGAGCTGTCCGAGGAACGACGGCTGGCGTACGTCGGCATCACCCGCGCCCGGCAGCGGCTCTACCTGAGCCGGGCCAAGGTGCGGTCGTCGTGGGGGCAGCCCATGCTGAACCCGGAATCGCGCTTCCTGCAAGAGATTCCACAAGAGTTGATCGACTGGCGCCGGGTTGATCCGCCGCCATCGATGTCGGCGCCGAGCCGCTACGGGGCCGGTGGGTCCGGTGGATCGGGCGGTGGTCTCGGTGGCGGCCGTCCGTCGCCGATGCGGCCGGCCCCGAACCGCAACAAGCCGCTCGTGGTGCTCTCACCCGGCGACCGCGTCACGCACGACAAGTACGGCCTCGGTCGTGTCGAAGAGGTCAGTGGCGTAGGCGAATCGGCCATGTCGCTCATCGACTTTGGCAGCTCCGGCCGGGTCAAACTGATGCACAACCACGCGCCGGTGCAGAAGCTCTAGCGTCGCCGAGCGTGAAGAAGACGGTGCGATCGCGCTGATTTTTAGCCATCTTCTTCACGTTGAAGGTGTCAGGTCTTGGTGCACCAACGGCCGGTGACGGGCAGCATCGCGAGCACCATGCTCGCGATGGGCAGCACCGGGATGCCGTAGACGATCGGCGGCAGCTTGGCCCCGGCGACGAACAAGCTGGCGAAGATCACCAGCGTCACCAAGGCACCGACCACCACCAGCATCCGGCCTGTCCGATGGCGCAGCAGCACCGCGATCTGACCGCCGATTATCGCCCCGGCGGACACCGCGGCGAGGAAGCCGATGGCGACGCAGAACAGTGGATCGGTGTGCCACCACCCGGCGATCAGCGACGTGGCGATGACCGCGGTCGCCCAGCCACTCAAGATGCACGCCGTCGCGGTGGCGCACGCGGCGAGCGGCCCGGGCGGAGGTTTCGGTGCCGGCGGCGCCGCGTCCGGGAGCGCCGGGATGAACGTGGTCGCTGGTGCCGACTCGGCGACGATCAGGCCGGTCGCGGGCTCGATGATGCTGGTCTGGGGAGAATCTGCGACGGGGATGGCGCCGGTTGGGATGCGCCGGATGATGCTGGTCGCGGGTGCGTCGGCCACCGGGATCGCGCCCGTCGGGGCCCGACGGATCAGTCCGGTCTTGGGCTCGTCGTCGGGCGTCCGGCCGACGACGGCGTCGGATTGACGCCCAAAAGTCTGAGTTGGATCAAAGAGGAGCCCACCGGAATCAGCGTCCGACTGCCGAGAAACTGGCATGAATTGGGTGGGGTCGGACAACGGCCCGTCGGCGTTGTTGTCGTCCGTCACGAATCAGCCGACGTAATTACCCGGGCTCAGGCCGCGCTGTGCCAGCCACGGCACCGGATCGATGCGCTGGGTACCGTTCAGCAGCACCTCGAAGTGGCAGTGCGGGCCGGTGGAGTTGCCCCGGTTGCCGATGGTGGCGATCTGGTCACCGGCGAAGACGCGCTGACCCACTGACACGACCCAGGTGTTGACGTGGCCGTACAGGGTGACAGTGCCGTCGGAGTGCCGAACCTTCACCCAGGCGCCGTAGCCGGCCGTCGGGCCGGCCGCGACAACCACGCCGTCGGAAACTGCGACGATCGGGGTGCCGATCGAGTTGGCCAGGTCGATGCCGCCGTGCAGGGCGCCCCAGCGGTAGCCGAAGCCGGAGGTGAACACGCCCTTGGTCGGCATCACGAACAGCGGGCGGGCCAGGCGGGCTTCGCGCTCGGCGCGTTCCTGTGCGAAAGCTGCGCCGTTGGCCAGTTCCTGGGCGTGCACGGCGCCGGACGAGGCCGCAGGCTCCACGTTGACGATCTGAATGCCAGTCGAGCCATCGGCCTGAACCATCTGGTCGGCGGCCAGCTTGGTGCTGGTCGGCTGATCAGCACTGGTCATCATCGAGTAACCAGCGGCGGCGGTCGCGCCGACGGCCATGGCAGCGGCGACCAGCCGGCCCTTCACGCCGCCCGCGGGCTCGGCCTTGCGGTGGTTGCCGCGGTTGGCCCGCAGATCGATGACGTCGGTGTCGTCGAGACCGTTACTGGTGTCGGTGTGGCTGTCGCGGTAGGCGCTCGCGGAGAGGCGCTGGGCGCCCTCGGGCCGCTGGAACTTGGCCGGGACGGTCAGCGTCAGCGGGGCCTGGTCATCGGTATCGTCGAGATCGTCCAGCTCAGGGGCGGCGTTGACGCAGGAATCGCGGTCGAAAGCGCTCTGGGAGAGGTCCAGATCGTGCAGGTCGCCGAACTCGTTGAATGGAATGATGTCGGTCACTTCGGCGGGGCTCACAGCGCGGGAGAGTTTGATGGTGGTGCGGGCAGCGTTCTCGGTGATGCCGGCGTTCGTCGCCTCTCCAAGGGGAGTGCCTGACGAATCGTGCTCAGCCAACCGAAAATCCTTTGCTCCGTGACCATACCGTTACCGAGACCGCCCATGACGGTACTGAAAATCAGAACCGATTGGCAACCTATCGATGCCATCTGGTGGGAACTGTGATTTGCCTCACTCATCTGACTCGGGTGAGATGTACCACATGGGTAGTGGACGGTGCAGGCTACTCACTAGTACGTAGTTAAAGTGCCGGGCGAGCCAGTGCGGCCCAATGCTGAATGAATTCAACCGTCAACGCAGACAGAACGGGATTTCTCAGAGCTCATGGATCTCTTCGAGTACCAGGCGAAAGAGCTGTTCGCCAAGCACAACGTCCCTACTACACCGGGCCGGGTAACCGAGTCGGCCGATGACGCCAAGGTGATCGCCGAGGAGATCGGCAAGCCCGTCATGATCAAGGCGCAGGTCAAGGTCGGTGGCCGCGGTAAGGCCGGTGGCGTGAAGTACGCCGCCACCCCGGAGGACGCCCTCACCCACGCGCAGAACATCCTGGGCCTGGACATCAAGGGTCACATCGTCAAGAAGCTCCTGGTTGCTGAGGCCAGCGACATCGCGGAGGAGTACTACATCTCCTTCCTGCTCGATCGCGCCAACCGCACCTACCTGGCCATGTGCTCGGTCGAGGGCGGCATGGAGATCGAAGAGGTCGCCGCCACAAAGCCGGAGCGCCTGGCCAAGATCGCCGTCGACGCCGTCAAGGGTGTTGACCTGGCCTTCGCTCGCGAGATCGCTGAGAAGGGCCACCTGCCCGCCGAGGTGCTCGACGCCGCGGCCGTGACCATCCAGAAGCTGTGGGAGGTCTTCGTTGCCGAGGACGCCACCCTGGTCGAGGTCAACCCGTTGGTCCGCACCCCCGACGACCGCATCCTCGCACTGGACGGCAAGGTCACCCTGGACGAGAACGCTAACTTCCGGCAGCCCGGCCACGAAGTGTTCGAGGACAAGGAAGCTACCGACCCGCTCGAGCTCAAGGCCAAGGAGCACGACCTCAACTACGTCAAGCTCGACGGCGCGGTCGGCATCATCGGTAACGGTGCCGGTCTGGTCATGTCGACGCTGGACGTCGTCGCGTACGCCGGTGAGAACCACGGCGGCGTGAAGCCCGCCAACTTCCTGGACATCGGTGGTGGCGCCTCGGCTGAGGTCATGGCCGCCGGTCTGGACGTCATCCTGAACGACAGCCAGGTCAAGAGCGTGTTCGTGAACGTCTTCGGTGGCATCACCGCATGTGACGCGGTCGCCAACGGCATCGTCAAGGCGCTGGAAATGCTGGGCGACGAGGCCAACAAGCCGCTGGTCGTCCGTCTCGACGGCAACAACGTCGAGGAAGGCCGCCGCATCCTCGCGGAGGCCAACCACCCGCTGGTGATCCAGGCCGAGACCATGGATGCCGGTGCCGACAAAGCCGCCGAGCTGGCGAACAAGTAAGGGAGCCAACAACTTATGTCTATCTTCCTGAACAAGGATTCCAAGGTCATCGTCCAGGGCATCACCGGCGGTGAGGGCACCAAGCACACCAAGCTGATGCTGAAGGCCGGCACCCAGGTGGTCGGCGGCGTGAACGCTCGCAAGGCCGGCACCAAGGTCTCGCATGTGGACAAGGACGGCAACGACATCGATCTGCCGGTCTTCGCGACCGTCGCAGAGGCCATGAAGGAGACCGGCGCCGACGTGTCGATCGCCTTCGTGCCGCCGGCGTTCTCGAAGGACGCCATCATCGAGGCCATCGACGCCGAGATTCCGCTGCTGGTTGTCATCACCGAGGGCATCCCGGTGCAGGACAGCGCGTACGCGTGGGCCTACAACGTCGAGAAGGGTCAGAAGACCCGCATCATCGGCCCCAACTGCCCGGGCATCATCACCCCCGGTGAGGCGCTGGTCGGCATCACGCCGAACAACATCACCGGCAAGGGCCCCATCGGTCTGGTCTCCAAGTCGGGCACCCTGACCTACCAGATGATGTACGAGCTGCGTGACTTCGGCTTCTCGACCGCCATCGGCATCGGCGGCGACCCGGTCATCGGTACCACCCACATCGACGCCATCGAGGCGTTCGAGAAGGACCCGGAGACCAAGGTCATCGTGATGATCGGCGAGATCGGTGGCGACGCCGAAGAGCGTGCCGCTGACTACATCAAGGCCAACGTCACCAAGCCGGTCGTCGGCTACGTCGCGGGCTTCACCGCTCCGGAGGGCAAGACCATGGGCCACGCTGGCGCCATCGTGTCGGGCTCGTCGGGCACCGCCGCCGCCAAGCAGGAGGCCCTCGAGGCCGCCGGCGTGAAGGTCGGCAAGACCCCGTCGGCCACCGCTGCTCTGGCTCGCGAGATCCTGCAGTCGCTGTAATTTTCTCTACGCAACAGGCCCCTGCCAATTGGTGGGGGCCTGTTGTGTTTGTGCCGAATGTGCAGCCAGATAACGGATTTGGTGATTCTGACGTTCTGGCGGCACGCTCGCGGCGTCAGGGTTCGCGTCGCTCGCGGTAGTGCAGGTAGTTCCGGAGCAGTGGATCGCTGAGGTCGTACCAGGTCGCGCGGCGGTCACCGGAGTCCGCTTTGGCTGGGTGTACCCAGCCGCTCGTGGTGAGCCGGCCCAAGGCTGCTGACGCCGATTGATTCGAAATACCCACGGCGGCAGCAAGATCGGTGACGGTCCGCGGCCCGTCGGCGCGGGCCAGCTCGACGATCAGGCGTTGTTCGCCGGCCGGCAGCTGCCAGAGAAGCTGTTGGTAGTGCGGCGTCAGCTGTTCCAGTACGGCGTCGGCAGCAGACGTTATGTCCTGCAGTGCGGCCCGGTCCACGGTGGCTGCGACGATCTGCCAGGCCCGCGGTGACCAGCCGACGACTTGGGCGACGTTGTCGATCTGGGTGAGTCCCTCGGAAGTCTGGACGTACGAGGCTAATTCGTGGTCGCGGGCGTGCTGCGCGAGGAACTCGACGACGTCAGCGTCGGTGAGGTCGGGTAGTTCCTCGATGATGAATGAGCCGTACCACGGATGAGTGCGGGATGAGACCGCTGGAAACAACGCCGGGGCGGTCGCGAAAACCAGTACCGCGGTGGATGTTTCGACCCAGGCGCGGAAGCTGCCCTGGCCTGCTTCGTCGATCGCGTCGAATATGCGGTCGGCGTTCTCGATCGCGACCAGCACCATGCGGCCCGCAGCTAGGTCGAGGATTTCCCGTTCCAGTTCCAGTGCGTCGCCACGGAACTCGCGGGCGCGGGCGGCAACGTCGGGTCCTTGGGTGCCGAGGAGCTCGACCAGCAAGTCGGCGTAGCTGCCGATGGCCAGTGAGTCCTCCGGAAGTGCCAGCAGCAGGGTGGCTTTGGCGGCCTTGCGGTGCTTGAACGCACGGTGAATGGCGACCTGGAGAGTGTGGGTCTTTCCGGCGCCGCGGGGTGCGACGAGCAGGGTGTGCGGCCGGGAGCCATCTTGAGCGGAGCTGACGATGCGGTCTGTCAGCCGCTTGAGCAACGGGCCGCGCCCGACGGTGCGCGTGTCGAGGTCGGCTGGGTCGACGGTGCTGGGGGAGAAGGCCGGGTGCGTCATGGCCTACCGCCTCATGGCTCGCCACGCCGATTGCACCAGGCCAGAGGCGAAGCAGTCGTCGTCGCCGACACGGCGCAGGTAGTGGTCCTGCTCAAGACGTTCGATGAAGGACACCAACTGATCGCGGTCGCGAATCGGCGAGCCCTCGGTCTGGAGGAACTGCAGCGTGGCATTGACACCCAAAGGCGTTGGGGCATAAGCGTAGATGTCGAGCAGGCCGGCGATGGCAGGGGCGTCGTCGCCGTAGTAGTTGCTTAGCCGGTCGCGGTAGTGCCGAAGATCCCACGGGTCGTGCGGATCGGTGATGGCTGCCGCGAGGAGTTCAGCGATCCGGTCTGGTTGCACCGAGCCTTCCCGCGCTGCCGCCGCGACCAGATGCTGGATGTAGTACGGCACGTTCTCTGCCGCAGCCGCAACGGATTCGGCGACCAGGTGCCGGTCGGAGGCGCGGACATTCGCGCCGAGCAGCAGGCACTCGGCCAGATAGGTGGCGTGGTCATGACGGATGGGCCCGACGGTGACCTTGCGGATGTCGTTGACGGAGCTGAGTGCGTCGTCCGAAACATGGTGAAAGCCAATGGAGCCGGATAGGACAGTGGCCAAGCGGCCAGAGTTCTCCTGGCGGAACCGACGCAGCAGATGCAGGAATGCGTCTCCGCCGCCAGGCTTTTCGCGTTCGAGGTTGCGGGCCAGCACGGTGACCTCGTCGATGAACAACACCAGCGGACCGTTTTTGGTGCGGGCGACGGCGCGCTGCAACAAATCGTCGAGTGCGGCGTCGGCGTGGACTCGCTCGAACTTGAAGGGCCCCGTGCCAACCGCGACCTTCCATCGGTCGACCTCCTGGCGCAGGGCGTTGTTCACGCGTCCGAGTTCCGCGGCGAGGGCGGTGACGAACTCGGCGTACGTCTGCCGCTCAGCGCTGACCGACACCACCGTCAGGTCCTGTAGGCGCGCGGTATGGGCGACGAGTCGGGCCAGCGACGTCTTGCCGTGCCGGCGGTCGCCGACTAGAGCTGCGCCGCCATCAGCCAGGCTGGCCAGGATTTCCTGCTGTTCGCGGACGCGACCCACCACATTCTCGGGCGGGACGACACCGCCGACCACCAGTGACATGGGTCTGATGGGCCAATTCATGGCGTAATTGTACGTCGAATTAGATGTACGTCCAGGGAGTTGTACGTTGAAATCGTCGTGGATTAGAAGGTCCAGCTGCCGGAGGGGGAAATGACGAAACCGTGGTGTTGGCTGGTCATGCAGGCCATGTAGTGGTCGTCGCCGACTGCGCATCCCGTTGCGCCGACGGTGAGTTTCATGCCAGCGGGCAGAAGTCGGAAGGCCTTCTCCTCGGTATAGGTGCCCAGGCTTGAGGTGAATTTAAATGGGCCGCTTGAGGATTGTTCGACGGTGTACACGGTCGCCCGACCATTGAACTTGGGATTGAGCGCTTCGGCGGGGAGCCCCGGCATCGACTGACCGTGACATTCGATGAGGCCCATGACGTTGTTGTAAACATAAGCAAAGCAACCGATTTCACCCGGTGTTTGGAATTGCACGTAGGTGTCGTCATGCCAGTTCCTACTGGAATACAACGCGAGATCGGCCGATGCGAAGGTGCTGAAATCCGGGAAGACTCCCGCCGTCGGAGGAGGATGCGGGGGACTGCCGGCCGGTGCGGTGGGCGGCGCCTCGGGGACGGCCTGACCTGTCGACGATATTTGGCATGCACTGAGGACAGACGCAACTAATGCCAGCACCACCCATAGGCGCATCAGAACGTCCAGCTGCCAGAGGACTGGAGGACAAAGCCGTGGTTGGTCGTGGTGTTGATGCAAGCGGTCAGCCTGTCTTCGCCGACGGCACACATGATCTGGTATTTGACGAGTTTCTGGCCGACATCGAGCGTCTTGGTGTCGGCGAAGGGTGGACAGCCGCCGCCGTTTCTACGGAACGAGTACCGGGGCTTTTGTGAATCAGCGTCGTCGAATAGGACGCCTGCGCAGCTGCCGCTGTCGTTGCCGGCGAACGTGTCTCGATCTTTGGCGTAGTCGGGAGCGGACTTGGGCATCCCCACAATGCTTCCCACGCACGACGCCACCAGGCCGTTGAGGATATTGCAGCGTGTGAAACCGTCAGGCGTGATGAAGCGAACGAGATAGCCCTTGCCGGGGCTGCCTTCAGCGTCGAACTGTTGCCAGTCGACGGCGGGGTATTTGGAAAAGTCGGGGACTACGCGGGACGGCTGGGGCGGTTCCAAAGCGGGCTGATCCGGTGACGATTGGCAGGCGCTGACGATTGGCGCCACCAACGCCAGTAATGCCAGTAATGCCAATCGGCGCATCAGAACGTCCAGCTGCCCGACGGTTGGAGGACGAAGCCGTGGTTGTGCCAACTGTCGATGCATGCTGTGAGCCGGTCCTGCCCGACGACGCACGTTGTACCTCGCGCATCGAAGGTCAGCTTGTATCCCGACTTCAGCGGTGCGTCGGTGACTGGGGCGCACGGTTGGTCGGACCGATTGAATCGAAAAGGTGCTGACGAGTCGTCTTGCTTGACCGAACTGCACGCACTCAACTGGTCGGGGGTGAGCCCAGGCAGGTTCCCGTAACACGTTCTGGTCGCGCCAATCATGCAGTTGACGCCATCCGGCGTACTGAAGAACATGTAGCCGTTGGCCCACTTGTCTGGGCGGGAGTACTGACTGGGCGAAGGTGCTTCGGCGAAGGCATTTAAGTCGGGGAACTGCTGAGGTTGCGCGGCTGACGGTGGGGCCAATGTGGTCGCAGTCAGCAGTCCTGCAACTAGCAGCGGCATAGCCCTCGATTGGATATTCATGGCTTGCACCCGTGATCGGCGGCAGTGGCGGACACAATCAGGTCGCTGCCCGATGCGGTCATCAATCAACCGTACTTCGTTCGGTGGGTGCCTCCTGACGCAAATGTGCAGCTACCCCGCGGTATGAGCCGCGGACCTCAATCGGTTAGCCTGTCGAATTAACAGGTGTCTGGAGGTTTGTAATGGGTGTCGATCCGCGTACGCCGGTGATCGTGGGTGTCGGTCAGTTCACTGAACGCCTTGAAGACCCTGACTACCGCGGCATGTCGTCGGTCGAACTCGCCACCGCGGCCGCGCAGGCGGCGTTGCAGGACACCGGGGCCGACGTCGCGGCCGTCGCCGCGGCAATCGACACCATCGCCGGCACGCGGCAGTTCGAGATCTCCGGCCACGTTCCGGCTCCGCTCGGCAAGTCGAACAACTACCCGCGATCCGTGGCGCAGCGCATCGGTGCTGCCCCGGCCCGCGCCGTGCTGGAAGTCATTGGCGGACAAAGCCCCCAGCACCTGATCACCGAATTCTCCGGTGAGATCGCGGCTGGCCGTGCCGATGTCGTGATGGTCATGGGATCGGAAAACACTTCCAGCATCCGGCATTTCAAAGGCCGGGACGACAAGCCCGATCATTCCGAGACCATCGACGGCCAGCTCGAAGACCGTGGTTACGGTTACGACGGCATCTTCGACGAGTACACCATTCGGCACGGGCTGATCGGTGCGCCGGTGCAGTACGGCCTGCTGGACAACGCTCGGCGCGCCCGACTCGGGTTGTCGGTGCAGGACTACCGGCAGGCCATGGGCGAGTTGTTCGCACCGATGTCGAAAGTCGCTGCCAAGAACCCGTATTCGTCGGCACCGGTGGAGCGCACTGTCGACGAGCTGATCACCGTCACCGAAAAGAACCGGATGATCTGTGACCCGTATCCGCGGCTGATGGTGGCCCGCGATCAGGTCAACATGGGCTCCGCAGCGCTGCTCATGTCGGTGGAGTCAGCGCGCAAACTCGGTGTGCCCGAATCCAACTGGGTGTACTTGCGTGGGCACGCGGACATGAAAGAGCAGAAGCTGCTCGACCGTCCCGATGTCGGCGTCAGTCCGGCATCGGTGCTTGCCGTACGGGAAGCGTTGCGGGTGGCGGGAATTGAGCTCGACGACGTCTCGGCGTTCGACCTGTACAGCTGCTTCCCGTTTCCGGTGTTCAACATCTGTGACGGCGTCGAGCTGGCCGTAGACGATCCGCGGGGCTTAACGCTGACCGGTGGATTGCCGTACTTCGGCGGTCCGGGAAACAACTACTCACTGCACGGCATCGCTGAGGCAGTTACCCGAATGCGGGAAACCCCAGGAAAATTCGCGTTGGTGGGCGCGAACGGCGGTATCGCCAGCAAGTTCTCGGTCGGCATCTATTCGACGGAGCCTGCCGATTGGGTGGCGGATAACAGCGCCGAATTGTGCGCAGGGGTCGCGTCGTGGCCGACTGTTGCCGTCACCGAGCATGCGAATGGGCCCGCGACCATCGAGACCTACACGGTGCGATACGACTGGACTCCCAACGCCGGCATCATCATCGGACGCCTCGACGCAGACAACAGCCGGTTCCTGGCCACCACCACCGACGCAGATCTGATGGCGCTGCTGTGTGACGGCGAGCCGCTTGGCGCGAAGATTGTCGTCACTGCAACCGATGACGGGAACCGGGCCGCACTCGCCTGATCACGTCGCCAGATCGACGAAATGGTCGTGGTCGCAACAGGTTCCGCGACCACTTCGTCAATCTCGACGGCCCCTAGATCGCGAAGTCGCGCAGCTTGCCGGCCAGTCGCTCGACATACGCGGACACGGTGGCCTCGTCCTTATCGGGCAATCCGAACAGCACCTCGGTGACGCCCAGTTTCTTCCAGCGTGCGAGCTTGTCGGCGTCCGGCTTGAAATCCAGTGCGACGATCTGCGGCGCCCCATCGCGTCCTGCCGCGGCCCAGGTGTCCTGCAGCAGTTTCACCGGCTCGTCGATGTCGAAGTCGCGGGGCGTGGTGATCCAGCCGTCCGCTGACTTGGCGATCCACTTGAAGTTCTTCTCGGTGCCGGCCGCTCCGACCAGGATCGGGATGTGCGACTGCACGGGCTTCGGCCACGCCCACGACGGACCGAACTTCACGAACTCGCCGTCGTACTCGGCTTCTTCCTGGGTCCACAGTGCGCGCATCGCTTCGAGGTACTCGCGCAGCATGGTGCGGCGACGGCCCGGCGGCACGTTGTGGTCTTCGAGTTCGTCTGTGTTCCAACCGAATCCGACGCCGACCGACACCCGGCCGCCCGACAGGTGATCCAGGGTGGCAATCGACTTCGCCAGGGTGATGGGGTCGTGCTCGACGGGCAGCGCCACCGCGGTGGAGAGCCGCACCCGCGAGGTGACCGCCGAGGCGGCGCCGAGCGACACCCACGGATCGAGGGTGCGCATGTAGCGGTCGTCGGGCAGGGACTCGTCGCCGGTGGTCGGGTGCGCGGCTTGTCGCTTGATCGGGATATGTGTGTGTTCGGGAACGTAGAACGTGGTGAAGCCGTGGTCGTCGGCCAATTTGGCGGCGGCGGCCGGGGCAATCCCGCGGTCGCTGGTGAAAAGTACGAGCCCGTAGTCCATACCGAGAATTAGAACGTGTTTCAGTATCGGGGCGCAAGGGTAGGTGGCAAGAAACCCAAATGATGGGCGCTACCTGGTATTTTTCCGCGGAACTGAGCCGTGAACCGGCTGTGAACCGAACCGGAGATAACTTCATCGCGAACGTTACCCGCGACGGGCCGAAGCGCACTTGCTGACATGGGCCTATGACGACCGAACGCATCGCCGACCACGTCAAATTCGCCTACTGGGTGCCCAACGTCAGCGGCGGCCTGGTGACCAGCGATATCGAACAACGCACCGACTGGAACTACGAATACAACAAGAAGCTCGCGCAGACCGCCGAGAACAACGGCTTCGAGTACGCCCTCAGCCAGGTTCGGTACGAAGCGAGCTACGGTGCCGAATATCAGCACGAGTCAACAAGTTTCAGCCTTGCGCTGCTGCTGGCCACCCAGCGGCTGAAGGTCATCGCGGCCGTCCACCCCGGCCTCTGGCAGCCCGCAGTGTTGGCCAAGTTGGGCGCCACTGCGGACCACCTGTCGAACGGCAGGTTCGCGGTCAACGTCGTCTCCGGTTGGTTCAAAGACGAATTCACCCACCTGGGCGAGCCCTGGCTGGAGCACGACGAGCGGTACCGCCGGAGCGCCGAATTCCTGCAGGTGCTGCGCAAGATCTGGACCGAAGACGACGTGGACTTCCGTGGCGACTTCTACCGCATCCATGACTTCACGCTGAAGCCCAAACCGCTCAACACACCGGACCGTCCCAACCCGGAACTGTTCCAGGGCGGTAACTCGACCGCGGCGCGCCGCAACGGTGGCTACTACGCCGACTGGTACTTCTCCAACGGCAAAGACTTCGATGGCGTGACCGAGCAGCTTGTCGACGTTCGCGACCACGCCCGCCAGGTTGCCCGCGAAGTCCGCTTCGGCCTGAACGGCTTCATCATTGCGCGCGACACGGAGAAAGAAGCGAAAGAAGTCCTCAGGGAGATCGTCGCGAAGGCGAACCGGCCGGCCGTCGAAGGATTTCGTCAGGCGGTGCAGCAGGCCGGCAACGCCACCGGTGACAAGACGGGCATGTGGGCGGATTCGAGCTTCGATGACCTGGTGCAGTACAACGACGGTTTTCGTACCAAGCTGATCGGAACTCCAGAACAGATCGCCGAGCGGATTGCTGCGTACCGCAAACGCGGTGTCGACCTGATCCTCGGTGGCTTCCTGCATTTCCAGGAGGAAATCGAGTACTTCGGCGCCAAGGTGCTGCCGTTGGTGCGGGAAATCGAGGAGGCGGAGCAGGGCCAGGCGCAGGACCGGATTCGCGTCCCGGCCTGACGGGTCACCGAGTTTGCTCCTTGCTGACCGGCCATGACGACGCCGGTCAGCAGGGAGTTCTGCGCGATCAACTCGCGCATGGCGCCCCCAGCGAAGTGCGCTAGCGTGGTTGGTCGAGCCGACCAGTACAGGAGAGGTCATGACGTATCAGCCCGGTAACCCCGGCTATCCGCCCGCCCCGCAGCCCAACCAGTTCGGTGGGCCGACCCAGCAGTTCGGTCGTCTGCCTGAGCAGATCCCTCCGACGCCCACCGCGCCCCCCGCGCCGGCCGGTCCGAGCAAACTCCCGGAATACCTGACGAGTGCCGTCGCGGCGCTCGGCTTGCTGATCTTCGGTTTCAACTTCGCTCCCCAGCTGGGGGCCGGGGGTCTGGATACCGGCACCGGCAGCATCCTCACCCAGGCTCCGATCGTGGTGGCGGTCCTGGCCGCGCTGCTGGCCGGCGTCACCCTGCTGCCCAAGCAGAAGAGCTTCAAGGCGTGGGTCGCGATCCTCGCGGTGCTGGCGCTCCTCCTGGTGATCAACGAGGTCATTCAGGCACCTCAGGGTGTCGACATCGAGTGGGGCCTCTACGTGGTGCTGGCACTGTCTGTGCTGCAGGCCGGTAGCGCCGTGGCGGCGCTGCTGCTGGAGTCCGGCATCATCCAGCCTCCGGCGCCGCGCCCGCAGCAGCCCGATCCGTACAACTACGGCGCACCGGGCCAGGGCTACAACCCGCAGGGTCAGTACTACGGCCAGCAGCAGGGTCAGCAGCAGCCGCAGCAGCGTCCGGAGTACGGCCAGCAGACCGGCCAGCACTTCGGTCAGCAGGGCGGCTACCAGAGCCAGCCGCAGGGGCCCATCGGTGGTTACACCGGTCCGCAGTCCCAGCAGCACAGCCCCGACTCCGGCCCGCCGACCCCTCCGACCGGATTCCCGGCATTTGGTCAGCCGCAGTCGCAGGCCAACCAGGGTCCGTCGGTCTCCGAGGCCGTCGCTGGATCGTCGTCGTACGCGCCGCCGCAGAGCGCTCCGGGCGTGTCTGGTTCCGCTTCGGAGCCGACGACGACTTTCCCGCAACCGCAGGCTCCGCAGCAATCGGGTCCGACGTCGTCATAATCGCTAGGGCACTCGCGACGGGCGGGTGACACCTGCGCGAGGAGTGACCCAGCTAGTGGATAACCGACCAGTCGGTACACGCCAGGCGCGCGACCTGCTTCGGGTTGCGTTCGGGCCGTCGGGCATTGCCCTGGCGATCATCGCTGCGCTGACGCTGCTCCAGCTGGTCATCGCCAACAGCGATCTGACCGGCGCGTTCGGTGCCATGGCCAGCATGTGGCTGGGTGTGCACGGCGTGCCGGTGTCGATCGGTGGCGCCGAGCTCGGGGTGATGCCCCTGGCGCCGCTGCTGGCGATGGTCTGGGGCACGTTCCACACCACCGCCGCAGCAACGCGTCCGGGTGCGTCGTGGTTCGTGGTCCGGTGGATCGT
Organism: Mycolicibacterium sp. CBMA 234; assembly: GCF_009729415.1. Taxonomy (GTDB): domain Bacteria; phylum Actinomycetota; class Actinomycetes; order Mycobacteriales; family Mycobacteriaceae; genus Mycobacterium. The sequence continues at coordinate 60,384 of NZ_MPKW01000036.1, forward strand.
CGCGTCGGCGCTCGGTGGGCCGTTGCTGATCGCGGCGATTGCGCTCGCGGTGATCCACGATGCGTCGTCCGTGCTCACGGAGCTGCAAACACCCAGCGCGCTGCAGGCGTTCGGTTGCGTCCTGGCGGTGCACGCGGTGGGCGCGGTGTTGGGCGTGGGCTCGCGCATGCAGGGACGACTGCTGACCGACGCCCACCTGCCCTACTGGCTGCCCGAGGCCCTGCGTGCGGCGCTTGCCGGCGTGCTGGCACTCCTCGGGCTCTCCGGGTTGGCGGCGGTGGGCTCGATGGTCGTGCACTGGGCGACCATGCACGACCTCTATTCGGTGACGGATTCGATGTTCGGCCAGTTCAGCCTGACGCTGCTGTCCGCGCTGTACATCCCGAACGTCATGGTCGGCGCGGCAGCGGTGGCGGTCGGGTCGAGTGTGCACATCGGGTTGGCGACGTTCAGCTCGTTCACGGTCCTCGGCGGCGACATCCCGGCGATACCGGTGCTGGCGGCCGTGCCCTCACCTCCGTTGGGGCCGGTGTGGGTGGCGCTGCTGATCATCGCGGCGGCCTCCGCGGTGGCGGTCGGGCAGCAATGTGCCCGGCGCCCGGCTCCGTGGCCCATCGCCGCTTCGAAGCTCGTGGTGGCGTCGCTGCTGGCAGCGGTGCTGATGGTCCTGCTCGCCATCGCCGGCAGCGGTCGCCTGGGCAACTTCGGCGAGCTCGGGGTGGATCAGACGACGTTCGGGCCGGGAGTGTTCCTGTGGTTCGTGTCGATCGGTGGCCTCACCGTGGCGATGTCCGGGGGCCTGACCCGTCGTCCTGCGCGGCCGGCGCCGGTTGCTCCGGTGGACGACGAGCCGTATGACGACGAGCCGGCCGGCATCGTCGTCGAGGACGACGAACCTGTGACGGAAACGTTGTTCGGCGACGTGGCGGGCGCGACGCCGGACGTCGACGACGATTCGCACTTCGCTGGTGGACCGGCCTTCGAACCGAGTCCGGAGCCTGCCGCCGCGCCTCAACCCCAGCCTGAGCCAGCCGCCAAACCCGCCGAACCTCGTCGGCCGTCGCGTCCGGAACCGAATATGACCCCGGCGCCCGCGGAGGCCTACCAATCCGGCACAACCGACCGCATCGGCGAACACGTCGCCTTCGACCCTGATGAGGACCCGGAGGCGCATTTCGTCGTCGACGATGACGGCCACTAGGCTGCTTGCGTGCAGCAACCGCTCCGAGTGCCCCCGACTGCGCCGGCGCGGCTCGTCGTACTGGCCTCGGGAACCGGCTCCCTCTTGGAATCTGTGTTAGCCGCCGCAGTCGGCGACTATCCGGCCCGCGTGGTGGCGGTCGGCGCCGACCGGGACTGCCGGGCACTCGAGATCGGCGCAGCGGCCGGCGCGGCGACCTTCACCACGCGGTTGCGCGACCATGCGGACCGGGCAGCCTGGGATGCGGCGCTGACCGAAGCCGTCGCTGCACATCAGCCGGATCTGGTGGTGTCGGCGGGCTTCATGAAGATCCTTGGGTCGACGTTTCTTTCGCGGTTCCAGGGCCGCGTGCTGAACACCCATCCCGCGCTGCTGCCCTCGTTCCCGGGCGCGCACGCGGTGCCCGAGGCGCTCGCATACGGAGTGCGGGTCACCGGCAGCACGGTGCATCTGGTGGACGCCGGCACCGATACCGGGCCGATCCTCGCCCAAGAGCCCGTGGCGGTACTCGACGATGACGACGAGTCGTCGTTGCATGAACGGATCAAGGTCGTCGAGCGACGACTGTTGGTAGATGTGATCGCCGCGGTGGCTACCCGTGGCGTGACGTGGAGTGGACGAAAGGCGGCCATAGGATGACCCGACGACCGATTCGGCGCGCGCTGATCAGCGTGTACGACAAGACCGGACTGGCGGAATTGGCCCGCGGGCTGCATGCGGCCGGGGTGACCCTGGTGTCAACCGGGTCGACGGCGAAAACCATTGCAGCCGAAGGTATTCCGGTCACCCCTGTGGAAGAGGTCACGGGTTTCCCGGAGGTCCTCGACGGCCGGGTCAAGACGCTGCACCCGCGCGTGCACGCCGGTCTGCTGGCCGATACCCGCAAGGCCGAGCATCTGGCTGCCCTCGATGAGCTCGGGGTCGAGGCGTTCGAACTCGTTGTGGTGAACCTGTATCCGTTCACCGAGACCGTCGCCTCGGGTGCCTCCGAGGACGAGTGTGTCGAGCAGATCGACATCGGCGGCCCGTCGATGGTCCGTGCTGCGGCGAAGAACCACCCGAGCGTCGCCGTCGTCGTGGACCCGCTGGGCTACGACGGTGTGCTGGCTGCTGTGCAGGCCGGCGGCTTCACGCTCGAGGAGCGGAAGAAGTTGGCGTCGTTGGCTTTCCGGCATACCGCCGAGTACGACGTGGCCGTGGCGTCCTGGATGGGTTCGGTGCTGGTGCCCGGCGCCGATGAGGCCTCTGAGGCCGGCATGCCGGCCTGGCTGGGTGCGACCTGGCGTCGCTCCGACGTGCTGCGCTACGGCGAGAACCCGCACCAGAAGGCCGCGCTGTACAGCGACGACGCCGGCTGGCCCGGTCTGGCCCAGGCCGAGCAGCTGCACGGAAAAGAGATGTCCTACAACAACTTCACCGACGCCGATGCGGCGTGGCGGGCGGCGTTCGACCACGAGGACATCTGCGTGGCGATCATCAAGCACGCCAACCCGTGTGGCATTGCGGTGTCATCGATTTCGGTTGCCGATGCCCACCGCAAGGCGCATGCGTCCGACCCGCTGAGCGCATTCGGTGGCGTCATCGCGACTAACACGGCCGTCACCGAGGAGATGGCCGAGACCGTCGCGGACATCTTCACCGAGGTGATCGTCGCTCCCGCGTTCGAGCCGGGCGCCGTCGAAATCTTGACTCGTAAGAAGAACATTCGCATTCTGGTGGCTAGTGAGCCGCAGTCCGGTGGCACCGAGTTCCGTCAGGTCAGCGGTGGTCTGCTGGTGCAGCAGCGCGACGCGATCGACGCTGATGGCGACGACCCGATCAACTGGACCCTGGCCACCGGCACCCCGGCTGATCCAGAGACCTTGGCCGACTTGGTGTTTGCCTGGCGGGCCTGCCGCGCGGTGAAGTCGAACGCCATCGTGGTGGCTACGGGCGGAGCCACGGTCGGTGTCGGTATGGGCCAGGTGAACCGCGTCGACGCGGCCCGGCTGGCGGTGGAGCGGGGCGGCGATCGCGTTCGCGGCGCTGTTGCCGCCTCTGATGCCTTCTTCCCGTTCCCGGACGGTCTGGAGACCCTGACCAACGCCGGCGTGAAAGCCATTGTGCACCCGGGTGGTTCGGTCCGCGACGACGAAGTGACCGCCGCCGCGGCCGCTGCGGGGATCACCCTGTACCTCACCGGGGCTCGGCACTTCGCCCACTAGGTTCTGTCGGCTCGGTGGCCAGGTTTGCGCGCAGATGATGCGGGCCAACCTGGCCACTTGGCGTTAGGGCCACTTGGCGTTAGAGACCCAGGCGTGTGTCGGTGTCGTGGTTGGCCAGCGCGCTGCCCATCCGCTCCTGCCAGGACGCGGCCCACTGCTCGGGGAAACACCGCTGCAAGAGCTCGATCATGATCGGCACGGCAGTCGACGCTCCCGGCGACGCACCCAGTAGTCCTGCGATGGTGCCGTCGCGAGATGCGACCAGTTCGGTTCCTGATCGCAGTGCACCGATGCGCTCGGCGTCGGGGGTGACCAGTTGGGCCCGTTGTCCCGCGGGAACCAGTTCCCAGTCCCGTGGGTCGGCGCCCGGGTAATACCGTTGTAGCTGCTTGATTTTCCCGCTGAATGGGGTGAGCAGCTCGGTGATCAGGTAGCGCACCAGCGGCAGACTCTGCGCAGCCGCCGCGGCCAGCACGTGCAGGTTGTGCCAGCGCAGCGTGGTGAAGAAGTCGGTGAGCTTGCCGCCTTTGAGCAGCTTGGTGCTGAACGTCGCGTACGGGCCGAACATCAGGTAGCCGTCACCGTCGACTACGCGTTTGTCCAAGTGCGGCACCGACATTGGCGGGGCGCCGATCGCGGCCTGGCCGTACACCTTCGCATCATGCTGCGCGACGACCTCCGGCCGCGCGCACCGGAGAAAGGCTGCGCCGACGGGCAGCACCCCGTAGCCGCGGACTTCGGGGACGTGCGCGCGCTGCAGTAGCCGCAGAGCGAATCCGCCGGCCCCGACGAACACGTGCCGCGACCGGAGCTGAAACCTGTTGCGCGAGCCTGAGTATCGACCACTGACCAGCCACGTGCCGTCGGGTTCCTGGTGCAGTCGGCGCACCTCATGACCGAGCCGGACCTCGCCGCTGTTCGAGGTGATGATGCGGGTCAGCCCGTGGGTGAGGGCACCGAAGTCGACGTCGGTGCCTGCCGGGTGCCGGGTCGCTGCGACGTGCTGCACAGGGTCACGGCCGTCCATCACCAGCGGTGCCCACCGGGCGATGGTCGCCGGATCGTCGCTGAACTCAAGATCGGCGAACAGTGGATTGGCACTGAGGGTTTCGAAGCGCCGCCGGAGGTAGGTCACGTCGCGATCGCCGAACACTACATCCATGTGCGGGGTGCCATGGATAAAGGTGGCCGGGTCCAGCAGTCCCTGTTCAACGAGGTACGCCCACCACTGCCGGGACAGGTGGAACTGCTCAGAGATCGCGGCCGCGGCCGCGCCGTCGTCGGGGTCTGGCATGTAGTTGAGCTCGCAATAGCCGGAATGCCCTGTGCCGGCGTTGTTCCACGGCCCGCTGCTCTCTGTGGCAATGTCGCCTGCCCGCTCGACCAACACGATGCGCCACTGTGGTTCCAACGTGCTGAGCATTGCGCCGAGTGTGGCCGACATGATGCCGCCACCGATCAGGAGGACGTCGGCGACTTCGGGTTCAACGGTGTTCATTGTTGCTCCTTGCCTCGATCAACCCAGCATGGCGCCGCCGCGTTCAATCCGTCCAATGAATGTTTTGGCGATTACCATCCGAATATGGATCAATGGATGAGTCTGCTTGCGCCCCAACTTCGGGCGCTCGAGGAGCTCGCCAATCAGGACGGGCACATGACTCGCGCCGCCGACAGCCTGGGTATTCCGCAGTCGTCGATGAGTCGACGGATCCATGCGCTGGAGAAGACCCTCGGTGTCCGTCTGCTGACTCAAGACGGCCGGACAGTGCGGCTGACACCCGCGGCGGTGCAGCTCGCCGAGCAGACGCGCCGGCCATTGCGGGAACTGGAAACGATCGTTGAGACCATCGCTGGCGAAGCTGACCCGGAACACGGCACTATCCGGTTCGGTTTTCCATTGACCATGGGGGCGGGTGTGGTGCCGACCCTGGTTGCCGAATTCCACCGGCGCGCACCGGGAATCCGGTTGCAGATCAAACAGGCGCACGGCAGCGAACTGGCGACCGACCTCAAGGCCGGGACTCTTGATGTGGCAGTGGTGATCCCACCGCCCGAAGACGTGCAGCATGTCGTCATCGGCGGCCAACAGATCAGGGCCGTGTTACCGGCAGTCCATCCATTGGCAGCCCGCCGTCGGCTCCGTTTGGACGAACTGAGCGGCGAAACGTTCATCGCCAACCCGGCGAGCTACCACCTGCGTCAGGCCACTGAAACCTGGTGCCGTGATTCGGGTTTCACCCCGCACGTACCGGTGGAGATTACGGAATTCTCGACTATTCGCGAGCTGGTCAGCCGCGGCATGGGCATCGCATTGCTACCGCACGACGAGCACACCTCTCGCAGGGTCCGGGAAATCCCGTTGACGCCCAACACCTATCAGCGCCAGATCGCTCTGGCATGGGCGTCGACCGCGGTCACCCCGGCGGCTCGCAGGCTGCTGACGTTCCTGCGCGTTGAGTGGTCGGGCAAGCCTGGCGCTAAGGGTTAGGAAGCAACCTCGCCGGGCTGCTGGCTCGTCGCGTAATCGATGAACGACACGATCTCGGTGACGGCCTTGCGGGCGTCGGGGTTGACGTCAAAGCTCAGCTGGAACATGTGCATTGCCTTGTCCCACACCTGAATCCAGGCTGGGACGCCGGCCTCCCGCAGTGCGTCGGCGAGCGCGAAGGAATCGTTGCGCAGCATCTCGTTGGTGCCGATTTGCAGCAGCGTCGGGCCGAGGCCGTGCAGGTCGGCTTCCGTCGGCATCTGCGGTACCGGGTGGGTGCCGTTCTTGGTCGCGAAGACGGTGTAGATGTACTTGACCGCCATGAACGGGAACAGGACGTCGCGGGACTCCAGCATCGCGTTGTACTTCAGGTTCATGTCCGAGGACGTCAGTGCCGACAGCAGCACCTGCGCGGCCGGCACTGGCAGGCCGGCATCGCGAGCCGCGATCGCGGCGTCGGCGGCGATGAGACCGCCCGCGGAGTCGCCGGCGAACACGATCTTCTTCGGGTCCACCCCGGAACCCAGCACCAGCCGGTAGGCGTCCAGACCGTCGCCCACGGCCTCCTCGATCATGGCCTGCGGCGCCAGCCGGTAGCCCACGTTCAGGACCCGGGCGCCCGTCGCCGCAGAGAGCTTGCTGGCCCAGCGCCGGTGCGAATTCAGCCCGAGGGTGATCAGCGCCGAGCCGTGGAAGTACACGATCACCCGGTCGGAATCCCGTGCGTTCGGCGCAACGGTCCATTCGGCGGGACAGTTGGGCAGCTGGATCGTCGTCACGGTGGTGCCCGGCAGTGGCCGGAAGACCCGGAACAGCGGGTCGATGACGTCGTACCGGCCCCGCTGAACCAACTCGGGGCGGAACCAGTTGACGACCATGCCGACGAGCGTGAGCAGGGCGATTACCGGTCGGACGAACACCGCGGTAAGGCCACCGAGCAGCCGGCTCTGCCACGCGGCAGGGCCGAACTTGAGGTCCGTGGGGCGGTGAGTCCAGTCGAGCGAGTTCACGATACCGAGGGTACTGGGTAAAGCGGCGGAGCCCAAGGTGCTGCCGGTCACGATGCACCGTCGTAGCGTGGAGGTCGTGACATCACCTAACGACCTTCCAGCCGATCTGCCGAAGACCGTCGGCGAACTGAAGGCCTCGGGCCACCGCGAGCGGGGCATCAAGACCGAGATTCGCGAAAACCTGCTGGCTGCGCTGGCTGACGGCGAAGATGTCTGGCCGGGCATCTTCGGTTTCGAGGACACCGTTTTGCCGCAGCTGGAGCGCGCGCTGATCGCCGGGCACGACGTCGTGCTACTCGGCGAGCGGGGCCAGGGCAAGACGCGCCTGCTGCGCGGCCTGGTCGGGCTGCTCGACGAGTGGACCCCGGTCATCGAAGGCTCGGAGTTGGGTGAGCACCCGTATTCGCCGATCACGCCCGAGTCGATCCGCCGGGCCGCCGATTCGGGCGACGACCTGCGGATCGCCTGGAAACACCGCAGTGATCGTTACTTCGAGAAGCTGGCCACCCCGGACACCAGCGTCGCGGACCTCGTCGGCGACATCGACCCCATCAAGGTGGCCGAGGGACGCAGCCTGGGTGACCCCGAGACCATCGCCTACGGCCTCATCCCGCGGGCGCACCGCGGCATCGTCGCCATCAACGAGCTGCCCGACCTCGCCGAGCGCATCCAGGTCGCGATGCTCAACGTGATGGAGGAGCGCGACATCCAGGTCCGCGGGTACACGCTGCGGCTACCGCTCGACGTGCTCGTTGTGGCCAGCGCCAACCCCGAGGACTACACCAACCGAGGGCGCATCATCACGCCGCTGAAGGACCGCTTCGGCGCCGAAATCCGTACCCACTACCCGCTTGAGCTGGACGCCGAGGTCGGCGTCATCAAGCAGGAGGCGCACCTGGCCGCTGAGGTCCCGGAGTACCTGCTGCAGATCCTGGCCCGGTTCGCGCGCTACCTGCGTGAGTCGCAGTCCATCGACCAGCGGTCGGGCGTCTCGGCGCGCTTCGCCATCGCTGCGGCGGAAACCGTCGCCGCGGCGGCCCGGCACCGCTCTGCCGTGCTGGGCGAGCAGGACCCGGTGGCGCGCGTGGTCGATCTGCAGACGGTGATCGGGGTGCTGCGCGGCAAGCTGGAATTCGAATCCGGTGAGGAAGGCCGCGAGCAGGCGGTGCTCGAGCATCTGCTGCGCCGCGCTACGGCGGACACTGCGCAGCGGCTGCTCGGCGGCATCGACGTCGGGTCGTTGGTCGCTGCGGTGGAAGGCGATTCGCCGGTGACGACGGGGGAGCGGGTCTCGGCCAAGGACGTGCTGGCCGCACTGCCGGACCTGCCGGTGCTCGACGCGATCACCGACCGGTTGGAGGCACAGTCTGACGGGGAGCGTGCCGCTGCAATCGAATTGGCGCTTGAAGCGTTGTATCTGGCCAAGCGCATCGACAAGACCTCTGATGAGGGTGAAACGGTATATGGCTAATCACGTCTCGCGGTATTCGCGATACACCGGCGGCCCCGACCCATTGGCGCCGCCCGTTGATCTGCGCGAGGCACTGGAGCAGATCGGCGAGGACGTGATGGAGGGCGCGTCGCCGCGGCGGGCGCTGTCCGAACTGCTGCGCCGCGGCACCCAGAGCATGCGGGGTGCCGACCGGCTGGCTGCCGAGGCCAACCGTCGTCGTCGCGAACTGCTGTCGCGCAACAACCTTGACGGGACCCTGCAGGAGATCAAGAAGCTGCTCGACGATGCGGTGCTCGCCGAGCGCAAGGAATTGGCCCGGGCACTCGATGACGATGCGCGGTTCGGTGAATTGCAATTGGAGTCGTTGTCTCCGTCACCAGCGAAGGCCGTCCAAGAACTCTCCGAATATGACTGGCGCTCAGCGGAAGCCCGGCAGAAGTACGAGCAGATCAAGGATCTGCTGGGCCGGGAGATGCTGGACCAACGATTCGCCGGCATGAAGGATGCGCTGGAAAACGCCACCGATGAGGACCGGCAGGCCGTCAATGACATGCTCGACGACCTGAACAGTCTGCTGGACAAGCATTCTCGCGGCGAGGACACCCAAGAGGATTTCCAGGATTTCATGGCCAAGCACGGCCAGTTCTTCCCGGAAAATCCGCAGAACGTCGACGAGTTGTTGGATTCGTTGGCCAAGCGGGCGGCGGCCGCGCAGCGGTTCCGCAACAGCCTGTCCGCCGATCAGCGCGCCGAACTGGATGCGTTGGCGCAACAGGCATTCGGATCACCGTCGTTGATGAATGCGCTCGACCGCCTCGACGCTCACCTGCAGGCCGCCCGGCCCGGCGAAGATTGGACCGGTGAGCGGAGTTTCACGGGAAACAATCCGCTGGGCATGGGGGAGGCCGCGGAGGCGATGGAGAACATCGCAGAATTGGAGCAACTGGCCGAACAACTTTCGCAGAGCTACGCCGGTGCCCAGATGGACGACGTCGACCTCGACATGCTGGCCCGGCAACTGGGCGACGAAGCCGCTGTCGACGCGCGGTCGTTGGCGGAGCTGGAGCGAACCTTGATGAATCAGGGGTTCCTGGACCGCGGTTCGGACGGACAGTGGCGGCTGTCGCCGAAGGCCATGCGCCAGCTCGGTCAGGCTGCGCTGCGTGATGTGGCGCAACAACTTTCCGGTAGGCATGGCGAGCGGGACACCCGTCGCGCCGGGGCCGCCGGTGAGCTGACGGGGGCCACCAGGCCCTGGCAGTTCGGTGACACCGAGCCGTGGAACGTCACGCGCACATTGACCAATGCGGTACTGCGGCAAGCGGGTACGGATGCCGACGGGCCGCTGCGGATTACGGTCGACGACGTCGAGATCTCGGAAACCGAGACCCGCACCCAGGCCGTGGTGGCGCTCCTGGTCGACACCTCGTTCTCGATGGTGATGGAGAACCGGTGGCTGCCGATGAAGCGCACCGCGCTGGCGCTCAATCATCTGGTGAGTACCCGGTTCCGGTCGGATGCGTTGCAGATCATCGCTTTTGGTCGTCATGCCCGGACCGTGACGGCCGCGGAGCTGACCGGGCTGGAAGGTGTCTACGAGCAGGGCACCAACCTGCACCACGCGCTGCTGCTGGCAGGCCGGCACCTGCGGCGTCATCCCAATGCGCAGCCGGTGATCCTGGTGGTCACCGACGGCGAGCCGACGGCCCACCTCGAGCAGTACCGCGAAGGGACCGAAACGTTCTTCGACTACCCACCGCATCCGCGCACCATCGCGTTCACCGTGCGCAGCTTCGACGACGTGGCCCGATTGGGCGCGCAGATCACCATCTTCCGGTTGGGCAGCGACCCCGGCCTGGCGCGGTTCATCGACCAGGTGGCCAGGCGCGTCGAGGGACGCGTCGTCGAACCCGAGTTGGATGGGCTCGGCGCCGCGGTGGTCGGTGATTACCTGCGTTCCCGGCGCCGCCGCCGGTGACCACTTTCTCCCTTCCTGCGAGCGTGCGTGTCTGCACCCAACACGCCGCGGTCTGCTTGCAGATTGCGCACGTTCGTCGCCCGCGAGCGTGACCGAAATGCACGCATATGACGGTGTGTTGTCCCCCAAACCGTGAGCAGTGGTAAGTCGTGTGGTGTCAGGTGAGGTGTTGGTCAAAGAAGGTGAAGACCCGTCGCCATGAGTCTTCGGCCTCTGGTTCTGAGAACTCCATGCGTGCAAGCCTCTCGAGGGGTTTGAGCGGGCGGGGAAGGCCGAAATCGTTCATGAACGAATGGCCGACGTTGTACTCCTTGATGTCGTGTGCGACACCAGCTCGCGAGAGTGTTGTTCTGATTTGTTGCGCTGTACCGGGTTTCGCGATGAGGTCTTTGGTGCCGTAGCTTGCGACGACCGGACAGGACTGTTCGAGGGTCGCGATGTCTTCGGGTGCGAGGCCGTACATTGATGCGGCTGCCGAGAACCCTCCGCGTGAGGCGACAACGAGGGCGAATCCGCCGCCCATGCAAAAGCCGGCGATACCGACTTTTCCGGTGCACCGTGGGTCTTTGAGGAGGTACGTTCGGGCGGCCTCGATGTCGTCGTAGGCGGGGCCTTTGCCGGTGAAGTGGGATCGAATGGTCTTCGCGACGCACACAACTTTTGGGCTATGTCCGCCGTAGAGGTCGGGGGCTAGCGCCAAATAGCCGGCGTTGGCGAATCGGTCGACGCTGCGTCGTATGTCAGCGGTCAGGCCGCGCACGTCCTGGATGACGACTACGGCTGGCCATGGTCCGGGGCCTTCGGGTGTTGCGAGGTATCCCGGTATGGGGCCGGTGGTGGCCGGGTAGGTGATCGCTGGCATTCGGTTTCCGTTTGCTCTATTGGGGAATCTGCGGCCGGGGGTGGTGATGGGCTCGTTGCCGGGCTGACTCGCTGGTTCCGTTGGCTCTGGGTGGACGGCACGGCTGGAGGAGGCGGCAGGGCTGGTGCTGCGGGTGGTCATGGTGAATTGACCAGGGTTCGGGGCACCTCCTCGTGTGTGCGTTTCGTCGGTTTGCGGTGTTATTACACAACCCAACGTTCCGATAATCACATATCGTTAACCAAGTGTTTAATATTGGTTGACGATATTGTTGTATCGTTATACGAGTTTCGTGTATTGTCCACTCGTATGGAGACGGTGTTCACTCGTCGGCGACGCGTACCAGTCAAGCCGACCAGCCGCGAAATGATCATCGAGGCAGCACTAACCGTGTTCGCCGACCACGGCATCCACGCCTCAACGCTCAAGAACGTCGCCGACGCCGCCGACGTCAGCATCGGCCGGGTCCAACACCACTTCAAAACCAAAGACGAACTCGTCGCCGCCGTCGACGACTACGCCATCGACGCCGTGGCCGCCCGAATCCAGAACCCCGACGCGCCGCCGGACGAAGCACTGATGGCCATGGGTCAAAAGTTCACCGACGTCCTGACCGAGTCCCCCCACGTGCTGGAGTACATCGTTCGGAAGATGATGGAGCCAGGTGAGGTGGGCCAAACCATCTTCGATGGCATGTTCGCGATCAGCGATGCCCAGCGCATCCAGTTCACCGAGCGCGGCCAGACGCGCGAAGACCTTGACCCCGAGTGGGGGTCTCTCATGCCGCTCATCGTGCGCGCAGGCAGCATCGCGCTGCGCAATCACATCGAGCGCTACATCCCCGGCGAGTTCCTCGAGGCGGGCAATCTGCGCCGCTGGGACGATGCCGTGACCGCACTCATCCGCCACGGCCAACTGCGCCCCGACCTTTAGCCCGTCACAGGAGGGGCCATCCGATAACGAGCTGAGTCGGCCGACATACGAGGGGTTGTCGGCCGGCTCGGCTCACATCTGGATTGTGCTGAACCGCAACGGTGTTCGCAGGTGTGGTCGCTCAAACTCGCGCCGCGCGCGGTCCGCGGACGACACGCCATCGATTTCACCGCGGGCGGGAGCGGAGCCCGGGCGATTTGTTCTTCTGCATTTGTTCGGGTGTCGTCGCGTTCGCGGCTAGTTGTCCGCGTGGTAGGCGTCGACAATCTCCGCTTTGATCCGGCCGCGGTCGGAGACTTCGTAACCGTTGTTGCGTGCCCACTGCCGGATCGCTGCCAGTTGGTCTTTGGTTGTTGCACCGCCGCCGCGGGCTGGCTTGGGGCCCGCGCCTTTGCGTCGTTTGCCGCCAACTTTCTGTGCTGCGGCAATAAAAGGCTTGAGCGCCTTGTCGAGCTTGGCGCCATTCGCATTCGATAGGTCGATCTGATATTCGACGCCGCGGAGTGCGAATGGGATGCGTTCACCGCCCCCCGTCAGGAATATCGGTGCCGGCCATGTCGTCGATGAGCTGGAGAACAATACGCTCGGCCACTATGAATTCTCCTTCGTTGGCGATGTGCTTCGAAAAGACCTGCGCTCACGCGAATAGGCCGTGGCCGATCGGTACCTGCACGCGCTTGCACGGTAAGTCGGTTAATTTTTGGATTCAGCGCCGGAGTTTGATTCTCGCGCGGACGGGGCCGCCGGCAACGAGTGTGAAGGGTGCGATCATCGGGAAATCATCGTCTAGGGAATCGATTTGAGCGTGGCGCACGATGGTCGCTAGCGCCAGTGTCGCCTCGAGCATGGCGAAATGGTCCCCGATGCAGCCTCGCGGGCCGCCGCCGAACGGGATGTATTGCCAGCGGTCGCGGTCCTTTGAGTTCTCTTCGCTGAACCGGTCCGGGTCGAACACCAGTGGGCGGTCCCACAAGGTGGGGTCGCGGTGCACCGACATGCGGCCCATGACGATCATCGTGCCGGCGGGGATGCGATAGCCGGCGACGGCGACGTCGCGGGTTGCCATCCGTGACCCGGTCGCCCCGGGCGGGCACAGGCGCATTGATTCTTTGAGCACCTGGATCGTGTAGCCGAGCTGAGGAACATCGTCGGGGGTGAGTTCACGGTCACCGAACTGGGTCACCTCGGCCACGACGCGGTCTTGGATGTCGCGGTTGCGGCCGAGCGCCCATAGCGAGTAGGCGATGGTGGTGGCGGTCGTGTCTTGGCCGGCGAACATGAAGATGAGGAGTTCGTTGGCAATGTCTAAGTCCGACAGCGGTTTACCGGTTTCGGGGTCTGTCGCTGCGATCAGCTGCTGTACCAGCGGTGCGTCCATATCGGCGTTTTCGCGGCATGCGCGCACGACACCCAAAGCGAATTCGCGGATCGTCGCTGCGGCCTGCAGGGCTCGCCGTTTGGCCCGGGTGGGGACCCATCGCGGCAGGCTTACGGGGCTGATCGCTCGTGACACCGCGTAGGACACTGCCACGCGCATTGGGGCGTCGACGATGTTGGCGTGGTCGGTCAGATCGAGCCCGAACACGCTGTGCCCGAGTGCGCGCATTGTGATGCGGCGGGCGGCGGCGTCCAGGTCGATTTCGGCGCCGTCTTCCCATGCGTTGCAGACTGATTCGGCGGCGGCGGACATGTGGCCGCCGAATTCGTTGACCGATTGCTTGGTGAACACGGGTTGGATCGTGCGGCGGCGCGGCTTCCACTGCTCGTAATTGACCACGAACATGTTGGCGCCGATGATGCGTTCGAGTTCCTGGCTTACGTCGCTGGTCTTGTCGATCGACCCGTCGCGGCAGGTGACGGTGTCGCGGATGCCCTGCGGGGAGGTGACCACGACAAGGGGAGGCATCAGCCACTTGGGCGCCAGGGTGAAACGTGTGACGGGGCCGCCGGCGTCGCGCAGAACATCGGTCCCGGTGTGGAAGCTGCGGCACGCGGCGAGCCGTTCTTTACGCGGCAGCGGGTTGACGGGGGGCAGTGGTAGCGATGCGACGTCGACAACGTCAGCGCTGGGTTGGTCGGCCATGTCCAGCTACCTTCTTGGGTAGTCGTGGGTCGGAATGTGGTTCAGTTCAGTACACATATATTTCCCCCGGACCCCGTCGCATTTGTAACTATCTGAAGGTATCAGTGTCGACGGTGGATATCCACCTATGTAATAGTGAGTGAATGCCGAGCCAGCATCAACTCCCAGCTGGCATTTTCCGCGCCGACAAGACGCTGCGTAAACGAGCGATAGTTGCTGCTGCAGAAGTGGATTCGTGTTTGAACGCTCATATCAACGGGTTCTTGCTGTGGCTGGTCGGCGATACCGACGAACTGCCGGCGCGGCCCACTCCGCACCGTATTGACCGACTGAATAGCGCCGAGGGGCAATGCACGGAATTGGGGAACGATAATGCATCCATCTGATCCGAACGAATATCGCCCGCAAATACTGGACCCGACTGATTCGACAGATGCAACCACGCTCGATCGACTGCGGTCCGACTGCCACGTCCAGGTTCTCGACTATCACGGTATCGAGCTGGACAATCTGCGCCGGCTGCGCCCCCAACCGGCCGGCGAGCTCCTGGACGAGAGGGTCCGCTGGTGCTGGTACCCGTGGCGGCGAACCCTGATCTCGATCCTGGGGCCGAACGGTTTCCGTGCACTGCGCCTGGACCGCAACCGCAACGCCATCACCACTGAAGAACAGACCCGCCTGTCCGAACTCACCGTCGGGGTCGCCGGCCTCAGCGTCGGTCATGTGATCGCCCACGCGCTGGCCATGCAGGGCCTCTGCGGGCGGCTGCGGCTGGCGGATTTCGACCGGATCGAGCTGTCCAACCTCAACCGGATACCGGCCACCGTGTTCGACCTGGGTCTGAACAAGGCGGTGGCCGCCGCCCGGCGGATCACCGAGCTCGACCCGTATCTGCCTGTCGAGGTGTTTGAGGCTGGCCTGACCGACGACACGATTGATGACTTCCTCGATGGCCTGAATGTTCTTGTCGAAGAATGTGATTCGCTGGATATCAAGGCGACCGTGCGGGTCGCGGCCAAGGAGCGGCGTATCCCGGTGCTGATGGCCACCAGTGACCGCGGGATCGTCGACGTCGAGCGGTTCGACGACGAGCCCGACCGTCCGATCCTGCATGGTCTGCTGGGCCCCCTCGACATCGGTTTGCTGCCCGGCATGAGCAGCAAGGAGAAGGTTGAGCACGTCCTGCGCCATCTGGAAGCCGAAAAGCTTGCGCCTCGCACCGTGGCCTCGCTGATCGAGATCGATCGCACCATAGAAACCTGGCCACAGGTGGCGGGCGAGGTCATCGTCGGCGCGTCGGCGGTCTGCGAAGCGGTGCGGCGCATCGGGCTCGGTGAGGAACTGGGCTCGGGCCGCTGCCGGATCGACGTCGGCTGGAACCTTGACCAACTTGCTGAACCGGCGATGGCCGCACCCCGACCGACCACGCCGCCGGAGCAGCCGCTTGCGCCTTCCAGTGTCACCGGCCTGGTGGCGGTCGCCGCGATGCGCGCACCGTCAGGTGGCAACATCCAGCCATGGTTGATTGAGGCCGGAGGGGACGAGATCGCCATCAGCCTTGCACCGCAGTACAGCCCGACCATTGACGTCGGGTTCCGTGGCGGTGCCGTTGCAGTTGGCGCTGCCCTGTTCAACGCGCGGGTGGCCGCTGCCCACCACGGCGTGCTGGGGCCCGTGACGGTCGACGAGTACCCCAGCGGGTCGCCGCTGCAGGCCACGCTCCGCTACGGCAAGGGCGACTCGGAGGATCTCGCGGAGCTCTACGGGCCAATGCTGGCGCGCGAGACCAACCGCGGCAAAGGCACTCGCACGCCCCTGGCCGACGACGTCATCGGTGCGCTGACTGCCGCCGCTGAGCGTGAGGGCGGCCACCTGCGTGTGGTCACCGCGGACAGCGACATCGCTGCTGCTGCACAGATTTTGGGAGCCTCCGACCGCATCCGATTCCTGACCCCGCACCTACATCAGGAGATGATCGCCGAGCTGCGCTGGCCCGGTGACCCTGACCCTGATGCCGGCATCGACGTGAACAGCCTCGGCCTCGACGATGGCGGCCTGGTCATGCTTCAACTGCTGCGCCGGCCCGACGTCATGGCCCAGCTCGCCGAGTGGAACGCCGGCGACGCACTCGGCGACGACATGCGCGCCCGCGTCACCGCCAGCTCCGCGCTCGCCGTGGTCACCACCGGCGGCAGCACGTTGCGGGACTACGCCGCCGGCGGATCGGCCGCCGAAGCGGTCTGGGTGCACGCCCAGCAGCTAGGCCTGGCGGTGCAGCCGATCTCCCCGGTCTGGCTCTATGCGCACGATCACGGCGACCTCACCAAACTCTCCGGACGCTTCGCTGACGAACTCGCAAGACTGCAAAGCGAATTCGTCGAACTGGCCGGAGTCCCGCGCGGAGAGTCGATCGCGTTGATCCTGCGACTGACCGCCGCTGGGCCGGCGGTGGTGAGAAGTCGGCGCAGCGCTGACCGGGTTCGGGTGGGTGACTAGCATTTCGCGCGCGCGAGGTACCAACTAGCCTTGGCACCATGAGCGAAGTGATGGACTGGGATGCCGCTTACCGCCACGAGGTTTTCATGGGGCCGCCGCCCTGGAACATCGGTGTTGCCCAGCCGGCGATCCTGTCGCTCATCGAGGCGGGGAACGTCACCGGGCCCGTTCTTGACGCCGGGTGCGGTGTCGGCGATGTCGCGCTGGCCCTGGCCGAGCGCGGCTATGAGGTCACCGGCATCGACCTGTCGACGGTCGCGATCGATCAGGCTGCAGCCGCGGCGTCAGAGCGGGGCCTATCCACCGCACGATTCCGGCAAGGTGACCTGCGCGATATCGGCGGCCTCGGGCTGACCGAGAAGTTCAACACGGTCATCGACTGCACCCTGTTTCACTCGTTGCCGATCGAGGCGCGCGATGACTACCTGCGCGGCATCCATGAGGCCGCGGCCGACGGCGCTGCGCTCTTCCTGCTGGTGTTCACCAAGGAAGCGTTGCCGGCTGATTCTCCCTGCCCGATCCCCAACCAGGTGACCGAAGCCGAAGTCCGCGAAGCGGTTTCGCGGTATTGGTCGGAGGTGACCCCTGAGTCGTCGTTCGTGGCGGTCAAACTTCCCGACATCCCCGGGTTGCCGCCGCACAATTTTCCGGTCGACGAGGCCGGCCGTGTGCACCTGCCGGCACTGTTGGTGACCGCGCGTAAAGAGTGATCGGCCGGGACCTCAAGGATTGGCGTGGGCGGGCATCGGCGGTCGTAGTGTCGATGCCTTGAGGAGCTTTTCCATGCCGTCGGCGTCAACTGCGCCGGATACCAGAAGTCCTTGTGCGCGTGTGTAACCCATAGCGACGAGTCGTTCGGCGGCGGATTCGGTGTCCATTCCGTCGGCGGTCAGTTCGAGGCCGAACGCGTCGGCCAGGGCAGCAATCGACTGGATGAACAACGCGTTCTCGCCGTCTCGGTCGAGCGACTGGACAAACGCACGACCCACTTTCAGTGAATCGATGGGCAGCTCTTTCAAACTGGGCAGGAAGCTGTATCCGGTGCCGAAGTTGTCCAACGCCAGCTGCACCCCGAGGTCCTTGAGGACCTGCAGAATGTGGCCGCAACGTTGAGCCTCGGCGACCAACAGATCTTCGGGCAGCTCTAAGCACATCGAGGCCGGCGGAATGTCGAACTGGGCGAGCGTGGCGGCGAGGTGGTCGGTGAACCCGTCGGTGACGACCTGGGCGGGGGATAGCTTGACGCGCAGCATCACATCCTGCGCCAAGCCTGCGCGTCGCCAGCGCTGGAATTGCACGCAGGCCAGCCGCAGGACCTCTCGACCGATGGCGCCGCCGAAGTTGGTGGCTTCGGCGATGGGCATGAACTCTTCGCGAAGCAGAACCTTGCGGGTGGGGTGGTTCCACCGGACCACCGCCTCCATCGCCGCCAGTTGTCCGCTGCGCAGATCGACCTCGGGCTGGTAGTGCAGGAACAGCGCGCCGTTGTCGATGCAGTCGTGCAGGTGCACTTCGATGTCGGTCTGAACCGAATATTGTGCCGCCAGGTCGTCGCTGAAGGCGACCGTGGTGTTGCCGCCGGCGGCCTTGGCCACGGTCAACGCGTGCTCGGCGTATCTGAGCAGGTCGGAAACCGAGTCGGTGCCGGCAATGCCGACGGCAACGCCGATGCTGACTCGGTGCCTCATGTAGGTCGAGCCGAGCAATAGCCGCGCCGCCAAGGTTTCACGCAGCTGCTCGGCGTATTCGTAGGCGTCCGCGAGGGTGGTGGGCGCGTTGAGCACCGCGACGATCTCGTCGCCGCCCAGGCGTGCGAGAAAGGCTGCGCCGGAGGAGTGTTCGCGCAACCGCTGGCTGAGTTCAACGAGCACCTGGTCCCCGGTGTCGTGACCGAGCAGATCGTTGACCGCCTTGAGTTGATCAGGATCGATGAAAAGCACTGCGACAGGGGATGGTTGATCTGCCGCAAGCCGGGACTCGAGGTGCTCGATCAGACTTCGGCGATTGCGCAGGCCCGTCAGATCGTCGTGTGCAGCGAGGCGTCTGATGGATTCTTGTGCCTCAACGCGCGCTTTGACGTGGACGAACATGGTGGCGATGACTTTCAGTGCCGCGATCTCGTCATCGGTCCACGCGAGGTCGCCGTACTTGATGAACCCGAGGGTGCCCGTGGTGATGAAGCCGTCCGCTCCCGCGGTCGTGTCGGTGACGTTCATCGGCACGGCGGCCATCGAGACGACGGGGACGGCGGTGCCTTCTTCGATGCGCTGCTGGAACTCGTCAGGTTCGGCCCCGGGCCGCAGGATCACCGGTTCTTTGATGTGCTCGGCCATCGCGAAGACCGGATCGGCGTCCTTGAAGTACACCGTTCCGATCGGATCAGGGTCCGGGACATAGGTCCGGATTGGCCACTGGGCGATCAGAATCGTCGCGCCAATGGTGTGATCGTTGTGCCGCAGAAACGCCACATCCAGCCCGAAATGCGCGGCGACATCGGCCAGGGCACGCTCGCTGGCGGCGACGTAGTTGTCCACGTCCGCAGGCATCAGGGCAAGGGCGACCCGATCGACAAGGGCATTGAGCACACCATCACGGTAACTAACGATCGTGTAGGTAGTGAACCGTCCCGAGTTTGATGCCGCTTCCTTCTGTGAGAAGGATGGCGATTGTGCCCAAGCAATACCCGGTCGAGCAGCGTGAGCGTGCGGTGAAGATGGCATACGGAGTCGATTCCACTGCGCGTTGGCTGCAGTCAACGCCAAGTGGCGGCCGAAATTCATTGCGTTACCACAACTGCCGTTGTATAACGCGGATTGGACCGATCCGCTGAAGCCAGACCGTCCACACCAGGCGAGCTGATGGCTAACGATTTGAGTCTGCCGTTTGAGACAACTTGACGTCCGTACCTAATCTGGGACAGACCCCACGCTCGCGGGGAGAGGGGCTAGGCGAGGAAGCCGAGGTCCTTACGGTTGGCGCCGACCACGGGTCCCGGATCGGTACCGAGTGTCCGGGTGAGCACTTCGTGATACACATTGCGAAAGTCGGTGGTGACCTTCAGATCTCCGTTGTCCAGATCGGTCAGTGACGGCTCGTCGCCGTAGAAGCCGCCTTTGACGGGCATGCCGGCGATGAACATGGGGCCGGCTGTGCCGTGGTCTGTGCCTTGCGACGCGTTGGCGCGCACCCGGCGGCCGAATTCTGAATACGCCATCAGCACAACGTTTTTGCCATGCTGGTCGCCCGTCATCTGGTCGAGGAAGCCGGTCACCGCGTCGTCGAGTTGGCCCAGCAGCCGCTGCTGGGTGCCGCGCTCGTTGGCGTGGGTGTCGAAGCCTCCCAAGCTCACGCTGTACACCCGTGTGGGCACGCCGGCCTTGATGCATCGGGCCACGACTGCGAGCTGATCGGCAAGTGCGTTGCCCACCTTGTTCTTTGCGGCCGGATGCTTGCCCTTGTTCGAGGCAGCTCGTGAGCCGGTTTGCGTGGCAGGCTGCAACGCGGCATCGGTCGTCTGCGCTGCCCGGTACGACGTCCGCACCATCGCCATGGCGGGGGTGTCCTGGGCGCCGGGGGCGCCCAGCGCATCGATGGTGTTGGCGAACGACTTCACCGTGTGGTCGCCGTTGACCGAAAGTGCTGCAGCGGTGACTTTTTCACCTACCGCCAGCGGCGGGAGGACGGTGCCGATGTTCACGGCGCGCAGCGGGTCGTCGCCGGTGGCATCGAGCCACCGGCCGATCCAGCCCGTCGTCACCGGCTCGTCTGGTGACGCGGTCTGCCAGATGTCCATCGACCGGAAATGGCTGTGGTCGGGTTTGGGGTAGCCGACGCCGCGAATCACGGCCAGCCGGTTCTGTTTCCACAGTCCGGCCAGCCCGCGCATCCCGGGGTTCAGTCCGAGCGCGGAGTCCAGATGCAGCACATCGGAAGCCGCGTAAGCCAATTCGGGTCGGGACTGGTGGTAGGCGGAATCCGCATACGGGATCAGCGTGTTGATGCCGTCGTTGCCGCCGTACATCGTGACCAGAACCAAGATGCCCGAACCCTGTGCCAGTGGGCGGTCGTGTGCCGCCTGAAGCAGGTCGGGCAATCCGAAGGTGGCGCCGGCCAGCAGTCCCGCTGCGGTCAGTCCCGTGCTGGCGAACAGAAACCTGCGTCGATTCATCTCAACCATGTGCGCCCCCTACGACGTCAGGTTCTCGGGCGTATTCGCTGCCGCGGCCACCAACTCGGGCGGGCGGTTGACCAAGGGGCGCAACGCCGCTGCGCTTTCGTCTGACCATGAGCCAATGCCGAGGAGATAACCCGCGGCGTCGATCCGGTCCGACGGAGTCGCGTCGGCGACCGACGAGACGTCGCCCTTGCGGGCCAGCACGGTAGCCGCGTGCAGCCGAACTCCGGCGCTGGCCGTGGACAGCCAGGCCTGACCGCGCGGCCAGCCGCCGACGTCAGGCGGGTAGAAGGGTTGCTGGCCAAGCATTTTCATGGTCTGGTCGAGCAGTGCGGCGTTCGGCTTGGTCGGCACGCCCAGGGCGCGCACCAGCCCGACCGTCCATTCCACCGGAGTGTTGACCAGCGACGACGGCTCGGACACGAACTCGGGGTCGGTCAGGATCGCGAGCGTCAGCGACTTCAAGTCCCGGCCGGCCCCATACGCGCCGACCAGGCGGGATACCGCGGGCGTCGACGGCGGGTTATCCGAGGCGAGCTGTTGCCAAAGTCGTTGCGTCACATACTCGGGGGACTCGGGGCGGGCCAGCACCGCGTCACAGAAGCTGGCGGCGTCCAAGGGGCCCGTCACGCCCAACACGGTCTTGTCTCCGGCGTCGTGCCGCTTGTGGACGAGGTTGGATTGGCCATCCTTGATCACCCACCCGGTCAGCGCCCGGGCCCCTTCTCGCACATCGGATTCGGTGTAGCCGTTGCCGTGACCGAGCGCGAACAGCTCCATGAATTCGCGCGACAGGTTCTCGTTGGCGGCTTTCTCGGTGTTCTGCTGGCCGTCCAACCAGCGCAGCATCGCCGGATCGGTCAGCATCGAATACGCCAGCGACCGGAAGTCGCCCAGGGCGCCGGCCCGCAGTTTCTGGTTCTGCGCTGCCATCATGTCCGCGGCCCGCACTTTGCGTGCCGAGGTGGCAAAGTGGTTGTGCCACAGCAGCGTCAGCTTCTCGTGGACCGGCTGCTGGACAGCCACCATCCGGTCCAGCCACCACTGCGACAGGGTGCGCATCTGGTCGTTGATCTCGCCGTTGTACGCCTTGCGGGCGGCGGCGGTAGCGCCCTTGTCGGGCGGGGTGAGCACCGGAAACTTCGGCACGGGCGTCGTTTTGGCGCCGGGGTCGCCTTCCGGATCGGCGCCCAGCGCTGCGGTCAGGTAGTCCGACTGCGCGACGGCAGCGTCGACGGCACGACCGGTGGTGCCGAATCCGGTGCGCCGCAGTAGCCGTGCGGTGGCTATCCACTCCGCTGACTGCGTTGGCATGACGTCATGGTGGACGGCGAGCTTAAGCGCCCGCTATGAGCCGGAGTACCCCAGGCTGTGTAGTTTGGGCGCGCTCGTCAGGCGTGAGCGTCACGGAAATGCACGCATAGGCCCGGTGTGTCGAGGACAAACACGCACGCTCGCGGGAAAAGGGAAAGGACTCGCGGGAAAGGGGAAAGGGGAAAGCTCGCGGGAAAGGGGAAAGGGGAAAGGAGGAAGGGGTCAAGCTTCGAGAGGTTTGCGCTTCTTGGACTTGATGCCGACGCGACCCCACAGCGAGAAGCCGCGGATGGTGACGCGCGGGGCGCCGGGGGTGCCTTGCTGGCCGAGATGGTCGAACGCGCCCATGACCCCGACACCGTGGACGTCGACGTTGACCTCGGGCGGCAACAGGATGGTCTGGCCGCCGAAGATCGAATAGGAGTGGATCTCGACTTCCGGCGAAGTGAAATCGGCGTACCGCAGATCGATGACACCGCCGCCGAACAACGAGAACGACGTCAGCCGCTGCGGCACGTTCCAGCGGCCGCGCCGCTCGAATCCGCTCATGATTGCCAACAGCAGCGTCGAGGGCGCGGGGTGGCATTCGCCGCCGGCTTCCCACGGCGCCGTGGTGATGTACGGAAGGTCGGAGCTCAGCTTCGACAGCTCGGCGTATGTCTGCGCCGAGTAGGCGCGCGTCAGCCGGTCTTCGTACTCGGACATCGGCAGCCGCCCCTGGGCGGCCGCGTCGCTGAGGAGGTGAGCCACCTGGATACGGTCGGTATCGGCGGCGCGCATTTGACCGCGCGAACCTGGGGTGCTCATCGCGTCGAGCCTACGACGATCACAGCGACTTGCAAGGCCGTTGGAGGAAACTGTGGCCGCATCGTGGTGAAACGCAGCACGCGATGTGGATCACTTATTCCAGTTCGGCGTCCGCTTCTGGAGGAACGCCATCATGCCCTCGCGTGCCTCGTCCGACACAAACAACTGCGCCGACAGCTTGGCCAGCTTCTCAGCGTCGCGGTCGAAATCCGCCAGGATGGCGGCCGTCGTCAACGCCTTCGACGTCGCCAACCCCTGCGGTGAGCCCTTGGTGATCTCGTCGGTGAGAGCTGCGACGGTGCCCGGCACATCGTCGGTTGCCACCGTCACCAGGCCGATGCGTTCGGCCTCGGCGGCACCGAACTTCTCGCCGGTGACGAAGTAGCGGCCCGCGGCGCGGGCCGTCATCTTCGGCAACAAGGTCAGCGAGATGATCGACGGCGCCACCCCGATCCGCACCTCTGTCAGGGCAAAGGTGCTGGCAGACCCTGCCACCACCAGGTCGCACGCGCCTACCAGCCCCATGCCGCCGGCCCGGACATGACCGTCGATCGCCGCGATCACCGGAATCGGCAATTCCAAGATCGAGCGCAGCAGCTGAGCCGCCTCCAGAGCGCGGGCCACGGCCAGGTCGCCGGGGTCGCCTCCGGCCGCTTCACTGAGATCAGCCCCCGCACAGAAAGTGCCGCCGGTGTGGCCGAGTACCACGACCCGCACGGCGGGGTCGTCGGCGGCGTCGGTGAGGCCCTGCCGCAACTGCTCCACCAGCGCAGTCGACATGGCGTTGCGGTTGTGCGGCGAGTCCAGCGTCAGCCGAGCGACGCCGCCCTCAACGGAGTAATGGACCAGTGCGGTCATGGGGATCCCTGTCAGTAGGAGCGCGGCAGACCGAGCGAGGTCTGCGCGACGAAGTTCAGCACCATCTCGCGGCTGACGGGCGCGATCCGGCCCAGGCGCGACGCCGTGACGGCGGCGGCGATGCCGTACTCCTTGGTGAGGCCATTGCCACCCAACGATTGCACGGCTTGGTCGACGGCGCGCACCGACGCTTCACCGGCCGCGTACTTGGCCATGTTCGCGGCTTCGGCGGCGCCGAAGTCGTCACCGGCGTCGTACAAGGTCGCGGCCTTCTGCATCATCAGCTTCGCCAGCTCGAGTTCGATGTGGATCTGGGCGAGCGGGTGCGAGATGCCTTGATGGGCACCGACCGGAACCTTCCAGACCTGACGGGTCTTGACGTACTCGGTCGCAATGCGGATGGCGAGACGGCCCGTGCCGACAGCCATGGCGGCGCCGATGATGCGCTCCGGGTTCAGGCCCGCGAACAGCTGCGCGATGGCGGCGTCCTCGGAACCGACGAGCGCGTCGGCCGGTAGCCGCACCTCGTCCAGGAACACCTGGAACTGGCTCTCGGGGCTGATGATCTCCATCTCGATCTTGGTCCAGCTCAAGCCCTTTGCATCGGTGGGCACCACGAACAGCGCGGGCTTCAGATTGCCGGTCTTGTGGTCCTCGGTGCGCCCGACGACGAGGACCGCGTCGGCCTGGTCGATGCCCGAGATGAACACCTTCTGGCCGGACAGAATCCAGTCGCTGCCGTCGCGGCGGGCCGTCGTGGTGATGCGGTGGCTGTTGGAGCCGGCGTCGGGTTCGGTGATGGCGAACGCCATGGTGAACGAGCCGTCCGCCAGGCCGGGCACCCAGCGCTTCTTCTGCTCGTCGGTGCCGTACTTGGAGATGATGGTGCCGTTGATGGCCGACGAGACGACCATCATCAGCAGCGGACAGCCATTGGCGGCCATCTCTTCCATGACCAGGCTCAGCTCGTACATGCCGGCGCCACCGCCGCCGTATTCTTCGGGCATGTTGACACCGAGGAGGCCGAGTTTGCCTGCCTCAGCCCACAATTCGCCGGTGTGCTGGCCGGCCCGGGCCTTCTCCAAGAAGTAGTCCTGGCCGAACTTCGAGGCCATCCCGACGACGGCCTCGCGCAGCGCCTTGCGCTCGTCGGATTCGATGAAAGACATGGTCATTCTCCTTCGGGGGTTTCTACAAGGGCCAGCACGGCGCCGACGTCGACCTGCTGGCCGGGGTGCACGTTGAGTTCGGTGAGCACACCGGAATCCGGTGCGACGATGGTGTGTTCCATCTTCATGGCTTCGAGCCAGATGAGTGGTTGTCCGGCCTTGACCTGGTCGCCGACGGCTGCGCCGACGCGGACCACTGAGCCGGGCATGGGCGCGAGCAGCGAGCCCTTGGCGACGGCGGAGTCCGGGTCGGGGAACCGCGGCTGGGTGACCAGGTGAACGGCGCCGGCGGGGGAGTCGACGAACACGTCGGCCCCGTAGCGCGCGACGTCGAACGACCGCTCAACTCCGCTCTGCGACAACACCACCCGATCGGGGGCGGTGGATACCACCGTCACATCGTCCCGGTCGGGCAGGTCGACGCCGTCGCGGGTGAACCGGTACCGCACCTGGTGCTCGTCACCGCCGGCGTCGGCGTAGGTCCGGCTCTGGTAGCCGGACGCGAGGTTGCGCCAGCCGCTGGGCGCCGCACCGAAAACGGTTGCGGTGCTGCGGCCCAGCGCGGCGTCGGCGAGGGTCGCAGCAACGGCGGCCAGTGTGACGTCGGTGTTCGCGGGCACGGCGAGTTCGGCCAGGCCGTGCGTGTCGAAGAACGCGGTGTCGGTGGCTCCGGCCAGGAAGGCGGGATGCCGCAACACGTTCACCAGCAGGTCGCGGTTGGTCCGCAGGCCGTGAATCTGGCTGCGGGACAGCGAATCGGCCAGGATCGCGGCAGCCCGGTCCCGCGTCGGTGCGAACGAGATCACCTTGGCCAGCATCGGGTCGTAGAACACCGACACCACCGACCCGTCCACGATGCCCGAGTCGACGCGGGTGCCTGCCCGGCCCAGTAGGCTGAATTCGGTTCGGGCGCCGGGCACCTCGAATCGGTGCACCGCGCCGGCCTGTGGCTGCCAGTTCTTCGCCGGGTCCTCGGCATACAGCCGCGCTTCGATCGAATGTCCTTGGGCGGCAGGTGGTTCCGCGGCGAGGGCGCCGCCATCGGCCACGTCGAGCTGCAGCTCCACCAGGTCCAGCCCGGTGGTCTCCTCGGTGACGGGGTGCTCGACCTGCAGGCGGGTGTTCATCTCCAGGAAGAAGAAGTCACCGTTCGCGTCGGACATGAACTCGACGGTGCCCGCGCCGGTGTACCCGATGGCCGTGGCCGCGAGTCGCGCTGCCTCGAACAGCTTGGCGCGCATGCCGGGCGTCCGCTCGACGAGCGGCGACGGGGCTTCCTCGATGACCTTCTGGTGCCGCCGCTGGATCGAGCATTCGCGTTCGCCAACGGCCCACACCGTGCCGTGCGCGTCGGCCATCACCTGCACCTCGATGTGGTGGCCGCTGGCCAGGTAGCGCTCGCAGAACACCGTCGGGTCACCGAACGCGGATTGCGCTTCACGTTGTGCGGCCGCGACTTCGGTTGGGAGATGAGACAATTCGCGGACGATGCGCATACCGCGGCCACCGCCGCCGGCGGAGGCCTTGATCAGGACCGGCAGCTGGTCGGCCGTGACGGTCTCGGGGTCCAGCTCGGTCAGCACCGGCACGCCGGCCGCCGACATCAGCTTCTTGGCCTCGATCTTGGAACCCATGGCCTGCACGGCCGCCACCGGCGGGCCGATCCAGGTCAGTCCGGCGTCCTGCACCGCGGCCGCGAAGTCCGGGTTCTCCGAAAGGAATCCGTAGCCGGGGTGGATCGCGTCGGCGCCGGAGGCCCGCGCTGCGGCAATCAGTTGGGTGGCATCGAGATACCCGTTGCGGTCGGCCAGACGCACCCGGTCGTCGGCTTCGGCGACGTGGGGAGAGTTGGCGTCGGGGTCGGTGTACACCGCGACGGTGCCGATGCCGAGGCGACGGCAGGTGGCGAAGACGCGGCGGGCGATCTCGCCGCGGTTGGCAACCAATACTTTTTGAATCACTTTTCCCGCCCAACGTGAGCTTGTGGTCGATTATTCGCCGAAAACTCGTGCACAAGCTCACGTTCGGCGGCAGAAATTCTCATGGTCACATCCGGAAGACGCCGAAGTTCGACGTCCCCTCGATCGGGCCATTGGCAATGGCGGACAAGCACATTCCCAGCACGGTGCGGGTGTCGCGGGGGTCGATGATGCCGTCGTCGTAGAGCCGGCCGGACAGGAACGCCGGCAGCGACTCGGCTTCGATCTGCGCCTCGACCGCTGCTCGCAGCGCCGCGTCGGCAGCTTCATCGACCTGGCCGCCACGGGCCTCGGTGGCGGCGCGGCTGACGATAGAGAGCACACCCGCCAATTGGGTGCCGCCCATGACCGCCGACTTGGCGCTGGGCCAGGAGAACAGGAACCGTGGGTCGAAAGCGCGACCGCACATGCCGTAGTACCCGGCGCCGTAGGACGCGCCCATCAATAGCGAAATGTGCGGGACCTTCGAGTTCGAGACGGCGTTGATCATCATCGAGCCGTGCTTGATCATCCCGCCTTCCTCGTACGCCTTGCCGACCATGTAGCCGGTGGTGTTGTGCAGGAACAACAATGGCGTGTTGGAGCGGTTGGCCAGCTGGATGAACTGGGTGGCCTTCTGGGATTCCTCGCTGAACAGCACCCCGCGGGCGTTGGCCAGGATGCCGACCGGGTAACCCCACAGCGTGGCCCAGCCGGTCACCAGCGACGAGCCGTACAGCGGCTTGAACTCGTCGAAATCCGAGCCGTCGACGACGCGGGCGATGACGTCGCGCGGGTCGAACGGAATCCGCAGATCCGCCCCGACAATGCCGAGCAGTTCGGATTCGGGATACAGCGGCGGCACCACTGGCGCCGGCGTCGGACCCTGTTTCTGCCAGTTCAGCCGGGCCACGATGCGCCGGCCGATGCGGATGGCGTCCAGTTCGTCCTGGGCGAGGTAGTCACCCAGACCTGATGTGCGGGAGTGCATTTCGGCGCCGCCGAGGGATTCGTCGTCGGACTCCTCGCCGGTGGCCATCTTGACCAGGGGCGGGCCGGCCAGGAACACCTTGGAGCGTTCCTTGATCATCACCACGTGATCGGACATGCCGGGGATGTAGGCGCCACCGGCGGTGGAGTTGCCGAACACCAAGGCAATGGTCGGAATTCCGGCTGCCGAAAGCCGGGTCAAGTCCCGGAACATCGCGCCGCCGGGGATGAAGATTTCTTTCTGGGTGGGCAGATCCGCGCCGCCGGACTCCACCATGGAGATCACCGGCAACCGGTTCTTCATGGCAATCTCGTTGGCGCGCAGGATCTTCTTCAGCGTCCACGGGTTGCTGGTGCCGCCCTTGACGGTGGGGTCGTTGGCGACGATCAGGCACTCGACGCCTTCGACGACACCGATGCCGGTGACCAGGCTGGCGCCGACGACGAAGTCGCTGCCCCAGGCGGCCAGCGGGCTCAGCTCGAGGAACGGGGAATCTTGATCGACCAGCTGCTCGATGCGCTCCCGGGCGGTGAGCTTGCCCCGCCCATGATGGCGCTCAACGTATTTCGGCCCGCCACCGGCCAGTGCCTTCGCGTAGTCGGTGTCGAGTTCGGCGAGCTTGGCGCTCATCGCTTCGGCGGCCTCGGTGTATGCCGCAGACCGCGGATCGAGGGTGGACTTCAACTGGGTCATAATGCGCAATCCGCTCCGCTACGTGCTTCAGTCATGACTGGAACCCCAAACTCTTGGCAGCCAACGAGGTCAGAATCTCGGTGGTACCGCCGCCGATACCGATAATGCGCATATCGCGGTACTGCCGTTCGATCTCCGACTCGGCCATGTACCCCATGCCGCCGAACAACTGCACCCCCGCGTTGGCGACCCATTCACCGGCTTCCACGGCGGTGTTCTTGGCGAAGCACACCTCGGCGATCAGATTGGTCTCACCGGCCAATTCCCGCTCCACCAGGTGGTGCGTGTAGACCCGGGCCACGTCGATCCGGCGGGCCATCTCGGCCAGCGTGTTCTGCACCGACTGCCGCGAGATTAACGGCCGCCCAAAGGTTTCCCGATCTCGGCACCACTGCACCGTCAGATCCAGGCAGCGCTGCGCACTCGCATACGCCTGCGCGGCCAGCCCGACTCGCTCGGAGACGAAGGCCCCGGCGATCTGCAGGAAGCCCGAGTTCTCCGGCCCGACCAGGTTGGCGGCCGGCACGCGGACGTCGACGTAGGACAGCTCGGCGGTGTCCGACGAGCGCCAGCCCATCTTCTCCAGCTTGCGACTCACCGTGAAGCCGGGGGTACCGCGGTCCACCACGATCAGCGAAACACCCGCTGCGCCAGGGCCACCCGTGCGCACCGCGGTCACCACATAGTCGGCCCGCACACCCGAGGTGATGTAGGTCTTGGCGCCGTTGATGATGAAGTCGTCACCGTCACGCTCGGCGCGCGTCGTCAGGTGCCCGACGTCCGACCCGCCACCGGGTTCGGTGATGGCCAGCGAGCCGATCATGCTGCCCTGCAACGTCGGTCGCACGTAGGTGTCAATCAATCGCTGATCGCCCGAGGCGATCATGTGCGGGGTCGAGATACCGCAGGTGAACAGCGACGCGAAGACGCCACCGGGCACCCCGGCGTAATGCAGCTCTTCGCAGACGATCACGGCGTCGGCGCCATCGCCGCCGCCACCGCCGACAGATTCGGGCGCCTGGGCGCCCAACAGGCCGGCCGCACCGGCCGCCTCATGCAACGAGCGGGGCAGCTCGCCGCTGCGCTCCCACTCATCGACGTGCGGCAGGATCTCGCGTTCGGCGAACGCGCGCACGCTCTTTCGCAGCGCATCACGTTCGGGCGTGGTCCACATGCTCACGACAGCAGTTCCTCCGGAATATCGAGATGACGGGTTCGTAGCCATTCCCCGAGGCCTTTGGCCTGGGGATCGAAGCGGGCTTGGTAGGCGACGCCTTCACCGAGGATGCCCTCGATGACGAAGTTGATGGCGCGCATGTTGGGCAGCAGGTGCCGGGTCACCGGCAGGTCGGCGGCCTCGGGCAGCAGCTCGCGCAGCCGCTCCACGGTCAATGTGTGTGCCAGCCAACGCCATTGGTCGTCAGTGCGCACCCAGACGCCGACATTGGCCGAGCCGCCCTTATCGCCACTGCGGGCGCCGGCGATGGTGCCCAACGGTGCCCGGCGGGTCGGTCCGACGGTCAAAGGCTCAGGCAGGGCCGGATCCTCAACAGTGTCCAGTGACAGAGTTTCAGCCGCCGGCGCGACGTCCACCCGTGAACCGTCGGCCAGCACCGCGACATGGGGCACCAACGCGGCCTCGACGTAGCCCGGCTTGAACAGTCCGTACACCTGGCCGTCGCCGGGCGGCGCGGTCGTCGTGAAGCCCGGATAGCTGGCCAGCGCCAGTTCGACTGCAGCCGAAGAGAAGTGGCGCCCGACCTTGGCCGGGTCCGGGTCGCGCACCACGCAGTGCAGCAGCGCGCTGGCACGTTCCTCGGTGTCGGCGTCGGGATGGTCAGTGCGGGCCAGCGTCCACTGCAACTCGGCCGGGCGCACCGTCATGCTGGCTTCGAGCTGCCGTTGCAGCAGGTCGGCCTTCGCCTCGATGTCGAGACCGGTGAGGATGAACGAGGCGGAGTTTCGGAACCCGCCGATGCTGTTGAGCGACACCTTCAACGTCGGTGGGGGAGCCTCGCCCCGGACGCCGGAAATACGCACCCGGTCCTCGCCGTCAGAGGACAACTCCAGCGAGTCGACCCGCAGGGTGGCGTCGGGGTTGGCATAGCGCGCCCCGGTGATCTCGTACAGCAGCTGAGCGGTGACGGTGTCGACGCTGACGCGGCCGCCGGTACCGGGATGCTTGGTGATCACCGACGAACCGTCCGCGGAGATCTCCGCCAGGGGGAACCCGGGGCGGATCAGGTCGGGAATCTCGGTGAAGAAGCTGAAGTTGCCGCCCGTGGCCTGGGTGCCGCACTCGATGACGTGGCCCGCCGCAATGGCACCCGCGAGCGCGTCGTAGTCGGTACGCGTCCAGCCGAAGTGCGCAGCAGCCGGCCCGACGATCACCGAGGCGTCCGTCACCCGGCCGGTCACCACGATGTCGGCCCCGGAATTCAGGCAGTCCACGATGCCCCAGGCGCCCAGGTAGGCGTTTGCGGACAGCACCGACCCGAAACCCAGCTCGTCGGCGCGACCGACCAGGTCGTCGCCCTCGACGTGCGCCACCTGAACCGATAGACCGAGCCGCTCGGCCAGTGCCCGCACCGCCGCCGCCAAGCCGGCCGGGTTGAGCCCGCCGGCGTTGGCCACGATCTTCACGCCCTGGTCCAGGGCCAGGCCCAGAGACTGCTCCAGCTGACGCAGGAAGGTCTTGGCATAGCCGAGGTCCGGGTTCTTCGCCCGGTCCCGGGCCAGGATCAGCATGGTCAGCTCAGCGAGGTAGTCGCCGGTCAGATAGTCCAGCTCACCGCCAGCCAGCATCTCGTGCATCGCCGCCAGCCGGTCGCCGTAGAACCCTGAGCAGTTACCGATCCGAACCGCTGGTGATGTCACACACACTCCCGTCGTTCAACCAACCGGTAGGGAGGTTAGTCGGTACTAGCGGTTCCGCGTCAAGGGGCTTGGGGTGGTGTGTTGCCCGGTTGAGGCGACGTTTTGGAGCCTACGCAGGTCGGCGGCTATCCTGAGTTGCAATCGCTGCGCACGCGAAGAGCAATTGAGCAGAGGCCGCTGGCCTTTGTTCGTGGCGCGGCTGACCGCAAGCAATTCCGTTTAGTTAGAGAGGTGCACATCATGGCTGTGCCCAAGCGCAGGATGTCGCGCTCGAACACCCGTAGCCGTCGCGCGCAGTGGAAGACCGAGGCCACTGGTCTGGTCAACGTGAACGTCGCTGGTCAGGCGCACAAGGTGCCGCGCCGCCTGCTCAAGGCCGCGCGCCTGGGTCTCGTCGACCTCGACCGCCGCGTCTGAACCGACCACGGCGTTTCGTCGTAACGGTTTTTCTCGCGCCCTTGCGGCGCGTCTTCTCAGTCCGCTCTCAGATGGTGGGGTGAGACTGTGCCTGTGCGAATCCTTGTAGTCGACGATGACCGCGCTGTGCGCGAATCATTGCGTCGGTCACTGACTTTCAATGGGTACACGGTCGAGCTGGCGCAAGACGGTGTCGAGGCGCTGGAACGTATCTCCAGCGACCGCCCCGACGCCGTCGTACTCGACGACATGATGCCGCGGCTGGATGGCCGCGGCGTTTGTCGTCAGTTGCGCAGCAGTGGTGACGACCTTCCCGTGTTGATGCTGACTGCGCGCGACTCGATCGACGAGCGCGTGGCCGGCCTCGACGCCGGTGCCGACGACTACCTGCCGAAGCCATTCGCGCTTGAGGAACTGCTGGCTCGGATGCGCGCGCTGCTGCGCCGAACCGGACCTGATGACCGCACCGAGTCGGCAGCAGTCACCTTCTCCGACCTCAGCCTGGATCCGGTGACCCGTGAGGTCACCCGTGGCACGCGTTCGATCAGCCTGACCCGCACCGAGTTCTCGCTGCTGGAAATGCTGATCCACAACCCGCGCCGCGTGCTCAGCCGCAGCCGGATCCTCGAAGAGGTCTGGGGCTTCGATTTCCCGACGTCGGGCAATGCGCTCGAGGTCTACGTCGGGTACCTGCGCCGTAAGACCGAGGCCGAGGGAGAACCGCGCCTGATTCACACCGTGCGCGGGGTGGGTTACGTGTTGCGCGAGACGCCGCCCTGATGCTCGACAAGCTCCGGTCGGGGTGGGATCAGAGAATGCGGGACGTCTCGCAGGCTCCGGTGACGACGCCCGACGGCGGAGTCCAGCACGACGCGAGTTCGGTCTCGTTGAAGTGGCGCGTCATGCTGCTCGCGATGTCGATGGTGGCCATGGTCGTCGTCCTGATGTCGGTGGCTGTGTATGTCGTGGTATCCAAAGCGCTGTACGGCGACATCGACAACCAGCTGCACAGCCGCGCGCAACTGCTCATCGAGAGCGGCTCGCTCGCCGTCGACCCGGGCAAGGCCATCGAGGGCACCGCGTACTCGGACGTCAACGCGATGTATGTGATTCCGGGGCAGTCGGTCTATACCGCGAACCAGCAGGGGCAGACGCTGCCGCTCGGGTCGCCCGAGAAGGACGTCATCGCCGGCAAGCTACTGATGTCGTTGCGTACCACCAACTATCAGCGCGTCCTGGCAGTGCACCTGCAATCGGGGAACTCGCTGCTGATCTCCAAGAACCTGTGGCCGACCAGCCAGGTGCTCAAACGCCTCGGCACCATCCTGCTCATCGTCGGTGGTATCGGCATGGCCGTCGCCGCGATCGCCGGTGGCACGGTCGCGCGCACCGGCCTAAGACCCGTGGCCCGATTAACCGAGGCCGCCGAACGGGTGGCCCGCACTGATGACCTGCGCCCCATCCCGGTGTACGGCAACGACGAATTAGCCCGGCTGACAGAGGCTTTCAACATGATGTTGCGGGCGCTCGCCGAGTCGCGGGACAGACAGACCCGGCTGGTGTCGGACGCCGGTCATGAATTGCGGACGCCGCTGACCTCGATGCGGACCAACGTCGAACTGCTGATGGCGGCCATGGCTCCCGGCGCGCCGCCGTTCCCCGAGGAGGAGATGGCGGGTCTGCAATCCGATGTCATCGCCCAGATCGAGGAGCTGTCCACGCTGGTCGGTGACCTCGTCGACCTGACCCGCGACGACGCCGGGGTCACCGTCCACGAGCCCGTCGAAATGGCCGAGGTCGTCGAACGCAGCCTCGAACGAGTTCGTCGCCGCCGCAACGATGTTGACTTCGATGTCGACGTCGCCGGCTGGCAGGTGTACGGCGACGGTGCGGGGCTGTCGCGGGCAGTGTTGAACCTGCTCGACAACGCCGCCAAATGGAGTCCGTCCGGCTCGGCGGTTCAGGTCCGGTTGGGGCGCATCAACCCGACGCATGCCGAGTTGGTGGTGTCCGACTGGGGTCCGGGAATTCCGCCGCAGGAGCGAGCCCTGGTGTTTGAACGTTTCTATCGGTCGACGACGGCCCGGGCGATGCCCGGTTCCGGTCTGGGCCTGGCGATCGTCAAACAGGTGGTGCTCAAACACGGCGGGGCGTTGCGGATTGAGGACACGGTGCCGGGCGGGACGCCGCCGGGCACGTCGATCCACTTGGTATTGCCGGGCCGGCCGTCCGGCATGACCGCAACACACCGCCCGTCTGGGCTGGACGTAGCGGCCGTGACCACCGAAAATGGAGCTGCCCAGACGGGGGAGGAAGTCTAGGGTGCGGCCAGCGGTGTCTCAGTGGATTCTCAGCCCTATTGGGCACCGTTTCGCCATGTCGTTCGTTGTCCCGGCAGCGGATCGGAAATACAGGAAGAGTGTCGACCAGTAATGACGAATCATCCGAGGTACTCGCAGCAGCCCGAGTCCGGTCGGCGTCCTGATTCTTATCAGTCGTCGCCGGGGTACGGCTCGTCGCAGCCGGGTGGGTCTTACGACTGGCGGTACGCGCAGCAGCAGCAGCACACCACCGGGCAGCACGCGACTGGCCAGCACACCACCGGGCAATACCCCACTGGCAGCTACCAAACCGGCCAATACACGACCGGGCAGCAGACCGGCTCGTACCCCACAGGGCAGTACTCGACGCCGCAGTACGGCGCGCAGCCGTATGACCCGTACCGCGGTACCCAGCCGGGCCGGCCGTCCGTTACGCCCCGGACTCAAAACCGTTCCCGCACAGGGCCTTTGCTCGCTGCCATGGCAGCAGTATCGCTGGTGTCGGCGGGTATCGGCGGCGGCATAGTGATGCTGGCCCAGCCCGATTACCTGTCGGGCTCGAACTCGCTGGGTGCGGCGCACGGTCAGCCCGCCGGGAATCTGCCGATTGGCTCGATCGAACAGGTCGCAGCCAAGGTGGTTCCCAGCGTCGTGAAGCTGGAGACCGACATGGGCCGGTCGTCGGAAGAGGGCTCGGGCATCGTCTTGTCCGCGGACGGACTGATCCTGACCAACAACCATGTCGTGGCAGGCGCCAAAGATGCGCCGCCTCCGGGGGCCCCGCCGGTGCAGACCAAGGTGACGTTCAACACCGGCAATACGACGACATTCCAAATTATCGGCACCGATCCCAGCAGTGATATCGCGGTGGTCCGGGCCAAGGGTGCATCGGGCCTGACGCCCATCGCGCTGGGCTCGTCGTCCAACCTGGTGGTGGGCCAGCAAGTGGTGGCCGTGGGATCGCCGCTGGGGCTGCAGGGCACGGTGACCGAAGGCATTATCAGCTCGCTGAACCGTCCGGTTGCGGCCGGTGGCGATGCCAAGAACCAGAACACGGTGCTGGACGCCATTCAGACCGATGCCGCGATCAACCCGGGCAACTCCGGTGGCGCGCTGGTCAACATGAACGGCGAGCTGGTCGGCATCAACTCGGCCATCGCGACCCTGGGTGGCGATTCCGGTCAGGCGCAGAGCGGCTCGATCGGGCTGGGCTTCGCCATTCCGGTGGACCAGGCCAAGCGCATCGCCGACGAACTGATCAAGAACGGCACCGCCAGCCACGCATCGCTGGGTGTGCAGGTTGGCAATGACAAGGCTGTCGACGGCGCGAAGATCGTCGATGTCACCAGTGGCGGCGCGGCTCAGTCAGCCGGTCTGCCGAGTGGTGTGGTGGTGACCAAGGTGGACGACCGCGTGATCAGCAGCGCTGATGCGCTCGTGGCCGCAGTGCGGTCGAAGGCGCCCGGCGACAAGGTGACGTTGACGTATCTGGACAACGCGGGCAAGTCACAGACGGTCCAGGTGACGCTGGGCAAGGCCCAGCAGTAATGACGGGGAAGGCATAAACAGCATGAGTGCAGGGCCGAGTTCAGTGTCAGAGGCGGGATATACGGTGACAGGCATGGAACAGGCAGGGGAATTGGCCGGCCGCGCGCTGGTGGTGGTCGTGGACGACCGGACTGCGCACGGGGAAGAGGATCACAGCGGTCCGTTGGTTACCGAGCTGCTCGGTGAGGCCGGCTTTTTGGTGGACGGCGTGGTTGTGGTCCCGGCTGATGAGGTCGAGATCCGCAATGCTCTCAACACCGCGGTGATCGGTGGTGTCGACCTGGTCATCTCTGTTGGGGGCACCGGGGTCACGCCCCGCGAGGTGACGCCGGAAGCCACGCGGACCATGCTCGATCGCGAGCTGCTGGGTATCGCTGAAGCGCTCCGCTCGTCGGGTTTGGCCGCGGGTATTTCGGATGCGGGGCTGTCGCGCGGCCTGGCCGGCGTTTCCGGCAGCACTCTGGTGGTCAACATCGCGGGCTCACGCGCGGCGGTGCGTGACGGGATGGCGACGCTGGGGCCGTTGGCGGCGTACATCATCGCTCAGCTGTCGAGCCTGGATATTTAATTTGCTGGGTTGGGCTGTCGTCGTCGGGCGAGCGGAGTATTGATGAGTGCGTCCGGTGTGCACAGCCTAACCAATGCAAGTGTGATCTTCGTCACAATGATGGGTGGTGTGTGATGAGCGATACACGACCGTCACGCAACGTAGTTAACAACGTGTTCGGCGACGTTTTGCCTGATGTGACCAGGGATGAATATGACGATCAGTCACCGTCTGACGACCGTGACCGCGATCGCTGGCTACATGAGAACGTGCCGCCGCACCACCGCTGAGCACGCCGTTTGCCGTGCAGGCATGCGAAGGTTGTGTTAACTCTCGATTACCCCGGTTAGCGGCGCTTAAATGGGTGTGTTTCCGCCCCATTTCGGATCAGTGTGACGACTTCGTCGCGCAGGCCTCCCAGAGAGTTCCCAGCAAACTTTTCCGAATCGGGAATATATGCCAACTCTTTACTCCGTTCGCATTGCCGGGCGCTGCGCGCGCCGATATGTTCCACGTGTCATTGATGAGCAACAGGTAAGAACCGTGTGTGAAGCGCCGCCTGGGCGGTGCGCATCGTGTTCTTGCGACGGTCGCGCGGTGGGCTTGATGTCGCCGTCTAGATAGCTAGGGAGAACATGAAGGCATTTAGTCGAGTGCTGGTAGCACTGGTAGCGGCGGTGTCGTCGTTGTTCCTTGGGGCGGGGACGTCTCATGCGGGTCTGGACAATGAGCTGAGCCTGGTCGACGGTCAGGATCGCACCTTGACGGTGCAGCAGTGGGACACGTTCCTCAATGGTGTGTTTCCGTTGGACCGCAACCGGTTGACGCGTGAGTGGTTCCATTCCGGCAAGGCCAAGTACAAGTGCGACGGCAGCAGCTGCGATCAGTTCGCGGGCACCTTGGAGCTGGGTTACCAGATTGGTTTCCCGTGGTCGCTGGGTGTGGGTATCAACTTCAGCTACACGACGCCGAACATCCTGCTTGATGACGTGAACCCGTTGGCTATTCCGGGTGGCAGCTTCGGCAGTGGCGGCATCATCACGCCGAACCTGTTCCCAGGTGTGTCGATTTCCGCTGATCTGGGCAATGGTCCGGGTATTCAGGAAGTTGCGACGTTCTCGGTGGATGTGTCCGGTCCGGCTGGTGCGGTGGCGGTATCGAACGCGCACGGGACTGTGACTGGTGCGGCTGGTGGTGTTCTCTTGCGTCCGTTTGCCCGCCTGATCGCCAAAACCGGTGATAGCGTCACCACTTACGGAGAACCCTGGAACATGAACTAGGTGAAATCCGCAAACGTCTAGCCCTTATGCTAGGCGCCGACGACGCATTCGGGGCGGCGTCGACAGACCACTTATCGGCCTTGTCGACGCCGCCCGTCGTCTGCGGAGAACTTCATATAGACCAACAAGCCCAGGCGAATTAGGAAGTAGGAAACATGAAGGCATTCAGTCGAGTGCTGGTAGCTACAGCAGCGGCGGTGTCGTCGTTGTTCCTTGGGGCGGGGACGTCTCATGCGGGTCTGGACAATGAGCTGAGCCTGGTCGACGGTCAGGATCGGACGTTGACGGTGCAGCAGTGGGACACGTTCCTCAATGGTGTGTTTCCGTTGGACCGCAACCGGTTGACGCGTGAGTGGTTCCACTCCGGCAAGGCCAAGTACAAGTGCGACGGCAAGGGCTGCGACCAGTTCGCCGGCACGTTGGAGCTGGGTTACCAGATCGGTTTCCCGTGGTCGCTGGGCGTGGGTATCAACTTCAGCTACACCACGCCGAACATCCTGCTCGACGACGTGAACCCGCTGACCTTCCCCTTCGGCACTAGTGGCGGCGGCATCATCACGCCGAACCTGTTCCCGGGTGTGTCGATTTCCGCTGACCTGGGCAATGGTCCGGGTATTCAGGAAGTTGCGACGTTCTCGGTGGATGTGTCCGGTCCGGCTGGTGCGGTGGCGGTATCGAACGCGCACGGAACAGTGACGGGTGCCGCTGGTGGTGTGCTGCTGCGTCCGTTCGCTCGCTTGATCGCCAAGACCGGCGACTCGGTGACGACCTACGGCGAACCCTGGAACATGAACTGATCCGACGGGTTTGACCACCTGTCAGACATACGACAAAGCCCCCGGCCGCACTGGCCGGGGGCTTTGTCGTAGTGGCTACTTCTTCTCTTCGAGCAGATCGCGAATCTGCGTCAGCAGCTCGACTTCCTTCTTCACCGCATCCTCTTGAACAGTGCGGAACTTGCTGTACGGCAGCACGACCACGAAGTAGATGACGGCGGCGACCAGGACGAAGTTGATGGTCGCGCTCAAGACGGCGTTCAGGTCCATGTAGTTGTCGCCGAGCAGATGGATGCGCAGGACGCCGTACGAGTGGTCGCCGCCCGCGCCGATGCTGGCAATCAGCGGCTGGATCACCTGGTCGGTGAATGCCTTGACCAGCGTGGTGAACGCGGCGCCGATGACCACCGCGACGGCCAGATCGACGATGTTCCCCTGCATGAGAAACGTCTTGAAGCCCTTGAACATGACTGTCCTCCCTGTGATACGGCCTGTACCCACGAACGTTAAGGCTGACCACGGCTTTGTGCAGGAGGAGGCGGCATGACGGTCGCAACAGATATGGTCCGGTGACGAAATCGAAATCGGCCGGCCGGCCAATTTCGCGGGTCAGTGCAGGGTGACGGTGATGGCCCGGTGCAGCGCTGCACCAGCGACGGTGTTGGCGCTGTGCCGAGGCAGCGCAATGAGCACGACGCGATCGTCGCCGCGCGTCGCGGACTTGCCCCGTTCGGACACCAGCACCACCCGGGCGTCGGTGGCGATGACCTCGGTCGGGCTCTGTTCCGTCGCGACGCCGGTGCTTTCCGGTCCGGCTAGGACGTCCACGACGTCGCCAGAGCGCAGCAGGTCGGGCAGGGCGGCGTCGGCCAGATGAAGGGGCACGATGCGGGCGTCGGGCCCGGCAACTGCTGCGGTGAGCCGCGGACCCAGCAACCGCACGTCGGTGATCACTTCACCCCGGCGCGCCGGTGCGGCCAGGGTTGAGCCGATCGCGCCGCTTGCATCGTGCAATGCGCCGTCGGGAAGGCTTGGTGCAGAACGGGATTCGACGGCGATGTCGTCGACGCTCAATGCTGAGCCGGGGGACAGGTCACGCTTGGCGACGACGACGTCGACCATGCCGTCCTCAGCAGCCGGACGGAATTCGACCACTGCAGCGAAGATCACCAGCAACCCCGCGGCGACCCGCCGTGCGGCGGTGGTCCGGGCCCAGTCGGGCCGCAGTCGCTGTGTCAGTCGGCCGATAAGTGGCGCGTCGAGTGAATCCCCCATACCGCAACGGTAGGGATTTTGGTCGGCGAACACAGGCCGGGTGGCACCCGGCCTGTGGATAACTCAGCTGGAGGCAGCGGCGGCCGGTGCGGCCGACTTCGTGCTGCTGGAGCTGCTCGACGAGCTGGAGGACGACGACGAGTCCGACGAACTGGAGCTCGACTCGCTCTTGGCCGGTGCGGCCGCGGTGCTCGAGCTCTTGGAATCGCGGTTGTCGGTGCGGTAGAAGCCGCTGCCCTTGAAGACCACGCCAACGGAACCGAACAGCTTGCGCAGCCGGCCATCGCACTTCGGGCATGTGGTCAGCGCGTCTTCGCTGAATGCCTGCACCGCGTCGAACCGGTTGTCGCACTCGGTACACGCGTAGGAATAGGTCGGCACGTAAACCTCCGAGGTCGTCAAACTTGTTAGCACTCTACCGGTTTAAGTGCCAAAACAGCTATTCGGTCCCGGGCATTCCCGCGGGCGACCGGGCCGCCGCCCCAGGACGGTGGCAATTCCTTCCGCGATGACGGTACGACACATAGCATTGTGCGCATGACTGGCAACATCACCAAGGGCGGCTGCGACAACCCGGATTGCACCTGCGAAAACTGCAACTGCGGATCGGGCTGTAGCTGCGGCAAGGACTGACGTCCACTCCGCGGTTTCCTAAATTCCGAGCTTGACCAGGCCGGACCCCGGCGTCAGAGCGTGCGTCATCGCTACGTCGTGGGGTTCGGCCGGCAGTTCCGGCAGGAGTTCGTCGTCGTACACGACGGCGACCAGTAGCGCCTCCGGCGTGGCCAGAGACAGTGATCGGTCGTAATAACCCGCGCCGCGGCCCAGCCGAACGCCGGCGTGGTCGACGCCCAGGGCGGGCACCAAAACCACCCTCGCTTGCTCGATGGCTTCCGGTGGCAGGTGCGGTGCGTCGGGTTCGAGCAGTCCGAACTGTGCCTCGATGAGGCGTCCTGGCTGGTACCAGCCCCAGCTCAGCGGCGTGTCCACGCGCGTCACCGGCAACAACACCTGCGCGCCGGCGTCGACCAGCGCGTCCAGCATCGCGGGCGAACCCGGCTCCGTGCCGATCGGGACGTAGGCGCACACCACCGCACCTTTGCAGGGCAGCTCGGACAGCCGTCGCGTCAGGGCTTCCGCGTCCGCCGACCGCTGCTGCGTCGTGAGGGCACGACGGCGCCGCAGGATCGCGGCGCGCACCTCGGGTTTTCCAGCCTGGGGGCTCACGGTTACCACGGTGTCATATTTGCTCCTGTGCTTCTGGACGGGTGTCCCAAAAACCGGCCTTGTGTCGTTGCCACTCACCGGCACAAGTCGAGCCTTGATGGGGCAGACGCGGGCAATGCCGTTATCGTGTGAACAATGACGACACAGACTTCAGTGCCGATGCCACGCACCGCGGTGGTCCCGGCGGCTGGTCTGGGCACGCGTTTTCTGCCTGCCACCAAGACCGTCCCTAAAGAGTTGCTGCCGGTCGTCGATACGCCGGGCATCGAGTTGGTTGCTGCCGAGGCCGCCGATGCCGGCGGTGAGCGCCTGGTGATCGTGACCTCGGAGGGCAAGGACGGCGTCGTCGCGCACTTCGTCGAGGACCTGATTCTCGAAGGCACCCTGGAAGCGCGCGGCAAGCACGTGATGCTGGAGAAGGTGCGGCGGGCGCCGGCGCTGATCAAGGTGGAGTCGGTTGTGCAGGCCGAGCCTCTGGGCCTGGGACACGCCGTCAGTTGCGTGGAGCCGGTGCTGCTGCCCGACGAGGACGCCATCGCGGTCTTGCTGCCCGACGATCTGGTGCTGCCGACCGGGGTTCTCGAAACCA
Source organism: Mycolicibacterium sp. CBMA 234 (assembly GCF_009729415.1). Classification (GTDB taxonomy): domain Bacteria; phylum Actinomycetota; class Actinomycetes; order Mycobacteriales; family Mycobacteriaceae; genus Mycobacterium. The sequence goes on from NZ_MPKW01000036.1 coordinate 101,913, forward strand.
TGGCGAAGGTGCGGGCCAAGCGTGGCGGCTCGGTCTTGTGCGCCATCGAGGTGCCGCAGGACGAGATCAGCGCCTACGGTGTCTTCGACGTCGAGACGGTGCCCGATGCCGCTAACCCAAATGTGTTGCGCGTCAAGGGCATGGTGGAAAAGCCCAAGGCTGAGGATGCGCCGTCGCCGTACGCTGCGGCCGGCCGGTACATCTTGGACCGCGCGATCTTCGACGCGCTGCGGCGCGTCCAGAAGGGCGTCGGCGGCGAAATCCAGCTGACGGATGCCATCGCGCTGCTCATCGAGGACGGTCATCCGGTGCATGTGGTGGTGCACCGCGGGTCCCGACACGACCTGGGAAATCCCGGCGGCTACCTTAAAGCTGCGGTTGACTTTGCGTTGGAACGCGACGACTACGGCCCGGATTTGCGGCGGTGGTTGGTCGAGCGACTGGGTCTTGCCGAGCGCTGAGCGCCTGACACCGGCGGTACGGTTGGCCCTGACCTGCGAGAGCATGTGGTCCAGCTACAGCATGCACAGCATGCGGTCACCCACGGTGTGCGAGGTATGCAGAAAGGCGAGCTGTGCGTTCGGTTGAGGAACAGCAGGCCCGGGTTACGGCTGCGGCGGTAGCGCCCAGGCCGTTGCGGGTAGCGATAGCCGAAGCGCAGGGTCTGATGTGCGCCGAAGAGGTAGTCACCGAGCGGCCGCTGCCCGGGTTCGATCAAGCTGCCATCGACGGTTACGCGGTGCGCAGTGTCGATGTGATGGGTGCGGAGTCCGACGGCACCAACGACGTCACGCTGCCGGTGGTCTCCACGATCTCCGCAGGTGAACGCACCCCGACCCGCCTGCAACCGCGTCAGGCTGCCCGGGTGCAAACCGGTGCGCCGATGCCGACCCTCGCGGATGCGGTGCTGCCGCTGCGCTGGACCGACGGCGGCGAGTCGCGCGTACGCGTGATGCGCGGCGTGCGCTCAGGCGCTTATGTCCGTCGCACCGGGGATGACGTACAACCTGGCGACGTCGCGGTGCGTGCCGGGACGATCATCGGGCCCGCCCAGGTCGGGTTGTTGGCCGCGGTGGGCCGGGAACGCGTGTTGGTGCATCCGCGACCGCGGCTGACGATCATTTCGGTCGGCGGCGAGCTGGTCGACATCTCTAGGACCCCCGGCAACGGGCAGGTCTACGACGTCAATTCCTATGCGCTGGCCGCCGCTGGCCGCGACGCCGGCGCTGAGGTGAACCGCGTCGGGATTGTGGATGCAGACCCCAAGACCTTGCGTGACGTGGTCGAAGGCCAGCTGAGCCGGTCGGAGATTGTGGTCATCGCGGGCGCCGTCGGTGGCGCGGCGGCCGAGGGCGTGCGCTCGGTGCTCGCCGAGTTGGGGGAGATGGAAGTCGCCCGGATCGCGATGCACCCCGGTTCGGTTCAGGGCTTCGGTCAGTTGGGCCGCGACGGCGTTCCGGTCTTCCTATTGCCCGCCAACCCGGTGAGCGCTCTGGTGGTTTTCGAGGTGATGGTCCGGCCGTTGATCCGGATGTCGCTGGGCAAGCGCCAGCCGATGCGCCGCGTGGTGCCGGCCCGGACGTTGTCTCCCATCTCATCGGTGGTGGGCCGCAAGGGATTTCTGCGTGGGCAGCTGATGCGTGATCAGGACACCGGCGAATATCTGGTGCAGGCACTGGGCGGTGTGCCGGGCGCGTCGCACTTGTTGGCCACCCTGGCCGAGGCCAACTGCCTGGTGATCGTGCCTACTGAGGCTGAGCAGATTCGCACCGGCGAATCGGTTGAGGTGGCCTTTCTTGCGCAGCGTGGCTGATACGTGAATCTGCTCCGTTCGAGTGCGATACATCCGGGCTGGCCGTTGTCGGTCGGCCCGATCCGGGTGAGAGCCGGGGTGGTCCGGCTGCGGCCGGTGCGGTTGCGTGATGGCGCGGTGTGGAGCCGGATGCGGCTGCATGACCGTGCGCACCTGGAGCCGTGGGAGCCGGTCGGCGAGGTGGATTGGACTGCGCGCCATGTCGTTTCGGCCTGGCCGGCGCTGTGCTCGGGATTGCGATCCGAAGCCCGGCGCGGCCGGATGTTGCCGTACGTGATCGAGTTGAACGACGAGTTCTGCGGGCAACTGACCATCGGCAACGTGACGCACGGGGCGCTGCGGTCGGCGTGGATCGGCTACTGGGTGGCGCGCCAGTTCACCGGCGGCGGGATCGCGACGGCGGCGCTGGCCCTGGGGGTCGACCACGCCTTCGGTCCGGTCGGGCTGCACCGGATCGAGGCGACGGTGCGCCCGGAGAACGCGCCGAGCCGGTCGGTGCTGGCCCGCGTGGGGTTCCGTGAGGAGGGTCTGTTGCAGCGATATCTGGAAGTCGACGGGGCCTGGCGGGACCACCTGCTGGTGGCGATGACGATCGAGGAAATGGCCCAGTCGGCGACATCGGCGCTGGTGAGGGACGGTCGAGCGACCTGGGTGTGAGTGATTTGTGCACGATTTTCGGCGGCTACCGCGGAATACCGTGCACAAATCGGAAAAGTCCTGTGTTGCAGATGTGACATCTGTGACTGATGTGCTTGTAAGTAGCGAATTACAGGTGTGTAATTGACCGTGGCGCGTCGGCTTCAGATGCGCTGGTCACAGACCTAATCTGATGGGGAAAGGAGCCGGCGACATGCCAAGCATCCCGCAATCCCTACTGTGGATATCCCTCGTCGTGTTGTGGTTGTTCGTACTGGTGCCGATGCTGATCAGCAAGCGCGAGAACGTCCGCCGCACGAGCGATGTCGCTCTGGCGACCCGCGTGCTCAACACGCAGGGCAGCCGTTTGCGACGACGCAGTGGGCCCGCCACAGGTCACTTCAGCGATCCGAACTGGCGTCAGGACGACGACCTCACCGCGTTCGAGGAAGACTTCGCTCGCGGCGACGAGGCGACCGATTCGATTCCGGTCGCCGATCCTGAAGCCGATGCCCCGCGATCCGTGGTGCTGGCCGACCAGGTGGTTGTCGAAGAGTCCAAGTACCTCGACGTCGAGGTGGTTGAGATGGACTCCGGTGCACTGCCCATCGGACAGTCGGGACGGATGGCGAAGGTCGTCGAGCCTGAGCCTGAAACCCAGCAACAGCCAACGCTTTTCGACGAGGTGGCCACGCCGACCATGGCGATCCGGACCATCTCCGAGGCCGACTTCGAGCCGACGCTTGAACAAGAGGCGGTCGACGAGCCGGTTGCGCCGCAGCAGGCCGAACCCGAGCAGACCGAGCCGGAGCTTTCGGCGGAGGCCGACACTGAGCCGGAAGAGGTTGACACGGAGGCCGACACCGGCGCCATCCCTGCGCAGCCCGAGGACGGCACCGAGCACGACTACGAGTACGTCGACGACACCTCAGGTGTGGAAGCGGTGTCGGAGGCCGAGCCGAAGCTGGCCGATTCGATGTCGACCGCGCGGCGCAGCCGGTACGAGTCCAAGGCCGCCGTCGCGGCCGCCGAGCGCAAGTACCGCTTCCGCAGCCGCATGCTGTCCGGCATGGCGGTGGCCATCCTGGTCACCGGCGTCGTGGCCTTCTCGCTGGCGTCGAGCACGTGGTGGTGGTTCTGCGGCGTGGTCAGTACGGCGTCCGTGCTGTACCTGGCCTACCTGCGCCGTCAGACCCGGATCGAAGAGCAGCTGCGGCGCCGTCGTGCCCAGCGGATGATGCGGTCGCGGCACGGTGTGGAGAGCACGCACGACGAGGAGTTCGACGTCGTCCCTTCTCGGCTTCGGCGTCCGGGCGCCGCAGTGCTGGATATCGATGACGAGGATCCGGCCTTCGAACACCTGGAATACACCCGGATGGCCAGGGACTACGACCTGCCCCGCGCGTCGGGGCAGTAGCTGGTTTTCTCGTTACAGACCGGTACTGGTAGCCTTTGCTTCCGGTACAAGGGGCTATAGCGCAGTTGGTAGCGCGTCTCGTTCGCATCGAGAAGGTCAGGGGTTCGATTCCCCTTAGCTCCACAGCAAAAACCACTCCCGAGCAGTGTCGGGGGTGGTTTTCTTGTTAGCGGGACATGGCCTCGCGGTCGCCCGGGACCGCAGTGGGACCGCAGGGCTTTTTCGCTGCGGACCGGATGGCCGCATCCAGGCGGTCCGCGACACCATCCAGATCCTCGTCGAATAGATCGGCGTAGGTATCCAGCGTCATCGACGCCTTGGCATGCCCCAAACCAGCACCGCTGCATCAGACGACCGTGCATGTGAGCGACGTTGAGCGCCACGTGAAATAGCGTCATTGCCCACTGGGCATAGCGTCATCCCGTCGAGCGTCACGTCAAGTAGCGTCATCGCCTCCGCCGGGCCATCGCGTCATCGTTCGACAGCCATAGCGTAACCGCGTCGGCACCGGGAAGCGACGAAATCGGTTTATGTACAACGGGATTCGTTACCTAGGGTCTAGTTTTCTGGACCCCTCGCTGTATTGACACGCGGTCTAACGTTGGCGGCATGGAACCAGCCGGTGCCCGCCACGTGAACGTTGCCGCCGATGACCGGAGTCTGGTAACCCGCCGTGAAGCCGCCCGGCTGATGTCAATAAGCCCCAAAGAAGTAGACAGAGCGCGCCACCGGGGCGACCTGGCCGCAGTGCGCTACGGCACGAAAGTGCTGATCCCACTTGATGAACTGCGACGTTTCGCAGCAGTACTACCCCCTGGCGATATTGGGTAGATCGATGGAACCCCCAGTGGCGCAATGGCGTTCAGTGAAAGGGGCGCGGCCGTAAACCGGGGCCGGGCGGCGGGTAATCCGCGCGGTTGGTAGGTGCTTAAGGGTCCTTCAACTTCGGGATCGGAGCGATCGCCTTGGCCTTGTTTCCATTGACGGTCTTCCAGATCAACAGCGACCCGACGAACGCGACGGCGACACCGAGCCCGTACACGTAGACCGCGATCCCCAGATCGACTACTTGTCCCGGTGCCTTGTAGTCCACGGTGCCGTCGAGGTTGACCGGGTACATGGTTCGCCCGTTCTTGTCCGTCGCGACCTGAATCAGATAGACGACCGACACCACGGCGAGATAGGTGGGGTTCTTCCACCACGCTTCTTCGGTCGCAACGGCCAGGTACGCGGTGACGCCGATCGCGAACGCCAGCACGAGGACTGGCCAGTAGCCCTGTTGTGCCATCGTGTTGTCCACGATGTGACGGAATCCCTTGGGCTCGAAAACTGGCAAAAACGCCGAGAGCGCCATGAGGCCAGCTCCGGCGATGGCGACACCCAGGCCGAGCGGATTGCGGATGGTAGCCATATAGCTACCCCTCACCCCTAGAGGAAAACTAAGTAGCGCAAGGTTATAGCTGCGCATCGACCTGCCGCAGCAAGATCGTTGCAAATTGTCGCAGCCGTCAGAGGCTTTCTGGTCCGTCGCCTTCGCCCATCACGCTCTGGTCGAGCGCGCTCATCAAGCTCAGAACCGATGCCTTGTCCTGGCGGCCGAAGTATTGCGCCAATGTGGCGCTGAACCCGACCACCTGGTTAACCAACTCGAACTGGCTGTCCGCCTCCCGAATCGTCTTCTCGATTTCGGCGCGCCAATCGTCCACTGTGCCAGCGCCAGCGCGCTGGCGTACTGCCTCGTAGGTCAGCTGCCAGGCCCGCTCACGGTCAGTGAACTTTCGTCCCCAATCGTGCATGCCGATGAGGCTAGGACCGCTGCAACTGACGCGGATGTCTAATCGCACGATCGTCAGTGTTCATTCAGGCTGTCGACCGTTTGGGCGCGCCTCGCGCCAGCCGCTCATCGAGTAGTTGATCCATCAAGGTGCTACTGCCGACTGGACCTAGTTCCCGCAGGCCAACTCGAACTATGGCGATTGCTCGGAGGTCGGCATCGATGTCGGTGATGGTTCGCTTATGTACTTGGACGGTTGCCGGGTTCACTCAGTTACATCGAACGTATGATCGAACAGTGGACCTACCGGCGATCACCTACACGGGGCGCCCAACGCGCTCGGTGTTCCGCCGTGTCGATCCGCCCCAGACCGTAGTCGTTGACCTCGGAGTGTTGTTCCCGCGCCAGCCGTTCTACGAAGGCCGCTACAACCCGGATGGCCTACAAATGCGTGCCCGTGCCCACGGGCAGCTCACCTGCTGGGGTATGTGCCGGGACGGAATGTGGTGGGGGCTGGTGACGTACCCGATCGAGTTCGGGGAGAAGTGTCGGACCGTCACCCATTGGATACCCGCGTGGATTCTGCTGAAGGTTTCTCGCTGAAGTTATTGACTGGGCCGTATGTCGCGGCCCGGACGCCTTGCAGCTCAGCGAAAGGGCGCGCTGCTGACAAGGCAGTCGTCAAGGGAAATCAACGTCGGTTGGCGGTCGACCAGCGCTTTAAACTGTCCTGGTGGGGGATCACATCGAGGTCGACAGTGCGGGCCTGCTGTCGCACGCCGGGGTCTGCGACGCTGCGGCATCGTCGATGCCTGTCCCAGCGCCCTCGGCCGCCGGCCACCTGACTCAAGCGACCGCCGCCGCCGTAGCGCGCGGTCATGCGTTGATTGATGCCGTCGCGGCACAGCTGTCCGGACGGTCGGCCGCTACGGGTACGGCGCTGCGGGCCGCAGCCGGGGGATACTCCACAGCCGATAGCGATAACGCGCAGTCGATCAGCCGAACCGTTCAGGTCTGATGCCCGCAGCCACAGGTGGTGCCCTGACCCGCTCTGACATCGAGGCCTGGGACACGAACCACCTAGAGGCCGCCGCGACCCACTTCAAATCGGTCGCTGGACACTGGGAAGGCCACTTCGAAACGATTCACCAGGGCATGCTCCGACCCGGAGGCACCCCATGGGAAGGAACCGCCGCCGATGCCGCAGCTGAGCGGAGCTGGGGCGACCTGGTGAAAGTCCGGGGCGCGGCCGATCCGTTGTACGCGGCGGCCGGCCACGCCACCACCGGTGCCGGCGACGTTGCCTGGGCCAAGCGCCAGGTACTCGACGCAATCGCCGAAGCCGAAGAAGCCGGATTCACTGTCGGACAGGACTTCTCGGTCACGGATAAGTCATCGGGCGGCGCGATGCGCAGCACCCCAGGCCGCCAACAGAAAGCACAGGCTTTCGTCGACGAAATCAGTAACCGGGTGCGGGCACTGGTCGCGATTGACAAACAAGTCGCAACCCAAATCACTGCGGCGCTGGCGCCGTTGGGCGGGATCGGTTTCAACGAGCCTGTATCGACCACAGAACCGCCCGAGAAGGAGCGCCAGCCCATAATGCAGGCGGCGGGGTACGGGATTAAGCAGGATGTGCCGAAGGCATCTAACGCGGAGCCGGAGGGCAACAGGCACCAGAACCAGATCGACGCGTTCCGACACGTGTTCAGTCGAGAACCGGTGTCGCGGGCCGACTGGGATACCGCCGCTGCTCTCGATCCGCACAGTTACGACCCCAAGAACGGCGGTGTGCCTCCGAACATCACCGTTGGCACTATCACGCCGCGCCCTGGGCAGGGAGTGGTTCGCACCAACCTGTTCATCCCCGGAGAGTCGGTGCTGGACCCCCAGCTGACCAGCCTGCCGCACTCCAACCTGGGAGATAACCGGGGCTTCTCGCCCACGGTCAGTCCAGAAGCCTCCCGGGTCTCGATCCTTGTCGACTACGAGAACGGCATCATCGTGGCCCGCCAGAACCCATCGGTGGACGCCACCACCGGCCACATCCAGGCCGGGACTCCTACTGTCTCCGCCGTGCAGCGCAGCGATGGCGGAATCCTGCTGCACTACAACGCGGCCGACCCGTTCTCCCCGGGCGGGCAGGACGTGGCCAAGAGCATCCCGTTCTCCGTAAACGGCGAGCTGGCGATCACACCGACACCGAACGGACCGGTCGTCGGCGGAAACGTCACCAACTATCCCGCGATGGAGATTTACCACGACGGCGCCAGTGGACCGTCGCAGGTGCTCGCCCAGCAGTGGCCGCTGGTCTCCGACGGTTCCACGGGTCCTGGGGCAGGGCTTTGGTGGCACCGCCCAATTGGCGACGCCAGTTTGGTGCTGGGATTCAACGACCTGAACCCTGCGCTGCCTGGCGTACCTGTTCCTGGGGCGCTGCCACCTCATGGCGGTCCAACGGCAGTCCCCGCTGCGCCTCCACTCATCGCGACCCCGCCTGGGCTTTCCGACCTAGGTCCGGTGGGCGCACCACCTGCCGTACGACATCATGATCCGGTAGTTACGCTGCCGCCATTGCCGCCGCACTGAGGAGTCAAGGAAATGAATTCCACCGAGTCGACCCCAGCTCTCCGGTCGCCGCAGTGGTGGGCCGGAATGGTTCTCGGGGTGGTCTCCACTCTGACGGTGGCCGCACTCGTCTTTTTCACCGTGCCGTATCTGTTGGTGTTGGTGCTCGCCTGGCCGCTGCTGTTCACCCTGGCCACTATGGCGTTGGATCGCCCTTCCTTCACGAAGGGGGCGTTCTCCTCGTTGTTTGTGGTGCTGGCGATTGTGGTGGTGTCGCTCGGAGTGAGCCTCCTGCGGGGCTGACCGCCAGGCGCAGGTACCTCCCGGATTGGGAACGACGTCCTGCGGCCAGATGACCCCGGGAAGTCTCAAATAGGTGCCGTGATGGGGTCGACGGTGGATTTAAGATCGGGTGTATGGCGGGGGTGTTACGTGTGGATCCCAAGGCACTGCGTGATGCCGCGCATGCGCAAACAGGTGTAGCGACATTCATCTCGACCATGGCAGTCGGTGAGTCGCTGACCAGCGCAGGTGACGGGTTGTCCGGCCTGCACAGCGAAGCGATGTGCCGAACAGTGGGCGAGTTGTTCGACACCGAGACTTCAGCCGCGCACGGCGAATTGACCGCGCATGCCGAGAAGCTGTCGACGGCCGCAGGCATGTACCTGCGAACCGACAAGGAACACGGTGAGCGCATAGACAAGCTCGTTCGATGATCGACTGCGCCGCAGCACAATTGGCTGCGACCAAGATTCGGCGCCATCCGTGACGGTGACCGTCCCGCAGGTGGAAGCATCGCGACCCGAGTCGTTGACCCAGTCGGCAACCGAGCTGGGCGCCAAGGCCTCAAATCTGGCCACCCAGATCGACACGCAGCGTTCCACGATCACCGGACTGCAGGACAGTTGGAAGGGCACCGCCTCCGATGCCGCGGTCGCCAAAGTGCAACCGACCATCGCGCGGATGCAACAGATCCACGATGCCCTGGGCCGCGCGCAGGCGGTGCTCCAGGCGGGCGGCACACAACTGTCGGCGGACCGGACCAACGTGGTCAACACCGTCAGCCAACTCACCGGTCAGGGCTGGCAAGTCTCCCCAGACGGCAGTGTCTCGGCGCGCCCGGGCGGCCCGCTGGATCAATACGCCAAGGCCAGCCCGGTCAACGAGATGAAAGTGCTCCAGCTCGCGGCCACCAACTCCACCACCGTCAAAACGCTGCTAGCCCGCTTCGACACCACCGACCGGCAGCTGAGCCAGAATCTGCGCACCGCTGCCGCCGGCCTCGACGGCGCGCCGACCAAACTCGGTATCGGTGACCTGCCCCAGGACAAGCCGCCCTACGACGACGGCTCACAGATCCCGACCGGCAAGAGTCCAGAAGAGGTCAACAAGTGGTGGAAATCGCTCAATCAGCAGCAGCGTGATCAGCTGCTGCATGACTGGCCTGACCGGCTCGGCAACCTCAACGGCATCCCGGTGATCGACCGCAACAAGGCCAACCAGGCTGTCATGAATCAAGACCTCAACCGTCCTGCCGAGGTCGCCAAGGCACGCGGCGTCACTGTCGAGGAGGTGTTCGCGCACCCCGAGCAGTACGGCATGGCCGGAGAGATGATGAACCGCTACAACAATGCGGTCAAGGTCAAAGAGGGACTGGAGAAGAACGCGGGGGCAACGGGTGCGCCGACCTTCCTTCAGGTCTACGAACCCGACAAGTTCGGTGGGGCTGGGCGCGCCGCGATCGCCATCGGCAACCCCGATGAGGCGGCCAACACCGCCGTGGTGGTCCCGGGGACCAGCCACAGTGTCACCGAAGGCTGGCTGAGTTCACCTGACGCCGCCCACATCTACACCGAAACCAAAAACGCCGACCACAGCAGGCAGACGTCGGTGATCGCGTGGATGGGCTATGACGCACCGGACAGCCTGTTCGATCCCCAGGTGGGACAAACTGGACTGGCCCATCAGGGCGGAGCGCTGCTGGCCGCCGACGTCAACGCACTCAGCGCGACCCACGACGACTCCAAGGTGGGCGGCCGCTCACACATCACCGCGATCGGGCATTCGTACGGATCGACCACGGTCGCTGATGCGGCAGCCGGGTACGGCATGCACATCGACGACGCGGTCCTGGTGGGTTGCCCCGGAACGGATATGGCCCGCAACGCCAACGATTTCCACCTCAACCCCGGCGGGCACGTCTATGTTGGCTCAGCCTCGACGGACCCGATCACCGCGCTGGGCGGCATGGGTCAAGCGCACGTACCGGGTACGGGCGTGACGATCGCGCTGGGGGCCGATCCGTCCGTTGACGGGTTCGGGTCGACGAGGTTCAAGGCCGAAGTACCCGGCCTGACCTTCACTGATCACAGCCACTATTACGATCCCGGGACCGAATCACTGTTCAGCATTGGGGATATCGCCTCCGGACATGGGGATGCGTTGGAGCATGACGGCATGACCGCACCGCACCGGGTGCACCTCCCGTCGCCCTTCCCGTGGCTGCCGTCGACTGATGTCGACCCTGAGTTGTACCGGCCACCGACAAGCGGGCATGAGCATAAATGAAGGAGTCCGACATCGTGACCCGCACCCGACGTGCAGTAATCCTTACCGCGGCAGCGGTCTTACTGGCAGGATGTGACACAGTGAATTCACTCGCCAACGGCGTGACCAACCCGATGACACCAGAACAGACCCGGCGCCAAGTCGTCGACGCCGCAACCGATGTCACACACCTCATCGGCAAACCCATTGAATCGGCATACTTTTGGCATGAATCGTGCAGCGACGGCGACCAAGGCCCGTTCCGCGGCGCCGCCAGAATCTCCTATCAACCCCCCGCAGAACCCCACGCCGCGGCGGCCGCGTTCGACGACATGACACAACGCCTCCGAAACGGTGGATGGGCCGCGGACAGTGACTTCAAAAGCCACGCACTGACATTGAAAAAAGGCGGTGTCAACGCTTCCCTGTCGCCGGCCGATGCCAGCGTCCCCCTGGCGTCGGTCATGCTGTACGGCGAGTGCCGCGACACGACCACCACCAAAGCCACCAAAGGCAACATCGAGACCCTCCAACTCCCCATCAATTGAATGCGGGTCGGATGAGATCACAGTCGATCTCGGCGTTGACGCTGTCGGTCAAATCTCAGAAATCCAGCTGTGCTGGAGCACCACGGTATGACTGCATCGCACCGCAAGCACGTGCCGTCTGTATCCAGGACCGCCGTGACCGATTGTGACCCCGAGGTTTTCCGGCCGCCGATTGGCGATCACTTTCACAAGTGAAGGAGTTCGACATCGTGAACCGCACCCGACGTGCAGTGACCCTCATTGCGGCAGCAACCCTGCTCGCAGGATGCGACACAGTGAATGCGCTCATCAACGGCGTGACCAACCCGATGACACCGGAACAGGCCAGGAGTCAAGTTGTTGACGCCGCCACCGATGTCAGTCATCTCATCGCCAAACCCGTTGAGTCTGCGTACTTTTGGCATGAATCATGCAGTGACGGCGATCAAGGTCCGTTCCGCGGCGCCGTCAGAATCTCTTATCAACCGCCCGCCGATCCCCAGGCTGCAGCGGCCGCGTTCGATGACATGACGCAGCGTCTCCGACAAGGTGGATGGGCTGCCGACAGCGACTTCAAAAGCCACGCAACCACATTGAAAAAGAGCGGTGTCGACGCTTCCCTTTCGCCGGGACATGCCGGCGTCCCGGTAGCGTCGGTCATGCTCTACGGCGAGTGCCGCGACACGACGACCACCAAGGCCACCAAAGGCGACGGCGAGACCCTCCAGCTCCCTATCGATTGAATGCGGGTCGGATGAGGTCGCAGTGGATCTCCGTGGTGGAGCTGGCGGTCAGTTCTCAATATGCAGCTGCCTGGGTATAGAGCATGTTCTGTCCGAGCGCCATGATGTGAACCGGATTGCGTGATCGGCGTCCAGAACCATTGCGCCCCAGCGATTCCCGTTGACGACGGCCGTATTGACCGGGCTGCCTCTAATGAGGGTAGGGATCCAATTTGCGCATCCGTTTCAGGTGATCTTGCTGTATTTCGTCGGTACGGGTGAGGAACTCGACGATGAGGGCGATCTCCGCCGCGTTGTAGTGGCGCAACAACATCTTGCCGCCCTGATCCAGCAGCGGGGAGACAAGTTCTGACATGCGGCGAGCAGCGAGATCCGTGGCCGACACGAGTATTCGGCGGTGATCGGTCGGGTCTAGTGATCGAGTGACGTAGCCCAACTTCTCCAGGCGGTTGAGGACGATCGTGGTTCCGGCGGCGGTGAGACCGAGCTGGTCGGCCAGAAGCCCCGGCGTCGTCGCCTTCTCGTCCGCAAGGACGATGAGCTCCAGGGCACGTCGATCTGTCTGATTGACGCCGAGCACCCTCACCAGTTCGCGCGCCAGATCATCGACGGAGCCATGAAGAGAATCCAGCGTTCTCTTCAGGACCACAGCCATCCGAGCTAGTTCGGTTGCCATCGGATGAAAAGACCTCCCCCGAGGCTTATGACCCTCCCCAAGGTTCGCCTCTGTAACTGGGCGTGATCATACGATGGCCGAGCCGCTTCCGCGGCGGTTTTGACGCTTCGCCAAAATCTTCGACGGCCAACGTTGTCAACGCCTTGGCCGGCGACACATGCCGGTCGTAGAGCTGACCCTATTTGGTAGGTAGGAAAATCACTCTATTGGGGGAGCACCGTCTTGCGTAGGACTTGGGTGATTGGTGTTTGATGAGCGCTCGGAGCTGGAGTGCTGACGTCAAAAAAATGCCGCAATACGGCGTACCCATGGCGTCGCTTGCTTTGATGCTTTCACAAATCGATGGAGGCGTTCTTGCGGCTATTTTTGATATGCATACCTCGTCGGTCGTGAGGCGACAGGCAGGGTTCATAGATAAAAAGAGCCACAAGGTGGAAGAAGTGAATCGGGGAGAGGCTCGTCGCCATTCTAGATCGCGACTGGAAAATAGCAATGACCCTCGACTGGGCTGATTACTCAGACCAATCGAGGGCCATTCACTGCAGCACTTATCTAAGGTCACGCGCTAAATGTGACACCGACCCGATCAGCGCTGTCCGTATGTTCAGCCGGCTGTTTGTTGTGCGCCATCCAGCCGGCCTACCCGACCTCCAGAGTTAGGTGACGGTCGTCGTGGTGAGCGTCGGAGAAGGACTCGGGTAGCACGCGGTTGCGATGTCGCCGGGCCCTACCACCGTAGTGGTCATGGTCATACCGGGGTCGGTGTAACTGGTACCGGCGTACTTGCTGATAACCGAGCCGGGCGCGTTGGCCGTCACGTTGATGGTGACTTGGGCCGGAGTGTACGTCGTACCAGCAGGAATTGGACCGGGAATGGTAAGCACGACATTACTGCCCACGAGAGCCGTCGAGCCCGGGTAAGCCCCGCCGCCGGATGCGCTGGAGGAGACATATGTCGAGTTCGCCGGGACCGGGATGAGCATCTTCAAATTACTGATGCTCTTGATCGTGAAAATACTCGCCGTCGTCGGAACCGTCGATGAGCCCGGTGCAATGGTAATGGCTACGGGAGAACCCGCGGTCACCGAACCCGGCGCGGTGGTGGTAACCGAGGTTGTCATGCTCGACGTTCCGCCCGAGGCGGAACAAGTCCAATTCACCGGGACGGCTGCATGCGCCGTCCCGGCGAAAGAAAGTGCGGCAGCAAGAGCCATCGGAGTAATGGCGCCCGCACGACGCAACGTGGACGTATTCGATCGCATTGTTATCTCCAAGAGGTGAAGGTAGCGACGTGGTCCGATTGCCGCGCCGCGGTACTGCGGAAAAAAAAGATAACCTGCCGCCAATGAATTTCCGTGCACATTTTGATCACGCTTCAATAGCCGTGTCGCATTCCTTAATTACTATTCACTATTCGGTATTGAGAATTAACAAAAGAAAGTTATTACCACAAAGATATTGAATGCAGAATTTCATGACTCCCATCGAGGGCCTACGTGTCCACAACCTCCCCGAGAACTACAGCTGAGATGCAGGGAACTGCCACCCTGAGGGCATGGCATCAGCGTGGTGCACCATCCAGGCGATCCTTGCTGAGGCGATGGTGACTTCGCCGAACACTTGACCCCAGCAGGAAACGGCAGGTTGGAGGTCAAGATGATCGAGAATTTCTCATACCGGGTCGACACCAGTTGGAAGAACAGGTTCGCGGCTTCGGTGCCGAATGGGACGCAGCCGACTTCGTCGATCACGATCAGCCCATGGCGGGAGATCGCCGCAACACCGATGCTGCACTGGCGTGCGGTGGACCAGAGGCTAATCCGATTGCACCCCAGAACCTTTCATGATTCGCCACCAGGCGGCGACAGAAATGGCGTTCCGCAGGAGCCGTTGGCCCGCTCCACCACCTCCGTGGCCTCGGGGGCATAGGGTCGAGCCTGGATCCGCCGGGTCCCCACCAACCCGCAAAGTCCCGACACACCTTGCGCCAGGCGGCCACGCTGACCGATACCGGACTCGTTGTTCCACAACGATGTTCGAGGAATGGTGTCGAGACCGCGGAACAGTAGTTGCCACATCCCGGCCAACAGTCGCCAGTGATCCGTGACGGGATCATCACCGCGGAGACGAATCGCGAATACGCCGCCACCATCACTAACACCGGAAACGGCCGCAGCGCCCCGGCGTGATCGGGCACCAGCCCACCGGGGAACCCATAGGTCGCACTGCAGCTGCTCTCCGGGCAGACGCACCAACCGGTCACACGCGTCATCCGGGGCGTATTCCGGGCGGATCCGGGGCCACATTCTTCAGGGGCCATGACTTATCGCCAGTCCAGCCGACCGCTGGGAGACCACGGTGGCCGCCATCGTCGGCTACTCGTGCAGCAACGCCCGCGCCGCCGGCTCGACCTGCGACCATCCAGACGGCGCCACCGGCGCCCGTTCACAGCGTGGCGGCGACTCAGAGCTCACCGCCTTGGCCAATTAGTAGCGCCGGGCGTGTTGGTTGCTCCACGGGTAGGTGAATCACCCACGCGCGCTGGTGAATTCCCCACAGCCACCCGACCCCCGAGCTCTCGGTCGGTCCAAACCAGGAACCAAGGCTCGGGGGCCGCTCCATGCCTGGCGACCCCTCGCGACACCAGACGACAATGGGCCCGCTCACGAGCGGGGCCCATTGCTCTTGAAGGGGTGTGACTACGCGGCGGCGTGGGAAGCGCCGCTGCCGGAGCCGGTGCTGCTCGAGCCCGTCCCGCTCGCGGCCGATCCGCTGGGCTTCGTGGGCTTCGTGGGCTTCGTGCGCTCGCCGCTCTTGCCGGGTGTACCCGTCTTGGTGCCGCTGCCGGTTGCGCCGCTGCCGGAGCCGGTGTTGCTCGAGCCCGTCTCGCTCCCGGTCGATCCGCTGGGCTTCGTGGGCTTCGTGCGCTCGCCGGTCTTGCCGGGTGTACCGGTCTTGGTGCCACCGTTTGACGTGTCGGTGCCACTGTTTGGCGTGGTGGTGCCGCTCGAGCCCGTCTCGCTCCCGGTCGCCCCGCTGGGCTTTGTGGGTTCACCGGCCGTGCCGGGTGTACCGGTCTTGGTGCCGCTGGTCGCGTCGGTGCCACCGTTTGGCGTGGTGGTGCTGCCCGAGGTGGCGCCCGATTCCGGCTTCGTCTCGGTTGCCGGGGACGGTGTCTCGGGCGACGTCGCGGCGGGTGCCGCTGCGGCTGGCCCCGTGGCGGCCGGCGCCGTCGCGGCGGGTCCTACCGGGGTGGTCTCCGTCGCCGCGACCTTCGTCGCCCCGACCTTCGCGGCATCAGGCGTCGTCACCTTCTCGGCGCCCAGTGTGACCGCCGCAACGGACAAGGCGGCCGACGGAACGGCGGACGGTCCAGTATCGCGGGCCGCGGCCGCGGCCGCCGCCGCGGCCGGCACCGGTGCGCCCAGCGCTTGCGCGATGGCGTCGCGAAGTTGGATGACCATGGCGAAAACACCCGGGACTCCGGGGCCGCCCGGGGTCAGAATCCCCGGGGCCAACAACGGTGCATACCCGTTGAGGAAGGCGTTGGTGACCACGGCCGGGGCGTTGATGATCGCGTTCACAGTCGCCCCGAGGTTCCCGGCGCGCACCCCGTCGTACACCGCTTGCGCGGCATCGCCAAAGGCGCGCTGGACGCCGTTAAGCGTGCCCAGCACAGAAAAGCCGACCATGGCAAGAGCAAAGGGGCCTTGCTTGACGACGTTGGCGATGTTCTGCGCAATCTTGCCGGGGATGTCCAGCATCCCACTTCCTAACAGTGCGAAGCCTGGTTGTACCACCAGCTGCAGCACGGCGGTGAATGCCGTGTCCACGGCCCCGTCGATGTGGCCGGCGGCCATTTGTTGAGCTGCCTGCTGGAAAGCCGGTGGCAGTCCCTGCAGGGCCGTGACGAAACTGCTGCCGGCGCTGGACAGCGCACTGACGGTGGTGTTCGCGTAGCCGAGCTGGTTGGTGAGGATCTGTTTCAGGATGGGAGCGGGGTCGGCCCACACCTGCTGGCCGAGGGCCGAAATGTTGCTGAACGATGCCGTGAGAACCTGCACCCATGCGCTGATGGGATCGACCTGCGCGGTCAACGTGGTCGCGATGCTCGACACCGGGATCGCCGGCAGGTGCACCTGCTGCGGTGCCACCACTATCGGTGACAGCGCGATGGCACTCGCTCCGATCAGTGCCACCCCGTTGGTCATACTGGTCCGCGCAAACGTTTGCATAACTTCCCCTCCATAATCGGTAACTTGCACCGGCAAGGTACTGCACACTGATCGCTGTGTGGGCAAATTCAGCCGGAAACTTTGGGAATTTCTCAGCTAGCTCTCGGTCCCTTCGATTGAGGGACCTCGTCAGGGACCAGACGCACCTTTTTCGTTATTTGATGTTGAAATTTAACGGTAGAAAGTTATCTATCCCAAGATAATTAACTGCACAAAGCTATTACCGCAAAGATGTTGAAATATCGGGTAAGTGTGGGCGGGGCACAACCTGCCCCGGCCTGCGGAAACGTAAGTAGCGTGGCTGTAACTGCCGTACGTCGGCACCGCTAGACCCGACGTGGTCGAGGTCAGCGCAATCATGCGATACAGCAACCATTTTCAAGCCAAGATCGCTGGCCGCATAGTCTCTGGGCGTAGCCGACCTTCCGGGTTGGACGTGGTCGGCAAGGACGCTGGCACGCCGACGATTCACGTCAACGGATTGCCGCGCTGCCCGACACCGAGATCGTCGATAGGTGCACTTGCCGGGGTTGTACAACTATCGGTAACAGTGCGATGAAACTCGCAGCGATCGGTGCCGCATCGTTGGGCATGCTGGTCTGCCCGGACGTCTATAGAACTCACCCTGGCTCATCGGTGATGTTCGTGATTTCGAATGGTGTCGCGGCACATCAGCTACGCCGATAGTGCTGACTCTTATTGAGGGTAGGGTTCCAATTCGCGCATCCGCTTCAGATGATCTTGTTGTAGTTCGTTGGTGCGGGTGAGGAACTCGACGATCAGGGCAATCTCCGTCGCGTTGTAGTGCCGCGAGAGCATTTTGCCGCCGTGGTCCAGCAGGGGAGAGACAAGTTCTGCGACGCGGCGGGCGGCGAGGTCTGTGGCCAGCACGATGACTCGGCGGTGATCGGTCGGATGTAGCGATCGGCTGACGTAGCCGAGCTTCTCCAGGCGGTTGAGGACGATCGTGGCTCCGGCGGCGGTGAGACCGAGGCGGTCGGCGAGAAGTCCCGGTGTCGTGGTCTTCTCGCCCGCAAGGAGTATGAGTTCTAGGGCGCGTCGATCTGTGTGATTGACGCCGAGCACTCTCACCAATTCGCGTGCCAGGTCATCGACGGATCCATGAAGGGAATCCATCGTTCTCTTCAGGACCACAGCCATCCGCGAGAGTTCGGTTGTCATTGGACGAAAGACCTCCCCCAAGGTTCGCCTGTGTAGCTGGGCCTGATCATACGTTGGCCAGGACGCTCTCGCGGCGATTATTGACGCTTTCGCTAAAACGTTCGGCCGGCCGACTTTGCTACCGTCTTGGCCGGCAATGCATTCGATGTGGTTGAGAAGTGTTTAGCCACAGCGTTGTTCGAATATATTTGTAGCTGGTCGATAGATGGGTTGCGCTTCGAGGTGAACCGCGCCACCGGCGTGTTGGGATCCAGTAGCCGCGGCTGCGGTACGCAATCATTCGATTCGGGTGAGCGCACAATCACCGTGTTGGGGTGAGCACCGTCTTGCGTGGAATCCGGGTGCTTGGTGTTTGTTGGGGCCAACTTCATGGCGAGGCATCGGCAGAACTGTTGCAGCGCTTGCGAAA
Source organism: Mycolicibacterium sp. CBMA 234 (assembly GCF_009729415.1). Taxonomy (GTDB): domain Bacteria; phylum Actinomycetota; class Actinomycetes; order Mycobacteriales; family Mycobacteriaceae; genus Mycobacterium. The sequence continues at coordinate 120,440 of NZ_MPKW01000036.1, forward strand.
TGAACACAGGGCCGTTGTCGATCTGCAGCGCTTGTGGTGGTTCATTCGTTGTCTGGACCTGTCCGGATGGTTGGGAAGTCCATACGATGGCTGACGTACGGATCCCACGCCAAGGAGCAGACACGTCATGACGGAATCTGAACTGAGCAAGGCCCCGGCACCCGACCCGGCTGAGGAGAACGCGTTCTTCCCCTCGGCGTACTCCCTGAGTCAATACACTTCAGACAGAACAGATTTCGGTGGTGTCCACCATGCCGGCGCGTATGCCGGCGGCCGTTGGAAGGTCCTGATGATCGCCACCGACGAGCGCTATCTACTGATGGACAACGGGACCATGTTCTCCACCGGAAACCACCCGGTGGAGATGCTGCTGCCGTTGCACCACTTGATGGCCGCGGGCTTTGACGTCGACGTCGCCACCGTCTCCGGCAATCCGGTGAAGCTAGAGCTGTGGGCGATGCCGGGTAAGGACGAGGCGGTGCTGCAGACCTACGCGGATCTCAAGCCCAAGCTCAAAGAGCCCTTGCATCTGCACGACGTCATCGCGGACAAGCTGGGTCCGGATTCCGACTACCTGGCGGTGTTCATCCCGGGCGGTCACGGCGTGGAGGTCGGCATTCCCTTCAGCCCCGAGGTCGGTGAGGTGCTCGACTGGGCGCTGGACAATGACAAGTTCATCGTCACGCTCTGTCATGGGCCCGCTGCGCTGCTCGCCGCCGCCATCGGCAAGGCGGAGTCGCCGTTCAAGGGCTACAGCATCTGCGTGTTCCCGGACGCGCTGGACAAGGGCCCCAACAAGGACATCGGCTACCTGCCCGGCGGGCTGCGGATGTTCATCGCCGAGGCGCTGGAGAACCAGGGGCTGAAGGTGGTGAACGACCACATGAGCGGCCAGGTGCATCAAGACCGGCGGCTGCTCACCGGCGACAGCCCGCTCGCCTCGAACAACTTGGGGCTGCTTGCGGCCGATGCGCTGGTCGAGGCGGTGTCGTGAGACGCATCGCGGTGGTGGTCGGTGCGTTCGCCGCAGCTCAGGCTGGGACCGGCGTGGGCATGACCGTCGCCGCGGCGGCGCCGATGGCGCAGCACGTGGTGGGGGAGCAGTGCATCGGCGCCGAGATCGGCCGCAAGGACCTCACCCCGAGCGGCCAGGTGATCATCTGCGACGGCAACTACCGTTGGGAGCCTTACGCCGGGCAGACGCCGAGCGACCCATGGGTCGCCGGTCAGCGCTGATCCACTGTCTCCTTACTGAGCCGAGGGGAACTTGGGCGCTCGCTTCTCGCGCAGCGCGGTGTAGCCCTCCACCACGTCCGGGCCCATGAACGTCAACATCTCGTAGGCGGCGGACTGGTCGAAGATCGGGCCCGCACTGCGCAGCCAATTGTTGAGGGCACGTTTGGTCAGCCTGATGGCCTGCTGGGCGCCGGTGGCGAGAACGTCCGCTACGCGGAGCGCTTCGTCCAGAACCTCGTCGCGCGGAAGGGCTTTGGCGACCATCCCGATGCGTTCGGCCTCGACGCCGCCGATCATCTCGCCCGTCATGAGGTAGTACTTCGCCTTGGCGGTCCCGGCCAGCAACGGCCAGATGATGGCGGCGTGGTCGCCGGCGGCCACACCGAGTTTGACGTGGCCATCGCCGATCTTGGCGTCCTCGGCGATGATCGCGACGTCGGCCAGCAGGGCGGCCACCGCGCCGGCACCGACTGCGACGCCGTTGATCGCCGACACGATCGGCTTGTCGCAGTTGATCATGTTGTAGACCAGGTCGCTCATCTCGTCGAGCATGTGCGAGACGCGGCCATAGTCACCGGCCATGCGCTCGACCATGGCGAGGTCACCTCCCGCGCTGAACGCCTTGCCGGCGCCGGTGATCACGGCCACCCGCGTCTCCGGATCGGCCGCCACGTCTTTCCAGATGTTGGCCAGCTCGGTGTGCATGCCCTCATCGGCGGCGTTGTACTTCTCTGGCCGGTTGAGGGTGATCAGCAGGACGCCGTTGTCGCGGCGACTCAGGGACAGCTGCTGGTAATCGGTGAATGCCATCTCGCGAAGCCTTTCTGCTGCATCTGGGCGCGTGAAGCGTCCGTGCCAGGTCGCGACCTACGTTACGGTTCCCGTCCACCTCTTGGCCTGTTCGGGTCGGAAGCGTCAACTTTCGCTGTCGGCCAAGGAAAGTTGATGGTCCCAAATCGACTGTGCTGCAGGAGAGTTCAGCCAGCCTGCGTGACGGGCTCGGACGGCTGCGCTGCTCGAGCCCAGGCCAGTGGATTCAGGCTTCGGTACGGATCGCCGGCCCGGATTTCTTGCAGTGCGGCCAGGATCTGTTCCAGCGCTTGCTGAGTCGTCGACTTGACCGTTTCCACCCATCCGCTGTGGTCGGTCCGGCTGGGTGCGGTCGTGCTGATCGGCTCGCCGAACTCCAGGTACATGCGTTGTGGGCGTGGGATCAGGGTCGGCCCGATACCGCGCACCAACGGCATGGCCATGTCAGGAGGTCCACCGAGCCGCTCGCCGATGGACTGACTCAGGCGGCCCAGTGTGCTGTCGCGTCCGAAGAGGGGTTCATACACGTCGTCACTGCCGACCAGGCCGACGGGCACGATCGGGTAGCCGCTCTCGATGGCCACGCGGGCGAATCCGCTGCGGCCGTCCCATTTCAGCTGATACTCATCGCCCTTGAACTTGGGCATCTCCCGTCCGCCGCCGGGGAAGACCAGCACGGTCTCGTTGTGCCGCATCAACTCTCGTGCGGTATCCGGGTGGCCGACCACGCCGCCGTAGGCGGCAACCAGATCGCCGCCCAGGCCGGACATCTGACCCAGTGCTCGCTCGGCCAGTGTGCGAACGCGCACACCCAGTTCGCGCCGGGTGTAGTACGGCACCAGGACCACTTCGGCGAAGCCGAAAGCAGTGTGGTTGCCCACCAACAGGAATCGGCCGTCACGGGGCAGCCGGTCCAGGCCGGTCACCCACGGCCGGTATAGGTCGATCAACGGGTTGAGCGCATCGCCGGTGGCGCCCAACATATTTCGCAGCGTGCGCACGCGCGGCGATTGGTTCATGATCGCGGCGATTTCGTCGTCGGTGACTGTCGGCCGGCCTTGTGGCGGTCCGAATCCCATCGGTGCTCCCGTCAGTGTTGGGGTGTTGGCACCAACGTACCGACAAAGTTGCTAGCTCAGCTAATAATATTCTGTGAGTTTCGCGCCGCACTACGAGCCTTCCATAGCACCGCCAGTCCCGCCGGCAGGAGTAGTGCCGCAATCGTCAGCAGTATGCGTCCGATGCCTATTGCTGTCGTGACATGTTGGTGTTGCAGAACTTCCAGCACGGTGCCGGATACCGCGACGCCCACGCCGGCGATCGTGACCAGGGTGGTGAGGGTGACGCCGGCCGCCTCGCCGGCGCGTTCCGGCGCGACCACCGTCTGCGTGGCGACCGTGGTGAATGCGTAGACCAACCCCATGGTGAAGCCGCACAGCGTCAACGCCACCAGATAAGGCACCCAACTGTGCGAAACTGATAGCGCGGCAAGCGATAACGCCGCAACAGTGCAGCCGGAACCCATCACCGCAACCGGGGGAAAGTGGGCGGCGAGGCGGCCCGACAACACGCCGCCCAGCGCTGCGCCGGCTGAGGGTCCGAGGAACGCGATGCCGGCGGCCAGGGGAGTCAGCCCCCGGACCTGTTGCAGATTCATCGTCGATAGGAACACCGTCACTGTGTATGCGACGTTCGCGATGGTGCCCGCGATCACCAGGATGGCGAACGTCGGATTCTTCAGCAGCGACAGGTTCACCAACGGTGAGCGCACGCGCTGTTCGACGATGGCGAACCCGGCAAGCGCTAGCACCGAAAGTGCGAAGGCGATGACGGTCGACAGAGAGAGCCAGCCCCACGTCGGAGCCCGGTCGAACGTGAACGTGAAGAGCCCGATGCCGGTGGTGATCAGCGCCAGACCGCCGACATCGAGTTTGCGGTCAGCAGTGGCGTCCGCGCTCTCCGGAATAGTGCGCGCGCCGATAACGAAGGCGACCGCGGATAGTGGAACCAGCAGCCAGAAGATCGACCGCCAGCCGAGCGTCTCGGTCAGTAACCCGCCCACCAGCGGGCCGGCTGCATTGCCCAAGCCTGCTATGCCGTAGGCCAATCCGATTGCATGGCTGGATTTCTCAGGCGGGAACGCATTGGTCAGTGCGCTCACGGAGACAGGAAAGATGAATGCGGCGCCGATACCTTGCACCGCACGGAAGGCGATGACCACAGCTGCCGTCGGCGCGATAGCGCAGCACACGGAGGCGACGCCGAACAAAGCGATGCCGCCGAGCAGGGCGCGACGGTGGCCGAAGATGTCACCGATCCGGCCTGCGGGGACCATGCAGGCACCGAGAGTGAGCATGTAGATGCTGACGACCCACTGCAGATCTGTTGTGGTGGAACCCAAGTCCGCGGCCATGCGGGGCAGCGCCAAATTCATGGCGAAGTAGTCGAGCTGCACGCAGAACAGCGCAGTCGAGACCGCCGCGAGGATCCATCGCGAGCGCACGTGATCAATCGTCGAGATCACGGATTGACGATACGACTCCGAAGGCTGGCACTACCGCCGATTCGGTAACCCCGCTGTGTGGCTGACCGCCGGCGATGAGGCTCGTGTTCGCGCGGTGGACCGCTGCCGCAGGGCGGCGCGTTCCTTCGGTGTCGTCGCACCCCAAATGCCGTATGGCTCATCGGCTTCCATGGCGTGGCCGAGGCATTCACGCTGCACCGGGCAGCCGCCGCAGATCTGTTTGGCGTTCTCTTCGTGCTCGATCCGGCGGGCACCGCGGTCCTCGTCGCCGGTGTAGAACACCTCGGCCGGCAGTCCTCGGCAACGGGCGTGCAGCTGCCAGTCCCAGGCCTCGGTAGTGGCCGCGCCCCGCGTGTGGCACCCGGGGCGCGGCCGGGGTCGGGTGGCGAGCCGTGCGCCGCCACCGAATGTCTCACCGGTGCAACGAGATACGTGTGCCGATTTCATCGCCCGTACTTGCGATTGAACTTCTCCACCCGGCCGGCGGTATCCAAGATCTGCCGCTTGCCGGTCCAGACGGGGTGCGAGTGTGACGTGACGTCGACGACGATCAGCGGGTAGGTACGTACGCCGTCGGTGGTCTGCCACTCGACGGTCTTCGAGCTGGTGGCGGTCGAGCGGGTCAGGAACATGTGCCCGGTGGTGGCGTCCTGGAAGACGACGGGGTGGTAGTCGGGGTGGATGCCGGCTTTCATGGTGACCTCGTCAATTTGTTGAAAATGATTTCCAATAAGGCGTGGTCGACGATACCCGACCCGCTGCGGCTTGTCGAAAATGATTTCCAATAAGGTCGCAGGTCGCTCCCAGCCGGCGTCGCTACTGTCGGGGGGACTCGGCCCCTGACGATGAGGACACCGATGACGCGGCTCTGGTCTCTGGTCGTGGTGCTGCTGTGCGTGGCGGCGCTGCAATCCGGTTGTTCGGCCCGGCCCAGCCAGCCGCCGGCTGCGCCGGTCAAGCCGCCGATGCCACCGATGGGCTGGAACTCGTGGAACTCGGGCGTCCCGCTCACCGAGGCCAACATCAAAGCCGTCATCGATGCCATGGTGTCCTCCGGTATGCGTGATGCGGGCTACCGCTACGTCAACCTCGATGCCGGTTGGGCCGCGCCGCAACGTACGTCCGCCGGTGAATTGCAGGCCGATCCAACACGTTTCCCGGACGGCATGGCCGCCCTGGCCACGTACGCCCACGACCGCGGCATGCTGCTGGGCCTGTACGCGAGTCCGTTCAACGAAGGGTGCAGCGCCCAACCCGCGCTGGCGGCCGCCGGCCACGAAACCCAGGACGCGAAAGACTATGCGGTCTGGGGCATCGACATGCTCAAGTACGACTGGTGCCGCAACGAAGCCGACCACAAGCATCAGGTGCGGGTGTTCAGCGCCATGCGCGATGCGCTGCGCGGCTCTGGTCGGCACATCGTCTACAGCATCAACCCCAACAGCTCCGACGATCAGACCGCGGGCATCCGCTACGACTGGTCGGACATCGCCGACATGGCCCGCGCCACCAACGATTTGGTGCCCGTCTGGCATGACCAGCTGCCGCGGCTGGGGCCGCTGGATCCGTTCGCCGGGCACGTCTACCTGGGTGTGCCCGACGAATTCGCCGCAGCGGCAAAGGCTCTCGCCCCTAGTAAGCAGGGCTATTGGGTCGACGCCGACATGCTGGTCGCCGGCATCGGGTGGAACGAGTGGGTCGCCAAGCACCTGAAGTCAGTTCGCAACCAGCTCACCGTTGGCGCGCCGCCGGATACGGTGCGACAGTTCGCGACGGCGTCCGATGACCAACTCCTGCACATGGTGACCGACCATCAGCCCAATCTGACGACCGACGAGCAACGTGCCCATCTGTCGTTGTGGTCGATGCTGTCGGCACCGTTGATTGCCGGTAATGACGTCCGCACCATGAGCAACGACACCCGGGACCTGCTGACCAACCGGGATGTCATTGCCATTGACCAGGATTCGCTGACCGCACCCATGCATCCGTTGTCCACTGATCCGCGGATCCAGCTAAAGTGGCTGTCCGACGGTGCTATGGCGGTGGCGATATTCAAC